>CAWADI010000029.1:0-599345 GCA_963780765.1 uncultured Alphaproteobacteria bacterium | reverse complement strand
CGCTGATCGGCCGAACCCCATCTCTAACGTCATCTCTACCAAGTTGTCTCATTGAGGATGGGCGGGGCCGGTTATCCGCTGAGTTCAGCGCGGTCTCTGAGGGCTCCGGTATCAGGTTCGCACATTTGCCTTGGGTGATAAGTAACCCTATCAAGCCAATTGCTTCGTCCACTGCGATGAAGATTCGAGAATTGTCCCGGCCCGATTTCCAATCGCTTCAGGACTTTGGCCGCCGGAAGCAACAAAGTTGTTGATCGTCCCGGGTTCACGTCGAGCTTCCAAAGCCACTACGCCGTTCGGACTTCACGTTCGACCCGGCGCTGTGGAATTTTGCGTCGGGAGCATCGCGCCGTGCGGTCCCCGAAGTTTTGCCCAGCACAAGATTTCGAACCGCAACACATTGGCCGTACTGGCCGCGTCCAGTAGCGGATGGGTCGCCCATGCAGGCCTCACTCCTACCTGCCGCTGCTGTCACCTACGCTTCGCTCGCCGCAGGCTCTGACCGACGCGGGCGAAAGCAAAAAGGGCCGCTCTGCAACAGGGCGGCCTTCCATTGGTAGGAAGCCTCGATGCAGTGGTCCGTCGCTGAAATGCGGGTGTAAAGGTGTTGGAAGTTAGTGCTGGTAACCTATTCCTTTCAAATGCTTGAGCCGATCTAGCGAGGTACGTGGGACCAAAAGGAACTTCATGTCGCCTTATTCGAACGACAGGGGACGCAGGCGGCTCCCGTGCGTTCCAACACGCTTCAGGACGCGAGTTAATCTGATGATGCTTCGGAAAAAGGATCTGCGCGGGGCTGCTGAGATTGCTGACGCGCAAAGGAACTGATGGAACATCAACCCGTGGGCCGGCCCTGCATCTTGCTGGTTGAGGACGAGTTCATACTTGCGGCCGACCTCCAGATGTTCCTCGGTGAACATGGTTATGAGGTTGCTGGACCCTACTACTCGATCCCGACACTTTACGGCAGCTGCCTTCACTACGCTTGGCGGCGCGGCACTCGATGTAACGGCGGGGGCCAACGGATTTCCTGTAGCGGCGCAATTGTCGGAAGCAGGAACGCCATTCTTGTTCATGTCGGGCAGCACTAAGAGCATCATCCCCGAACATTTCCGCGACCGCCCCTTTCTCAACAAGCCCTTTCCGCGCAGGAAACTTCTCGAAACCCTCAGGGAAATTACAACTGCGCCTCCTATGGAGCGGCGCGATTCTCGCGGGCACTCACTCGAACGAACCGAGGGTCAGCAAGGTGGCCAGTCCATGCAATACTCAACGTTTGGAGACCAGGAGCCCGATGGCACTTCATCAGGGCTCAAGCGCTCGTCGGAAAAATTTGGCGGGAACCCGCCGCTGCCGGTGTCTTGATGCCATTCCGAGAGCACAAAAGGTGCTGAAATCTGTTCACACGGTGTTCCTGGTGACCACGCACCCAGCTTTCCACCGTGGAAGGCTTCGCCTCGGAATACTCAGAGAGAACGACGCAACAGATTATCAGCCCAAAGATCAATCGGGAATGCTTACCGGACATGGCGTTACCGCCTTTCTCCCCGGCTCCCATATGCGATCTAACGCTCGGCCAAGCAGAGGTTCCGCTCAAAGAAGCATATCGCCGTGATTTAGGAAGCCTGGTACCAGCTGAGCATCGCCAGGAATCTATGCCCGGCCTCGAGCAATCCCGTAGTAGAGCTTGTTAAGAAATGGAACGATGTTCTCGCTTCGATTTCAGTTTGGTCACGTTCCGATTTTGAAACGTGCACATTTCCGGCGAATTTTTCACAAGCTCGGTAGCCGGATTGACGACTGTCAGCGCATTAGATCGCCGATTGGTGGGGCCCTTTCGAGGGTCATGGAACAAATTCCCTCTGCCAGACGTTTAGGGTCATTCGGACGGCTTTTGGAGGGGATCATAAATGTTGCCTGCCGACCACGTACTATCCCGGTCACAGCACTTTCACCTGAAGGCAGATGAATGCCAGCAACTTGGGGATCAAGCGAGATACCGTGAGACCAAAAGGGTCTGCATCGACCTGGCCTTAATTTACGAACAACTGGCAATCCGCGCAGAGAGCATCGAGCATCACAAGGCAGTCCTGACACGCATGAAAATGGGTTGACCGACAGGGTCACCGAACAGCGCGCTTCTTCGCCACCTTCGCCGGCGCCGGCGCTTCCTTCAGGCTTCTCTTGAGGGCGTCCATGATGTTCACGACCTTGGCGGGCCGGGCTCCACCTCGGTCGGGATCTCGATCTTCTGGCCTTTCGCCTTCTTCTCAACGAGCTGGCGTAGCTCGACAGCGTAGCTGTCCTTGTACTCCTCCGGCTTGAATGGTTTCGCCTGGCGAGTGACGAGCTGTGTTGCGAGTCGAGGAGTTCCTCGTCGTACGTATCTTGTCGAGCCCTTGGAAGTAGGGCGCCGCAGGCCGAAGCTCATCGGCATAGCGGATGATATCCATGACCAGGCCGCCGTTGAGCGGTGCGATCGCGACCAGGTGCTCGCGGCCGTGCGTGGTGATCTGCGCAATCTTGGTAGCCCTTCACGATGTCGGCTCCATCGATCTCGCCGATGCCCGGTACCACCTTCTGGTAGCGCTTGCCTGAATGCTCGTGGATCTGGTTGAAGGTGATCTCGCTCTTGCTCTCGGTCGCGGTGTAGACGTTGACGCTGATCGAAACGAGCTGGAGGCGCAGGTAACCGCGCCAGTAGACTTGGCCAAGGGCCGGCATGGGGATGCTCACTGACTGGAACGAAACCTACCGTAACTTGCTCGGCCGAGCGTCACGGCGCCATCGGAATCCGAACTGTAAACTCGTTCAGTCTTTCTTTCGCCGTTTCGATGTTATTTGGCGCTGGCTGCTCTTCCGCCTGAGCTGCCAGTTCTCATAACCGAGCGCCAACTTCTTGAAGGTTTCCCGCGCCTCAGGATATTTCGCCGCCGGACGCAGAACCAGGGCGGCTGAAACGGCTTGCAGGGGCAAACGACGACACGTTGAACGCTGCGCTCACTGAGCAGCTCGTCAGTTCGCTTTGGCTTCATGGGGAGGAAGCGCGCCGAGGAGTGGCCCCCAGGTTCGCCCAAGACCGCCGACCACCATCATCGCCAGAAGAAAGAGGGGGAGCGAAACATAAAGGGTGTTCGTCAGCCGGCGGGGCAGGCAGATCAACAAAACAAGAGCGGCCCGGGAGGAGGGCCGCCAGGATACAGGGCCGCAGCCCTGCGGATTTCTACATAGAGGCCCGCGTCAACCCTGCTTCTCGCACCGAGACCGGCCCCCTCGGGACCACCGGCCACGGGAGTTCACCCCTCCCCAGCGGGGCGTAGGGCTCGGATTTGGACCTTCCCCACGTCGCGGCTGGTTCAGAACGTACGTCGCCAATACAGCTTCTAGTGGCCAGCCCAACGCAGAATATCGTAGCGGACAATTTTGCAACACTTCAACGAAAATCGTCTTTAGACGGACGTTTCCTCGCCATAGGCGTCACTATTGTAGTGGCGTTGGATCGTGTAACGCGTATATTTACAAGTGGGATAGTGGAATTCGAACCCACCAGGCGCATCCTTGGACGGGGCCCCGACAAACCTACTACCGCCACCAACCCGATGACGGGTGGTGAAGCGTTATGCGTTGAGGGGACGACCACAGATGTCAAGACCTTGGGATGCCCGTGCGCGACGGCCGTATTGGCGCGTCGAACGGGCCCTGGATATCATCACCGCACTCGTTCTGATTGTGGGGCTGGCGCCGTTGATCGTAATTGTCGCCGTGCTGGTGGCGATCGATGTCGGACCGCCGCTGACATTCTGGCAGCAGCGGCCTGGTATGCGAGGCCGGCCATTCAAGCTCTACAAGTTTCGTACCATGGCCGGCGCGCACCATGTGGGTCAACGCGAGGTGGATAATGTTCGCCTGTCGAAAATCGGGCGGCTCTTGCGGCGCACGCGGCTCGACGAGTTGCCACAGCTCTACAACATCCTCAAGGGCGAGATGTTCTTCGTGGGGCCGGGAAGATGGACGATTATTGAAGGGTGGCGTTAGGCTTTTTTTTGGTGACCTCCGCTTGCGCAGGCGGCTGCACCGATGTGCCGAGATTTTCATTAGGTGATCCGTCCTTTTAGACGCAGAGTCGATTATCATCGGCCGTGTGGGCATCCCGCTTAACTGAGGGATATCCGCGCTCCCGCCCGTAGAGTTAGGGAGGTCGGCATGAGATCCTATCTCGACGCCCGCTACCGAGGCGTCTTTAATGTCAACACCACTCGAATTTTAATCGACGCCTTCGACGAGGCTTGGAAGTCTGTCCAAGACAACGGCGGTGCCGGTGCGACGGAAGCGGCTCGCGAGGCTCTTGCCAAGTATATCCTGGAAGCCGCCCTGCTTGGCGAGCGCAACCATCGCCAGCTATGCGACGGCGCTCTGAAACACCTCGCTGGCGTATCGCTCGCCACGACCTCGCTGAGGGTATGAGCGCGGCGCGCAAGTTTCCACCACCATGGCGCGTCGAGGCCATCACCGGCGGCTTCGTCATTGTCAACGCCAGTGGCTTTCGCCTAGCCTACGTCTACTCCCGCGAAGATGAAATGATGCGAGCGGACCATCTATCACCAGCAGAGGCGCGGAAGCTCGCCTTGTTGATCGCGCAGTTGCCAGTGGCCGAAGCTAAGGACGGCTCGAAAGAACCGCCCTTAGTTGTTAGTTTGACCACACGAGTGTCTGCGATGTTTCACGTTGTGCTGACAGCGTGCTGCACCTGTCATATCTTGCCCGCCGTCAGGGTGAGTTGCGTCAATGAAAACCTACAACGTCTACACAATGGCCGGCACCGTCGCCGCATGGCCGCAAAGTTCATCGGCACGATCCAAGCCAAGGGTGAGAGCGCCATGAAACGCGCCGCCAAAGAAGTTTCAAAGACGTACAGCGTGATGATCGAAGTGCGCGACGCGGAGTCTACAACTGGCGGCGCCCTGGATAGCGCTCGCAAAAGAAGGACGCCAAAATGGCTAAAGAGTTTCCCGGAACCAAGTCCGCTGCGAATATTGGCTACGCGCTGGTCGAAGAATTATTGCAGACCCTCGTTGCCAAAGGCACCATTTACCAATCTGACGTGAGCGCCATGTTCGAGGCCGCTGCCAGTCGCATGGAAGCTTCGAAGACGGCCCATGCTAGCGAGTCGGCAATCCTGATGCGCCGCTGGATAGCGGAAACCAGTAAGTCCCAAATCGACTGCTGACGTTGCGCGCAGCGACTGACAATTGGCGCCGCCCGGCCGCTTGAGTTCTAGTTGGAGTAGTGGAGCGGGCAAGCCATGGTCAGTGACGTAATCTGCATCAACTTGAAACCATGGGCGCCACTAGTGGCGTTGGCCGTGGCCACCGTCGCTGCTGGAGTTGGGTGGGCAATTGTCGAACTAGTCGATCGGCGGTGGCTTAAGTACATCCCCTGTGATCCCCACGAAGCCGTGAAGGGCGTGCAAGACTGGCTGTTGGGGGTCGTTGAACGTCTCGTATTTGCCCCAGCTTTTTATCTCGCACCGAAGGAAGCCGCGGCGGGCGCTCTAGTCTGGCTTGGTCTCAAGATGGCCGCGAACTGGCAACACCCGCCTAACGGGAACGACCTGATTATTCACCGCCGACGTTCTGTTCGTGCATTGTTGCTTGGTTTCATTTCGCTTGCGGTCGCTGGCGCCTCAGGACTGCTGGCTCGATGGCCATGCGCCGCAACCTTGGTGATAGGACCAGCGTAAAACCACCGGGTTACAGGTTTTTTTCACAGTCAAAGCATGCCGGCGGTGCGCAAAGTCACACACACAGGGCCAGCCAGTCTTGGGAGAGTTTTGATCATCGCAGCCGGTTGTTGCGGCAGGATGACAGCGGGCTGGCCTGTGGTATCTCGAGAGCCAGCCACGGCAATCCGCCAGGTGCGTGGTTAGAGCCGGTGGGACTGTCCGCGCCTTCCCGCGCCCTCCCATCGGCTCGCTCTCAGTTAGTTCAAGCGGTGGCGTGATGCTCGAGGTCCGCGACGCGGCTACTTATAATTGGCGGCGCCCTGACTAGCGGCGGTCGCAAGTTGCCGCCTCCGTTATTGAGATGACAATTTAATTAGGCGAATTGGGCGTTTGGGCTCAGTGTCGATTAATCACCGGCCCTGTATGGCACTCCGTTGACTGAGAGATGTCCGAGCTCCTGCCCGAGAGTTAGGGAGACCGGCATGAGGGATTATCTCGCCCGCCACCGAGGTCCCTTTGACGTCAGCACCATTCGACTTTTAGTCGAGGCCTTTGAAGAGGCTTGGAAGTCTGTCCAAGACGATATTGCTGCCAATGCGACGGAGACGGCCCGCGAGGCTCTTGCCACGTATATGGTTGACGCGGCCATGCTCGGCGAGCGCGACCATCGTCGGCTGTGTGACGGCGCTTTGCAACATGTCGCTGCTCTGCCCAAAGTGTGAAAATCGCGCGCTGGCAGGTCGCCGGCGATATCAAGGCACGAATTAAATGCGCTGCAGCCGAGGTCGAGAAGAATGCCGGCGCGTGATGCTCGAGGTTCGCGACGCAGCGACTGATAACTGGCGGCGACCTGGCTAAGACCGAGCGCAAATTCCCGACGCCGTGGCGCGTTCACAACATCGAGGGCAGCCCCGTGGCCAAGAAACCGCGCCACTGGCTAGACCGAGATACACCTATCGAGTTTGCCTGCCCGCACGCGGATTGCGCCAAGCAAATCATAGAGACGCCGCGACGGCTTCAGGCTAGGTACAACCCAAACTGCCCCCACTGCCATCGCCAGATCATTCTCAATGACGACGATATTTTCCGGCTCATAAGCCAATTCGCAGAGCGAACCTTCAAAACCGTGAACAAGATGCGCGGGAAGTCGCCTGACAAGCCTAGCTAGCTGGATCGCCGGCCTTGAGCTCGGCGCGGAGGCGGATTTGGTGACCTCCCGGCTTCCGAACCCGCTCGACGATTGGCGGCGCCCTGACTAGCAGTCGCAAGTTCCCGCCACCATGGCGCGTCGTGAATTGAGGCGGCTTGCCGTGAACGACGCCAACGGCTTCCGGCTCGCCTACATCTACGCTCGCGAAGAGCAAATGATGCGCCTGGACCATCTGTCGCCGGCGGAGGCGCAAAATCGCCTCGATGATGGCGCGGCTGCCAGAGGTATGGCCGAAGGCTTAGGAGGCATCCCAGGCGGTGGGCTGCTTCCAGAACAGCCTCCCGATGCGGCCAGCTTCCTGTAGGGTGGAGCCAAGACGTTTCCCTGCGGATTGTTCGGAGCTATCATGCGCCGGGTCCAATAGGTCAGCAGTTCCGGTGGCACGAATATTGGATCCTGCGGAGAGTGGGCAGTCACATATCTCAAGGAGACTCGATCAAAATGTCCCTTCCTTTGAAAGCCACTGCATTCGCCGTCATCGCCGTTCTTGCTACCACAGTGAATGTCGGACCGATCTCCGCTGCTTCTGGCGTAAGAGTTGGCGTGCTTAACTGCACGGTCAAAGGCGGTGTAGGTCTGATCCTCGGCTCCAGGAAGACGATGAATTGTAGCTTTAAGCCAGCAGGAGGTTCGGCTGAGAGTTACACCGGCTCAGTGACGAAGATCGGCCTTGATGTCGGCGTGACTACAAAAAGCTATATTACATGGGGCGTTTTCGCGCCCGGCAAGCTTAAAGCAGGTTCGTTAGCCGGAAGCTATGGCGGCGGATCGGCTGAAGCGACGTTGGGATTGGGGCTCGGCGCCAATGTTCTGATTGGCGGGCTCAAGAAATCAATCGCACTGCAGCCGCTCAGCGTGCAGGGTCAGAAGGGTCTCAATGTTGCGGTTGGCATTGCCGGGATGAGTTTCAAATACGCCGGCAATTAGTTCCGCCGTGGCACGTCGTGAAAATCGAGGGCGGCTACGTCGTTGTCGACGCCAACGGTTTTCGCTTGGCTTACGTCTACGCTCGCGAAGAGGAGATGATGCGGACCGACCATCTCTCGCCGGCCGAGGCGCGCAGGATCGCTTTGATGATCGCCAAGCTGCCCGACGTATGGCCGAAGGGTTAGGAGGCGTCGGGTTGTTGAGGCCGCCTTAACGAGCAGGCGACCAGCTTCGCTCAGAGTTGACCATCGCTTCTTCATCGGCTTCGGCGAGCGAGGGCAACAGTGCAGCGAACAACGCTCTCTCTAGGCGTTCCTCGTGTTCGGGAAGCGGAGGCAAGAGTGCAGCGTCTGAGGGTTTCTCAAAGAGTTCCTCATCTACGGCGAGCGAAGGCAAGACTGCAGCGTCCGAGGGGCTCTCAAAGAGTTCCTCATGTGCGGCAAGCGGAGGCAAGAGTGCAGCGTGTAGCTCTCTCTCAAAGCGCTCCTCATGTACCGCCAGCCTCCCGTAACTCACCGCCAATCTGGTGAAGATCACTCTGATCTGAGGAAACTGTGAATTTTCGGCGAGTTCCCGGCATACGGCTGCCTTCAGGCGGAATCGCTCTGCCCAAGACATGTAGATAACCCCCCAAAGCGACCCCCGCTGTGTCGCTCTGCATCGGTATCCCAGAAAGACCGTTGATTCGCCACACGCCAACCGTGAGTCTTAGTGCAAGCACCCGTGGCGTCCTGCAACACGGCTCATGCTATTGAGATTGCAGTCTTTGCAATCTTGGCGTCAGGGTTGCGTGGTAGAGCCGGTGGAAGTTGTCGCAGGCTCGCCTGCCATTGAAGCGTCGGCCGCTCCCTACCGGATATGGCACAAAATAAAGAGGGCGGTTCGAACGAACCGCCCTTCTGGTCATACGACCACCCTTTGCCATGCCGTGCCGCACACGGCCACGCCGCGCCGCACCTTGCCGTGTATCCGGCCGCCCTGTCTTGTTCTCGCGCACGGCTCGCGGATGCCAAAGAGTTGTTAAAACAGGTCCCCGCCGGCCTAGCGCAGTTCCCATTAAGGTGGCATCATTGCGTCCGAGGTCAGCAAATATCGGCTGCCAATTTTCTTGGTTGGCCGGTGACGGCACATCATGTGAAGCAGCTAGGCGAGCGCTTCTTCCAGAGCCTGTCTCAAATCGCCCACCAGGCTACAGTCGGATAGCGTATCCATTAGAGTTGCTGGCAAGCCCGAGCGTCGTGGATGTGCTGGCTGGCGCACTCGAGCGCTGGCAAAATGTTCCAGCGCGCTCCTAGCCATTCTGCTGAGCGTGATAGTTTCGGGTCAGGTGCATGCGGAAGTAATCTCCGTCAAGTATGGCGGCGAAATCAATCTTGCGCCATTTCACTGCACCGATATCTCAAAAGGGCGTCGCATCAGTCGCGTCTGTTACGACCTCGCGAACAAGTATCTGCTGATCCGGGTAGAGCAGAGTTACCAGCAGTTTTGCGAAGTCGCTGCTGACATTACCAGCCGGTTTCTTTCATCGCCTTCGACGGATCACTTCTTCAAGTCAATCATAGAAGACAGGCATGCATGCCGCCCAGGAAACATTCCGAAGTACGACCTGGTGCCGCAAGCTGCGCCCACTAACCTTACACAGTGACTCCCGGTCAATGGCCGGCCTTTACACCGCCGGCCACCGTGGCCAGGAACTCCAACACTTGGCCGTAGACCTCTTGGCGCTCCCGCAGTTCACCCTTGGCCAGCGCTTGGATGATTCCGCCTTTCGGCCAGAGCTTTTCGGCGGCTTCGTCAACGTATCGGGCGCGGGCAGCGTTTGAGGCAAACCACTGTCGGAAGTAGTCGGCGTATCTACTGATGTCGGTGTCGGCCCATTCGAGCCCACGCTTGCGAAGACTGTCTAACGTTTCATCTTCGCTCGCATCCTCCCAGATAGCGGCTAAAGCACCGTGGATCATGCGAAAGCGATAATCGTCAGGAGGGAAACTGACATGAGCGGCTTGGGCGAGCTCCAGCATCCATTCCGGCCGGTCGCTCTTGAACTTGTAGAACGTCTCGCCTGTGGCGCGGGTGTCAGATTCCATAGCGTCATAGGCTTGCCGGGCAAGTTGTTGGGTCGTAGCCATTGGGTCACTGGTCGTCGGCTTCCTTTTCGTCGCCGACAATCACGGCTTCGCCGCTAATCTCTAAACCATCGGCGACGGCAGCCGCGGCGAGTCCCGCGGCCAATGGGCGATTGACGCAAAACACGTCGCCGTGCCATTGCCGCCTTCTGCCTGCAACCTCATTGCGCAGAAACGCGCGCCCAGCGTCAGAGCGCGGCACAAACTTGATGACGCTGCCGTCGTCAATCAGTTCAATGTCCATGGTCCTTTCCTCAAGGGTTGGCGGTGACGGCTCCGGGAGCCGCCTCGCCTGACAACCATCGCGCCAGACGGCGAAGCAGCCGGAGCGATCATCAATTGCAAATCGCCCGGTTCTGAAAATTCTATTCCCGCGCTGCGGGTATGAGCTCTTTCAATTGCTTGGAAAGTACGGGCCCGGTGATTTGTTCGCCGGAGAACCCTTCCGCGATCAGCCGCTTCTTAATGTCAGAGACTGAGGCACAGTCTCCAGCGCGCGCAAGCTGAAATGCACGTTCTAGAGTCCTGATGCCATGGTCCATAACCCTCAAATCCGATCTCGCGTTGCGGAGGCCAACCCACTGGCCATGGTTGCGAGCGCCCATTGCTAAACCTTGGCTGCATCAGTGAGGAGTTGCATAGCACCGTCACGATAGATAGCGCCTGGCGGCTCACTGCCAGACGCTACCCGGGCGTTTAACCCTAGATCCTCCATCAGCGGGTTTTGCCGATGATATTTACACAACGCGATTCCAGAACATTGGTTGCCGACGTCTGAAAATATTTCCATTGGCGACCCGAAAACTTATGCCTTGGCCGCGGCGGCGATGTGTTTCAGGGCACCGTCACGCAGCCGACGATGATCGCGCTCACCGATTGAGGCAGCTCCCACGATATACTTGGCAAGAACCTCGCGAGCCGCTTCCGTTGCATTGGCAGCGCTGCTGTCTTGGACGGACTTCCATGCCGCGTCAAAGGCATCGACCAAAATTCGAATAGCGTCAGCGTCAAAGACGCCTCGATGGCGGGCGTCGAGATAGGATCTCATTGCCATCAGCCCGCTTTCATCGCATCTGCCTTTAGTCTCGCTGGATTTATCTCACCAAGTAACGCGCTCTGCGTAATCCGCTGCGCAACCTGCTCACGCGTCAATTTTCCACCGCGCACATGCGGGTCCAAGTCACGCGAGGCCTCATCCAGCACTTGGCCGAGCATTCCGAAAACCGCGTGAGTAAAATGAGATCGTTCGAAGTCTGACATCGCAATCCTCCACTGCCTGGTACAGGCGAGAGTTTTCTGCGCCCTCGGTCACCGGCGCCTGATAGCACCCATCGTGATGAGTAAGTTAATGCGCGCTTTTATAGAGGCTTGCGAATCAAATCCCGACCGAGCTTTCATCGCAATTAGACGCCCGTGCTCGCCAGCGCGCGGAGCGCGGAAAGCTCGACTGACAGGCGCAGTGACACCGATCACCGCGAGCGGTGAGTCCGCACGAAATTTCTCTCGACGTACGCCAAGAGCAAGTTGACCACGCCTCAGCGGACAAGTTCTGAGCTAACGTTCAGATCATCCCAGCCCAGGAATGCTTCGCAAGACTTTCTTCAGCGCGCCTTCGCACTTTCCTGCGGCCCGTACCAACCCGCTTGACTGCCTTCTTTACGGCTTTGCCCTTTACACCCGCCTTTTTTGCTGTGTAGCGAACTTCATGCTTCTGGCCACCAGCCACCAGCTTTCGGTCCTGGCTACGGCTGCGACCGCTGCGCTTCTTCTTGCGGGCCATGATTTCTCCTCCTTACCCGATGCTCGTTTTCGTTCTTCTCACGGGCGCAACCTTATAGTCCCGCCGAGTGAGTGCGACCAGCATAACCACTATTGCGGGGCAGTCATGTTGGCGTTGTGGGCCGAGCCAACGAAGTAACCCTCCGTGGGACGTAGTCCGGCCGCTTACCATCATCCGCTTTCATCGCATCGGCTTTGAGTTCGCCGGGTTTCTCTCCCCGAGCAACGCGCTCTGCATAATCCGCTGTGCAACCTGCTCGCGGGTCAATTTTTTACCGCGCACCTGCGGTTCCAGTTCACGCCAAGCCTCATCCAAGACTTGGCAGAGCATTCTGAGAACGGGTTGCCCAAAATGAGATCGTTCGAAGTCTGACATCGCAATCCTCCCAGGAACTGTACGGCGAGAGTTCTTGCCGCCCTCGGTCACGCGGCGCCTGATAGCACATGACTAAGTTAATGCGTTCTTCTGGTCGTGGAGTCAAATAACCGACGGATCCGCGCTCCATGCCAGTCAACCGAAGCGATGGCTTCTGCGTTGCTCCTACGATCCAATCTATCCACCTCTATCAGGCAGGCCACTTTACCTTACGATCGACGGCCGCTTGCATGTGTGTTTTTCTCACAGCACTCTCAGTAATCACGCCGCATACTTATTGGGCGCTACCAAACCTCTGCCGAGGAGACTGCCTCGCCATCGCTGATGAAGTGGCTCGCAATCCAACCGATTGGGGCGCATGCTGCATTATCGGCGAGGTCCAGAACAGACATCCTCGATTGAGAACGCAAGACCCGAAAACTCTCGTCACCGCCTCCGATCCTTTTGCTGGGGGCACTGACCGTGTCCCGCGGAAGCCGCGGGCCAGAGAACTCATACGGAGATCATCAATGAACCGCATTGCTTTGATAAGTGGAGCATTCAGCCTGTGTTTGCCTCTCATGGCCATAGCAGGAGAGCAGCACACCGTCGTTACGCCTGACCAACTGAAGTGGGATGTTCCAGCGGCTCTGCAAAAGGGCGCAGAGGTCGCGGTCGTTAGTGGAGATCCCTCCAAGGAAGGACCCTACGTGACCCGGTTAAAATTTCCGGCCGGCTTCAAGATTATGCCGCACACCCATCCCAATACCGAGAACGTCACTGTAATTTCTGGGCAATTCAACATCGGAACAGGCGACAAATTCGATGAGACGCAGCTAAAAGCGGTCAAAGCTGGCAGTTTTTCGCAGGTACCCAAAGGCATGTCCCACTATGTCAAGATCAACGAGGACACACTGATCCAGCTGCATGGGATGGGACCGCAGGGCATCGTTTACGTCAATCCGGCCGACGATCCGCGCAAAAGCAACTAAAGACATTGCTTGAGGGCATCAATGGCGCGTGGCCCGACAGCCGGCCATGGCCCGACAACCGTTGAGGTTTGCGAAAGACGCGCCCCCGGCTCCGGCATGGTGCGTAAGCGGCGCGGTCCAAGCAGCTCAGCGCCTTGCCCGGAGTACACGCAAGGGCCAAGCGTTTGCTTTCATGGTTTAGGCGCCGTATTGGCTCCAGATTTAGCCTCGCCGAGCCGTCTAATCGGGATGAGCCAATCGAGCGGCAGGCTTGCTCAAGTGTTGTCGTTTGATCGGAGCGTTTTGATGAGTATGTGGAACTAATCCGCGAGCTTTGAATTTGCCACTTATCTTATGCGTCCGTAGGAGAGCGCTATGCCCCTCAAGAACATGAAGGACCTATTCGTTCACGGCCTCAAGGATATTTATTACGCCGAGAAGAAACTCGTCCAAAATCTTCCCAGAATGGCCAAGAAAGTTGAGTCCGCGGAACTGGCTGAGGCTATTAAACAGCACCTTAAGGAAACTGAGAGCCAGGTCACTCGGCTCGAAAAAGTTTTCGACCTCATTGAAATGGCACCGAAGGGCAAGAAATGCCCTGGCATTGACGGCCTGCTCGAGGAAGGTAAGGAAATCATTGAGGAAGCGGAGGACCCAGATGCTCTGGATGCCGGCCTCCTAGCCGCCGCACAGGCAGTCGAGCATTATGAAATCTCCCGATACGGAACGCTGATCGCCTGGGCAGAGGAACTTGGCATGTGGGATGCAGCTTCGCTGCTTAAGGAAACGCTTGCCGAGGAAAAGAACGCCGACAGGCTCTTGTCCCAACTCGCCGAAGGCAAGCTCAATCGGGAAGCTGCCTAAACAGGCCAGGACGGCAACAGAACACTAAGAGGGGTGGGTCGACAGAAGCAGACAGAACAAATAATTGGCCCGACTTCAGTGGAATCTTCCGCTTCGCTGGTTTGCGGTTCCCTTAGCCCGCTCGCTCAACGCGAGCGTTTGCCGTCTCCGTTGACGAGCCTGCATCCAGGGGTGTCAGCGCGATTTGGTCGGCATGATCACTCTATCGCCCTCCGTGCCGCCCTGCGAAACTCGCGCTCGAGCATTGTCGACACGCCCGTCAGTCCCTCTGCCACAGCACTCGCCCAGCGCACGTATTTGAGCCTGCGTTTGCGCTGCCACCTGCGTGGTGAACCCGCGATAGCCCTGAGATTGCTTGTCTTGTCTGCGAGCTTCAGGATCTTCGCCTCTTTTGACTTCGTGGCCGCATCCACAATCTGCCGCCTCTTTCTTTCCTTCGTCGGAAGCGATGTGTCATCTGTGACTTCCTTGACAAGCCGGCTCACCTTCTTGCCGAACCGCCTGGCAATCCGTGCCGGTGGCACACCCTGATGCTCACTCGCATCATGCAACAAAGCCGCCACCACGAGTTCGGGATCGCGCCAGCGGGTTGAGTCCGCCGTCAGCACGGCGACCTCGATGAGGTGATTTACATATGGCGCGCCGCTCTTATCGCGTTGGCAAGCGTGCCACTTCGCGGCGGCTGCCGCTGCCTGAAGCACCGCTTTCCATCGATTCGGCATGCGTTGGAAACGGACGGCATGGGTGAGGGTTCCGAAGCCGTTGGCGTGCTGGGGCCTGCGACAACGTCAGCGTGGCCTGGCCTGACGGTAGGGTCGCGAAGCGAAAACGTGGCTGTAATCCGCTCTCTCGTCGCGATGACGGCCTCCAACCGTTGCTGACCACCACGCGGCGAGTGCGCTGACCAACATAGAGGCTGCGTAAAGGAAGGCGATGACGATGCCATATTTCGCGCGCCTTCTCGGCCGCTTCCCGTGCCTGGGCGACAACAGTGTCGACGCGTTTCGAAGCTTCCTCCGACGGGAGGCCCGTGTGAGCGGAGACGATCTGTGCGAGATACGCTTTGTCATCAGCGTCGAAAGTGCCGACGCTATTCATTGCAAATATTCGACCGATCGATTGGCGGTCCGCTTCCAAGCGTGGCTGTGGCCGCTCTGTAGCGGTGGCCGCGTTCCGCCTGCTGTTGGCTGGGCCTCGGTCCCAGTAAGAGCTGGTCCTACAGCAACCCGCCGCAGCAGAGCATCCACATAGTAGGCTGCCGGTTCCGAGGCCGCGGAGACGCACCGCCGGCCGCCTTAGCTCCCAGCGAAACTACCCCGGAAACAGCTGCTCCGGTTAGCAGGGCGCCAACGACCAGGCAAATTGCCCAGACGAGCAGTCCATGACTTCCATCCCGGACCTCCACCTCGTGGGCGTCGCTGCCGGATTGATGCGGCGCCGCAGCCGGCCAGCCAGATACCCGCCTGCAAAGAACGATGACACTTGAACCCACAGAACCCACAGCGCCCCGGCGATGACAAGACCTGCCGCGGGCAAACCGCGTCCCGGATAGGCCGATGTAAGGCTCAGTCCCAACGCCGAGCCGAATACGAGGAGCAGGGTAGCCACCGCCGCCGCCAAAACGGCTCCGGCAATGATCGCTCCCCAATCGACGAAAGAATGCGGCTCATCCACCAAAACAGTGGCTTTCGACCGAGGACCGGCGCGGTCCCTCGAGATCGGTTGTCATAGTCATCGAGGTACTCCCAGCTAACGCAAACCTACAAGTGATAGGACGGCCAGAATGACGACGACGAGGCCGATTAAGTAAATAATGCCGTTCATGGATGTTGCCTGTAGGAAGTGGTTACCGCGCCGGATAACGCGCGATCCAACCAAAGAGTTCCCTGTCCGCATACCTCGCTTCAACACCGCAGACCGCCGACAGGAAGTTCAACGATCTCGCCGAAAGCCGCATCAGCCGCGAGGCTGCCTGACGAAGTCAAACAACGTCCTACAAGGCCTGCGGCAGTATTGTGGCGCACGGAGCGGAACCAACGCCTGGGCTCGCGGGTTCTGGGGGATTATGCCGCCCCGATCCGTAAACATGTCCCGCAGGCCGACTTTCCGATCGCGAATTTGGCCGTTGGTGGGATACGGCTTTCTGGCGCTGCTAACGCTCACGCGCCGCCCGCCATTATCGCAGGAGACACCTCGCACTGAGCGGCAAGTGCGTCAGTTTCAAAATCCAGCCGCTTCAAAAGACCGAATCCCACAGATTGCCGGACCTCCGCCTGTCCTAACCCATCCCGTGGCGTGGTGGTCATTGCTCCGGGAGACGGTTTCCGGATGGCTCGCGCATAAGGCTGCTACATCAGGGGCAGCGCTTGCTTACTATTCGATTTTCTCGTTAGGACCCCTGCTGGTGGTTGCGATTGCCGTTGCCGGACTTCATTTTCGGCCAGGATGCAGTGCGGGGCGAAGTGAGCAGGCAACTCACGGGACTTCTTGGCGAGCAGGGCTCGAAGGGTATCGAAAGCTTGCTTGCCGGTGCTGCAGGACGGCCCCGGCAGGGAATTTTCGCCACGTTTTTGGGTGTCGGAACCCTGTTGTTTGCCGCCGTCGGCGTCGTGGTTCAACTCAAAGACGCGCTGAATACGGTCTGGGAGGCAAAGCTTCCTCCGAAATCCGGGCTCTGGGGTTTCGTGCGGACATACGCAGTTTCGCTGGCGGGTGTGCTCTCGCTCGGGTTTCTGCTCCTGATCTCGTTGCTCATTACCGCGGCCCTTTCGGCAATGGGGAACGCGCTGGCGCCCTACTTGCCTGAAGCCGTGTTTCATGTAGCGAGCTTTGCTGTGTCATTTGCCGTCATCAGCCTCTTGTTTGCGATGATGTTCAAATGGCTTCCTGATGTGGAAGTTGGATGGCGGGATGTTCTGCCCGGAGCGACCCTTACCGCAGCGCTTTTTGAAGTGGGCAAGCTGCTGATCGGACTCTATATCGGCAAGCAGGGACTGGAATCGACCCATGGCGCCGCCGCTTCCATCGTCGTGGTGCTGATCTGGGTCTACTACTCGGCGCAGCTCGTGCTCTTTGGCGCCGAGTTCACCCGGGTGTATGCGCAAAAGTATGGTACAATTGGCAGTCCAGGGCCAAGGTGCTAGAGGGCGCACCTCTGCTGTTCGGCCTCGCGGCGAGTTTGTCGTAGTTATCAGCAAGCTTGTACATGATGCTGCTGCCTGGGATCAGCCATGTCCTCGGCGAGTACGCGCATTTCTTCCGCGCCTTCGCGCCCAATGCTCCGGATCCCCCGGGAGTAGTCACCTGGTCGGGGCATGCCCTGGCCGTAAGAGCGAGTTCAGGAACTCTAACTTGATGACTTCCCCCTTGGATCGGAAGACTTGCCGCTGGGGCTGGATGATCTGCCGCTTCCGGCAGTCGACCGCGTCGGAGTCGATTTCGCTTCCCGTACTGGTCTGCGGGCTCGCTTGGCTCTGGCGGCCCGTCGGCGGCTTGACCTTTGCACTGAAAAGGCCCGGCTCGCTGAAGCCTCACCTCTGACAATAGGCGTCAGGATACTGAGCAGCAGGCCGACCCCAACGCCGATGACGGTGATGAGCAACGGCGTGTTGTCTACGATCCGCTGCAGATTGCCGGGAAGCAAGTCACGGGCACTTGGAATTGGCTGAGAAGCCTCACTCGATACTCTGTAAGCGGATCGGACGCCGGCTTTCTTGGAGTTGTTCGTTATCAAGTTCGTCTCCTTCATTGGATTGGCGCTCTGCTAACTCTTTGTTCCAAGGAATGTTCCTGAGCAGCACTCTTGCCAAAGGTTACATTGAACCCTCTCGATCAGTTTGCGGGCAGCGGCCCTGCAATGCGGCTTCGTCAAGAAGGATGTGGAACCCCACCGAGCCGCGCCTAAGTTGTGAGAGTTAAGAAGCAAGAGCGGTTCATGCCGAACGTTGCCATTACCTCCGACGGTATTGTCGTTACGTCCGAAGGTATAGTCGTTCGCGGCACCCGGCTGTTGGTGGTCGAACACCGACGAGCGGCGGTGCCTCATGCGGAACAAACGGCTTCGCATGGCGTTCTACCTCCCGATCAACATTCACCTAATCCAAATCGGAGCGACTACATGGCCAAGAAAAACGTGCAGCCCGAAGCTCTGGCAACGTTTGCGGAAGCGTCCCGCGCAAGATCCAAAACTCCCGATAAATCCTCGTTGACCGCGACCGACGAAACCGCGCCTATCCCCACCGATTCCAAGAAGAAGGACGAGGCCGCCACGAAGGTGCTGCGTGAGGGCGCGACCGGGACCGATCAGGGATGCCGAAGAGGCTGTGGATGAATTTGCCGGACCGCATCATAGAAAGCCGCGAGTGATCAAGCATACGAGAGTGATAGAGCAGTGACCGTTGCGGCTGAACGGGCGGTCCGACTGATCGCGGCATCACGCATGCGCCCCAAGATGTCATGCGTGATCTGATAGTAAGGGCTCCGCCCCGCTTATTGCCCTTCGCCGATGATCGGAAACTGAACAATATGGCGAACGGTCTCATCATAGCCACGCTGATCATCGCTGGGCTCTATTTCGGCCGCGCCGTCTTCGAACCACTCGCCATCGCCACTCTGCTCAGTCTCATTCTAACACCGGTCATCCTGCGGCTGCGCGGCTGGGGCCTGAACAGGGCGGTGTCGGTAATCCTGACCGTGCTCGTCGCCATTGGGGCCTTGGGCGCGCTCGGTTACACCATGAGCATACAGGTCACCGAGCTCGCAGGAGAGCTGCCGCGCTACGAGGCCAACCTGCGTGAGAAAGCGCGAACCCTGCGCGGCACGTCTCTGTCTTCGGGCGCTCTCGACAAGGCATCGGGAACTCTCGAGAAGCTGCAGAAAGAAATCGCCGGACCGGAACCATCGGGCGGGACCGCCAGGCCATCGCCGTCGAAGCCGGTGCTGGTCGAAGTCAGGGAGCCGCCCCCGAGCATCTTCGAATCGTACCGGTCGGTCGTGGAACCGCTGATTTCGCCGCTGGCGACCACGGGCCTCGTCATCATGTTTCTGGTCTTCATCCTGTTGCAGCGGGAGGACATTCGCGACCGGGTGTTGCGACTTGCCGGAACGCGCGATCTACAGCGCACCACCATGGCGATGAACGACGCAGCCGTGCGCCTCAGCCAGTTCTTCCTCCTGCAGACGGCTCTCAATGCCTCGTTCGGCGTCATCGTGGGCGCGGGGCTGTGGATCATCGGCGTGCCCAGTCCCATGCTGTGGGGCATTCTCGCCGCATTGATGCGCTTCGTCCCTTACATCGGCTCCTTCATCGCGGCCGCATTTCCGATCGCTATCGCCGCTGCGGTCGATCCGGGCTGGACGATGGTGCTGGCAACGGCCGCGCTGTTCCTCGTCCTGGAAACGCTCGTGGGGCAAATAGTCGAGCCGATGGTCTATGGCCACAGCACGGGATTGTCGCCTGCCGCCGTGGTGATCGCCACGCTGTTTTGGACATTGCTGTGGGGCCCGATCGGACTTCTCCTCGCGATGCCTCTGACGCTTTGCCTGGTAGTGCTCGGCAAGCACATCGAAGCGCTCTCTTTCATCGATATCCTGCTTGGCGATGAACCGGCGCTGGCGCCCGAAGAAAGCTTCTATCAGCGCGTGCTCGCGGGCGATGCCACGGAAGCAGCCGAGCAGGCCGAAGAGCAGCTGAAGACCAGAGCATTGTCGAGCTACTACGATGCCGTTCCGATGATGGCGCTCGCGCTCGCGCAAAACGATGCAGCCGAAGGCAAGCTCAGCCGCGAAAAGCAGCTCGAAATCCGCGACACCTTTGAAGAAATCGTTGAGGACTTGAGCGACTATGCCGACGAGACCCCACGGACGGTCGCGAAAGACGACAGCGTCCTGGAATCCAGAGACGAGAAAGTCCAACCCGAACCGGAGCTGCCCGCTCCGGTGGTCAATAACGACGAGCTCAAGCCCGAGTGGAGGATCGCCTCGCCTGTGCTGTGCATCGCAAGCCGCAGCCCTCTCGATCAATGTGCCGCGATCATGCTCGCCCAATTGTTGCAAAAACACGGAATTGAGGCTCGCGTACAGCCGTTTTCGGACATAACCTCGTCACGAGGCCTAAAGGTCGACGTGCCCGACGCCCGCATCGTGTGCCTGTCGTATTTCGGCCAGTCGTCCAAGCCGGCACACGTCCGTTACCTCATCCGCCGACTGAGGTCGGCGTTGCCGAAGGCGAAGTTTCTCGCATGCTTCTGGCTTTTGGAAAAGGAAGCGGCCAAGGTGGAAGGCTGGAAAGCAGCGGTCGGAGCGGACTTCGTGGCGACTTCGCTCGTCGAGGCGACGGCCGTGTGCGTTAAAGAAGCGACGCTGTCAGCGCGGCCTTCGGCCATCCCTCGTGCCGACCGCTCAGAAGCGGAAAGCGAACAAGAGAGACATCCGGCAGCCGCAGTTCCCGCCGCCGCTGTTTCCTGAGACGGGTCGTGCGGTGTTCGCGACCGGCTATGAGACGCTCAAGCAAATTCCGGCCGACGGTTACGACATCGTATCGACATGGGCCATAGCCACCAAACCGCTGGCCCATCCCTATCTCTACATGCGTGCTACTGCGGATAATCGCATCGTAGCCGGAGGCGAAGACGCACCCTTTGACAGTCCCCAGCGCCCGCGCTGTGAGAGTCGCTCCCTCCACAGTAGCGAGAAGGACCTGCCTTGATGTCGCGTGAATTTCAGCGATCTCGTGCCGCGAATAGACCCGGGCACCTTTGTGACGGGCTCGGCGGAGACATTCAGCCGTAAGCTGCACCGGATTGAGCTCCGCAGAGCCACTCGAAACGATGGCTCCCGTACGATCGAAGCCGTAGCGCGAGCGCACCTCCGCTCCCTTGAGGAATCGCGACGGCAATCCGATCCTCGCTCGATAGGCCGCTTCCGCGGCAAGCGCGCGCTGTCCCATCTGATCCCCCGCAAGCAGCAATGCGTCGCGGTCTTTCCACGCGCAACGGATTTCCTGCGAGCGTATCAGTTCGCCCAACGCCGCTACGGCCCGATGGCTCCGGAGGAAAGCTCGTTCCGCGCGTTTCGCCCCGATCTTGTCAGCAAGCTTCGAAAGCGGCGTGTCGATCTCGAACAGGACCATCGCCGTGCTGGCGAGCGTGCTGCCCTCCCCCGGCGGCCGGCGGTCGATCACCACCACATTGTAGCCAGCGCTAGTCAGGACGGCCGCTGTAACTGCGCCGCTGACGCCGGCGCCGACGATCGCCACATCGCACGTCTCCGCTTTCAAATTCGTGCAAGTGCGAACTGTCCGCCGAGTGCTCTCGGCCCAGAGCGGCGTGGAACTGCGAAGGTCCTTTTTTCTTGGCGCGGTGGTCACACCACAGATCGCATTTCGGTGCGAAAATTCCTAAGCAAGAGCTATTTCAATTCGGCAATCAAGGCCATCTGCCTTGAGATCGTGCTGAACTTTGGCGCCTTCAAACTCCGCTTGATCAGCGTTGTGCCCAAACCCTCGCGAAACGGCGGAGCAATATTGAGTCCGTTACGCTCCCGCCATCGGAAATCCAAATTCCGATCCGGTTGAATGGACCATTCGATCGAAACCGCGCCGGTTTCGGCGAGCCAGGCGCCATACTTTAGCGCATTCGTTGCCAGCTCATGCAGTATCAGCGCGAACGGCGTCGTCGAATTCAGCCGGAAGTCTTGCCGAGATGCCGCTAATTTCCAGTCGAGAAGAGTCCGGCGCCACTGGAGTTACAAGCGCATCGACCAATGAGCGCAGGTCAGCGCCCTCCGAGGCGGTCGCACTCAGTAGATCCTGAGCCGACGCTATGGCCAGAATTCGCCCGCTGGCGGCCTTCGCCATCTGCTCTACAGGCGCTCCCGATTTGATCGTCTGCTGACAAATTGAGTTCGTAATGGAGAAAAGGTTCTTGATCCTGTGCTTCAATTCACGATTGATGAGCGCCAGCTGTTCGTCCTGACGGTTGAGCCGGTGGAGGAGGATGGTGAGATAATGGACAAGCCCGACCACACCGCCGCCCGTGATAAGGAACAGCAGGATCGCCCAAAATCGAAACGCGACCAGGCTGCCCTCGGAAGGTTGTCCCCACCAGACACCCACGACCGCCGAAAGCAGCAAGACAAGAACGGCGGGCCATAGGCCACACAACAGTGTCGCAAGAGCAACCGCAGGAAAGAACGTGATGAATGGCAACCGCTCCGGTATGACCTCGTCAACTGCGATCCTGAGGAGGACGCTAGCCGCGAAAATCAACAGCGCCAGGCCGAACTGAGCAGAAGGCGATAGCTGTCGCAGCTGCCATCCGCCTCCCTGCCAGCGGTTCACGCTATCTGCCACGCTCGTTTATTCCTACCGGGAGCCCCACCGGCAGCCGGAGGGTGCCGGGAGGTTATTTCATGACGCAGTCAGAAGTTCTCTTATCCGCTTAGCAACGCGCTCAACGTCATAGGGTTTGCCAAAGAACGCATCCACGACGTTCGGGACAGGCGAGTCAAGAGGATGCCCGGAAGCCACGACGATTCTTATTCCCGGCCGCGCCGCGCGCACCCTTTCTGCCAGAGCCAAACCGTTCATCGGCCCAGGCAGCCGAATGTCCGTCATCAACGCATCGAGCGACCTGGTCCCGTGCGCGACCACCATTGCTTCGGTCGCTGTCCCTGCTTCTATCACCGTGAAGTCTGCTGCGCGCAGTTCATCGGCTGTTGCCAAGCGCAGCAGAGCCTCATCCTCTACGTACAAAATAGTGGACTGATCAGAGTTTGGAGTCTGGGTTGCCGACCTAGCTGACACAAATACACTCCGTAATACTCGATAACACTTCACATTTTAATTGGTTCCAATCCAGCGCCCACTGGCATCGCTCTTTGAGCATTCGAGCCTGCGCGATCGCTTATACAAACTCGCGCAAATCTCGTCGCGTTCTCGTGCCGAAATGGGGAACTCGTGCGCTAACGCCGCGTTGATCCACGCCTTACGTCGGAGGAATCACCATGCGTGGCATTCTGCTTTGGTTAATCGGAGTTCCCATTCCCATCATCATCCTACTGTATCTGTTTGGGGTGATGTCCTGACTAACTCGTTCGCGACTCCGGTCGTCCACCAGACGCTTCCGCGGGGGTGACGCAACGCCAGTGAACGTTGCTGTGCTCATGGACTGCAGTTTGGAACCCAATCCGGCTTCCCGCGTTAGTTCTCCACTGGAGTAAAGCGGGTCATGAAAAAAAGCGTCCCTGCAGTCTCACGACCAGCTCCATTCCCCAAACCTCGACATGAGACCGGTATCAGCGCCGCGGTCGGTCCCCCCTCCCACCGGGGCTTTTCTTCGCTCGGAACCTTCTCTGGGATGCCGAGTTGTTTCACTGGTCTCACAACCACCCAAACCACTTAGCAAGTGGGACCAGCGCCCTGGCCGCAGGTGTCAGATGGTCGATCTGCATTCACGTAGGCGAGCCGGAACCCTTGGCAGCAGAAACTTCGTCAAAGTAGGCATTTCAACTCATTTCGCGGCAACGGCGATGGCGCTGAACGCCTTCTCGAGCCTGGCATCCCGGCCATAGATATCCGCGTAGTAAGCGATCTCTCCGGTCGCATCGGGCCAGGCGGTGAAATAGCTTATGTGAACCGGAGTCTTGCGCTTGAGATTGAAGGTCTGGTTTTCGCCACTGTCGATGAGCGCGTCAACTTCCTCCCGGCTGAAACCCAAAACTCTAACGCCGAGTTCGCGAGGATTTTCGACTCTGATGCAGCCATGGCTGTAGGCACGCATCGGTTTTTTGAACAATTTCTTGGTGGGCGTGTCGTGCATGTAGATGTTATGCTCGTTGGGGAACAGGAATTTGATGCGGCCCAATGTGTTGTCGCCACCCGGCGGTTGGCGGATGTTGTAGGCAACCTTCGATCCCATCGACCACCAGTCGGCCGACCGTGATCTGATTCTCCGGCCGTCAGAGGTGAAGACTTCGTAACCCAGCCGGTCGAGATAGGACGGATCCTCCTGCAGAATGGGCAACATCTCGGTGCGGATGATCGAGCCCGGCACACGCCAGTAGGGGTTGATTACGACCATTTCCATCTCGTCACTGAACACCGCAGTCTGGGTTTCAGGCTTGCCGACGATCACATTGGTGCGCCAGGTCGTCTTGTCGTTCTCGACGAGGCGCAGCTCAAAGGCCGCTGCATTAACGATGATATGTCGGCCGCCCAGATTGCGCGGTAGCCAGCGCGCACGCTCCATGTTGAGGACCAGTTTGAGCAAACTGCGCTGGTCGGCCATGGCGTTGAGTGCAGCAATCGTCCCCGGTCCGATCATCCCGGATGCTTTTACACCGTTCTTGGCCTGATACTTCTTGAGGGCCTCCGAAAGCGCTTTGTCCAACACGTCTTCATCTTCCCACGCAACTGCCGTCGCTGCCGGCGATCCGTCATCCTGGGCGAAGGGTGCCGCAGTGGACGAAGCGGGATCAAGGAACCCCAACTTGATCATGCGCCGGCGGACGAGCGGCACGCGACCATCGCGCATACCCGGTTTTACCAGGGTGCCGGCAGGAATAGGTTCATCGGTGTCGCTGGCCGAGTTGGCCTCAAATTCTGCATAGGCGGCTTTGAGTTTCGCATAGTCAGGTGTTTGCGGATGGAGCGAAGCCAAATACTCATCCGGCCGTGGGCGCGCTGCCATTTCCTTCAGCGCCGCCACAAGATCGAGCACCGGTGGCTCGATATCATGGTAGCCGCTCAGCCTGTTGGGAATGATCCGGCCGCTGTAGGCATGCTTGGCATAACGCAGCGCCATGGCAGACACCGCCAATTCAAGTCGCGAGAGCTGACCAAAGTCGCCCTTGGCGTCGGATCCATCGTCAGCAAACGAGCCCAGTACGGGCGGCAGATAGTCCGTTGAATCGAGTCCTTCATCTTCGGCCTTGGCCATCAGCTCCAAAGCGCGCTTCGCCTTGTCGTTGAGCCCTTCGGGACTCACCCAAATCGGCGCAAAGTTGTTGCGACGATAGAAGGCCACGATGGCATCGCGTTGTGCTTTCGTCACACGGACCGGGTTACCGCCGCTCTTTAGTTCGTCGAAGACGATCGACGCGATCACGCTGGAAAACGCCGGGGCGATCAGATCGGGTGCCGCAAGCGCTATGAGCTTATGGGGCTGGTAGGGCGGGAAGCCGTCATCCGGCGAGCGCACCACGGTACTTGTGCCCTCAGAGGAGCGGCGGCGGTACGTCGGGCGGGGATCAAATAATTCGAATATGCTGCGACGGGAGTTGCGGTAGGTGTTGCGAGGTCTCGAGTATTCAAAGGAGTCGAAGAAATAGTCGTTCTGCGGATTGCGCCGTAACGCCTCCCTCCTGCGATTGTAGAAATAGTCGGATGATTGATACAGAAACGTCTCGCCGCCGCGATGATAGTCTCGCGCCTTGAAGTTCTGCTTCTTTCTGACCGACCCTGAATCGGAGCCCTTGGTGATTATTGCCGCCGCTGCGAGCGGAGAGAAAGCGATGACACTCGCAAGCCCGAGGGCAATCAAACTCCAATGTTTCATGTGCTCCGCTGAAGCTATGCTTCCGAAGGTTCTGGTAACAAAACAACGCGCCAAGCGGTGGAAAGTTGCAGACGACTACTAAAAGACCAGAGCAGTTTGCTTACGGGGTTTTAAACCACAGGTACGATTGGCGTCGGCAATGAGGCATCCCATAGGATGGTCCGGTCGTGCTCCTGCCCCACCACAGCGGTCTATTTGAAAACAATCAAAACAATCAAATGGCTGGAGCCAAGGGCCGAAGCGATGGCAGTGGGAGGGAGCTGGACGGAAGCAGGATCGCCCGATGGGATGCCGGCGGGGGCGCTGATGGTCTCACGTGCTTGTGTATATCACGGCCGGGAACCTTTGCGGGCTCTGCACGTTTTCCACGCGGGCCGACAACCCGAACTTAGAGCAGCAATGACTCGCCGAGAGTGAACGGAAGTCGCGTCTAGAGGCAGGAGTTGTCACGCCGGTGAGCAGGTTCAGAGCTTTTTCGTTTTTGTCAGCAGCCGCATTCTGCTGCGCGCTGCCCGCACATGGGCAGGACCTCGTGTGGAGTAGCTATGTAGATGACGCCTTTAACTGTCAGCTTGAGTATCCTGTTTCCGTTTTCAAGCAGATACGCGATGAGGAAGAAGGGCCGGTGAGATTCGCAGGGCCTGAGCCAGAGATTTATTTCCGAGTCATGGGCGCGGAGAACCCCTCTCGCTGGACCGTTGGCGATATTAAGACGAAGTACCTCAGTCACGATATTCCGGATGAGATAACGTATGAACGCATCAAGGGTCAATTTCTAGTGTTATCCGGTTATCGCGGTGAAGGCATTTTCTATACCAAGGTAAGTCTGTCCGAGGACGGGAGGATTGCCTGCATCCTCGAAATCGCGTACCCGCGCCAGGACAAAATAAGGTTCGATCGCATTGTGACGCGAATGTCACGCTCGTTCTCAGCACATGGGGCGTAAGCTCGAAAGGCGTCTGAAAACGAGCACCCCATAGCTGGCGCGCTGGAAACTTAGTTCACGTCACCGGAGAGTGCGGCAAATTTGACGGCGCGTTTCTAGGAGTAGGATACCAAGGAAGGACCAAGGGCACATTGAGCTTCCATGACGGCGCGCCAAATGCGAGCGGAATGGACACGCGCAGGGACACATGAGGTGAGGTCATGGTGTTCAGCGTGATTTTTATGCGGAACGTGTTTGGTGCAGCCCTGATTGCTTTCAGTGTTCTAGGAGATACCGGCGCTGCGGCGAAGGATGCTCGTGTTGTTGTCGTTGCCGAAGGAGAATCCTATGAAGGTGTGCCGAAGTTTCGCCTGTGGGCCGACAACCGTCTTGTCGGGGAGGCACAGCTGGGGAAATCGCCCGATCCACCCCTCGGCGTTGCACCGCAATCCTTGGGAGAGACTCTTCTGCACTACAGCGGGCGCTTTGAGTTCACTGTCCCGAACATCGAGAAGGTGAGATTTCTCGGGATTGGATTCGCAAGCAATGCTGGATCGAGCGAGGGTAAGCGCGGAGTCCGCAGTCTTACCATCGCTGAAATTACTGTTGACGGCGTCGATTTTGATCCCAGGGCTCTAAGCTCCGCAATGGTCGCCAGCGCGGACGTAGGTCAAAAGCGCTTTGCGCTAAGCAGAGACGGGCTGTTCCGACTTAAGAGGCCTGACGGCGGGTGGAGCCGGCGTACCGCCGCTAAGGGATCTCGTGGAAACGAGATGCTGAAGAACAAGGAGGCTGCACGGCTTGCGGCTGCTGAAGGGGAGCGAAAGAAGGCCGAAGCGGCTCGCATCACCGAGGAAGAACGCAAGAAAGCCGAGGCGGCGCGCATCGCCGAGGAAGAGCGGAAGAAAGCCGAGGCGCAGATCGCTGAGGAAGAACGGAAGAAGGCTGAAGCAGCACGCGTCGCTGAGGAGGAGCGCAGGAGGGCGGAGGCGGAGCGCATCGCCGAGGAGGAACGCAAGAAGGCTGAAGCGGCTCGGATCGCCGAGGAAGAGCGGAAGAGAGCCGAGGCGCGGATCGCTGAGGAAGAACGGAAGAAGGCTGAAGCAGCACGCGTCGCTGAGGAGGAGCGCAGGAGGGCGGAGGCGGAGCGCATCGCCGAGGAGGAACGCAAGAAGGCTGAAGCGGCTCGGATCGCCGAAGAAGAGCGGAAGAGAGCCGAGGCGCGGATCGCTGAGGAAGAGCACAGGAAAGCCGAAGCAGCACGCATCGCTGAGGAAGAGCACAGGAAGGCCGAAGCAGCACGCATCGCTGAGGAGGAGCGCAGGAGGGCGGAGGCGGCGCGGATCGCTGACGAAGAGCGCAGGAAGGCCGAAGCAGCACGCATCGCTGAGGAAGAACGGAAGAAAACCAAAGCGGCCCGCATCGTCCAAGAAGAGCGCAGGAAAGCCGAGGCGGCGCGCATCGCGGAGGAAGAACGGAAGAAGGCTGAAGCGGCACGGATCACCGAGGAAGAACGGAAGAAGGCTGAAGCGGCACGCATCGCCGAGGAAGAGCGGAAGAAAGCCGAGGCGCGGATCGCTGAGGAAGAGCACAGGAAGGCCGAAGCGGCCCGGATCGCCGAGGAAGAGCAGAAGAAAGCCCAGGCGCGGATCGCTGAGGAAGAGCGTCGGAGGGCCGAAGCGACGCGCATCGCCGAAGAGAAACGCAAGAAGGCCGAAGCGGCTCGGATCGCCGAGGAAGAGCGGAAGAAAGCCGAAGCGCGGATCGCTGAGGAAGAGCGCAGGAAGGCCGAGACGGCCCGGATCGCCGAGGAAGAGCAGAAGAAAGCCGAGGCGCGAATCGCTGAGGAAGAGCGCAGGAAGGCCGAAGCAGCACGCATCGCCGAGGAAGAGCGGAAGAAAGCCGAGGCGCGGATCGCTGAGGAAGAGCGTCGGAGGGCCGAAGCGACGCGCATCGCCGAAGAGAAACGCAAGAAGGCCGAAGCGGCTCGGATCGCCGAGGAAGAGCGGAAGAAAGCCGAAGCGCGGATCGCTGACGAAGAGCGCAGGAAAGCCGAGAGCGGCCCGGATCGCCGAGGAAGAGCGGAAGAAAGCCGAGGCGCGAATCGCTGAGGAAGAGCGCAGGAAGGCCGAAGCAGCACGCATCGCTGTGGAGGAGCGCAGGAGGACGGAGGCGGCTCGGATCGCCGAGGAGGAGCAGAAGAAAGCGGAGGCCGCCCGGATCGCCGAGGAGGAGCAGAAGAAAGCGGAGGCCGCCCGGATCACCGAGGAGGAGCGCCGGAAGGCTGAGGCGGCCCGGATCACGGAACAGGAACGTCAGAAGGCAGAAGCAGGTCGGATCGCCGAGGAAGAGCGGAGGAAGGTGGAAGCGGCACGGATCGCTGAGCAAGAGCGCAGGAAGGTGGAAGCGGCAGGGATCGCTGAGCAAGAGCGCAGGAAGGCGGAAGCGGCACGGATCGCCGACGAGGAGCGCAGAAAGACCGAGGTAGCTCGCATCTCCGTTGAGGAGCGCTTGGAAGCACGACTAAAGTCAGCGAAGGACGCAAAGCAGCGAACGCGGACAAAGCGCTCTGATGCAAGGGCGTCCGCGGCAGGCGCGTGCAGGAATACGGCCGCTCTTGAAATTACGGGCTACAAGGAAACTCGCGCGGAACTTCCGAGTGGAGCAGCAAGGCAACTGGCTAGTGTAGCCAATTCTCTGAAGGGCGGCCAGTGCCGAGTAACGATCACCGGCTATGGCAGTATTGATATGTTCGTGCTGCTTGCCGCTGATAAGGTCAAGCCGGCTATTGAACGGATGTCCATGGCGCGGGCGGCCACCGTAGCAAGCGAGCTGAAGAGGCTCGGCGTTGCTGCGGATCAGATCACGACAGCAAGCACGATCGGCGGCAGTCCACGGGTGCGGGTGACAGTCCAATAATGGGGCGTTTTCCAGCCCCTTCCCATGTCGACAATGATCCAACGATTTGAGCACAGCGAAGCAATTGGCGTCGCTGGCCACTGCCGAATTGTGGAACCGCAATTGGACCGGCGCGTCTGACGGTCGGCGGTAGAGACTCCCACAGCCGGGTGAAGGGCGGGCTGAGTTGAGCTTTCGTGAACAGTCCCTTGTGAGGGGTTCGTTGCCGTTGTGCTTGAGAAAGCCCTTGGGTCCCAATATCCATCCGCGCATCGGCTGCCCCGGAACGCTGGCGATGCAGTTTATGCGGCGTATTGGCTCGTGCTAGTAAGCTTGAGCGCAATCCTGAACCGCCGGATCACATTCCACGATATCTCTCTTTTTCTTCTTCTTGGCGGCACGCTCCTCGGCTGGAGCCTCCTGCTGCTGAGTCACCTTGGCGGCTGGCTGCTCACCTTCTTGATCGCTCTGAACGATCTTCCTCTTTTTCTTCTTCAGCGGCTGTTCTTCGACCATGTTGCTGCTCTTCGGCAGGCTGTTGACCTTCCTCAGCCTCCTGAACAGCTTTCCTCTTTTTCTTCTTCACCGGCTGTTCTTCGATCATGAATTGCTGCTCTTCCGCAGGCTGTTGACCTTCCTTAGCCTCCTGAACAGCCTTCCTCTTTTTCTTCTTCACCGGTTGTTCTTCGAGCATGCTCCTCTTCCGCAGGCTGTTGACCTTCCTCAGCCTCCCGAACGGCCTTCCTCTTTTTCTTCTTCACCGGCTGTTCCTCGGTGATGACGGGCTGTTCTTCGGCCGGAGACAGGCGAGCTTTCTCCTTTTTCTTCTTGTCCTGCGCTTCCTCAGCGGGCGGCTCGCCCTCGTCGGTGATCGGCGGCTCTTCCGCCACAGGCTCGCCAGCAGCAGGTTCCTGTGTCGCGTATGCTTGGCGCTTCTTTTCGACCTCCTCGACCTTTTTCAACTTCTTCGGTTTGGCGACCGGATCCTCCTTCACTTCGGCATCGAAGATCGCCACGGTTTCGCCCTCGGTCTTGCCGGTAGCCCAGGGATTGCTTGCCCGTTTCGGTTCATGCACCACGACCTTCTTGTTGGTCCTCTCCTCGATAACGTCGATGTTGACGAAGTTGTTGACGACAACGTTGTTTTCGATGTGCACGACAGTAGGCTCGCCGCGCCGTACCACCTCGCGGACGTGCTCGCGATCGCGGACGACGTGGTCGGAGAGGTTAACCGACAGGAAAGCGTTGAAGGGGACGACCTGCCAGTAGACGTCGGGCACGGTGTTGAAGGATACCGATACGTCCACGTCGACGTCGTCATCGTCGTCATCCCAGTCCGGCGGCAGCGGCGCCCAGCCGACGTAGCGATCGGTGTGATGCCAGGCCACCCAGGCCGGGGCCCAGCGCCGGCCGGGAATCCAATACCAGCCTATCCTGGGCGAATAGCCCCAGCGTCCATAGTGATAGGCGGCCCAGCCAAACGGCTCATCGGAGACCCAGTACCAGCCATGACGCCTGGTATAGACCCAGTGGCCGTCGAGGTAGGGACGCCAGCGGGGCCGGATGCGGTCCGGCACCCACACGTAGCGGCCGCGATACCAAATCCAGTCGCCGTAGGGATCCAGCCGGTCATAGAAGGTGCCGATGTCGATACTCACATTGACGTTAGTCGCAGCCCTGGCCTCGCCGGTCGACGAATAGGAAGGCATGGCCACAGCTGCGACTGCACAGATGCCAGTTGCGGCAACGCAGATCAGTAGAATTTTTCGCAAGTTCATCCCTCCGCTCCATTGGTCTGACAGTCCGAGTACAGATTACGGGACGTGAGGACCAAACGCTTGTGGCGTGATCCGGTTCCCCCGGAAAGTTAACGAGCTAGGCTCTACAGTCCCCGACCTCGAGTGAAGCGAATCACATTATAATCGCTAGGCTATCATCGCTGGGCCATCGAGATTGCCCGCGAGCGGCGTCTGCGCGCGTCGGTCTCGCTTGCGCGCCTGTGGGCCGATCGCGGCGAGCGGCTGAAGACCCACGACCTGATCGCGCCGATCTACTCTTGGCGGCATCTCGGCGGTCCTCTGGGTTCTTCATGAGCTTCGCCCATGCCGCTGGCGTGTCAGATAGAACGGCATCGGTCTTCCTCCCTCGCTTTCGGTAAGCATATAGAGGCTTGCCCGCCGGTTCGATACGTTTGTCAAAGGCCGTAAGTATCAAACTGAGGCATTACCGATGTCCGAGTTGGGTCTTGTGTCACGAGCGCCGTCTATATGACGGAGCGTAACTGTACGAGAGATGAAGGATGGCCCTTCGGGTTCGGCAATCAGGTGCCGATCTCAAGCCAGCGCAAGCTGCTGCGGTCAAAAGCCGTGGTGATGAGCGTTGCGGAAGCGCCGGGACAAGATTCCGGCAGGCACGGTCGAAAGAGGCGAGCGCCGACTGCAGAAGTGTCGAAAGCGGATTAGGCGATGTCAAAACCGGGGGGTGACCCTTCCTCCGGGATCAGCTCGGGAGATGCCCTGATACGGCCCGAGCGGCATCCGGCATGTAGGCCGCGAACTCAACCAGGCTCTGGTACGGAACGTGAGAACCTAAACGGTGATGTGAAGGGAAAAGCACAAGCGGCTCAAACTGCGAGGCCGAAGTACCGATGCGCCGGTTAGGGACGGACTGCTTCGTAGTAGCGATGAAGCGGGGTAACGCCCGGGGAGCGAAGGGAGCAGGCCATCGCCATTTGGCTCGGGTCAACCGGCAACGGGAGGAACCCGATGGTCAATGGAAGGCGGCAGCCTTCGTGCGGTGGCACGAGCCGGATAAGTCGAGAGGCTTAAGTCCGGTTCCGTGAGAGGCTCGGGGTGAAATTCCCCGGGCCTACTCGGCAGACTTGTGCTGCGGCACAGTCTGCTTTCCATCGGATTGTGTTGCAAAACTATTTGGGGCCCCTGAGCGAGCAACATTGATTAAGGACAGCCCCCACCGCGCAATGTTGATTCAAAAATTCGCTCATTTCGATTCGATAATTGCGTGTGAGCTGCGCCTCGTCGAGTTTTGCAACACAATCCATCGAAAAGCAGCCGCAATCGGCGCCGCTCGCTACTTCACGTTCGCGCCAACAACAGACGCTCGCCCCTCCGCAGGATTGCAAGCGTGCTTTGCTGATCACTCGACGTTAGCCCAGTTGGGAACAACCTCACTCCGACAACCCAGCCTGGGCGGGCCATCGAACATGCGCCAATAGGGCGAAACGCTTCACCGTAGGCGGCCACGGAACACGGCCGCCGACCGAACGGCCAATCACTGTATTTTTGTCATCGGCGGCTGCCTTCCACGTGCCATCGAGCGCTTCCGGCTTCGGCCAATAGAGGCGCATCGCAATGAAGAATGGCCCCTTGGGCGCAGGCAACCAGTTCGGCTCCTTGTCCTTACCTGGCGATTCGTTCTGGACATAGAACGTGAGGCCGCCATCGGCATCCTTCACAAACTGTGGCAGCATCGGCGAGTTGAGCAAATAGCGGTTGATCGGATTGGCGACGAGCAGGCTCGCCGGGAGATCATACATCGTCAGCGACCAGAAGGCGTTGACGGGCGGTAGCTGACCCGACGCGAAGTGCACGGTGTAGCGGTTGGCGCCGTCAAGCTTCTGACCGGCAGAATCGACGGCATACACCGGGTACATCGCTTCCTGTTTCGAATTGCCGTAAATGCCGAGCACGGCGGCCGCCATGCGGTAGAGGTAATTGTTCTTCAGGTACTCTCGGGTGCCGAAGAGATCGCCGGAGGTTACTTCCCCCGCATCTATTCGTTTCTTCAAGCTCGCAAGGTCGGCAGCCCAAGCGTCGGCCATTCCCTGCTCAATGGCTGTCTTCACCTCGGGCGAGAGCGCGCTCGGGTCGAAGGTTTTCCCTGAGCCGACCCCGATCTCGGCGAAACGCGCCATCAGTTCGGTCTCTGATAGATCGGTCGGACAAAACTGCAGGATGAAGTTCAGGATGTTGAAAAACTCGGGCGACGTCTTCTCTCCCTCGGGCGTCAGTGGCTTGATGAAGTTGATCGCCGGGGCGGCAGGTGGTGCCGGCTGGCCGAGAAACGCCGAAAGCGGCTCTGCCTTATAGCCGGCCTGGATTTTCTTCACGTTATCGAGATCGTCGGGACTGAAAAGCTGGGTGCGAAACCCGGCGAACACAAACTCGGTCTCCGAGCGAAACACTTTCTTCACGCCCTTGGGCGTCTCGCCTTTCCAGTTCGGCCCAGCGATGAGGAAGCTGCCGCCATCGTTGCCGGTTGTGCGGCTGCCGATGTAGTCGAAGTTGAAAGTGTACCAGTCGATGAGCTGGACGCCGAAATAGCGCTCCTTTTCGATCGGCGGCACGGTGATCACGATCGGCTCGGCACGCAGGTCCATGCCGACAAACGAATAGGGCGTATCCGAGTTGGGCGTCTGGATCGCCGTGTCGGCCGGCGTGTAGGCCCGCGGGACGTTGATGATCTGGTTCCACGGCCCCTTGTATTCGGGATTGCTGATGTCAACGAAATAGGCGTACTGGATGCGGTAGCTGTCCACCATCGGGAAGCCATAGATATAAGCCTCCTTGGCTATGGCGCGGACTTCAGCGGCTGTTACGTCCTCGGCTTGGACGCTCGTGGAGGTCAAGGCCAAGCCAGCGGTGATCGCCATGACTATCGTTGCCATTCGTTCATGGGGGAATCTCCTCAGTGCGCAGCGTTTGTAGGTTCGGATAGCTCGCCGATTGTAATGATCGCGTTGGGCGAGCCTCGAGAGCAATTGTCCTTTGGTTCAGTATGGCGTCATGGACGGCCTCATCCACTATCTTTCGCAGTTTGAGCGCGAGGCTCGTTACTCGGAGCTTACGCCACGCACAGTTACATCAATAGCGCGCGCAAACCCGCTCTTGGGAAGTTGGTCAACGATGACTGCATTGGGCCAAAGTCGGCTGTTCATGTGAGCGGCGATAGAGTCTGCTTTCCATCGAAAAGCAGTAGCAAATGGCGCCGCTCATCTAAGAGTGATAGCCCAGCCGCTCAGTTCTACTAGGACGGAGTTTAGGCTATAGAGTCAGAGAATGCGGCAGCGTGTGCGGCACTCGGAGGAATGGTCAGCAGCCTCGTGCTGACAGTCGAAACGATGCCAGCCCACTCCGCCTCAACCTCTTCGAGAGGGATAAGATTGGCCTCACGTTCGGCTATCTCGAGCTCGATCTTTTTCGCTCGGCTGGCAGCCTAGCGGGTCCTTGCGGCATTCAGTGCGTTAGCACTCGAGCGGCTGATCAAGTAGCGGATAGCCTGGCGGGCAACATCGATCGCCGCATATTAGCTGCGAGCCTTACGATGTCGCCCGCGCTCTGGTTGAGGAGAACTACCAGAATGTCAGCAACACCGAATTTTGCCTCCGCCCCCAAGATCGGCATGGGTCAGGTTCTCACGGCCAACGCGGCGCGTGACGGCACTGGCACCATCGCCACCATCTTCACAGCCGGCGCGTCTGGCTCGCTGATCAAGCGTGTCGCGATCACCGCCACAGGCGCAACCACGGCCGGCGTTATCCGCCTGTTCCTCCACGACGGCACGAACGCGCGACTGATTGAGGAAGTCCCGGTTCAGGCGAACACCCCGAACAAGGACATGGAAGTCTGGCAGGCGTTCGTCGACTACTCGATGGCTGACTTCGCGATGCAGACCGGTTGGTCGCTGCGTGCGTCGACCGAAGTAGCCGAGGTTTTCAACGTCTGTGTTTACGGAGCTGACTTCTAAGGGAGGTCGCGATGTACTACGGCCTGCGTGGTTTGCCTTCGCTATCTGGTTACGACCTGTTGCAGAAGACTGGCGACCACGTAGGGCTCGCCATAGCTGAGAGCTGCGATTACGCCCCCCCTCATGGGAGGGGGACAAGGGCTTCGCTCTTGGCGGCTCCAAGGCTCTCCTTGGCGGCCATGCAGTCACTGTTGACCTGCGAGATGGTGTCACCCTGGCTGGCGACACCCTCGCGACCAACCACAGCAGAACCAGATCAAAGTCAGCTCTGTAGTAAGGAGGACAAGATGGCCTACTTCGGAATTGTCGGCTATGCCACCGAGACAGAGGCGCTGCTTTATAGAAACGCCGCGCAGGCAGGCATCCCAGGTGCGCCTCTTATCACCATTTTGAACACCCTCGGCTTGACGACCGAACTTAAACTTTGTTTGGATGCGGGTGACATTGCGTCTTATCCAGGTGGAGCAGAGCAAACTTGGACTGATCGATCTGGCAACGGCTTCAACTTCTTCCGCGGCTCCTCTAGCGGAGCGCAGTCCAGCGACCCAACGTTTAACGGCACTGCTGGCGCCTGTTCCGAAAACGAGTACTGGTCATTCGACGGAGGTGATTTCTTCCAAGAAACCGCCGCTCACGGCTTCGATGATAACTGGCATAAGAACAACGGCGCATTCACGATTGTAGTGCTTGCGCGCACTGTGCCTGCCGCAGGTCACCAAGCGTTCTTTTCAAACAACGATTTCTTGTCAGCGCAAGATGGTATGCATTTCTATCAAACATCACTGCATCACCTTTCCCTCTTTTTGGGCAATCAATCAGGCTCGGATCTTAATCTTACCACGGCTGCCACTGTCGCTCCCTGGGATCAATGGCACTTTCTCGCAGTCGCTATAGACGAGGCCGTTGGTGCAAACGGTGCAACGCTCCAGATTGGCTCTACGCAGGAGAGTTTCACATCGACCCATCCAGCTCCATCAGCATCCAATCCCGACGGTTCATTGCGCTTAGGGTCGGACTCTGTCGGCGGAGCGGCCATGGTTACAGGCGCCCGCCTCGGCTGCATTGCCGCCTGGAACCGACGCCTATCCAACGCCGAACTGAACAGTCTTCGTCACCACATCGGACAGCGTTACGGCGCCTGATGTTCAATGGGGAAGGATGAGAAAGCTCCGCGGTGAGCGATATCAGGACGATATCAACAGGTGGCTCACACGGTACATAGCCAATGAACTCCCGCTTCTGGACCTCGACGAAACGCTGGCTTTTTACGACGACCTGTCTGAGCAACGAATTCGTGGCCGCGATGTCGCCCTGCTTGCGTGCAATGATCGCTTCTTCCTGCTCACCCAGCTATGTCGGCGAGCCGATGCAGCTCATCCCTGGGTCTTCGCTCGCGCCCGCGAGGTGGAGGCCAACCCCGACGGCTGCTTAGACCTCTGGGCTCAGCGGCCACTACAAATCCACGCTGATCACCTTCGCCGGGGTTCTCCAGGAAGCGCTGATCAACCCCGAGATCAAGATCGGCATCTTCTCGTTCAAGAACACCATGGCGCACCGGTTCCTGCGCCAGCTGATGACCGAGCTAGAAACCAACCAAGAACTCAAGGAGGCTTTTCCAGACGTACTGTGGGCCAACCCTGCGGTCGAGGCGCCGCAGTGGTCAACGACCGACGGGCTCATTCTCAAGCGCCCGGGCAACCCATCTGAGCCCACGATCGGCGCCTACGGGCTCATCGACGGAATGCCCACGGGATTTCACTTCGACATCCTGGTCTACGACGATGTCATCGAGAAACGACACGTTACCAACCCCGAGATGGTGGCGAAGGCTACCGAAGCGTACGAACTCAGCGACAACCTGGGACAGATTACTGGCCCCACCCGCAAGTGGCACGCCGGCACGCGCTACAGTTGGTCAGATACGTGGTCGCAGCTCCTCGAACGCAAACTGTTCACGCCCCGCATCTACCCCGCCACGCACAATGGCAAGCTGGAGGGGGACCCTGTCTTTATGGGGAAGAAGCGCTGGGCAGAAGTAAAGCGCACACAACGCTCTACCGTAGCAGCGCAAATGCTGCTCAATCCTTTGGCCGGCACCGAAGCCATGTTCAGGCTGGAGTGGATGCGGCCCTACGAGACGCGGCCGGCTTCGCTCAACGTCTACATCACCTGCGATCCTAGCACTGGTAGGACGAGCAAGTCCGACCGCACTGCCTTCGCTGTCATCGGTATCGACAGCAACAACAACAAGTATCTCCTGGACGGCGCCTGTCACCGGATGACGCTTTCCCAGCGCTGGGCCATGCTGAAGCAGCTGTGGAAGGCGTGGCACGATGCCCCCGGCGTGCAGCTGTGCAAAGTCGGCTACGAGAAGTACGGCCTCCAGTCCGACATCGAGCACTTCGAAGAGATGATGCGCCTGGAGGAGAAGAAGCCCGAGAAGGACAAGTGCCTCATCCCCATCGAGGAGCTGAACTGGCCCTACGACGGCAAGACTTCGAAGGCCGACCGCATCAACAGGCTCGAACCAGATTTTCGGCTCAGTAATTTTTGGTTGCCAATTCTCATGTATGACCCTGGCGGAGGAGTTTGCATGTGGAAGGTCAACGAGGATTTCACCCAGCTGGTCCTCACCCCGTTCAATCGGCCGACGGTCGACATGCGGGCGAATGAGCTGCTGCAGCAAGGCCATCTCAACGCGCGGGTCATCCGCCGCATCGACGAAGACGGCAATGGGTACGACGTAACCGGCCGCCTCATCGAAGAGATGATGCTGATGGGCCACGGCGGCTCGTTCGGTTCGCACGACGACATGGTGGACACCGTCAGCCGCATCTACGACCTGTGATTGTGGTGCCGAAGGGTGCACCGGCATCTGTGGCAGTCCTCTCGACAGGTCATCAAGCGGATCGCGGGTGATCTAGTCCCAGATACTCCCGCACTCGGTCGTCAACAATTGAAACAACTTCATCATTGTCTTGCTCGCGTGTTGGCAGTCCCAGAAGCCGCCGCGTTCGTTCATCGACAATTGTCGCCTCGATCGCGCGAGCCTCACGCGGAAAGCTTTTCCGGAACCATTCGATTAGCTCGTCATGATCCGGCGCATTTTCATCAATTCTTTCGGGATCGCGATAGTGGAACTGCCAGCCGGGGTGTTTCTCGACTGCGGCCAAGAACAGGGCGTGCTCAAGCTTCACGCGATCGTTCAGAGCTAGTCGGGTATCTGTCGGGAGGTCACCCTCGAATACCCATCCGTGGCTTTCGGGGGAACGCACAAAGAGGTAGAATTCCGGCTCTACGTCTATTTGTACTAGTGGACGAACGCCGTAGGGGTCGGCGTCCATGACAGGGTAACGAAAGACTTCGCAGGTCGCTATATCAATTGCCCGTCCGGCCTCTTTTCAACTCGCGACCCACTTCTCCTTTTCCTCGAATGCCGCCTCGATCGCGCGAACCTCATCCGGAAAGCTATCCCGAAACCAGTCGATTAGTTCGGCACGATCCGGCGCCTTGTCATCAATTCTTTCGGGACGAAAGGGAGCGCCGAATTTCCAGCCGGGGTGCTTCTCGGCTGCGGCGTCGAACAGCCTCGCCTCAAGGTGAATACGATGGCACAGAGCTACGACGATATCTTCCGGGAGGTCACCTGCGTGTACCCATCCACGACTTTCCGGGGAACGCACAAACCATTTGGTTTCAAGATACGCTTCCGGTGTTAGCTGGCGAACGCCGTAGGGGTCGGCGTAATCGGCACGCCAACTACCGAGTTCGCACGTCGCTACATCAATTGCGCGTCCGGCTTCTTTCCGACTCTGGGCCCACTGCTCCAGCTCCTCTGCCGTCATCAGGTGGCGCGTCTGCGGCATTGCATGTAGTTCATCTTCAGTAAATTTGGTCATTGTTTACTCCATGTTATGCGCGGGACCGCCGCGCTCGGTTTGAACTTGCCCTGGTTTCCCGGGCAGACGCGAAGCCGTCGTTGTCGGTAGTGGTTATGGTGTCGATGAAAGTGCTCAGTTTCTTTCTCCTTTCAATTGATGTCAGACGTTGCACTTACAGGGGTGGCGGACAGATGCGGACGGGTTGTCCTCTATGGGGCGTACGCGCGCGTGCGCGCGTGACGGGGGTATATGGAAGACCTGTCCGCATCCGTCCGCCCGTCAAAACTCCTCGGCTGACTTGAGCCGGATACCGGCAAAAACTCTTGTTCCGGCCTTACCTTTGCGATCCTTGGTGAAGCCTCTGTTCTGCATGGTTTCGGCGAAGGCTTTTTGGCTTCCCGGCTCGTCGCCACCGCGCTTTGCGTACGCCGCCCACGCCTTGAACAGTTTTCCTGCGGCTTCCCACTTGTGAAGATTGCCGACCTCCACGTCGCATTCGTCCTCAAGCCACTGGCCGAACACGTCCTCGGCGGCAAAATAGTCATCGGTCGCTGCCACAACGGTCCCTGGCGGGGCCAATCCTATGCGCTGCCATTCCAGGCAGCCGTCGATGCACCACCGCAAAATGGCAGGCCACTCGGCCTTGAGTTTCTCGGCCAGGTTGGGGTCGCGTTCCTCTTTCGGAATCTGTACTGCGAATGGGACCAGTAACATGCGCCGGCGAATCGCTTCGTCAACATTGCTGAGCCGCGGCTTGTTGTTGCCGGTGATGAACAACTTGAAGGTCGGCACGAAGTCGAAAAAGTCCTGGCGCATGAAGCGTGCCGTGAGCTTGTCGCCGCCGGTCATGGCTTTGATTTTTGCTTCGTCCCACAGGCGGTCTTTTTGGGTCTCCTGCGCCACAACCAGGCGTGCGCCACGCAACTTGGCGACGTCTGTGGGATGGCGTTCCTGCTTGCTGGCGATGAAGGTGTTCATATCCGCGACGGTCGCGTAGTCGCCGAGGATGGCGGCAATGGTGTTGATGAAGGTGCCTTTGCCGTTCGCACCGGTGCCATAGGCAAAGACGAAAACATGCTCAGTCGTGATGCCGGTGAGGCAATAGCCAATGTAGCGCTGCAGGAAGCCGATGAGTTCACCATCGCCAGATGTGATGCGGTCTAGAAACGCCGACCACAGCGGATGAGGCGTGCCAGGTTCCGTCGCCGGGCACGCGGTGCGCTTGGTGATGTAGTCGAGCTTGTCAGGAGCTCGTCGGACTCCCGTTCGCAGGTCAACGGTGCTGCTCATTCTCATCTCCGGTGTTGAGGAGCCAGGGGTTGGTGTCCCACTGGAGGACGGTCGCGGCATGTCTGCGGTCGGCCTTGGCGAGTTGTTCGACCGCTGCGACCGTTTTGGCGCTCGCAATCACCGCCGCTACGGCGGGTTTGTCGCATTGGGTTGTTGCAGCTCGACAAATACGGCGAGCCTGGTCGAAAGTGTGCAGGGTATCGTCGGATTGCCAACGCGAGCCGTCGTAACGCATCCAGCTCGACCACTTGGCGACATACCGAAGATCGCTGACATGCTGCTCGGCGAAGCTAAGCGCTAGCGCCTCATCGGTGAACGCCGGCGGCCGCGGCTCATCTTCGCTCAGCGACCCGTTGCCATCCGCCTTCGCCTTGCCCTCGGCAGCGCTACCGTTCGCCTTGACATCGTGCTCATGGTCATGCTGCGGCTGGTCGACAAACTCATCGAAGCTGCCGGAATAGTCACGCGTCGGGCTCACCTCGGCGCCTCGATGATGTCGTTGAAATCGCTGCCGAGGTGACGAGGCACCAAGCGGATGACTTCCTTGCCGGCCGCGGTCCAGCGTGCCGAACATTCATCTGCTGCCCGTTGTCCTGTCCCTGACTCATCGGCGTCGACAAGCAAGGTCAGCGCCTCGATGCCGCCGAGCACCGGAAACTTCGCCATGTTCCCGGCCGAAGCGGCGGCCCAAGCGGGCTGCAGCAGTGTGCCCTTGTGCTCGATGCAGGTTGCAGCAGCGAGCGTGGTCTCGATGCCCTCGCCAAGCACCAGGCCGTCGGTGACCTCTTCATCCGGCCAGACACGGATGACGCATCCGGCCATCGGACCCAGAGCCATGCGGCCCACCTTGTCGCCCGCCGGGGTTACGGCAATGCGGTGGATCGCTCGAGGCTCATTGGTGATGGCGTCGGTGAAGAGTCCGATGACGCAAGGGTGCCGGCCGCTTTCCCATGGGCAACTCGGATGCCATCGGAGTGCCTGGTTGAGGTTGCGAGGCAAGGCGCTGAGATCGATGCCGCGCTTGAAAAGGTAAGTCGCACCAGCGGTGCCCTCAATGTTTCCCGCCTCGGCCCAGATTGCGATCGCGCGCGAGGTGCGTCTTGCGTCGTCGACTTCGATAAGCTGACCGTTTCGCCCAGCGGGCGAAAGCGGGTTAGCTTGCCGCGCGCCCTGTTCCCACAGCCCGCGATCGCGCAGGGCTGCTATGACCGCATCCTGGGGACAACCGGCGTGGCATTTCACCAAAGTCGTGCCGGCAGTGTCTCTCGCCGAGAAACTCGGATTCTTGTCGGGTGTGCCGGGCAACGGGCCGTGCCATAGCTCCCGTGCCAACGCCCCTTTAGCGCTCGGACGATTTCGCTTGCGCTGGTCATGTGCGTCGGAGCAAATCCTGGGCGATCTGTTGCCAGGGCTTGAGTTCCTGTTCGGCTTGACGATGTCGCTCACTGCGATGTTGATATCGGCCGAGACCGATCTCGACCGCGGAGGCGAGCACATGATGATCGAGATCGTACGCGGCCAGGGTGCGACCGAGCGTGGCCACCGCGGCAAGGATCTCACCCGGTCTGTCGCTGGCGAGCAGCCTCACGAATTTGCCGATCCTTGGAGCAGCGGCGACGAGCGCGGTCATCATGCCAGCCCTTCCCGGATCTGCCGGCGCGCGTTGTCTGAGGCCGCCTCGGCTTCCTTAGCGGCATCCTCGCAGTAGTATTGACCAAGGGCCTCGCGGACGATCTGGGCCAACACGTCCGGGGGCAAGGCCTCGCATTGTACCGTGCCGTCGCCGTTGAAGGTGCGACCGTCAGTCTCCTTGGCCGGAGATTCCGGTAGGCCGTATTCGGCGATCTGCTGCTGGGTTACGGCGAGGCGTTGAAACGAGATTCCGTGGTGCCGGCCCTCGGCGAAGCCCAAGACATCCTCAGCTACGGACTGATAGACATGCTGGCCACTCGGGTCGTGGTCGCCAATGTGCCACACGATCGTCGGCTTTTCGGCGGCGATGATTTCGCACGCCAGGTCATATTTGGCCGTTACCGAGTCGAACCCGCTCGACGAGAGAACTGGGACCCCAAACTCGTGCGCAACTCGTGCAAGCTGCGGCGCCATGCCAGCGGCTTCACACAAAACGTACTGGCGAACCGGCTGGAATCTTCAACCGCAATTGACCCGTGGTCGAGAGTATTGCGAATGGCCAACTAAGCTCCTCGGCGCTTGCGTAGCCGCCCGGCTGCTCTCTCGTTATCCCGTCATCGCGGATGCTGGAGAAACAGATCAGCTTTCCACGCCGCGCGCGGCTCATCATCTCGCAAAGGCGAGTGTATTCCTTCTCGGTCTTGTCGAGCGCGCCCTGCGTGACCAGAACATAGAAGAGCTGGCGACAGGTGATTGGCAGGTGGTCCTGGTATCGCTCCTGGACGGCCCGCACAGCGTCGATCAGCTCTCGGGTTTTACGCTGAGGCGTATATTCCGCAAAACCGCGAACCCGCCCCTGCTTGGCCTGAACAATTCGCTGGGTCGGCGGTAACCTCACCGTCTGACCATTGATAAAGACCTCGCTCATGGCCGGAGGCAACCGGCAGAAACAGCCGTTTCAGTTTCTCGGGTAGGGTGGGAGCCCTCAGGGGCGTTTCGAGGCTCCAGGAGCGATTTCTCCCCTGCGGAGGGACCTGCAAAGCCTTCCGGCGAACGAGGTGCGCCGCAGTTCCCGCCGGGCGCCGGTCGGCGTCCCTTTCGGCCAACCTTTTGTACGTGAGCCCGCTCACAGGTAGGCCACCGCATGCCGTGCGCGCCCGAAGCGGCGCAGCGGAAGAGCAAGGACTTGCAGGCGGAAACGCTTGGAGCTACCTAGGCAAGCGTCGCGGTCTGCAGTCTCGACAGCGATACGCTTCTGAACCCGGCGTGATGTCAGCGCGCCGGGTTTCGCTTTTCTGGGCATGGCGCATCATGCCGCTGCCGGCGAACTGGCTTCGACTGCCTTGGTGCGAGGCGGCCGAGGCTGCGTGCGGGGCTGCGAACGCTCCCACGCCTCTAATTCAGCAACACGCCAATAGCGCAGTCAACCAAAGTAGACGGGTCGCGGAAAGTTCATCCGCGGGTCCTGAAGCCACCGATGCAATGTCATGTGACAAATGCCGTACCGCTTCAAAACCCGGCCGGACCTACCCGCCGATGACGCCGCACCCGCTGATTCCGTGCGGGGCGCACGAGTTTGACGAACGGTACTGCATCTATGGCGAGCCTGACGAGGATTGCAGTATCAACCCAAGATTTTGGAATGGTTGGCATCAAGAAGACACACGGCATTCAGAAAGGTGTCCCCAGCTTTCTTGCTAAACCTATCGGACGCATCATCACCGAATGGGCTTATCTGGAGTACCCTGACGCAGCTTGACGACATTGTCGGCGCGACCTTCGACCAGCGCCATAACGAACCGGCCCCAGGCCTCCAGCGCGGCGCGCTTCTCGGTTTTCCAATCATGCCTTTGATAAACGCCGGCTACACCGCTCTTCGACCCGCTCAGGTGGTTCAGCACGGCTTCCGTCACCTCGAAACGGATGCCCAGCTTTTGCAAGCCGGTGGCGGCCGTGCGCCGAAGATCGTGCAGGCGCCACTCCGTGATCTCCTCGACGCCCTCCTCCTTCGCCAGAGCGATCATGTGCCGGTCGATTATGTCCTTCGCGCGGTTAAAGCCTGAGACCGCGTTTTTGGAGTTCGTCGTGAATAGGAGCCCGGGCTTGCCGGCGATCCGCGGCATTGCCTCGATTACCGCCATGGCCGCATCGCTCATCGGCACATCATGGGTCAAGTTGTTCTTCGCCCTCTCCCGCGGAATTGTCCACGTCCGGCCATTCAGCTCGCCGGCGGTCATCTCGGAGACCTCCGACAGCCTTTGACCGGTCAAGAGCAGGAGCCGGAACAGCGGCCCGAACGGAAACCCCTGCTCGCCGGTCGCCTTCCAGAACCACACGATCTCGCGATCGCTCAAGACTTGGTCGCGGCGAATCTCGCGGGCTGGCGGCTTGATGCCGGTGCAGGGCGATTCCTTGATGATGTCGCGAGCAATGCTCCAGTTCATCAGCCGGCGAACGGCTGCGAAAGTACGATTTGCCCCGGTGGTCATACCGCGGTCGGTTAGTTTATCGACCAGTTTGAGCACGTCGCGCCGGGTGATCTCCTGGATGGGCCGCGAGCCCCAGGATGGCAACACATCGACCTTCAACATGCGCTCGATCTCGGCGGCCGTTCGCTTTCCCGCTACGTCCTTCTTTAGAAACCGCTCGACGACGTTCGCGACCAGATTGTCGCCATGCTTGGCCTCTTTCTTCACGAATGCCGGGTCACTCCCCTCCGCTACCTCGTCGAGCACCGCCTGGGCGAGCTTGCGCGCCGTCTTGAGCGACGGGAAACCCTCCAGAGTGTATTTCTTGCTTTGGCCCTGGTGGCGGTATCGCACCGCCCACGACTTCCGGCCGCGTGGCTGGATGATTAGGTAGAGCCCGGGCTTGCCGGCGTCGGGGATTTCGCGGCGGCGTTCAGGGTCAGGCTTCAACTTCTCGACGGCTGCGTCGGTGAGCCTCTTTGCCATAGTCGGATGCTCTCTCAGTGGCCCGGGGTAACAACGGGGTAACAAGAAGGGCCTGATTTGCACTGTTACCCTATGTGAAGGAGTGTATGCCCATTTTGGCCGAAAACAAGGCCTCACAGGCACTTATGGCCCAAAAGGTGTTCCGACTTGTTAGGGAGTGAAAGCGATCTCGATCCGACTGTTAATCGGAATGTCGCTGGTTCGAAGTCCAGCTCGGGGAGCCATTTTTGACGCTTGCTCAAATCGACGAACATGTCGAAGGGAGTCCTCAAGGAATATCTGAGGGTTGCGCCGTCCAACTCCAAGTTCGATAAGCGACCGCCTTTCGGCGTTGTTCGGACTCTCAAAGAGGTCGGCCACTTTGGATGCCAGGGAAAGCAAGCCAGACAGCGCCATTTTGAACTCGCTGTCGGCCCTCGTGGCTGTTCTGTAGCTGCTCGCCAACCGCCCGCTGACGCTCGGCGATCTCGCGGTGCTTTCTGTCGTACATATCCCATGCAATTCTCCTCGATCGCTGCAGCGCCGCCTGCCCACGAACGGCGAATTAATCCCCGCGGCTTCAGGCGTCGCGTTCATTGGCGACCAGGCGGAAGCTGCCGATCCCGAAGCGGTCGGCCAGCCACAGGAGTAGGCGCTCAGGAGCGGAGAGGGCGTTGCGCCGCTCCATCACCTGCCTCGCCAGCGCGGGCTCGTTAGTGATAAGCCCGTCTACCCCCATCGAGATCATCCGCGACATCGTGACCGGGTCGTCGACAGTCCAGGCGTAGAGATCCTTTCCGGCCGCTTCACTCCGCTTGATCAGGTCGAGTGAGACCTGCCCCGTGTTCACTGCGAGGAACTCGGTGTCGAGTTGGGAAAGATCACCGAGAGCCTTTGCAGCCAGGATTCCGGTCCGCCAGTCTGGGCGCAACACGCGCATCTTTTCCACCCCCGGCGCTTTGAGAGACATCACTGCGATTTGACCGTTCATCGCTGTCTCTTCTACGATCCGGGCCACCCGTTCTTCCAACTTCTTGTCGTGGCCGTAATACTTCAGCTCGATCATCACCTTCGACTTACCACGGGCGGCCAGTAACACGTTACGCAGGGTCGGCGTACGCTCGGCCGCATAGGCCGGATCGAACCAACTGCCAACGTCGATGCGGGCGAGATCGCCCATTGTCGCATCCCAAATCTTCAGGTCCTCGCCGGCCAACTTCATGAAGTCGCTGTCATGGGCGACGACAACTTCACCATCCGCGGTCTCCTGCACGTCGATCTCGACCCAGTCGGCACGATCTTCGATGGCTTTCAGGACCGCCGCCATCGTGTTCTCCGGCCGCGCCCCCGCCGCGCCGCGATGAGCGATGATCTCGACTGTCTGCGGTGCGCTGATCCGCTTGAGCAACTCATTTGTCAGGATCAACCCGGCACCGACGCAGGCCGACGCCAGGCCGAGGACAGCCCAAAGAGGTACGCGGCGCCCGTCGCCGGTGGGGATCGCCGGGAAGTTCTGTCCCGTCGCCTCCAAGAAGTCCGACAGCAGGAGATGCGCCAGAGCCCCATTGATTAGCGCTGAAACTACTGCGTTCACCAGCCCCCAGATCAGCAAGAAGGTAAGCGTCAGTCCTGCGATCAGCCGAAGGTTGCTCCCCAGGAGCGAAGGAATGGCGCCAATCACGGCACCGAACAGCGCAGCGGTGGCAGTGGTCAAGAGGACGCTCAGCACGAGCCAGACGACGATCTGCCGAAAAAGGGCGATTTCCGGCCTTCCAGTAGCGCCGCACTCTCTGTGAAGGCGGCGCCGGGCCGCATTCCCTGCCCCACTACGAGTTGCAGCGCGAAAGCCCAGCTAACCAACCGCGACAAGAGAATAAATCCAAGCCCAATCGTCAGACCAGCGATGATGCCGGCGGCGAGCACGGCCTGTGGCGGTCGGTGCGTTAGGTAGTAGTTGATGTCGTAGTCGTGGAAGGCCCAGTAGGCGACGGCCGCCGTCACCAGAACGAAGGGCAGCGCGATGCCGAGGATGCGAAGGAGAAGCCCGAGACTAAATCGCAGCAGTTGCGGAAAGCGCGGAACGACGAAGGCAAAACCCCGCCGGATTGCGGAAACGACGCGCGTCTCGCGCGTGGCGAGCGTGTACATCATTACCGTCACGTCCAGCACCGCCGCGGCGATACCGAGACTGATCGCTGCTAGAGCGCCAAACGCACCCGCCGGCGTGAGCAGAAACCGGGCGATGTCTTGATCGGTAAGCGCGCTGCGGTCGGAGAACCCTATGGCCGTGCTCAGAAGCAGCCCGATCAGCGGCACGAGCAGTGCTGCGATGACCAGCCGGACGGCTAGATGCGTCGCCGTGAAGGGCATGCGATAGGTGAACGCGCCCTGGAAATGCGCCAGGATTCTCGAGAGTGCCGTCATCGTTTCAATTAGATGGGGTAACGGGCCAGCTTAACCGGATCGGCGGTCGTCCCTGAGTGATGGTGTTGACGGAGTCGGGCGTGGTGCCTTGCTCCAATCATCATCGAGGAACGACTATGGAACAGTATGCCGGAATCGACGTGTCGTTGGAAAGCGCCGACGCCGGAAATCGCGGTCCCGACGATCGCTGCCGCAAGCAGTCCCAGTACCTGGCGCAGCGAGTTGAGGCTGAAACGTGGACCGAAATAACGCTCGATCAGGCCGGCTGTGATCAGGGCTTCCGCAGCGTTCAACAGCGCGAAGAAAAGAGTGTCCACGACCATTCCAAACCGGGGGTCCAACAGACCGGCCGCAATGGTTCCAACCATCGCCCCGACCGCCACCGGCACTCGCACGCCGGGCCCGAGAGCGATCAGAACACCGGCGGCAACACCCGACGCGGGCCAGAACACGGCCACGCCATCCGGCCTGGTCAGCAGAGCAAGGCTCAACCGTGCCGCGAGAAAATAGGCGATGCCGACCGCAACAGCGAGCCCGGCCGAGCCGACCCACTGCCGCATTGGGTCAACCGCGGCGGGCAGCCGGCGCCGGGCGTCCTCTCGATTGTTCTGCAGCATGTCGCTTACTTCACCGCATCGTATCATTTTGCACAAGAACATGTGATGCGAGTTGGGGTTGAGTCATGGCGCACTGAACGAATTCGGGGGAGTGGCTGACAATCCCGAAATGCTCACTAGCGTCGTGCGGAGGTCACCTCGAACGACCCGGCCCGTGCGGCCACGCCGTTCACTATGACGTCAACGACGTGAGTTCCTGGCCGCGGCGTCCGCGTGGTGTGGACAGCCAGCGAGATCGCCGTGCGAAGCTCCACCCGCCCGCGTGGCGGTAGCGAGACGCGCTTCACTTTGAACACCTTCGGCGCAGTACGGCCGTTTGCCTTGATAAAGTGAACAGCAATGTCAACAAGGAGCATTTGCATTTGCCGGGATCTGCTGTGCAGAGCAAAACGCATGACGACCTTGCCGCCGATCGTGACGCGCTGCGGATTGAAGGTGACGTTCTCAAGCCCGATGGCTGCCTTGCCGCCATAGCCAAGGAGCCGCAGGGCATCGACTTCACCGCGCTTCACGGCACTTCGCAGCGCATGCTCGACGAGCGCTCGGCGCTCAGCCGATGCACCTTTCAGCCAGGAAGTGCAGGTCCGGACCAGTAGGTCGGGCCGGACCTTGCCAAGATCGTTCAGGCTGTTGGCTACGCTGCGGCGCACCAGGCTCGACGGATCGTCCTTCAGCCGCTCGAGAAGCTCAAGGACGCGCTCCGGGTTTCTGTCGAGCCAAGGGACGCGTGGCGCCCAGGGAAGGCGCAGTCGTGTACCTTCCGAAACAAGGCGACGCACATGGGCGTTGTTGTCCGTTGTCCAGGAACGCAGGAAGGAAAATGTCCGCTCCGGATCTCTCGCTATGTACGGGCGGATGCTCAACTCCGCGCTGAAGCGCTTGGTCAACTCGTATTGAGCCTGCATCGACAGCTCGAAGTGCTCCAGCCCGTGCTCGGCGACGAAGAGGGTATGCGGCAGATAGTAGAACGGCGCCATGCCTGCACCGACCAGCTCCTCGGAGGCGTGTTCGGGGCCGAGCGAGCGCAGCAGCACCCGGACGGCTTGCGCATAGTCCTGGGGGAGGTGCTTGTGAAGCGAGCGGGCGATGCACTTGCCGCGATCGAGCAGTTCAAGGGAGTCGAGCCCTGCGCACGCGTCCCTGGTGAACGCGCGCGCCGGAAAGCCCGGGTGCACCCGCGCCACATCCACCGCAAGCCGGCGCACCAGGGCCGGCGAAAAGAAGGTTTTGAGGGACTCCGCCATGGCCGCACGGCAATACATCCGCCAAAGCCGGCAGAAGTCAATTCTTCAGAGAAATCCGCCCTATCAGCGAGTCGAACCAGCGCGAGTTCCAGCCAAGGAGCTTCCAGACCGCAGCGCTGCAGGCCTTGACGCTGATGCTCTGACGCTTGGCATTTTCACCTTCGAGCCCGAACCCAGCGTAGCTGGACCACAGAACCGCAGCCACAAAGCGCAGACCCATGTGCAAAAGGGGCGCGCGCGGATAGGTTCCTTGGAGGTCAAGAAGCCGTGCAAGCCTGGCCTGGCGACTATCGATGGTTGCTGTGGCGAAGCAGTGGATCATCTCCTGGACGGTGAGCTCGCGGGCTCCTGGAAGCGCCAACTCACGCTTGATGAGCTTCATGCCCAGTTCGGCGCCTTCGGCGAGTGCCGGACACCGCCCGCGGTTGAGCATGCGCATCGCCGATACGGTCCAATCGACTGCGTCCTTGCCGGACATCCCAGCCGCCTCGGCTGCCGGCGGCAGGTGAAACTCGGGATAGCGCCAGACCGCAGGTTCGCCGGCGGCTTGTCGTGCAGATGCGCCCAGATCGAAGCTCATGCAGTTTCCCCTGCGCATACCCCTATCTCAGCCGACTCTTTGCGGCAATTTGATACTCCGATCTTGATTTCCCGCGCCTTGGCCACTTCACTAAAAATCTAGAGGTCGTTCAGGTGTAAGAGACCGAAAGCAGCGCGCGCGGGCTTCAACTTCCGGGTCTTGCTCAAAGCGCCGCAGGCAAATACCGTCCCCTGGACCCACTCCCCGGCTCAGCTCCCATGGACATCAAGCCCGACGTCATCGCCGCCATCGGCAACACGCCGCTGATCAAGCTGAGGAAAGCATCGGAGGTCACCGGCTGCACCATTCTCGGCAAGGCCGAGTTCATGAATCCGGGGCAGTCGGTCAAGGACCGGGCGGCGCTGTTCATCATCAAGGACGCGATGGCGCGGGGCGAGCTCGAGCCCGGCGGCACGATCGTGGAGGGAACGGCCGGCAATACCGGCATTGGCCTTGCGGTCGTGGCCAACGCGATGGGGATTGAAAACGGTGATCGTCATTCCCGTGACGCAGAGTCAGGAAAAGAAGGATGCGCTTCGGCAGCTGGGCGCCGAACTGGTCGAAGTCCCGGCGGTTCCCTACAAGAATCCCAACAACTACGTGAAATACTCGGGCCGCCTGGCGCAAGCGATGGGCGGAGTGTGGGCGAACCAGTTCGACAACGTGGCCAACCGGAAAGCGCATGTGGAAACCACGGCGCCGGAGATATGGCAGCAGACGGACGGCCGAGGTGGACGCATTCGTCAGCGCCGTGGGTACGGGCGGGACCATCGCGGGCGTGAGTTTCGGGCTGAAGGAGCGCAAGCGCGACGTCGTGATCGCGCTCGCCGATCCCATGGGGGCCGCGCTCTACAACTTCTACAAACACGGCGAGCTGAAGGCGGAAGGCTCGTCGATCACCGAAGGCATCGGTCAGGGCCGGATCACCACAGAATCTCGAGGGCGCGATCATCGACGAGGCGTTTCAGATTACCGATGCCGAAGCTGTCTCGATCGCCTTCGACCTCCTCGAGCATGAAGGCCTGTGCATGGGCGGTTCGACCGGCATCAATGTCGCCGGCGCCATTCGCCTGGCGAAGCAAATGGGGCCCGGGCCATGTCATCGTCACGGTGCTCTGCGACTACGGCACCCGCTACGCTTCGAAGACTTTTCAATCCGGCGTTCCTGCGCGAAAAGGGCCTGCCGGTGCCGGCGTGGCTCGAACGAACAGGCCGAGGCTCCGCAGGTATTCGAAGAAGTTCGTGACTGATGCGCCAACGGGATCGACGAGCTTCAGCATGACCGCCCTCCTCTTCCGTGACGATGCCTATCAAACCTCGTGCACGGCGCAAATGATCGGCGTCAACGAGCGGGGCGGAGTGCTTCTGGACAGAACGATTTTTTACGCAACTTCCGGCGGACAGCCCGGAGACCAGGGAACGCTGTCCTTCGAAGGGCGCACAGTTCCCGATCGCGACGGCCGTCTACGACGCCCAAAAGAACATCGTGCATGTGCCGGCGGCGGCTGCCGACCTTCCGACAGCCGGCGCATCGGTGAGCCTGTCGATCGACTGGGCAACCCGCTACAAACACATGCGGGCGCATACCGCACTGCACCTCCTGTGCGCGCTCGTTCGTTTTCCGGTGACCGGCGGACAAATCGCCAGTGACGGTGGCCGCCTCGACTTCGATATCCCCGCCGCCGGCGCAGTCGACCGGGCACAGCTCGAAGCCGAGATCAATCGGCTGATCCGCGAGGATCATCCCGTCACGCGCCACCGCCATCAGCGATGCGGAGCTCGACCGCAAGCCCGAGCTTGTCCGCACCATGGCAGTGAAACCGCCCATGGGCACGGGCCAGGTGCGGCTCGTGTCGATCGGCGAGGGCGGCAGCATCGACCTGCAGCCCTGCGGCGGCACCCACGTGCGCTCGACAGCCGAGATCGGACCGGTCAGTGTGGGAAAGCCGGAAAGCAAAGGCCGGCAGAATCGCCGCATTCGCATCAGTCTGACTTGAAGGAGGCATCCGGTTGAGCGGCTGGCTGGTTTCGACAGATTGGCTTCTCGAGCATCTCAAGGCGCCCGATGTGGCCGTTCTCGATGCGTCCTGGCATCTGCCGACGGCGGGCCGCGACGCACGCGAGGAGTTTCGCGCCGGGCGGATACCCGGGCGCGCAGTTCTTCGATATCGAAGAGCTCTCCGATACGACCAGTCCCTATCCCCACATGCTGCCGCGAGCGGAAAAATTCTCCTCCCGGATGCGCAAGCTCGGAGTGGGCGACGGCAAGAAAGTGATCGTCTACGACACGCTCGGCATCTACTCGGCGGCACGGGCGTGGTGGATGTTTCGCGTGTTCGGCAAGGACGATGTCGCGGTGCTCGACGGCGGTCTCAAGAAGTGGAAGGCCGAGGGAAAGCCGGTCGAGGACGGTCCGCCCATCGCGCCGCAGGAGCGGCATTTCACGGCACGGTTTCGTTCCACCATGGTGCGCGACCGCAGCGACGTGCTCGGCGCGCTGCAGACCGGCGCCGACGCAGATCGTCGATGCGCGCTCGGCTGCCCGCTTCGCCGGCGCCGAGCCCGAGCCGCGGGCGGGGGTCCGCGCCGGGCACATGCCGGGCGCGAAGAACCTGCCGTTTTCCTCGCTCATCCGCGACGACGGCACGCTTGCACTCACCGGCCCACATCGAGGCGCAGTTCCGCCAAGGCCGGCATCGATCCCGACCAGACCGATCATAACCTCTTGCGGATCGGGAATTACTGCCGCGGTCCTGAGCCTCGGCCTCGCGCACATCGGCTCATCCGAAAATTCGCTGTATGACGGATCGTGGAGCGAGTGGGGCAGTGTAGCGGAACTGCCAACCGCCACCGGCAACGAACGCTGATGCGCAAGCCCGAACAATCGCGGCGCATCGAGACGGTTGTCACCTATCTCGAAATGACGCACCCGCCGGGACAACACGTCGAACCGCCGGCGAACCTCAAGCTGCTTCTGGTGAAGGCCGACAAGATTCCTGTGCATTTCTACCGCTATCTCTACGACACCGTGGGCAACCGTCTGCACTGGGTCGACCGGAGCGGCATGCGCGATGCGGAGCTTGCGAAGAGCATTCATGCGAAAGGTGTCGAGATTTTCGTGCTCTACTCGAGCGGCGCGCCGGCAGGATACTTCGAGATCGCAGCGCACGAGACCGATGTAGCTGAAATCAGGTATTTTGGCCTGATCCCCGATTTCCGTGGACGCGGCATCGGCAAGTGGTTCCTCGCCGAGGCAATCGCAGCGGCGTGGTCAAGCTCTCCGAAGCGGGTGATCGTCGACACCTGTACGCTCGATGGCCCCGCCGCCCTGCCCCTCTATCAACGCGCCGGTTTCGTTCCCTACGCGCGCAAGAGCAAGCGGATACGCGTCGCGAGCAACAAGGCGGCGTCGGAGTAGCGCGGCTCTGCATCGAGCGATGCGACTCGCGCTGCCGCAATTCCGGACCCGCTTCGCCATAGTGTCGCCATCGGCCCGGCGCTCCCTTAGTGCCCGCGGGGGCGGGGTGAGAGAGGGAGTTCTCCATGCAGCGCGTCGCTGCGGCCGTCACCGGACTGGCCGCACTCATGATGTTTCCGCCAAGCGCCCTCGCGATCGATCCCGATCGCGGTGCCAAGGCCATCGAGCGCCAGCTTACCGCTGCGCCCGGCGCAAGGTGACTGCACCCTTCACCATGGCGGCGGTGCTCGCCAATCCTGCCCTGCGCGACGAAGCACCGTCCGTCGATATTCCCGACATCCGCTTCAATCACAACTCGGACCTGCTGGCTGCAAAGGAAATCGGCAAGCTCGCCGATGTCGGCAAGGCCATCAAGTCCATCACGAGCAAGCGTCCGGGCGAGGTGTTTCTCATCGAAGGACACACCGACGGCGAGGGTTCGGCTGCTACAATCTCGGCCTTTCCAGCCGCGGGCGCGGCGGTCGCCGAAGCGCTGATGGCCGGCTGGGACATCCCGGCAGGTTCTCTCTTCACCGTGGGCGTACGCGCAAGCAGTTCGCTTGATCGTGCTCATCCGACGGCCGAATTACCTCGCGCACAGTCGCGATAACCGTTCGCTACAGGGAATTAACGACCCTGCGCCAAGCAGACTATCGGATTGTTCATTGCGAAAGCTCGTCGAATTTCACGAGCATGATGCAAGAGTGCGATCTAGTGCAGGATCTGGCTGAGGAACAGCTTGGTGCGTTCGCTCTTGGGGTTGGAGAAGAACTCGGCCGGCGAGTTCTGCTCGATGATCTGGCCCTGATCCATGAAGATCACGCGGTTGGCCACCTGGCGGGCAAAGCCCATTTCGTGGGTGACGCACAGCATGGTCATGCCGCTTTGGGCGAGGTCGACCATGACGTCCAGCACTTCCTTGATCATCTCGGGGTCGAGCGCCGAAGTGGGCTCGTCGAACAGCATGATGCGCGGGTTCATGCACAGCGAGCGGGCGATGGCGACGCGCTGCTGCTGGCCGCCCGACAGCTGGCCGGGATATTTCTTCGCCTGCTCGGGGATCTTGACCCGCGCGAGATATTTCATCGCCGCCTCTTCGGCCTCCGCCTTCGGCATCTTGCGCACCCAGATCGGCGCCAGCGTCAGGTTCTCCAGCACGGTCAGGTGCGGGAACAGGTTGAAGTGCTGGAACACCATGCCGACTTCGCGCCGGACCTCGTCGATGCGCTTGAGATCGTTGGTGAGCTCGATGCCGTCGACGATGATCTGGCCCTTCTGGTGCTCCTCGAGCCGGTTGATGCAGCGGATGAGCGTCGACTTGCCCGAACCCGAAGGCCCGCAGATGACGATGCGCTCGCCGCGATAGACGGTGAGATTGATGTCGCGCAGCACGTGGAACTCGCCGTACCACTTGTTCATGCCGGCGATCTGCGATCGCCACCTCATCGGAAACCGCCAATTTCGCCTGGGCCGGCTTCGCCATGGTGCATGATCCTCAGCGTCTGTATCCCGTGGCGAGCCGGCGCTCCATGTACATCGAATAGCGCGACATGCCGAAGCAAAAGATGCAGAACATCAGCGCGGCGCCGAAATAGCCGGTGGGCGCGGTCACCGGCGACACCCACTTCTGGTCGGCGAAGCCCGCCTGGACGATGCCGAGCAGATCGAACAGCCCGACGATCGATACCAGCGTCGTGTCCTTGAACAGGCTGATGAAGTTGTTGACGATGCCGGGAATCACGATCTTGAGCGCCTGCGGCAGGACGATCGAGTCCATCATCTTCCAGTAGGTCAGGCCCAGCGCCTGGGCGGCTTCGTATTGTCCCTTGGGAATGGCCTGCAGCCCGCCGCGCACCACCTCGGCCATGTAGGCGGCGGAAAACAGCGCAACGCCGACCAGCGCGCGCAGCAGCTTGTCGAAATTGGTGCCTTCCGGAAGGAACAGCGGCAGCATGACGCGAGCCATGAACAGCACGGTGATGAGCGGAACGCCGCGCACCATCTCGATGAAGGTGATGCACAAGAGCCTGATGACCGGCATCTGCGAGCGCCGGCCGAGGGCGAGAACGATGCCGATGCGGCAAGCGAGGCGACGATGCCGGTGACGGCGACCACCATGGTGACGAGCAGCCCGCCCCATTGCGGGGTTTCGACGACCGGCAAGCCCTCATCGATGCCGCTCACCCAGATGAAAACGGCGAGCGCCGCCGCCACGCCCAGACCCTTGAGGAGCGCGCGCCGCCACTCGACGACCTTGCGGGCCGAGCGCCAGGCAAGCACGCCGAAGATCAGGCCCGCCGACAGCAGGTAATCGAGCCAGAAGCCCGCGCGGAGAACCGAGCATGCCGCCGATCGCGCCCGATACCCGGTCGATGATCCACGCGATCCAGCGGAACGGCGCGGCAAGCCATCCGAACAACCAGCCGAAGAATTCGCACATCGATCGCCACCGCGAGGAGGCCGTCGAGAACGGTGCCGATGGCATGAATGATCGAGGCAACGAACAGAACGAGGCTCTCGACCAGCCAGGTCGCAAAGCCGATGCCGGCGAAGGGAATGGGCGTTCCGTACAGCAGATAGAACGACAATATCGGAAACACCACGAAAAACAGGATCGCGTTCAGGGCTTTCCACGGAGCCTTCGGCGTGAGCAAGGGCACAAGCAGCGGCAAAGAACAGCAGGAACACGAGATTGGGCCGCCAGCGCAGCTCGATCGGATAGAAGCCATAGATCCACTGGCCGAACTTCGCCCTCACATAGGCCCAGCAGGCGCCAAGCGGCTTGCCCTCCTCGGCTCCGGCGATGCAGCCTTCGCGGTTCTCGGCAGTGAAGACGGCATCGAGAAACGCCCAGGAGACGATGCCCCACAGCCAGCGAAACCGCGAGCACCGTGAAAAATCCGGCCAGCAGCGCGACCCACCAGTTGGGCACCATGTTGCCGAGAAGCCAGCCATTGATGCCGATGGCATAGGGCGGCGGGGGAAGCGACGGCGACTCCTCGGTCCGCACATAGGCGATGTCCCTGGGCCCCGGCATCGCCTAACGCTCCACCAGCCGCTTGCGGGCGTTGTACCAGTTCATCAACGCGGAGGTCAGGAGGCTCAGGGTGAGATAGACCACCATCCAGATGCTGATGATCTCGATCGCCTTGCCGGTCTGGTTGAGGACCGTTCCCCCGACGGCCACGAGATCGGGATAGGCGATGGCGACGGCCAGGGAAGAGTTCTTGGTGAGATTGAGATACTGGCTGGTCAGGGGCGGAATGATCACCCGCAGGGCCTGGGGTATGATCACCAGCCGCAAGGTCGGCTGGACGCGCAGGCCCAGAGCATGGGCCGCCTCGGACTGGCCGTGGCTGACGGCGAGGATGCCGGCGCGCACGATCTCGGCGATGAAGGCCGAGGTATAGATCGAAAGCGCCAGAAAGAGCGCGATGAATTCCGGAATGACCACCAGGCCGCCGACGAAATTGAATCCCTGGAGCTCCGGATACTCCAGGGAAACCGGCATGCCGCTCAGAAGCGCGGCGAGCAGCGGCAGCCCGATGATGAGGGCGACGACGTCCAGAAAACCGGAAACTGGTAGCCCGTCTCCTCCTGCCGCCGTCGTGCCCAATGGCGGACGAAAAGAGCATATGCCGATGGCGGCCACGAGCGCGATGGCGATGGCGCCCGCGCCCTCCTCGAACAGCGGGCGGGGCAGCATGAGGCCGCGATTGCTGAGGAAACCGCCCAGCGGAATGACCGAGAAGACCGGCCCGACCCACTTGCCGGTGATGGTGGCAAGCGACCGCAAAAGCCACAAAAAGCCCGACGGTCGCGGCGAGCCGCGTGATGCCGTCGGCGGTGTGCCGGAAGACCTTGCACGAACCCGTAGACCGCCAGGCCCATCAGCGGCACGAACAGCAGAAAGCCGGGGCCGGGCAACGGCACTCCGAGGTCGATGGCCTGCCGCGGGCCGGGCAGCGGCTTCAGCACCGCCGAATACCAGATGAAGATCTGGATCAGCAGCGGAACATTGCGGATGCATTCCACGTAGACCGTGGCCACTCCGGAATGACGAAGTTGCGCGACAGCCGCATGATGCCGACCATGAAGCCGAGCACCGTCGCGGCAACGATGCCGAGAGCGGCGACGATGAGGGTATTGAGAAAGCCGATGACGAGAGCCGCGGCCGTAGCTCGATACGTTGCTGTAGGAGATCGGCCGCTGGATGATGTCGAAACCGGCGGTGGTGGAGAGAAAGCCCCAGCCGAAATTCTGTTGAGCCTGGCGAGATTGGCGGCGGTGTTCTGCACGATCTCGTAGGCCATCCAGACGAGCAGGCCGAGCAGCAGGCCCTGAACGATCAGCGACCGGACCTTCGGATCGTACAGCCACGAGGTTTGAGGAACCGCGCGTTCCTCGGTCGCCACACTCATCCGGAGATCCGCACCTCACCGTCTTATCTGAGCTGCCGTGGCGCCACGCCAATGCGGTGGCGCGCAGCATTCCTTCTGAAATCCGAACCGGCTGCCGGCGCAGGATCATCGTGCTCCCTGCGACCGGCCTCCGGACGTTACGAGCGCTCTAGCGGATCGGCGGCGCGTATTGCAGGCCGCCCTTGCTCCACAGGGCGTTCTTGCCGCGCGCGATCTTGAGCGGCGTCGCTTCGCCGACATTGCGCTCGAAGATCTCGCCGTAGTTGCCGACCGCCTTGACGATGTTCACGACCCAGTCATTGGCAAGGCCGATGCCGACGCCGAAGTCGCCCTCGGCGCCCAGGATGCGGCGGATCTCGGGGTTCTGCGTGCTGGCCTTCATCTCCTCGACGTTGGCCTGGGTGATGCCGAACTCTTCCGCCGTCAGCAGCGCGTAATAGGTCCACTTCACCACATTGAACCAGGCGCTGTCGCCCTGGCGGACCACCGGGCCCAGCGGCTCCTTGGAGATGATCTCCGGCAAGCACCACATGATCGTCGGGCTTCGCCATCTTGAGACGGGTCGGCATAAAGGCCCGACTGGTCGGTGGTGAAGGCATCGCAGCGGCCCTCGTCATAGGCCTTGAGGACTTCGTCGTTCTTTTCGAACGCCACGACCTGATAGGTCATGTTGTTGGCGCGGAAGTAGTCGGCGAGGTTGAGCTCGGTGGTGGTGCCGGTCTGCGTGCACACCGTCGCGCCATTGAGCTTGAGCGCGCTGTCGACGCCGAGCGACTTCTTCACCATGAATCCCTGGCCGTCATAATACATGACGCCGGCGAAGTTCATGCCCTGGGAAGTATCGCGGCCCATGGTCCAGGTGGTGTTGCGCGACAGGATGTCGACTTCGCCCGACGTCAGGGCGGCGAAGCGATCCTTGGCCGACAGCGGAGTGAACTTGACCTTCTGGCCGTCGTTGAAGATGGCGGCGGCGACGGCCCGGCAGAAATCCACGTCCATGCCGGTCCAGTTGTTCTGTTCGTCCGGATTGGAGAAGCCGATGAGGCCCGGGCTGACGCCGCATTGCAGAAAGCCCTTGGCCTTCACATCGTCGAGCGTTGCCGGCCGATGCCGCCGAAGCGACAGCCACACCGGCGGCGGCGCCAAATGCCAAAGAAAGCAGCTTGCGTTTCATCTTGCTACCTTTTCACTGAATTGCGATGCTCGGCCGAGCTTCCGCCATCCGATTTCCGTTCATCGGGATTGCGGATGGTTCGGCCAGGTTTCAACACACTGGGTCCTGGATCCACTCCCTGAGAGCGCAGTGAGCCTGCACTCGCAGCCATCGGAGCCCAAATCCGCCCTGTGGTCAACCGAAAACCGGCTTCTTCCGCGGCACTACCGGCTCCTTGGGCCCTGTGCTAACTCAACCGTCCACCGCCACCGATTTCTCCTCGCATCCTTCCCGATGCCCAGGAAGATTGCCGATCCGGAAAGGCTCAAGCCGGAAACACAGCTTGTCGTCGCAGCGCGCGACTATGCCGAGCACGGCATGGTCAATCCGGCCGTCTACCATGCCTCGACCATCCTGTTCCCGGACGTTCAGACGCTCACGGAAGGCGGCCAGACATACCGCTATGCCCGGCGCGGCACGCCGACCTCGCGGGCGCTCGAGTCGGCCATCGCACTGCTCGAGGGGGGGCACGCGACCAAGGTTTGCCCCTCCGGCCTCGCAGCAGTGAGCACCACGCTCCTCGCATTCCTGCGGGCTGGAGATCATCTCCTGATGACCGACGCCGTCTATCAGCCGACGCGCTACTTTTGCGACGGTGTCTTGCGCCGACTAGGCGTTGAAACCACCTATTACGACCCGCTCGTCGGATCGCGGATCGGCGAGCTGCTGAAGCCCAACACGCGGCTCGCCTTTCTTGAAACGCCCGGCTCGGACACGATGGAAGTCCAGGATGTGCCGGCGATCGTCGAAGCCGTGCACCGGCACGGCGGGCTGGTGGCGATCGATAACTCGTGGAGCGGCGGACACTACTTCAAGCCGTTCGCCAAAGGCTGTGATATCTCGATCCAGGCCGCGACCAAATACGTGGCCGGGCACTCCGACGCCATGCTCGGTCTCGTCACCTGCTCGAAGGACACCTGGCCGCAGTTCAAGGACGCATACGAGCAGATGGGGCAGTTCGCGGGCCCCGACGACATGTATCTGGCGCTGCGGGGGCTGCGCACCCTTGCCGTTCGTCTCGACCGGCACATGAAGAACGCCCTCAGCGTTGCCCAATGGCTGCGCGAGCGCCCCGAGATCGACCGCGTACTTTACCCGGCCCTGCCCGATCATCCCGGGCATGCACTTTGGAAGCGCGATTACCTCGGCGCTTCCGGCCTCTTCTCGGTGATCCTCAAGACGCAGTCGCGCAAGGCCATGGCGGCAATGCTCGACGGATTGTCGCTGTTCGGCATGGGATACAGCTGGGGCGGATATGAAAGCCTGGTCGTGCCGTTCGACCCCGCCAAGATGCGCACCGCCACCCAATGGCAGCCCAAGGGCATCGCGCTCAGAATTCCACGTCGGGCTGGAGAACACCGACGATCTCAAGGCCGACCTCGCGGCAGGTTTCGAGCGCCTCAACGCAGCGGCCGACTTAGAGGGCTCAGACCGTCGGGCAGTAACGCAGACCTTGAGCGCCGGCGGCTATGTTGGAGACATTCATGCGCAAGTCCCTGCTATCGCTCATCACCGTTCTCGCCCTGGCCGGAGGATGCCCGGGCAGCAGAGCGCAGGAAGCCGACGACCCGGAGCTCATCTTCAAGAAAACGACCGTGTTCCGCTTCTTCTCGCCCGATGCCAAGCTTGCCACCTATGCCATCGACGACCCCGACATCAAAGGCATTGCCTGTCATTTCACGGTGCCGGAGATCGGCGGCTGGAAGGGATGGGCCGGCTTTGCCGAGGAGCGGTCGGAAATCTCGCTTGCCTGCCGGCAGGTGGGCCCGATCTCCTTCACCATCAAGTTCGAACAGGGACACGAAATCTATCGCCAACGCCGCTCGCTGTTTTTCAAGAAGATGCAGATCGTGCGCGGCTGTGATCCCAAGCGCAACGTGCTGGTCTATCTCGCCTACTCCGATCGGCTCATCGAAGGATCGCCGCAAAACTCGACATCGACCGTACCCATCATGCCCTGGGGGCAGGCGCCGCCGCCTCGTTGCGCTGACTACGTTTCCAACTGATAATCAGTATACGGACTGACTACCGCGCAAGCTGGTGGCTTGACCCTAAGGTAAACTGGTTCTTTTTTTTGCCCGATTCGACCCTTATCGAACATGTGGGGCGTGCGCCGCGGCGGCGACGCTCAGGTATGCGGCGAGAGAGGGACGGCATTGGGAGTTCTTGCGAAGCTGCGGCACGCAGCATGGGTAATTGTTGTTTGTTCAGCACTGACGGGCGCCGAGAGCGCCATGGCAGTGCCGCCGGCCAATCCGGCGCGGTTGCACGGGACGGCAAGTCCGCCGCTTTATACGCTCGCCAGCGTCGGCCGAGATCACGGTTGGGCGCGGGAGGAGAGCCACCTCGGCAAGATAGAAGGGCTGAACATTCGTCTGAAGAGCGCGCTGGCCGAGGTCAGCCGGTATTTCGGCAAGCCGGTAGTAATCACCAGCGGATGCCGGACGCCAGACGTCAACAGACGTGCAGGCGGCGTCAAGCGATCGCTGCACCTTTCCTGTCTCGCTGCCGATATCAAGGTTGCCGGCGTTTCCCCGCTGGCCCTGCTGCAATTCGCGCGCGGCCTGTCAAGTATCGGCGGCATCGGCATCTACTGCGGCCTCAACATCGTGCACGTGGATCTTGGGCTACGCCGAACCTGGTCCCACCCGTGCAGGAAAAGACGACGGCTCGGGGCGTAGCATCTGCCAGTTTTCGCTTGAACGGCGCGCTGTGCTTACGCAGGATCACGCCATCAGCATGGCATAGGCGATGATCCGGGTCGGCATAGGCGGATGGACCTTCGAGCCGTGGCGGGGGACCTTCTACCCGGCCGGCCTCAAACATGCAGACGAACTCGGCTACGCCAGCCGCCACCTTACAACGATCGAGATCAACGGCACCTTCTACCGCACCCAGTCGGCGGCAAGCTTCAGGAAGTGGCGCGACGAGACGCCGGACGGATTTCGTCTTCTCGGTCAAGGGCCACCGGGCAGTGGTCAACCGGCGCAATCTTGCCGAGGCGGGCGAGCCGGTCGAGTGGTTCTTCAAGAGCGGCGTCCTCGAGCTTGGCGACAAGCTCGGACCGGTGCTCTGGCAGCTCGCTCCCTTCAAGAAGTTCGACGCGGCGGATCTCGACGGCTTCCTCGGGCTCCTGCCCCGCGAAGCCGGCGGGCGGGCGCTGCAGCATGTCGTCGAGGTACGGCACAAGAGTTTTCTCGTTCCCGAGTTCACGGCGTTGTTGCGCAAGCACAGCGTTGCCGTAGTCTATGCCGACTCGGATGACTATCCGCAGCTTGCCGATGTGACGGCGGACTTCGTCTACGCCCGCCTGCAGCGCACCGAGGAGAAATGCGGCACCGGATACGCTGCCTGCCGAGCTCGAGCGCTGGGCGAAGCGCGCCCGGAGCTGGGAAGCGGGTGGCGTCCCCGAAGACCTCCCGCGGGTCGATGCCATAGAAGGCGCCGAAACGCAAACGCCAGGTCTTCCTGTACATGATCAGCGGCGCAAAGGTACGCGCGCCGGCGGCCGCCATGGCCCTCATCGAAAAAATCCAACGTTGATCCGGCTTGCCCCTGCGTGAGCCGGCGGCGTAGGCTGCCGGCTCATGACGGACAAACACGGTCACGATCATCTCAGCCGCATTCACGGCGAGCTGCACTCCCATCTTCCTCCGGAGCCTGCGCTCAGGGTGAAGGCACTCGAGAGCCTGCTGGTGGAGAAAGGAATGCTCGACCCCAGGACGGTCGATGCCTGGATCGAAACCTACACGGAGGAGATCGGCCCAAAACGCGGCGCACGCGTGGTGGCGCGCGCCTGGCTCGACCCGAAGTTCAAGGCTCGCCTGCTGAACGACGGCACCGCGGGCATCAGGGAACTCGGAATCGAAGGTTCGGCGACTGCGCATCTGACCGTCGTCGAGAACACCCCCGAGGTGCACAACCTGGTCGTATGCACCTTATGCTCCTGCTACCCGGTCGGGCTTCTTGGCATGTCGCCCGCCTGGTACAAGGCGGCTGCCTACCGGGCGCGCGCCGTGCGCTCGCCGCGCGGCGTGCTGGCCGAATTCGGCGTCAGCATTTCCGACGAAGTCGAAATTCGCGTGTGGGACAGTACTGCGGAACTGCGCTACCTCGTGCTGCCACAGCGGCCGGCCGGCACGGAAGGCTGGGATGAGCCACGGCTCGCCTCGATCGTAACGCGCAATTCCATGATCGGAACCCAGAGAGTGCTTGCGACGATCTCCGGGGGAGCATGATGGACGGTATCCACGATCTGGGCGGGAAACAGGGCTTCGGCCCTGTCGATGTCGGAGAGAAGGAAGAACCGTTCCATGCCCCATGGGAGGCGCGGCTTTACGGGATCGTGCGCGCCATGCGCCAGCCGCCGGAGTGGAACATCGATCGCTTCCGGCATACCCGCGAGTGCATCGATCCGGTCGACTATCTGACCCGCCCCTACTTCGATCAATGGCTGCAAACCTATGGGGCGCTGATGATCGGATCCGGCATTGCTACCGCCAAGGAACTGGCGATGGGCCGCTCGGAATCGGGAGCTGCCAAGCTCGGGCCGCCCATGGCGCCGGAGGCGGTCGCCTCGGCCAGCAAGGCTTCGGCCCGTTTCGACAGGGCTGACGGCGGCGCACCCAGGTTCGCGATTGGTGATCGCGTCCGCACCAATTCGCTTGGCTCGACCGGACATACGCGCCTGCCGGCCTATGCGAGAGGGCGCATCGGAGAGATCATTCGCCATCATGGTGCACACATCCTCCCCGACTTGAGCGCGCGCGGCATCGAACGGGCCGAGGCCCTGTACACTGTCGCGTTCGCGGCGGCGGAGCTCTGGCCGGAAGCGGCGAGCCGGCGCGACCACGTTTTCATCGATCTGTGGGACAGCTATCTTGAGCGGGCCTGAGTTATCGGAGATCCGGCCGCTGGCGCGGCATGATGGCGAGCCCGCGTTCGAGGAACCATGGCAGGCGCACATCCTGGCGGTGGCGTTCTCGCTTGCAGAGAACGGCATCTTCACGCGCTCCGATTGGTCGGCGGCACTGGGTGCGGAACTTCGCCGCCGCGCCGAGCTGGGTGAGCCCGATTCCCGGCACACCTACTATGCTGCGGCCCTTAGCGCCCTTGAGTTCTTAGTGACCAAGACAGGCATGATCGCGTCCAGCGCTCTCGACAGCTGCGCGGAGGAATGGCGGCGCGCTTATCTCAATACGCCGCATGGCCGGCCGGTTGAACTAACTTGGAACAGTTAGCACGACCGGAGAACCGCTTAACCTCAACACCATCATTCGCGGACTTGATCCGCGAATCCTCCCTCGCACGGTCCGAAAGGATGGCCGGATCACGCCGCCGGCGCGGCGGTCCAGCCATGACGTGAAAGCACGTCACCGCAACAATCATTCACCGGGCTGCTGGACCCAATGAGATTGGCGACCCCGGGAGGACTCGAACCTCCGACCAACAGCTTAGAAGGCTGCTGCTCTAATCCGCTGAGCTACGGGGCCGATCTCGTCAATGGGTCCACAGGTCCTTGCGGCCGAAACGAAAGTTGTCGGCATAGGACTTCTTGAGCACGCGAGCCGGCTCGGGTTCGTCGACCTCATAGGCGATGCCGTTCCTCTCGGCGTAGGCGACGGCCTCCTCCTTCGAGGAAAACTCGAGGCGCAACTGCTGCTTCATATCCGTCGAAGATGTCCAGCCCATGAGCGGATCGATCGTCTTCGGAGTCTCGGGCGGGTATTCGAGAACCCAGCGACCGGCCTTGCCCTTTCCCGACTGCATGACATTGCGGGCGGGACTGTAGATACGCGCGGCCATGTCAGTTCTCCGTCAGCTGCGACCCTTTTATCGCGTAATGGTCGGGGCGGCCAGATTTGAACTGACGACCCCCTGCGCCCAAGGCAGGTGCGCTACCAGGCTGCGCTACGCCCCGACAATCCGTGGGAAGCAGCCCTTATACGGATTTGGGCCCGGATCGCAAGCAGCCGAGTCCGGCATCAGGGCACCGAGGTCAGGTTAACGCGGTATTGGGCTTGACGGTGGGCGAAGGCTTCTTCCGCTGGGTTTGGAGAGATGATTCTCTGAGGCTATCCGATTCGGGAGGGTCTCATGGAAGCCTTATCGCCCAAGCCACAGCTGCGCGTGTTGCTCGATCACTTGGCGGCGATCAAGGATACGCGACAATCCTGGAAGGTCGCATATCCGTTGCGCGAGGTGTTGTTCCTGGTCGTCTGCGGGACGGTGGCGAGCGGCGACGACTACGACGACATCGTCGATTGGGGCGAAGCGCATCTGGGGTTCTTGCGCGGCTTTGCGGAGTTTCACTACGGCATTCCATGCGCCGATTGGCTGCGCACGGTCATGAACCGGATCGACCCGGACTTGTTCGCCGCCTGCTTTTCGTCGTGGGTCGCCGAATGCTGGCCGGACAGGCCCGATCTCGTCGCCATCGACGGCAAGACTTCGCGCCGCAGCCATAATCGAAAGACCGGCCAAAAGGCCCTGCATCTGGTGTCCGCCTTCGCCACCACCCGCCGGCTCGTGCTGGGCCAAGAGGCGGTCGAGGAAAAATCCAATGAGATCACCGCCATTCCGGCCCTTCTCGAACGCATCGACGTCAACCGCGCCCTGGTGTCGATCGACGCCATGGGATGCAATCCCGATATCGCTCAGAGTATTCTCGACGCCAAGGCCGACTATCTTCTGGCCGTCAAGGACAACCAGCCGACCTTGCATGCCGATATCAAAAGCTATTTCGACACAGCTCCTTCCCACGAGGTCGAGAAGTGCCAGACCCTCGACAAGGATCACGGCAGGCTCGAACTGCGAGCCCACACGGTCTCGCGCGCCGTCAACTGGATCGCCTCCGAGCGTTCCTATCCAGGCGCCCCCCGGTTCCCCAACCTCCGAGCCGTCGCCATGGTCGAAAGCCGCATAGAAAGAGGCGACAGGATCGAGACCGAACGGCGATCATACATCACCTCACGCGCCCTATCGGCCAAAGCCTTCGCCGAGGCCGTGCGAAGCCACTGGGCCATCGAGAATAACCTTCACTGGACCCTCGACATGACCTTCAACGAGGACCAGTCCCGACTACGGATCGGACATGGCGCCAAGAATATGGCCGTCGTCCGCCACTTCGCCCTCAACCTGGTGCGCCAAGCCGCAGACAAACGATCCATCAAGAGACGCCGCAAACGCGCCTCATGGGACCCGCAATACCTGCTCCATATTCTACAGCCAACACGCCGTTAACCTGGAACTCGGTGCCCTGAGTCCGGCATCCGGAGTTACTGCGAATTGCCGAAGAACCGGTGACGTATGACGCTGCCTCTGGCAATGCCCAGCCGTTCGCTGGTGCCGGCGGCGACTTCCAGCACCGCCACCACCGTTCCTCCGCCTGGATGATGTCGAGGGATCGCGGAGTAGTGTGCGCGACGACCCCCGCCACCGATGCCGTCTGATCTGATGAATATCATGTCGAGCGGGATGAAGGTGTTTTTCATCCACATGGAGATGCGTTGCGGTGTTTCATATTCAAACAGCATGCCGCGATCTTCCGGGAGATTGTGCCGGAACATCAGGCCGCGCTCGCGGCTCTCCGGCTCGCTGGCGATTTCGACCGTCAGAGTGAAGCTGTCGAGCCGGAGTCTCGATGACCAGGGTCTCCATGACCCCGGGGGCCGGATCGCGTGGCGGCAGAGCCTGCCGACAGCAGGAAGGCTGGAATCGCGAATAGCAGCACCCGACGCAACACGCGGCATTCTGCTACGACCTGTGCAGATTGGGCAATCGCGATGTTGTAGAGCGCGAGCCCGCGACTTAAACGACCTAGTTGGTGAGCGAAGCACCCGCTTCAAGGGTCAGGCGAACTTCCGCAGCCATCTTGCCCTTCGGCCCGTCGCCAAATCGCACGTACACCCATTGATCGGGCAACAGCTCGGCGACCGCCGTCTTGCGGAGGGTCTCCATGTGCACGAAAATGTCGGGCGTGCCCTCGCCTTCGGTGACAAATCCGAAGCCGCGGGTCCGGTTGAACCACTTCACCTTGCACCGCACCCAGTCGCTGGTCGGAGTCACCGTCACATGCGTGCGGCTCGTGCGTTCCACCGGGTGGATGGCGGTCGAGGTATCCACCGACAACACCCTGAGGCACTGAATGCCCTTCGGGCGCTCGACCGCCTCGCAGCTGACACGCGTGCCTTCGAGCGGCGCCTCGTAGCCGTCGCGCTTCAGGCAGCTCAGATGAAGCAGGACATCGGGAGCGCCGTTGTCCGGAATGATGAATCCGTAGCCGCGCGCCGCGTCGAACCACTTCACGAAACCGATAACCTGAAAGATACGGGCGTTCGACTCCTGAATCTCAAGAGTCTCGCCCACCTTCACCCGAAGGGAGCCGATCCCTGACATGACTGACACCTATATGCCTCTGTGCCAGCGCTTCTTGTTGTTGTTGCGCAAGCTCCAAGCAATCTGCGCAACTCATCAGGGTTTGTACAGAGTCGTTTCATCGCCGCGTGTGGAAAAAAGCACGCTGCTTTCCAGGGCGCGCGAATCATCTCGGCCAAATGATCTCAGATTGTTTGATAATTTTCCAGAAGTTAGAAGGTCCTGTGACATACGTGCAACGACATGCAGAATATTTTCGCCGCACCAACTCGTTGACAACGGTCTGCGAAACGCTTGTCGTGGGTTGATTCGCGCGAAATCGGCCGCACGGTCCTCTCAGCCACCGGCAATGAAGGGCTCCAGCGTGTTGCCGATGTCGTCGTGGATGACGAGATCGGCATCATCGTCGACATCTGTGGGCTCGCGATTGATGATGACGAGGCGCGCGCCCCAGCGCTTGGCCAGGAAAGGCAAGGCCAGCCGCAGGATAGACGACCAGCGACGATCCAAGCGCCAGGAACAGATCACACGCCTCGGTTACGCCGTGAGCCCTTGCCATTTCCGCCTCCGGCATCGCCTGGCCGAACGATATGGTTGCCGCCTTGACGATGCCGCCGCAGGAAACGCAGGCCGGTGGCGCGTTCGTGCTCCGCGACAAACGCGCGCGCCCAGGAGATTTCATGGCGCTTTCCGCACTCGAGACACTTCGCGTAGGTGCCGTTGCCGTGGAGCTCGATCACCTGGTCGGGGGCGAGGCCTGAATCCTGGTGCAGATTGTCGATGTTCTGGGTGATGACATGGGTGAGCTTGCCGCGCCGCGCCAGCTCGAACAAGGCGCGATGGCCGCGGCCGGGTCTCGCCCCGCTGACCGCATCGTGAATATGAAGATAGCGCCGCCATGCGGCCAGGCGCATCTCCGCGGAGCGCATGAAGTCCGAGAACTCGATCGGCTGGTATTTCGACCACAAACCGCCCGGAGAGCGAAAATCGGGAATCCCGCATTCGGTCGAGATGCCGGCCCCCGTGAAGCCGACGATCCGCCGCGCCGCGGCAACCAGCGCCAGAAGTTGACGCCTGCCAGGCGCATCGGCTTTCATGCCGGCCCCGTTGCGTTCACGAAGAAAGGCGGAAGCCCAATGAAATATCTCCACACGATGGTTCGCATCTCCAACATCGAGCAGTCGCTCGACTTCTACTGCAACAAGCTCGGCCTCGTCGAGCAACGCCGTTTCGAAAACAAGGACGGCCGCTACACGCTGATCTTCGTGGCCGCCCCCGGCAACCCCGAGGCGGCGGTGGAGCTCACCTACAACTGGGATCCGGAGAGCTATTCCGGCGGGCGCAATTTCGGCCACCTGGCCTTTGAGGTCGACGACATCTACCAGACCTGCGACAGGCTCATGAAGAAGGGCGTTACCATCAACCGCCCGCCGCGCGATGGCCGCATGGCCTTCGTGAAGTCACCTGACGGGATTTCGGTCGAGCTGCTCAACAAGGGCGGCGCGCTGCCGGCCAAAGAGCCGTGGACGAGCATGGGCAATACCGGATCGTGGTAGATGCCCAACGCAATGATCCCGCTTCCCTCAGCCCTGAGCCGAGGGCCCGGGGACGAACTCGGTGCACCGGTCAGCATCGTCTGGATGCTCGGGCCAAGCCCGAGCAAAGCAAATAGCGGTACCGCTTCCCTCGGCCTTGAGCGAGGCCCAGCGGGCGCACCGAGCCCGAGGAAGGCAAGATGTTAAAAAGCAGTCACTTTGGCCCGACGGGCGCTGGTGCTAGATTGGCGGCATGAAGAAATCCCTGCTCGCTGTCGTGCTTCTGCTGCTTTTGGGCGCCGGCGGCTACTGGTTGCTGAACTCGGAAATTGCCTTCACCGCGCGTTGAAAAGGTCATTCCCGCCAGGAAGGCTGCCACCCAAGACCCGCCGCAAGGCAGGGCCGGCGGCCGCGGGCCTCTGCCCGTGGAGGTTGCAATTGCCGCCCAGATGACGCTCAGCGACGACGTGACCGCGATCGGCACCCTGCTGGCGGAGGAATCGGTCGACATTTCCGCTGAAACGAGCGGGCGCGTCGCAAACATCCTGTTCAAGGACGGCGATACGGTGGCAGCCGGCGCAGCGCTCTTCGAGTTGGATGCCGACCTCCTGAATGCCGAGCTTGCCGACGCGCAGGCGAAGCTCGAACTCGCCGAGACCAACTTCGAGCGCAATCAGAAGCTGCGCAAGTCCGGCAATATGGCGCAAAGTGCGTTTGACGCATCGGCAACCGAGCTCGAGCTCGCCCGCTCGGCGGTAGAGCTCGCCAAGGTCCGCCTGGATAAGCTCATCATCAAGGCACCGTTCGCCGGCACGCTCGGCTTCCGCGCGGTGTCGGTCGGAGCCTATGTCGCCGCCGGAACTCCGCTCGTGCACCTCGACAAGATCGACCGGCTGAAGGTGAGCTTCAGCGTTGCCGAACTCGAGTTCACGCGCCTCGAGGTGGGCCAGGAGATCGCTGTCGTCGCCGACGCGCTTCCCGGCGAGAGTTTCATCGCCACCATTTCCGCCATCGATCCGGCGATGGACGTCAACGGCCGGGCGCTCAAGGTGCGCGCCGAGCTCGACAACGCCGCTCTGAAACTCAGGCCGGGCCTGCTGGTGCGCATCACCGTCAAAGGTGCGCCGCGCCGACGCCGTGACGGTTCCCGAGGCGGCCATCGTGCCGCGCGGCAGCCGAGACCGTCGTCTTCATCACCGACAAGAATACCGCCCGGGAAGCGAAGGTAAGCACCGGCCGGTATGCCGGGGGTGTCGTCGAAATCGTCTCCGGAGTCGAGGCCGGTCAGGAAGTGGTGATCGCCGGCAACACCCGGTTGTCGAACGGCGCGGCAATCGAAATCGTGCCGGCCACCGACGCAACCAACTGAGGCCCTGATGACCCTTCCCGAACTGTGCATCCGCCGGCCGGTATTCGCGACGGTGATGAGCCTCATCCTCCTGCTTGTCGGCTTCATGGCCTTCAGCCGGCTCACCATCCGCGAGTATCCGAACATCGACGAGCCGCAGGTATCGGTGGCAACGTCATACACCGGCGCGTCGGCAGAGATCATGGAAAGCCAGGTGACCCAGGTGCTCGAAGGCTCGCTGGCGGGGATCGAGGGTATCGACACGATCGAATCCACCTCGCGCGCCGAATCGAGCCGCATCACCATCCGGTTTCGCGCCGGCATCGATGTGGACACGGCGACGAGCGACGTTCGCGACCGGGTAAGCCGCATCCGGCGAACGCTCCCCGACGAGATCGACGAACCGACCATCTCCAAGGTCGAAGCCGATGCCCAGCCCATCATGTTCCTGATCGTGCAGTCCGGCACCTTGGGTACGCTCGAGCTGACCGACTATGTCGACCGCTACGTCCTCGACCGGTTCAAGAACCTGACCGGGGTGGCGGACGTGACCATCAACGGCGAGCGGCGCTATGCCATGCGCGTGTGGATCGATGCGACCCGGCTGGCCGGGTTCGGATTGACCGTGCAGGACGTCGAGAACGCCATCCGCAACCAGAATGCCGAAATCCCCGGCGGACGCATCGAGAGCCGCGATCGCGAATTCACCGTGCTGTCACGCACCGCGCTGGGCACCGCCGAGGAGTTCGCCAACGTCATGCTGAAATCGGCGGGCGGGCTTCAGGTGAAGCTCGGCGACGTCGCCCGGGTTGAGCTCGGCACCGCCGATGTGCGCCGCGAAAGCCGCTACAACGGCGAGACGGCAATCTCGATCGGCGTCGTCAAGCAGGCGGTCGCCAATCCGCTCGACGTGTCGAACGCCATCAAGGCCGTCCTGCCACGGGTCAATCAGTCCATGCCCCAGGGGATGGTCGCCAGCATCGGCTACGACTCGACGGTGTTCATCGACCGTTCGATCCGCAACGTGTTCGTGACGATTCTCGAGGCCGTCGCCCTGGTGATCGGCATCATCATCCTGTTCCTGCATTCGTTGCGGGCCTCGCTGATCCCGATCGTCACCATTCCGATCTCGCTCATCGCCACCTTCGCGCTCATGTATGCCGCCGGTCTCACCGTCAATACCCTGACCTTGCTCGCCATGGTGCTGGCGATCGGGCTGGTCGTCGACGATGCCATCGTGATGCTGGAGAACATCTACCGGCACGTCGAGGAAGGCATGCGCCCGCTTGCGGCGGCGCTGAAGGGCGCCCGCGAGGTCGGCTTTGCGGTGATCGCCATGACGCTGACGCTGGCGGCGGTCTACGCTCCCGTGGCGTTCACGCCGGGTCGCACCGGGCGCCTGTTCCTCGAGTTCGCGCTCACCCTCGCCGGCGCGGTGCTGGTATCGGGCTTCGTGGCGCTGACGCTCACGCCGATGATGTGCTCCAAACTGCTGCGGCGGTCAGGCAGGGGCAACGTGCTTCGCGCGGCCATCGAAGGCATCGTGCACGCGCTGCAGAGGGGCTACCGGCGGACGCTGCAGCTGGCGCTCAGAGGCCGCATCGCCGTCTTCGCCCTGGCCCTTGGCGTGGCCGGAGCCGGCGTGTGGACGTTTTCCCAGCTCAAGTCCGAGCTCTCGCCGATCGAAGACCGGGGGACGGTGGTGGTGACCGGCAATGCGCCCGAGGGCGCGAGCTTCGACTACACCAGCCGCTATGCCGGCACGGTCGAGGAGATCCTGGCCCAGGTCCCCGAGCTTCAGTCCTATCTGGTGATCGTCGGCGCGGGTGAAGGTCACCCGGTTCAATTCCTACTCCCGGCTCAAGGACTGGAGCGAGCGAGAACGGTAAGCCAGCAGGATGTCGTGCAGCGCGTCCTGCCGAAGCTGCGCAAGATCGCCGGCGTTCAGGCATCGGCGTCCAATCCCGCCTCGCTCGGCGTGCGCGGCCAGGGCAAGCCGTTCCAGTTCGTCATCCAGTCGTCGGACTCCTACGAGGAGATCAACAAGCTGGCGCAGGCGCTGATCGACCGCTTGAGCGACAATCCCGGTTTTGCCGATCTCGATACCGACTTGCGGCTCAACAAGCCGGAAGTCGAAGTCGAGATCGACCGGGAGCGCGCCGCCGACATGGGGCTCGACATCTCGGTGATCGGCCGGACGCTGGAAACCCTGCTCGGCGGGCGCGACGTAACGACGTTCGAGATCGGCAGTGAACAATACGACGTCATTGTAGCGCTGCCGCCCGACCAGCGGGCATCGCCCGATACGCTCGCCCGCATCTTCGTGCGCAATGCAACGGGCGACATGGTGCAGCTGTCCAACGTGGTGAAAATCCGGGAAACGGTGGTTCCGCGCGATCTGCGCCGCTTCAACCGGCTGCGCGCGGTGACCGTCGAGGCCAATCTGAGCCCCGGCTACACGCTGGGCGAGGCGATCGCCGCGGTGGACGAGGCGGCGCGCGAGGTGCTGCCGGAAGGCACCGTCACCGACCTCACCGGGCCAGAGCCGCGAGTTCCGCGATGCCCAGTCCAACCTCGCGGTCGTGTTCGTGCTGGCGCTCGCCTTCATCTATCTGGTGCTGTCGGCCCAGTTCGAGAGTTTCCGCGATCCCATCATGATCATGCTCGCCGTGCCGCTGTCGATCACCGGGGCGCTGGCGGCTCTCTATTTCTCGGGCGGCACGCTCAATGTCTATTCGCAGATCGGGCTGGTGACGCTCATCGGCCTCATCACCAAGCACGGCATCCTGATCGTCGACTTCACCAACCGGCTGCAGGAGGAGGGCATGGCGCGCGGCGAAGCCATCGTCGAGGCGGCGGTGCTGCGCCTCAGGCCCATCCTGATGACGACGGCGGCGATGGTGCTGGGCGCGCTGCCGCTGGTGCTGGCCCACGGCGCGGGCGCGGAAAGCCGCGAGCAGATCGGCTGGGTGATCGTCGGCGGCATGACGTTCGGCACGCTGCTCACCCTGTTCGTCGTGCCGTGCGTCTATTCGGTGATGGGAAGACGCGCTGCGCGAGTCGAGGCCGTGACGGCCATTCCGGCGGCCGCGGAACCGCGCGTCCTGCCCCACGCCGCGGAGTGAAAGTCCGCCTCAGTCGACTGCGATTCCAGAAACACCTGCCCCATTTGCTTTCCTCGGCCCTGAGCCGAGGAACCAGTGGCCGAAGGGCACAGCCCCTGTGCCGCGTTCTCTGGGTCCTCGGGTCAAGCCCGAGGAAGGCAAGAAGTAGTCGGAGCCACGCGAACAGACCGCTTCTATAGCCCGATATCACGGAGAATCGGCGTCGCCGCAGGGGACTTGGCGCTGCAGCAGGACAAGTCCCGCCGCGACAATGAATGCAGCGCCGATCACCGTACGCGGGCCCGGAACCTCGCCGAACGCCAGGTACCCGATCGCAGCGGCGCCGATCAGTTCCAGGTATGTCAGCGGCGCGAGTGTCGATGCCTCGGCAAACCGGAAGGCGGCGATCGAGAGCATGTGACTGATGGCAGAAAACAGGCCCAGCCCCGCGAAGAAGAGCAGATCGCTCCAGGCCGGCAAAGACCAGGACAGAGCAGCCTGCGGCGTCAGCAGGATCGTGCCCACGACACACTGGAAAGCGAGCGTCTTGAGCGGATCACTGGCCTGGGCCGCGTGCCGGGTGGCGATCAGATAGAACGCAAAGAAAACACCTGACCCGAGCGCCAGCAGCATTCCCCAATCCACCGAACCGCCGGGCTTGAGGATGATGATCGATCCCGTGAACCCCAGAATGAGACCAAGCGCTTTTCGACCTGTCATGCGCTCCTTGAGCACGGTGACGGAAAGCACAACGGCTATGATCGGTGCGACAAAGAAGGTGCTGATCGCCGTGGCCAGCGGTATGCGCGCTATGGAGAGGAAGTAGAGCGTCATCGCCGTGATCAGAAACACCGTCCGCAACACATGCGAAGCCCGCCGTTCCGCCGGAAACAGGCGAGCTCCGTGAAGGGCGGCCGCAAGCGGCACGACGATGAGGCATGCCGCCGCATACCTCGCCCAGCTGATAAAGAGCGGCGAATAGCCGACGCTCAGATGCTTCGCCAGCCCGTCCACCAGCGGGATGGCGAGCATCGCGAGGGTCATGAGCATGATCCCGGTCGCCGGATGCGAGCGGCCGGCCGAACCTCTTGAAATCCCGATCATTGCGCTCGTTTTTCAGCTTCGGTGGACTTAACCGCGAGTCGGGCCATAGCTATATGCGTGGTGTTTCGGCCCGAAAGGAAAGCCGCGTTTCGCTGAAAGGCTCAACAGTCGCAGCGCGTCAGATATCCGCGCGTTGTCGGCAAGTACTGCGACGGTTCGCTGAGCGATATCGCGCATTAACCCGATCTCGCTCATGTCGCGTTTATCTGCGAGCGCCTTGGCGACGATCGAGAGCTCACGCCAACACAGGTCGAGTTCAGGAGGCGCTTCGCGCATCCACAACGCCGTGCGCAAGAACAGGGCGGCCCATTTGTCACGATGCCGTGCAATTACGCTCTGCAGGAGGTAGGCCGCAAGCTTCGCTCGATTGCGGCCGCGTGCACCGGCTATCACCTGGGCAATATCCGGACTGTCCTCGAACCAGGACTGAGTGAGGGCCTCCAGGCCGGCCAGCTCACCGCTTTTCCGCAACACGGATTCGACTGCTTTCTCCCCGCTCATCGCTTCGGGAAGCTCGCCAATCAACCGGGCCAGGGTGTCGCCAAAATCCATGCGCGCCGGTTGCCAGTCCGCGCCGCCGAGCGTCTCAGCGACCTGCAGCAGGCCGAGGGGCGGTGGTTCCCCTTTCTCGATGCCGAGGGCCAGGTGGTGCGCTAAGGCACTATCGAGATAGGACCGGGATACGCTAAGCATGGGAGCGCCCATGCCTGCCAGGGTCGCCTCGAGGCGGCGGCGCGATTCCGGCTCGCCGCTCCATGCATCTGCGATTCCACCTTTGGTCAGGATTGACGAGAGCCGTTTTTTCCGACCGGCTGGCGACACAAGCAAGAATCCTTGAGACGCAGCACCGTCGACGGCAGTGGCGAGAATTGTTTCGGCGCTGCCCGCCTCCCATTGCGCGCAATCGATACCGGCCGCACGCGCCTTGCGGACGATGGCGTCGACATCGGTGCGCTCATTCTCGGGCCGCCAATTGCGGACCGCGATCAGTCGCCGAACGTCCGTCGGCGATAGCGAGGAGGCGACGCTAGCGAGCGTTCCGGCAACGGCGTGGCGGACGACCGGTTCTGAATCGAGCAGAAACAGGACTGCGGCGCCACGCGCGTCGGACCGGCCGCCAAGTGCAAGTTCGGCGCCCATGGCGGCGCGCGCCTCTGCGGGCATGGCATGACCGAATTCGACAAGCGAGCCGACAAGCGCGAAAGGATCACCGTCGCAGGCTTCGATGAGACCTCTGAAAGCGGCGCGGATATCCGGCGGGGGAAGACCGCTCTTGTCGTCATCCACAGGCTGCCTCGCCGATGCCGCAGCAAGCTCCCGCGACGTGGGGATTTTCGACTGGTGCAGGGCCCCTCCCACGTGGGCGAGCACGTGCCCATCAATCTGCTTCGCCTCCACCCGCGCGGCGACCTCAGCCTGGAAGTCGGCGATCAAACGGGCGGCGTCCGCGTAGCCGCGGTCGCTGCGGTAGCGCAGATGCTCGAGCAGCCCCTGTAGGAGAAACAGATAACTAAGCGCCAGCGTCTCGTCCTTGCCGGCCGGAGGCATGTTGCGAGCCACACCGTCGAAGGCGGCAAAGATCTCGTGCGGAAAGCTTTCGAAATACAGATGGAGATCGGGCGTAAGCGTTGGGAGTCTGCCCTTGGCGATCGCAGCCGCGACCCTTCTTGCCCGTTGATCGGTGAGGGAGGAGTGTGGTTGGGCTCGGCTCATTACGGATGTCTCCACGAATCGGTCGGATGTTACCTGCAAAGTCCAATGTCGGGCTCGTCAAAATCCATGAAATCCACCGCGGACTTCGGGGCTAAGCGAATTGCCCAGCGCAGTTGCCGATCGCCTCTTCGTTCAACGGCTATTCTTGTCCACTCCTTCGGACTAGGTTGCGCAACAGTAATGTGTACTGTACCAATCTATTATACACACGGCAAAACGGAGTGCCGCCAATGCGCACCAATATCGAGATCGATGACACGCTAATGGCAGAAGCGCAGAAGGCTTCCGGACACGCAACCAAAAAGCAGACTGTAGAGCAGGCGCTTCGTTTGATGATCAGACTGCGGCGGCAGCAGGATGTGGACGCGGCTTTCGGCAAGTACCCCTGGCGCGGCAACCTCGCCCGGAGCCGCAAAGGGCGAGGAACCGGGTGATCGTTGTCGACAGCAGCGTCTGGATCGACTTCCTCAGCGGCCGCCACGCCCCCCATGTCCGGCACTTGCGCGGGCTCCTCGGCAAGGAAGGGATCATCGTCGGGGACCTGATCCTTTGCGAGGTCCTGCGGGGGCTGGCGAGCGAGCGGGCAGCTCGAGAGGTCGAAGCTCTATTGCGCCGCTTCGAGATTGTGCCCATGGCCGGCGACGCAGTGGCGGTGGCAGCGGCAGGTAATTTCCGTTTCTTGCGCAGGCGCGGCATCACCATCCGCAAGACCATCGATTTGCTGATCGGCACGTGGTGCATCGAGAACCACAGGCCGCTGCTTCATAGCGACAGCGATTTTCGTCCGATGGCGCGGCATCTGGGGCTGATCGAGGTGCCGGTGACAGCGAGATGAGCGAAAGATGACGGTAGTGACGCACTTGAGGATGCGAGATGTCAGCTTCAGCCAACCCGGTTGAACGGGAGCACGCCGAGTTGATCGCCGTGGCGCGCGAGTATCTCGATGGCATGTTCTACGCGGACGAGAGCAAGCTTCGACGTGCGTTCCACCCGCAGTGTCTACAAGTGGGTCATTACCGCGGGCAGCTATTACATGATCCACTCGATGCGTTCATCGAAGCCGTGAAGGGCGGGCCTGCGTTGAACCCGGGAACGCCGTACTACTCCGAGATAGATTTGATCGGTGTCACCGGCGACATTGCGGTGGTCAAGGTCGTCGACGACTGGCTCGGCGATCGCTACACGGACTACCTTACGATGCTCAAGCACGATGGCAACTGGAGCATCGTCCACAAGGCCTTTACCGTGCACCCGAAGCTGTAAGGCGCAGATCGAAGCAGGCGCGGGCAATCGTTAGATATTCGGCTTGTGTGCCGTTGGTGCATGTAAAGAATTTTGGTGGCGCCTTAGTTTGAACTACGGGGCTCGCCATCGCGGGCATAGACCAACTCCACCGACTTCTCTTCTGTGTTCAAGAACCGCCGCACTTCTCGAAAACCGTGCCGTTCATAGAAGCGGCGGGCCTGCGTATTCTGCTCGAATACGTTCAAAGTAGCGACAGCCGGCATGCACCGAAGTGCCTCCGTCAGCAGGCGCGTACCGATGCCTTGACCCTGATGGCCGGGTTCCACAAAGAGCTGGTCGAGGCGTGGGCCCGCGACCGCTGTAAAGCCAACGATTACGCCGTCGTTGTCCTCTGCGACCAATCCCCAATCCCACTCATTGAACTTCCCGGCATACCAGTTCCGCACGTCGCTTTCAGAGTAAGACCAGTTCATGAACTTGTAGGCAATCAAGCATGCGCGTCTGTGAACGCGTGCAATGCCAACTACGTCCGTTTCAAGGAGCGAACGATACCTCACGATCAGGTAGCCGCCTCTCGGCTGCCTCCTCATGCCTGCCGCCAAGCGTATGCGGAGGGAGTGGCGCGCGGCAGAAATTTCGTGATTAGCTCACATACGGGTCCCCATAGCCAACTGGTCCGAAGTGAAAGCTATAGTCAACTCGGCTCAAGATCAGCCGGTCGATGGATTTTATAGTTACACATCCCTCGTTCAACCGGTCGGCCAAACAGGGCGAAGTTAGGAACAATCTTCGATCTCTCAAAATCTTGATACTGCTTGATCCTGCGGTTCCACATTCCATAAATCGTTTCAAAAGCTTTTGTACCTGTTCGCAAGAGGCTGAAATAGGAAGGATAGACAAGGCCATCGTATCCACTGCCATGTGCTGCCAGCGCGACCTGTCTCGCAATTTCGTATGAGTGTCTGCCCGGCGAGGAATAGCATGTGAACCGCCCAGATCAAGACTGTCAAAACTCTAGTACGTTTTCCTCTTCAAGCAGTTCCGTCAAGTTGAGTAACTTCAACCCTTTTGTCGCTGCTAACGTTGCGACATACACATCGTCCTCCGCAGTAACTCGACATTCGTGCACACACACTTGTAAGTCGGGAGAAGCGTACATTACTGGTAATACCCTTTTAATCGAGCCTCCCACGACCCAATCGATCCTCTGGCGGGCTATCGTACTCAGAAAATTTACTGGGGTTCGAGAGGAGGTGGCCCCCGAATTTCTCGGACAGCCGGTTAAGGTGGATCGCGACATGAGAAGGACGATCCGCGATGACGAAGAGGCGACGGTATTCAGCTGAGTTCAAGGCGAAGGTTGCACTGGAAGCGATCCGGGGCGAGCACACGGTGTCGGAGCTCGCGATGCGGCACGGCATCCATCCGAACATGATCGCCGGCTGGAAGCGGCAGGCGGTGGAGGGCATGGCGGCGACGTTCGCCGGTGGCGCGGCCGAGCGTGAGCATGCCCGCGGGGGCGAGTTGAAGGAGCTTCACGCCAAGATCGGCCAGCTCATCGTGGAGAGAGATTTTTTGTCCAAGGCCTCCGGGCGCTGAGCCACGAACGGAGGAAGACCATGGTCGAGACGAACCATCCCCGGCTCTCCATCGCGCGGCAATGCGAGCTCCTGTCGATGGCGCGGTCATCGTTCTATCGGCAGCCGTGCGGAGAGAGCGAGCTGAACCTCACGCTGATGCGCCGGATCGACGAGACGTTCCTGGAGTGTCCGTTTTATGGGGCGCGCCAGATGGCGCGGCACCTGCGCCGCCAGGGCTATTGCGTGGGCCGCAAGCGGATCCGGCGGCTGATGGACAAGATGGGGCTCGTGCCCATCTTCCAGAAGCCGCACACCAGCAAACCCTGCCCGGAGCACCGGATTTATCCCTACCTGCTCAGGGACCTCGTCATCGATCGGCCCAACCGGGTGTGGTGCGCCGATGTCACCTACATCCCGATGCAGCGCGGCTTTCTCTATCTCGTCGCGGTGATGGACTGGGCGAGCCGCAAGGTCTTGAGTTGGCGATTGTCGAACACCATGGACGTCGAGTTCTGCGTGGCCGCGCTCGAGGAAGCGATCGCCAGGCACGGCAGACCGGACATCTTCAACACCGACCAGGGTTCGCAGTTCACCAGCTTCGCCTTCACCGGCCTGCTGAAGGACAACGGCATCGCCATCTCCATGGACGGCAAGGGCCGCTGGATGGACAACGTGTTCATCGAACGGCTGTGGCGCTCGCTCAAGTACGAGTTTGTCTACCTCAATGCCTTCGAAACCGGCAGCCAGGCCAGAGACGGTATCGGGCGTTGGATTACATTTTTCAACGAACGGCGCCCGCACTCATCCCTCGGCGGCAAGACGCCAGCGGAAGTTTACGCTATGAAAATCGCGCCGCCGGGACCGGGGCTCGCCCCGGCCCCGACTCCAGCATGCTGGCGGCTTGAGCAAACCCATGATCCACCTCCTGTGGGTCGTAGTGCCGTCACGTGTTGTTTCAACATTGCGATACTCAATGCCCCATCCGCTCGACGGATGCAGAACCAAGATCGCTCGGGCGAGCGGCCATATCGAAAATCTTCAGCGTGACCTCAAAGCCTTTGGTGACGCTAATCCCCAGAATGTTCGAACCGAGTACGATCACAAAACCAGACTACTGTCCGTGGTTTTCATCGACTGCAAACAGTTCCCGACAGAGTTCAGCATTATTATCGGAGAGGTCCTCTATCAACTTCGCTCGACGCTCGACCACCTGATCTGGCAACTCATCGTTCACAACAATGCCGAGCCGCCAAGCAAGAGCGGTTTCCCGATATTTACGAGCAGTAGCGGCTACGGGAAAAGAAAAAACGATATGATCAGTGGTGTTTCCGCTACCGCTGAAAGCCGCGTTGAGTACTTCAGCCGTATCACAAGGGGCAGCCGCGCAGAGTGATCCCCTGTGATTTTTCCAGCTATTTAATAACACCGATAAGCATAGGCTGCTTATCGTCACCCTAGCTTACACTGGGGGCGTCTGGGTGCTGGCGCGCCCTACGGGAATCGAACCCGTCTTTGCAACGTGAAAGGCTGCCGTCCTAACCGATAGACGAAGGGCGCAACGCGGGGCTCTCTATAGGGAGGTTCGTCCGCCCAGGCAAGAAGGGCGCAGGCGCTACTTCCGGATCTCGGCCACGTCATCGATCATGAGCTGCACTTCCCGGGAGCCGTTCCAATCGTCGGCGACCAGGCGGCCCGCGACGTGCAGCGGGGTCTGCCGCTCGGAAAGGAGCAGCTCGCCCAGCGGGGTGCCGAGCGAACGCATGGCGACGGCCTTGAGCCTGGCGCCGTCGCCGCCCACCAGCCGGCAGCGCACGTGATCGGTACCGAAGCCGTCGGCAAAAGCCACGCGATGCGCCGGCAAGGCAAAGACCGGCGAGGGATTTCCGGTGCCGTAGGGCCCCGCCCGCTCGAGCATGTCGACGAGCTCGAGATTGGCGCCGCGCGCCGAAACCGCCCCGTCGATCTCGACTACCTTGCGCAAGCGGGCGTCGGCGACCGAAGCCTCGAAACGGCTCTCGAAGAATGCCCGCAGGGGACCGAGCTTTTCGCGTGCCGCGGTGAGCCCCGCCGCCATCGCATGCCCCCCGCCCTTCTCGATGAGTCCCTGCTCCACCGCCTCGCGCACGGCTGCGCCCATGTCGATGCCGGCGATGGAACGCCCGGACCCGGAAACATGCGTCCCGGAATCCCTGAACCCGAGCGCGAAACTCGGCAGCGCGAATCTCTCCTTCAGCCGCGCCGCCACGAGGCCCAGAACGCCCGGATGCCAGCCCTCGCCGGCGACCACGATCACCGGCGTGGTCCCCTCCTTGCCCAGCGCCGCTTCCGCCTGCGCCATGGCCGCGTCGATCACCTTCAGCTCGATCTGCTGGCGCTCGCGGTTGAGCTGTTCGAGCTCGGCGGCAACCGCCATTGCTTCGCCGCGGTCATCGCTCAGCAAAAGCTTGAGCGCGGTAGCCGCGTGGCCGACGCGGCCGGCCGCGTTGAGGCGCGGTCCCAGCACGTAGCCCAGCGCGTGCGCGTCCGGACGGCGCTTCAGCCGCGCGACATCGGCGAGCGCGGCGAGTCCCACGTGATCACGGGTGCCAAGCACCTTCAGGCCCTGCACGACATAGGCCCGATTCAGCCCCAGGAGCGGCACCACATCGCACACCGTGCCCAGCGCCACGAGATCGAGATAGTCGAGCAGCCGCGGCTCGGACCTGTGGTCGCCATACCACCCCGCCTCGCGGAGCAGCCGGTTGGTTACTGCAACCAGCGCCATGGTCACTCCCGCGGCGCTGAGGAATCCGAGGCCGGAAAGATCGTCCAGCCGGTTGGGATTGATGATGGCGAGGGCGCGCGGCAGGTCCTGGGGCGCCTGATGGTGATCCACGATCAGCGTATCGAGAGCAAGTTCGCCCGCCAGCAAAAGTGGATCGTGGGCCATCACACCACAATCCACGGTCACCAGCAGCTTCGCGCCCTTGGCGACCAGCGCCCCGACCGCTGCGCGGCTCGGGCCGTAGCCCTCGCCAAGGCGATCCGGAATATGAATTTCGGCATCGCTGCCCGCCGCGCGCAGGAAGCGGGTCAACAAAGCGGCCGATGTCAAGCCGTCGACATCGTAGTCGCCGATGATGCCGACGGGCTCGGATTTCATCACTGCGTCGGCAAGGCGGCGGGCACCCTTCTCGATGTCGCGCAGCGCCATCACCTGCGGCATCGACTCCCGCAGCGTCGGCTTCAGGTACTGCCCGATGCCTTCCAGCCCGACCGACCTGCCGGCGAGGACGCGGCCCAGGAGCTCGGGCAGATCGTAGCGCTCGGAGATCGCCAGCGCCTGGCGGTTGTCAGGCAGGCGGGACCGCCAGACGCGCCCGCTGACCGACCGCTCGACATCGAGGAAGTAGCGCTGCGCTTCCTGCTGGCTCAACATGCTCTTGGTTTTCGGCTCCGGAATTCGGCCCAGCGGGGTGCCTGCCGGCTCCTCTTCATTAGCGATAACGAGAGTCGCGGCCGAAGTACAATTTCGGCTTCGAATTTGCCTTCCTCGGGCTTGTCCCAGGACCCAGGCGATGTTGACCGGAGCTCGTGAGCTCCGCCGCCTGGGCCCTCGGCTCGAGGCCGAGGGAAGCACCACGAACGCGGATACTTCACCGATTGCCTTCCTCGGGCTTGTCCCGAGGAACCCAGACGATGTTTGACCCTGAGCTCGTGAGTTCCGCCGCCTAGGCCCTCGCTCGAGGCCGAGGGAGGCAAGAAACTAAAGGCGCTCGATCCGGATCATGCGCGGGAGTGCGGCGGCGTGGCCGTCGGCTTCGATGCGGGCGAGCGCCTTGCGCATGGAACTTTCCAGCGTGTCGTGGGTGATGAGGATGAAAGGAGCGGTCGCGGCTTCCGACTGCGGCGCCCGCTGGACGATGCTTTCGATGGAAATCTTCATCTCGGCCAGCCGACGCGCCACGCCCGCCACGGCACCGGGCCGGTCGTGGAGCTCAAGGGCCACGTAGTACCCGCCTTCATGAGCCTTGAGCTTGGCCTGCCGGTAGGGAGCCAGACGAGCGGCCGGCACCCCGAAGGCGGGAACCCGATGACCGCGGGCAATATCGCAGACGTCGGAGAGGACGCTGGAGGCGGTCGGATGCGCGCCCGCCCCACGCCCCTCCAGCATGATGTCGCCGACAAGATCGCCCTGAATAGCGACCGCGTTGTAAACGCCATCGACATCGGCAATGGGGGTGCCCTTGCGCACCAGCGTCGGATGCACGCGCTGCTCGATGCCATCGTCGGTTTTCACGGCGACGCCCAGGAGCTTGATCCGATAGCCGAGGTCGTCGGCGTTGGCGATGTCGGTGCGCGTGATATTCTCGATGCCCTCGATATAGATCGATTCAACCTCCGGCACCGTGCCGAAGGCCAGCGATGTCAGGATTGCCAGCTTGTGCGCGGTGTCGAAACCGCCGACATCGAAGGTCGGATCGGCCTCTGCGTAGCCCAGCTTCTGCGCTTCCTTCAGCACGTCGGCGAACTCGCGGCCTTCGCCGGTCATCTTGGTGAGAATGTAATTGCAGGTGCCATTGAGAATGCCGAATACGCGCTTGACGCGATTTCCCGCGAAGCTCTCGCGCAGGGTCTTGACGATGGGAATGCCGCCGGCGACCGCGGCCTCGAAGCAGAGTGCGGCGCCGTTGCTCTCGGCCAGCCGCGCAAGCCGGCCGCCGTGATGGGCAATGAGCGCCTTGTTGGCCGTGACCACCGGCTTGCCCGCCTTGAGGGCTGCCTCGACCGCCGCTTTTGCAGGATCGCCTTCACCGCCGATGAGCTCCACCAGGACGTCCACGTCGGGCGACGCCGCCAGCTTCACCGGATCGTCGAACCACCTCCACGCCGAAATGGCATGACCGCCCCGCTCCTTGCGCCGGGTGCGCGCGCACACTGCCGACACGACCAGGGGCCGGCCGGCCCGTTCCGCCAACGCCGGGCCGTGGCGCTCCAGGCCGTCGAGAACGCCGGTGCCGACGGTGCCCAGGCCCGCGATTCCCAACCGCAAGGCATTGTTCATCAGCGGTCCCCATAGCGCGCGCCGGGCGCACCCCGAGGCCGCTCCTTATGGCCGCTCCACCGGCTCATTTCAACCGTGTTGCCAGTTCGCGGTTTGAAGGCCCGGACCCCGTTGTTACATTGGCTCCGGGACCGATCCAGGTTGGCGATGACGAAAACAAGTACCGATAATTCCGCGGATTTTCCGCTTCCCGACCCGGCCGAGCTGACCCGCAATCTCGGCGAGGTGTTCGTCCGCGCGGTCCGCGTCGCCAACCTGATGGCGGGGCGACGAGATGCGGTCAACCGGGAAATCAAGGCGCAGATCGTCCCGGCCGACGAGGTAGCCAGGACCTTCGGCGCCATCGCGAGAACCTATCTCGCCAACCCGAACGATGCTGGCCGATGCGCAGTTGCGGTTGTGGCAGGGCTATGCCCGGCTTTGGCAGGGCGCGTGGCAGCGCCTGGGCGGCCAACATGTTGCCGCGGTGGCGGTTCCCGACCCGCACGATCGCCGCTTCCGGGATCGTGAATGGCAGGAAAATCCGTTCTTCGACTTCCTGAAGCAGGCGTATCTCATCACGTCGCAGTGGGCGCTCGATGTGGTCAGCGAGGCGGATGACATCGACGATCACACCCGCCACAAGGCGCGGTTCTACGTCGAGCAGATCGTAAATGCGCTGTCGCCGACGAACTTCGCATTCACCAATCCGGAAGTGTTGCGGGCAACGCTCGCCAGCAATGCCCGCAATCTCGTGGAAGGACTGGAGCGGCTCGAGCGCGACATCGAAGCCGGCGGTGGCCGCCTGCGCATCTCCCAGACCGATCGGCGCGCCTTCGAGCTCGGGCGCAACGTGGCCACCACGCCCGGCAAGGTCATTTACCAGAACGAGGTCATGCAGCTCATTCAATATGAGCCGTCGACAAAGACGGTGGCGAAATTCCCCCTGCTCATCGTTCCGCCGTGGATCAACAAGTACTACATCCTGGATCTCAATCCGGCGAAGTCCTTCATCCGCTGGGCGGTGGCGCAAGGGCTCACCGTGCTGGTGATCTCCTGGGTCAACCCTGACGCTGAACATTCGCACTGGACGTTCGGCGACTACATGCACAAGGGCTTCTTCGCCGCCTGCGACGCCGCCCAGAGGGCGACCGGCGCGCCGAAGCTGAATGCCGCCGGCTACTGCGTCGGCGGTTCGCTGGTGGCCGCCGGCCTTGCCTACATGGCGGCCAAAGGCGATCAGAGGATCAATTCGGTGACCTTCTTCGCCACCCAGGTGGATTTCGAGAAAGCAGGCGATCTGCTCGTCTATGTCGACGAAGAACAGGTGAACTGGATCGAGCGGCGCATGGCCGACAAGGGCTACCTGCCGGGCCAGCGCATGGCCGATGCCTTCAATCTGCTGCGCTCCAACGAGCTGATCTGGTCGTATGTGATCAACAACTACCTGTTGGGCCGCGATCCTTCGGCGTTCGATCTCCTGTACTGGAACTCCGACAGCACACGAATGCCGGCCAACGTGCACTCGACCTATTTGCGGGAGTGCTACCTGAACAACCGGCTGTCGCACGGAATGATGACGGTCGACGGCCAGCGGCTGAACCTCAAGGATGTCAAGGTGCCCGCCTATAACCTCGCCTGCCAGGATGACCACATCGCGCCTCTCGCCTCGGTATTCCGTGTCGGCAGGTTTCTGGGCGGGCCGACGCGTCTCGTGGTCGCCGGCTCCGGGCACATCGCCGGGGTGATCAATCCGCCCGAGGCGCGAAAGTACCAGCACTGGACCAACGACAAGGAGACCGGAAGCGTCGAAGAGTGGATGGCCGGGGCAACCGAGCATTCGGGTTCCTGGTGGCCGGACTGGGCGAAGTGGATCGGCAGCCGTTCGGGCGGCGAGGTCAAGGCCCGCCCCGTCGGGTCGGGCAAACTTAAGCCAATCGAAGATGCGCCCGGCAGCTATGTTCGCGTCAGCGCAGAATAGCTCCAGAGAGTAGACCGCGGCCCTCGGATACCTTCTTACGTCATGGCCGGACCGCCGTGCTGGCGGCCTGATCCGGCCATCCTCCCGGATCGTCCAAGAGAGGATTCGCGGCCCGATTGCATCGCGCGGGCGCCGGATGGCATGGTGCACTTCATGTTGAGCCTGCGTAATGTCAGCAAGAGCTTCGACGGCAACCCCGCCTTGCGCGACATTTCGCTCGACGCCGCGCCCGGCCGGGTGTTGGCGGTCTGCGGCGAGAACGGGGCCGGCAAGACGACCCTGATGAACATCCTGTCGGGGGCGCTGGCGGCCGATCGCGGCGAAATACTGCTCGACGGCGCTGAAGTGCAGATCGGCACTCCGTCCCGCGCCATGGACCTCGGCATCCATGCCGTCCACCAGGAGCTGAGTCTGCTGCCCCACCTGAGTGTCGCCGAAAACATCCTCCTCGGAAGATTGCCGCATCGCCGCGCACGCTGGATTGTTGACTGGCACGATACCCGCGACCGCGCCGCCGAAGCCCTCGGCGATCTCGGCTTCGCCGGCATCGATCCCAATGCCCGGGTCGCCGATCTTTCAGTTGCCATGCAGCAGATCGTCGAGATCGCCAAGGCGCTCATTGCACGCCCGCGCATCCTCATCCTCGACGAGCCCTCGGCGGTGCTGTCGGCGCACGAGACTGCGATCCTGTTCCGCAAGATCCGCGAGTTCAGCGCCGCCGGCGCCACGGTCCTCTATATCTCACACCGACTGGACGAGATCTTCGAGATCTCCGACGATGTCTTCGTGCTCAAGGATGGCCTTGTCGTCCTTTCGGCAGAAACCAGCGCAGTCCAGCGGGATGACTTGATCCGCGCCATGGTTGGCCGTTCCCTCGATGCCGTCTATCCCGCCCGTCGCCCGCACGTCGGCGAGATCGCGCTGGAGGTTCGCGGGCTGTCACGCGGTTCTGCATTCAGGGACGTGAGTTTCAGCGTCCGCACCGGCGAGATTGTCGGCATGTTCGGCCTCGTCGGCAGCGGCAGAACCGAGATCGCCCGGACGCTTTTCGGTGCCAATCCGGCCGACAGCGGCGAAATCCTCATCTTCGGCAGGAAGGTTGTGATCTCCTCACCCCCAGAGGCGATCGCCCACGGCATGGCGTTTGTCACCGAAGACCGCAAGCGGGACGGCCTCGCCGCCGATTGTTCCGTTCTCGATAACGGCGCCCTCGCCTCCCTGCCCCGGTTCGCACGTGCCGGGGTTCTCAATGGCCAGGCCCGGCGCAATGCCGTGAGCAGCAAGCTCGAAGAACTCAAGGTGCGCCCGCGCGGCGTCGACCGGCCGGTCCGCAACCTCAGCGGCGGCAACCAACAGAAAGTCGTCCTCGGCAAATGGTTGCTCGTCGAGGATATCCGCATCTTCGTGTGCGACGAGCCCACGCGCGGCGTCGACATCGCCACCAAGTTCGAGATCTACCGGATGCTCGCCGGGCTTGCCGCCGCCGGCCGGGCAATCCTTTTGATTTCGTCGGAAATGCCGGAAGTGCTCGGCTTGAGCGACCGGCTGATCGTAGTGCGCGGCGGGCGCATCGCGGCTGTTCTCGATCGTCAGGACTTCATCATGGAGAGGGTCTTCGCTTACGCCGCCGGGATCGAAATCGGCCGGACGCCGGCATGAGGCAGGCGTGACCACCACAACCGGCGAACCGCCTCCGGCGCAGCCGTCCCGCTTCGCGCGGCTTCCTGGGTTCAGCCTCGCCAATGTCGGGTTCACCGTCGCAATCCTGATCCTGGTGATCGCCGCCAGCGTCGCCTCCGATGTGTTTCTCACCGAGCGCAATATGGTCAGCATCTCGCGCCAGATCGTCACCAACGGCCTGCTCAGTCTCGGCATGCTGCTGGTCATTCTGACGGGAGGCATCGATCTGTCGGTCGGGCCGGTGGTGGCGTTTGCGGGCCTGTTGGCCGCCGGACTCCAGGCTCATGTGCCGTTTCCGGCGGCAATCGCCGTTGCGCTCGGCATGGGTCTTGCCGTCGGGATCTTCAATGGCTTCATGATCGCCCGCTTCAGCCTGCAGCCGTTCATCGTGACGCTTGCCACCATGGGAAGCCTGCGCGGCCTGCTCTATGTCTATTCCGAGACACCGCAATACCCGGCCGACCCGTTGTTCCGCAGTCTCCTGGGCGGCGGCTTCATCGGCCCGTTCCCGGTGCCAAGCCTCATCCTCCTCGGCATCATCCCGATCGTCTGGTTCTACCTGAACCATACGGTCTCGGGCCGAGCTGTCCATGCCATCGGTGTCAATGCCGAAGCCGTACGTCTTGCCGGCGTCAATGTGCGCCGGCACCTGATCGCCGCCTATGCGGCGTGCGGATTCCTTGCCGCCCTGGCCGGGGTGCTGCTTGCCTCGCGTTTGGGGATCGCCCAGCCGAGTGTCGGGGTCGGCTACGAGCTCGATGCCATCGCCGCGGTAGTGATCGGCGGCGGAATCCTGGGCGGCGGCGGCGGCACGGTCGTGGGGGTGGTCGGCGGCGTGCTGGCGCTGGCACTTGTTGACAATGTGCTTAATCTCTTCAACGTCGAGTCCTACTATCAGCAGTTCCTGAAGGGCCTGATCATCCTGGTGGCGGTGCTGGCCAGGCGCAAGAAGACCTGAAGGGCAAACTCGGAAAAGGGAGAACGAACATGAGACATCTGGGCCGGATTTCTGCCGGACTTGTGATGCTGGCGGCAGCAGCCACAGCGGTTCCCGCCGTGGCCAAGGACCTCAAGATCGGCGTCGTCAACCTGTCGCTGTGCTGCTCGTATTTCGTCGGCATGGACAAGGCCGTGAAGGAGGAGGCGAAGGCTTTCTCCAATGTAACCGTGCTGTCGACAGACGCCGAAGGCGACGTCGCCAAGCTCACCTCCAACGTCGAGGATCTGCTCAGCCAGAAGGTCGACGGACTGATCGTCAGCGCCGCCTGGATCGAGGCCGCGCCCGAAGCGCTCGATGCCATCAAGGCGGCCGGCGTGCCCGTGGTCCTGGTCGACCGCATGCTCAAGGGCGGCGAGTTCACCAGCTGGATCGGACCCGACAACTACGCCATCGGCGTTGGCATCGGCGACTACATCGTCAAGCAGCTTGGCGGCAAAGGGCTGCTGGCCGTCCTGCGCGGCGGGCCGGCCGACAACTCGATCGGTCTCGACCGCACCAACGGTGTTTTGTCGGTCGTCGAAAAGTCGGACATCAAGGTCGAGAAGGCGCCGGATTTCGGCGGCTGGAGTGTCGACGGCGGCTTCAAGCTCATGGAAGACATGCTGACCAAGTTCCCCGACATCAACGCGGTGTTTTGCGAGAACGATTCGATGTGCCAAGGCGCGCAGAAGGCGATCAAGGATGCCGGGCGTTCAGACAAGATCTTCCTGGCCTCGGTCGATGGCGAGAAGGGCACGCTCAAGGAGATCATGAGCGAAGGCACCAACTACGGCGCCACCGGCCACAACAACTCCGACCAGATCGGCCGCGCCGGGTTCCATCGGCTGATGGCGATCCTGGCCGGCGCCGCGGCGCCACAGCAGACGGTGCTACCGTCGCCGATCATCACCAAGGACAACGCGGTGAAGTTCTACAATCCCGACAGCGTTTTCTGACGACCATTTCATTGGAAGGCCGGACCGCCGCGTGCTGCGGCGGAATCCGGTTGGTTGTGCAGTGAATCACGTTGGCGCGGCGAGAATGATCGGTGTATGAATCCACTCGCATGCGCAAACTTTACGACTGCATGAAGTGCCCGGGCTATTGCTGCTCCTACCCTGCGGTAATCGTCACCAAGCGAGATCTCGAGCGCCTTGCCCGTCACTTCGGATTGACGGCAGCAATTGCCGAACGCAAGTACTGCAAGTCAGGGTACGGCTACAAGCGGATCATGCGCCGCAAGAAAGACCAGCACTTCGGCAAGATCTGCCAGTTCTTCGATACGAAGTCCCGCCGCTGCACGATCTACAAGGCACGGCCCTCGGGCTGCCGCGAGTTTCCGGGCGACGGACGGTGCGGCTACTGGGACTTCCTCGCCTTCGAGCGCTATACCCAGAACGACAAGAATTACGTCTCGACGACCTATCACGCCGACTAGTTCCGCCGTTGCGGTAAGAGTGGCCATCGCATTCACCTAGTCTCGTCATGGCCGAGCTTGAGAGCCTGGTCAAGCCCGGCCATGACGATTGGTTGTGTGAGATGTGTGAACGCTGCAGTCGTTGCCGGGAGGTGTGCTTTCGTCATGATCGCCGAAATCTGTCAGGAGGCTTGCCGGAAGCCGGGATAAGTCCTGCGCCGAATATTGCCCGTGTTCACGTTTCGGTCTAAGCCGTTGCCCATGGCCGAGGCCAAGAAACTCATCTCGATCCAGGGCGCGCGCGAGCACAACCTCAAGAACATCTCGCTCGAACTGCCGCGCGACCGGCTCATCGTATTCACCGGTCTGTCGGGTTCCGGGAAATCCTCGCTCGCCTTCGATACCATCTATGCCGAGGGCCAGCGCCGCTATGTGGAGAGCCTTTCGGCCTACGCGCGCCAGTTTCTCGAGATGATGCAGAAGCCGGATGTCGATCAGATCGATGGCCTGTCGCCGGCCATTTCCATCGAGCAGAAGACGACGTCGCGCAATCCGCGCTCCACCGTGGGCACGGTCACCGAAATCTACGATTATCTGCGCCTGCTCTTCGCCCGCATCGGCATCGCCTATTCGCCGGCGACCGGGCTGCCGATCGAGTCCCAGACGGTGACCCAGATGGTCGACCGGGTGCTGGAGCTCAAGGAAGGAACGAGGCTCTATCTTCTGGCGCCCATCGTGCGTGGGCGCAAAGGCGAATACCGCAAGGAGATCGCCGACCTGCAGAAGAAAGGCTTCCAGCGCATCAAAGTGGACGGCGCTTTCCACGAGATCGACAATGCGCCCGTGCTCGACAAGAAGTTCAAGCACGACATCGACGTGGTGGTCGACCGGATCGTCGTCAGGCCCGACATCGCCACCCGCGTGGCCGACAGCCTCGAAACGGCCCTCAAGCTCGCCGACGGCATCGCGGTGGCCGAGTTCGCCGACCGGCCGCTGCCGCCTTCGGCCACGTCGGAGGAAAGCGCCAACAAGTCGAAAAACGAGACCCACGAGCGGATCATCTTCTCGCAGAAGTTCGCCTGCCCGGTGTCCGGCTTTACGATCGACGAAATCGAGCCACGCCTGTTCTCGTTCAACAATCCCTTCGGCGCCTGTTCGAAGTGCGACGGTCTCGGCACCGAGATGCGGTTCGAACCCGGCCTGATCGTGCCGGACCGGACGCTGTCGCTGCGCGGCGGGGCGGTCGCGCCCTGGGCCAAGACCGGGGCCACGTCGCCCTACTACTTGCAGACCCTTGAAGCTCTGGCCAGGCACTTCAAGGTGTCGATGACAACGCCGTGGGAGAAGCTGCCCAAAAAGGCCCAGGATGCCATCCTGTTCGGCACCGGCGAGGAACCGGTGGCGATCACCTACGACGACGGACTGCGCACCTACAAGACGCAGGAAACCCTTCGAGGGAGTCGTCGGCAACATCGAGCGGCGCTGGCGGGAAACGGACAGCGAATGGATGCGCGAGGAACTCGCCCGCTATCAATCAGATCATCCGTGCGAGGCCTGCCAGGGCTACCGGCTCAAGCCACAGGCGATGGCGGTGAAGATCGGGGGACTGCACATCGGCCAGGTTACCGACATGTCGATCCGCGCCGCCCGCGACTGGTTCGACGCGCTCCCCGCCAGGCTCAAGCCGAAAGAGCGGGAAATCGCCAGCCGCATTCTCAAGGAAATCCGCGACCGCCTGAAGTTCCTCGTCGATGTCGGGCTCGATTACCTGTCGTTGTCGCGCACCTCGGGCACGCTGTCGGGCGGAGAAAGCCAGCGCATCCGGCTCGCCTCGCAGATCGGCTCGGGCCTGACCGGCGTTCTCTACGTGCTCGATGAGCCGTCGATCGGCCTGCACCAGCGCGACAACGCCCGGCTGCTCGAGACGCTGCTGCACCTGCGCGATCTCGGCAACACCGTGCTGGTGGTCGAGCACGATGAAGAAGCCATCCGCAGCGCCGATTTCGTCGTCGACATCGGCCCCGGCGCCGGCGTGCATGGCGGCGAGGTGGTGGCCACCGGTACGCCCGACCAGGTCATGGCCAATCCCGCCTCGCTCACCGGGCAATATCTCGTCGGGCTGCAGCAGATCGCGGTGCCGATGATGCGCCGTCCGCCGCAACCGCGGGCGCGTGATCACGGTCAGGGGCGCCAGGGCCAACAACCTCAAGAACATTTCGGCGGAAGTGCCGCTCGGCCTGCTCACATGCGTCACCGGCGTCTCGGGCGGCGGCAAGTCCACGCTGCTGATCGACACGCTCTACCGTGCCGCCGCCCGCAAGCTCATGGGCTCGCGCGATCACCCCGCCGAGCACGACCGCATCGAGGGTCTCGAGTACCTCGACAAGATCATCGATATCGACCAGTCGCCGATCGGACGCACGCCCCGATCCAATCCCGCCACCTATACCGGCGCTTTCACGCCCATCCGGGACTGGTTCACGGGCCTGCCCGAGGCCAGGGCGCGCGGCTACGAGCCCGGCCGCTTCTCGTTCAATGTCAAGGGCGGACGCTGCGAGGCCTGCCAGGGCGACGGCGTGATCAAGATCGAAATGCACTTCCTGCCCGATGTCTATGTGACCTGCGATGAATGTCACGGCCATCGTTACAACCGCGAGACGCTGGAGATCAGGTTCAAGGACAAGTCCATCGCCGACGTGCTCGAAATGACCGTGTCGGAAGCGGCCGAGTTCTTTCGCGCCGTGCCGTCGGTGCGGGAGAAAATGGAAACCCTGCAGCGGGTGGGGCTCGGCTATATCAAAGTCGGGCAGCAGGCGACCACGCTTTCCGGCGGCGAGGCGCAGCGCGTGAAGCTCGCCAAGGAGCTGTCGCGGCGGGCCACCGGCCGGACGATCTATCTGCTCGACGAACCGACGACCGGACTGCATTTCCACGACGTGAAGAAGCTGCTCGAGGTGCTGCATGAGCTGGTCGATCAGGGCAACACCGTGGTCGTCATCGAGCACAATCTCGAAGTCATCAAGACCGCCGACTGGATCATCGACCTCGGACCCGAAGGCGGGGACGGCGGCGGCGAGATCGTATTCGCGGGCACGCCTGAGGACTGCGCGAAGGAACCGCGCTCCTACACCGGTCAGTTTCTCAAGGAGACCTTTCGGCGCCGCCGACGCGCCAAGACCGAGGCCGCCGAATGAACCCGTCCGAGTGAGCGGCGCCGCTGTTCGCGCACGGGCGCTACAGCCAGCCTTTCCATTTGAAGTAGCTGAGCGGCAGAATTGCCGACAAAACCATCAAGGCGAGGGCCATGGGATAGCCGTAGTCCCACTTGAACTCCGGCAGCAATTCGAAGTTCATCCCATAGATGCTGGCAATGAGGGTCGGCGGGAGAAATACGACCGCCGCCACGGAGAATGTCTTGATGATGTCATTCTGCTCGATCGACAGCATGCCGAGGATGGCGTCGAGCAGAAACCCGATCTTGCCCGAAAGAAAGGTCGAATGATCGGTTAGCGACTGGATGTCGCGCTGCACAGTCTTGAGATGACTGCGGACATCGCGCGCCGTCTTGGCCTTGGCGGAGCCCTCTATCACGGCGGCCAGGAAGGCGACGAGCCGACCGATCGAAACGAGGCTCTCGCGAAGCTTGGAGTTGAAGTCCCCCTCCTCGCCGATGCTCTGCAGGCGCGCCTGGATGACGCGGCTGCGGGTCCGCCTGGAGGATTGGGCATGAAAGACATCATGCGATGCCTGATCTACGACCACGCTCACATTCTCCAGGTGGTCGGCGGCGCGATCGACCACGGTTTCGAGCAGATTGATCAGGATGCCGTTGCCCGATGGCTGACAGGTGCCTGGCTTCTGCGCCCGCTTGATGAAAATGGGAAAGGCACGCGGCTCACTGTAGCGCACGGTGATGAGGCGGTCGTCCTTGAGGATGAAAGTAACCGGCTGGGTCTCCGCCTTGCCGTCGTCGCCGCGGCGAATGAGCGTCGCCGTCATGAAGGTCGCCCCGTCTTCCTGATAGAGGCGGCTCGACGCTTCGATCTCGGCCAGTTCCTCCCGGGTCGGGATGTCGATGCCGAACGCGGTTTCTACGCGGGCCTCTTCCTCGTGGGTGGGGCTGAGCAGATCGACCCACGCCACCTCGCCCATGGCAAGAGGACCCTCGCCATGCGCCTGCGGGATCAGGCAGCCGCGCTGAAAGCCGTATACATCCAGCATCGTGTCTCCCGCACAGGTATGGGATTTGGTCCGGCAAGGGATGACACGGGCCGACTTGGGAAGCAAGGCGCTCGCAATGGCCGGCTTTCGTCTATTTCGCGGCGCGTGCCGAAATCGTCCGGTTGACCGCGATAACGTTCTCGGCCATGCGGGCCGATGCCGCGTCGATCATCTTGCCGTCAAGCTGGGCAGCGCCCTTGCCGGCCTTGGCGGCCTCGGCCAGAGCTTCAAGAATTCGGTGGGCCCGGCGGGTCTCAGCCTCGGTGGGCGAAAAGACCTGGTTGGCGAGCGCAATCTGGCTCGGATGAATGGCCCATTTGCCCTCGATGCCGAGGGCTGCGGCGCGCCGCCCGGCGGCCAGGTAGCCCTCAGGATCGTTAAAGTCGCCGAAGGGGCCATCGATGGGCCGCAGGCCATAGGCACGGCAGGCTACCGTCATTCGCGACAGCGCGGCGTGCCACTGGTCGCCGGGATAATCCGGATTGAGCCCGCCGATATTGACGGTGCGGGCCTTGTTGTAGGCAGCATAGTCGGCGACGCCGAAATGCATCGCCTCCAGCCGCCGCGAGCCGTCACGGGCGATCGCTTCGACGTTCGCCATGCCGAGCGCGGTCTCGATCAGGGCTTCGAGACCCACCGGCTCCTTGATGCCTTTCGCCATCTCGATCTGGTTCATGACGGCTTCGCACAGGTACAAGTCGGCCGGAACACCGACCTTGGGCACGAGTATGGTGTCGAGGCGGTGGCCGGCCTGCTCCATGACATCGACGAGATCGCGATACATGTAGTGGGTGTCGATGCCGTTGATGCGCACGCAGATGGTCTTTCCGCTGGCGCGCCAATCGATCTCGTTGAGCGCCTTGATGATGTTGGCGCGCGCCTGCTCCTTGTCGGCGGGCGCGACCGCATCCTCGATGTCGAGGAATACGTAGTCGGCTTCGCTCTCGGCCGCGCGGCCAATCATCTTCGGGTTCGAGCCCGGCACCGCCAGCTCGCTGCGCTGCAGGCGCTGACGGCGCAGGTCGTATCGCGTATGGCTCATGGCTCCTCCGTCCAATCGAGAACGATCTTGCCCGCCGATCCCTGCTTCATGAGCTCGAAGGCGCGGGCAAAGTCGCGCGCCGCGAGGCGATGGGTGATCACGTTGCGCACTTCGAGACCCGACTGCAGCATGGCGATCATCTTGTACCAGGTCTCGAACATTTCCCTTCCGTAGATGCCCTTGATGGTCAGGGCCTTGAAGATCACCCGCGCCCAATCGACGGGCGTCCTGCCTGCGGGAATGCCGAGCATGGCAACCCTGCCACCCATGATCATGCTGTCGACCATCTGATCGAAGGCCTTGGGCGCTCCCGACATCTCGAGCCCGATGTCGAAGCCCTCCTTCATCTTGAGCTTCGCCATCACCGACTTCAAATCCTCCTCGGCCACATTCACGGTCACCGCATCGGCCACCTTCGCCGACAGATCGAGCCGGTATCTGTTGATGTCGGTGATCACCACGTGGCGGGCGCCGACGTGACGGCAAACGGCGGCGGCCATGATGCCGATCGGACCAGCCCCGGTGATCAGCACGTCCTCGCCGACGAGATCGTAGGCAGAGTGCGGTGTGCACGGCATTGCCCAAGGGATCGAGAATGGCGCCAATCTCATCGTCGATTTCGTCGGGCAAGATGGATGGCGTTGAAGGCCGGAATCCTGCACGTATTCGGCAAAGGCCCCGGGCACGTCGACGCCGATGCCCCTGGTCTCCGGGTCGAGATGGAAGTGGCCGGCGCGCGCCATGCGGCTCTTCATGCCGATCAGATGGCCTTCGCCCGATACCCTGTCTCCGACCTTCACCGTGCGCACGTGGCTGCCGATCTTGTCGACCACGCCGGCATACTCATGACCCACCACCATCGGCACCGGGACGGTCTTGCGCGCCCACTCGTCCCAGTTCCAGATGTGGAGATCGGTGCCGCAGACGCCGGTCTTTTTCACCCGGATCAGGATGTCGTCGGCGCCGATTGCGGGCACCGGCTCATCCCGCATCACCAGACCCGGCTTCGGCCCTGGCCTTGACAAGCGCCCGCATCAGATGACGCCCATCTGGCGGCCGACGCGCGCTGAACGCCTCCACCGCCTGCGTCAATATCGGCATCGGTGAGGGCGGCCGACATCTGGGTTCGGATGCGCGCCCTGTCCCTGGGAACCACCGGATAGAAAAATCCGGTCACGTATACGCCTTCGGCAAACAGCATCGAAGCCATGTCCTGCGCCAGCCGGGCGCTGCCCAGAATGACCGGAATGATCGGATGCTCGCCCGGCAAGAGGTCGAACCCCGCCGCCGTCATCGCCGTGCGGAACCGCCCGGCATTGTCGAACAGCCTCGCTCTCAAGTGCTCGCCGGCTTCGGCAAGGTCGATGGCCTTGAGTGCGGCGCCCACCAACGGGGGCGGCAACGCGTTGGAGAACAGATACGGCCGGGAGCGCTGGCGCAACAGATCGACGATCGGTCGCGCCGCTGCGACGAAGCCGCCGGCCGATCCACCCAGAGCCTTGCCGAGAGTTCCTGTCACGATATCGACCTTGACGCCGGCCCTGGCGGGAGTACCGCGTCCCTTGGGTCCGATAAAGCCGGTGGCATGGCAGTCATCGACCATGACCAGGGCATCGTGGCGATCGGCGAGCGCGCGAATTTCTGCAAGCCTGGCGAAATAACCATCCATGGAGAACACGCCGTCGGTGACGATCAGGACGCGGCGGGCACCGGCGGCGCGGGCCTCTTTCAGCTTCGCCTCCAGATCGTCCATGTCGCCGTTCGCGTAGCGGTAGCCGTGCGGCCTTCGACAGCCTGATGCCGTCGATGATCGATGCATGATTGAGGCTGTCGGAGACGATGGCGTCGCCTTCGCCCAGCAGTGGCTCGAAAAGCCCGCCGTTGGCATCGAAACAGGCGGCGTACAGGATCGAATCCTCGCAGCCGACATAGCGGGCGATGCGTTCCTCGAGGGCAAGGTGCAGGTCGGAGGTGCCACAGATGAACCGCACCGAGGCCATGCCGAGGCCGTGGCTGTCGAGCACCGCCTTGGCGGCGGCAATCAGCTCCGGGTGGTCGGCAAGGCCCAGGTAATTGTTGGCGCACAGGTTCAACACCGGACGAGCCGAGCCGTCAGAGCGCACCCGTATGTGGCCGGACTGTGCCGACACGAGCGGACGCTCGGTCTTCCACAGGTTTTGGTCGCGGATGGCCTGAAGCTCGGCCGCAATATCGTCAAGAACGCGAGACACTGCCATCGTCATCAACGCGCACCCGACAAGTGTCCGATGACGCGGTTGTTGACCTAGCCCGGTCGGCGACCCACCAGATTCCAGGCGGCCGGCAACACGGCGGCAGCGAGCACCAGCTTCACTGCATCGCCAATCAGAAACGGATAGAATCCGTATTCCAGGACCTTGCCGGCGCCCACGAACCAGGCGAGCACGATGAGACCCGGAACATAGATCAAGACATTGCCGGCCAACATGGCGACCGCTGTGCTGCTTACGGTACGGTCCCAGCCGCGCTCGGCCAACCAGCCCACAAGTCCGGCGGCGAGGATAAAACCGAAAATGTAGCCCGAAGTGGGTCCGAGCGCTCCGCCGGTGGCGAATACCGGCAGGCCGGCCAGCCCCGCGGCCATGTAGAGGGCAAGCGTGGCTGCTCCGAGCCTTGACCCGTAGGCCATACCGACAATCAGCACGGCGAAGGTCTGCATGGTCATGGGCACCGGATATAGCGGCACTTCGATGTGGGCGGCGATCGCCACGAAGATCACTCCAGCCACCATGAGAGCCAGCCACCGCGCCAGCGATCCGGCCGGTGCAGGCCACAGTGTCGCCGCTAGTGTGGGCTGGTCGTTCGTCAGTGTCGTCATCGTTTCCCCTCCATGGAAAAAGCAGTGAAATCAGGCATCGGGCGAATATGCATTTTGTCATAAACTAGACGGATGAAAAGCAAAGCCCAAACATGGCGGCCATGAAGCCCATCCACGTCATCGGCGGAGGGCTGGCGGGTTGCGAGGCGGCCTGGCAGGCGGCCGAAGCCGGGGCCGCCGTCGTCGTTCATGAGATGCGTCCGGCCGGCAAACCGAAGCACACAAGACGGACGGCCTTGCCGAACTCGTATGCTCCAACTCGTTCCGGTCAGACGACGCCGAGACGAATGCCGTGGGCTTGCTGCATGCGGAGATGCGGCTTGCCGGTTCGCTCATCATGGAGGCGGCCGATCGTCACAAGCTACCCGCCGGTGGGGCACTCGCCGTTGACAGGGAAGCATTCTCGGCCGAAATCTCGAGGCGCCTCGCCGCTCATCCTCGGATCGAGATCGTTCGCGAGGAAGTGTCGGACCAGCCGCCAGCTGCCTGGGACAGCGTAATCATCGCCACCGGCCCCCTCACCTCGCCTGCTCTCGCGGCGGCGATCGGGCAGCTCACGGGGGAAGCGAACCTGGCCTTCTTCGACGCCATCGCCCCGATTGTTCACCGCGACACCATCGACATGTCGGTGGCATGGTTCCAGTCACGCTACGACAAAGCGGGCCCTGCCGGCACGGGCAAAGACTACATCAATTGCCCGATGAACCGTGACCAATATCGGGCATTCGTCGCTGACCTGCTGGCGGGAGCGAAGGTCGAGTTCAAGGAGTGGGAAGCCTCGACGCCCTATTTCGACGGTTGCCTGCCGATCGAGGTCATGGCGGAACGTGGTCCCGAGACCTTGCGCCATGGTCCGATGAAGCCGCGCGGCCTTACCGACGCGCACCGGCCGGCCACCAAGCCGTTTGCAGTCGTGCAGCTGCGCCAGGACAATCGCCTCGGCACGCTTTACAACATGGTCGGGTTCCAGACGAAACTGAAGCACGCTAACCAGATCCGCATTTTTCGCACCATCCCGGGCCTCGAGGGCGCCGAGTTCGCGCGACTTGGCGGACTGCATCGCAACACCTTCCTCAACGCACCCCGCATCCTTGATGGGCGGCTGCGGCTCAAGGCAGATCAGCGACTCAGATTCGCAGGCCAGATTACCGGCGTCGAGGGCTATGTCGAAAGCGCGGCGATCGGATTGATCGCTGGCCGGCTGGCCGCTGCCGAGCGCCTTGGATCACCCTTCCCCTTGCCGCCGCCGACGACCGCCCACGGCGCACTCCTCCATCACATCACCGGCGGCCACCTTGCCGCCGCCGATCAGGCGGTGGGATCCTTTCAGCCCATGAATGTCAACTTCGGCCTCTTTCCACCCGTTGCGCTTGCTGAATTCGCAGACGGCAAGCGCCTCCGAGGCCCCGCAAGGGCGATAGCCCGCAAAGGGGCGTATACCGCAAGAGCGATCGAGGAGTTCCGCGACTGGCTTGCTCTCCAGCCGCTGCGATCGCCAGCCGCCGCTGCGGAATGATGATTATTCCGGCTCCTGTTTGTGTCCGGCCATCGCTTTCAGATAGGCGAGCACTTCTTCCGCGAGGACGTCCGGATTCGGATGGGAAGCGAAGGTCGGCATGGTGGCATTATAGCGGACCGAGCGCGGGTCCATCATCCACCGCCTGACCCACGCATCGGATAGGTATTCGGTGACGTTTGTCGGATAGTTGAGTTCGGGAGCCTTGCCACCGCCTTCGCCGTTGATGGTGTGGCAGGCCATGCACTGCTCCCGGAATGCGATGAATCCCTGCCTTGCCGCTAGCGGTGCGCCTTTCGGCGGACTCATCTTCGGGAAGCGATCCGCGAAGGCCACGAGGTTGACGCCAACTACCTGATAGGGCCAGTTGCTCGCCCCTGCTGCCCGCAACTCCTTCGAGTCACGATTGTCCCAGACAAGATAGTAGGGGCCAAGCGGGAGGTCCTTTTCATTCTGCAAACGATTGTCGATTTGGAACTCCTGCTGATCCAATCGTCGGTAAGCGAGGTAGCTGCGGTATCGTTTGAAGCGGTCGGTTGGCACGGACGGCTGGTAGCCGTCGGCGCACGAAAACAGCACCTCCTCGATCTCTTTCCACCCATCTCCATAGATCGCCTGGAAAAGCGTGCCGACCTCGAGTCCCTCATAGGTCACGTTCCTGTCTTCGTGCGGTTCCCAGACGGTAATGTGCACGGCTGGCGCTTTTTGCCTGAGGGCGGCGAGGCTCCATTTTCCAACAAGCTTCCCATGGCTGGAAAAGCTTAGAGGCTTTTCCTCCGCCGCGGCAGGGAACGACAGGAGAGTCGCCAGCATGATGACCAGGTAACCGATTTTTCGCCCGCCCATCGCTGGTGCCCTCAAGGTTCAGAATGTTCCCGTCCTGGCGGCGCGCCACAACCGGAAGAGACGCATCACAGGAGAGATTTCGGCAACGGTGGTCAGTGCATCGAAATCCTTGCCTGACAGCTTGGCAGCATATGCCTCGACAAGCGCAAGTGGCAGGAAGGCCGGCAAGGCCAAAGACGATACCAGGTGGCTCAGGCTTCGCGCTTCAAGAAGCCGTCGGATCGCCAACAGACGAAGCTCAGCCAAGACTTGATTCATGCGCTGGTCCTGGAGGCCCGACAATACATGCCTTGGCTCAAGCCCGTGCCGCGCCAGGGTGTCCCGGGGTAAGAAGCACGCACCCTTTGCACGCTGAAACGGCAAGGCGCGCAGGACGCCCACCAGTCCGTAGGCTAGCGCAGCAGGGTGGGCAGCGGGAAAGGCCCGGCCTGGATTGCCCTGATCGAGGATCATCGTTGCCAGGCGCACCACAGCCGACGACGTCGCGGCAAGATAGTGCTCCAGATCCTCCAGGCAAGGCATGGGGTCCGCATAGCGACCCAACCGGCGCGCTTCGATCAGATCAACAAAAGCCTGTTTTGGAAGCCGGCGCGTGCGGCAGGCCTGTGCAAGTGTACGCGCCACCGGGTGGTCAACCGCAGCGCCAGCATAGATCGCTTCGATCGCCTCCGTCCACCAGGCAAGCCTGATCTCTCCCGCAGCGGGCTCTTTCACCAGATCGCGTATCCTGGAAATCTCGTGGTTGAAGGCATAGAGCCCCCAAAGAAGCGGGCGTGAATTATCGGGAGCGAACAGACTGGCCAGATAGCGGTCGCGATCCTGTCGGCGCAGGAGATCGCGGCAGTACTCAACGTTATCGGTGGATGTCTCCACTAAGGAGCTTCGCGCTCGCGAGCCTCAGGGCTGCACTTTCTCCACAGCCGGCGAAGTTTCGCGGACGGAACCCAGCAGAATCAACACCGGCGCTGCCACGAAGATCGAGGAATAGGTGCCGATGATCACGCCGAAAATCATCGTGAACGTGAAGCCGCGGATGACCTCGCCGCCGAAAAAATAGAGCGACAGCAGCGCCAGCAACGTCGAGGTTCCGGTGAGCATGGTGCGCGCCAGAGTGGAATTGATCGACGCATCGATCAATTCGGCAAACGGCATTCGCTTGAACTTCCGCAGGTACTCACGGATGCGGTCGTAGACGACGACCGTGTCATTGAGGGAATAACCGATGATCGTAAGGATCGCCGCGATTATGTTGAGATTGAACTCGATGCGCAGGACTGACAGCATCCCGATGGTAATGATCACGTCGTGCAGCAATGAGGCCACAGCGCCGATCGAGAATTGCCACTCGAACCGAAACCAGATGTAGATGAGCACAAGAATGATCGCAAACACCACTGCAATGATGCCCTGCTGCGTCAGCTCACCCGACACTTTCGGGCCCACGACCTCGACCCGGCGAAATTCGACGTCAGTACCCAGTGCCTGCCGCACCTTGCCGACCGCTCGTTCTGCGCCGCCTCGCCGCCGGCCTGGGCCTCGAGCCTTATCAGCACGTCGCTGGGCCCGCCGAACTCCTGCAACTCGGCATCGCCAAGCCCGAGGTCGCCGATCTTGCTCCGCAGCGCCGCAAGGTCTGCGGCAGCCGGTGTCTTGATCTCGATGAGCGTGCCGCCCTTGAAATCGATACCGTAGTTCAGATCAAACGCCAGAAACAGCAGCAGCGCGACGACGCACAGGATGCCGGACAGGAAAAATCCGTACCGCGACATGAGCATGAACGGTATCTTTGGTATCGTCGGGCACGAAACGGATGCCGCGAAACTTCATGAAGTCATCCCCCTCACAGCGGCACTTCCTTGGGCCGGGTCGATCTGAGCCACCAGGCGATGATCAGCCGGGTAAGGGTGAATGCGGTAAAAACCGTGGTAAGAATGCCCAAACCCAGAGTTACGGCGAAGCCGCGGACCGGCCCCGAGCCGACGCCGAACAGCACGCCGACGGCGATGAGCGTGGTGAGGTTGGCGTCGATGATGGTAGCCATGGCAGCGCGAAATCCGGTTTCGATGGCACTGACTGGCGACCGGCCCGACCGCCACTCCTCGCGAATGCGCTCATAGACCAAGACATTCGAATCGACCGCCATGCCGAGGGTCAGCAGCAGCCCGGCTATTCCGGGAAGGGTGAGCGTGGCGCCCATGACCGACAGCAACCCCACGAGCATGACCAGATTGGCGAGCAGCGCAATGTTGGCGAACACACCAAACAGGCCGTAGCCGACCACCATGAACGCGATCACCAATATGAGACCGAGTATCGTCGCGATCACGCCGGCGCGCACCGAGTCTGACCCGAGGCTCGGGCCAACAGTGCGCTCCTCGACAACGGTAAGTTTGGCCGGCAGCGCGCCGGAACGCAGCACGATCGCCAGATCGCTTGCCTCCTCGGTGGTAAAGCGTCCGGAAATCTGCCCGGTTCCGCCGAGGATCGGCTCGTTGATGACCGGCGCACTCATCACCAGGTTGTCGAGAATGATTGCAAAGGGCCGGCCGACATTTTCCTGGGTGAGCTTGCCGAACCGCAGCGCTCCCTTTTGGTTAAAGCGGAAGCTGACGATCGGTTCGTTGGTGCGGCTGTCGAACGCGGGCTGCGCATCAACCAGATCCTCGCCCTCGACGGTCGCTCGGCTCGAGGTCTGAACCCACATCCGTGGCGCGCCCTCTTCGCGCACCGGAAACTCCTCACAATCGACCGGCGGCTTGTCGGCTTCCGCGTTCGGCTGGCTCTCGCACAGAAGCTTGAACTGGAGCTTGGCGGTCTTGCCGATGAGTTCCTTCAGACGCTCGGGATCCTGCAGTCCAGGAACCTGGATGAGAATGCGATCAACGCCTTGACGCTGAATGGTCGGTTCCCGCGTGCCGAGATCGTCGATGCGTTTGCCAAGAATTTCCAACGATTGTTCCACGGCGCGGGAGATCTTCGCTTCCAGCCCGCCGGTGGTGTAGGTGAAGGTAATGACACTACGCCTGCGCGCCGTGACATCAAATTCGTTCATGATCGCGCCGGTGCCGAAGATGCCGCTAGTGCCAGCGGCTGCGACAGTTTCCGCAGCTCGGTCAACGCCCGTCGAATCGGCAGCATCCGTTATGCGCACCGTCACCGCATCGCCGGCGCGCCCGAGCCCGGAATATCTGATCTTCTGCTCGCGAAGAGACTTGGCGGATGTCGGCGATCAGCTGCTTTGACAGCTGATCCTCGAGATCCCTGGCGGTCGACCTCCAGCAACACGTGCGATCCACCCTGGAGGTCGAGCCCGAGCACTATCGGATTGAGCCCGCCCACCACCGGAAGCCGCTTCCACAGCTCTCCGATCGACGGCATTCGGCAACGCGAACAAAAGCCCGATGAAGACCGCGAGAAGGATCGAAATCGACTTCCAGCGGGAGAAATGAAGCATGCCGTCGGGACCAGGCGGCCAGCTACTTGGCAGTCGTTTTTGCCGTCGCGGCGGCCTTCACCGGCTCAGGCTTTGATCGCACCTCCGAGATGGCGTGCCTGACAAGCCGTACCTGCACGTCTTCCGCCAGATCGAGCATGACTTCCCTGTCGTCGATCACCTTGGCAATTTTGGCGACGAGGCCGCCCGATGTCACGATCGTATCGCCGCGGCGGACATTTTTCACCAGTTCCTGGTGTTCCTTCATCTTGCGCTGCTGCGGTCTGATCAGGAGGAAATAGAAAATCACCATGATCGCCAGCAGCGGAAACAACATGCCGAATAAAATCCGTCGCACCGGGCGCGGCAGTTTGAGCGAAGGCGGGCGTCACGAATCATTGTGGGGTCTCGCAGGGCCTCAATTGGCGGGCCCGATGGTTTGAGATGGCGGAATATAGCGTTCGAAGACCCTTTTGCAACCATATAGGGCAGACCGGCTTGCGAGCCTTCGTGCTCCAGAGATATGCATATTCATGCCCGGAAAGACCGCAGCAATCGCTGGTTCGCTAGCCGAGCGCATCGCCGCAGCGCTCGAACGCCTGGCTCCTCCGCGGACCGCCGGCGGCGACATCAAGCGCGGCGACGCGTTCATCTGGCATGCGGCCGGAGAGACCCTGCAACCGGTGGCAAAGTCAACTGCGTCGGCTCGAGCTGCTCAAGGGATCGATCAGGTACGCGACATCCTGATCGCCAATACCCAGCGCTTCGCGCTCGGGTTGCCCGCCAACAATGCCCTGCTGTGGGGCGCGAGGGGATGGGCAAAAGCTCGCTGGTCAAAGCGACGCATGCCGAGGTGGCGAAAAGACCCAGCGGCAAGTTGAAGCTCGTCGAGATCCATCGCGAGGACATCGAGGCTCTGCCGACGCTTATGGCTCTCCGCGCAAAAGCGCGCTCACCGCTTCATCGTGTTCTGCGACGACCTTTCATTCGATGCCGAAGACACCTCCTTCAAGTCACTCAAGGCGGCCCTGGAGGGAGGAATCGAAGGCCGCCCGGCAACATGCTCTTTTACGCCACCTCGAATCGGCGCCATCTGTCTGGCTCGCGGACATGCTCGAGAATGAACGTTCGACCGCCATCAACCCCCACGAGGCAGTCCAGGAGAAGGTTTCGCTCTCCGATCGCTTCGGTCTTTGGCTGGGCTTCCACAACTGTTCGCAGGACGACTATCTTGCCATGGTAGATGGCTACGCAAGGCACTTCAAACTTGCTATCGCGGCAGCCGACCTTCACCGGCAAGCGACTCGAATGGTCCGCCACGCGCGGCAGCCGCTCGGGCCGTGTCGCCTGGCAGTTCATTCAGGATTTGTGTGGCCGGCTTGGCGTAACGCCGTCCTTAAGGGCTAACCAGCGCAGTCCTCTTTCGCCGGCGTCAGCGCCAATGACTTTTCGTTGGCCAGCCATTCGTCGGGATTGCGGCCGACGGGCACCATCACCCAGTCGCGATAGGCCGGACGGGATTGCAACTCGAGGGACCAGCGCTCGAGATTTGGCAGGGAAGGACGCGGCCAGTCGAACTGATTGAGCCGCCAGACCAAGCAGCCGAGAGGAATATCGGCGAAGCTCAGCTGGTCGCCAGCAAGAAATCGCCGGCCCCCAGAGCCGCATCGACGACGGGTAGGCTGTCTCTCAGTTGCTCGACCCCTTGCGCGATGGCTCGCCTCGTTGCGCCTGGTCCGGGGACGTGCGAACGATCTGCATGAACACCGCTCCGGCATGATGGGGCGATCGTCGTGGTCGAGTCCACTCCATCCACTGCTCGGCAAGAGCGAGCGCCTGCGGCTCGAGCGGGCCGCAGGCTGCCCGCGCCGTAACGGGCAGCAAGATACCGAACGATGGCGTTGGATTCGAACATCGTGATTTCCCCGTCGCGAAGGACGGGCACCAGGCCGTTCGGGTTCATCGCCTTGAACTCAGCCGACGCGGTGCCACCGAACGATCCGCCGAGCGTTGTGGCGCTCGAACGAAAGGCCAAGTTCGGCAAGCGCCCACAGCACCTTCTGCACGTTGATGCTGTTGCGGCGGCCCCAGACCACGATCATGCACTGCGCCCTCTCAGCCGGATGCTCCGGCTCTCCACCGGCAGCAAAAGACCAGAGCATACTGGCACGAGCTGTCCAGACTCCACAATCAGAGCAATTGATCGTGCGCAGGCGCCGATCAGTTGGCAACGGTTGCGGAAGTCAGATACTTTATCGGATCGACTGCCGTTGCGCCTTTGCGAATCTCGAAATGCAGCTGCGGGCTTTCCACCGAGCCGGTACGGCCTGCCCTGGCGATCATGTCACCCCGTTTGACTGTTTCGCCGCGTTTTACGATGAGTTCCTTGTTGTGGGCATAGGCGGTGACCCAGCCGCCCTGATGGCGGATCAGGACGAGATTGCCATAACCCTTCAGTTCGTTGCCGGCATAGGCAACCACGCCGCTGTCCGCAGCGCGGACGCCGGCACCTTCCGGCACGGCGATGTTGATGCCTTCGTTGCGCATGCCACCGGGCTTCGCGCCAGAAGCCCGAAATTACCCGACCCTCTGACCGGCCAACGGAAATTCTGCACCGGATTCTGCTCGGACGGCGGGCTTCTTCCGTGGAAGGATTGCGTCTCCCCGCACCCTTCCTCGTTCTCCGGTGACGGCTCTTGCTCGAGACGCTGTTGCGACTTGCCGCTTCCGGCCCCGCTGTCGCCAGGTCGACGCCTCGTCGGCTGGAAATCCGTCGCGGCGCCGTCCTCAGCAACCGGAGCTCGGTCGCGATCGCCGGGGCGGAAGCAATCCGCCTGCCACCCGCCGGAATGCGGACCTGCTGGCCGAGATGCAGCGGCGAGTTGTGCGAAAGACCGTTGAGGTCGGCGATTGCATACGGATGCAGCTTGTATTTTCGGCCAAGCGAAAACAGCGTGTCACCCGACTTGACGGAGTGAACCTTTCCCGACTGCGAGAAATTGCCGGCATGCCGGCGCCTTGGCAAGCTCCACCTTGGCCGGCGACCGGCCGGCGCCCGGGATCAGGATTCGCTGTCCGGCTCTTGACGTGGTAGGGCGCCCGGATGCCGTTGGCGGAGCCGACTGACCGCACCGATCTCCCGTGGGAACGGGCGATCGAATACAAGGTTTGCCCTTGCGCGACGACGACCGAGCCTCCCCCGACGTCGTTTCCGATGGTGCTCTCCTGGTAGCGGCCGCCGGGCTCGTATCTGGGCGGGCGATAGCCGCTTGTGCCTGGTTCCGGCTGCCGTTGCTGCCTGCGATGGGTGAGCTTTCGATGATCTCATCACCGCCGGGAGCGCTACCCCGCGAGGGCACAGAAGCGGTATGGGTCTTGTCGCTTTCCCCAGGATAGTCGGTAAAGCGGTCGATGGAACTCGAGCAGCCCGCAAGCAGCAACCCGGCGAGCGCCGCGATGAAGGTTGATCTTGGCGGGCAACCGCGGCCAAGTCGAACGAAAATGCTACGCATACCCACTCTCCCAAAACTGACGTCAAAACCCATCTTGGTTGGTTTAAGTTAAGAGTGGGTTTACGCTTGCCGGAAAATGGGCCAAGCCCGGGTTCGCCGGTCAGCAATCCCTGGCTACGCCCTGGACGAGCGGTACGAACCTGACGTGGAGCAGGTGTTCGCTTCGCGCTCCCTCGCTGGTCCTGACAATGCGCCGCAGCTCCTGGCGGGCCGGCGCCGTTTCAACGGGAATAATCATGATGCCGTCGAGTGCCAGCTGATCAACGAGGTCGCCCGGCACCTCAGTAGCAGCCGCAGTCACGATGATGCGCTCAAACGGCGCCTGAGCAGGCCATCCCTTCATGCCGTCTCCGACCATGGCGGTGATGTTCGACAACCCAAGCTGCTTGAACCTCTCCACCGCTTCGCGATGGAGCTGGCGATAGCGTTCGATGGTGTAAACACGGCGGCACAGATGCGCGAGTATGGCCGTCTGATAGCCGGAGCCCGTGCCAACTTCCAACACCTTCATGCGGGCGCCAACCTTGAGCCGGTCGGTCATGAAGGCGACGATGAAGGGCTGGCTAATGGTCTGCCCGCAAGCAATCGGCAGCGCCTGATCGGCATAGGCCTGATGTTCGAAGCTGCTGGGCAAGAACAGGTCCCGCGGCACGCTTTCAATGGCTTCCAAAACTCGCGTATCGCGAACGCCCCGATCGCGAAGCATCATCAGCAACTCGATCTTGCGTGGATCTTCGGTCATGGAAACGATCAGGGTTGGACGGCTGGCGCCGAACAGCGTGCGCAGGGCCTCCATCGATTCGATTTGAGTCAGGTTCATGTGCAAAGGAGTAACCGAGATCAGGCGGTTGCCGATCGCATGCAGATCGGTGCCGGGCGCGGGGTCGGTCTGCTCGCGCTTGAAGCCGAGCCAGTAGTAGGCGCGACCTCGCGTGTCGATTCGTTCATCGACCAGCAGCAGGCTTTGATCCCGTTTGCCCTGCCTCGTTACTTCAACGCCGCGCACCTCGCCGGGCGGCAATCGGGGAAGTTGACATTCAGCAGAACGCCCGGACCGAGGTCGGCGGCAGCAAGCAATCGCAGAATTTTTGGCCCGTGCGTTGCGGCGACAGTCCAGCTCGATTTCGTCACGCCGTGATTTGCCGAATACCTGAGAAAGCGCAATCGACTTCAGTCCGAGGGAGGTCCCTTCCATGGCCGCGGCAATCGTGCCGGAGTACGTGACATCATCGGCCATGTTCTGGCCGCGGTTGATGCCCGACAGTACCAGATCCGGCGGTGCCGGCATGATCTTGCGCACGGCAAGAATTACGCAGTCGGCAGGCGTTCCGTCAACGGCCACACGGCGGTCGTCGACGCGGCGCATGCGCAGTGGATCCGACAGCGACAGGGAATGGGACTTGCCCGACTGCTCCGTTTCCGGCGCTACGATCCAAACGTCGGTTGAAAGCGTTCCGGCAACCTGTTCCAATGCTGCAAGTCCCGGAGCGTGAATGCCGTCATCGTTGGTGACGAGAATGCGGAGCGGCGCGCCCTGTCGATTGAGCGGGGATTCTTCAGCCATGAGCTCTGACTAACTCGAAACCACCCATATAGGGCTTGAGCACGGCAGGGATTGCGACGCTGCCATCCCTCTGTTGATAGTTCTCCAGGATCGCAATCAGCGTCCTGCCGACCGCCAGGCCAGAGCCATTGAGGGTATGCAGGTAGCGTAACGACTTGCCCTGACCGGCCGGGCGGTAGCGTGCCTCCATGCGCCGAGCCTGGAACTCTCCGCACAGCGAGCAGCTCGAGATCTCGCGAAATGCATCCTGTCCCGGCAGCCAGACCTCAATATCGTAGGTCATATGGGCGTTGAACCCCATGTCACCCGTGCAGAGGATGACGGTGCGGTAGTGCAGACCGAGCCGTTCCAGCACCATTTCGGCGGCTCGGCGCATGCGTTCGAGCTCGGCCCGCGCCGCTTCGGCGGTCGTAATCGAAACCAACTCGACCTTGGAAAACTGATGCTGGCGGATCATGCCCCGGGTATCTTTCCCGGCCGAGCCTGCTTCGGACCGAAAACACGGGGTATAGGCGGTAAGCCGCAATGGCAGGTCACTTTCCTCGGTAATCCGCTCCCGGACGAAATTGGTCAGGGACACTTCGGCGGTCGGAATGAGCCAGCGGCCATCCGTCGTAGCGAACAAATCGGCGGCAAACTTGGGCAAATTGCCGGTACCGAACATGGCTTCGTCGCGAACGAGATACGGGACGTAGCTCTCCGTGTAACCGTTCTCGGCAGTATGAAGGTCAAGCATGAAATGGCCGAGGGCGCGCTCAAGGCGAGCCAAAGCGCCCTTGAGAACGACGAAGCGGGCACCGGAAATCGACGCCGCCGTATCGAAATCCATGAGGCCCAGGCCCTCGCCGATCTCGAAGTGCTGCCGCGGTGGAAAATCAAACGACGGCCGCTCTCCGAAGCGCCTCACCTCCCGGTTGGCCCCCGAGTCCTCGCCATCCGGCACTTCCTCGAGCGGAACGTTCGGAAGTTCCGACAAACTCTGGCGGATTTCTCGCCGCAAGGAACCGTTCGGACTCCTCACCCGTTTGAATGGTCTGCTTGAGCGCTACCACTTCGGCCCTGAGCCGTGCTGCTTCGGCACGTGTCCTTGGCCGCCATGGCTTCGCCGACCGCCCTGGAAACGGCGTTGCGGCGCGCCTGCGCGTCCTGCAGCTTCTGCACCTCTTCGCGCCGCGACTGATCGAGAGCGAGGATGGCGGCCGACTGTGGAGCAAGACCACGCCGCTCCAGCCCGCGATCAAACTCGTCGGGGTGATCCCTGATCCACTTGATGTCGTGCATGAGCGCCGCGCCGCCCGAACTCTCTCATCTTGCGCCGCCGGAGTGTATAGGCGCGCGGCCGAGCCGGGTAAAGCGTCAGGCGTTCTGCGAAACCTCGCGGCGCTTCTCGGCCGCAGCACGCCGCTTTTCAAGGAAGCGAACCGCCTGCACCGCCACCTCGTAGAGGCCGATCAGGGGGATCGCGAGAGCGATCTGGCTGATCGGATCGGGAGGAGTCAGGACCGCCGCCACGATGAACACGCCGACGATGGCGAACTTTCGCCCGCTTCTGAGGCCGTCATAGCTCACGACCCCAATCTGACCAAGAAGCGTCAATATCACAGGAAGCTGGAAACATACGCCGAACGCCAGGATCAGCGCCATGACGAAGCTCAGGTATTCGCTCACTCTCGGCAGAAGCTTGATCTCGGCTTGACCCAAAGCCCCACTTTGCTGGTAGCCGATGAAGAACTTGATGGCGAGGGGCATGAGCAGGAAATAAACCACCGCTGCACCAAGAATGAAGAACAGCGGGGTGGCGATCAGGTAGGGACGAAACGCATCCTTCTCGTTGCGGTAGAGCCCGGGAGCGACAAAACGGTAGATCTGCACGGCAATGAGCGGAAAGGTGATGAAGAGCGCTCCAAACAGGCCAATCTTGATCTCGGTGAAGAATTTTTCGGGCAGTGAGGTGTAGATGAGCTCGAGATCGTAACTCTGGCCGAGCGCCCAGAAAAATGGCTGCACCAGGACATTGAAGATCTGGCCGGCGAACGCAAAGGCGGCGACGAAGGCAACCACGACGCCGATGACACAATAGATAAGGCGTTGCCGCAACTCGATCAGATGATCGATCAGCGGCGCCTCGGTACTGTCGATGTCTTGCTGCGTCATGACGCCTTCGCCTTGACGTCTTCAGAGGCGGTCTCGGTCGCATCCGCAGGGGGTGGCGCAGCGACGACTGGAGCAGGCGGCTCCTTGGCTTCCAGAAGCTGCTTCATCTCCGCGCCCTGCTTGCTGAAGGTATCCGACATCTGCTTGCCGATGTCCTTGGTCACGGCGAAGTTGGTCAGATTTCTTACGTCTTTCTTGACATCTTCGATGCCGGACTCGCGCATCGCCGCATCGAGATGTTTCTGGAACTCGCCGGCCATGCCGCGCAACTGGTTCACGAAGCGCCCGACAGCTCGCAGAACCTTGGGAAGCTCACGGGGACCGACGACAATGAGCGCCACAACGGCGATGATCATCAGCTCACTGGCGCCGATGCCGAAGTCAAACATGGGTGGTCCAGTCCTTGCGGCCGGCGGTCCGGCCAAATTGCGACCGGCTGTAGCATTTTCGGTGAAGGGGAGTCACTTCACCAATAAGAGAGATGCCGCGGATCAAATACTTGCAGCATGCTCCTATCGGAAAAGCAGGTACCCTTTTCCGGAACATGCTTCTAACGGTCGGCCTTTTCCTTGGCGCGATCCTGAGCCTGCGCGGTCGCTTCGTTGCCGAGAGACTTCATGTCGCTTGTCGCCGGCGTGGCTTCGTCCTCGGACAGTCCCTTCTTGAAGCTCTTGATGCCCTTGGCGACATCACCCATCAGGTCGGAGATTTTGCCGCGGCCAAAAAGCAGGACAACGACCAGAATGACCAGCAACCAATGCCAAATCGAGAATGAACCCATGACTGCTCCTTGAATGAGCGGGAGGGGCGCGCTGAATGCGCCCGTTTGGCCTTACTATCGCAGATAAGGCCCCTGCCCCGCAACCGGATGCGGCGGCCGAACACCCCTGAGGTAGTGAGCGGGGCCTCAGGATGCAAACACAAAAACATGGGCGGGATCAGCGATGAACCTGATCGTTTCACCTGCCTTGATATCGGCGGCCGCCGGCACGCGGGCGAGGAATGGATTGTCCATAGCCTCAAACAGGACGGTCAACTGCAGATCATCGCCCAGGAACCGTGCCTCGAGGACCCGGCGCAACAGCCCCCTGCTGCCCGGCGCGCAGCGGCACCAGACCCTGCGGTCTGATCATGACTACGGCGCTGGCGCCTTCGGCAAGCAGCCGGGAAGACATCGGGCCGAAGGGCGTGGCGACCCGGCCATTCACCACCGACGCTTCGATTTCGTTGAAATGGCTGAAAAAACGCGCGGCATCGGCGTCAATGGGATCATGGTAGAGTTCACGCGGCGTGCCCTGCTGAACCAGCCTTCCTTGACGCATGAGGAGAATTCGGTCGGCTAGCTCCATGGCTTCGAGGGGATCGTGCGTGACAATGAGCGCGCTGGCCCGAGTTTCCTGCAGGATCTCAAGCGTGCCACGACGGACATCCTCGCGCAGGCGCTGGTCAAGGCCGGAAAAGGGCTCATCCATCAGGATCACGCGCGGTCGTGGCACAATGGCGCGAGCCAGTGCTACGCGCTGCTGTTCGCCGCCGGAAAGCGCCCATGGATAGCTTTCGGAGTACTCGCTGAGCCCCACCCGCCGCAAGGCATTGCGCGCTTCGGCAAGAGCGGCGCGGCGATTTAACGACTTCAGTCCGTAGGCCACGTTCTCCACGTTGGTCATATGCGGAAAGAGCGCAAAATCCTGAAACATCAGTCCCACGCCCCGCTGTTCGGGAGGAACGAAGACCTTCGGCCCAGCAACCTCCTCCTCGCCCAGCAGGACGCGGCCAGTCTGAGGTCGATCAATTCCTGCAGCAATTCGCAGCAGGGTCGTCTTGCCGCAACCGGAGGGGCCAAGCAGGCAGACAATCTCTCCGGGAGGCAATTCGAAGGAAACGTCGCGGACGGCCTCGACATGGGCGAATGACAGGCTGACATTCTCAAACGACAGCTTGGCCGCAAACGTCGCCCCAACGGTACCCCGGGGTCCCCAGTGCTCAGCAGTTTCGGAAGGGCGATTGCGAGGCGCCGCCATGGAGGAAGGCCTTACATGACTTAACGAAGCGGCAGAAACAGGTAATTTCGATCGGCTATTTGCCGGAGTCGGGCTCTTCTGTATCCTGAAGATCCATTTCGAGCGCAATCTGTTCATCGTTGTCGTCGAGAGGATATTCATCGTCGGTAAGCTCGTCGCTCACCAGTGGCTGCGGCACGTAAAAGTCAGGCGGCAGGTTGGCCTCGAGCAGACCGGCACCCTTCAGCTCGACCAGCCCCGGAAGGTCGACAAGTGTGTTTAGCCCGAAATGGCGCAAAAAGGCCTCCGTAGTGCCATAGGTGACAGGTTGCCCCGGCGTACGCTTTCGGCCGCGCATCCTCACCCACCCGATCTCCATGAGGATGTCGAGCGTCCCCCTGGAAACTGCCACGCCTCGAATGTCTTCGATCTCGGCTCGCGTCACCGGCTGGTGATACGCAACGATCGCCAGCGTCTCAAGTGCCGCTTTCGACAAGCGCCGCTGCTCCGAGGCTTCACGGCGGAGGAGAAAACTCAGATCTTCCGCTGTCCTCAGTCCCCACTTTCCGGCGACCTGGACGACATTAACGCCCCGGTTGCGATACAGCGCCTGAAGATCCGCAAGCAGCGCCGCTACGTCGGTGCCTTCCGGCAAAAGCGACTCGAAGTCCTCGACCCGCAACGGCTCGGCTGAGGAGAAGAGCAATGCCTCGATGACGCGGAGCTGGTTGGCAGGGTCGATCCGCGGATGAAGGGTTATCTTGGCGGTTTTGCCCCCCGCTTCATCGCTGCCGGCCATCAGTTCTGCGGTGGCGCGCGCGCTTGCCATGGCGTCAAGCTCCTTTCTGCATCATTGCAATTCGGACTCAGCGCGGCGCCGCAAGTAGATGGGCCTGAACGCTTCCGCCTGTCTCATTTCAAGCACTCCTTCGCGCACGAATTCGAGGCTGGCCGAGAAGCTGGAAGCAGTAACCGACCGCCTGCGTTTCGGCTCGGTGAGATAGTCGCGCAGGTAGACATCGAAGCGCCCCCAGTCGTGCATGTCGGCAATGAGTTCTCCAAGCACCTCCCGGGCCTCCTTGATCGACCAGACCGGCGGCCGGCTGACCTGCAGCGACCGGCGGGCAGTCGCCTGCTGGCGACGCTCGGCGTACGCCTTAAGAAGGTCGAACAGATTGTCCGAATACTGCCGATTGATTTTCAACGCCAGCGGCTCAGGCGCGCCCCGCTCAAAAACGTCGCGCTCGAGCCGGTTTCTCGCCATGAGCTGCGCCGCCGCGTCGCGCATCGCCTGAAGGCGCTGCAGGCGAAGCGCAAGCAGACCCGCCAGCTCGTCGGCAGCGGGCTCCTTTCCGGCATCCTCGGTTGAAACGAGAGCTCGCGACTTGAGATAGGTGAGCCATGCCGCCATCACCAAGTAATCGGCGGCAATCTCGAGCCGCATGCCGCCGATCTGACCAATAAATGCAAGATACTGCTCGGCGAGCCGCATCATCGAAATGCGCGCCAGGTCGATCCTGTGACGGCGGGCGAGTTCGAGCAGGAGGTCGAGGGGTCCCTCAAACTCGCCTACGTCCACACAGAAGGCATCGCCGCTTTCGTTGTGGCGCGGCGGTCTCATCAGCGTCGGCCCAAGCCCCTTCGGGAGCCTGCACCTTGCCTACGTGAGATTGGTTTGCCTGCACCATGTTGGATTTCGAGCCGTCCTTCCCTGCTACCCCGCCACCCGACCTCGAGCCAAAGCTGATTCGGGGCCACCCGCGATAGAGTAACCGCAAGTTCAGGCGGCGACGAGATCCAATTCCTGGAGGTCGGCCAGCGCCCGGATGCGGTCAAACTTTTGCGGCCGACGCAGCTGCCTGAGCGCCGAACGGGCCCTGGCGCTTGCCGCGCCGCGCAGTTCCCCCGACGCCTCGGCTACCGCAATCATTTCGCTCATGATGCCATTGCAGTGCAGCATCATATCGCAGCCGGCCTCCTTGGCGCGGAGGACCCGCTCCCGCATGTCACCGCTCAGCGCCTTCATGGAGAGATCATCGGTGATCAGCAAACCGTCAAACCCTATGGCGGTTCGAATAACCTCGACCACTTGGGGCGAGTGCGTAGCCGGCGCATCAGCATCGATTGCTGCGTAGATCACATGCGCGGTCATAGCCATGGGAGCATCTGCCAACGCTGCAAAGGGGGGAAAGTCCACCATGTCAAGCTCCCTTCTCGATGCGCGCACGACCGGGAGGGTGTGATGGGTGTCGGCGGTCGCCCTGCCGTGCCCTGGAATATGCTTTATCACAGGCAAAACGCCGCCACTCATCATTCCCATCATGGCCTGCCGGGCCAAGATACTAACTTCGGCAGGCGAGGCTGCATAAGCGCGGTCGCCGATGATGTCGTGACCATCCGGCTGCGGCACATCGAGAACGGGAAGGCAATCGACGTTGATGCCGACCTGCTGCAAGTCGTCAGCCATCAGGCGGGCCAGGGACCGGGTCAAACGGGCGCCACGCACGGGATCACCTGCAAATACGTCGCCCAAGCGGCGCGCCGCGGGATATTTGCGCCAGTGGGTCAAAGGCGGCCCCATTCGCTGGACCCGTCCGCCCTCCTGATCGACGAAAACCGGAGCATTGCGGCGGTTCACCAGGCCACGAAACTCGCCAACCAGGCCACGCAGCTGATCCGGCGTGTCAACGTTGCGGCGAAAAACGATTAGCCCCCAAGGCTGGCTGTCGCGGATGAACTTCTTCTCGTCCTGCGTCAGCCTCAACCCGGAGCAGCCGGTCACGAAAGCGCCAGTCATTCGAGTTGTTTGCGGGTCAGGCTGACAAGTCAGCTGTCGCGGCCGGGCCGATCAGCGGGGCCTGACGATACAATCCTTCTCTCCGGCGGCAAAAAGCGAACTGCAAAGGCTCCTGGCCGCTTCACGAGTCGGAATAACTCCAAGGCTCAATTGGTATCGGGTGCCGCTCGAACCAAGGTTTGTCTTGCGAACACCGGGGGAAAGAGAACCAACCAGGCTGGCGTGACTTTGCCGCAGGCGGTCAAACTCGGCGAGCGCCTCCGCCTCCGAGCGATGAGAGGAAAAAAGCATCACGAAGCCCGGAGGAGCAGCGGGCAGTCGTTTCTTGCGACTGGGGAGGCGGTGCCGGCGCCAGCGAGGTTTGCTGTTCGGGCACGGCGGGAACCGGTCGGTTGCGGTCTGCGGGCTGATCGGCCGGATCGGTTGCAGTCTCGGGCTGACCAAGGCCGGATCGGTTGCAGTCTGCGGGCTGATCAAGGCCGGATCGATTGCAGCAACCTGCTGTGGCGAGGTTTGCTTGTTGAAGTTGGATGTTGCTACCCGACCCCACGTGCATCGGCACCCTTGCTGTTTCTGCTGCCGGCAAAGGTTTTGCGGATGGTCGTGGCATTCGGCACCGTCGGGGGCAAGGCCGCGAGGTTCGGATCGATCCCCTGATCCGTTGCGCCAACCTGCGGCGCGATCTGAACCGGACCTGTATTGCTCAACGCGGGCCCGGGCTCCGGGGGCGGGGAGGCAACTTTCTTGGTCCCGCTGGAAGCGATCAAATCCTGCTGCGGCTCGTTGCTGGCCAAGATTTCTTCGCTGCCTTTCGTTGCAGCGTTCCCTGGAAGCTCAGGCTTGCCTCCGGGATCAGCTTGGGGTGCCGAGGTCGGCGATGGCTGCACGTCCGCCTCGGTTGCCGCCGGCGCCGAGGAAGCCGCAACGGGAACCAGAGAACCGTCGGCCTGCTTCTTCTCGGGCGGTTCGGTGATGTCCAGTCCACCCGATTCGTCGTCAGGAGACCCGCCGGGGGGCGGTGGAAGCGGCAGTGGCAACGGCTCGGAGTCCAAGGCCTGGCCGGACACCGAATCACTTTGCGTTTCAAACGAGGGCCCAGCGTTCTGGTTCTCAGGCGGGGGCTTGACTGGCTGCTCTTCCCCGGGGGCAAGTTGCTCCTGCTCTTCGAGAGTCGTTTCGTTGTCCAGAATTCGATCATAGATCTGCTTGCGCTGGGCACTGGTGGGGACGCTTGGTGCGGTCGACACCTGCTGCTCGCCGGGCTGGTTGTTTTCAGCGGGCTCCTGCACTTCCGCAGCCGCCTCGGGCTCAGCCTTCACTGGCTGCCCGTCACCCGCGACGACGGGAACAGGCGCCTCATCCTTGGCGAACAATGGACCGGCAGTGTTCCTCTGGTAGAGATAAAGCGTACCAGCGCCGATCGCCGCCACGGCAAGAAGCGCAAACAACAACAGAGACGGGCCCAGACGACGACGCGACTCTTCCGGGTAGGAAACCTCATACTCGCGGTATGCCTGATGGTAGTCTTGGACTTCGGCGCGACGCGGCAGCGAAGCCTGCTCATCTTCGAACAAGTCGTCGCCGTGGTCTTCGACACTGGAAAGCTCACGTGCATGCGCTCCCCGGTAGTCATTGGGATCGCGAAACGCATTTGCTCGCGCAGGTTCACCACTAGCGCGGTGAGGTCTTTCACCATCGTATTGGTCGTTTTGACCATAACCCCGAGGCATTGCGGCATCGCGCCGGTAGGAATCAAGGCTCGGCGGCGGCTGGCTCAATCGCGGCCGGGCAGCCCCCGGCCAAGCCAACTCACCGCCCGGTGACGGCGAACGCGGAGGAGGCGGTGCTCGCCGCAGGGCAGCGGCGCCAGTCGGCGGGGGCGTACGCGGCATTGTGCCGGGGGCAAGGCCCGGGCGTTGGCCGCTGAGTACTCCGCCGATCCTCGAACCGGGGGGCGGGGCGGAGGCAAGTCTCTCAGCCGTAAACATCGGCCGCTGTTGCGGGTTCCATCTTCCGCGCTGCGCCCCCGCCGGCGCCCATAGCGGACGGATTCTGCCGGGCCGGCTTGAGCTCCTCCTCGGCGAAAGAAAACCGCGGCCTCGGTGCTTGTGAAGCCTGTACGGAGGGAGCGGGCGCCGGTGAAGGCTGCACCGCGCGTTCTTTCGCTTCGGCGATACGCTGCTCGGCCATTCGTTCGGCGGCTTCACGTTGCTGACGGATGCGCTCGGCAAGTTCGGTATTGACGCTGCTCTGAGGCGCTACCCCTTTGGGAGCGGCGACAATACGCGGCGCCATGGGAGCGGGCCTGACCGGAACATGCTGCATCGGCGGCGCAGCTGCCAACGACGGCTCGCGCCGCTCCGGCGCAGGCTCACTCGGCGGACTGGCGAATTCGGCAGCGATCCTGGGCAGTTCCTTCTTTATGCCAAGCTTGTCCCGCCAGGTACTCTGGGCACCCGCGGTTCCCTTCTTCCCGCTGTCTTGATCCATACCCCAAGTCCCCTACTACATCTCTTCGACGGGCCTCACCCCGAGGATATGAAGGCCATTTGCCAGAACATACCGAATCACGCGCAACAAAGCGAGGCGCGCCATCGTAACCCTTAGATCTGTAAGCACAATAAAGCGCAAATGCGGCAACTCTTTGCCCTTGTTCCACAGACTATGGAATTCCGAAGCCAAATCATACAGATAGAAGGAGATTCGATGCGGTTCCAGAGCTTGGGCCGCGGCCTCAACGAGGCGTGGAAACTCCGCCAGCCGCCTGATTACGGACAGCTCCGCTGGATCGACGAGCGCCGACAGGTCGGCCTCCATCAGGGCCGAGTCCGACAGATCGCGGCCCTGCAAGCTTTCGCCGGCGTTGCGGAACACTGACGCAATCCGTGCGTGGGCATACTGTACGTAAAACACCGGGTTGTCTTTCGACTGCTCTGTTACCTTTGCGAAATCGAAGTCCAGCGGCGCATCGTTCTTGCGGTACAACATCATGAAGCGCACCACATCGGCACTCACTTCATCCAAAACCTCTCGCAGCGTAATGAATTCGCCAGAGCGCTTCGACATGCGTACCGGTTCGCCGGCGCGATAGAGACGGACAAGCTGACAGAGGATAACGAAGACCCTGATGCGATCACCGGCCAAGGCCTTGGCAACCGCCTTCAGCCGTTTGACATATCCGCCATGATCGGCTCCCAGCACGTAGATCAAGTCGTCGAAGCCGCGGGAAATCTTGCTGTCGGCGTAAGCCACATCGGACGCAAAATACGCATAGGATCCGTCAGACTTCACCAACGGCCTGTCCATATCGTCACCAAACGCGGTTGCCCGGAACAAGACCTGCTGGCGATCTTCCCAATCGTCGGGTACCTGGCCCTTGGGAGGAGGCAGCCGGCCCTCGTAGACGAAACCCTTGCCGGATAACATGTCCACGATCTTGCGTACCGCCCCGGAAGCGTGCAGCGAGCGTTCGGAGAAGATAATGTCGTGCCGGACATTGAGGGCGGCAAGATCGGCACGAATTGCAGCCATCATGGCGGCCATTGCCGCCTCGCGCACGACCGGCATCCAGTCGGACTCCGGCAGAGTAAGCAGTTTGTCGCCATAGTCCTCGGCAAGCCGTTTTCCGACCGGGCGCAGGTAGTCGGCGGGATAGTATCCCTCCGGAAAGCTGCCGAGCTCCTCGCCCAGGGCTTCGCGATAACGCAGGAACGCAGACCGCGCAAAGATGTCAACCTGGGCGCCGGCATCGTTAACATAGTATTCGCGCGTGACTTCGTATCCGGCCGCCTCGAGAAGTGAGGCCAGGGCGTCGCCGACCACCGCTCCGCGCACGTGTCCGATATGCAGCGGACCGGTTGGATTGGCTGAAACGTATTCCACGTTCGCCTTCCTGCCGGCGCCAATATCGCAACGGCCGAACAACCTGCCCATGCTGCAGTGCATCTTTGACGATGCCCTGGAGGACTTCGGTCTTGAGGCGCACGTTGATGAAACCGGGCCCGGCAAGCTCCACGCCGGCGAAGGCGTCATCGCCGCGCAATTTCTCGATCAGCATCGATGCAATCTCACGCGGTTTACCGCCAACCTGGCTGGCAATGACCATTGCGGCGTTGCTGGTAACGTGCCCATGATGAGGATCGCGCGGCGGCTCGGCGACTATCTTCGCTGCGTCGACCGATTCAGGAAGCCGCCCCTCTTCCTTCAGGGCGGCGATTGCCCTTGCGGTCGCGCTGCGAAAGTATTTGAACGGCTCCATCGCTTAGATCGCTTGCATGTACGCCGGCCATAGGCGGTGGAGCCGCCCTCGCCGCCACAACGGTCAGTGGGCCTGCGCTTGCGCCAGCTTGGTGAGGATCTCCTGCTCTATCGAAACAGCGGATCAAGGTCAAACAGCCGCTTGTGTTGATCCAGCGCATATCGATCGGTCATTCCCGCTATGAAGTCGCAGACTTGCCTCGCATAGCCGCTCTCATCGTCGAACAGCGCTTCCTCCCGCCATCCGTCCGGAAGCAATTTGGCATCGTTCATGTAGGCCTCGAACAGGTCCCGAACGACACGATGTGCTCTCGCGACGATCATCAGCACCCTGTCGTGCTTGTACATCCGTGCCGCCAGGAACGACTGCAAAACGCGGTTTTTCTCGGCAAGCTGTGCCGAAAACGAAACCAGCGGCTCGCGCAGCGCTCGAACGTCATCTGTTGAGGCCGGTCGAGAGCGTCCGATGCGGTGCTCCGTTTCGGCCACCACGTCCTGTACCATCCAGGATATGAGCCGGCGAACTGTTTCGTGAATCACCCGCGACCGATCGATTTTGGGGTAGGACTTCAGGACTTCGGCAAGGGCTTCGCCAGCAAGCGGCAAATCACCCAGGTCGATGACGTCGAAAAGCCCGGCTCGCAGGCCATCGTCGATATCGTGCGCATTGTAGGCGATTTCGTCCGACAAAGCGGCAACCTGCGCCTCGCAGGAGGGAAATGTCTCCAGCTCCAGGGCATGCTGGCGAGCGATCTCGCGTACAACCTGCGGCACGGACTGCCCTGCCCGAGGGCCGTTGTGCTTGGCCAGTCCTTCGATCGACTCCCACGTCAGGTTCAAGCCATCGAACAGCGCATAACGCCGCTCAAGCTTGGTCACGATGCGCAGCGACTGGGCGTTGTGGTCGAACCCTCCGAACGCGGCCATCAGGCGGTCAAGCTCACTTTCGCCGGCATGGCCGAAAGGTGTGTGCCCCAAATCGTGCGCCAGCGCGAGCGCTTCCGTAAGATCCTCGTCAACACCGAGCGAGCGCGCGATCGCTCGAGCAACCTGCGCCACTTCAATCGAATGTGTCAGGCGCGTGCGATAGTGGTCACCTTCATGGTAAACAAACACTTGAGTCTTGTGTTTGAGGCGCCGAAACGAGGCTGAATGAATGATGCGGTCGCGGTCCCGCTCAAAGTCGGAGCGTGGCGGACTGTCCGGCTCCGAGACGAGCCGTCCCCGGCTGGCGATGGCCTTGCAGGCATAAGGCTTCAGCAGCCCTCTCACGTCTCAGCCCGTTGACAACCCATGGCAATCACCCAAGATAATGCCCATGATCGCTGAAATCACCTTAACCTCGCGGGCCGCCGATCGCATCCGCGATATCGTCGGCATGGACCCTGGGAAACAGTATCTGCGGGTGACCGTAGCCGGCGGCGGCTGTTCCGGGTTCCAGTACGTTTTCGCCCTCGACGGCAACCGTAGCGACGATGACGTGGCAATCGAGCGAAACGGCGCGACGATGGTGATCGACCCCCTTTCGCTCGCTTACATGAAGGGGGCGGAGGTGGATTTCGTCGACGACCTCATCGGCGCCTCGTTCAGGGTCAGGAATCCGCTAGCCACCGCCTCGTGTGGGTGCGGAACGAGCTTTACCATTTAGCTCTTGCGCGGCGCCGCTGCCGCGGCAGATTGTGCGGCATGCTGGTGGCCACCTGGAACATCAACGGCATCAAGGCGCGTATCGATAACGCCGCGCAATGGCTCAAGACCGCGGCACCGGATGTTTGCTGCCTTCAGGAGATCAAAGCGGAAGACGCCTCCTTCCCCCGCGGCATCATCGAAGAGCTGGGCTACAACGTCGCGGTCCACGGCCAGAAGGGATTTAACGGCGTCGCCATTCTCTCCAAGCGGCCGTTTTCCGATGTCCGTGCACGGCTTCCCGGTGACCCCAGCGACGAGCAGGCCCGCTATCTCGAGGCAGTCGTTCCCACCGACTATGGCATTGTGCGAGTCGCCGCTATTTATCTGCCCAACGGCAATCCACCCGAAACCGACAAGTATCGAACCAAGCTTCGCTGGATGGACCGGCTGACAATGCATGCACGCGAGCTACTGACCCTAGAGGAGCCGCTCGTGCTGGCGGGAGACTACAACGTCATCCCAGCGCCCAAAGACGCCAGGTATCCCGCGAATTGGACGAACGATGCGCTGTTCCTACCGCAAACTCGCGAAAAATACGGTGCCCTTCTCAGCCTGGGGCTTGTCGATGCAGCTGCGCGCCACTTCGGTGAACGGCGGTATTTTTACATTCTGGGACTATCAGGCCGGCGCCTGGCAAAAAGACAATGGGATCCGGATCGACCATATCCTGCTGTCGCCGCAGGCGGCCGATCGCCTGCGGGCCACCCGCATCGACAAACATCTTACGAGCCTGGGAACGCCCTTCGGACCACGTGCCGGTGAGTCGCTGACCTGCAGCTATAGTCAATCGAAGAGGCAGGCCGTCAATCGCGCCATGCCGCCGTGCGGCGGCGGCGGGAGCGGGAATTTTTCCGCCCACTCCCGCGCCCGTCCTTCGGCTTCGCGAAGCTGTTCATCGTCAACCTGACTGGCGAGAACGTTGTAGCGGTCAAAGATGCCCGGGTATTCCTCCGGCCGCGCCGATTGGGTCGCAAGCATGTACCACTTCAGGGCCTCCGTACGGTCACGCTTCACTACTTTCCCACCCTCCCAGCGAAGCTCGCCGAGCAGTGCCTCAGCGGGGGGATATCGTTTCTTGGCCGCCTCAGTCAGCCATCTTAACGCCTTGGCCGGATCTGCCTTTATGCCGTTGCCTTCAAGCGACATCACACCTCGCCCAAAGTGGGCAGAGGGATGTCCGTAGGACGCCGCGGCTGTGTACAGCCGCAAGGCCGCCTTCGAGTTCGGTTCGACACCTTCCTCGGCATCGCCCTCGCGATAGATATCGGCAACGCGCACCATCGCATCGACCATGATGCGCACCTGATCTGGATCCGGTTCCTCGGGGTGAAGGCGCCAGCCACGTTCTGATAGTACTGCAATGACTTCCGGGTTGACGCCTCCACCCCGCGGCCGAGCCGATACATATGGCCAAGATAATAGGATGCTGTGACGTTGCCACCGGCAGCAGCGGTTTCGAGATAGCGGCGCGCCTTCTCATAGTCGCCGCTGCCGTAAGCAGCGCGCGCCTTTTTCATGTCATCGGCCCACGGTGCTACATCACCCAGGGGCGCAGGATTGAGCTGCGGCTTTCCGGGAAGGACGGAGAAGAAGTCGAACAAGCCCTCCCTCCTCGGCGCGCGCCTGATCTCTTCCCTGCAGCGACAGCAGGATGATCAGCACGATCACCAATGCCAGGCCGCAAACGGCTTTCGCGCCGTGGCGGCCGTCAGATATCAGCGTAACATGCACGTTCGGCCTCCCCGCCCGGATGGGTTACCGCACCCGCGTATGCGGGCCCCACCTGTTGGGCGTACTTGTAGAGCGCTCCGGCTCCATATCCGTGATCACGCGGCTTCCACGACCGGGCCCGCTTTTCAAGCTCCTCACTTGGGGACGCTTGTCTCAAGCGTACCGGCAACGGCGTCGATGGTGATGTTATCTCCATCGCGGATGTGGGCGATCGGACCGCCGAGTTGTGCTTCGGGGCCGACGTGGCCGATGCAGAAGCCGCGCGTCGCGCCCGAAAAGCGACCGTCGGTAATGAGCGCCACCTTCTCGCCCATGCCCTGGCCATAGATCGCCGCCGTCGTGGCAAGCATCTCGCGCATGCCCGGCCCTCCGCGAGGGCCCTCATAGCGGATCACCAGGACGTCCCCTTCCTTGTAGTCACGTCGGGTGACCGCGGCAAAACAGACTTCCTCGGAATCGAAGCAGCGCGCCGGTCCGGAGAACCGCAAGGTCTTCATGCCGGCAACCTTCACGATCGCACCCTCGGGTGCGAGGTTGCCGCGAAGCCCCACCACGCCGCCGGAGGCAGGTGATCGGCTGGTCGGCGGGATAGATGACTTTCTGCTCTGAGTTCCACCGCACCGACTTCAGGTTTTCGGCGATGGTGCGGCCGGTCACAGTGATGCATTCCCCATGCAGGTAGCCGTGGTCGTGCAATGTCTTCATGAGAAGAGGAATACCGCCCGCCTCGAACACATCCTTGGCAACGTACCGGCCACTGGGTTTGAGATCGGCGATATAGGGAGTGCGCTTGAAGATCCCGGCGACGTCGAACAGATCGAACTTGAGGCCGCATTCGTGGGCAATGGCGGGAAGATGCAGGGCGGCATTGGTGGAGCCGCCAGAGGCGGCAACGACCGTGGCGGCATTCTCCAGTGCCTTCCTCGTAACGATGTCGCGAGGACGGATCCGGCGGGCGATCAATTCCATAACCATCTCACCGGCTGCCTGACAGAACCGGTCGCGTATTTCATAGGGTGCCGGCGCGCCGGCCGAATAGGGAAGCGCCAGTCCGATCGCTTCCGAAACCGTGGCCATGGTGTTGGCGGTAAACTGGGCGCCGCACGCGCCTGCCGAGGGGCAGGCGACCTGCTCGAGCTCGCCGAGGTCGTCATCGGACATATCGCCGACCGAATGCCGGCCGACCGCCTCGAAGACATCCTGTATCGTCACGGGCTTGCCCTTGAACGTTCCAGGCAGAATCGATCCGCCATAGATGAAGACCGAGGGCACGTTGAGCCGGCACATTGCCATCATCATGCCGGGCAGCGACTTGTCGCAACCGGCAAGTCCCACAAGTGCGTCGTAGCTGTGCCCGCGAATGGTAAGTTCGACCGAATTGGCAATTACCTCGCGGGACACGAGGGATGACTTCATTCCCTGATGCCCCATGGCGATGCCGTCGGTAACCGTGATGGTGCAGAATTCCCGCGGCGTGCCACCCGCTGCCCCAACGCCCTTCTTTACGGCTTGCGCCTGCCGCATCAGGGAGATGTTGCACGGAGCAGCTTCGTTCCAGCATGATGCGACGCCGACGAAGGGCTGGTGGATCTGCTCTCGCGTGAGCCCCATCGCATAGTAGTATGAACGGTGAGGGGCGCGTTGTGGTCCCTCCGTAACGTGGCGGCTCGGGAGCTTGTTCTTGGTCTGTGTTTTCGCATCCATCGCGCGTATCTCAAGCAATCCTGTTTCGCGTTACGTTTCCGCAAACCAGCGGAACGCCAGCGGCAAACAACCACCCCCGGCCAAAACGCCCTCCGACGCTTTGACCCCCTGAAACCCCTGACGCGCGCGGTAGGAACGCCCCTGCCTAGTTACTTTGGTCCTGCCATGGGAGGACCCGTTCTGAGTTCGCTCGCTGGGCAGAAGCTAGAACTCGTTTGGGGCGGAAAGTAGGGTGAATATGGTGCAGATTGGGCCGTAGTGCACAAAAACCCGCTATGTGACTATTCTGCAACCATCCGCCCCACCCCAGGCCGACTGGTTCTCGACCAAGGAAAAACGGCCAATTTTGGCGAAGAACGTCAGAGAAGAACGTCAGATAGTCGTCGCCGCCATCGCTATATCGCCATCGCAACCTTCAGACCCTCGAAGACCGCCTCCTCAGCAGTGCGCGGCGCCAAGCAGTCGCCGATAAGGTGAAGTTCGCCCACCAGCGGGCGAAGCGCCCCGGCAAGCTCGTCATTGGGCTCGTTCGGACAGGCAAGCACCACGGTGTCAATGTCGTTAATCACGACTGGCACCTGTGCGGCGGTATGAATGAAGTAGGCCGACGAGCCGTCCACGCCGAACAGCCGCATCATTGGCAGAATCTCGACGCCAGCCTTGTGCAAGGCGGCAAGGTGAACATCGCGAACGTAGTTCTGGATCGCCGCGGCCGGTGCCAGGCCATTGACCGCTATCCGCACGTAGGCGCCTTCGGCGGCAAGCTTTTCAGCGACCCCGGCTCCGATCCAGTCGGCAAGCCAGTCGTATACAACAACCCGCGCGCCGGTCCTGGCCTTGCCAGCGAGAACATCCACGGCATGCACGACGTTGGTGGCCAGTTCGGCTCCTTCGATTGCCGGCACTCTTAGTCGCGAACCGGTCGCGAGTACCAAGACATCGCACGATTCACGGGCGATGAGTGCCGCGTCCACCGGAGTGTTCTTCATGATTCGCACGCCCGCCCGCTCGGCCTCGCGGGAAAGATTCTGGACGATGCCGCCAAACTCGGCGCGGCCGGGAACCAACTGCGCCAGATTGGCCTGGCCGCCCAGGCGCCCTTCTCTCTCGCAAAGCGTTACATCGTGCCCGCGCTCGGCTGCACAGGCAGCTGCCTTGAGGCCGGCAGGACCACCTCCAACGACAATCACTCTGCCGGCGCCGGAGCGCACGAGGCTTGTTCCCGTAGGTCAGTTCGCGACCGGTTTCGGGATGCTGAATGCAGGAAATCGGAAGTCCCAGTTGAAAATGACCGATACAGGCCTGATTGCAGGCGATGCAGGCGCGAATATCGTCGGTCCTGCCCTGTTGCGCCTTGCCGGCCATTTCCGGATCGCAAATCATGGCCCGTGTCATGCCGCACATGTCCGCCTGACCTTCGGCAACAATACGCTCGGCATCCTGGGGCTGGTTGATACGGCCGGCGACGAAAACCGCCGATCCGGTGGACTGCTTCAGCTTTCCTGCATAGGGAGCGAGATAGGCGTGGCGCACAGTCATCGGCGGCGCAATGTGCACCGCGCCGGCCGAGGCCGCCGACGTTCCCGCGATCACATTGAAGTAGTCGACCTTACCTTTCAGGAGGCGGGCGGTCGCGAGCGTCTCGTCTTCGGTCAGCCCGGCGGAGTCATATTCCTCGCCCGAGAAACGCAGTCCGACGATGAAGTCGCTGGGCACCGAACGGCGAATGGCAGCGAGGGCATCGATCATGAAGCGGGCACGGTTCTCCAGGCTTCCTCCATACCTGTCGGTGCGGCAGTTGACGCGAGAGTTCAGAAATTGCGCCGGAAGGTAGCCATGGCTTGCGACGAGCTCGACACCATCAGCGCCGGCCTCGGCCATCCGCCGCGCTGTGGCGCCGTAACCAGCAATGATCTCGTCGATCAGATCGGAACTGAGCGCTCGCGGCACGGTTCGAAATCGTTCCGAGGGAGTGCACGAAGGTGCATACGCAGCCTGAGCTACACCTTCAGGTCTGCCGACCAATTCGCGTCCGGGATGAAACAGCTGGACCATCGCCCGGGCGCCATGCGCCTGAATGGCGCCTATGAGATCACGGAATTTCGGGATGCATAGATCATCGGTTCCCATCAGCAGAGCGTCGGTGTAGCGGGCGGTTTCATGCACGCCGACAACCTGGATAATGATCAGGCCTGCCCCGCCTTTGGCGCGCGCCTCCTGATAGGCGATCAGCGCCGGCGAAGGCAGACCGCCCTCCGGCAAGTATGTGTCATGCCCGGTGGAGAATATCCGGTTTCGGAACTCGGTACGCCTGATCCGGAACGGCGAAAAGAGATGGGGAAACTGCATGCCGGAAGGGCTTCTATGGGAAAAGTGCGACCTGCTCCAGACTGGTGGTTTCCGGAAAGCCGAACAGCAAATTGAAGTTCTGGATTGCCTGGCCGGCCGAACCCTTGACCAGATTGTCGAGCGCCGAAATTACGATGACGCGACCTGGAATGCGGTCTTCGTAGCATCCAAGCAGGACATTGTTCGATCCACGCACGAACTGGGTCGCCGGAAAGACGCCGGAATCGGGCCATGTGGATGAACGGCTCATCGCCATAGCGTTCCGCCAGGGCGTGCGAACAGTCCTCCGAAGTAGCGCGGCCCGAAAGCCTGGCATAGGTCGTGCAAAGTTCGCCACGGCTCATGGGAACGAGATGGGGTGTGAAACTTACGGTCACGCTGCGGCGTGCGGCCTTGGAAATTTCCTGCTCGATCTCCGGGGCATGCCGGTGGCTCGCGACGCCATACGGCGATAATCCCTCGCCCGCCTCGCAAAACAACGTGCTCTGCCTCAAACCGCGACCGGCACCCGACACGCCGGACTTCGCGTCGATGATCAGATCGTCGGCATCAATCAGGCCATCATCCACCAATGGAAGAAGCGCCAGCAGCGCCGCCGTCGGATAGCAGCCCGGGCAGGCCACCAGCCGCGCCTTCTTGATGTCGCTGCGATAGTGCTCTGTCAGTCCATAAACCGCTTGCTTTCTGCAGCTCCAGCGCCCTGTGCGGCTTGCCATACCATTGCTGATAGACCGACGGATCGCGCAAACGGAAATCGGCCGACATGTCGATGACTTTGACCTGCGGCGGCAAGGCTGCGATCACCTCCTGGCTGGTCGCATGCGGCAGACCGCAGAAGGCGACGTCGATGGCGGACCATTCGGACATCCTGCGTTCTTGACCAGCGACGGAAGCCGCTAACGCCGCCAGATGCGGAAACACTTCGCGCATGGCCTGGCCCGCGTGAGCATTGGCGGTCAGCGCGGCGATTTCAATGCCCGGGTGCGCGGCCGCCAGATCGCACAAGATCGGCGCCGGTGTAGCCCGACGCGCCCACTACGGCAGCCCTGATCCGGTCCCTTGCCATCAGCCAGTCCCGCGACGAAATCGAAGTGATCCTTAGCGGAACCTCTCATTCAGCGAAAGCCGCCCTTCGACAAGGCGTCCACGGCGATCCGCCGTCAACACGGTGGAGATGGAACACCGCCGCGGCCAAAAGCAACAAGGCCCCCGCCTGGTGCAGGAGCGCAAGTTTCATCGGAACCGCAGAAATCACGGTGGCGATACCCAGCAGAAGCTGAACGGCGACCGATGGCCGCCAGCACCACTCCGCTTCGCGATCACGCTCGGTGAAGCGCCGCTGCGATAGAGTAGGTACAAGTGGATGGCGATGAAAGCAACGATGAGGTAGGCCACGAGGCGATGGTTGAAATGCACGGTGAGTGCATTCTCGAACAAGTTGCGCCACCACGGGGACATGTTCCAAAAGCCCGTCGGGAACGAGCTTGCCGTCCATATCCGGCCAGGACGTTGACACCAGGCCGGCATCCATGCCTGCCATGAAACCACCGATTACGATCTGCAGAAGGACCAGAGCAACAAGAAGCAAGCGCGCGCAGGCTCCGCTGTCGCGAAGACGCCGCCCCGGCGAAGCACAGCCGAGAACAATCCAGATGATGGAAGCCAACAGGACGGCGGCAAGCCCCAGATGAGCCGCGAGCCTATACGGGCTGACGTCGACGCGGTCGGTCAGGCCGCTCTTGACCATGTACCAGCCCAGCCCTCCCTGAAGAGCGCCCAACAGAAGTATGACCGCAAGCGGCGGGACCAGGGCTCGCGGCAAGCGGCCGAAAATCCAGAACCCCAAAAACGGCAACAGAAACAGCCACGCCAGACGGCCCGGGCAACGAAGCGGTGGGTCCACTCCCACCAGAAGATGGTCTTGAATTCAGAAAGACTGATGCCTTTGTTGACGAGCTGATACTCAGGAATAGTCTGGTATTTCGAGAAAGGCCTCGCGCCAGGCTGCTTCATCCAAGGGCGGGATTACCCCCATGAGCGGCTGCCACTCGGTAATCGACAGGCCGGAGTCAGTGAGGCGCGTTGCCCCACCCACAATGACCGTGACGACGATCATGGCGGCCACAAGCCACAGCCAGACCACGACCCACGGCCCCGCGGTTGCCGGTGTACCGGTCGCTCGGGAGTGCATGCTGAATTCAGTAGGAGCATTATGGACAGAGAGAACAAGGGGCCAAGCGACGCAGCACTTCGCGGAGCAAACTCATCGCTGCTCGGCACTTCGACGCACCTGAGAACCGATCACCCGTGTCAACGAGCTGCCATGAACATCCGGCTTCGCAAGTTCCTCGGCACCGTCGCGGTGATTGGATTCCTGGCGCTCTATTGCCTTGCCGCAATGGCGCTTGGATCCATCGTTGTGTCCACGCGCGGAGGGCAGCGCAGCTCGCCTATTTTGCCGCCGCGGGGTTTGCCTGGCTTCCGTTCGTGATGCTGCTCATTCGCTGGATGCTCCGGACCTGACCTTTCGGGCCGGCCGCGGACGGGTGAAGCCACCGAAAACCTTCCGACAGGACGGTAGGGCACGCCCGACAGCAGCACATCGAGATACCGCATCTCCTGGTAGCGCCCATCGAGCGGGAGCCGCGGCAACGCCAGGAGATGATGCCGATGTTCAGGAAACATCATGCCCTTGCGAGCGGTGACCGCGGCGGCAAACCCGCCTTTGCCGCCAGCGCGAACTCACGCGGACCGGCCGCCGACGCGTCGCCGTAGGGATAGGAAAAATACTTCGGACGTTCGCCCAGCTCGACCTCGATGCGCCGGGACGATTCCACGATTTCGGCCTCCGCATCGTCGATCGTCAGCCGCGCCAGCGAGAAATAGTGAACCGATCTGGGCGCCGATGGTGCACAGCGGGTCGCGGGAGACGGTGCGAATTTCATGCCAGCTCATGGCCTCCGCCCGGCACATGGCCTCAAGGTCAATTCCGCGCTCGCTGCAAAGCTGCCGTATCAAGTTGTGCTGCCGGCGCGGCTCCATGTTGCGGATGTGCCAGTAGATCCTGCGCCAGGCAGCCTGTTTCTGGGCATCGGTAACTGTTGGCATCTGTCCCGATGCCCCCAGCCACTCCAGCGGCATGTGCGTTTCGCCGGCAATGGCCGCTTCAAGGCCGCGCCACCATAGTTGCCCGGTACCATCGGCGACGGCGGTCGAAAGGAAAATGGTGAACGGGCAGTCGTGCTTGCGAAAAACCGGCCAGGCATGGACGAGACCATCGCGATGGCCGCCATCGACGGTAAAGACGACAAACGGCGGCCCATTCCGGCTGCCATGTTGCAAACGGAAAATTGCATCCTCGAAAGAGACGATGTCGAAGCCACGAGCTCGCAGATGCGCGATGGCGGCTTCGAGAAATCCCGGGGTGATCACCAAACCGCCGTTCGGATTGAAACAGCCTCGGGCCGGCGCCGCCCGGTCTAACGTTGTTGAGTTGAAGAATGGCACCCACGCCCCGGCATATCGGCGAAAGTGCGCGTGCCGCGCCCGAGTAGAACATCAGGTCGAGACCGCGGCGTCCAAAGCCCTTCAGGCTCATGGCCCACTCGTTCCCTTGTGCTCGCCGGCGGGATTGCGATGGCGATAAAATCCATGCCTTCCGCTGGATTGAGCCGGATTGAAAGGTCCGCCCGGCACGAGCGCGCGAGGCGTTGACGACAATTTCGATCCGTCGGGTAACGAAATGATTAAGCCGGACCCCCGGCGGCCCCGGTTAGCGCAATGGTGAAAGACCCGTAAGAGCGGGCTATCGGCCGCTGCGCGCCCGCCCGGGTTTCGTTACATAGTGCGTGAGAAAGAGGACACAGTTTGAATTCACGCACCCGCTCTTCAGGCTGGCAGATCTATTTTGCAGCTTGAGCCATGGCGTCAACTGCCTTTTCGCCACGTCTTAGGTACGTTCCGTTGCCTATGTCTCCGGGCTGGACAAAATGAAAAAATGGTCGGAGCGGCGGGATTTCGAACCCGCGACCCCTACCCCCCCAGAGTAGTGCGCTACCGGGCTGCGCTACGCTCCGACACAGGCCTCTATAGCATCCGCAATCCTGCTGAGAAAGCAGGAGCAGGAAGTTGCGACATCACTCAGCCGTCGCTGCTCAGGAGCTTGCGCGCCGCCGACAGTTCCCCCAATGCCTCACGCAACAATCCCAGTTGACGGACATTCAGGACGGAGGGCGATGCCGGCGCTTCCATCGCATGTGCAGGGTCGTCGGGCTCGACCTGCCGTAATGCCGCCCTGGATGGGCGGCGAGGAGCGATCGCTACCGACTTCGGTTCGTTTTCCAGGACATTTGGCGTACCGGGCTTGATTTCGCCGCGACCGATCGCCACGACATGAGCGGTGCCGCTTTCCTTCAAAATGCGCTGCACACCGCGGATGGTGTATCCCTGCCCGTACAACAGTTGTCTGATGCCCTTCAACAGGTCGATGTCGTTGGGACGGTAATAGCGACGTCCACCGCCGCGTTTCATCGGTCTGATCTGCGAAAATCGAGTTTCCCAGAAGCGGAGTACGTGCTGGGGCACATTCAAGCCATCGGCAACCTCGCTGATGGTTCGAAATGCATCAGGGGACTTTTCCCGCCGGACTTCCTCGTCCTCTGCCTCGCGGTTGCGTTCGGCGATCTGAGCCACGTGCCTAGTCCGTGTCCCCGGCCAGCTCGCCGTTAATCAGATTCTTCATGACCTGGCTTGGCCTGAACACCAGTACGCGTCGCGGCGTGATGGGAACTTCCTGGCCCGTCTTCGGATTGCGACCCATGCGTCCGGATTTCCGCCTCACAAGAAAGGTTCCGAAGGACGAAAGCTTGATGCTTTGACCATCGACGATGGTGTCGGTCATCGTGTCAAGCACCAGCTTCACAAGGTCGGCCGACTCTGTCCGCGATAGGCCGACCTGTCTGTGCACAGCCTCGCTGAGGTCGGCACGGGTCAACGTCCTGCCAGCCATTCTGCCCCTCATCGACGTCTTGCAGGTACGTTATGATCATTAAGCTGGTGAATCAATAGTCTGGACGCAATACCAGCGAACAATCTCAATAGCTTAGAGTCGATCTCCAGAATCAATGCGTCTAGTAGCGGGCAAGGGTCGCTCCCCAGGTGAACCCGCCCCCCATCGCCTCCATCAACACCAGATCGCCGCGCTTGATTCGGCCATCGCGCACGGCGACGTCAAAAGCCAGCGGAATCGAGGCTGCGGACGTGTTGGCATGCCTGTCGATCGTCATGACAATGCTTTCCTCGCGCAGACCCAGTTTGCGGGCCGTGCCCTCCAGTATCCGGCGGTTCGCCTGGTGGGGTACGAACCAATCAACCTCGGCCGCCGTGATTCCCTCCTCGGCCATGGTTTTCAGCATTACATCGCTGATGTTGCTGACGGCATGGCGGAAGACTTCGCGGCCCTCCATGCGCAGCTGACCAACCGTCTGCGTGCTCGAGGGACCCCCATCGACGTAGAGTTTGTCACGAAAGCGCCCATCGGAGTGAATGCGCGAAACCAAAATGCCGCGATCGGCGGATGTGCCGTTGCCCTGCCCGGGCTCGATGACCATGGCACCCGCTCCATCCCCAAACAGGACACAAGTAGACCGGTCTTTCCAATCCAGAATTCGCGAGAACGTTTCAGCGCCGATTACGAGAGCGCGTCTTGCCTGGCCGGTTCTCAGGAAGCAATCGGCTGTCGTGAGACCATAGATGAAGCCCGAACAAACAGCCTGAAGATCGAATGCGGCCCCTGAAGTGATGCCGAGGCGCGACTGCACCGTCGCGGCGGTAGCCGGAAACGTCTGGTCAGGAGTGGCGGTTGCCAAAACGATCAGATCAATTTCGGATGCTGGCAAACCGGCGTGCTCGAGCGCTGCGCTTGCAGCGGCCGTCGCCAGGTCCGAGGTCATTTCTCCCGCGGCAGCGATGCGGCGTTCGCGGATCCCCGTTCGGGCGGTTATCCATTCATCGCTGGTGTCGACCATCCGCGCAAGATCATGATTCGACAGCACCTTGCGCGGCAAATAAGACCCCACCCCGGTGATGATCGATCGGATCATGTGATCGGTTGCGACAGTTCGACTCGCCTATCGGGAACGCTATCGGCTGCTGTTTTGCTGTTCATCGCCTGGAGATCGGAGGCAATTTTTGCGATCACCGAATTGGCCGCCATCTCGACTGCCAAATCCACCGCCGCAGCAAAGCCGAACGGCTCCGTGGCGCCGTGGCTTTTCACCACGATGCCGTTAAGACCCAGGAACACGCCGCCATTGTGGTGTTTGGGGTCCATCTTGTCCTGCAGCGCCTGGAACGCACCGCGCGCAAGCACGGCACCGAGGCGCGAACTCCAGGTGCGCGAAAGCGCGGATTTCAGGTAGGTCATCAGCTGTTTGGCGGTACCTTCTGCAGTCTTCAGCGCGATATTGCCGGTGAAACCTTCCGTTACCACGACGTTGACGGTTCCCTTGCCCAGATCGTCCCCTTCGACAAAGCCATAATACTCAATAGGCAACGCGGCTTCGCGTAGAATGCGACCAGTGTCGCGGACAACCTCGTTTCCCTTCACCTCCTCTGCTCCCATGTTCAGCAGTCCGACGGTCGGCCGCTCGATACCGAAAATGCACCGCGCCATGGCTTCACCCATGATCGCAAACTGAACGAGCTGCTCGGCGTCGACACCGATCGTCGCGCCGACATCGAGTACGACGCTTTCACCCCTGAGCGTAGGCCAGATGCCCGCCATCGCCGGCCGTTTTATTCCCGCCATGGTTTTCAGGATGAAGGTAGACATCGCCATCAGTGCACCGGTATTGCCGGCCGATACCGCGACGTCGGCTTCGTGACGCTTAACGGCGTCAACACACAGCCACATACTGCTCTTGAACCTCCCCCGCCGCAACGCCTGGCTGGGCTTGTCGTCCATCGCTACCCAAACATCGGTATGGTGTACCGTCACACGGTGGACGTGCCGGAGGCGGGACAGGAAGGGCTGAATTCGGGCTTGATCGCCATACAGCAGAATTTGGGCACCGGGGTGCCGTTCGACAATCAGGTCGAGAGCGGGCACTACCATGGCCGGCCCCTGGTCGCCGCCCATTGCGTCAATCGAGATTCTAAGTGCCTCAGCCATGCGAACTTCATCCCGCAGGAACTCTTCAAGCTTTCAAGCCTGGCCTGAGAGTCGAAATCGCGTAGCAATGGCGGGCTACCCAGATGTGTCATGCGCGGCCTTTGCGAGAGCTGCCTGCTGTCCTGATCCTGGCCAGGGCGGCAAATGGGTTGGTGCTGGTACCGCCACCAAGGCCTACTTTGTGCCGCTGACTCAAAAACAGCGCCCGGTTTCCGCGGATAAGGATCGATTGCCAAGCCAAGCGTTTCTGCCATGACCTCTCCGAGGTCGATATGGTCGCCGGTGACGATGTCTGGAGCGTCCTCATCCAACGCCTCAACTGAGTGCACGGAAGCAGCCGGGCCAGGCATGTTCTGGCCGACAAAATACCGAGCGACCTCTTCTTGCACGGCGGCCTCGAACAAATCCAGCGTCACAACACAAGCCTGGACGATCCTGGCGTTGACACGACCAATAACCTTGACACCACCGCGCCGCCAAGGCTCGAGCCGAAGCAGGCCATTAAGCTCTCGGATGGCCGCCAAGCCGAAGCGGCGCGCCAAAGCTTCACGTTCGCGGTCAGTGGCGACGATTTGCTCCGTCATGCCACCTGTCGGCACCCGACTTACCGCCACCCATCGGCTCAACTCGGGCGTCATCGCTTCGCCGGCGTCAGCGGATAGTCCGGAAAGAGCACCCGGCCTGAAACCAGATCGGACATGTCCTGCCGGTCGAGGATCGCTGCACATTTGGCGACATAGCCCGTGAGCTCACGTATAACCCGATCCTCGACGCCGCGTGGATAGACATTGCGCGCCAATGCGCACCGCAGTTCCTCTTCGCTGCCATCAGCGAGCGCAGCCCGATATGCCGCGGCGCGCCCATAAAATATCTCAGCGAGCCTGCGTACCCGTTTTCCGACCGACAGGTCGCCAACTCCCTGTTGACGCAGAGCACGGTCCATGTCCCGGAAAAGGTGGTCAAAAATTGCCTGGCCAAGGTGGCGCGCGGCATGCGGTCCCGTGCTCAGCCGACGCATCAGCAGGACGGCGAAAAGCACGAGCATGTCGAACCGTCCCTCGACAGTGTCGGCAACACACAAATGTTCGTACAAGCCGCGTTGCCGCGCCTTGGCCACAATCAATTCATAGACCTGCCGGGCTGTCCGATCATGGCCGTCGCGAAGGAACAGACGCCGGAAAAACATGCAATCCTCATCTCGCCGATGGATGCCTGGGCGTCCGGTGCCCGGCGCCGGTCGACCCGGTGGCCATCAGTATGCTAGTCAGAATCCCCGATGACTAGGCCGCTTGCAACGATACTGTTCCCGCCCCGGCAGATACAACGCTGTTTCCTGATCGGCGTGACGCTGGTCGGTCTGGCAGCTTGCCAGCCCACGATCGACTACCGCGGCTACCAAGCCGAGGCCGGGGGACCTGGACCGCGTGCAGATCGGAATGGCAAAGTCCGAAGTTGAAGCAACCCTCGGCTCCCCTTCCACGACGGCCAGCATCAAATATCAGGGCGACAGCTACTACTACATCTCCAGCCGCATGGAACAACGTGCCTTCTTTACGCCCGAGGAAACCGACCGCCAAGTTTATGCGATACGCTTTGATCAGAATGACCAGGTTGCTTCATTGGCCAACTATGGGCTGGAGGACGGGCAGATCGTGGACTTCAGCAGCCGCAAAACTCCCACCGCAGGCAAGGAGCTTACGATCCTGCAGCAAATCTTCTCCAATGTCGGTCGTTTCTCGGGAGGCAAGAAGTCTCCGACATCACCTTCCCCAATTCCGAAGATTTGAGCAGCACCTGGCGTCAGTGGGCAAGAACCGCCAGCAACAACAACGCCACGATATTGGTGATCTTGATCATCGGGTTCACCGCGGGCCCTGCCGTATCCTTGTAGGGATCGCCGACCGTGTCACCCGTTACCGATGCCTTATGCGCTTCCGAGCCCTTGAAGTGCTTCTGGCCATTCGCATCGACAAATCCGTCTTCAAAAGACTTCTTGGCATTGTCCCAGGCGCCGCCGCCGGCGGTCATTGAAATGGCCACATAGAGACCGGTGACGATCACCCCCAGGAGCATTGCTCCCAGGGCAGCAAAACCTGCGGCCTTGCCGGCGATGAAAGTGACCAGCGCGAACACCAAGATCGGCGACAACACCGGCAGAAGCGAGGGCATGATCATTTCCTTGATCGCCGCGCGGGTAAGCATATCCACAGCGCGGCCATAATCGGGCCGATCCGTGCCCAGCATGATGCCAGGTTTTTCCCTGAACTGCCGGCGAACCTCGATCACCACCGATTGCGCGGCACGGCCCACGGCGGTCATGGACATTCCGGCGAACAGATATGGCAGGAGACCGCCGAACAGCAGGCCCACGACGACGTAAGGATCGGCGAGGGAAAACGAGATGTCTTGCAGCCCGTGGAAGAAGGTCCCTTCTTCGGCAGTAGCGGCGAAGTATTTCAGATCCTGAGTATAGGCCGCAAACAACACGAGAGCACCGAGACCCGCCGATCCGATGGCATAACCCTTGGTCACCGCCTTGGTGGTGTTGCCGACCGCGTCGAGCGCATCGGTATTGTGCCGCACGTCCTTGGCCAGACCTGCCATTTCGGCGATGCCGCCGGCGTTATCGGTAACGGGGCCAAACGCATCGAGCGCCACGACCATGCCGGCCAGAGCCAGCATCGTGGTAACCGCGACGGCGATGCCGAAGAGGCCGGCCAGGTTGATGTGACAACAATGATCCCGGCGATGATCACAAGCGCGGGAAGCGCAGTTGATTCGAGCGACACCGCGAGACCCTGGATCACGTTGGTGCCGTGGCCGGTGAGGGAAGCCTCGGCGATCGAGTTCACCGGCCGGCGGCCGATTCCGGTGTAGTATTCGGTGATCCACACGATCAGCCCGGTCACGACGAGTCCCGTTGCACCGCACCAGAACAGATGCATCGGCGTAAAGCCGCCGAGGTCGGTGGCCATGCCCCCGAACACGAAGCTCATGACGGGGATAGAGGACGATCGAGCGAAAGGACGGCAGTGACGATGAAGCCCTTGTACAGGGCGCCCATGATGTTGTTCGAGGCGCCAAGCTTGCACGAAATATGATCCGATGATGGAAGTGACCACACAGGCGCCACCGATGGCGAGCGGCAGGACCATGCCGGAAAGCTTCATCGCGTCGGGAAGCACGATCGCCGCCAGCACCATGGTGGCGACGGTCGTCACCACATAGGTCTCGAAGAGATCGGCGGCCATGCCGGCGCAGTCGCCAACATTGTCGCCAACGTTGTCGGCGATGGTTGCGGGATTGCGCGGATCGTCCTCCGGAATCCCCGCTTCGACCTTGCCGACCATGTCGCCGCCGACATCCGCCCCCTTGGTGAAAATTCCGCCGCCGAGGCGCGCAAAAATCGAAATGAGCGAAGCGCCGAAGGAAAGCGCCACAAGCGCATCGATCACCGTCCGGCTCGTGGGGGCAAGGCCAACCGCATGCGGTAAGGAAGCCGAAATACAGCGTTACGCCCAAAAGGCCCAAGCCGGCAACGAGCAATGCCGGTGACCGCGCCCGACTTGATAGGCGAGATCCAACCCGCCGGCGAGTGACTTGGTCGCTGCCTGCGCCACCCGGACATTGGCGCGCACCGAAACATTCATGCCGATGAAGCCGGCCGCGCCGGAAAGAAAGGCGCCGAGCGCAAAGCCGAACGCCGAATATCCTCCCAGCAAGAGCCAGGCGATGACGAATATCAAGGCGCCGACGATGGCGATCGTTGTGTACTGGCGCTTCAGATAGGCCTGCGCCCCTTCGCGCACGGCGGCGGATATCTCCTGCATGCGAGCCGTACCGGCATCAGCGGCCATCAGCGCCCGAGTGGTGAATATGCCGTAGACGATCGAAAGGCCACCGCACGCCACAATCAGCCACAGCGTCGAAGTCATGGATCAGTTCCCGCTTGTTACGATGATGTACTTGTCAGGACGGTTTCAGGTACGGAAGCCGCGATCACGTGGCCAGAGGCCAAACCCTGCTCCCCTAGCCGTCCGCGAGTTTCCGGAGCAGCTCGAAAATTCGCGCGGAAGATGCCAAATGGGCGAAAGAAAGGCAAACAAATTAGCTTAACGGTATCCATGCGCCACAGACCAACCTGGCCCTTTGCAGCTTCTTGCTGGAAGACACCTGCCGCGGCCGCGGCTGTCCTGGAACGAGACACCTGAGCGGGGTGCGGCCTGCAGGCAGGCTTTCGAGGAAGAACCATGGCGCACGTTTTGGTTGCCGGCGGCAACGGCTATATCGGCAGTCATCTCGTCAGCCAGCTTCTCGAACGGGACCATCAGGTCACGGCCGTTGACTGGATGGCATTCGGACGCCATCCGCTGGCGGCCCATGCCACCAATCCGAAGTTTCGCCTCGTGCTGGCCGATGTCCGCAGTCTCAAACCCGAGGTCATCAACGCCGTGGATGCCATATGTGATCTGGCGGCAATCCATGTGCCCCGACAAGCGGCTTCGATGAGGCGATCGTGCTAGTCGGTCAATCATCTGGCGCGGCGCCGGCTCGGGCTGCTCGGCAAAGCCCTTGGCGTCAAACGCTATCTTGCTCGCCAGCTCCATCGCGGCGAGCGAACCGCGGGCAATGGCGACAGCCGATCGTCTCGCGGAGCAATCGTTGCTGGCGCTCGACGACGACGAGTTCACGGTTGCCGATCCTTCGGCTCGGAAGCGTCTTGGTCTGTCGCGGCGAATGCGTTTCGACCTGCCCCTCAACGCATTTACACATGAGGCCTACCGAAGCGCAAGATTGTCGTGACCGGGGACGCCGCTGACGCCCGAGGCCATGGTCCACGCGGCCGACGCCGCCGGCAGCTTGTTCACGCATGATCGCTTCAGCAGGCGGCCGCCGGCGGCAGGAAGATCGACGTGTTTCAAAGCTACAGCTTCCGCTTCCGCGAACTGGCGATGAATCGTCGCGACGCACCTTGCCCTTTCCATGTCAGCCTGAGCAGGCAAGGCGCTCTCAGAAAGCAGCGCCACAAGAACGCCGCCAGCCGCAGGGCAAGTGTCGAGAACGCTTTCTGCCATCGCCTGCCATAACGATCCAACAAGCTGTCATGGAGGTCTACATCGCCCTCGCATCGGGACGCACGTATCGGTCGTTCGTGACACGAGCCGCAGATGTATACAGCGCGCTGGCGACGCGAGGGGCGCCTCACCGGCGCAGAGCTGTTCAACTCCCTGCCCGACGCCGCCAAGCTTCGTAGGCCTGGCAAGAAGCTGTCATGTTGCAGCCCCCCTCGGCCACTGCGCGACGGCGACCCGCCAGAACAAGAACAAGCAGACCTAAGGCGACCATCGGAAACACCGCATAGTTCACTGCATACCAGCCCAGCGCCTCGAGAATCGCCCCCGAAGTAAGGGAAGACAGTGCCACGATCGCGAATATGGCAAAGTCGTTCAAGGCCTGGACCTTGTTGCGCTCGGAGGGACGATAGCAATCGACGACCATAGTGGTTGCGCCAATAAAGCCGAAATTCCAGCCGAGGCCGAGGAGAACGAGCGCGACCGCAAAAACCTGGAAGTCCAGACCGAGCAAGGCAGCCGCCGCCGCGCCGGCGAGCAGCACCATGCCCAGCGCAGCAGTCCGCTCAACGCCAATCCAACCGATCAGGGTACCGGTAAAGAAGCTCGGCAGAAACATGGCGATCGCGTGCCATTGGATCACCCAACTCGCGGCGTTCACCGAAAATCCGCAGTCGACCATGGCGATGGGGCTCGCCGTCATGACGAGGCTCATGACACCGTAGGCAATCGTGCCGCAGGCAATCGCGGCAACCAGCCGCGGTTGGCGAACGATCACGGCAAGTGGCCGCTGGGCGTCAGCCGCGGCCAGCGTTTGCGGCGGGGAACGCAGAAAACAAAGAACTACCACGCTGAGGCCCGCACACACTGCGCTCGCGAGATAGCTGCCGACGAACAGATAAGGCGCAAAGATGTCTTTGGTTTGCATCACAAGCAACGTGCCAAAAACCGCCGACACGACGCCGCCCGTCAGCACCCACGAGACGGCTTTTGCCCGAAATTTTGCCGAAGCAACGTCGGCGGCCGCAAAGCGATAGTACTGACTGGACGCCTGATACACGCCGAGGACAAGAGTCCCGGTGGTGAACAGCGCGAAGCTGCCAGCGTAGACCGCCCACGCGGCCAACAAGCAAGCGAACATGCCGATCAGAGATCCGCCGATAAACCCGGGCTTGCGGCCGAAGCGGCGCATCAACAATGCGACCGGTACGGTCGAACACATGGTGCCGATAACAAACGTCGAGAGCGGCAAGGTTGCCCAAGCGCGCGAGGGAGCCAATATGGTGCCAACCAGTCCCGCAGTGGCAAACAAGGCTGATGGCAGCCGATCCATAAAGGGCATTGGCAATGGCGAGAACAACTGCGGCGTGTTTTGCCTCAGCGTCGTCAGTTCGGATGACGGTATGAGGGTCCATGCCTACAGTCGCGGAGTAGCGAGCGACCTGGCAAGCTCGATCGAGCACTCCATTGACGAACGAGGGCTCTTCGCGCTCAAAAAAGGCGTGGGTTACGTTCAGATACTCGGAAATCACCACCTTGGCGGGCACATCTTCGCGGAACATCAGTTCGAAGGCACCGGCTCTGAGAATTGCACGCAGGATTGCATCGAGACGTGCGAGATTCCACCCGGGCGCCAGACATTCGGCGATACGCGGATCGATGGCGCGCTGCTCGCGCACAACTCCGCTGACCAGTTCCTCAAGGAACGCGAAATCGGCAGAACCGCATTCGCCTCTGTCAAAGTTCTCACCGGCCGATGCGCGTTGAAAACTGCGCGAGAACATCCGCCACTTCTGTCTCGGCAAGCTCCATCTGGTAGAGCGCCTGGACAGCGGCGAGCCGGGACGCCGAGCGTCGGAGAAGGCGAGACTTTCTGACCGTTTCAGCGCTGCCAGCCATATTTGCTATCGCCTCTTCCCAGTCATCGTCGCGGCCACCGCGATCATGCGCAGGGCTGCCTGCGCAGCCCCTGCACCCTTGTTCATGCCGTCCACCCGCACGCGCGCCCAAGCCTGCTCGTCGTTTTCACACGTGAGCACGCCGTTGCCAATGGCTACGCCCTGCAGCGTCAGATCCATGAGCCCGCGAGCGCTTTCGAACGCAACGATGTCGTAGTGCGAAGTTTCGCCCCGGATCACGACACCCAAGGCGACGAAGCCGTCAAACCGACGGGATCTTGCGGCAAGAGCAATTGCGCAGGGAATCTCAAGCGCGCCGGGAACGGCCAGTCGCTGCCAGACGGCGCCAGCTCCGTTCGATGGCTGCCACCGCTCCCCGCAGCCAGTTCGTCGGAGTACTGCGGATAAAAACGAGCCTCGACGATGAGCACGCGCGCCCTTCGCCTCAACACCGGCTCGATGCAACGAGGCTCTTTCATGGGGTGCGGACTTGGATGAGCCGCGCCACGTAGCGAGCCAGGACGTCAATCTCGATGTTCAACGCCTGACCCACCACCGCGGTACCGAACGTTGTGGTGGCCAGGGTGTGCGCAATGAGATTGGTGCCGAACTCAGCGCCATTGACTTCGTTGACCGTGAGCGATGTTCCGTCGAGACAGATGGAACCTTTGGGTGCAATGAACGGCATCAGCTGGTCGGGGGCGCGCAGGCGCAGGCGCCTTGAGGCTCCCTCCGCAGTTATTGCAACAATGCCACCCACTCCATCGACATGTCCCGTCACGAGGTGCCCACCGAGCTCATCGCCATACCCTCAGGGCACGCTCGAGGTTGACCATCGTTCCCACGCGCCATGACGCCAGCGTCGTTCTGGCTTTGGTTTCGGCCGAGGCCTCGACGACAAAATACCCTTGACCATTCAAATCGCCTTTGGCGACGGCGGAGAGGCAGATCCCCGCACACAGGATCGAGGCGCCAACGTTGATTTGCGTCGCGTCATAGCCGCAAGCAATGGTCACGCGGGTGTCGCCGCGCAATTCCAGAGCCATGACTTGCCCCACGTCGGAAACAATGCCGGTGAACATCCCTGTTCAGTGTCCTTGCGCTCCGGGAGGCCAGCGAACCGCTTACACTCTCTCATACCGGGAGCGGCAGTCGTCCCCAAGCACTTCCTCTTCGATCGCCTTGAGGCCGGACAACGGAAGCGGTGCGGCGAGGCCTTGCGGCCCCAGGATCATAGGGGAGGTGAAAACCACGGCCTCGTCCACCAGGCCCGCCGCCAAGAACTGGCCGGCCAGCATCGCGCCCCCTTCCACCATCAAGCGCTGAATGCCACGCCGGGCAAGCTCGCCAAGCGACCCAGCAATACTGATCCGGCCATCGGCATCGGCAACACTGTGCAGAAGAACCGCGCCGGCGTTCTCCAGCGCGGCATTTGTCAGGCCCGGAGCGCACACGATCCACAGCGGGCGCTGCCGTGCCCGCTTCACGAGCCGGCACGACAACGGCACGTTCAACCGCGAAGCCATTACGACAGCGATCGGCGAACGATGCTCCAGACCAGCGAGCCGGCAGGTGAGCGAAGGGTCGTCGATACGGACCGTATTGGCGCCGATCATGATCGCGTCGGATCTCGACCGCATGAGGTGAACCTGCGCGGTGGAGCGCGGCGAGGTGATTGCAGTGCGCTCTCCCGGCCGTTTTGCAAGCCTACCATCGGCCGACACTGCAAGCTTCAGCGTGACATGGGGTCGCTGATTGCAAACGCGCATCAGGAAACCGGCCAGATCACGGCGCACTTCGTCGGCGCATAACCCGGTGCGGACGGCGATACCCGCAGCCCGGAGTCGGTCGTGTCCCCTGCCCGCAACGCGGGGGTCCGGGTCCTCGATGGTACTCACGACGCGGGCAACACCGGCGGCGATCAGCGCGTCGGCACAAGGCGGCGTACGTCCGTGGTGGCTGCAGGGCTCAAGGCTGACGTAGACAGTCGCTCCCCTGGCCTTCCCGCCTGCCATGGCGAGCGCCTGGGTTTCAGCATGCGGCCTGCCGCCCTCCTGCGTCCACCCAACGCCGACCACACTTCCGCGGCTTACAATGACGCACCCTACGGCAGGATTGTCTCCGGTCGCTCCCATGGTGCGCCGGCCGACACCTATGGCCTGCAAGAGGTAGTGGCGATCCTCTTCCCTCATGAGACCGATCAGTCGCCGCGGCAATAAAGGCGGTTCTGCTGATGTTCACGCCTTCTTGATGCCCTCGCCGGCACTACTGCGTGGCTCCTCGCCGTCATCGCCTGAAAGCTCTCCCAGCAACTCTTCGAAGTCCTTGGCCTCACGGAAGTTCTTGTAGACCGAAGCAAACCGCACATATGCGACGTCGTCCAGCCCGCGCAGCGCCTCCATTACGAGCTTGCCGATGGTCTCGGATTTGATTTCGTTCTCGCCCAGGCCTTCCAGTCGCCTGACGATGCCGGACACCATCCGCTCAACGCGATCGGGATCGACATTGCGCTTGCGCAGCGCAATCTGGATTGAACGCATGAGCTTGTCGCGATCGAAAGGAACGCGGCGGCCGGAGCGCTTCAAAACCTGAATTTCGCGCAGCTGCACCCGCTCGAAAGTCGTGAAGCGGCCGCCGCAGTCCGCACAGAGGCGGCGCCGTCGGATCGCAGCCCCATCTTCGCTCGGGCGCGAGTTTTTGACCTGCGTGTCGCCGTTACCGCAGTATGGGCAGCGCATCAGCCCCCCTTGAACCCTAGACGTAAATCGGAAACTGGCCGGTTAGCTGCAGAACCTTCTTCTTGACCGCCGCTTCCACGCGAGCATTGCCCTCTTCACCATACTTCGCAAGGCCGTCAAGCACTTCGATAATCAGTTCTCCCACGCGCTTGAACTCCCTGGCGCCGAAACCCCGAGTGGTGCATGCGGGTGTTCCGAGCCTGATACCCGAAGTGACAGCAGGCTTTTCCGGATCGAAGGGAATCCCGTTCTTGTTGCAGGTGATATTGGCGCGGCCCAAAGATCGCTCGACGATATTTCCCGTCAGCTTCTTCTTGCGCAGATCGACAAGGAGAAGGTGCGTATCAGTGCCGCCGGAAGTGATCGCCAATCCGCCCTGGCTCATGGTTTCAGCAAGCCGGCAGGCATTGGCGACGACATTTCGGGCATAGGTCCTGAAGGTTGGGCGCAACGCCTCTCTGAAAGCAACCGCTTTGGCGGCAATGACATGCATCAGCGGACCCCCCTGAAGGCCAGGAAATACAGCGGAGTTTATACGCTTGCCCAAGTCCTGATCGCGTGACAAGACCATGCCGCCGCGAGGACCCCGGAGCGTCTTGTGAGTGGTCGTCGAGACGACATGGGCGTGCTCCAGCGGATTGGGATGAACACCTCCCGCGACCAGACCTGCGAATGTGTGCCATGTCAACCATGAAGATCGCCCCGACCGCGTCGGCGATCTCGCGAAAGCGCCTGAAATCGATGATTCGCGGGTAGGATGAACCGCCGGCGAGGATGAGCTTCGGCCGCTCGGCCTCGGCAATGCGCTGCACGTCATCGTAGTCAATGCGGTGATCGTCCGGCCGTACGCCATAGGGTACAACGCGAAACCACTTGCCCGACTGATTGACTGGCGAGCCGTGAGTCAGATGACCGCCCGCTGTGAGGCTGAGCCCCATGAAGGCATCACCCGGCTGCAGGAGTGCGAAAAACACCGCCTGGTTGGCCTGAGCGCCGGAGTGAGGCTGCACGTTGGCGTAGGCGCAGTCGAAAAGCTTCTTGGCACGCTCAATGGCCAGCTGTTCGGCTTCGTCCACATACTGGCAACCACCATAATAGCGACGGCCGGGGTAGCCTTCGGCATATTTGTTTGTAAGCACCGAGCCTTGAGCCTCCAGAACGGCCCGCGAAACGATGTTTTCGGAAGCAATGAGTTCGATTTCGCTCTGCTGTCGCGAAAGTTCGCTGCGGACGACGGCGCCGAGCGACGGATCGACCGCCCCAATTCCCTCCCGAAAGAACGCGGGAATCAAGGATCCCTGACGCTTTCTCGCGGCTTTCCTTGCCATGACGATACCCCCATCCCCGATCGATTTGCGGCCAATACCTCGTTGAGCACGGCCGGTCTCTTCGCCTCGCCGTCAAACACCAGGCGCATGGTCATAGGACGGGAGCAGCGACAAAATCAGATGGTGGACCCGAATCCGAAGGGCAAAGGTGATTAGAACCAACTGCTAGTTGGCGTCCTGTTGTCCAAAGGACGGCACTGACCGCTCGCCCGTCAACGTCGATAGAGATGTGGTTCGCTTCTTCGGTTTGAAATTGGTGGTTTTCGGGATTGCAGCTTTCTGCTTCTCGGGCTTCGGCAACTGGCCGACGTCCAAATCCAGGAAGACATCCGGGCTGTCCTCGCCATAGGGAATGGGCTCCATCGTCCAGCGGAGACTGCCCTGCCCCTGGCCCAGCGGCAGGGGCTGGCCAACTACAAAGCCAGTGGCGTCCAACTCGTACACATCGGGCCGGAAATGCACCCGACCGTCTTCCGTCGTCCACGCCGTCAGATACATCCAGCGCAGCTGCGGGCCGTCGCTGACCTTCACGTCCAGCCGCTCGCTGGCGTCGGCAACCGCGGAGATGCGATCCATGTCCCATCCATCCTGACCGCGCAGAATCCAGTCAACGAGCGTATGGACCTCTTCAACGCGCACGCAGCCAGAGGAGAAATAGCGGTCCCCGGCGGTAAAGAGCTTCTTGGTGGGAGTGTCGTGCATGTAAACGCCGAACGGGCTCGGGAAATTGATCTTCACGGTCGCCATGGCGTTCTCTCCGCCTGGCTCCTGCCGGAAATGATAGCGGTCTCCGCGCGTGTTGGCCCAATCGACGGTCGCGGGGTCGACTTCAGGGCCGCCCACGCCATCAAATATCCGAATATTCATCTTCTCGAGGTGATGCGGGTCCTTGAGCAGCGCCGGAACGATGTCCTTTTCGACAATGCTGGCGGGGGCGTTCCAGTAGGGATTGAAATTAAGGTCAGCGATCTGGGTCGCCACTACGGGCGATGGCCGCTCTGGCTTGCCCGCAATGACGTTGTGGCGCGAATATACACTGCCGCCGCTAACTGCTTCGAGTTGCGCGGCCGGAATGTTCACGACGATGTAGCGATCGCCGAGATTGCGCGAGTACTCCTGGACGCGGGGGAGGTTGGCCCGCAGCGTAGCCAGCCGCTGCTCGGCCGCCACATTCATGGCCTGGGCGACATTCTTGTCGACCCTTCCAGTGGGAGACAAACCGTGGCTGCGCTGAAAGCGCAACACGGCCTGTTTGGTCGGCCCATCGAATTTCGGGTCAGCGGCCTGTTCTGGAGCCAGATAGCCCTCTGCCGCAAGTCGTTGCTTCAGTCTTACGACGGCGGCGCTCTCAGCCCCCGGAACGAGCTTTCGGATGTTGTCGAGCCTTGGCCAGCCGCCTCGCGACACGATCATTTCATAGCGTGCAATCGCTCTCATGAGCGCCAGGTCGCTGCCGGGGAAAAGCATGGGCGCCGAGTCACGCACGTCCTCGACGACTTCCGTTACCGTGGTCGCCTTGTTCTGGTCTTTCTTGGACCGCTTCGAGAGACTGAACGCTGACGCCTGGTCGCCGGCAAGTGCCAGAAATGCGCCGCTCAGCAAGAGGAGTACCGTGCGCCTGCCAAGCAAACCGCCCGGTCCCGGCAGCGCCACGCGCTCTGCACCCGGTCTTGCCACCCCGCTACCTCCTTGACGCACTTGCTTGCTCCCGCACACCACCGCCACCTTTGGGACTATCCTCTACCAACATGGCGGGCTCACGTCAAAATGCCCTGACGGATGAGACGACCCAGGAAGATCGCTACCAAACAACTGTAGCATTTGGGCAACAGTGGGGCACTCCGGGAGCCACAAAATGGCCGGAGTCACTGCGGGAGGCGGAAGATCGAATCAGAGCCGATAGAGAATCTGGTCCGTCCAAAAGCGCTCAAGGCGAGCAAGGGCCCTGTTGAGACGGTCGAACTCCTCAATCGATAAGCCAGCCACATCGGTAATCGAGAGAATCTGACGGTTATAGAGGTGATCGACCTTGCGGCGAATCTCCTGGCCGCGAGGCGTTAGCCTCACTCTCACCGATCGCTTGTCGGAGGTAGAGCGTTCATGATTGACGTAGCCCGCCTCGACGAGCTTTTTGAGATTGTAAGAGACGTTTGAGCCCTGATAGTGACCCCGCGTCTTCAGTTCCCCGGCAGTCAACTCCGCATCTCCGATATTGAACAGCAGGAGAGCCTGAACGGCATTCACCCCCGGATCGCCCTGCCGCTCGAACTCATCCTTGATCACGTCCAATAGCCGGCGGTGCAGCCGCTCGATGAGCACCAGCGCCTCGACGTAGCGATGCTTCACCCCCTGTCGCGCAGAAGTGTGCGTGTCGGCCGCCGCAGCGGCAGTATGATTTTGCATTTGGACACCTGCCTGTAGTTCCCCGAGGAGGGTTTTTGTTTCGGACCCTTCCTCAAACAGGCGAAAACATAGTCGCTCGTCGTTAAGACGAGGCGAAAAGCTTTGGTAAAATAGAGCTGACTTTTAGCCATTGTCGGAACGCATTCGAAGTAACGTTGACCGATCGTTACCCCCTGAAGCCGGGTTCTCCAAGACGGCGGCGTTGCGCCCGGCAGAGCGATCATCTATTTCGCAACCGGCGGTCAGCAGGCATAATTGCTTCCGTTCCGGAGCGTAAATGAACAGAAACATCGACAAACCCACAGGATGGCAGCCGGCCCGGTTGCTCCGTCAGGAGCATCCGTCAAGGCTAACACCGGGATTCCCGGCAACGCGCCTGCGGCGCGCCCGAAGAAAGGTGTGGTCGCGCAATCTGGTGCGTGAGAACACCGTTTCGGTGAGCGATTTGATATGGCCACTGTTCGTGATCGAGGGCAGCAAGGCGCGGCAGCCCGTGGCATCGATGCCGGGCGTGGAGCGGTTATCGATCGATCTCGTCGTCCAAGCCGCCGAAGTGGCGGCCAAGCTCGAAATTCCCGCTATTGCTCTCTTTCCCAGCGTCGAGCCGTCATTGCGATCTCCTGACGGACGCGAAGCTCTCAACCCGGACAACCTGGTGTGCCGGGCAATTAAAGCCATCAAGCGGTCCGTTCCGGGTATCGGAATACTATGCGACGTAGCACTCGATCCCTATACGAGTCACGGGCATGACGGCCTCATGGAGGGCCAGGAGATCGCCAACGATCGAACCGTCGAGGTGCTGGCCCGTCAGTCTCTCGTCCAGGCGGAGGCGGGCTGCGATATCGTAGCGCCATCCGATATGATGGATGGCCGCGTCGCTGCGATCAGGCAAATACTCGAAGGGAACGGCTTCGAGAGTGTGATGATCATGGCCTACAGTGCCAAGTTCGCGAGCAGTTTCTACGGCCCGTTTCGCGACGCGGTAGGCTCCTCAGGCATTCTGGTCGGCGACAAGAAAACCTATCAAATGGATTCCGGCAACAGCGATGAGGCAATGCGTGAGGTCGAACTGGACCTGGCCGAGGGGGCCGACATGGTGCTGGTAAAGCCTGGCTTGCCCTATCTTGACGTCTTGTTCCGGGTGAAACAGACGTTTGCCGTACCGACCTTCGTGTATCAGGTATCGGGCGAGTACGCGATGATCAGGGCGGCAGCACGCAACGGGTGGCTGGACGGCGACAAGGCCATCGACGAAAGCCTGCTCGCATTCAAGCGCGCGGGCGCCGACGGTATCCTGACGTATTTCGCCTACGAGGTCGCCAATCGGATGAAATTGGCGGGGGCTTAGTCTTCGGGCCAACCCGGCAAGACCTGAAGCTTCATGGCTGTCACCATCCAGGATATCGAGCGAGCCTGCCAGACGTTGAAAGGGCATGTGGTCAGAACGCCACTGCTCTTTTCCGCAAAACTATCCGACGTGACGGGCGCGCAGATCTACGTGAAGCTCGAAAGTATGCAGGTGACGAACTCCTTCAAGGATCGCGGCGCCTACAACAAGATGTCGAGCCTAACGCCCGCCGAGAAGGCACGTGGCGTCATTACCATGTCGGCCGGCAACCATGCCCAGGCTGTCGCCTATCATGCACGGCGGCTCGGCATACCGGCGACGATCGTAATGCCCGAGACCACTCCCGCCAACAAGGTGGAGCGAACGCGGGCCCTGGGCGCCGGGGTGATCCTCTCGGGCGAGACTCTAGCCGATAGCCAGGTGGCGGCAGAAATCATTCTGGGAGAAAGGTCGCTTACTCTTGTTCACCCCTACGACGACGACAAAATCATCGCTGGCCAAGGCACTATCGGCATCGAAATGCTTGCCGACGAGCCGGGGCTGGATGTCATCGTCGTGCCGATTGGCGGCGGCGGCGTCATTGCCGGCGTTGCTGTGGCAGCGAAACACCGGAAACCGACCATCGAAATTGTCGGGGCGGAAGTCAAACTCTATCCCTCGATGTATTCGGCGCTACGCGGCGAGATCGCGATTTGCGGGGGCTCGACGCTGGCCGAAGGCATCGCGGTGAAGAACGTAACCGAACGTACGATCTCGCTGTGCCGGCAGTTTGTCGATGACGTGCGCCTTGTAAGCGAGTTGGACATCGAGAGCGCGGTAATAGCCTACCTCTCGCATCAGAAGATACTGGCCGAAGGAGCGGGAGCGGCAGGACTCGCCGTGGTAATGGCCGACCAGGAGCGCTTCCGCAACCGGAAGGTCGGCCTGGTCCTCTGTGGCGGCAACATCGATGCACGCATCCTCGCATCGGTTATTACCCGCGAGCTGCAGCGTGAGATGCGCATCGTGAACCTTCGCATACTCATCGACGATCGTCCGGGCGTTCTCGGCCGCATTGCAACGCTGCTCGGAAAGAATGGCGCCAACATCCTTGAAGTATCGCATCAGCGAATGTTTCTCGATGTACCGGCAAAGGGAGCGGAACTGGAAATCATGATCGAGACACGAGACCGCAAACATGCGGAAGACATCGTAGCGCTCGTCGCCGACCAAGGCTTTGTCATCCGCGTCCTCGATGCCCCGGGGGGAAAGGAGTTGGCTTGAACGCGCTTTTCCGCCGCCGGACTCGTGATAATATCGAGTGGGGAACGACATAGGACAATCGATTGAGCATCGAACGCCGCCACTTTCCGCAGTTCTTCATCACCGCGCCGGCCCCCTGCCCGTATCTGACGGGCAGGCTGGAGCGCAAGGTGTTCACACACCTTATCGGCCACGATGCCAAGCTCCTCAACAACACACTGTCGCACGGCGGATTTCGGCGTAGCCAGAACATCGCCTACCGGCCTGCCTGCGATGGCTGCGCGTCGTGCGTTTCCGTTCGCGTGCCAACGAAGACATTCAACTGGCGCACCGGCTTCCGGCGCATTCTATTTGCCAATGACGACCTGGTTGCGAGAACGGTTTCGGCAAGGGCCACTGCAGAGCAGTACGCCTTGTTCCGCGCCTACATCGATGCCAGACATGCTGACGGCGGCATGGCCGACATGACGGTGCTCGACTTCGCGGCAATGGTGGACGAGAGCTTCGTCGACACTCGCCTGATCGAGTATCGGTGCCCGACACACGGGCGGGAGAGCGAGTCGCAACTAGTGGCGGCAGCGCTGGTCGACGTTCTCCACGACGGCATTTCTCTGATCTACTCCTTCTTTGACCCTGATCTGTCGCGCCGCAGTCTGGGCACCTATGTCATACTCGACAATATTCGCCGGGCTCGGGACCGGGGATTGCCTTTTGTCTATCTCGGTTACTGGGTCGGAGGATCGAGCAAAATGAACTACAAGGCTCGTTTTCTCCCACAAGAGCGCCTGACCCGCGATGGCTGGGTACTCTTCCACAAGTAATGCCCGCGGGGCCGGCACTGCCGATCTCCCCTAGCCGCCCCGGAGTGCCGTGCGTAATGTCTGAGCTTGCGGTCAGCGAATTGCTTATCGACGACCGCCGACAGCCTTCAGGATCAACAGATAGACGCAACCGCCTCACAAATCTCTGAATTGCGACAAACTGCAACCAGAGACGCTATCCACAAGTTTGCAAACGTAGACCGAGGGGGATGCACACGGGGGACCTGTTTGAGGCAGTATTGTTCGGGGGCGACTTACCATGCCGACATTCAGCGTTCAGCCCCGCGGGCAGGCGGTCAATCGCATGACTCACGGGCTTGAAGTTCAGCCCAGCACCGGCTATCGGCGCGGCTTGGCGCTGACCTCGGCTGGTGCCCTGCTATTCACCCTCGATGTCCCACTGTTGCGGCTTGCGGACGGCGATCGCTGGTCGATGGTGGCGGCCCGAGGCATCCTGTTGGCGCTTGCGATCTGCGTTTGGTGGGTCCTCTTCCGCTATCTGCGCGGGCACCGCGAGCCGTTCATCAACGGCAGAACCGGAGTTATCGTGGCGGTGACCAACACGCTGGCCAACATCATGTTCATAGCCGCCGTAACGATGACCACCGCGGCCAACATCGTCTTTATCCTGGCGCTGAATCCCATCTTTTGCGCAATCTTCGCCCGACTCTTTCTCAAGGAAGCCATACATCCGGTTGTCGGGACATCAATCGCCCTTTCCATGCTCGGGGTGCTCATTATCGTGTGGGACGGGCTCGCGACTGGTACGTACTTCGGCGACATACTCGCTATCGGCGTGGCCATTTGCACTGCAATCGCCCTCACTGCAGTGCGGCAATCGAGAAAAAACGTGATACCCAGCCTGGCGGTTGGAAGCTTCGCATCTGCTCTGATTGCCTGTGTGTTCCTGGGCGCCGACCCGGGTTCGCTGACAACAGAAAGCTGGGGTTGGCTTGCACTGAACGGCTTGATGGTGATGCCGCTGGCTTCGGGCTTGATTGCACTGGGCCCGATGTATATCCCCGCTGCCGAAGTCGCATTGCTGTTCCTTCTTGATACGGTGTTCACGCCCGTGTGGATCTGGATGATTTTCGGTGAGTTGCCTACGCTGAATGCCTTCATCGGCGGAGCCATCATTTTCCTCACCCTCGTCGTGCTCTGTGCCTGGAGGATAGGCGCTTCGCGGCAACGAAACCCGGCCCTGCAGCAAATCTAGTCAGCTGAGGCGCCAAACATTGCGGAAGTTTCCCGCGGCTAGCGGGTAATGCATGGTTGTCCATCGGGACGCCTTCTGTCGGCATTGGGGGGAAAAATGCTGAGCGGCCTTGCCAATCCGCTTGCCGCGGCGCGGCTAGTAAGTGCGCTCTACGAACAAACCCGGCAGCTAGAAATACGCCTTGATCTATCAACCGATTTCGAGGCCTTTGCTGCGATACGCAAGGCGGTGCGCCAGGAGCCCGTTTCACCTTTCTTCGATCCGGGCGTTACGCAACTCAGTGCAGCGAAAGCATTCTGGACCGCCGGCTTCAACAGGAACAACGAACTGGTGTCCCTGCAGGCATTCCGGCTGGACATTATTGACACCAGCCTTGCCGACTGGGCGCTTGGCTTCGTCATCGGCATCTACGTCAAGCGCGGCGAGCTGATTGTCCCCGCCAGGATGCGGCCACCGAAAAACTCAATCGCTGAGCGCATCAAGGGGCGTGTGGTCTATCACGGCGAAATCTGGATCAGCAAAGACGTAAAGAAGAAGGAGGCCGTGGAAACGATACCGCTGCTTGGCATGCTCATCGCCTTCATCCGATGGAACCCCGACGCCATGTGGGGCATAATAAAAAACTCCATGGCGACCAAGGGATTTGTAACCCGCATCGGCTACGCCCACATGGAGCGTGGATTCTTTGAATGGGATTGGATGCCGCAAGGCGCTGAACGCCTGGAGTGGCTCGCGCTCTCGGAGCGGTCGGACTTCGAATATTTGGTCGAGGAGCGGGCCGCTAGATTATCCTGATGTCCACTCGCGCCACCTGACTGACGACCGATACTCCCTTGCTGCCATCCTGCCACTCATGGGGCAGGATTACCCGTTGATAGGGAAACCAGACGACGGATCCATGGGGAGTCGTCATTGCCGCAATTACATGGTCGTAGTGCGGCTGGCTGGTCGCGACGACCTTGCCATATGCTTCGCTCACCATCTGATCGTACGACAGTCCGTTGATACACGGGTAGGAAACCGGGTGAAAACCGAAAACCTTCGCAATGGGCGTTTCGCTTCCGATGCGCACTACCCGATACCGATCCTGATCGTTGTCGTAAACGCAGTCGATGCTGTGGTCGGGAAGGGCCATCTTATCAACGAGTGCGTTGCGCAACAGGGGCGGGATGTCCTTGCGCCGAGGATCGGCGTCGCGGACGAACGTCCGCTGGGTCAAGTGAATGTCGCTCTTGGCCACAATGGTTTCAATTCGCTCTCGTGCCTCATGCGCAGTTTCAGCGTGCTCCTCAAACCAGCCGAGAAGGTAATACTTCAACGAAAACGGTCCCGGATAGGTCTCGATCCACTCCAGGACGAAGTAGAGCGACGCCCAGTTGGCCGAAAACACAGACCACCTGATTTCCGTTCCATCCAGGCCATGGCTAACCTTGACCATGCCTTCCCACTGAAGGAAGTGATCTTCGGCGGCAGTTTCAGCGCCGTCGACCTCCGGCAGAGCAGACTTCTGCCCGCCGGCTATCCAGCTGACCTGCGTCGTCATACAGCCAAATTACTCCCAGAGCGGATGCTGTCGGGCATGGATGTCAACGCCCCTTTCCTGAGGACGAGAGAATATTTTGAATTGCTTACCGGAGTTCGTCGAGGATCGGAACAATTGAACGAAAGTTCTTGTTAAGGGGCCGCGTCCAGCACGAATTTTTCTGCAACCGGCTCAGAATTTTCAGATGCTTGAACAGAATGTTAAGCATTCTAACCCGGATAATGCTGGCGTTCGTCGGCCCGCGCCAGCACGGCACGGCAAGGTCGGCGTGGGGAGAAGTGGGGGCCAATTCCGGTGGACGATGTTCCGAAGTTTCTTGAAGTATGTTCGAGCGCAGGCCATAGAAGTTTTCCTTCCTGGCATTTCGCGATGCTTAATGATGCAGACCGCAACTCAGCCCTGGAAAACATGGTCGCCGGCCTCGATCTAAGGGGCAAGACCGTACTCGAGATCGGAACCGGATGCGGGCTGATGGCCCTGTTGTTCGCAAAGTACGGAGCGGAGCATGTGTATACCTGCGAGATCAACGACGAACTCGCCGAGGTTGCAAGCGCTACCATCGCACACACTCCCTACGGGAACCGGATCACGCTACTGCGGACAGGCTCGGACGCCCTGATCAGTAGCGGCAGCCTGCGCAGCTCCCCCGATATCATCTTCACCGAGACGCTCGACTGCGGCGTGGTCGGCGAAGGATTCTTCTCGATCGCCCAGGACATCCGTCAGTTTGCCGGGCCGCAAACCCTGATTCTGCCATCTGTCGTCAGGCAATTCGGAACGTTGGTCGAGGCCCCCGTGCTGCGCAAACTCAATCAGGTGGATATCGCTTGCGGTTTCGACCTGTCGGCGCTCAATCACCATTCCACGCGGACCTATTTCCCCATTCGCGAGAGAATGCACGAATACACGCCGCTCTCGGACGCTTTCCGGTTGCGGGATTACTGTTATCTTTCCTGCCAGAAGCGGCGCCGGCGAAGGTGCGAGCCTACCGATCGGGCGTGGCCGACGGCGTCATAACCTGGTTCGAGGCCCAGTTCGGGGGTGAGACCGATAAGCAACGGCCCCGGCACCCGGGGTCACTGGCATCAGGCCTTTCATCCTTTTGCAGCCCGCACGGCGGTAAGGGCCAAGTCAACCTTAAGGCTGACGATCAGCGACGACGGTCATACAGGCATTTCGGTCCACTAGCCCGCTGTCGGCCAAGCGGTCCCCTCAATCGTCAGCACCCGGCAGGTATCCGAAGCGATTGCTCCTGGGAAAGCCCTTCGGTGCCAAACGCCCACTTTGCGCCCGTTCGCCAGTCCAATCGCGGAGTTCATTGAGAGTGAAACTGCGGCCGGAGGAATCCGTCCATGACAGGCCCTGGCGGAGAGTAAGCGCGCGAATATCCGAAAGACCACCATCCTTGTACTTCTGCAGTCTTACCCCCCGGCCCCGGCTCATGGAAGGCACATCCCGCAGCGGGAAGATCAGAAGTTTGCGATTGTCACCAACAACGGCCACATGGTCGGCCGTCTCGTGCACGACTGCGCAAGCCTGTGCCAGCGCGGGCGACTTGACGTTGAGAACCTGCTTGCCTTTGCGCGTCGTAGCCACACAGTCGCTTTCGCCGACAACAAACCCGCTTCCGTCGGTGGAGGCAACGAGCAACCTGCGTCCGGGCCGGTGGGCGAACAGGGCCACAATGGCGTCTCCCGCCTCAAGATCGGCCATCAACCGAACGGGCTCGCCGTGGCCACGTCCCCCGGGAAGCCTGGCTGCGTCGAGCGTGTAGAACTTGCCCGATGAGGCCAGCAAAAGAATCCGGTCCGTTGTTTCCGCCCTGACGACAAAATTGCCCGCGTCGCCGTCCTTGTAGGCGAGGTCCTCAGTATCGCCGAGGTGGCCCCGGATGGCCCGGATCCAGCCCTTCTGTGAGCAGACGACCGTGATCGGCTCCCTGACAGCAAGGGCCTGCTCGCTCTCCACATCGACGTCGGGGGCGGCTTCGAACCGCGTACGTCGCCTGCCGAGCGGCGTCTTCGGACCATACTTCTCCCTGGTTTGCCTGATTTCCTCGCCGATCGACGCCCATTGGGCGTCGCTGGAACGCATCAGTGCGTTGAGGGTCGAGCGCTCCTTCTTCAACGCTTCGTGCTCGGTGCGGATCTCGATTTCCTCGAGCTTCCGCAAGGCGCGCAGTCGCATATTGAGAATAGCTTCGGCCTGAACATCGCTGAGCTTGAACCTGCGCATGAGGACGGGTTTCGGCTCGTCCTCGGTACGAATTATCTTGATGACGGCATCGATATTCAGGTAGGCGACAAGGTAGCCGTCGAGCACCTCGAGCCGGCTGGCGATCTGGTCAAGTCTGAATTTGGTTCGGCGGATCAGAACCTGCTGGCGATGGTCCAGCCACTCGCGCAACGCATCACGCAGGGACATCACCGACGGGACCTTGCCCCGGCTGAGGACATTCAGGTTCAAGGGAATGCGCGCCTCGAGCTCTGTGGCGACAAACAGCGACTCCATCAGAAGGGTTGGGTCGACGGTGCGGCTCTTGGGCTCGAGGACCAGGCGGATATCCTCAGCCAACTCATCGCGGACATCACCCAACAGGGGAAGTTTCCGCTCGCCGAGAAGTTCGGCGATCTTCTCGACCAGCCTGCCCTTCTGGACCTGAAACGGAATTTCAGTAACGACCACCTGCCAGGCACCGCGACCGAGGTCTTCCCGGATCCAGCGAGCCCGGGTCCGAAAGGAACCGCGGCCGGTCCGATATGCCTCCATGATGGAATCGCGTGGGTCAACGACAACGCCGCCAGTCGGAAAATCCGGCCCCGGCACGAACTGCAGCAGCTTGTCGACAGTCGCCTTGGGATATTTGATGAGGTGCAGCGCAGCCTCGCAAAGTTCCGCGGCATTGTGAGGAGGGATCGAGGTCGCCATGCCGACTGCGATCCCGGAGGCGCCGTTGGCAAGGAGGTTGGGAAAGGCGCCGGGCAGCACTGCCGGCTCCTCTCCTTCGCCGCTATAGTTCGCGCCGGTAGTCAACGGTGTTTTCATCGATACCGTCGAGCAGCGCACGCGCCACATCGGTCATGCGGGCCTCGGTGTACCGGTAGGCAGCAGCGCTGTCACCGTCGATATTGCCGAAGTTTCCCTGCCCCTCGACGAGGGGGTAGCGTGAAGCGAAGTCCTGGGCCAGGCGAACCAGCGCATCATAGATCGCCTGATCGCCATGCGGATGAAACGATCCCATGACATCGCCGACAATCTTGGCGCACTTCTTGAACGCAGTGCCGGGGTTCAGCCGGAGAATATGCATGCCGTACAGGATGCGGCGGTGTACCGGCTTGAGGCCGTCTCTGGCGTCGGGCAGAGCCCGGTGCATGATCGTGGAGAGAGCATAGGCGAGGTAGCGTTCTTCCAGTGCCGCCCGCAGATTGATGCTCTCGACGGATTGAGGTGCGGGCGGGGCAGTTCGTTTACCCATGCTTTGCTTCCCTGAAGAGCAGTTCAGCCCAAGTGGAATCAGTGTTGATCGCTGTTAGCCTACTGCGCTCGAAGTGCTGTGAGTGAACTCAGATAACAGGCTGGAGGGAGATTCGCATCGGCACAAATCTCTACATCCTGTGCAGAGCCAACGTGACAGACGGGTTTCTTGCCCCAGGTGGTGTCGGCGGCGCGGCGAACGGCATGCCGGATCGCCTCGACGACAACGCCATCGTCTCTGCGCCGGGCACGCGGCATTGAATCGAGCGCGTCGTCAACCACCTCGAGCAGAAAGTCCTCAAACGGCGTTCCCTGCTCGTCGGCAGCGGGCAAGCCGTCCGCCTTCACGACCGGATTCGACACTATGTTGCCGTTGTCGTCGAGGCCCAGACTGACGAAGACGATGCCGACAAAGGACAGTTTGCGGCGCATGCGGGCCGGACCATCGATTGCGGCCACGATCAGACGCCCGTCGACATGCAGGCGTCCCACCGGCGCTTGGCCAGAAACCTCAGGTGGTGCGGGCGCCAGGCGCAGAATTTGTCCGTTGTCGATGATGGCGGTATTCGGGCACGCCACAGGACTGCGCAAACTCCGCATGAGCTTTGGAGATGCCACGCTTCGCCATGCATGGGCACCACAAGTTGCGGCTGCAGCCACTGGTAAAACTGCCGCAGCTCCTCCTGCCGGGGATGACCGGAGGTATGCACGGCTGCCTGGTCACCAGTGATGATCGAGATGCCGCGACGCGCCAGGTTGTTGATGACGGCGCCGACTGCTTTTTCGTTTCCCGGGATGGTTTTCGACGAGAAGACAACGGTATCGCCCGGCATCAAGAGCTATCGTGGGATGGGTCTCCTCGGCGATGCGCGCAATGCGCGGCGCGCGGCTCGCCCTGGCTTCCCGTGCACAACAACAGCGTTCGCTCGGGCGGCAGATAGCCGAACGCCTCCTCGTCGAGAAAATCACCTTCGTCGGCCAGCAGACCCACTGCGCGCGCGCAGGCAATCATGCTGCGCATGGCGCGGCCGGCGACCACCACCTCCCGGCCCGCCTTGCGGGCAGCACGGGCCGCGGAAGCCATTCGACCGACGTGGGACCCGAACGTTGTTACTGCGACACGCCCCCTGGCATCGGCGATAATTCGCTCCAGAGCCAGCCGCCACCTCGCCTTCGGAAGGGGAGGCGCCCGCCCGCAGCACGTTGGTCGAGTCGCACACGAAGGCGCAGACGCCTTCCTCGCCGATCGCTCGGGAAGGCGGCCTTCATCGAGCTCCGGCGGAATTGACGGCGCATTGTCGATCTTCCAGTCCCCGGAGTGCAGCACCGTGCCCAGCGGAGTGCGGATCACCAGCGCATTCGATTCGGGGATCGAATGCGTCACGCTGACGTACTCGAGGCTGAATGGGCCAAGCCCGAAACGGCCCCAAGGGGCAGTGTCTTGAGCGGCACCTGGTCGAGGATCGCGGTTTCGGCGAGCTTGAGTTTCAAGACCTCCGCGGCAAAGGGAGTGCAATACACCGGCTTGCGGAGACGATCCCAGAGCCAAGGCAGCGCACCCATATGGTCTTCGTGGGCGTGGGTAAGAACAATCGCGATCAGCCTCGCCCGCTCTCGGCCTCCATGAAGGCCAGATCGGGCAGCACCATATCGATGCCAGGTTCCTGCTCCTCGCCAAATTTCACGCCGAGATCGACCAGAATCCACTGCCGATCCGAGGGCGGGCCATAGCCATAGGCATAGCAGTTCATGCCGATCTCGCCCATGCCGCCGAGCGGCAGGAGCATGAACTCCGCCGGCCGATCGTCAGCGCTGCTTCCTGCTCAAGCGGCGGTCTCGGGCGCGGCATCGACAGACAAGACTTCGCCGGCGTTGATTTCGGCGAGTCTGCCCATCGGCGAGACGCAGACTGCAACGCCCCCGAATGCGCGAGGCCGGCGAAAGTCTCCGGACAGCGCCTCATGCCCCGCGCATCACGACCATCCTTCGCCCCAAACCATCCGCATGGCTCATCCACGCGGCGCAGACTGCGGCAACTCCTGCCCCGCCATCCCACAGGGCAAGGGCGAGCGCCATTTCGCGAACCAGCACCTTGAGCGCAGCAAGCAGGAGATGCGGCGGCACCGTGCTCGCTGAGGCTGGTTGCGCCATAGCGCGACGAAGCGGCGCATGGCGCAGATTGAGGCCGCACCCGATGACGAACATATACCGGTCCGACATGTCCGGTCATTAGGGACTCAACCAGAATTCCCGCCACCTTGCGCCCGGCAAAAGAACGTCGTTGGGCCACTTCAGTCGCGCCCGCATGCCACCAGGCAGGAAACCATTGACCGTCGCCAGGACTGCCAAGGGTGCGGCCAGACTTAGGCTCGCTGCCTGGCCTGGCAGCGCATCGAGGCGACCAGTAGCGTCGCATAGAGATTGCCCGCATCGGAATCCCAACGTCGGCCCCGCCGCCCCCGGCCCTGCTGCTGCACATCCGCCCATATCCACAAGGGCCCTTCCTCGCCTGCCTGCGCAAGCCTAAGCGCTTCGGCATTTGTCGAATCGACAGCTGGTCAGGTGCCTTGCCCGCGCGCCGATGGCCACGTCGAACTCGTGCAGTCACGGAAACTACAGCACAAGACATCGCGGCCGACTGCGCCAACGCAACGATTGGCTGGGCGAACAGCACAAATCCGACCACAAACAGTCCGGCGAGAAGGATCACCAAACGAACCTCTCCCGGCGCCCGCACGAATGCCTGCCACCGGCTCGTCGAAGTAGATGAGCTTGACGATGCGCAGATAGTAGTAGGCGCTGACCACGCTGGCGATAACGCCGATGACAGCGAGCGTGACAAGTCCCGACTTGATCGCCGCCATGAACACGAAATACTTGGCAAAGAACCCCGCCAGTGGCGGAATGCCGGCAAGAGAAAACATCAGCATGGCCAGCACGAACGCCATAAACTTGTCGTGGCGGGCGAGCCCCGCCAGATCAGATATGGTTTCGACAGGGCCATCTCTTCTTCGCATCGCCACGACGCAGGCAAACGTTCCGAGGGTCATGATCATGTAGATGATCATGTAGACCACAACGCCGCGCACCCCGTCGGCGCCGCCCGCCGCCAGGCCAACCAGCGCAAAACCCATGTGGCCGATCGAGGAGTAGGCAAGAAGGCGCTTGATGTTGCTCTGTCCGATTGCCGCAAAAGCTCCAAGCACCATCGAGGCAATCGAAATGAACACGAGAATCTGCTGCCAGTCGCCAACCAGCGCTGGAAACGGCTCGCATCATCGCTCGGGTAAAAGCGGCCATTGCCGCAACTTTCGGTGCGGCGGCGAAAAAGGCAGTCACAGGAGTGGGCGAGCCCTCGTAGACGTCCGGCGTCCACATATGGAAAGGCACGGCAGAAATCTTGAATGCCAGCCCGGCAATAAAGAACACCAAGCCGACAACAAGGCCGAGGCTAGTCCCGGATGCCGACGATGCCGCAGCGATGGCGGCGAAGTTCGTGCTGCCGCTGGTGCCGTAAATGAGCGACATGCCGTAGAGCAGCATGCCGGAGGACAGTGCGCCCAGGACAAAGTACTTGAGACCCGCTTCTGACGAACGCGCATTGTCGCGGTCGAAAGCAGCGATGACGTACAACGTCAGCGATTGCAGTTCGAGTCCCATGTAAAGAGCATATGAGGTCGTTGGCCGAGATCATCATCAGCATGCCGACGGCTGGCAAGAAGGACGAGCACCGGGTACTCGAAGCAGGCCATGCCCTCTACCTTCATGAAATGGTGCGAGAGCACGAGAGTGACAGCAGTCCCGAAGATGTTGAGTATCTTCATGGCGCGGGCAAAGCTGTCGACGATGTAGGCGCCGCCGAAACCGCTCACCTCGCCTGCCGGACTTGAGACAACCAACACGGCTGCCACCGCCAGCGCCAACAGGGCCAGAGTGTTGGCAACTTCCACGCTGAGCCTGCGCATGATCACGCCGAGGATGAGCAAGACTCATGGCGGCAAGCGAGAGCACGATCTCGGCCGCTGCCGGCACCGCGTCGGCGTGGTTCAATATGTCAGTCAGTGCCGGGAGCTGCGTTTCCATCACCTTGACCACGCCCAGTTCGCGCTCCCGGCGGTACTGCCGGTCTGCACCAGATCACTCATCAGCTGATCGACCGATGACGCAAAGACATCCAATATCGGTGTGGGATAGAAGCCGAAGAAGATCGTAAGAACGATCAGTGGTGTGAGCGCCAGCATCTCGCGCCCGTTCATGTCCGTATGTGCATGAAGGCCCGGCTTCTCGAGCTTGCCGAAGATCACCCGGCGGTAGAGCCACGAGTGCATAGGCTGCCGACAGTATGATCCCGAAGGTCGCCAGGAATGCCACCGTGGTATTTGACCCTGAAAGCACCTGCCAGCGTCAGGAATTCCCCAATGAATCCGCTGGTGCCGGGAAGGCCGACGTTGGCCAGCGTGAACACCATGAACGTCATGGCGTAGAACGGCATCCGGTCGACCAAGCCGCCGTAAGCTTCAATGTCGCGGGTGTGCAGCCGGTCGTATGCCACGCCGACACACAGGAACAGCGCGCCCGACACGAAACCGTGCGAGATCATCTGGAACAATGCGCCGTCAATTCCCTGGCGGGTCATGGAGAAGATGCCCATGGTCACGAAGCCCATGTGCGCTACCGACGAATAGGCAATCAGCTTCTTCATGTCTTCCTGGGCCAGAGCCACCAGCGACGTGTAGATGATGGCCACGACCGAAAGCGCGAACATCAGCGGCGCAAACGATGACGGAGGCTTCCGGGAACATCGGCAGCGAGAAGCGCAGGAAGCCGTAGCCGCCCATCTTGAGCAGCACCGCCGCCAGGATGACGGAGCCGGCCGTGGGGGCCTCAACGTGCGCGTCCGGCAACCAGGTATGCACCGGCCACATCGGCAGCTTGACGGCAAACGAGGCGAGGAACGCCAGCCACAACCATGTTTGCATGGAGGCCGGAAACTTGCTCTCGGCCAGCAAGAGCCACGATGTCGGAAGTTCCGGCGTGCCAATACATGGCGAACATGGCCAGGAGCATCAACACCGATCCCAGGAGCGTGTAGAGAAAAAACTTGAAGCTTGCGTAGACGCGCTGCGCGCCGCCCCAAATGCCGATGATCAGGAACATTGGGATCAGGCCCGCTTCGAAGAACAATAGAACAGGAACAGATCGAGCGAGCAGAAGACGCCGATCATCATCGTTTCGAGGACGAGAAAGGCGATCATGTACTCCTTCACACGCTGCTCCATGGCCCAGCTGACAAGAATGCACAGCGGCATGAGCAGCGTGGTCAGAATTACGAACGGCATGGAAATGCCATCGACGCCCAGGCGATAGCTGGAAAAGCTGCCCAGCCAGGCTCGTTCCTCGAGAAACTGAAACCCCGGCAAGCCGCGGTCGAAATCGAACCAGAATGGTGAGTGAAAGGACGAAGACCAGCACGGTGGTAAACAGCGCGGTCCAACGCATGTTGCGGCGCGCGATGGCGTCGTCGCCGCGAACCACGAGCACAAACAGCGCGCCGATCAGCGGCAGAAACGTTACAAGCGAAAGAATAGGCCAGCCGGGCATCAAAGTCGGCCCGCAAACATGTACCAGGTTACGAGCAGCGCCACGCCGATGAGCATGGCAAACGCATAGTGATAGACGTAGCCAGTCTGCAGGCGGACAACGCCCCGCGTCACATCGATGACGCGGGCCGCGACGCCATCCGGACCCAGGCCGTCGATGAGCAAGCCGTCGCCTTTTTTCCACAGAAATCGGCCCAGGGCCTTGGTCGGGCGAACGAAGCAGCGACGTCATACAGCTCATCGAAGTACCACTTGTTGAGCAAAAATCTGTAGATCGGCCCGCTTACGGCCGCCAGCCGCTTCGGCCAACCCGGACGCACGATGTAGAACAGAAGTCGCAATCGCCAAACCCAGCGCCATCATTGCCGGTCGGCAGTTGTTTGACGCTCCAACGGCACTTGTGAAGCTCGTGCACGATCTCGTTTTCGGGGCGCCGGTAGATGGAATTGCTCCAGAACAGCGCTTCGTCGGCGCCAAAGAAATAGTCCTTGAAAAGATAACCCGCCAACAGCGACCCGGCAGCCAGGACGTAAAGAGGAATGAGCATCAGGTCGGCGATTCGTGGACATGGCTCATTACTTCCTCACTGGCGCGCGCATTGCCGTGAAACGTGAGAAACATCAGCCGCCACGAATAGATTGAGGTCAGCAGCGCGCCAATGATGAGAGCCCAGAAGCAGAAGTCAGCGACCGCGATCGTGACTGGCGAAAGCCGTCTCGATCACGGCATCTTTCGAATAGTAGCCCGCCGTCAGCGGAAATCCGGTCAGAGCCAGGGTGCCGATCAGCATCATCGCCCAGGTCGTGCGCAAATGGCCAGCCAAGCCCCCCATTTGCCGGATATCCTGCTCGCCGGACATCGCGTGAATGACGGAGCCCGAGCCGAGAAACAGCAGAGCCTTGAAAAAGGCATGGGTGAAAGAGATGCAACATGCCGATGCCGTAAGCACCAATGCCCATGGCGACGAACATGTAGCCGAGCTGCGAGCAGGTCGAATAGGCGATGATCCGCTTGATGTCATTTTGCGCCAAGGCGACTGTTCCAGCGAAGAACGCCGTGATCGCGCCAACAACCGCAACGACCGCCTGCGCATCTGGCGCATCCTCAAACAGCGGCGACATTCGAGCCACCAGAAACACCCCGGCAGTCACCATCGTGGCGGCGTGTATCAGGGCTGATACGGGGGTTGGGCCCTCCATGGCATCGGGAAGCCAGGTATGCAGCAAGAACTGCGCCGACTTTCCCATCGCACCCATGAACAGCAGGAGACAGATGGTCGTGAGCATGTCCCAGTCGGCGCCCAGAAATTCCATGGTCTTGCCGACATGGGTCGGGTGCGGCAGCGAAATATCGAATCGAGGTCGAGCGTGCCGAAGACCGCAAAGCAGGCGAAAATTCCCGAGTGCGAAACCGAAATCGCCAACCCGATTGACGATGAAGGCCTTGATGGCCGCGGCATTGGCGGAAGGACGATGATACCAGAAGCCAATCAACAGATAGGAGCAGAGACCGACGCCTTCCCAGCCGAAAGAACAGCTGCACGAGATTGTCGGCCGTCACCAGCATCAGCATGGCGAACGTAAACAGCGACAAATAGGAAAAGAACCGCGGCTGATGCGGATCATGGCTCATGTAGCCGATCGAGTAGATATGCACGAGGGAAGAGACGGTCGTGACGACCACCAGCATGACGGCGCTTAGTGTGTCGATGCGCAACGACCAGTGGAGCGACGAGATCACCCGAACGAATGAACGCCAGCACCTCGACTTTTCTCAATCCCACCTGCGGGCAAGTGGTAGGCGATGAATGCAACCCAGGACAGGATTGCCGAAACCACCAGAAGGCCGGAGGTCAGGTAGGCCGCCCATTCCGCGCCTGACTGTCGCATGTCGGATCAGCGGAGGCATGAAATGCGTCACGCCCTGCCGCCCGGCCGCGCCAGCGCCTGAGCCACGGCCTTGGGCAGCGCAGTTGCCAGCAAGCCCGCGGCGATGGCGCCGAGAAGGGGCAGGAAGACGATCAGCTGATACACGTTCCCTCAGCCCTTCATCAGATTGATGTCTTCGACCGCAATCGTGCGGCGGTTGCGGAAGTAAACCACCAGGATCGCCAGGCCGATCGCCGCCTCAGCGGCGGCAACCGTGAGCACCAGAAGCGCAAACACCTGGCCGGTCAGATCATTGAGGAAAGAGGAAAAAGCGACCAGGTTGATATTCACGGCAAGCATCATGAGTTCGATCGACATCAGAATGACGATGACGTTCTTGCGATTGAGGAAAATGCCGAATATTCCGGTCGTGAACAGGATCGCCGCGACAGTGAGGTAGTGGGAAAGTCCGATGACCATGCTGCGATCGCCGCCCCTCAGATCCCCTGCCCCGGCCGCACCTTTCGCACCTCGATGGCGCCGCCGGCCGCCGGGAGACCTGCCTGGCCACCTCCTGGCGCCTTACGCCCTCCTTGTGGCGAAGGGTCAGCACGATGGCGCCGATCATTGCGACAAGAAGGACGAGGCCGGCTGCCTCGAAGTAGTAGATGTACTTCGTGTACAAGATGCGCCCGATGGCCTCGGTGTTCGAGATGCCCTGGCGCGGGCGGTGCGGCCTACAACCTTGAGCGCCGTTTCCGAGATGGACCACGAGACGAGCACCAGGACCAGCTCACCCAGCAAAATGAGCCCGATGACGCTGCCGACCGGCAGATAGGCGAGCATCCCCTGCCGAAGCTCGACGAAGTCCACATCCAGCATCATGACCACGAAGAGAAACAACACGGCCACGGCGCCCACGTAGACGACGACCAGAATCATGGCGATGAACTCCGCTCCGAGCAGAATGAACATGCCGGCGGCATTGAAGAAGGCGAGAATGAGGAACAGCACCGAATGGACCGGGTTGCGCGAGGTGATCACCATTACACCCGACGCCACGGCGACGACCGAAAACAGATAGAAGAAGAGGGCCGAAACTGCCATGTGCCTATACCTGTACCTGCGGCCGGCGGTCAGCGATAGGGCGCGTCAAGCACAATATTGCGCGCGATCTCGCGTTCCCAACGATCACCATTGGCCAGAAGCTTCTCCTTGCTGAACAACAACTCCTCGCGCGTTTCCGTCGCATATTCGAAGTTTGGTCCTTCGACGATGGCATCGACGGGACAGGCCTCCTGGCAAAGCCCGCAGTAGATGCATTTGACCATGTCGATATCGTAGCGGGTGGTGCGCCGGGTGCCGTCCTCGCGTCGCGGGCCCGCCTCGATCGTGATTGCCTGAGCCGGACAAATCGCCTCGCACAGCTTGCAGGCGATGCAGCGCTCTTCGCCATTGGGGTAGCGCCGCAGGGCATGCTCACCGCGAAATCGAGGTGATAGGGGACCTTTCTCGAAGGGGTAGTTCAAGGTCGCCTTGGGCGCAAAAAAGTAGCGCATTCCCAGCACCAGCGCGGAAACAAACTCGAAGAGAAAGAGACTACGGGCAGCCCGAGCTCAGTTTCATGGCGAATCAGTCTCCTTCAGTCCGATAATCGCCGCATGGCATCGCCGAACAGGAATTCCCCGAACAAAACGCCCAGCACCGGCAACACCACGAGGCTCTGGAAACGCACAACATTCATGACGCTGGTCGGGTCGATGCCGTGGCGGCCCGTGACTTTTTTCATCTCATGGCGGCGCCGGACCGGAGGGTAGATCACCCGGTCAGCGAACAGGACCTCCACAAAACCCAGGACCAGCGCGGCCAGGCCGACGGCGATGCTGACGGGTGAGAATGATAATCATCGCGTTTCACCACTAGGGCGCCAGGTCAAGGGCGACAAGCACGCTGGCCGTCGCAATGACCCAGAAAAGCGACAGCGGGAGAAATACCTTCCAGCCAAGGCGCATGAGCTGATCATAGCGATAACGCGGCACGATGGCCTTGACCATCGCAAACATGAAAAACACGACCCAGACCTTGAGCAGGAACCAAAAGACCCTGGAACCCAGGTGAAGGGAACGAGTGTCGAAAGGGGCAAGCCATCCGCCAAGAAACAGGATCACCGTCAGGGCGCACATGGTGGTTATCGCCACGTATTCGCCGAGCATGAACAGGAGATACGGCGTCGAGGAATATTCGACCATGAAGCCGGCGACGAGCTCCAATTCCGCTTCGACGAGATCGAAGGGAGGCCGGTTGGTTTCAGCCAGAGCGGAGACGAAGAACACAATGAACATCGGAAACAGCGGCAACCAATACCAGTTGAGGAACGCCGCCCAAGGCACTCCCGAGACGTCGCGGCAAGCCCGGTCTTCTTGCGCCGCGACGATGGCGCTCAAGTTGAGCGAGCCGGCACACAGCAGCACCGTAATGATGACGAAGCCGATCGAAACCTCGTAGGACACCATTTGGGCGGCAGAGCGCAGGGCGGCCAGGAACGGATACTTCGAGTTCGATGCCCACCCGCCCATGATGACGCCGTACACGCCGAGGGACGAAATGGCGAAAATATAGAGGACGCCAACGTTGATATCGGCGATTGCCCATCCATCGGCAACGGGAATGACCGCCCAGGCGGCAAGCGCCAGGACGCACGTGACGATCGGCGCAATGATGAACACCCCTTTGTTCGCGCCATCGGGAATCACGACTTCCTTGAACACGAACTTGAGCAGGTCGGCGAACGACTGAAACAGTCCCCACGGTCCTACAACATTCGGGCCGCGGCGCAGCTGAACTGCCGCCCATACCTTGCGATCGGCGAGCAGGAGATAGGCGACCATGATGAGCAGCCCCACCAGCAAGGCCACGCTCTGCAACAAGATGATTCCCGTCATGACCAGCAATTCGATCATGCCGCCTACTCCGCAGCGAACTTGCGCTTCTGGGCGCGGAGCTCGCTCAGCTCTGCCATCACGCGGGACGCCCGGGCGATCGGGTTGGTGAGGTAAAAGTCCGTCACCGCGTCGGCAAAGGGTGCTGCGGCGATGCGGCCACCCGCTTGCGCGAGCCGCTTCGAGCTCCCTCGCGTCAGCCGGCGTGAGTTCGCCCTCGCGCTCAAGATGCGGGACCGCCATGTACATCAGCGAGCGGAGTTCATCGAGCGTATTGAACGGCAGCGGTCGCTCCCAGGGCCACCGACAGTGCGCGAATGATCGCCCAGTCTTCCCGCGCTTCGCCCGGCGGGAAGGCTCCGCGACGGGCCAGCTGCGGACGCCCTTCGGTGTTTACGAACGTGGCCGGACTTTTCCGTGTATGCCGCCCCAGGAAGAACGACATTGGCACGATGGGCACCGGCATCACCATGCGTTCCCACATAAACGACGAAGGCGCGGCCCAGTGCGGTCATGTCGATCTCGTCCGCTGCCGAGAAGAAACACAACGCCTATTTCGCCCTTGCCAGCCGCCCGGATGATGTCGGAGGTCGATTTGCCCCCGCGCGCGGCAGGCATTGCCCCAAGTTCAAGGCCGCCAACCCGGCCCGCCGCCGTGTGAAGGACGTTGAACCCGTTCCAACCGGATTTGATCGCGCCAACCGCGTGGGCGAGCCTTGCCGCCAGGCCAAGTATTGCCGCCCCGTCGCTGCGCGCCAGCGCGCCCTGCCCGAGGATCAGCAACGGATGCTGCGCCTTCTTGAGAACCGAGCTGAACGCTCCATTGCCTTCGGCGAGTTCGGCCAGAGTCTGCGGCCCGATCCCCAGCTGCTTGCTGTCATAGGTGAGATCGTGAGTCGCGCCGATATGAGCTATGGGTACATCGCGACTGCGCCACGACCTTGCGGATCCGAGCTATTCAGAACCGCCGCCTCGTGCCGCGGATTGGTGCCGACGAGCAGAATAGCGTCGGCCTGTTCAATGCCGGCAATGGTGGAGTTGAACAGATATCCGGCGCGACCTCCCCGCTCCCCAAGCGAGGAACCGTCCTGGCGACAATCGATGTTCTTGACGCCGATGGCGGTCATCAACTCCTTCAAGGCAAAAATCTCCTCGCAGCGAAGCAAGGTCGCCGATCAGGGCAGCCGTCTTTTGCGGCCCGGCAGCTCTGATTCTTCGCGGCCGCAAGGGCCAGTGCGTCCGGCCAGGTCGAGGGCCGGAGCCTGCCGCGTTCCCTGACATAGGGCCTATCGAGCCGCTGGCTGCGCAACCCATCCCACACGAAGCGCGATTTGTCGGAGATCCATTCTTCATTCACGTTGTCGTTGGTCCGCGGCTGAATCCGCATCACCTCCCGGTCGCGCACGTCGACGCGAATGGCGGACCCCACCGCATCCATCACATCGACTGTCTCGATTTTGCGCAGCTCCCACGGGCGTGCCCGGAATTCGTAAGGTTGCGACGTCAAGCGCCAACCGGACAGAGATCGATCACATTGCCCTGGAGCTCGCTGGTCATCGCCGCCTCGAGGTAAGTGGTGATCTCCATATCCTCGCCGCGGCCGATTGCTCCAAGTTCCTCGACGCCCGCCACTTCGGTCGTGAACCGTACGCAACGGGTGCAATGGATGCAGCGGTTCATCTGTGTCTTGACCAGCGGACCGATGTATTTGTCTTCAACAGCACGCTTGTTCTCGGCAAACCGGTTGCTGTCGATGCCGTAGGCCATGGCCTGGTCCTGCAGGTCGCATTCGCCCCCCTGGTCGCAAATCGGACAGTCGAGCGGATGGTTGATGAGCAGGAACTCCATCACCCCCTCGCGGGCCTTGCGTACGGTGGCGCTGCGGGTGAGGACCTCGGGCGGCTCACCGTTCGGACCCGGGCGCAAGTCGTTGACCGAGAGGGCACACGAGGCCTGGGGCTTCGGCATGCCCTTAACTTCGACCAGGCACATGCGGCAGTTGCCGGCGATCGACAGCCGCTCGTGAAAGCAGAAGCGCGGTATCTCGGCGCCGGCCATCTCGCAGGCCTGCAAAAGCGTCGTGCCGCTTTCGACTTCGATTCCTCGACCCCGTCCATCGAGCCGAGCTCGTCGGCATGGCCCTACTCCGCTGCCATCCGGCCCACGGCGCCATCCGGGTCGGGATTGGCTGCATACTGATCGATGCGCTTTTCGATCTCCGGCCGGAAGTGACGAATAAGCCCCTGTACCGGCCAGGCGGCGGCATCGCCAAGAGCGCAGATGGTGTGGCCTTCGATCTGGTAGGAGACTTCGAGCAGCATGTCGATCTCGCGGCGCTCCGCCCGGCCCTGCCGCATCCGTTCCAGAACCCGCCACATCCACCCGGTTCCTTCCCGGCAGGGCGTGCACTGGCCGCAGGATTCATGCTTGTAGAAGTAGGCGAGACGCGAGATCGCCGCGATGATGTCGGTCGACTTGTCCATGACGATGACCGCCGCCGTGCCGAGCCCCGATTTCAGATTGCGCAGCGAGTCGAAATCCATGGGCAGTCGAAGATCTCGTGGGCCGGCAGACATGGCACGGACGAACCGCCGGGAATGACCGCCAGAAGATTGTCCGGCCCGCCGCGAATGCCGTCGCAATGCCGGTCGACCAGCTCACGGAACGTGATGCCCATTTCCTCCTCGACGTTGCACGGCCGGTTGACATGGCCGGAGATGCAGAACAGCTTGGTGCCGGTGTTGTTGGGGCGGCCGAGCCCGGCAAACCATGCCGCTCCGCGCCTCATGATGGTGCCGACGACGGCAATCGACTCCACGTTGTTGACGGTCGTTGGCGCGCCATAGAGGCCGACATTGGCCGGGAACGGCGGCTTCATTCTCGGCAGGCCCTTGTTGCCTTCCAGGCTTTCAAGCAGCGCCGTTTCTTCCCCGCAGATGTAGGCGCCGGCGCCATGGTGAATATAGAGATCAAAATCCCAGCCATGGTGATTGTTCTTGCCGATCAGCCTGGCATCATAGGCTTCGTCGATGGCGCTTTGCAGACGCTCGCGTTCGCGGACAAACTCGCCCCGCACGTAGATGTAGCCCACGTGTGCGGCCATGGCGGCCCCGGCGAGCAGGCATCCCTCGACCAACAAGTGCGGATCGTGGCGCATGATGTCGCGATCCTTGCAGGTGCCTGGTTCGGATTCGTCGGCATTGACCACGAGATAGTGCGGCCGCTCGCCGATCTGCTTGGGCATGAACGACCACTTGAGACCGGTCGGAAATCCCGCACCTCCGCGCCCCCTGAGTTCCGAGGCCTTGATCTCGTTGACCATCCAATCCCGGCCGCGGTCGATGAATGTCTTGGTGTCGATCCAGCATCCGCGCCGACGCGCCTCCGTTGAGGCGCCAATCGTGAAGGCCATAGAGGTTGGTGAAAATGCGATCCCTGTCGTGCAGCATTACTTGTTTCGCTTCTTTTCCGGCGTGCAGCCCGGCGGCCTTGGCGGCTGCCGCCGGTCGGGCGGCTGCCGTGGGAGGCGCCTCCATGCGCTTGAAGGTGCGCTGGCCTGAATAGAGCGTCGGCTCCGTGAGGCTGGTCAAAGCCGCCCAGCGGCGCTGAATAGGTTCTGCCGTTCTGCGGACCCGGTTTCGGCTGCTCGCCGGCTTCGAACCCGGCGAGCACATTTTCGAGACTTTCCGGCGTCAGATCCTCATAGGTATCCTTGCCGATTTGCACCACCGGAGCGTTGACGCAGGCGCCGAGGCATTCGACCTCCTCCCACGAAAAACGTCCGTCGGCGGAGAGTTGGTGCGGCGCCGGGTTGATGCGACGTTGACAAACCTGCTTGAGGTGTTCGGCGCCCAGCAGCATGCACGGCGTGGTGCCGCACACCTGAACGTGCGCCGTGCGCACCAACTGGCGAAAGCTGGAACATCGTGTAGAAGGTCGCTACTTCATAGACGCGGATGAAGCTCATTCGCAAGAGTGCGGCAACGTGCTCCATTGCGGGCCTTGAGAGCCAGCCGCCGTTCTGTTCCTGGGCGCGCCACAGAATCGGGATGACGGCAGACGCCTCTTTGCCTTCGGGGTACTTGCCAACAGTCGCCCGGGCCCAGCGCAGGTTCTCCGGCGAGAATGCAAAGCTTTCGGGCTGCCGGGAATCAAGTCGGCGAACACTCACCTGTCGACCTCGCCAAAGACGATGTCGATCGAACCAAGCACAGCCGCAACGTCGGCGAGCATGTGCCCGCGGCAGAGGAAATCCATAGCCTGAAGGTGAGCGAAACTCGGGGCCCGCAGCCGGCAGCGGTAAGGTTTGTTGGAGCCGTCAGACACCAGATAGACGCCGAACTCCCCCTTGGGGGCTTCCACGGCGGCATAGACCTCCCCGGCAGGCACCTTATAGCCCTCGGTATAGAGCTTGAAGTGATGGATGAGCGCCTCCATTGACCGCTTCATCTCTTCCCGCTTCGGTGGAACGATCTTCCCGTCGTCGCTCGTCACCGGTCCGCCGCCGTCCACGGAATTGAGCTTCTCCAAGCACTGTTTCATGATGATGACCGACTGACGCATTTCCTCCATGCGGATCAGATAGCGGTCGTAGTTGTCACCGTTTTTGCCCACGGGAATGTCAAAGTCGAGTTCAGAGTAGCATTCATAGGGCTGGGCCTTGCGCAGATCCCAGGCCGCACCCGGAGCCGCGCACCATGACACCCGAGAACCCCCACGCGAAGGCGTCTTCGAGCGCCACCACGCCGATGTCGACGTTGCGCTGCTTGAAAATCCGGTTCTCGGCCAGCAGGTCATCGATGTCGTCCAAGACCTTGGGATGCTGGTCGCAGAACTTCCCAATGTCGTCGACGAGCTGCTGCGGCAAATCCTGATGAACTCCGCCGGGACGAAAGTAGGCGGCGTGCATGCGGGAACCCGAGGCCCGCTCGTAGAAGACCATAAGCTTCTCGCGTTCCTCGAAGCCCCATAGCGGAGGAGTGAGTGCGCCGACATCCATCGCCTGCGTGGTGACGTTCAGCAGATGCGACAACAGGCGGCCGATCTCCGAATATAGCACCCTGATCAGCTGGGCGCGCCGGGGTACGGCGATGCCAAGCAGACGCTCGACGGCAAGCGCGAACGCATGCTCCTGATTCATCGGCGCGACATAGTCGAGGCGATCGAAATAGGGGATGGCCTGAAGGTAGGTCTTGTGCTCGATGAGTTTCTCGGTGCCCCGATGCAGGAGCCCGATATGGGGATCGACCCGGGTTACGACCTCACCGTCAAGCTCCAGCACCAGACGCAATACGCCATGCGCTGCAGGATGCTGCGGTCCGAAGTTGATGCTGAAGTTGCGGAGCTTTGCTTCTGTCATGGGCAGGGCCCCAAGCGGTGGTCTGCAAGCTGTGCCAAGACCGATTTCCGCCCGCCGCTAGCCTCCTCTGCTCTTATTTGCTCGCCTTCTCATCGCCGGGCAGCGTATGGCGCGTTCCTTCCCACGGCGAGAGATAGTCGAAGGTGCGGAACTCCTGGTCGAGTTTGACCGGCTCATAGACAACCCGCTTCTGCTCGTCATCGTAGCGAACCTCGACATGGCCGGTCAGAGGAAAGTCCTTGCGCAAGGGATGGCCCGAAAAGCCATAGTCGGTCAGGATGCGGCGCAGATCCGGGTGCTCGGCGAACAGCACGCCGTAAAGATCGAAAACCTCGCGCTCGTACCAGTTGGCGGCCGGGAAAACGCCTATGGCGCTGGGTACCGGGGTACCTTCATCGGTCGCAATCTTCACCCTCACGCGCAGGTTCTGATAGGGACTCAGGAGAAGATAGACGACATCGAAACGCTTCTCCCGGCCGGGATGATCGATGCCCAGAAGGTCGATGAAGCAGACGAAGCGGCAGCCCGGATCGTCACGCAGGTAGGTCAACACTGCTACGATTTCGGTTGCCCGCGCGAAGACCGTCAGTTCGCCGAACGCAAGCTCAACACCCGTCACTGCGGCGCCGAGGTCCGCGACGATCCTGTCGCCCAAAATCTTGAGTTTGTCATTCATGGCAGCGGCCGCGCCTAGCGTTCGATCGTGCCGGCGCGCCGGATCTTTTTCTGCAGCTGCAGGATGCCGTAGACCAGCGCTTCGGCGGTTGGTGGGCACCCGGGAACGTAAATGTCGACCGGCACGATGCGGTCACAGCCCCGGACGACCGAATAGGAGTAGTGATAGTAGCCGCCGCCATTGGCGCAGGAGCCCATCGAGATTACGTAGCGCGGCTCCGGCATCTGATCGTAGACCTTGCGCAAGGCCGGAGCCATCTTGTTGCACAGCGTCCCGGCGACTATCATGACGTCTGACTGCCGGGGGCTGCCGCGCGGCGCAAATCCGAAACGCTCGAGATCATAGCGCGGCATCGATGCCTGCATCATTTCAATCGCACAGCAGGCGAGACCGAAAGTCATCCACATCAGCGATCCCGTGCGCGCCCAGTTGATGAGGTCGTCGGCGGTGGTGACGAGAAACCCCTTGTCGGCAAGCTCGGCATTCACCGAGGAGAAATACTCCCGGCTGGTGTCTGGGCCGAGCACGATCACCCGGCGTTTCGATCAATCCCATTCCAGCGCTCCTTTCCGCCACTCATAGATGAAACCGACGGTAAGAATCGCAAGAAAGATCATCATCGACCAGAAGCCGAACAACCCTACCTCCCTGAGCGACACGGCCCAGGGGAAGAGAAAGGCCACTTCCAGGTCAAAGATGATGAACAGAAGAGACACCAGATAAAAACGCACATCGAACTTCATGCGTGCGTCATCAAACGGATTGAAGCCGCATTCGTAAGCCGAGAGCTTTTCGGGATCAGGCTGGCGAACCGCGATCACAAAGGCTGATCCCATCAGGGCCAGCGCCACGACGAGGCAAACAGCCATGAAAATTGCGACCGGCAGATAGTCGCGCAACAATTCCGGGATATCCATTTGGCCGACCGAATGCCTCCGAAATCAGTTTCCGGCGAAACAGCCCTGCTTCGTCAGAAAACGCGGACTACGGTAGCACGGCTCGCCCTCGCCGAGGTGAACATGTGGCCGCACCTCAAGCGCCGTGGTAGCCACAGTAAGCCCGGCCTGCAAGTGATTTGGCAGCTCGCGCTCGCGACCCGATGTCTCGGCAGCAGACCGGTCTCAGGTGAAGACTGGCGCGAGTGACGGGGCTCGAACCCGCGACCTCCGGCGTGACAGGCCGGCGCTCTAACCAACTGAGCTACACCCGCAAGCTCGCGAGCGGCGTGCATAGACCGTGGGTGCGGGCGCTGTCAACCATCGGTCCATCGGACCGGCATGGTGGGCGGTGAGAGTTTCGAACTCCCGACCCTCTCGGTGTAAACGAGATGCTCTACCACTGAGCTAACCGCCCGGCGCCGCTGTTAATGCACAACGAGACTCGCCAGGCAAGCACGGCGTCGGAGAGCCCGGCATCGGGAAAGATGCTCCAGCCGTGGACAAGCTGGAGCATTCGTTCGCCGCGCCCGTAGGCTAGCCGTTCACCGCTTCCTTGAAGATCTTCCCGGCCCGGAACTTGGGATTCTTTGACGATGGAATCCGGATGGCCTCCCCGGTCCGCGGATTGCGCCCCTCGCTGGCCTTTCTTCGCGATACCTTAAAAGTGCCGAAGCCAACCAGGCGAACATCGTCGCCGCGCTGCAGAGCCTTCATGATGTTGGCGATGGTCGCCTCGATGGCTTCCGTGGCGTCGCGATTGGTGAGCCTGGTTTCCTTGGCAACCCTTGAGATCAGTTCCATCTTGTTCATTGATCAGTGCCCTTTCTCGAATGGACCTCATGTTGGAGCGATACGCCTGTTGCTTACTGGTGTTCCGCCGAATGCGCCTCGCAGCCGACGGGAACGGCGGAAATGCAAGAATTTTCTGGTTAACGGGCAGTTAACACTTCGACCGCTCAGGCTATGGGGCTGATATTGCGCCCAATTCGGGCGGGCTAACGCGACGCGACGGCGACCAGGCGAGGCTTCGCAGGCTTCTCAAGAGACGAGAATCACTCTGCCGGACTTCAGTGTGCGGTCACGCCTTCGTCCTTTGAAGTCGCCTCGCGGGCGATGGCGGCCGCCTCCTCCGCCTCTTCGTTCCACGCGATGGACTTCGGCTTGCGCGTCAGCGCTACCTTCAGAACATCTTCCATGCGCGATACCGGTATGATCTCGAGATGCGATTTCACATTGTCGGGAATTTCCGCCAGGTCCTTCGCGTTCTCCTCCGGGATCATCACCTTTTTCATGCCGCCGCGCAGCGCCGCCAGCAGCTTCTCCTTGAGGCCGCCGATCGGCAGCACCCTGCCTCGGAGCGTGATCTCGCCGGTCATCGCCACATCCTTGCGCGCCGGGATTCCGGTGATGACCGACACAATCGCCGTCACCATCGCAATACCCGCCGAGGGTCCGTCTTTTGGCGTCGCACCTTCGGGAACGTGGACATGAATGTCACGCCTGTTGAACAGCGGCGGCTTGATTCCGAACTCGACGCTGCGCGAGCGCACATACGATGAAGCGGCAGATATGGATTCCTTCATGACTTCGCGCAAATTTCCGGTCACCGTCATCTTACCCTTGCCGGGCATCATCAAAGCTTCGATGGTAAGCAACTCACCGCCCACCTCGGTCCAGGCAAGACCGGTGACTACGCCAACCAGGTGCTCGCTCTCGGCTTCGCCGTAGCGGAACTTCGGCACGCCCAGAAATTGCTCGAGCTGCTTTTTGACGACCTTGATCGACTTGATTTTCTTGTTCTTGAGGAGGTTCTTGACCGACTTGCGGGCAAGCGTCGAAATTTCACGCTCCAGATTGCGTACTCCGGCTTCGCGGGTGTAGCGACGAATGATTTCGACCAGCGCGTCTTTCTGAATCTGAAATTCGTTCTTGCTCAAGCCATGGTGTTCCATGGTCTTCGGTATGAGATGCCGCTGGGCAATTTCGACCTTTTCATCCTCGGTGTAGCCGGCGATGCGGATCAACTCCATGCGATCCATGAGCGCCGGCGGAATATTGAGCGTGTTCGCCGTGGTAACGAACATCACGTTCGACAAGTCGTATTCGATCTCGAGATAGTGATCCATGAACGTCGAGTTCTGTTCCGGATCGAGGACTTCCAAAAGGGCCGACGAAGGATCGCCGCGGAAGTCCATGCCCATCTTGTCGATCTCATCGAGCAGGAAGAACGGGTTGACCTTCTTCGCCTTGCGCATCGATTGCAAAACCTTGCCGGGCATGGAACCGATGTAGGTGCGGCGGTGGCCGCGGATTTCCGCCTCGTCACGCACGCCGCCCAATGACATGCGAACGAACTCGCGGCCGGTCGCCTTGGCGATCGACTTGCCGAGCGACGTCTTGCCCACTCCCGGCGGGCCGACCAGGCACAGGATCGGGCCGCGCATGCGGTTGGTGCGTGCCTGAACCGCCAAATACTCGACGATGCGCTCCTTGACCTTTTCCAGGCCATAGTGATCCCGTTCCAGAACATCTTCGGCGAAACCGAGATCGCGCTTGACTTTGCTTTTCTCACCCCACGGAATTCCCAGAAGCCAGTCGAGATAGTTTCGCACCACGGTGGCTTCCGCCGACATCGGGCTCATCTGCCTGAGCTTTTTCAGCTCGGCTTCCGCGCGTTCACGCGCCTCCTTGGAGAACTTGGTGGTCTTGATGCGCTGTTCCAGCTCGGCGAGCTCATCACGCTCCTCGCCGTCACCCAACTCCTTTTGGATGGCCTTGATCTGCTCGTTGAGATAGTACTCGCGCTGCGTCTTCTCCATCTGCCGCTTGACGCGTGAGCGAATGCGCTTTTCCACCTGCAGCACGGAGATTTCGCTCTCCATGAGGGTGTAGACCTTCTCCAGGCGGGCGGTGACCGACAAGATCTCGAGCAACTCCTGCTTTTCCGCAAGCTTGATCGCCAGATGCGAAGCAACGGTGTCGGCGAGCTTGGAGTGATCCTTGATCTGGCCAATGGTGGCGAGGACCTCCTGCGGCACCTTCTTGTTGAGCTTGACGTAGCTGTCGAACTGCGACGCGACCGTGCGGGCAAGCGCCTCGGTTTCCTTGCCGATGCCGGCTTCGTCGGCAGACACGTGCTCGACGACCGCCTCGTAGAAATCCTCACGATTGGTGAACCCGGCAATTCTGGCCCGGCTGGCACCTTCCACGAGCACTTTCACCGTTCCGTCGGGCAGCTTTAGAAGCTGCAGGACCGCAGCGATGGTGCCGACCTCATAGAGGGCTGCGGGCGCGGGATCATCATCGGCGGCGTTGCGTTGCGCGACGAGAAGGACCTTCTTGTCCTCCCGCATGACCTCTTCCAGCGCCTTGATCGACTTCTCGCGACCGACGAAAAGCGGCACGATCATATGCGGAAAGACGACGATATCGCGCAGCGGAAGCACCGGATAAAGCGCGTCCGAGTAGGCAGGCTTCTCCATGGCTGGGGCTGGTTCGGTCATTGAAACGTTATGTCCTTTCGGGCCAATTCATGTACGCGCCGCTGCTGCCCCCGATATCCCGTCGGCCAGTGTGGTGAGGGTGGCGGCGCAGCGGCAAGCTCGTTCCTTCCACTCTAGCAGCAGTGCTCGATTCGACCAGCAATCGCGGCAGGTTGTCGGATGGAAAATGGATGGGGCGCGAAAAAAATTCAACCCCCGTCAGGTACCCGAAAGCTGGCCTGCGAGATCAGAGTTACCGCAACGTAACCCGCGGTTCCGGCATCCCCAAGGTCGGGGAGCCTCAGGCCGAGGCTGGGGCAATCTTGGCCGTCTTCTCGCGGTCGGAGTAGATGAGCAGGGGCTTCGCCACACCATCCACCACTTCGTTCGAGATCACCACTTCCTGCACGCCGTTCATGCCCGGCAGATCGAACATGGTATCGAGAAGAATGGCTTCCATGATAGAGCGCAGCCCGCGCGCACCCGTCTTGCGGTCAATGGCTCGACGGGCGACGGAACGGAAGGCGTCTTCGGTAATGGTGAGCTTTACGTCCTCCATTTCGAACAGGCGCTGATACTGCTTGACCAGAGCGTTCTTCGGCTCGATAAGAATCTGGATGAGCGCGGCCTCGTCGAGGTCCTCGAGAGTCGCAATCACCGGCAGGCGACCGACAAATTCCGGAATCAGACCAAACTTCAGCAGGTCCTCGGGTTCCAGGGCGCGCAGCACATCGCCGGTCCGGCGATCGTCCGGAGACTTCACCTCGGCGCCAAAACCAATGCCCGAGCCCCGGCCGCGCGCGGAGATGATCCTCTCCAGCCCGGCAAAAGCACCGCCACAAATGAAAAGTATGTTGGTCGTGTCGACCTGAAGGAACTCCTGCTGAGGATGCTTGCGGCCCCCTTGCGGCGGCACGGAGGCAATCGTGCCTTCCATGATCTTGAGCAGCGCCTGCTGAACGCCTTCGCCCGAGACATCGCGGGTAATGGAAGGGTTATCAGATTTGCGGCTGATCTTGTCGACTTCATCGATATACACGATGCCGCGCTGCGCGCGCTCGACGTTGTAATCCGCCGCCTGAAGAAGTTTCAGGATGATGTTTTCCACATCCTCGCCCACATAGCCGGCCTCGGTAAGCGTAGTGGCGTCGGCCATGGTGAAGGGTACGTCAAGGATGCGCGCCAGAGTCTGGGCGAGCAACGTCTTGCCGCACCCGGTGGGACCGACAAGCAGGATGTTCGACTTCGCCAACTCGACGTCGTTGTTCTTGGCCGCGTGATTGAGCCGCTTGTAGTGATTGTGAACGGCGACCGAAAGCACGCGTTTGGCGTAGGGCTGTCCGATCACGTAGTCGTCAAGCACCTTGCAGATTTCCTGGGGCGAAGGAACTCCATCCCGCGACTTCACCAGCGAGGACTTGTTTTCCTCGCGAATGATGTCCATGCAAAGCTCGACGCATTCATCGCAGATGAATACGGTGGGTCCGGCAATGAGTTTGCGGACCTCGTGTTGGGATTTCCCGCAGAAGGAACAGTAGAGGGTGTTCTTGCTGTCACTTCCGCCAGACTTGCTCATGACCGGTCCTCACTTCGTCCGGCGGCCCTGCCACCGTCGCAGCTCTTCCGCCACACCAGGGCGAAAGCTCTCTCAGCTCACATCACAGCATGCGCTGCGCTGGTTAATCAAGAATTGATTCACGCCGACGAACAATCCGCCCGGGCCGCCATTTGCGGCACGCTTCTACCACCGTGCTTAAGCTTTTCCTTCCGCCGGCAGCGGACGTTTCTCGATTACCTTATCAATCAAGCCAAAATCGCGGGCTCCCTCCGCAGTCAGGAATGTATCGCGTTCCAGCGCCTGCTCGATCTTGTCGAGAGATTGACCGGTATGCCTGGCATAGATCTGGTTCAAGCGGGCCCGCAACTCGAGGATCTCCCTGGCGTGGCGCTCGATATCGGAGGCCTGGCCCTGAAAGCCTCCGGAAGGCTGATGCACCATCACCCGGGCGTTCTTGAGCGCAAAACGCATGTCCTTCTCACCGGCGCACAACAATAGCGAACCCATCGACGCGGCCTGACCCACCACGGTCGTGGACACCGCCGGGCGAATGAACTGCATGGTATCGTATATCGACATGCCCGAAGTAACGACGCCGCCCGGCGAATTGATATACATCGAGATTTCTTTTTTGGGGTTCTCGGCTTCGAGAAACAGAAGCTGCGCGACCACGAGGGTCGCCACCGTGTCTTCGACCGGCCCGGCGACGAAAATGATTCGCTCCTTCAGCAAGCGGGAAAAAATGTCGTAAGCGCGCTCGCCACGGCTCGTCTGCTCGACGACCATGGGCACCAGCGTATTCATGTAAGTGTCAAGGGGATCGCGCATGTTGTCCCTGCAGAATCAAGTCGGCCGATCACCATACATAGGCGCTGAAATGCGCGTGTAAAGACGGCAGAAGGTCGGGCCGAAGCAACCTAACCCGTCAGTAGCGCTTCAGAACTCCAACAGAGACGTTGTCTGGCATCACCGTTCATGATCGTGGTCGTGGTGGTCGTGGCGTGGTGGTCATGGTCGTGGTGATCGTGATCGTGGTCATGCTCGTGACTGTGCGCGTGGTCATGACCCTGATGGCGATCTTGCCCCGAAGTGACGGTATCGCTTGCTCCCACCTCTTCCGCCGCCTCGATCAGAATCTGGCGAGGCACTTTTTTCGTGGTCAGTTTGGCCCGCCCGACAATGTGGTCGATTACCTTCTGCTCGAATATCGGACCGCGCAACTCGATCAAGGCACGCGGGTTCTTTCGATAGTAGTCGAACACATTTTTCTCCTGGCCGGGGAAGCGGCGCGCCCTTTCGACCAGCATGCGCTGCATCTCCTCGTCGCTCACGGAGATACCGGCCTGCTCGCCCGCGGTGCCGAGCACCAGGCCGAGGCGCACCCGCCGCGCGGATATCGCCTGATACTCCTTGCGCGCCTCCTCCTCGGTCGTGGCTTCATCCGCGAAAGTCTTGCCTTCTGATTGCATCTCCTTGGTCAAGGTGGTCCAGATGGCATTGAATTCAGCGTCAACGAGGCGCTGGGGCAGCTCGAAGCTGTATTGCGCGTCGAGCCTGTCGAGCACATCTCGCTTGAGCTTGAGGGCGGTCATCTGGGCGAGTTCCGATTCAATGCGCGCCCGGAGGGTGGATTTGAGGTCGGCCAGACTGGCGAGGCCGACCTTCTTGGCCAGTTCGTCGCCAACCGCCACGCTCTTGATGGCCTCCACCGATTTCACCTGAACCGCAAACTCAGCCGGCCTGCCCGCCAGTTTTTCAACGCCGTAATCCGACGGGAAGGTCACGTTCACGGTCAATTCGTCCCCAGCCTTGCAGCCGATGAGCTGATCCTCGAAGCCGGCGAGAAACTGGCCGGAGCCAAGTTCCAGGGGGACGTCCTCGGCGGTACCGCCCTCGAACGCGACACCATCGATCTTGCCGGCAAAAGACACTGTCACCCTGTCGCCCTTCTCCGCCACCGCCGGCGCAGGCTTGGCCTCAAACTCCTTGTACTGGCCAGCGATGCGGGCAAGCGCATTCTCCACATCTTCGTCCGTCGCTTCAGCGACGAGCTTTTCCACTTCGATCGTGGAAAAGTCCTGCAACTCAATCGGCGGCACGACCTCAAAGCTCATCGTGAAGGCAAGGTTTTCCTTGCCGGCCATGATCCTGTCCATCTCGGCCTGATCTTCGGGTAACTCGATCTCGGGAGGGTACGCCGGCTTGAGCTGGCGGTCAGCGATTGCGCGCTTGGCCGAGTCATCGACCTTCTTTTGCAGGACTTCGGCCATGACCGACTTGCCATAGACCCGCCGAAGGTGACCGGCAGGCACCTTGCCGGGGCGAAAGCCCTTGAGCCTGACCTGGCCAGACAACTCCGTCAGTCTCTGGGAAAGGTCAGACTCCAGTTCCTGAGCGTCGACGACTACTCTGAGAGCGCGCTTCAGGCCCTGGTTCAAGGTCTCGGTAACTTGCATGGTGCTCGACATCTGAGAGATTCCAAATCGGCGGGCGGCAGGGTCCTGGTCACTTCAGCCGGCGTCTGGCACAGGCGAAACTGGTGCGGGCGGAGGGATTTGAACCCCCACGGGCTGTGCCCACAGGAACCTAAATCCTGCGTGTCTGCCAATTTCACCACGCCCGCGCTGGAGAGCGATCGGCCGCGCAATCGGGCGCCTCTATAGCAAAGCACCCAGGCCAATGCCATGGAGAAATGGGTATCAACGCAGGGCCTTCAATACGGCGGGGACGGTTGTCGGAAGATCTTCAGCGATCAGTCCCGGGCCCAATCGGTTTCCTGCCTCGCCATGAATCCAGGCCGCTGCTGCGGCCGCTTCCAGCGGGGGCATCTTCTGCGCCATCAGCCCAGCCAAAAGTCCGGCCAGCACGTCTCCGGAGCCGGCGGTCGCCAATTCCGGCGGAGCGTTCGCGTTGAGCACGGCCAAGCCGGCCGGTGCCGCAACTATCGTGTCGGCACCCTTGAGCACAACCGTCGCTCCTGCGAGGGCCGCCGCCCAGCGAGCGCGATCGACCTTGGATTCAATGGCGCTCGGCGCCGTTCCGAAAAGGCGGGCGAACTCTCCTTCATGCGGGGTCATCGTCACCGGACGCCCCGGCAGTTGCGCGATGGCAGCGAACAACTCCTGCGGGTCGTCGGCAAACGAAGTCAGCGCATCAGCATCGAGGACTACCGAGGCTCCTGAGGCGAGCGCCGCCAGTGACGTCAATCTCGTCTCCGCGCCAATGCCGGCGCCCGGGCCCAGGACCACAACGTTGATCCTGCGATCCTCCAGAAGTTTTGCAAGCGCTGACGCGCCTTCGATTTCTTTCAGCATGACGGAGGTCAGGTGCGCCGCATGCACCGGAAGGGCGGCGCGGCTGGCGGCCACCGTCACCAGCCCTGCCCCGGCGCGTAGCGCCGCGACAGCAGCAAGACGGGCAGCACCCGTGTTCCACGGGCCGCCCGACACAACGACTGCATGGCCGCAATCGTATTTATGGGCGCCATCCCCGCGCCTGGGCAATTTCCACAGGGTGGAGCCATTTTCGAACAATCGGGAGCCTGCTGCTTCCACTGCACTGTCGGGAACACCGATATCGGCAACGACAAGCTCGCCACAATGTTGGCGCCCTGGAAGCAGCAGGTGCCCGGGCTTCTTGCGGACGAAGGAAACCGTAAGCGAGGCCACCATGGCTGCCCCGCGAACGGCGCCGGTCGCACCATCGATGCCGGTCGGCACATCCACCGCAATGACAGTGCTGTCTGATGCGTTGACCGCGGCGACAAGGGCCGTCATCTCGCCATCGAGGTCGCGAGCAAGGCCCGCTCCGAGCAGCGCGTCAACGACAAGGCCGCCGGCATGAAGGAGGTCGGGTGATGCAGCTGCGACCGGCTCGCCCCACCGCTCGGCACTGGCGAGGGCATCGCCGCGCCGTGGCGCACCGGAGCCTGCCGAGAGGATCCGGACCGGCCAGCCGCGCTCGCGCAGCTGCCGCGCAGCAACGTAGCCATCCCCGCCATTGTTGCCGGGCCCGCAGAGCACGGTAACCGGTCTTCGGGGCCAGCGCCGTATGATCTCCCCTGCTACTGCCGAGCCGGCGTTCTCCATGAGCGTGAGACTCGAAACGCCGGCCTTGACCGCCGCGGCGTCGGCCTTTGACATCTCGGCCGGCGTCAATAGCGCCACTGCGTTACTGTTCGGCATCGCCATGTCGTTCGACCCAACAGCCCGATAACCCATCAATAGGCGCTACTGGCTGCCCATTTTTTCAGCGACTGCCCAGCCAATAGGCAGACGACAGAACCGCCCCTTGCCGACAGCAGAGTATAAGCCACTGAATTACTTCACGTTTCCACTTGTCGCCGGGATGGCATGAGGCTTGCCATGGAAACGGAAGCTTTCACAGGGCCGCAACATGAAAAAAATTGAAGCCGTCATCAAGCCATTCAAACTCGACGAGGTGAAGGAAGCGCTGCAGGAGGTCGGACTGCAGGGCATGACGGTTACGGAGGCCAAGGGATTCGGGCGCCAGAAGGGTCATACCGAGCTGTATCGCGGCGCCGAATACGTCGTGGATTTTCTACCCAAAGTCAAAATTGAGATCGTGCTCGCCGACGACATGGTGGCAAAAGCGATCGAGGCAATCAACAATGCGGCACGCACCGGGCGCATCGGTGACGGCAAGATATTCGTTTCCACCGTAGAGCAGGCCATTCGCATCCGAACGGGTGAATCCGGCACTGACGCGCTGTAAAAAACGCTTTCAATTCGTCAGAAATAGCTTTCAATTCGTCAGAAATACAAGGGACGGTTCATGGCCAAGTCGAAGAACGTCGAAGCAGCGCTGCAACTTTTCAAGGAGAAGGAAGTCAAATTCGTCGACCTGCGGTTTACCGATCCGCGAGGCAAGCTCCAACACGTCACGATGGATGTTCTGCTGATGAATGAAGACGCCTTCGCCGACGGCATCATGTTCGATGCTTCCTCGATCGCCGGCTGGAAAGCCATCAATGAGAGCGATATGACATTGATGCCCGATCCTGACACGGCTCACATCGACCCCTTTTACTCCCAGCCCACCGCAGCAATTTTCTGCGACATTCTCGAGCCCCTTACCGGGGAGGGCTATGCGCGGGATCCGCGCATGATCGCCAAGCGCGCCGAGGCCTATCTGAAACAGACCAAGATCGGCGACGTCGTCAACGTCGGGCCGGAAGCCGAATTTTTCATCTTCGACGACGTCAAGTTTGCGGTCGAACCCTACAGCACCGGCTTCAAGCTCGATTCCTACGAGTTTCCCACCAATGGCGAGCGAGATTACGAGCGCGGCAATACGGGTCATCGCATGCGCGTCAAGGGTGGCTACTTCCCAGTGAACCCGCAGGATTCCGCCCAGGACATTCGCTCGGAAATGCTCTCAACAATGGCCAGCATGGGCGTGACCATCGAGAAGCATCACCACGAGGTCGGTGCTGCTCAGCATGAGCTTGGGATCAAATTCGCTCCGCTGGTCAAAATGGCTGACCATATGCAGATCTATAAGTACGCAATCCAGAACGTGGCGAACGTCTACGGCAAGACCGCCACGTTCATGCCGAAGCCCATCAAAGGCGACAACGGATCAGGAATGCACTGCCACTTCTCGATATGGAAAGATGGCAAGCCGTTGTTCGCCGGCAACCAGTACGCGGATCTGTCGGAGACCTGCCTCTATTTCATCGGCGGAGTCATCAAGCACGCAAAAGCGTGCAACGCGTTCACCAACCCTTCGACCAACAGCTACAAGCGGCTGGTGCCCGGGTATGAAGCGCCGGTCCTGCTGGCGTATTCAGCGCGCAACCGCTCGGCGGCATGCCGCATTCCTCACGGCACCGGCCCCAAGTCCAAACGGGTCGAAGTCCGCTTCCCGGATCCCTCTGCCAATCCGTATCTCGCCTTTGCGGCGGTGCTCATGGCCGGGCTGGACGGCATTCAGAACAAGATTCATCCCGGAGATCCCATCGACAAGAACCTTTACGATCTGCCGCCCGCCGAATTGAAGAACGTGCCGACAGTGTGTGGCTCATTGCGCGAGGCGCTGCAGGCCCTGGACAAAGACCGAGAGTTCCTGAAACGCGGCAGCGTATTCTCCGACGAGCAGATCGACGCGTATAGCGAACTCAAGATGGAAGAGGTCATCCGCTTCGAACACACACCCCATCCGGTCGAATATGACATGTATTACAGCTGCTGACCGGCTGCGCAGGCCGCAAGAGCCTCAGGCAACGCCCGCGCGAAGTAATCAAGCTCGGGTTCAAGTCCGACGCTCACCCTGATGCAGCGATCGAGCGGCGCCACGCCGGGCATGCGAACGAAAACCTGCCGATTGGCAAGCTCATCCAGCAGCCGACGTGCTAAGCCGCCGTCGCCGCCGCTGTCGATAGCCACGAAGTTGGTGGCTGACGGGAGCGGGCTGAGGCCCGCGCCGACGGCGATCGCTGCGATACGTTGGCGGGCGAGCTTCGTATCGCCGATGACTTTTGCAAGATGCGCCTGATCCGAGAGCGCTGCCAGAGCGCCCGCCTGGGCAAGACGATTGACGCCAAAATGGTTCCGGACTCGATTGAAGCTTTCGATGAGCCCCGCTTCGCCCAGGACATAACCGATCCGAGCGCCCGCGAGACCATAGGCCTTTGAAAACGTCCTGAACCGCAATACCTGCGGGTTGCCGACATCGATTGGCGGCGAGGTGCCTTCCGGAGCAAACTCCAAGTAGGCCTCATCAAGGCAAAGAACGACACCGTCCGGCAGATCGTCTATGACGGCTTGCACCTCCGAGGCACCCCACCACGACCCCATGGGGTTGTCCGGATTGGCCAGGAACATGAGCACCGCCCTCTGCCTGCGTGCCAGCGCCAGAAGCGCATCCATATCCTCGCGGTCGTCACGGTAGGGCGCGGTCGTCAATCTGCCTCCATGACCCACCACGTGGAAATTAAATGTCGGATACGCTCCAAGCGATGTGACGACCACCGCGCCGGGCTCCACAAACATTCTAACCGTGTAGCCCAGCAGTCCGTCAATTCCCTCACCGATGGCGATGTTCGCCGGCTGCAGACCGAGGTGGCGTGCCAGAGCCTCCTTCAAGTCGTGGTTTTCCGGATCGCAGTATTTCCACGCTTCGCGGGATGCCGCAGCCATCGCCTGCGACGGCCAGCGGCGAGGGCCCGAAAGGCAACTCGTTCGCTCCTATTCGGGCGCGGAATGCCCGGCCGCGCTGACGTTCCTGGGCTTCGGGCCCCACGAACGGCACAGTGGAAGGAAGCCCCCTAACGGTTGGCGTGTATGGCGGCTCACGCATCAGGGCTGATCAGCGCTTGCGAACTATCCCACTCACACCGTCTGCCGCCACTACAGAACGAAAATCTGCGATGACCGAGCAAAAGCGCAATCAGCGGCAAGGTTTGTACGCGCCGGAGTACGAGAGATAGAGGCCGGAAACGGGATCGAACGAGCGATATCTTGCAGCACAATAGTCCAGCCACGCCTGCGTACCGGCCGGAGGAGCCGTTCTCCGATTCGTGGCAGTCATGCACCGCTCATAGGCATAGTCGTAGTCCTGCTGCCACCTGCTCGACGCATTCGCGGCGCCGGCAACCCCGCCTACCCCGGCGCCGATCAATGCGCCACGACCTACCGACTTTCGTTTGCCGCTGATGATGCCGCCCAGCATGGCCCCGCCAGCTGCGCCGGCAAGTGCGCCGCCGACCACGTCACCTCCGGCAGAGTTGTACGAGTTGGCGAAAGAGCGTGCCTGATCGTCGCAATACGCGGCGGGCTGGCCAATCGCCTGCGGAGCACACCACATCAGGGCTGCACACGCCACCGTGGCGTTTGCGATTTTCCGAAGACTGCCCATCGCGTCCTATCTACCGGACAATTATGACAAAATTGGATCATTCCAAGGGTAGCAGCAGACCCCCGCCGTGCCAACGCCGCGCAGGCAATGAGTCGGGTCAGGAGCTACCCCATGGACACACGTCACCGCGGTGACATTGCACGGCGGAGGTTAACAACTCCTTGATACGGGCGCTTCAGGCCAGCCTTGAGAACGTTGCAAGTGCACTGACCAATCGCCCGGCCCCGCCGTGGCTCACGTCGCCGGCTTCGCGGGCGCTTCAGCAGCCTCTCAAGCGGCTTCCCGGCGCAGAGGCTGGCACATGCAGTGGACCCCGCCGCCGGCCCAGGTGAACATTGTCATGTCGGGATCGTACACCCGGAACCCGGCAGCCCGCATTTTGCCGTTGAGGTCAGTCGCACCAGCGGTCGAAAGGACGCGATCGTTACCCAGGGCGACGACGTTGCATCCGAGCGCCATGGTTTCTCTGAAAGTTGCAGGAATGATTTCGATCTTCTTCGACTTGAGCCACGAGACGATTTCCTCGTCGGTCGTGTCGAGGCACACTGCGGCGCAATGCTCGTTGAGCATGCAAACCATCAGGTCGATGTGCACATAAAACTGGTCTATGGGAGCAAATTTAATCTCCCATCCTTCGGCGCGGAACCACCCGGCGACCTGACGGGCAGCGATTTCTTCCGAGCGATGATCGGTGTAGCCCACCAAGAGCCACACCGGGGCGTATGATATTGAAATCTCCACCCTCGAAGTTGCCGGCGCTCACCATGTCATAGATCGGAATGTCGTGGTCGAGGTAGAAGCGCAGCACCGAGGCGTATTCGCCGCGACGACGGGGATTGGCGAGTTGGCAAACCACGGCGCCGTAGGGCGTCATGAAGGAGGAGTCCCGGGCATAGACCTGATAGGCCATCTGCTCGTCGATCGGCAGAAAATGGCAGGTAACGCCCGCGTCTTCGTAGGCATCCACCATCTCCCGGTGTTGCCGCATGGCAAGCTGCTGATCGAAGCGACGGCCGCGGCGCAGCGTGTCGCGTGTCAAAGATGACCACTGGGCATTCTCGGCGCCGAGCCAGCGAAAGTTCTCCGATGGCCCAAGCAATACGTCCTGCAGTCGCCCGGTTTCGGATTTGAGGTACCACTTGGCCATGGGAGGCGTGCCGCCGCCCGGCTGGCGGGCGCGGAGGGCCACTTCGGTCAAACGCAGGGGCGATCATGAGCCGGGCTCCTTACGCAAGCCGCCAAGTTGCCGAACCAGCGGCACGAGACCTCAATACGGCAACTCCAGGTAACATTCGCGGCTCATGGCAAAGAACTGCACCGCTTCCGCGCGGCCGCCTCCAACCGGGTAGCTTGCGCTGGACTTGGCCCACTTGAAACCTGCCCGTTCAGCCAACCTGAGCGATGCCGCATTGCCCGACATGACCTTGCACCACACCCGCTCGGAATCCAGATGCTCGAAAGCCAGCGCCAAGAGCGCCGTGACCAGCTCACGCCCAAGGCCGCGGCGCCAATGCGACGGGTTGAGACCCCAGCCGATTTCGGCGTTTCGTGTATTGGCCTGGATGAAGCCGTCGGCGATGACCGCGTTCGATTTCTTGAGCTCGCCGGCAATTGCCACCGTTCTCCGGTCGTCAGCGTCTCGGCGCGCAACCGCACGCAGTACATGGTCGCGAACCTGGCCAGGCGATGCCAGCCGCACGGCGATATGGCGCTGATATTCGCCGTCGGTCATGTAGCGGGCGAAGCAGCGCCAGTCCGCCGCGGCGACCTCGCGCACCAGTAGCCTGGGCGTTTCGAGGGTCGGCAACCGAGCAATGGTCGACATGCAGCAAGACTAGCAGTTGCGAAAGTGGAGCCGAGACCCGACATTCACAGGCATCCTGGCAGGGCTGCGAACGAAAGACTGCCGGCGGCTGCCCATTCCTCAAGAAAAGATCGAAACCACGCGGCGAGAGCCGCGTCATACCGGACATTGTCGGCAAGCTGGCGCGCCGGAGGATAGGCCCCTGGCGCTCGGTTGCGCTCACCGCGGCGCCTGATCCAAGCTTTGCAGCATCCGCCGACTGGCTTCGGGGTGAAACTGAAGTCCAATCGCTTTCTTGCCATAGCGGAAGGCCTGGTGGGGAAAGAGTTCACTCGACGCTAAATTCGTCGCCCCAGCTGGCACGTCAAACTGATGATAGTGGGACTGCAGCACCATCAGCCCATCGGGGATCAGCGCGCGCCCATCAGGCGTCGGTCGAATCGGGTAGTAGCCGTATTCATGGAAGCCCTCAGGATGGGGGCCAACCCGGGCGCCGAGCTCATGGGCGAGAAGCTGCGCGCCCAGACACAGTCCAAGCACCGGTATGTCGCGTTCAAGAGCCTTGCCCAAAACGCGCATTTCCTGCCCAAGAAACGGAAAGGATCGCTTGTCGGGAACGCCGTAGCGTCCGCCATACACGATCAGAGCCTTTGTGCTGTCGTCCACCTCAGGAATGCTGTCGCCCTCCGCAGGACAGCTCCACACCAGATCCAAGCCATTGGCCGCCAGAAAGGCCGAGGCGCGGTCGTCTTTTTCGTCACGCCTGTGAACAATTAGCAGAGCTTTCGATCTCATCCCCACAGGATGGAGCCGCTCGCGGCACAGCGTCAACTCTAAATGGCTGATGAACGAGGCGTTCAGGGCCGGTTGAAGGGCGCTCACATACAGTGCCCCTCAACATCAACTGGAACGCCCGGGACGGCGTGACAGATCGGGCGGCGCCTCCTCAAAATGGAGGGCCGCCCGAAGCCTTTTGGGGCGTCGGTAATGTTTCGGTAACCTAAAGGATAGATGAACGGGCTGTTCAGTGCAGGTTACGAAGGGCTCCTGCAATATTCGGGCAACGTAGAGCAAACATGCAGGAGAGTTCCATGACCGCCATCACTGCATCGCACACATTTCCGAGCCAAAGCACCGGCAATGGCGTGACTTCGATCGTCGCCTGGATCATTGCCCGGATCAAGCAACGGCGTTTCAACGGAGCGCATCAGCCTCGCGGCGCGCAGCTAAGTGATGCGATTCTCAGCGACCTTGGCATCTCGCGCGCGCAGGCCGAGTTCGGCCGGCGGTAGCGCTTCGGCGATAGACGTTCCAGCGACTCCGCGCAGACCGGTCAGATATCAAGTTGTTCCTCGCCGACGAACTCGGCGCGCTCGCTGATAAACTTGAAGCGTTCCTCCGGCTTGTTGCCCATCAGCCGTTCGACTGCCGCCGCCGTAGTCTTCTTCTCATCCTCGAGCAGCATGACCTTGAGAAGCGTGCGCTTCGAGGGATCCATGGTCGTTTCCTTGAGCTGGCCGGCCAACATCTCACCCAGCCCCTTGAAGCGTGACACATCCACTTTGCCACGCCCGGCGAATGTGGTTTTCATCAACTCCTCGCGATGGCGATCGTCGCGTGCGTAGGCGGTGCGCGGGCCCTGCGTCAGCTTGTAGAGCGGCGGCACGGCCAGAAACAGGTGGCCGTTCTCAATAAGCTGCGGCATCTGGCGATGAAAAAACGTGATGAGCAGGCTCGCGATATGAGCGCCGTCGACGTCCGCGTCGGTCATTATGATGACCTTGTCGTAGCGCAGCTCGTCGTCGCGATAGCTGGCCCCGACGCCACATCCGAGCGCCTGAACAAGATCAGCCAGTTGCTGGTTCTGCGATAGTTTGTCTCGGCCGGCACTTGCCACATTGAGAATTTTGCCGCGCAACGGCAGTACCGCCTGACTCTCACGGTTACGCGCCTGTTTGGCTGAGCCTCCGGCCGAATCGCCCTCGACAATGAACAGCTCCGAACCCTGCCTGGCGGTTGCGGAGCAGTCGGCGAGTTTTCCCGGCAGGCGCAGCTTGCGTACCGCGTTCTTTCGTCCAACCTCCTTTTCCTGCCGACGGCGGATCCTTTCCTCCGCGCGTTCGATGATCCAATCGAGAAGCTTGTCGGCCTGGGCCGGGTGACCCGTCAGCCAATGGTCGAAATGATCGCGAATGGCCTGCTCGACGATGCGCGCTGCTTCGGCAGTCGCCAGCTTCTCCTTGGTCTGGCCGTGGAACTCAGGCTCCCGGATGAATACCGACAGCATGGCACCGGCCGAAACCAAAGCATCCTCCGCAGTGATCAACCCTGCCCGCCGATTGCCGGACAACTCGCCATAGTTCCTGAGCGAACGGGTAAGCGCCTGCCGAAAACCTTGTTCGTGCGTGCCGCCCTCGATGGTTGGAATGGTGTTGCAGTAGGATGAAATGAACCCGTCGTCGCCGGCAAACCAGGCTACCGCCCACTCTGCCGAGCCGTGGCCGCCTGGCCTTGAGACACGCCCGGAAAAGATTTCATCAGTTACCCGCGGCTTGCCTGCCAACCGTTCCTCGAGAAAATCCTTGAGACCGCCGGGAAAGTGGAGTTCGGCTTTCGCGGGTACATTCGGCTTTTGCTCGATGTGGGCCGGATCGCAGATCCATCGAATCTCGACACCGCCGAACAGATACGCCTTGGAGCGCGCCATGCGGAAGAGCCGCTCGGCGTCGAACAGCGCGGGTTTTCCAAAGATCTGCGGATCGGGCTTGAACCGGACACTGGTGCCGCGCCGGTTCTGAATGCGGCCCAGGTCTTCGAGCTTGGAGAACGGCTTACCGCGTGCGTACGTCTGGCGGAAGAGGCGTTGATTGCGCGCTACTTCAACTTCCAGACGTTCCGACAAGGCATTTACGACGGATACACCCACGCCGTGCAGGCCGCCCGAGGTTTCGTACACCTTGCTGTCGAACTTCCCCCCGGAATGAAGCGTGGTCATGATCACTTCGAGGGCGGACTTGTTCCTGAATTTGGGATGGGGGTCCACCGGAATGCCGCGGCCGTTGTCGGTAACGCACAGCCAGCCGTCCTTGCGATATTCAACCTCGATCCAACTTGCGTGGCCGGCCACCGCTTCGTCCATGGCATTGTCCATGACCTCGGCAAAGAGGTGATGCAGAGCCTTTTCATCGGTACCGCCGACGTACATCCCGGGCCGGCGACGCACGGGTTCCAAGCCTTCGAGCACCTCGATGTCGGCAGCGGTGTAGCTGTCTCCGCTTTGCCGTGAGGGCTTTGGTCTGACCACCCGTGCTTTGGCGGAGTCCGGAGCCATTTCGGCTTCCAGCTTGTCAAAAAGGTCGCGGACTTTGGACATTCGTGATCAGGTTGCTGTCAACTCCATGGCCCCGAATCAGAGGACGCCAGGATGGCATGCGTTGCCGTGGCACGAGATCGCTATAGCGCTCTCTCCATTTTGGCAAACCTTTCGTGTCGTCGCCTCAGGCCACGCTCGCGGAGCGTTTTGTAGCCTCCGCGCTTGCAGGCTATGATGCTCGAGAACTCGGCGAATCGCTCATCCACGGCCACCATGGCCATCGCACTTGCGGACGAATCAGGCGATACTGCCGGCGCCAAAGGGGACCGTGCTCAATGACTCTGGCAAAGAAACTGGCTGCGGAAGCAATTGGCACTTTTGCTCTCGTGGCTGGCGTTTGCGGGGCCGCCCTCGTTTCCGGTAACGCGGCCGGATTGGGAGTAGCCTTCGCCGTCGGCCTTTCCGTCATGGCCATGATCTATGCAATGGGTCCCATATCAGGCGGGCATTTCAACCCAGCCGTAACCGTTGGGCTAACGGTGGCCGGCCGGTTCGACTCACGCAGTATTCCGGCATATGTAGCGGCTCAAGTCGTCGGAGGCGCCCTGGCGGCGCTGGTGTTCTACATCGTGCTTTCAACAAAGCCGGACTTCCAGCCGGCGGGATTCGCCTCCAACGGATATGGCGCCCACTCGGGCGGTGGATATTCGCTGCCCGCCGCGGCAATTACCGAGATCATTCTGACGGCGTTGTTCGTTCTGGTCATCCTGCGCGTCACCCGCCCTACGGGGGAGCGGGAATGATGGCGCCGGTGGCGATTGGCCTCACCCTCACCGCCATGCATATCATGAGCATACCAATCACCAATACCTCGCTCAATCCGGCCCGTTCAACCGCAACCGCGCTCTTTGCAGAGCCTTGGGCTCTGCAACAGCTTTGGCTATTCTGGATCGCGCCGCTGGCTGGCGGATCGCTCGGCGGACTGATCGACAACTATCTTGGGGACAGCAAATAACCTCCCACGGCGTAACAAACTCGGGCGGTCGTTTCGCCGCCCGCTTCTTTTTGTTAAGCCTGCGATGTCAACGCAAATTGACATTTGGGCAGCAATTACTATGTTCCCCGCCAGAGGGCGCTCATCAACGCGGCGACCATAGTCAGCTTGCGCCCGTTTTCACCAGTAGTCGCCAGATCGGTTTTCAACGATAAATGTCTTTTGACAATCTGGGCCTGAGCCCGAAGGTTATCGAGGCGGTCAAAGCCGCCGGCTTTACCACTCCTACTCCCATCCAAGCGCAGGCTATCCCGGTCATCCTATCGCGCCGCGATGTGCTGGGTCTGGCGCAAACCGGGTCGGGAAAGACGGCAGCCTTTGCGTTGCCGATGCTTACCCTCATGGAAAAGGGCCGCGCCCGCGCACGCATGCCGCGCACCCTCATTCTTGAGCCGACGCGGGAACTTGCAGCGCAGGTGCAAAATGCTTTCGAAACCTTGGGCAAGCATCACCGGCTGACGGTGGCCCTGCTTATCGGAGGAGTATCGTTCGATGACCAGGACCGCAAGATTGATCGCGGGGCCGACGTCGTGATCGCTACTCCTGGCCGCCTGCTGGATCATGTCGGCCGGGGCAAACTGCTGCTCAACGCCATCGAAATTCTGGTGGTGGACGAGGCGGACCGCATGCTCGACATGGGGTTCATTCCGGACATCGAGCGAATCTGCAAACTGCTCCCGATGCACAGACAGACGCTGTTCTTTTCAGCGACAATGCCGCCGGAAATCCAGCGCCTTACGAGTCAGTTTCTTCATCACCCGCAACGCCTCGAGGCCGCTCCGCCCGCCACGACAGCCGCCAGCATTCAGCAGCTGGTGGTGCGGGCGCCCGCAGAGGCGGCGGCCAAGCGCGCTGCTCTGCGTGATTTGCTGCGCTCGCACGGCAACGTGAAGAATGCCATCATATTCTCGAACCGCAAGACGACCGTCGCGGTGTTGGAAAAGTCTCTCGTCAAGCATGGCTTCAATGTTGCGGCGCTTCATGGAGACATGGATCAGCGGGCGCGTATTGCCACGCTTGACGCCTTTCGAGCCGGGAAGATCACCTACCTGATCGCTTCCGATGTTGCCGCCCGTGGATTGGACATTCCAGACGTCAGCCACATATTCATTTTTGATGTGCCGGTGCATGCCGAGGACTATGTGCATCGGGTGGGTCGCACCGGGCGCGCCGGCCGCGAGGGTCACGCGCTGATGTTGGTGACCCCCAACGAACTGAAGGCTCTCAGAGCCATCGAGCGCCTGATCCGCATGCAAATTTCCTGGAATGGCGCACCTGCCGTCGCCGAGGACACTTCACAACTGCAAGGCGAGGCTCACTTCAACAAACATCGGTCGGGTGAACGCTCCAGAACAGGATCGCAGCACCGTGAGCCACGGCCGCGCCGCAACTCCCGGGTTCCGTCAGCACCGACCCGCGCCAAAAGCGCAGCTGCACAGCCACCGGCAAACCGCAGTGTTGAGTCGCCCCGCGACAGAGGCATCCAGACTGCAGGGTTCAGGGACCATGTGCCGGCCTTTCTGCAAAGGCCCGTGCGCTAGCTTCGATCTCTACCGTTGGCCTTTGATTTTCCCGAGGCGGCGCGTGGCGCGCGCAGAGCGGCCTGATAGGCTTTGCCAGCCCACAAAGTCATGACCTCCGGATCATCGAGGCATTCTTCCGGAGCAAGATAATACGACATGGTAACCGGCTTGCCGCCCTTGCTGTAGATGAAGGGCTTGAGCCCTCTTTCCTGGAACTCAAAGGCGTCTTCGCCATCCGACCTGAGGTAGAGCAGATCGTCGGCAACAAGGCCGATCATGTGGGGACCGAAGAAAATGCCGGCGCCGCCGAACATCCGGCGCGCCTTGACGGCGCCGACACCGGCCATCAGCTCAGTGACTAACTCCAGAAATTCCGTGCTCGTCGCCAATAGTAACAACGGCCTCCGACGCGTCAGGCGTCCAGTGTTTCGCGCGAGGCAGGCTTCAACTGGACGCTTTCACCGCAGCCGCAGGCCGAAGTCTGGTTCGGATTGTCAAACACGAACCCCGACTTGAGAGGTTCGACTTTGAAGTCCATGACCGTGCCCAGCAAGAACAGCACGGCCTTGGGGTCGATCAGCACTCTGTACGCCCTTGTCCTCAACGACTTCGTCCAGAGGCATTTTGCGTTTCAGCCCACTGCATGGTGTACTCCATGCCAGCGCAGCCGCCGTTCTTCACTCCGATGCGCAACCCGGCAACCGAACTGCTGCTGCTGGCCATGATCTGCGCGCACCCGCTCCGCGGCGGCGTCCGTCAGGGTCATTACCTTGGCTCGAGACCGCACGTGCGGCCATTTCCGTCATCCTCCGGGTCAGATCGTCAACCCTACCACATATTGAGGCTCATGCGCGCTTCATCGGACATGCGCGAATGATCCCATGGCGGCTCGAAAACCAACTTGACCTCCACCGCGCTTACTGCCGTTTACCGCCGCTACCGCGTTCTCAACCCATCCGGGCATGTCTCCGGCCACCGGGCAACCCGGCGCGGTGAGCGTCATGTCAATCGTGACCTTTCGGTCGTCGTCAATATCAATCCGATAAATAAGCCCCAATTCGTATACATCAACCGGAATCTCGGGATCAAATACGGTCTTCAACGCCTGAACGATGTCCTCGGTCAACCGACTAAGCTCAGCTTCGGGAATGGCGCTTACGGCAACCTTTTCCGGGAATTCTGAAGCGTCTACTGGATCCGACTTGTCCATCAGGGCTCACAAAAACATCTTCTGCGCGGTGAAGAGTGCATCGACCAGGCGGTCGACGTCGTCCTTGGTGTTGTACATGGCAAACGATGCCCGGCAGGTAGCCGTCGTACCGAACCGGGCGAGCAACGGCTGGGCGCAGTGCGTACCCGCCCGAACCGCGACGCCTTGTCGATCAATCACGGTTGACACGTCATGCGGATGCGCACCGCTCATGGCGAACGAGATGATGGCGCCTTTCTGGCGCGCCTGGCCAAAAAGGCGTGAGCGAGTTGATTTCCTTGAGCCGGCCGGTGGCGTAGCGCAGCAGTTCTGCCTCGTGGGCAGCGATGTTCTCCCGGCCGACCGCCAGCATGTAGTCGAGCGCTGCACCAAGTCCAACAGCCTGGACAAAGGCCGGGGTGCCCGCTTCGAAGCGATGCGGCGGTTCGGCATAGGTGACGCGATCGGGCGTTACCTCGCCAATCATTTCGCCTCCGCCCTGGTAGGGCGGCATTCGCTCGAGATGCTCAATCCTCCCGTACAGTACGCCGATACCTGATGGTCCGTAGGTCTTGTGACCCGTCATCACATAAAAGTCGGCGCCGAGATCCTGCACATCCACGCTCATGTGTACGGCCGCCTGACTGCCGTCCACCAGCACGGGGATGCCGCGGGCACGGCAAATTCGAACGACCTCCTTTACCGGAACGACGGTTCCCAGCGCATTTGACATATGGGTGACGGCTACCATTTTCACCCTGGGACCGAGCAGCTTTTCGAACTCGGCCAGCAGAAAATTGCCGTCGTCGTCGACGGGCGCCCACTTGATCGCCGCACCGCGCCGTTCGCGATGGAAATGCCAGGGCACGATATTCGAATGGTGCTCCAGAATAGAGAGAACGATCTCGTCGCCCTCGCCGATCACCATTCCACCGAAGCTTTGGGCAACGAGGTTGATCGCCTCCGTCGCGTTTCGGGTGAAGACGATCTCGGAGACCCGACCGGCGTTCAGAAACCGGCGGACCGTCTCGCGCGCCTGCTCGAAGTTGTGTGTCGCCGCATTGGAAAGGAAGTGCAGGCCGCGATGAACATTTGCGTATTCCTGTTCGTAGGCGCTTCTCATGGCCTCGATTACCACCCGGGGTTTTTGGGCAGAGGCGGCGTTGTCAAGATAGGTGAGCGGCTTGTCGTACACCGTGCGCGACAGAATAGGGAAATCACCGCGGATCACCGCGGCATCGAAGGTCGGCGATACGTTCGCTGTTGCAGGGTCATGCTGCGACCTGGAGCCCTTTGAGCCACTTGGCTGCACGGCTTGCGAAGCGCACGGCGAACGGTATGGTGAGAAACGTGATCGAAAACCTCGCCGACGAAGGCCTCAATCAAGCATGGCCTTGGCCCTCGCAGCCGGTATCCCGCGGGCGCGCAGGTAGAAGAGCTGATCCTCGTCGAGATCACCTACCGTAGCGCCATGTCCGCAAATGACATCGTCGGCAAATATCTCAAGTTCCGGCTTGGTGTCGAACTCGGCGGAGGGCGACAGGAGCAAGGCATGGCTTGACTGTTTGCCATCGGTTTTCTGCGCGTTGCGGCGCACCGCGACCTTGCCCTGAAAGATGCCACGAGCCTGCTCGTCGATAACACACTTGAACAGCTCGCGGCTGGTGCAGTGGGCCGCTTTATGGTCGACGAGAAGGCGCGTATCGCAGTGCTGTTTGCCCTTCAGGAGGTAAACCCCGTGAACGCTCGCATCGGCTCGCTCGCCGGCAAGCGTGATAAAGCCCTGCTGACGCGTGACGCCACCGCCGGCGGTCAGGGTGCAGTCGCGAAGGACAGCCTGCTCGCCTATCTCAGCGTGAAAATTGGCGAGGTGGATGGCTTGTTGTCCCTCCAGCTGCAGCTTTACGCGATCGAGCCGTGCACCCGGGCCGATGGTCGACGACGTCAGGCTGTTCGAAATGTGGCGCAACGCCGTCGCTCAAGTGCGTTTCCACCAATGTCGCAGCGGATCCTTCCTCGAGTTTGATCAGGAGCCGGCCGGCCAGAGTGAGCGGCTCGTCAGCCAGGGCGATGTTCACCACTTCGATCGGCTTTTCCACCTTCGTTCCGGCAATGATGCGGATCGCCACGCCTCCGGTTGCGAAGGACTGATTGATTGCCAGAATCGGATCTGCTCCAGCCGGGGCAAGTTGCGCAGCCCAGTCGGGGGCGTCGGAGGAAAGTTCTACGATTTCGATGCCCTCCGATGCCGGCATCACCGAGCAGCTCGGATCAAGCCGCCCATTGACCAGCACAAGACGGCCTCGGATCGGTTTCGCCAAGCCGCGACCGGCGCAAGGCCTTCGGCAGCAGGTCTCTCGCGGCCGCAGCCGACGTCAGACCGGCGGATACGGCGCCGTCGATGAGTCTGGCGCAAATCCGTCCACCGCCAGTCCTCCAGCTGGCGGTGCGGCAGGATGATTTCGGCGCCGGCCAGCGCATAGGCCTGCTCAGCCGGGGTCCTGGGAACCGCGATGTTCATACCATTTCCTTGCTCAAGATCAGCTATGCCGCATCCTTCTCGAATGCTGCATAACCGCTGTTTTCAAGTTCCAGGGCCAGCTCCTTGCCGCCGGAACTCACGATCCGGCCCTTTCGACAACACATGCACCCGGTCAGGCACTATGTAGTTCAGAAGGCGCTGATAATGGGTGATCACGACCATGGCGCGCTCTTTGGAGCGCAACGCATTGACGCCGTCGGCAACAATCCGCATCGCGTCGATGTCGAGGCCCGAGTCGGTTTCGTCGAGAATGCAAAGGGCGGGCTCCAGCACCGCCATCTGAAGAATTTCCGCACGCTTCTTTTCGCCGCCTGAGAAACCTACATTGACCGGGCGCTTCAACATCTCCTGATCGATCTTGAGCATTGCCGCCCGTTCCCGCACGAGGCGCAGGAAGGCCGGAGTAGATAGTTCGGGTTCGGCGCGGGCCCGGCGCTGCGCATTGAGGGCAACCTTCAGAAACTGCAAGGTAGCGACGCCGGGTATCTCGATTGGATACTGAAAAGCCAGAAACAGCCCTGCAGCAGCACGCTGATCCGGTTCAAGCTCCAGCAGATTGCGGCCCCGGATATAGAACCTCCCCGGCGGTTACGTCATAGCCCGGCACGGCCGGCCAGCACGTAGGAAAGCGTCGATTTTCCCGAGCCGTTGGGACCCATGATGGCGTGCACCTCGCCCGCCATCACCGAGAGGCTCAGGTCGTCGAGAATTCTCCTGCCTGCAACTTCCGCATGAAGGTTGCTGATCTGGAGCATCGCGTCGTGGCATCCTGCTTCATTTTCTGCTCCGGTCTCCGTTGCTGCTTCTAGCCGACGCTTCCTTCCAGACTAATGCCGATGAGCTTCTGCGTTTCGGCCATGAATTCCATCGGCAGCTGCTGCAGGACGTCACGCACGAAGCCGTTTACGATCAGCGTCACCGACTCTTCTGCCGACAGACCGCGTTGTCGGCAATAGAACATCTGGTCGTCGGAAATCTTCGATGTGGTGGCCTCGTGCTCGAAATGAGCCGTCGAGGTCTTGGCTTCGATATAGGGCACGGTATGGGCGCCGCACTGGTCACCGATAAGCAGGGAGTCACATTGAGTGAAGTTGCGGGCGTTGGTCGCTTTTCGGTGAGCTGACACCAACCCGCGATAAGTGTTGTCGGACCGTCCCGCCGCGATGCCCTTGGAAACGATCCGGCTCGACGAATTCTTGCCCAGATGGATCATCTTAGTGCCGGAGTCGATCTGCTGGCGGCCGTTGGAAATGGCGATGGAGTAGAATTCACCGCGCGAATCATCGCCGCGCAGAATGCAGCTTGGATACTTCCAGGTTATCGCCGATCCGGTCTCCACCTGGGTCCAGGAAATCTTGGAATGGGCGCCCCGGCAGTCGCCGCGCTTGGTGACAAAATTGTATATACCGCCCTTGCCCTCCTTGTCGCCAGGATACCAGTTCTGCACCGTCGAATACTTGATCTCGGCGCCCTCCAGGGCGATGAGTTCCACGACCGCGGCATGAAGCTGATTTTCATCGCGCATCGGCGCGGTACAACCTTCGAGATAGCTGACATAAGCGCCGCGATCGGCGATGATGAGCGTGCGTTCGAACTGACCGGTCTGCTTCTCGTTGATGCGAAAATACGTAGAAAGCTCCATGGGGCAACGCGTGCCGGGGGGCACGTACACGAAGGAGCCATCCGAAAAAACGGCTGAATTCAATGCAGCATAGAAGTTGTCGCCCTGCGGCACGACGGATCCGAGATATTTCCTGCACGAGATCAGGGTGCTCGCGCACCGCCTCGGAGATCGAACCAAAAATGACACCCGCCTTCTTCAACTCCTCCTTGAACGTTGTGACAACCGAAACGGAGTCGAAAACCGCATCGACAGCCACTTTCGTGGATCCGTTTTCAACGCCGGCCAATATTTCGCGTTCGCGCAGCGGCACCCCGAGCTTCTCGTAGGTTCGCAGCAGCTCCGGGATCGACATCCTCCAAACTGCGCGGTCCGGGCGTCTTCCGTGGCGCGGCGTAGTAGTAGAGATCCTGAAAATCAATCCTTGGATAGGACAACCCGGGCCCAGGTCGGCTCGGTCATGGTCCGCCAGCGCGCAAAGGCTTCGAGCCGCCAGGCAAGCAACCACGGCGGCTCGCCCTTCTTCTCGGAAATAAACCGCACCGTCTCCTCACTGAGACCCTTTGGGGCCTTTTCGGATTCGATCGCCGTCGTAAAGCCGTACTTGTACTTGTCGACGTCGATATTCCTGATGCGATCGATGGTATCCAGGTCTGCCATTTACGCTGCGATCCTGTTTGTTCGTTGCACAATGCCGCGCAAAGCGGCGATGAGCCTGTCAACATCGGCCTGCGTTGTGCTCCAGCCGAGGCTCACCCTGATGGCGGAGTCGGCCAGATTTGGCTCGACTCCCATCGCGTGGAGCACGTGGGAGCGCGGCTACTTTTCCCGACGAACAGGCAGAGCCCGTGGAGACGGCAATGCCATCGAGATCGAGCCCGATGAGAACGGTGTCGGCCCGAAGCCCTGCCAATGCGAAACATGAGGTATTCGGCAGCCGCCGAGCGGCCCGCGCAAATATTACTGCCGCCGGGAACAACTCCTCCAATCGCCTCTCGAACTGGTCACGCAGCTCATTCGCTTGCAGCAGATCCGATTTCAAGGGCTGCCGCAAATCCCGCGAGCGCGGCAACATTTTCCGTGCCGGCGCGTCGGCGCAGCTCCTGGCCGCCCCCCGACATCTGCGGCGACAAGGCGACGTCCGTCTCGGACCATCAGCGCGCCAGCTCCCATGGGGCCACCAAGCTTGTGGGCGGAAACGGTCATGAGATCGACGCCCAGCTCCGCGAAGCGGACGGGAATCTTGCCCAGCGCCTGAACCGCATCGGTATGCAGAACCGCATCCATGGGTCCGGCAAAGCTCCGACACACGCTGCAGCGGCTGGATGGCGCCTGTTTCATTATTGGCCAGCATGACACTCACCAGGGTCTGCAGCCGGCTACTTTTCAGCATTGCGTGCAGGGCGCCGATGTCTACAACACCGGTCCCGTCCACCGGCACCAGTTCCAAGGCCAGCTGCCGGCCGCGCGCTGCCTCAATGACACTCGGATGTTCGATTGAGGAAGCGATCACCCGTTCAACCGCCAAGCCGCGAACGGCGAGATTGTTGGCCTCGGTACCGCCCGAGGTGAACACGATCGTTGCCGGCGACACAGCAAGGCAGCGCGCGAGAACGTCACGAGCGTCGCTCCACTACGGCGCGCGCCGCCCGGCCTTCGTAGTGAACTGAAGACGCATTGCCGTACGCCAGCGCGGCGAACATCGCCTGCTCTTGCGACGGGCTTGAGCGGGCTCGTGGCATTGTGATCCAAGTAGGTGCGCATGGACGTCAAACCATTGCCCGAACCGGATGAGCAGTAGTCGCCCTGCGGACGGATGCCTGGAGGGCCAGGTTACGGCGGTTGACCACGTCGCCAAGCGTGATGGCCGACAGGAAACCCTGAATATCTGGCGGCCCAGAGCGGACCACAAGTCGTGCGTCAGACACTGCCGCCCCGCCACGCAGCCATCAATGGCATCTCCCTGGCAGCGCGTCACCAACAGCGACTCGTCGACGGCTCGGACGATCTCTGAAATCCGAATTTCCTCGCTGCTTTTCGCCAACCTGTAGCCCCCGCCAGGGCCCCGCGTGCTCTCCACGAGGCCTGACCTGCGCAACTTCAGGAACAGCTGCTCGAGGTAGTCGATGCTGATGTGCTGGCGAGCAGCTATGCGCGGCGAAGTTCACGGGCCCACCGCTTGCATTCACCGCAAGGTCGGCCATCGCCATGACCGCATAGCGGCCCCTGGTCGAAAGTTTCACTGCGAAAGCCCCAATTGCGTCGCGCAGCGCTTCAAAGACTTGCAATCCATCGCATATTTCATGGTATGACCCGCCTCGACGGGATTGTTGCTGTCCAATCTCGAACCGTTCTAAAAGAGGATATAGAATACCCGAGTGGCACAGTCAACTATTTTGCGGAGCAAACAGGCCGAGCATTGGTTTCTTGGCCCAGCATGGAACCAGGTTGCCTGTTAGATGCCCGAGGTGATTTTTAATGGCCCGGCCGGCAGAATTGAGGGCCGTTACCACCACAACAAGGCGCCCGGCTCCCCGATCGCGATTCTTCTCCATCCGCACCCTCAGTTTGGCGGAACGATGAACAATCCCATCGTTCATGCCATGCATTACGGCTTCGTAAAACGCGGATTTTCGGCGTTAAGGTTCAACTTCCGCGGCGTTGGCCGTAGTCAGGGACTGTTCGAGAATGGCGCTGGAGAGCTTTCCGATGCTGCTTCCGCTCTCGACTGGCTGCAGGCCTACAACAAGGACGCCAAGATCTGCTGGATTGTTGGAGTGTCGTTTGGCGCATGGATCTCCATGCAGCTACTGATGCGCCGCCCCGAAATTTCCGGCTTCATCTCCATTGCCCCGCTCGCCAAGCACTACGACTTTTCGTTTCTGGCCCCCTGCCCTTCCTCCGGACTGTTCGTGAATGGCGATCTTGACTCCGTCACCCCGCCCGAGGCCGCGCAAAACCTTGTCTCCAAGCTCAAGACGCAAAAGGGCATCGTCATCGAGCACAAGATTCTGGCCGGCGCCAACCATTTCTTCGAGAACAAGATCGATGAGCTGGTAGACATATGCGGCGCCTATCTCGACCGCCGCCTCGCCAAGGAGCTTCAAACGGCGTGATAGACGCCGCCTGTCATGGGTTGCGGAACGCGGGTTGTCGTTGGAAAGCTCAGCGGCAATTTCTTGAGGGACCTCACCGCCAGATACGCGAACGCCTCCGCCTCGATCGTGTCACCATTGAAGCCGAAGTGCTCGGCAGGCTGAACTTTCTCGCCCAATGGCGCCAGAAGCCCGTTGATCTTTTCGACCAGGAACCCGTTTCGCCGCCCGCCGCCGCACAAGATCCATATTTTGGGCCGTTCGGGAAACCAGTCGGCCGCCCGGGCAATTGAAGTTGCAGTAAAATGTACCAGCGTGGCCGCCCCGTCCTCGAGCGTTTGCCCCTCGAGGCCGCGGTAGTCGAAATCGTTGCGGTCAAGAGATTTGGGCGCCGGGCGATCGAAGATACGGACTGGCAGCCAGCGATTTCCAGATGTCGATGGCAACCCTGCCGCGGCGCGCCAAAGCGCCATCGCGGTCGAAGGCTTCGCCAGTGTGCTGCCATACCCAATCATTGATGGGCGCGTTCCCGGGACCCGTGTCGAAGGCCAAAAGGCCTTGCGCGCCGATCCAGGTGACGTTGGCGACACCGCCGATGTTCACGAAGACAACCGGCCGTTCGGAGACCGAGGCCGCCAATGCCTGATGATAGACGGGCGCGAGAGGCGCTCCCTCGCCGCCAGCCGCGACATCGCCAGAACGAAAGTCGTTGGTGACCGGTATCCCCGTCAGTCGGGCAAGCAGCGCGCCGCTGCCGAGCTGCACTGTCAGACCGGACTGGGGCCGATGCAAAACCGTTTGGCCATGGAAACCAATGATATCGATTGCATGGCGCTGTATGGAACACTCAGCGACAAACTTTTCGAATACCTGCGCATGCCAAAGCGTAAGGTCACGTTCAAGCAGATCGAGATCGGCCGGGCGCTCGCTGCTACGGGTAATGGTCGCAGCGACCCCGAGCGCCGTAGCCAGCCGCGCCCGCTGACTCCCATCATAGCCGTAGCTGCGCGCAGGCCCGCGGCGGATGTAAGCCTTGCCGTCGGTTTCGATCAGCGCTGCATCGATACCGTCCATCGAAGTGCCGCTCATCAGGCCCACTGCAGTCAGGCGTTTGGTCACTCAAAGTTCTCGTGCTAGTAGCCCCTGCCTAAGAGACAGAGCTGATGGCCAAGTTCAAGTCGGATTTTCTTTCTATCCTTGCCGAACGGGGCTTTATCCATCAGCTGTCGGACCCGGAAGGCCTCGACCGGGCTGCTGCCTCCCCTCCCATCACGGCCTATATTGGCTTCGATTGCACTGCACCCAGCCTGCACGCGGGCTCGCTGGTGCAGATCATGATGCTCTATTGGCTGCAGCAAACCGGAAATCGGCCGATCGCGCTAATGGGCGGAGGGACGACCCGGGTTGGCGACCCGTCTGGCCGCGACGACAGCCGAAAGCTGCTCAGCAGCGCTGAGATCGGCGCGAACTTGAAGGGGATAAGGCGAATATTCGAGAGGTTCCTGCGCTTTGGGCCCGGTCTCACAGATGGCATAATGGCCAACAATGCGGACTGGCTCGATACCCTCAAATATATCGACTTTTTGCGCGACTACGGTGCCCACTTCACCGTCAACAAGATGCTCAGCTTCGATTCGGTGAAACTCCGCCTGGATCGCGAACAGCCACTTTCCTTCCTCGAGTTCAACTACATGGTTCTGCAGGCCTACGATTTCCTCGAGCTTGCCCGTCGCCACAATTGCATTCTGCAGATGGGCGGTTCCGATCAGTGGGGCAACATTGTCAATGGCATCGAACTCGGCCGACGCGTAGAGGGAGTTCAGCTCTACGCACTGACTACGCCGCTGCTTACCACTTCATCAGGCGCCAAGATGGGCAAGACTGCCGCCGGAGCGGTGTGGCTGAATGCCGAGAGCCTGATGCCCTACGACTATTGGCAATACTGGCGCGATACCGAAGACGTTGACGTTGGGCGATTCCTGCGGCTCTTCACGACTCTTCCAATGAGCGAGATCGAGCGGCTTGGCCGGCTTCGCGGCGCGGAGACGAATGAGGCCAAGAAGATCCTCGCAACCGAAACGACGGCGCTTGTGCATGGACGGGAGGCAGCCGTGAAAGCCGAAGAGACGGCGCGGCGCACCTTTGGCGAGCGCGCAGCCGCCGACGGCCTCCCTACCCTCGTTATTGCCCGCAGTGAGCTTTTCGGACGGTGTTGGACTTCTCAGGGCGCTCGTGGATGGCGGTTTTGCGGCTTCGAACGGCGAGGCCCGCCGCGCGGTGCGCGGCGGGGCAGTCAGGATCAATGACCGGATCGTAGCCGATGAGCGAACGATGCTGCAGGAATTCGCATCTCAGCGCGGAGGGAGTAATCAAGCTTTCGCTCGGCAAGAAAAAGCACATGATCGTCAAACCGGCCTGAACGCCGATGCGACCCCTATTTCCAGTCCTTGCGTGGGGCAGCCGACCGGCGCGCGGGAGCAGGACCCCCGGCACCAAAAATATGACGGAAGATCCCCGGCGCCAGCGCTGAGACCGGATTTACCACCAGCTGTGGATCCGCCATTGTGCCGCGCAGAGCAAAGTTCATGCCGAAAACGCCCTGTCCCTCGCCGCCGGTCAGGATCTCGCCGAGAATCGGAAACTTGCCCAGCGCGGAGTTGATCGGCATATGCAGGAATGACAGTGCCGCCAATATCGAGAGCGCCATCCTGCTTGCGAATTACGCCCTGTGCGGAGCGCACCGATTTCCGGGCCTTGAACGAGCGAGTCACCGATGCGCACGAAGTTCGGATCGGTCGAAAACGGCATGGTCAGCTTTGAAAACAGCAGCGTGCTCGATACGCGGCCCGCTTTTCGAGCCGCCGCTGCTGCCAGGCTGCTCGATCTCCCTTATCGCGCCTTCTCTACGAACTTCGAAGTTACGAATGACAAGCTGGCCACGGCGGACCGAGGAATCGCCGACCGCGCCAAGCATTGCGGCAAATTCGAGCTGGCCGCCCGATATTTTCGAGTAAAGATTGGACGCTCGCAATGCTGCCCCGCCGTCACGGCATACGATTCGGAGCTCGCGATTCCCCGCCTCGTCGGGGGTTATGCGCAGGGTCGCCGGCGAGCCGCTCAGCAACGTGCCCTGTGCATCCGCGCTGCTCACATAGGAACCCTGGACGAGAAACGATCCGACAACGCCTTTCAGTTCCTCGCCGCGATGCGCATAGACACGGTCGAAAGTAGCCTCGACCCTCACCGGCGCCGCCGTATCGGTCTACGAGCGGATTTAGCTGCTCGAGAACAAGCCACTGATCAGGTTTCTTGCGTCGAAACTCCTTGCCGTCGATTCTGGCTGCGATGCCGTTTTCCTTGCGTTGGACCTTGAGCGAGAAGCGGTTTTCATCGTCAAGCACTACCTTGGGAAAATCAGCACTGATTACCTCTCCTTTTGTTCCCAGGATCAGCCTGCCGGTGACCGACAGGCTCGGGCCCTCGACCTTGAGATTGTTGACGACCTTGTGCCCGGGATCGGTAAAGTCGATGTCGAAAGATGCAGCGGCTTTCGAGCCGGGCAGCTCTGCCGCCAACGGATAGCGTCAACACGCAGCTCGGATTTCCGAAGATCCGCTTCGACATGCGCCTTGCCGAGCCTGCCGCGCATGTTCTCTCCGGCAAGCTTGATGCGCGCCCGTCCGCGGACGAAACCGCCCATGTCCAGACCCAGTTGCTTGCGTTCAACATCGTTCAGGTCGGCCTCGATCGTGAGCTGTTCGCTGCCGCTGACGCCCTTCCCCACCGGCCGAGACCAATTGATTGCCGCAGGCACGCGAATTGAGCTGCACGGTTCCATTCCCGGACACCGAGTCCGTTGGCGTAATTGAACGTCATCGTGCCGCCGTCGATGTCAGCCTGCTCAAACATTCCGACAAGCGACATGTTGTCGACCACGGCTTCGGCAGTCATGGACACCTTCGGCTTCTGGCGCTTGATGAAGGGAATGTCAAAGTTCGCCACGATCCTGGCGTTGCCACCCATCTTTTGCGGATCAATGCCACCGGCGGCCGCGTAGTTCAGCGGATCCTGGTCGAGGAGTTCGAGTACATGATTCGCGCTCGCGGTCGCTTCCACGCTGATGGTGCCTGGTGACTGTCTGTGCGGTGAGCGCACGGGTTTCCAATCGGCCGTTCGACAGCGCCAATATACCGCCCGAGGGAACCTGGATGCTGCCCTTGTCGAGCAGCAGCTCGAAACGGTCGCCCTGCAAATGACCCTTGCCCTCCGCGTTGATGACTGGCGGCAAAGCGCCGAAGTAGCGCGTCTCGAAACCGCTGAGGGTAAATTTCAAGTCGACCCGGTCGTTGGGAATCGGCATGTCCCCGCATGGCCTGGGCCACGGTGTCGCCGGACAGATTGATCTGCAACGACCCCTGCGGGATAACGCCCTTTATGACATTGGTCGCGAACCACTTCCTCGTGCCGGGCGCAACGGTCGGAGGCCAAAGCTTCTTCACGAATCCAGCCGGCAGTTGCCGCATGACGCCATCGAGCCGGACGCCAATTGCCTCGCCCTCGGCCGCGAAGCTGCCGCGCAGGCGAATGCCGGCCGGGCCCGGAGTGCAACTCCAGATCGTCAATGTCGAAATCGCCGCTCGCTGATCGAAGCGAGACCCTTGAGCTTGATGCTGTCGAATGCGACGGCGTCAGCATCGGCCGACGCTCGATGACATCCCCAGGTTGCGCACGTTGAGGGAGACGCGCAGTGCGCTCAGGCGCCCGTCGGCAACCGCTGCGGATCGAGAGCGGCCCTCGAGCAGCCCGGTGCCGGTCAGGGTCGTGATGGTGCTGTCCGTTCAGATAAAACCGAACCGCTGGCCGGGTCGAAATCAAACCGCAACAAACCTTCGTTGATGGCAATCGGCTCGGAAATATAGTTCGGAAAACCGATCATGCCTCTGGCCGCCGTCAGCTCCGCACTCGCTTTGGTGATTTTCCCAGTCGGTGACCTCGAACTCGGCCTTCCCCGAAAGCGGAATCTCGAACCTGAGCCAGCTGGTGAGAGGGCAAAAATCTTGTCGGACAGTTCGGCGGGAATGATGTCGAATACGTTAGCGCTGACCGAGAACGTGCGACTTGGCCGCGCGATAGTTGGCCACCAGCTCCATCCGCCAGGGCGCCTTCCCGGTGGCGACTTTCACGCTCGCGACGAGTCGCAAAACCATATGGCATGCGCTGGAACACAAGATTTGCAGAAGGCGCGTACCATTCAGCCTGATTGACTTCGTCATAAAGACGAATCGAAGCGTTGCTGATCTTGACCGCCTCCAGGGTCGAAACGGCGGTGCTGCCGCCGCCGGTGGTAAGCAGTTCGCGTTTCAGAAACTCATGCAGCTGCGCAGCCTGGCCGGGGCCGGCGGGCGTCAGGGCAGCACCATCTGGCATCGTTGCTGCTCGCCGGCGATCCGCCCGTCGCCTGGAGCCAGCAACGCTCGTGTCGACGAAACCGAGCCGGAACGTGCCGTCAACCTTCCGCTGAGCGAGAATTCGCGCTCCGATCAGTTCCAGCTGACGCGGGGCAAAGTTGCCGAGCAACGCATCCCTTCGGTTGATGCCGATGGCAGCCTTTGGCGCGCGGGCGATGGGTTCGCCGGCGCCATTCAACAGAACGACGTTGCGCAGCCTAAGCGCGGCTGCCGGCTTTCGCCGTCCAGTTCAATAATGGCGTCGGCCAGCTCGACCCGATAACCCGCGAGATTGCTGTTAATGGCGCGCTGAATGCTTGCGGTAAGGAACGTCAGCGCGACCGGCCCCTGCGAAAGTCGAAACAGGAATGCTGCAGCCACCAGAGCGACAAGAGCCAACCAGCGCGCCGATCGTCAGCAACGTAATTTTCTTCGCCGTGCCGGTCACTTCAACCTGTGGCTTCCCTGGTCTTGACAGCGACCCGCCTCGGCATCGGAACTGACGCAATACAATCCAGACGCCTGGAGGGCCCCTCGAGTTCGCTAACGCCATAGTTGCGTATTCCTGAGGCCGATCAAGCACAAAGTTTGCAAAACCGCTGCGTGCACGAGCTTTCGGTCAAGGAAATGCCCCAATTTCCAGACAAAGGAAACAAATCGACAAAAGCAAGGCCGCGGTCGGCATTCGCATGCATTTGGGTAAACAAATGCTTGTAGTTTGCCCACAGCCCGGCACATAAGTCCTTGCAGTCGTGCTAGGCGGGCTTCGCGTACTGTGTCGCGTTGATCACGGGACCGAGGGGAATCAAGGTATGCGCCGCCACGGGCAGCACCGAGTCGCAGCCGCCGTAGCGGGGCTTGCTCGCAGCCCTTCGCCTATGCTTTCCGCGAGCGGCAAATTTATCTTCGCTCCGAAGGCGAAGTGCAATTCATAACGCTGAAGCCCTGGGCGCAGGCTGTCGGCCTGGTCAGCCTTCTGCTTGGTCTGTTCTGGCTGGCTTTTTCTTCGATCAATGTCGCCTTCAAGGATCAGCTTCTGGCGTTGCGCGAGCGAGGAATGTACGACGCCCGCCTGGAGTACGAGGATCGCATTGCGGGGTTGCGCAAGGAGATCGACAAGCTCAACGACCGGCTCCTGATCGATCAGGGTGAGTATCTCAACAAGGTCGATCAGGTTCGCGTGGACTACAAAAAGCTTATCGACAGGCACAGGAGGCTAGTCGATTTCTTCCACCAGGGAGCGGCGGGAAGAAGTGAACGAGGCCAAGACCAGAAGATCTACGATGACCCGTTGCCGGATGAGCCGGGCGAAGGTGTACCGGCCGACGCGAACGACAGCCTGGGCTTGTCACACCGCCAGAAAAGAACGACCTCAACGACGAGAGGTTTGCAGTCAAATACAGCTCGGAGTTCCGCTCAGCCAAGGAGGGCGAACGCCCTTTGCAAGATATTGAGCCGACATGTTCTCGCGGTATGAGAGCATGGAAATCGCGTTACTCGATGAAGCGATCATTACAGCCGAAAGGAAGGTCAACTAGGCGAACAGGCTGTTCGGCACACTCGGTCTTGATGGCAAGCGCATTGCTGCGAAATCGAAGCATCGGCCCGAGCACGTCGGCGGGCCATTCATTGCTGCGACCAGGAATGACGACGACAGCATTGAAGTCACGCGACGCATGGAAAAGGTCTTCGACGCGCATGCGACCTACGAAAAACTCAAATTCCAAGCCACGCAGCTTCCGCTTGCCCGACCGCTGCAGGAAGCCAAGCGCGTCTCCAGCGGCTTCGGCATTCGCCGAGATCCATTTCGACGCAGCTTCGCCATGCATGCGGGGGTTGACTTCAGAAGTCCCTCTGGCACGGCAGTGCTTGCAACTGCAGATGGCCGGGTCGTTGCTGCCGGCTGGGAAGGAGCCTACGGGAGGATGGTGGAAATCGCCCATGACAATGGAGTGTCCACACGCTATGCTCACCTCAGCGAGATTAAGGTTACCGTTGGGCAAAGGATTGCCATCGGTACGGTTGTCGGAAACATAGGAAGCACTGGACGAAGCACTGGTCCTCATCTGCACTATGAGACGAGGGTAAACAGGCGGGCGCTGGACCCCGCGAAATTCTGGCAAGTACAACATGTTGTTCAAGAACTTTGGCAGGAAGAATAACGGCGAAGGCGGAAGGACCCGCTCGTCCGGTCCATCCATCATCACCGAAGACGTGGTGATTGAAGGCAGCCTGATCAGTGGCGGGGAGCTTACAGATCGACGGCACGGTCAACGGCGATGTCCGAGCGCACGCTGTCGTTGTCGATTCCCAGGGCGTGGTCCACGGCGAGGTGATTGCCGAGGAGGTGTTGGTTCGGGGCCGAATCATCGGGCCGATCCGCGGCATTCATGTGCATGTCTATGCCGGAGGGCACGTGCAAGGCGACGTGATCAACGAAACCATTTCGGTGGACAACGGCGCCTACATCGATGGCACCATCCGCCGTTCCGACGATCCGCTAGCCGAACCTGGATCGCCGCAACAATATGAACAGCAGTATGAAGGCCAGATCGACCCCCCCAGCTTGGCGTTCTGGACGACCAGGGCTACCGCCCGGTTCATCTTTTCAAAACCCCAGCCAAGGGCAGCTAAAGCAAGTTCCACCGAGTGAAACCACCTTCGATCGTGTCGAAGGAGACGGTTCTGGCGGGAACAACATGCTTCGTGTGATTCGACTCTGGGCATTGCTTGTCTGCGAAGCGCGCTTGAGAAAGCGCGAATCCGATTCCCGACTGCCCGCGGCCGTCGATACCCGGATCGCCGCTTACTCGATATCGGCAACCGCTCACTGACCCGCCGCCGCGCAGGCGCTGCGACAGCGCGGCGTGGATGAACTGATCTATGTCGCCGTCGAGCACGGCATTCGGATTTGTGCTCTGTACACCGGTACGCAAGTCCTTCACCAGCTGGTACGGCTGCAGGACATAGGAGCGGATTTGATGGCCCCAACCGATGTCGGTCTTCTGGGCGTTGGCAGCGTCAATCTTAGCCTGCTTGTTCTGAAGCTCGATCTCGTAGAGCCTGGCTCGAAGCATGGACCAGGCAGTCGCCCGGTTCTTGTGCTGGGAACGCTCTCCCTGACAGGCCACAACGATGCCGGTGGGCAGATGGGTAATTCGCACCGCGCTGTCGGTGGTGTTCACATGCTGGCCGCCGGCGCCGGAGGAACGGTACGTGTCGATGCGCACATCCTTGTCGGCGATTTCGATCTCGATCGTGATCGTCAATCACCGGATAGACCCAGACCGAGGCGAACGAGGTGTGGCGCCGGGCATTGGAATCGAAAGGCGAGATACGGACAAGGCGGTGCACGCCGGACTCTGTTTTGAGCCAGCCATAGGCATATTCGCCCTTGATCAGCAGCGTCGCCGACTTTACGCCGGCTTCCTCGCCCCGGTGTTCTTCGATGGCCTTCTGCCTCAAAGCCGTGCTGCTCTGCCCAGCGGACGTACATGCGCAACAACATGTTCGCCCAGTCCTGGCTTTCGGTACCTCCAGCACCGGCATTGATCTCGACATAGGTGTCGTTGCGATCCGCCTCGCCGGAAAGCAGGGCCTGAAGCTCCTGCTTGGCTGTATCGGTCTTGAGTGCGGCCAGCGCCGCCTCCGCTTCCCGGACCACGGCCGTGTCGCCTTCGGCCTCACCGAGTTCGATGAGTTCGGCGTTGTCGCCGAGGCAACGCTCGATTTCCTCGATGGTCCGAATGCGCGCTTCCAGACTGCTGGCGGCCGCGCATAACGGCCTGCGCTTTCAGCGGATCGCGCCAAAGCGCCGGATCCTGTGCCCGGGCGTTCAGGTCAGCAAGTTTTCGTTTCGCCGCGTCAACGTCAAAGGTGCCTCCTCAGCAGTGCGATTGACTGCTTGATTTCGTCGACGATTGCTGCAGTTTCGGCGCGCATCGGCGGATGTCCAGGAGCAGATTCAGTAGAGTCCGCCGGTTCCGACAGTCAGTCCGCCATCTATGATGGCGGCCTCGCCGTCGATCGGCGCCATATTGGCCCCGATGACAACCGTCTGGTCGGACGGAATGTCGCCTGGCTTGAACGCCTCGAGAATCACGTTGGGGTCACCATAGGCGGCGCGCTGGCCGGAATTCGGATCGATCGGAATAAGCTGCACTCCACTGGGCACGCGGAACGGCGTGGCGGGCTTGTCCTTGAGAACCATCTGCATGTAGTCAGCGACAATCGGCGCGGCAAGCTCGCCACCGGTCGATCCTTCGCCCATCGGCTTCGGCTGGTCGTAGCCCAAGATAAACGGCGACGGTCAGATCGGGCGTGAATCCGATGAACCAGGCATCTTTTTCGTCATTTGAAGTCCCCGTCTTGCCCGCCACGGGCTTGCCTACCGCCTTGACACGCTGGCCGGTGCCCCGCTGCACAACCCCTTCAAGCATCGATGTAATCTGATAGGCCGTGTAGGGATTCATCACTTCGTCGCGATTGTCGAGAATCTCCGGCTCTGGCTGCTCCTGCCAGTCTTCGGCGGTGCAGCCGAGACAAGCACGCTGATCGTGCCGGAACACGGTGCGACCATAGCGATCCTGGATACGATCGATGAGTGTCGCCTTGATTCGCTTTCCGCCATTGGCAAACATGCTGTAGGCGGTTGCCATGCGAAGCAGCGTAGTTTCGGAAGAGCCCAGCGAATTTGCAAGATGCTGCGGCATGCTTTCGTAGATGCCGAGACGCTCAGCGAGTTCCGACAACTCTATTCATGCCGAGATCCTGAGCAAGGCGGACTGTCATGGCATTGCGTGAAAGCTCAATACCCCGGCGTAACGTCGAGGGACCGTAAAATTTCTTCGTATAGTTCTCTGGCTTCCAGATTGTACCGTCTGAGAGCTTGACTTCGACGGGCGCATCCATAACGACAGATGAAGGTGTGTAGCCCGAATCGAGGGCTGCCGCGTACACAATCGGCTTGAACGACGAGCCAGGCTGCCGCATGGCCTGCACGGCGCGGTTAAACTGGCTCTTGCCGTACGAGAATCCGCCAACCAGCGCCAAGCACGCGACCGGTATGGGGATCCATGGCCACCAGCGCGCCTTCGACTTCCGGCAACTGTACCAGATGATACTTACCTTTTTCTCTGGCAGGGGCGACATATACCACATCACCGGCGCTCAGGATGTCACCCGGGGCGACTGCAGCACCGTCTACTCCGCTCGCCCGCGCCCATGCCATCAGCTCAAGCGGGATGTTGCCCGTCAGCTGTTCGCCGCCCGACTTGCCTTCTTCGGAAACCTGCGGCCGCAAGCCGACTTTGGCGTCGTTGCCGGAAACCTCGAGAACGACAGCAAGGGTCCAGGGGCGCAAGTCCGAAGCAAGAGGCAACTTCAAGAGTTCACTTGCCCATTCCCTGTCTGGGTTAATACGCGTAACGGGACCGCGATAACCGGATTTGCGATCGTACTTTTGAAGGCCGTGTGTCAGGGCTTGGCGCGCCATAATCTGCATCTTCGGAAGAAGGGTGGCGCGGATAGACAAGCCGCCAGTATAGAGCTTCTCCTCGCCATAAAGCTGGAGGACCTCGCGGCGAACCTCCTCGGTAAATGATTCTGCACCAGCGAACAACTCTGCCGCAACCGGTCGCGGCGTTACGTTGAGCGGTTTCTTTTGAAGCTTTTCCGCTTCCGCACCTGCGATATAGCCGTTGTCGGCCATTCGGCTCAGAACCCAGTTTCTGCGTTCGACGGCCTTGGCGTGCTGCTTGTACGGGTGATAGTTGTTGGGGCCCTTTGGTAATGCTGCCAGATATGCCATCTCATCGACCGACAAGTCACCGAGTGGCCGGCCATAGTAGTTCAATGATGCTGCCGCTACGCCGTATGAATTGAGACCGAGAAATATTTCGTTCAGGTACAACTCAAGAATCTGTTGCTTGCTGAACGATTGTTCGATGCGCAGAGCCAAAAGCGCTTCCTTGAGTTTGCGCTTCCAAGTTTGCTCGTTGGTCAGGAGAAAGTTCTTGGCCACCTGCTGCGTGATCGTCGAGGCGCCCACCAACTTCCTGCTGCCGCCATTGATCACGTTTTGCGCATTGACGAGCACGGCGCGCCCTATGCCCGGCCAGTCCAAGCCGGAGTGCTGATAGAAGCTCTTGTCCTCGGCTGAAATGAACGCCTCGATGAGTTTCTTGGGAATGACTCCCAGCGGCAGAAAAAGTCGGCGCTGCGTGGCATATTCGGCAAGCAGCGAACCATCGCCGGCATGAACCCGCGTCATTACCGGCGGTTCATACTGCGCAAGCTGCTTGTAGTCGGGAAGATCGAGCTGAGTCTGCCAAAGGATGTAGCCTGCGCCCGCCGCCAGCCCGCAGAAGACGATAAAGCTCGCACCAAACAGCCATCCCAACAGTTTCAGCATATACATCCAGCCATGTGCATCTTGAGCGCAGCACTGCTGCTGCGATCATCAAGGGCGCGGGCAAGAGCGAGCAGGCCTATCGCCCAGTGAATTCCACGTCGGTCAATCTCAATGAGCTTTCGCCCCGCTGACACTTGCGTTCGACTACTTTGCAATTATGGCGCCCGCGGGGCCGTCCGGCTCATGGGCTGGAGGCCACGATCGATCCAAAGTACGTCTCAATTGCGCCCGCCACCCGCGCGGCGATTCTGGCCCGCCAGGCGGGAGATTGCAACTGACTTTCATCAGCATTGTGGGACAGATATCCCAGCTCCAAAAGAACCGAGGGCACATCGGGAGCACGCAGCACCCGGAAGCCAGCCGAGCGCAACGGTTTGCCGGTAAATTGCGTTGCCTTTTTCAACTCAGTCACAACCGATCGAGCGAAATAGCTGGCGTGATTTTTTGCTTCGCGTTGCGCAAGGTCGATGAGGATGCCAGCGATTTCATCGCTCTCCTCGGCAAGGTCAACCCCGGCTATGAGGTCAGATTTGTTCTCATTGTGCGCCAGCTCCTCTGCCTCGGAGTCCGATGCCTTCTCGGACAGGGTATAGACGGTGGCCCCCCGGACACTTTTGTTGCGCACGGCATCGGCGTGCACCACGATGAACAAGTCCGCAGCATTGTCCCGGGCGATGCGCACCCGATCCCGAAGGCTAACGAACGTATCGCTGCTGCGGGTGAGAACAACCTTGTAGCGGTTGCCGTGCTCGAGCTGCGCTTTGAGCTCCTTGGCGAAAGCAAGAACGATCTCTTTCTCCTTCGTACCACTTTTCCCCAGGGCGCCCGGATCGATACCACCATGTCCCGGATCTATCACAATGGTGCGGACGCCCTGCGTCGCCAGCTTGATGACTTGACGATGGCGAGCTGGCGCAGCCTTGCCCGGGCGGGGCAGTGGGAGAGGAGTGGCCTCCTCGTTGTGCTCGGCACTGTCGTCGCCCGCCGGGTCAGAGGCCGACGGGGCGCCGGTTTCGCGACCGGAATCTCCCGAGCTCTCGGCAGTTAGAGGCAGTTGTTCACGCTGGTATTCATCGGCGGAATCGTGACGTGCCGACTGGCGCCGGTAGTGGGCCGCAAAGATTGACGGCGACGTCGGCAAGACGTCGACCACGATCCGTGCCGGCTGGTCGTTTTCGGGCGCGACGATAAAGGCTTTCTCTATCAAGATCGGCCCCCTGGCATCCATCACGATGCGCGAGCGACCTTGATCGATGAGACCGTAGCGATACGCCCGAATGAGGCCGAGGCCGGTGCTGCCGACTCCGACCGGCAGCCGAAATTCGACTTCTTCCAGATCGACCACTACGCGGTAGGGTTCCGGAATCACATAAGCATTGAACTTCACGCTGCGACTGATGTCGGCCACAAAACGTGTGCGGCGCTGGTCGCCGGCAAGCCTTGTGGCGCTCGCTTCCGGCACCTGGCCGGCCGCAACGGGCAACTCCTGGCCTAAGGGCCCAAAGGCAAGGAAAGCGATAAATAACAACCCGCCAGCAAAACGTCTGAGCGCAGGGGACGCGCCAACGGTCAGCCGCCGCCGGCCGCGAAGGCGGTACGAGGATTTCAGACCAGCCTCTTGCATTGCAGGTCCATCGCCGCAGATATGCACCACCGACGTTAGTTCATGCTTGGTTAACCTTCGGTTTCAGCGTAATGGACGCTAACGAGGCAGCGCGCCTATCCGCGACGCGCAATCCACTTGCCAAAACACGGTTCTGTCCCTTAAACATGGACCACCTTGAGTTTGCAGTGGATCGGAACGGCCACGCAATCCGAGGACGTTATTTCCGCACCAGCTTTGGAGTCCGGGCAAAGACGTTGCTCCCAAGCGGTTGCGTCGGGGTGGGCCAGAACTACGGCCTCAGTCCCGGCCGGGACACCAAGTGCACCCGGCCCTGTTCAGGTGAGCGCTCCGGCAGTAACCGGAGCATAGGAAAAACGGCAATGATCGCAAGCACTGCCACTGCGCCAAGAGACGGCCGATCCGACCGGCCGCCACGGCATTATGCAGCTGACTTGCACTTGCCCTTCATGCGCATTGGGTCGCCCCGTCATCCGAGACTTGAGCCCGGATTCGAAATGGCTGGCAGGTTCCTTCCCGACTGCGCCAAGGATGCCCAAAGATGGGAAGCAAGATGCTTATTGATGCCACCCATACCGAGGAGACTCTGGGTGGTCGTGGTCCGTGGCAATCGTATCGACGAGTTCGACTTTGAATTGGCTGCACGCAAACAGCTAAAGGGCAATATCTACCTTGCAAAGGTAACCCGCGTAGAGCCGTCGCTGCAGGCAGCATTTGTAGATTACGGCGGCAATCGGCACGGATTTCTGGCATTCACCGAAATCCACCCAGACTACTACCAAATCCCGATTGCCGATCGGCAGGCGCTCCTTCAGCAAGAGGAAGATGAGGCTCGCCGCAGCGAGGAAGAGTTTGAAGCTGCGGAAAAGGCGAAAAGTGCAAGCGGGCCGGGGAGCCGGACAGCAGACGAGCGTCGCGAAGCGAATACCGAAGTGGCGGATGACGGCGCGGTCGCAGGGCCCGCCGCACCTCCGGTGGAGCAAGAGCCGTTCGCTGAGATTTCTCCAGAGATCCCGGCCGATGCCGCGGCGACGGCTGCCGTCGGCGAACTCCCTGGCGAGGAGATACCACCTCGAGCATCCTCGGTCGAAACGGTCGAGGAGGACGCCGAAACCAGGACAGTCGAGTCGGTAGGGGCAGAGGACGCGCTGGAAGAGCTGCCGCAGCGAGCACGCCGGCAGCAACGCCGACACTATAAAATACAGGAGGTCATCAAGCGCCGGCAGGTCATACTGGTCCAGGTGGTCAAGGAAGAACGCGGCAACAAGGGCGCTGCACTGACTACCTACCTGTCGCTGGCCGGGCGCTACTGCGTGCTTATGCCGAACTCGGCGCGCGGCGGCGGTATTTCGCGCAAGATAACCGACGCCAGCGATCGCCGCCGGCTGAAGGAGGTCGCGCGCGATGTTGAAGTACCCGAGGGGATGGGCTTGATCGTTCGTACGGCCGGCGCGCAACGAACGCGGCCCGAGATCAAACGCGACTATGACTATCTCATGCGGCTCTGGGAAAGTGTGCGCGATCTAACTCTCAGCTCGACCGCCCCCTGTCTGGTCTATGAAGAAGGCGACCTCATCCGTCGTTCCATCCGTGACCTCTATACCAAGGATGTGGACGAGGTGCTGGTGGACGGGGAGAGCGCCTACCGCGACGCCAAGGACTTCATGAAGATGCTCATGCCAAGTCATGCGCGCAATGTGAAACTATACAAGGATACGCGGCCATTGTTCTCGCGCTATCCGGTAGAAACGCAACTCGATAGCCTGTTCAATCAGAGTGTTACGCTGCCCTCAGGCGGCTACCTGGTCATCAATCAGACCGAGGCGCTGGTTTCGATCGATATCAATTCCGGCAAGGCGACACGCGAACACAATATCGAGGATACCGCCCTCAGAACCAATCAGGAGGCTGCCGAAGAGATCGCCCGGCAGCTGCGACTACGCGATCTTGCGGGCCTGATCGTCATTGATTTCATCGATATGGAGGAGAAACGAAACAACCGCGCCGTCGAAAGGCGTCTCAAGGAAGCCTTGAAGAATGATCGCGCGCGCATCCAGGTGGGCCGAATCAGTCACTTCGGTCTTCTGGAGATGTCGCGCCAACGTCTTCGCCAGGGCATGCTCGAGGGGTCGACCAAGGTTTGCCCGAGTTGCGAAGGCCGCGGCGTCATTCGCTCGGTTTCGTCGTGTGCACTGTCGATCCTGCGCAATATCGAGGAGCAATTTGCGAGCCGCAAACCGGAGAACCTGACCGCAACCTGCCATCGCGATGTGGCGTCCTACATCCTGAATGAAAAGCGTGATCACCTGCTCACGCTCGAGCAGAACCTCGGCATTTCCATCTATATCGTCCCCTCCGACAGCGTAAAGGCGGCCGAATGCACCATCGAGTTCGGCGCTCAACGGGCGGCTCCCGTTCGCCGACCGCAGCTACCCGGCCAGGCCGTCAAGATGGAAACCGCACTCAGCGAGGAGGCTGATCTGGCCGAGTCCGAGGAAGCGGCTCCTGCCGAAGCCCAATCTCCTGCCGGCGCATCTGAGCGGGAAACCGACGGCGAAGTCGAAGTGCGCGACGAGAGCTATGAGCACCGCCGCGGGCGCCGGCGCGGCAGGCGCGGCCGGCATGGCCGGCGGCGCGGCGCCAACGGCCACACCGGCTTCGCTTCCGAAGAGGTTCCCGGCACGGGCAGCCAGCCGTTTTCGGACACCGGTGCTCGCCTCGCGGCCGACGCACCCTTCGAAGGCGAAGTCGTGACCGATGCTGGGCAGCCGGCAGACCGGCAAAGTCAGGATCGCAACGGACAAGATCCGCGCCGCCGCGACCGTTTCCAATCGCGCATGCGCGGCGATGAGGTCGACGGACAGCGCGCGCCTGTCGAAGCCCCGACGGACGAGCCGCGGGATGATTCCGTTGCCGATGCGCCGACGACGCCATCTGGTGGGCCGGCGGCCGACCAGCTGCCCGCCCCTTCTGAAGAGGAGCCGACGGCAAAACCAATGCGGAGATGGGCGCCGCCTGCCGCCAATACGGAGCGCAGCAGCGTTCCGCGCAAAGGCGGCTGGTGGCAGAAACGCAGCGAATAGCGCCCTAGGTACTCGCGCGAGCCTCAAACTCGCCGTATTTGGCAATGAGAGAGATGCCGGGGTCGAAGGAAAGCCCATGCGACGTAGTGTGCGTCAACCAGTGCTGCTGAAATCGATCTGCGCAGGGGTCGCGGCAAGCCTTTTCCTCGCCGCGTCCCAACCGGCGGCGGCGCAGGGCAAGAATAACCTGCCGCTCGTCCGCGATGCCGAAATCGAAAACCTGATGCGCGTTTATACGCGCCCGATTTTCAGAGTCGCGGGCATCAACGAGACAGCGGTAAACGTCTATCTGGTGCAGCAACCGAGCATCAATGCCTTTGTGGCAGGTGGCCAGCGCATCTTCATCAATACCGGGCTCCTGAGTCAGTCGAAGAACCCAAACGAAGTCATCGGCGTGCTTGCCCACGAGACGGGCATATCGCCGGCGGCCATCTCGCACGCATGGGTCAGCAGATTGACAAGGCAAGCACGCAGGCGATCATCGGCATGCTGCTTGGCGCCGCCGCAATCGTGGGCGGCGCTGCCAGCGGCTCGAGCCAGGCCGCGCAGGCCGGCCAGGGTGTAATGCTCGGCACGCAGGGACTAGCCCAGCGCAACCTGCTAGCCTACGTACGGGCCCAGGAATTCGCCGCTGATCAGGCCGCGATCGGCTTCCTCGATGCAACCGGACAGTCCGGGCGCGGCATGATTACCCTGTTCCAGAAGCTCGCCAATCAGTCGCTGGCCTCGCTTACCAATGTCAATCCTTATGTGCTTTCTCACCCGATGCCCCTCGAGCGCATTCGCAACCTCGAGGCCGAGGCCAAGAAGAGCCCGTTTTACGACCGGGCGGATTCGGCAAACCTCATGCTGCGGCATCAGCTCATGCAGGCAAAGCTTCTGGGCTTTCTGTCGGGACCACAAGTGGTGTTCCAGAAGTATCCGCCAAGCGACAAAAGTCTGCCGGCACGCTATGCGCGGGCGATCGCCTCGTTTCGGATCGGCGATCTCAAGAATGCCCTGCCCGACATCGATGCGCTCATCAAGGCGCAGCCCAAATATGCCTATTTCTGGGAGCTGAAGGGACAGGCTCTTCTCGAGGGCGGCCGAGCGCAGGAAGCCGTGGCGCCGCTTAAGCAAGCTTCCACGCTTTCCCAAGGCAACGGTCTGATCAACATCATGCTCGCCCAGGCCCTGCTGCAGAGTGAAAGCCGCAGCAACGCAGAGGCGGCGCTGAAGGTGCTGCGGGCTGCCAAACGCACGGAAAGCGAAACACCCTCGCTCCACGCCAACATGGCCCTCGCCTTTGCGCGACTGGGCAATGTGCCGCTGGCCGATCTGGCGACCGCGGAAGCCGCGCTTCGCCGCGGCGACACCGAACTTGCCGGGCAGAAGGCGAAGGCAGCCTCCACGAAGCTGAAGCGTGGGTCTCCCGATTGGGTGCGCGCCAACGATATCATCAACTTCATCGACCAAAAGAAGACCTAGGAGAGACCATGAACCTGGACTCGAGGCCCTTTGCTGGCTTTCGTCGCGATGCGCGCCCGGGAAGCTCGGTCAGGTTCAGAATTCTGGCGCGGGCGGCCGCCGGGGCGCTCGCTTGCTGGCTGGCGCTGCCGTCGCTCGCCGAAGAGTTCAACGAATCGCAGCGCAGCGAAATCGGACGCATTGTGCGCGAGTATCTGCTCACCAATCCCGAGGTGCTGCGGGAGGCGATGGAGGAGCTCGAGCGCCGCCAAGCGGCAATGGCGGATGCGCAGGCCGCCTCCGTCATCAGAAACAACGCCAAATCCATATTCCGCGCCGAAGAAGACCTGGTGATCGGCAATCAGGACGGCACCATCACCATGGTCGAGTTTCTCGACTACAACTGCGGCTATTGCATGCGCGCCTACCAGGAGGTTCAGCAGCTCGTGGAGGACAACAAGGACCTTCGGCTGGTGATCAAGGAGTTCCCGGTTCTCGGCCCTGGCTCGGAGTTTGCGGCCAAAGCCGCCTTGGCATCCAGGAGGCAGGGGAAATATTCCGAGTTTCACCATGCCCTGATGCAGCACAAGGGTGGCAAAAGCGAAGCCGTCGTGATGGCGCTTGCGTCTTCGGCGGGGCTTGATGCTGCAAGGCTCAAGGCGGATATGGCCGACCCGGCGATTGCCACTGTCATCGCCCGAAACTATCAGCTGGCTGAACTCCTGGCGATCAACGGAACGCCGGCTTTCGTGATCGCCGACAAGATCGAGCATGGTGCCGTGGGAAAGGAAGCCCTCGGCGCCCGCATTGCCGCAGTCCGCGACACCGGCGCCTGCAAGATCTGCTAAAACGATCGCCGCATCTTCCGTCGCCCCCTTATTCCTCCTATAAGCGCGAGGGGCAGACGGCACACGGTCCACCAAGAGCATTACGGTATCCGAGCGTATTTGATCCGGCGGCGCGATCGAAGTGACGTCCGAGTGCTCAGAGGAACGATCTTGCAAAGGCGATGGTGAAACCGGTCTACATACTGAACGGCCCCAATCTCAATCTTCTCGGAGCGCGCGAACCGGAAATCTACGGGCATGAAACCCTGATTGACATCGCACGGCGCTGCGAAGACAAGGCCAGAGCCCTGGGTGTCGAGGTGACAATACGCCAGACCAATGTCGAGGGCGAGTTGATCGGTTGGGTGCAGGAAGCCCGAGAGCGGGCTTCAGGGATCATCATCAACGCCGCAGCGTACACCCACACGTCCATTGCGCTGCACGACGCCCTTAAAAGTGCCGACGTTCCCGTCGTCGAGGTTCACCTGTCCAACGTGTACCGGCGCGAACCGTTTCGTCACAGCAGCTATGTTTCGCCGGCGGCTCTGGGCGTGATCTGCGGCTTTGGCGGCCTGGGGTACGAATTTGCCCTGGAAGCTCTCGCAACCCGGTTCAGGAACAGCAGGAAGTAGCTATTCATGGCAAAGCTGAAGACGCCAGCGAAAGCACGCCTCCCTGAATCTCCCTTCGTCGATCCTGCCATGGTGCGGGAGCTGGCAGCCGTTCTTATTGAAACCGGCCTTACGGAAATTGAGTTCGAACGAGGGGGCTTGCGTCTGCGGTTGCAGCGGGCCGGACAGGTACTGGCCGATCGCGCGATGCAGCACGTCGTGGTCGCGAGCCAGCCCGTGGCCGAAACTCAAACACCGCCGGTGGTGGGCTCGGAGGCCGCTGATCTCGCTGCCCAACCCGGAACCGTCACATCGCCGATGGTCGGCACCGCCTATCTGGCGCCGGCTCCAGGAGCGGCCAACTTTATCGAAGTGGGTTCCCAGGTCAAAGAGGGCCAGACGATCCTGATCATCGAAGCGATGAAAACGATGAATCAGATCCACGCGCCGCGATCTGGCAGGGTTGTGCACATTTTCGTGCAAAACGCCCAGCCGGTGGAGTATGGCGAGCCGCTGGTAGTGATCGAGTAGCGGATGTTTGACAAGATCCTGATCGCCAACCGGGGCGAAATCGCGCTGCGGGTGATGCGGGCTTGCCGTGAACTCGGCATCGCAACGGTGGCTGTACACTCTACCGCTGACGAAAACGCGATGCATGTCCGCCTCGCAGACGAGAGCGTCTGCATCGGCCCTCCACCCGCTCGCGACAGCTATCTGTCGATTCCGGCCATTGTCTCGGCCTGTGAAATAACGGGGGCGGAAGCGGTGCACCCCGGGTACGGCTTTCTGTCGGAAAATGCCAAGTTCGCCGAAATTCTGGGCGAGCACGGCATCATCTTCATCGGCCCCGCCGCTGAACACATCCGAATGATGGGCGACAAGATCGAGGCCAAGCGAAGTGCCGAGACCCTGGGGATCCCGGTTGTCCCGGGTTCGGAAGGGACGGTCTCGGATGTCGGGACGGCACGCGCCATCGCCGCAGACATCGGTTACCCGGTCATCATCAAGGCGACTGCCGGAGGCGGCGGCCGCGGCATGAAGGTGATCAAAAGCGAAACGGAGCTGGCAAGCGGTTTGGCGACCGCCCGAGCAGAAGCCGAGGCGGCGTTTGGCAACGGCGACGTCTACCTGGAAAAGTATCTCGAAAGGCCACGCCATATCGAGATCCAAATACTTGGCGACGGGCGCGGCGAGGCGGTTCACCTCGGCGAGCGCGACTGCTCGCTGCAGCGTCGACACCAAAAGGTCTGGGAGGAAGCCCCCTCCCCCGCGCTGAACAGCGCCCTGCGAGCGGAGATTGGCAAAAACGTAGCCCTAGCCATGGCCAAGCTGAGCTACTCCGGCGTCGGCACCGTCGAGTTTCTGTATGAGAACGGCAAATTCTACTTCATCGAGATGAATACGCGTCTGCAAGTCGAGCATCCGGTGACCGAGATGCTTACCGGCCTCGATCTGGTGCAGGAGCAAATTCGGATCGCATCCGGTTCGGGTGTTCGCTATCGGCAGCAGGACATCAGTTTCTCCGGCCATGCAATCGAGTGCCGAATCAACGCAGAAAACCCCCGATCCTTTGCTCCCTCACCCGGGCGCGTCGAGGCCGTGCACGCGCCCGGGGGGCTTGGGGTCCGTGTCAACTCGGCCCTTTATGCCGGTTACAGAATCCCGCCCTACTACGACAGCCTCATCGGCAAGCTCATTGTCTTCGGCAAGACCCGCAACGAGTGTCTGATGCGGCTCAAACGAGCGCTCAGCGAATATGTCATCGAGGGGGTGGAAACCACCATTCCGTTGTTTCAGCGCCTGCTCAATGAACCTGACATCACCAACGGCCAGTATGATGTCCACTGGCTGGAGCAGTTTCTCGCCCGGGGTTGAGGCCTGTGGGCACGATCACGCCACAAGTTCTCCTGCAGGCCTATGCGGCCGGGATCTTCCCAATGGCGGAAAGCGCCGAAGACTCCAACCTGTTCTGGGTTGAACCCGAGTTTCGCGGCATCCTGCCGCTCGATGGTTTCCACATTTCCCGAAGCCTGCGAAAAGTGGTGCGGCAGCAAAAATTCGAGATTCGGATCGACACTGCCTTTGCCGCCGTCATCGAGGCCTGCGCGGCAAAGACGCCGGCGCGTTCCTCCACGTGGATCAACGGCCGGATCCGAAATTTGTACACGCAACTTCACCGGATCGGGGCGTGTCACTCCGTTGAAGCCTGGCAGCACGGCAGGTTGGCGGGCGGTCTCTACGGCGTGAAGATCGGTGCAGCGTTTTTCGGCGAGAGCATGTTCTCGAAGGCCCGCGATGCGAGCAAAGTGGCTCTGGTCCACCTGGTAGCCCGCCTCAACGTCGGCGGCTTCACGCTGCTCGACGCACAATTCGTGACCGAGCACCTCAAGCAGTTCGGAGCACTGGCCATTCCGCGCGACGACTATCAGCCGCTGCTGGAAGCTGCCCTCGCCGGGCAGGCGGACTTTCTACGGTTGGGTGAGCATCCGGATGTGGCGGCGGTTCTGGAAGCCGCCTGCCAGTCGCCGCCGACGAGCTGGCTCCGGGGGAAAGTGAGCTAATCATTGTCCTTCGGCTCACTCTCAGGATCGATGGCGACGGGATCGAACTGCTCATTCACCTGAGGCTTCGGAGCGCTCGGATCGAGGCAAGCCGTGAGCCAAACATCGTAGACCGGGTTCTCGACGGCGCTCAGCCCAGGGCTCTCAGCCAACATCCAGCCCGTGAAAATTCTTTTCGAGGTAGCGTCGAGCTGCACTTCGTCGACTTCCACGAATGAAGTGGTCTTGGGTTCTTCCTCGGGTGGCCGCGAGTAGCAGACACGCGGACGTACCGCGAGAGCGCCGAACCGTTTGGTATCGTCGATCTTGACCTCGAAGGTCGTGATGTTTCCCGTAATCTTGTCGAGGCCGGCAAACAAGGCCACCGGATTGCTGATGCGGTCGGCCAGAGCCGCCGAATGGCAACCGACCACCAATGCAAGGCAGGCCAGAATCCCAGGCTTCCTCATTCCTTCACCGCTTCAACCCTGAGCCGTACGTAGTCCGCCGTCCAGTTGCCGCGGGCGTCGCAAAGTGACGGCCGCAACAGATTTTCTACTTCACCCATTACTTCGTCTGCCGCCGCTCCGAACTGCTCAAAAAAAGCCCCGCGAAATACTCCGAGCCATGCCTTCATGCCGGTCACAAGCGGTGTCGGCCGGGGATATAGACCGATCCGCTTCACCTTAAATCCACAGCTCGCCAGCATTTCTTCATAAACCGCACAACTTGGGAAGAACCATGGCCCGGCAAGGTCTGGGTTGGCGTGGCGCCGCACCGCGACGGCACGCATCGCCGTGACAATCGCCGCAATATTGCCGTGGCCGCCAAATTCAGCGACAAAACGGCCAGCTGGCCGCAGGGCCCGGCGAATCCCCCTGAGCACCTTTTCAGCATTCGTCATCCAGTGCAGCGCGGCGTTGGAGAACACTGCATCGAACTCGGCCTCGAACGCGAGCTGCTGACCATCCATGATTCTGGCGTCAACGCCGAGTTTGCGGGCGGCCTGAACCATGTCCTGATCCAGGTCGACCGCCACTACCGTGGCCCCGACGTCCCGCATCCTGACGGACAACACACCGTCGCCGCAGCCAAGATCAAGGATGCATTCGCCGCTCCGGGGAGCAAGCCAGCTCAGGATCTCGTCAGCGAGATCACTGACGAACCGGGCATGCCGATCGTAGGCTTCGGCCGACCATTTCTGCGAGCCGGCCCATTCATTGCTGACCATCAGAAGAGGTCGGAGGTTTATTGAACATGGAATCGCTCACGAGCTTCCAAATGTCGATGGCGCCCTGGGTGTTGGAAATTTCTCCGCCATCCTCAAGCTTTGTTTCCCCGCCGCCGGGCTCCAGGGCAATGAACGCATCGCCCAGCAGGCCCTCACTGGTAACTTTGGCGGAGCTGTCGTCAGCGAGGCGAATAGCTGGATTGATCGCCATCGTCACCCTCGCCTGAAAGTTTTCCGGATTCAGCTCCTGAGCCTCGACGCTGCCAACCTTGATTCCCGCCAGACGCACATCCGTGCCGACATCAATTGCACCGACATTGTCGAACTCGGCAGTGATGCGATAGCCCGCCGATGCGCCGGCACCGCCAGAAGTCTGGTAAACGTAGAAGAAGAAGGCAATCGCAATGACGATGACCACGGCGCCAACTGCGGTTTCTACCAGGCTGTCCTTCATCGGTCCCTTCCCTTGCCGGCAGCCCTATCGCCTGCACGGCGCTGGCGCCGCGACGAGCGCAAGTCCTCCTCTGGGTTCCAGGCGTCATACCCAGGAGCAATGGGTTGCGGGTTGGCGTGCAATATGCTTCCCGGCGGCCGATAGGCCGCCGCTGTGCCCGTCAAGTTCGGCCGGTGCGGCTTCTCCCAGTCCCGCGGTACGTAGTTGCCAGTCGGAGGCTCCTCGGCACGATGGTGCATCCACGCGTGCCAGCCCGGCGGAATGGCGGAAGCCTCTGCGTAATCCTTGTAGATCACCCAGCGCCGTTCAGGGATCGAGGCCGGTATGGCGGAGCGCGCCCGGTAATATTTGTTGCCTTGCTCGTCGGCTCCCACAAAAACGCCCTTGCGCCATGTGAAAAATCGTGTGCCGAGCGTCTGGCCGTTCCACCAAGTGAAGACCTGCCGCCAAAACCCCATACCGAATCTCTTTGTCAGGCCTCTCGTGTACCCCGGAATATGGGGGACGGCATTGCCCGAGTCCAGCAATGCTGCCCTGGCTCAGGACGGCTCGCGCAGGCGTTCGCTCGACCTGATGGCACGCGATCCCGTGAAAAAGACGACCAGAAATCTGAACGACAAACCGCTGGCAATCCACTCGCGAGGCCAGTGATTAACCAACCTTAACGTCGCGGGCGGCAATCTTGTCTCGATCCGAATCCGGCCAACGCCGCAGAAATCTTGCCATTCGGGCACGAATCGTGCGGACTATGAGACCTCAACTCGGTAAGTCAAGCTTCTGCCACAACATGTTGTAGTAACTGTTCATTAACACACTAGTTATTGACGTGGGACTGAGTTTGGGCATACAGTTCTTGCAGGGCTGAAGGGGCGTTGGGGTGTGCAAGCACCCCTTACAATTCGGCGACAAGCCGATCCAAGCACAACAGAAGCCATAGCGACGGCGCTGAACGGCTCCGTTGGACGGGTGAGGTGTGTTCGAACGTGGGTTTTGCGGCCCCCGCGCGAAGTCGTGTGCCGCGATTTTGGGGCATCGCCGGACGCCGGCCAACAAGACGAGGGAACCTATGCGCATCGAACGGCGCTTCACCAAAGCCGGAAAATCCCCCTTCGACGGGATCGAGTTCCGCCATACGACAAGCGAGATCAGGAATCCCGATGGCTCAGTGGTGTTCCGGGCAACCGACGTGGAGGTGCCGGCCCAATGGAGCCAGGTGGCTGCCGACATCCTGGCGCAAAAGTACTTGCGCCGCGCTGGGGTTCCCAGGGTGCTGCTGCGAATCGAAGAGAGCGGAGTTCCCCCCTGGCTCTGGCGGTCGACCGGCGATCTGAAGGCACTCGAGGGTCTACCGGACCGCGAGCGCACAGGGGGAGAATCTTCGGCCAAGCAGGTCATCCACCGCCTCGCCGGCACATGGACTTATTGGGGATGGAAGGCAGGCTACTTCGAAACCGAACAAGATGCCTGCGCATTCCACGATGAGCATTGCTACATGCTCGCCGCCCAGATGTGTGCGCCCAATTCGCCACAGTGGTTCAACACCGGTCTGCACTGGGCCTACGGTATCGACGGGCCGGGCCAGGGGCATTTTTATGTCGACTACGAAACCGGCAAAACAACCAAGTCGAAGTCGGCTTATGAGCGTCCCCAGCCGCACGCCTGTTTCATTCAGTCGATCTCGGATGATCTCGTCAACGAGGGCGGGATCATGGATCTTTGGGTGCGCGAAGCGCGCCTGTTCAAGTACGGTTCTGGAACGGGCACCAACTTCTCGCATCTGCGCGGCGAGAACGAACCGCTCTCGGGCGGCGGCAGGTCGTCGGGGCTCATGAGCTTTCTGCGGATCGGCGATCGCGCCGCGGGCGCCATAAAGTCCGGCGGCACGACACGACGGGCAGCCAAGATGGTGGTTGTCGACGTGGATCATCCCGATATCGAGGACTACGTCGACTGGAAGGTAAAGGAGGAACAAAAGGTCGCCGCTCTGGTCGCCGGCTCAAAGATCGTCAGGAAACACCTCGAACGGGTGCTTAAGGCCTGTGTCAATTGTGAAGGACCGGGCAATGACTGCTTCGAAATCGAGAAGAACCCGGCGCTCAAGCGCGCGGTCAAGGAGGCTCGGCGCAACCAGGTGCCCGACAATCAGATCAAGCAGGTCATCCAACTGGCGCGGCAGGGTCACTGCGACCTCGATTTCGACACCTACGACGCCAACTGGGACGGCGAGGGCTACCGGACTGTGTCGGGGCAGAACTCCAACAATTCGGTGAGGGTCACTGACGAATTCCTGAGAGCGGTGGAGTCCGATGGTGATTGGAACCTTAATTGGCGGCTGAAAAAAACGGTCGCCAAAACGCTCAGGGCGCAAAGCCTCTGGGACAAGATCGGACATGCCGCTTGGGCTTCGGCCGATCCGGGCATTCAATTTCATTCCACGATCAACGACTGGCACACCTGCCCGGCCTCTGGAACGATTCGCGCCTCCAATCCGTGCTCGGAATACATGTTCCTTGATGACACGGCGTGCAATCTGGCCTCCCTAAACCTATTGCGGTTTCGCGACAGAGCCACCGGCCGCATCGACGTCGAGGCCTTTGAGCATGCGGTGCGCCTGTGGACCATTGTGCTCGAAATATCGATCACCATGGCCCAGTACCCGTCCCGCGAAATCGCCAGGCTGTCGCATGAGTTTCGTACTCTGGGGCTGGGCTTCGCAAACGTCGGCGGCCTCCTCATGACGGCCGGCATCCCCTATGATTCATCCGCGGCGCGGGCGATGTGCGGCGCCCTTTCGGCAATCATGACCGGGGTCGCCTACGCAACTTCGGCCGAAATGGCCTGCAGGCTTGGGCCATTCGCCGGCTTCGCCAAGAATCGCGACGCAATGTTGCGCGTCATGCGCAATCACCGCCGTGCCGCGTACGGCGCCGCCGTGGGCTACGAGGAAGTTGCGACACCGCCGGTGCCGCTGGACGATAATTGTCCTGACCCCGAACTCGTGACACATGCGCGCCATGCGTGGGACCGGGCGGTCAACCTCGGAGAACAGCACGGCTACCGCAATGCCCAAGCCACGGTCATTGCCCCGACGGGGACGATCGGCCTGGTAATGGATTGCGACACCACCGGGATCGAGCCTGACTTTGCGCTCGTGAAATTCAAGACACTGGCCGGCGGCGGTTATTTCAAGATCATCAACCAGGCGGTCCCGGAAGCGCTGCGGTCGCTCGGTTACCAGACTCACGAGATCGAAGACATCATAGCCTATGCGGTGGGTTACGGAACGCTGCGCAATGCCCCCGCGCTCAGCCATGAGGAACTCCGGGGCAAAGGATTTGGCTCGTCCGAGATCGAACGCATCGAAGCCGGCCTGGCCTCGGCCTTCGACATCAAATTCGTATTCAACAGATATACCATCGGCGAGGAGTTCTGCCGCAACGTGCTTAAGCTGAGTGACTTCGGATCTAGATGACCCTGCCTTCGACCTGCTTGGGCATCTGGGGTTCTCCAGATCGGAAGTAGATCGCGCCAACATTCACGTCTGCGGCGCCATGACGATCGAAGGAGCCCCGCACCTGAAGACCGAACACTATTCGGTGTTCGACTGCGCCAGTCCCTGCGGTCGCCTGGGCAAGCGGTGCCTGTCAGTAGAAAGCCATATTCGAATGATGGCGGCCGCCCAACCGTTCATCTCGGGGGCCATATCCAAAACCATAAACATGCCGAATGAAGCCACCATCGAGCAATGCCAGGCGGCCTACATGCTCTCCTGGAAACTGGGGCTGAAGGCCAACGCGCTCTACCGCGACGGCTCAAAACTTTCGCAGCCGCTGGCTGCCCAGTTGCTCGCCGACGAAACGGAAGACGCTGAAGATGTGGTGGAAGCCCTGATGGCCAAGCCGCCGGCTCAGCGGGTGGAAAAGGTAGTGGAGAGAGTCGTCGAAAAGGTAGTCGAGGTGCTGCGCCCCCGCGGTCGGGAGCGGCTACCCGAGCGTCGCAAAGGATACATCCAGAAGGCCATCGTCGGCGGCCACAAAGTCTACTTGCACACCGGCGAATACGACGATGGAAGGCTCGGCGAAATCTTCATCGACATGCACAAGGAAGGTGCGGCATTGCGGGCCATGATGAACAACTTTGCCATCGCGGTATCGGTCGGCCTGCAATACGGCGTACCCTTGGACGAATTCGTCGAGGCCTTCACGTTCACGAGATTCGAGCCGGCGGGAACTGTCCAAGGCAACGATGCGATCAAAAACGCGACCTCGATCCTCGACTACATGTTCCGTGAGCTGGCGATCTCCTACTCTGGGGCGGAATGACCTGGCCCACGTCGAGCCTGCCGACATCGGTTTTGATGTTCTGGGCAAGGGCGAAGACCCGGGTGCGAACGCCGCCAGGGTTCCTTCCATGCCTGCAACTCGGGTGATCGCCTCCGGCTACGTGCGCCAGCGCGACTTGACCAACGTCGTGGTGTTGCCGGGTACGACGGCGGCGCCAAACGCGGTGCAGACCATGCAGCAGCTGGCTGCCGAAACGATGCGGGGCACCGTGTTGGCGGTCGCCCGCGACGCGCAAACCCGCACGGCCATGGAGGCGTCGTCTACTTCCCCCTCGCGGGTGCTTGACAATGAGCGCGCCGAGGCGCGCCTCAAAGGCTACGTTGGGGAGGCTTGCAGCGAGTGCGGAAACTTCACCATGGTGCGCAACGGCACTTGTCTGAAATGCGACACATGCGGTTCGACCAGTGGATGCTCGTGAGACACCGGACTACGGCAGGAAGTCTCCTGCGGCCGGACCGCGCGGTAGTCTTGTCCATGCCCCAAACCCCAGAGCCGCTTAGTCATATCAGATATTGGTCGGGAGCACACATGAAACCTGTAACGTGGGGCATTGTCTCGACAGCCAAGATCGGCACCGAAAAAGTCATTCCGGGCATGATGCGCTCGCCCGACGTGAAGGTTCTGGCCATCGCCTCGCGCGACCTTGCCCGCGCGCAAAGGCAAGCGAGCACGCTCGGAATCGCAAGGGCCTACGGGTCCTACGACGAACTGCTCGCGGACCCTGAGATCGAGGCCATCTACAATCCGCTTCCCAACGACGGCCACGTGCCGTGGACGCTGAAGGCGGCAAAGGCCGGCAAACATGTGCTGTGCGAAAAGCCCATGGCAATGAACGCCAGGGAGCTGTCAGCCCTAAAACCGCTCGCCCGCAAGGTCCATCTGGCGGAAGCTTTCATGGTCCGCCACCATCCTCAATGGATAGAGGTGCGAGAGTTACTGCGCGGGGGCGAGATTGGCCGCATCACCCACATGCATGTGGCCTTTCAGTACTACAACGACGACCCAAAAGACATTCGCAACCAGCTGAAGACGGGCGGTGGTGCGCTCTATGACATCGGCTGTTACGCCATAGTCGCCGGGCGATGGTTTTTCGAAGCCGAGCCCAAGCGTGTGGCCGGCATGGCCGATCGAGATCCACGCTCCAAAATCGACCGGCTGTTTTCGGCACTTCTGGATTTCGGCAAGGGCCGGGTACTCACGTTCTCGGTCGCCACCCAGAGCGTTCCCCACCAGCGTATCCACATATTCGGAACCAAAGGCAGGTTGGAGATCACCATTCCCTTCAATCAGCCGCAGGATGCACCAACCATCTATCTCATGAGCGATGGCTCGTCCCTGTCCGGCCTCGACGCCAAGCAGATCACCGTACCTGCCGCCGATCAATACATGCTGCAAGCGGAGGCCTTCGGGCGCCTGATCCGCACCGCCCGGCCAAGTCCGCAGCTGCTCAATGATGCGATACAGAACATGAAGATCATCGACGCCCTGTTCCGGGCCGCCAAATCGGGGCGATTTCACAAACTCTAGTGCTGTTTTCCGTCGGAAGAAGGCAAGCGCGCGACCAGCATCAGCAACCCGCGCCGCCGCGCTGAGCGCAAGCACCATGGGCCGCATCCACGCCCGCGCCAGCCGGTCTGCATGCCTGCGCTATGATCCGTATACGGAGCGCACGCAGATTTCAGCGGTAGGCGCAGCATACGGGCGCTGCAGGGTATTTCATCTGTGTACGGATGATACTCAAGGTACGACTGTTTACCAGTTGCTAACAATTTTCGCCGACGGTTTGTCCGCGCATTCGGCATATTGCCGAATTCAGCGAAATCGGTTCAAAAGAACGACAGGACGGAGTTGAGTTGCTTAGAATTTCAAGATCGAGCTAGCCACTTGGCGCCGTCGCTAGTATGTGCATTGAACCTGCGTTTGTGGGGCTCTAGAGGGAGATAAACCCATGGCTGCCAAGAAAGCCAAAAAGTCGGCGAAGAAAGCCAAGAAAGCCAAGAAGAAGAAGTAACTTCTTCCTACTTTCTCTTCGTGAGACGGCCCCGGCTGGGTAGCTCCACCGGGGCCGCTTTGATTTTGAGGCAGGTTGCCAGGCCACAACGAGCCAACAGAGGATCAGCCGACAGCGATGGCTGGTCGATGCTCACCACCGTTTACTGATAGACGTAGACGCGCGCTCCTACCTTTACGCGATCGTATAGGTCCACCACATCCCTGTTGAGCATACGAATGCAACCCGATGACACCGCGCCGCCGATCGAGCGGGCGTTGTTGGTGCCATGGATGCGAAAGAGCGTTCCGCCAATGTAGAGAGCACGTGCGCCGAGCGGGTTCTTCGGGCCGCCTTCCATGTAGGCCGGTATCGTTATGCCTTTGGCGGCTTCGCGTTCGATCATCCGTTGCGGCGGCGTCCAGGATGGCCATTCCTCCTTGCGCACGATGGTCGAACTGCCGGACCACTGAAAGCCCTCGCGTCCCACACCCACCTTGTACTTTACCGCTTCGCCCTCGGGGAGGACGAAGTACAAGGCGCGCTCAGGTGTGCGCACGATGACCGAACCCGGGGAATACCTGGAGCTGTCGAACGCAACGACCTGCCGGTAGCTGCGCCCCGACCCGAATCCGCCGGCGGCCGGACCGAGCAGTGGAGCCGAACAGGCATTTCAAGAACCCGGTGCACCTGCCCTTCCTGGCTTGCCGCGCGGCTGGTTTCCTCTCGGCGGGCTGAACGATGTTCTGCCGCTTGGCTGGCGCCGCTGGTCGCTGCCCCGGCAATCCCATCGAGACTGAGACCGGCCACGATGGCGACGATCACCACCGCCAAGCCCCTGACAACTAGCGTCATGCAGTTCCCCTCCAAATGCACTGGCCCCGAGCCCAACCATTATCGGAGGCGGACCGGCAGGATCAAGCGGACACGGCCTTCGCGTGACCCGGACTTTCTGCGGCGCCGGCTGCGCGACAATCGATTTCCCTTGCGCGATTTACTACTTCGTGTACTGAATAAGTTCCGGGATTCAGCACATGCTCCGGTATCGATTCGCGCCTCGCACCTTGGTATTCGCGCTGGCGACTCTGCTTCTGCTCTCGTGGCCCAGCCCGGAACTGGCCGTGCAGGCGGCCAAAGAACCGCCAGTGGTCAAGGCGCTTCTCGACAAGCTGGCCATTCAGTTCGGCTCCCGGCCAACTTACAAGAGAATCAAGAAAGCCAAGGACGGCACCATTACCATCCGGGCCTTGACTACCGAGCCGGCCAAGCCTGACGCGGCGACGCCCCAGCCCAAGACAACACTTTCAATCGGTGAGGTGGTGCTGCGCGGAGCGGAAACGAGGCCCGACGGGTTGTTTGACATTTCCGAGGTCAAACTCTCGAGCGTGATCCTCATCGGCGGTGATGGAACGGACGTGACCGGGGCGTTCCGGGTCCCCGAGGTCGTCTACGAACACTACTATGTCGCCCCCCTGCCGGCAAATCTGACTGCGGGCGACCGTCTCCTCGCCCTGAGCAATCTCGCCGGAAAAACTGCGATCAGGAACGGCGTCCTCTCATTTGGGGGCGTGTCGCTCCACATCGGGGCTTGGGAATCGACCTGGACGGGTGAGCCGCTAAGCGGCGCCGGCAACTATACGTTGCGGATCGAGGACGTTCACCTCCCGGCGACCGTTGTGACGAAGATCGATCCAAACGGACACCTGGACGAACTGATCGGCGGTGGCGATCTGGTGTTCGACGTCAACGCCTCGGGGGTCGGCAAGATCATCAACGACGTGCAAGGCGGCGCGATCGAGGCTTCTGTCAGACTGGAGTCGCTGGGGGTGCTGAAGTTCTCGGCTGGTTTCGATGGAGTATCAGAAACCCTCCGGGCGGAGCTCAAGTCGCCGGCATTGCCGAAATGGACAACCCTTGAGCCGTTACTTGCGCCGGTAACCATCAACGGGCTTTCGGTGCGCTTCGAGGACCAGTCGCTAACCCGCAAGGTGATGAATCTGTTCACCGCCCAGCGCGGACTGGATGAACCCGCGTTGATCGCCAACGCAGCATCGGCCGTCCAATTGGGTCAAGCAGATCTGCGCATGCAAATCTTCAACGACCAGATGAATGCGGCCGTGCGGGCCTTCCTAGCCGATCCGAAATCGCTTGCTGTTCGAACCCAGCCCGCCGAGCCGGTCGAGCTCGGCAAGTTTCTGGCGAGCCTAGCTACCGATCCGGGCTCCGTCGTGCCCATGCTCAATCCGAGCGTTTGGGCCAACAACTGATCCCACAAACAAGACTGATTATTATCGGACCGGCGAGTTCAGGCGGATATGAAGCTCGCGCAGCTGCTTGGCCGAGACTTCGGCCGGTGCGCCCATAAGCAGATCCTGCGCCTGCTGGTTCATTGGGAACAGCACGACCTCGCGCAGGTTGCTTTCGCCGCACAGTAACATGACGATGCGATCGATGCCCGGCGCTATCCCGCCATGTGGCGGCGCGCCATATTGGAAGGCGCGATACATGCCGCCAAACTTGCTTTCCAGCACCTCTTCGCCGTAGCCGGCAAGCGCAAACGCTTTCCGCATCGTCTCTGGCCGGTGATTGCGAATTGCGCCAGAAGACAATTCGATGCCGTTGCACACGATGTCGTACTGATACGCCAGGATCGAAAGCGGATCCTGCGTGGCCAGAGCCTCCAAGCCACCCTGCGGCATCGAGAACGGATTGTGGGAAAAATCGATCTTCTTCTCTTCGTCGTTCCATTCGTACATGGGAAAATCGATGACCCAGCAAAAGGCAAACTGGTCCTTTGTCCACCAATCCCAACTGATCGCCGATGAACGCTCTGGCCTCGCCGGCGAAGCGCTGGAACTTTTCCGGCCTGCCGCAAATGAAAAAGACCGCATCTCCAACCGACAGATTGAGTTGGCCGCGGATCGCCGCGGTACGCTGCGCACCGAGGTTTTTGGCGATGGGACCAGCTCCGCCCTCCTCGCCCTCCCTCCAGAATACGTATCCAAGTCCCGGCTGCCCCTGGCTTTGAGCCCATCCGTTCATGCGATCGCAAAAGGCGCGCGAGCCGCCTCGGGGCGCCGGTATCGCCCACACTTCTACCGTCGAATCCGAAGCGATCAGATCGGCAAACACTTTGAAGCCGGAGCCGGCAAAATGATCGGTGACAGGCTGCAGGACGAGTGGATTGCGCAGATCGGGCTTGTCGGTACCGTATTTACGAAGCGCCTCACGGTAAGGGATGCGGGGAAAGGACCGGGTCACCGGCTTGCCGTCGCCGAACTCCTCGAACAAACCGCGTAGCACCGGCTCCACCGCGCCAAAAACGTCTTCCTGGGTGACAAAACTCATTTCAATATCAAGCTGATAGAACTCTCCGGGCGATCGGTCGGCACGGGCATCTTCATCGCGAAAACACGGCGCGATCTGAAAGTAGCGGTCAAAGCCCGACATCATGATGAGCTGCTTGAACTGTTGGGGCGCCTGCGGCAGTGCGTAAAACTTGCCCGGATGAAGGCGCGAAGGAACGAGAAAGTCGCGCGCTCCCTCGGGCGAGGAGGCCGTCAGAATGGGCGTCTGGAACTCGCAGAACCCTTGCTCCCGCATCCGCCGCCGTATCGATTCGATGATAGCGCTTCGCCTGACGATATTGGCGTGCATGCGCTCGCGACGAAGATCGAGAAAGCGATACGCAAGCCGGATTTCTTCGGGATATTCCTGGTCACCAAACACCGGCAAGGGCAGCTCGCGAGATTCCGCCAGCACTGCAATGCCGGTCGCATAGACCTCCACCAGGCCGGTTGGAAGTTCGGGATTTTCGCTGCCATGCGGCCGGACGCGAAGCTCGCCGTCAATGCACACCACCCACTCGGAGCGAAGCGTCTCGGCTATCCGAAAGGCAGCGACGTCGGGATCAACAACAACCTGCGTCAATCCGTAGTGATCGCGCAGATCGATGAACAGCAGGCCGCCGTGGTCGCGGACCCGATGCACCCAGCCCGACAGACGAACTTTCTCGCCAACCTCTTTCGGGCGCAACTCGCCGCAATTGTGGCTCCGGTACGCGTGCATTCTGTCGATCCTGACGGGCTGAAAATCGAGCGGCGGAGAAGGCGCACGGAGAAGGACGGTTGTCAAGATTTCGGGTTAACCGGGATGGAGCTGTCGAGCCCGCATGTGACTTGCCGCCGGGGGTTGCCTGGCTGCTGGCTGGGCATTGGAGCAACGGTCCACAAGTTGTTTCCTACGCCTGTGCCTTCGTATACGGGGCTGCGACGCTACCGCTCTATGCCTTGGTCCCGGCTCATGCCAATGACAGAGCGCATGATCGTTGCCTCCAGCGTCGTTTTCTTTCCGCGGCGCCGTGGTTGGGCCGCTGACAGCTGTGGCCCTATTCGACCGGTCCGGTGGTCCGGGTTCTACGGCTATCTCGCGGCGGCTCTCAGAGGGCTGGCCGTCCGGCTGGCGGCCGGGACCGGGCCAACTCGCAGGAACGTTGACCGGGGTCACAGACTCAGGTGAGGTGGGTTCCAGGTAGGCTGATGGAAATCATTACCACCACCGAGGGTCTGAAGGGCCTCTGCCACGATCTTGCTCGCGAACCGTTTGTCACCGTCGACACGGAATTCATGCGCGAGCAGACCTTTTGGCCGGTACTGTGTCTGATCCAGATTGCCGGCAGGGACCGCCAAGCAATTATCGATCCCCTTGCCGAAAACGATCAATCTCAAGCCGTTTTTCGACCTTCTGGCCAACCGCAAAGTGGTCAAGGTTTTCCATGCTGCAAGGCAGGACCTGGAAATCGTCTGGCTAAAGGCCAAGCTCATTCCACAGCCACTGTTCGATACGCAAATCGCCGCAATGGTATGCGGATTCGGCGATCAGGTCGGCTATGAAGCTCTGGCGCGCAGGATTGCCAAGATACAGATCGACAAGTCATCGCGGTTTACCGATTGGAGCCGCAGACCCCTCTTGAACAAGCAGCTCGCCTACGCCCTTTCGGATGTCACGCATCTGCGGGTTATCTACGAGAAACTCAGCGACCTCCTCGACCGGTCCGGCCGTGAGAAATGGCTAGACGAAGAGATGGCGGTGCTGACCTCGCCTGCCACTTATGAAACCCACCCTGAGGAAGCGTGGCGGCGGGTGAAGTTTCGGCCAAGGAGCCGCAGGCAGCTTGCCGTGCTCATGGCGGTATCGGCCTGGCGCGAGAGGGAGGCCCAGGAGCGCAATGTTCCCCGCAGCCGCGTGCTAAAGGATGATGCGATTGCCGAGATCGTGACCCAAGCGCCCGGCGATCAGGCAGCCCTAAAGTCGCTACGAGCGCTGCCGCGTGGATACGCCGGGTCGCGGATCGGCGAGGCCCTGCTGAAAGCGATCGCAACGGGTCTAGAGGCGGATCCGCAAACCCTGCCGAAACTCGACGATCAGAAGGTGTTGCTCACGGAGCGCGCCTCGGTAATCGCTGATGTTCTGAAACTTGCGCTGAAAGTGGTGTGCGACCGGGAAGGAATCGCTCCACGGGTCGTGGCAAGCGCCAGCGATCTTGAGGCGCTGGCCATGGATGATTGCGCCGACGTGCCTCTGCTAAAGGGTTGGCGGCGCTCCGTCTTCGGCGAAATTGCGCTTCAGGTGAAGTCCGGGGAAATGGCAATCGGACTTCACAACGGCAAACCGCGGCTCATGCCCTACCATAGCAATGCCGTAGCCCGAGATGAAGGCAGCAGAATAGCGCGGAAAGGGCCGGCTGCCTCAGGCCACCTTGATGCGGGGTCTCAGCCCCAGGTGAGTCGCCAGTTCTGCCAGGCGTTTCTCGACTCGTTCGCCCATGAGATCCTGCATGTTTTCTAGGCACCCGGAGGAGCAACTCCTTACCGGGCTGTTGTCGGAGCTTGATGCCGGGAAGAAGTCCGGGCATCGCGGCGGACAGAACGTAGGCGAGCCGCATGGCGGCGCTGAGATAACGCGCCCGCTCGAGTTGCCGCTCATCAATCAGCCGCACGAACTCTGGAGGCGCATCTTCACTATTCGGCCCCTCGTAACGGAAGAACACGGTGAGGGCGAGGAAAATCCGACCAGGATGATCGACCCCCACAAATGCCGCCTGGGAGATAATGGTGAGCGAGCGGCTGCCCCGATATTCGGGATGGGCGCGCCAGCCGATATCGGCAAGCAGACACGCGGCGTGGCGCAGCCGCTGCTCTTCCCTGCTTTCCTTGATCGATCCGATCTTACGAGACTGTCCGTCCATTCGCACAATTCGAGCTCATGGGGAGGTGAACGTGCGTATCGGCGGGTGATATCCCAACATGCAGAAAGCAACACATCCTGTTGCCGCCGGCGCTTGTCGAGTTTTGAGTAGAGCAGCCCCTCACGCACTCCGAACACCGATATGATCACGCTGCGGGCCTTGGACAGATCGAGGAGGCGCTCGAGTACCATGGCGCCGAAAGGCAATGTTTCGGAGCGGCTGCGGGAGAGAACACGAATGTCCTTTAGCGATGCGGGTGATAGCCCGGCGACCAGATCGGCGACCGAACGGGCGGCCTCGCGCGGAATGCGGTACTGATGAAGCACATGCAGAGGATATTCATGCTGAGCCATATGCAGACGGCCGAGATTGCGCCAGGTTCCGCCAACCGCATAGAAGTCGCGCCCGCGCAGCCGATCGACCAAGCTCGTTGACAGCAAGAATTCTTCGACGATCCGTCGCGCCGACTTCATTGATCCGCCGGACAGATCGATAAGCCGCAAGGGTCCAATCGGCAGCGTCACGCCGTCGCGGATTTTTCCGTCGCGGACATCGATAAGCTCCAGGCTGCCGCCCCCGAGGTCACCAACGACGCCGTCGGCATGAGAAATGCCCGACAGAACACCAAGGGCGGCGAACTGGGCTTCCTGCCTGCCGGAAAGCACATCGATCGATGCCCCGAGCGCCGCTCGGGCCTGGCGAATAAACGCCGGCCCATTCTTCGCCTCTCTTACTGCAGCAGTGGCGACGGCAGCGATCGGCCTTGCGCCGATCGAGCGGCATAAAGCGCGGAACCGCCTGAGCGCCGCGAGAACGCGGGTGACTGACGCGTCGGACAGCGTGCCGGAAAGGGCAACGCCGGCACCCAGACCGCAGAGCACCTTTTCGTTGTACAGTGGAGCAGAGCTGCGCCGCAGGCCGTCATACACTACCAGCCGGACTGAATTCGAGCCAACATCGACCACGGCCACCGGCTTCATGCGCAGCGGCCTAACCTCCAGCCCAGACCTGACAGTCACTTCCTCGATCCGACCTTCTTGGGCAAGCGATCTGCCAAAGCTGGGGGCAGACTATCCTTGAGGGAACTGCCTCGTCCAGACAGCGAGGGGTTGGTCATGAAATAGTTGTGGGCATTGAAGGGCTCTTCGTCGCCCGCAGATACGCGCCGCGAACTGCCGTCGGCGAGAAGTTCCCAGCTCTGCTGGTTGTCCCTGAGATTGGCGGCCATGATCTGATCCAGCACCTGCTCGTGCACCGTCGATACCTCAATGGGGACCAGCGTTTCGACCCTGCGGTGCAGATTGCGGGGCATCCAGTCAGCCGAAGAGATATAGACCCGGGCCTTGGGATGCGGCAGACCATAGCCCGCGCCGAAGCAGATAATCCTGCTGTGTTCGAGATACCGGCCGACTATGCTTTTGACCCGGATATTTTCCGACAGACCCGCAACTCCCGGCCGGAGGCAACAGATGCCGCGTATGATGAGGTCGACGCGCACACCGGCCTGGCTTGCTCGATAGAGGGCATCGATCATCCCGGGATCAACCAGAGAATTCAGCTTGGCCCAGATGTGTGCCGGTCGGCCGGCAAGCGCGTGTGACCGCTCCTCGTCTATGTGTCCGAGCAGCCGTTCCTTGAGGTTAATGGGCGATACAGCGATCTTTTCAAGCTCCTCCGGGCGCGCGTAGCCCGACACGAAGTTGAACAGCCGGGCCGCATCGCGACACAGTGCAGCGTCGCAGGTGAAAAAGGACAAGTCGGTATAGATCTTGGCCGTCACCGGATGGTAGTTGCCGGTCGCGTAGTGTACGTAGCTGCGCATTTCGCGACCTTCGCGGCGGACCACCATAGCCACCTTGGCGTGGGTCTTGAGTTCAATGAAGCCGAATATGACCTGAGCGCCGGCCCGCTCGAGATCGCGGGCCCACTGAATATTGGCCTGTTCGTCAAAGCGCGCCTTGAGCTCAACCATCGCCGTAACCGACTTGCCCGCCTCGGCTGCCTTGGCGAGGTCGGCCACCACCGGACTATCCTGCGATGTGCGGTAGAGCATCTGCTTGATGGCAACGACGTCGGGATCGTTTGCTGCCTGACGAACGAACTGCACCACGACATCGAAAGACTCGTAGGGATGGTGGACGATGATGTCTTTCTGCCGTATGGCCGCAAAACAGTCGCCGCCGTGATCCCGGATGCGTTGCGGGAAGCGGGCGTTGAATGGCTTGAATTTGAGGTCCGGCCGTTCGTCGATGATAAGCTGCTTGGTGTCAGCGTAGCCGATCAGCCCGCCGCAGAGGACGATCACGTCGCCCGGCACCTCGAGTTCGGCGGCAATGAAACGGCGCAGATTATCCGGACAGGCGGCGTCCATCTCCATGCGGATGACGGTGCCGCGACGTCGGCGTTTCAGCGCGCTTTCAAAGACGCGCACCAGATCTTCGGCCTCCTCCTCGATCTCGATGTCGCTGTCGCGGATGATCCGGAATACGCCCTGCCCCTTGACCGAATAGCCGGGGAACAGCCGGGGCAGGAACAGCTTGAGCATCTCTTCGAAGATTATGAAGCGGGTTTCGTTGCGGGCGCCGTCGCCAGGCAGTCGAATAAATCGTTCGAGCTGCTGCGGGATTGGCAGCAGCGCCTTCATCCTCGCGCCATCGTTCTTGCGCCGGAGTTCGAGGACCATGTTGAAGGCGCGGTTGGGAATGAAGGGAAACGGGTGGGCCGGGTCGATGGCCATCGGCGTCACGACGGGCAGAAGCTGTTCGAGAAAACGCTGATCAAGCCAGGAACGCTCCCCTGGCGTAAGGTTGTCGCCATCGGCGATCGCGATACCAGCTGCAGCCAGTTCCGCCTTCAGCGCCAGCCAGCGGCTATCCTGCTCGGCTCATCAGCTCCTGAGCCAGCTTGCGTACGCGATCAAGCTGTTCGGCGGGAGTCAATCCATCCTGGCTAATCTCCATGATGCCGGTGCGCATCTGGCCGACCAGCCCGGCCACCCGAACCATGAAGAACTCGTCGAGATTGTCACCCGATATCGAAAGAAATCGCAGCCGCTCGAGCAATGGATGATGGGGGCTGCGCGCTTCCTCGAGAACCCGGAGGTTGAAATGCAGCCAGGAAAGCTCGCGATTGATGAAACGGGCCGGATTGGCCGAGTCTACAATGGCGGTGAAAGTGTCGTCGGCCATGATGATGCCCGAGGTTGCAGGTTCGGTATATTACGACTTGATGACCAACGGATGAAGCTCGCTGTCAGCATCTTATAGCGGGCAGCTGGAGCCAGGTCTTAACAATCCGGGTCGCGAAACAGCGGTCCTGGGCCTTCGAGTTCGCGTATCACGCGCGCGGCAAGATGCCGGCTGACCGGTGCTTTGTGCTCGAGTGAGCTCAAATCGATGGCCGCCACGAGCCGGCGGACGGCTGACGCAGAACGCTCCATATGGGTAACCATATAGTTCAAAACCGGTTCCGTGACTGCGATCTGCCGGTCGCTGAACAGCTTGACCAAAAGTCCCCGCAACAGGTCGTCGTCGGGCTCATCCAGCTTGACGACGGGAATAGCCGTGAACCGAGAGATGAGATCCTTCAGCCGCAGGTTCCATGCAAGGGGATGAAGGCGCGAAGCGACAAGCACGCTGCCGCCAGCCTCGCGAGCAGCGTTCAGGAGATGGAACAGCGCCTTCTCGTCCGGGGCGCTTCCCGGAGCGTCTTCGATCACCAGGGCGCGCCTGGCAAGCAATCGCGGGATACTCTCGACGGAGAGTTCATCGGCGCGGCAGACGTGTGCGCCCGACCGCGTGCGCCACACCTCCGCCAGGTGGGTCTTGCCGCAGCCCGCGGCACCCAACAGGACCAGCGCTGGGTTCAGCCAATCGGGCCAACGATCGATCAGAGCCACGGCCTGCGCGTTGGCCGCGGTGACGAGAAAGTCTTCCCTGCCGAACGCGGGACGCAGCGGCAGATCGAGCACGAGTTGCCGGTCGGCAGAAGACGATGGCTTGCTGCTGGTCATGGGCGCTTGCGGGTGGCATCGACGCCCTGATAGAGCGGACTTGCAAGATATTTTTGCAGCGCGAAGCGAGTGAGGACACCGGTTGCGGCCGCCAGCGGCACCGCCAGCAACAGTCCTACAAACCCAAACACGTAGCCAAAGGCGAACAGCGAGAACATCAGCCAGACGGGATGGAGCCCGACCCGGTCACCGACAAGCTTCGGCGACAGGAAGTTACCCTCGATGAACTGCCCGGCAACGAAGATCGCCGCCACCACGAGCACGGAAATCCAATCCGGCCAGAATTGCGCGAGCGCCATGCAGACCGATACAAGCCCGCCGGTTAAGCGATCCAACGAAGGGGATGAAATTCAGAAGACCCGCCCCCAGACCGATGAGCAGTCCGAAATTCAAGCCGGCCAGCGTGAGGCCGATCGCGTAGAATGCGGCCAGGAACAGACAGACAGCGCCCTGGCCACGGATAAAGCCGGCCATCGCCGCGTCAATGTCGCTCGCGATCATCCGGATGGTCTCGACATGCGGGCGCGGCAGCCACTGATCGACCTGCCGCACAAGGCGGTCCCAGTCGGTCAACAGGTAGAACGCAACGACTGGAGTGACGACAAGCAACGAGAGAAGATTGAGAAGCGCCAAGCCGCCCGAAAGGATGGAAGCCAGCAGGCTGCCGATCCAGCCTGCCGCCTTGCCTGCAAGGTCGGTCATCGAGGCCGGCAGGTTGGTACCCGAGCGAGCCAGCATATCCTTGAACCACGCCGGCGCCAGTTCGTTGAAACGTGTGACCAGGGCGGTCAACGTTGGCGGCAGATTGGCGGCGAACTTGCCGACCTGGTCGGCCAGAATCGGGGCGACCAGGACGAATGCCAAGACGAGGATGAGAATGGTTATCCCGAGGATCAGCAAGGTCGCCGCAACCCTGGGCAGCCCCACTCTTTCCAGCGCATCGGCCAGCGGATCGAGAACATAAGCCAGGACAAGGCCGGCGATGAATGGCAGAAGAATCTCGCGCAGGAGCCAAAGGCCCAGCACCAGCAGGATGAAGCGCGCCGGCCCAGAACAGGAACTGCCGCTGCAATGTCATGCTTGGCCTCACAGTGACTGACTGCGGGCCATTGGCCATGTGGCGGGCCCAGAAACGCAGATACTGAGCGCCCGAGACGACGGTCAGAGCCGCGACAAGATAGTAACCAACCACCAGCAGGTTTTCACTCACAACGCCGAAGCCGAGCGAGCGCAAGGATGAGACCGGCGAGAACGATTTGTCCAGCAGTGTTGACTTTGCTCAGCGCAAGAGGCTTGAGGCTGACCGGCTTCTCGACGACCCAAGCCAGCATCACGCCGCCGATAATCAGCACGTCGCGGCTGGCGATGAGGATTACCAGCCAGGCTGGAACAAGATCTGAAAGGCCGAGGGACAGATAAATGCTTACCAGCAGCAACTTATCGGCGAGTGGATCAAGGTAGCTGCCGAGTTCGGTCGCCTGGTGAAAGCGCTTGGCAATGAAGCCATCTACCCCATCGCTGATCCCGGCAAGAATGAAAATCCAGAATGCCAAGCTGTAGCGGCCAGTGACGATCAGCCAGATAGTAAGCGGAACGGCAAGTATCCGTGCAATCGTGATGACGTTCGGAACGCTCATGGTGGGATCTGTCGTGAACTGCCGCTTCAAAGCGGCTGGAGCACCAGGGCCCCCCTCATATCCACCAGTTTCATGCCGACGACGGCCAGCGCCTGCTGGAATTCGTTGACGCCCGAGGAGATCGAAAGCCTGATACGAGCGCCGCCGGAAGAAATCGTCGTGACATCGACGCCTGACACGCCTTGCACGGACAGCAGTTGTGCCCGAATGGAGTTCCACTGCGCGGCTGATGAAAATGGAACTGCTATCTCGAGAACCCGGGCGGGTTTCGCGGCGGCGCGAGATACTGATTGGCCTTGTTTCCACTTGTCATTGATTACGGCAACGAACCGCTGGGCGGCGATCGCCGCTGCCGCTTCATGTCCGCCCCCTTGAGCTTCATAAACCTTGTCGAAGGCCATGATGCCCAGCGGCGACTGCCCGCTCATCACGGCGCGAATGCTGTTTTCGCCGACCGGCTCGGCAAAGGCCACCAGAATGGCCTCAGCCTCGTAGCGAATCTTGATCGATTCAAGCTTGATCTCGTTGCCACGCAAAGCCTCTTCGGCGCTTATGGCGCGGCTGTCATCGAGATCGCCAAGGGGAACGATGATCGGAACCAGATCATTCTCGCTGTTGAGATCGAGCCAGGCTTTGCGCCAGGGATTGTCCTCCCAGGCCAACGGGGCGCCACCGCCGTTCCATACCGGCAGGATGACGATCCTGGGCGCGCGATCTTCCGAAATCTCCAGGCCCAGACTGGAGAAGGTCTCACGTACCTTTGCGGGAAGAAAGCTTACCGACAGCCTGCCGATATACCGTCCCGGTCCCGACTTCTCGCTTTGAATTGAAAAACTCGCCATCATGCGACCGATCTCGGCTGCCTCGAGATACTGAATGGCGCTTGCAGCGTCCGCTCCACCGAGGCGCGCTGCCAGAATGGTGAAGGCCTTGACCTGGGCTTCCGATATCGCCTTGAGCTTGGCGGTTGAAGCATCCTTGTCGGTAACGTCAACATCGACATTGGATACGGTGTAGAGGCTGCTTTGCTGGGCGCCAGCTTCTGCTGGCGGGAAACAGAGCAACAGCAGCGCGGCAAGCGCCCCACGCAGAGTTCGACAGGGAATATTCATCGCCGCTCCGACTCAAACTCCTCGGCCGGCCGACACGAGGATTTGGTGGCGAGGCCTGCTGGTCGGTGGATGGTCGATGCGATTCCTCTTGCGTCATCGAAACAAGCCAACCACAACGGCAGGCAACCGCAATCGGGCGGCAACCTAGCGGCATGACGAAATCAGCACAAGATCGACCGAGCAGCTCGTACAAGCAGTCGGGCGTCGATATCGCCGCCGGCAATGCCCTCGTCGAGGCGATCAAGCCCTTGGCACGCTCGACCCGGCGTCCCGGGAGTGACGCCGTGCTGGGGGGATTCGGCGGCCTGTTCGATCTGGCGGCGTGTGGTTTCCGCGATCCCGTTCTGGTGGCAGCCAGTGATGGAGTCGGGACCAAGCTCAAGGTGGCTATTGAGGCGCGAAAGCACGACACGATCGGCATCGATCTCGTCGCCATGTCGGTGAACGATCTCGTTGTCCAGGGAGCCGAACCGCTGTTTTTTCTGGACTACTTCGCCTGCGGCAGGCTCGACGTCGAGGAGGCGCGCAAGGTGATTGTAGGTATCGCCCAAGGCTGTCGCCAAGCAGGAGCAGCTCTGGTCGGCGGGGAAACGGCGGAAATGCCGGGGATGTACAAAGACGGCGACCTCGACCTGGCAGGCTTTGCCGTCGGCGCGGTCGAAAGGGAGCGCATTCTGCCCCGCGGCGACATATGTCCAGGCGACGCCGTGCTGGGTCTCGCCTCGTCAGGCGCCCATTCAAACGGTTATTCTCTCATTCGCTCCATTGTCGAGCTCGAAGGAGCTCGATACGAGAGCCCGGCGCCGTTCGAACCGGCCAGAAGCCTTGGCGATGTACTGCTCGCTCCGACGATCATCTATGTAAAACCTGTCCTCAAGGCTCTCGCCGTCTCGAACGGCATCAAGGCCCTTGCTCACATTACCGGCGGCGGATTCATCGAAAATATTCCGCGCGTCCTGCCGCCAGAGCTGGCCGCGGAAATCAACCTGACAAAGTTGCCCTGCCCCGCCCTGTTCGGCTGGCTCGCGCGAGGCGGTCGCATCACCGAGCGCGAAATGCTCCGCACCTTCAATTGCGGCATCGGCATGGTGGTCATCGCAGCAGCCGATCACGAAGGGCCACTCAGCGCCCTGCTCGCCGACGCGGGGTTGGGAGTTTCGAACCTGGGCCGCATCGTCCGGCGCGTCGAACAAGCGGAACAGGTCCTGTTCCGCGGCAACCTGCCGCTCTGAAAGCGCGCCAATGCGCCGGCGGGTTGGCGTTCTCATCTCAGGGCGTGGCTCGAACATGGAGGCGCTGATCCGCGCCACGAGGCAGCCCGCTTATCCCGCTGAAATAGTGGCTGTCATCTCAAACCGACGGGAGGCCTCGGGGCTCAGAATTGCTGCTGCCCTCGGAGTAGAGGCAATCACCATTGACCACTCGAAATTCGCCAGCCGCGAGGCGTTCGAAACTCAACTGAGCCGGCAATTGCGTTTACGCGGCGTGGACTACATCGCATGCGCCGGCTTCATGCGCGTGCTGACGAAGCAATTTATCGACGACTGGCGCGACCGGATTCTAAACATTCACCCCTCGCTTCTACCATCTTACCGCGGGCTGCATACACACGAGCGAGTCATTGCGGATGGTGTCAGAATTCACGGTTGTACGGTTCACATTGTTCGTCCCGCCGTTGACGACGGACCAATCGTTGCGCAGGGGGCCGTCCAGGTGGTCGCCGACGACACTCCCGGCACCCTTGCGGCACGCGTGCTCAAGGCCGAGCACTTGATCTACCCGCGGGCGCTGGGCTGGCTCGCTGCCGGAAGGATCGAGCTCGCTGGCGAGCGGGTAATCTACAATTCGATGCGGCGATCGCCGGCGCGCCATTGGTCTCGCCGGATAGTCCGGAATGGTAGAACCGTTCCTCGTTCCACCAGCGCTTGAACAGCCTGTCGCGGTGCTCGGGCAACCGAGCCGCCAGGATGGACGCTTCGTCGATTTGGTCGGTGCGGAAATGTCGGAACGCGTTACGCAATTCACACCACGCAACGAGTAAGCGGCGGTCCTCGAGGTAGCCGAGCGCGATCGGCCAAACAATGCGCTCCGTCCTGACTGCTTTCTCGTCCTCGTAGGAGATGTGGAGTTTGCGCTGTTCGCGCAAGGCCTTGCGAATGAGAGCAGCATCGATCCGATCGACGAGCGGCCGATTGCAGGTTGTCGGCATCAGCGGCGCGTCGAGGAGTACCGGCCGCAACGCCTTCGGGACAACGGCGGCAATTTTCGCTACCGCGTCTACGGCGGCGTGGGAAAGTGACGGGTCGCCCCGCTGCTCCACGATGCGCGCGCCGAGCATCAAGGCCTCGAGTTCGTCAGGCGTGAACATGAGCGGCGGCAGGTCAAAGCCCTCGCCGAGCACATAACCTACACCTGCTTCGCCCAGAATGGGCACGCGGTTGCCGATGAGAGATGCAACATCGCGATAAACGGTGCGGATCGTCACCTCGAGTTCGCTGGCGATACTGGCCGCCGTGACCGGCCCGCGGGCGCGGCGGAGCACCTGAATCAGCCGCATGAGACGATCGGCTCTTCTCATGGACGACATTATCTGCCACCCACCTGATCTGCCACCCACCTGCACAAGACTGTCAGCATAATGTCAGGAGAGTCGAAATTTGACCAGACGCTATGTCTCCGGGATTCCGGTTTTGTTGTCTGGAACACAGCGGTGCCGAGGGCGCTCGGGCCACAAGCCTTCAGCGGAGGCTTGCAGCGACCACGGCGACTTCGGTCAACGTTGCCAAGACAAGCACGAGAGCGATCAGGGCCATTGTGACGCGGGACCAAGTGCGCTCACTCATGAGAGCGATTCATGAGGCGATTCTCGGCTGCTATAAAGTGAATCTTTTTTGACACTATGGGCGCATTTCCAGGACAGAAAATGATCCGCTAGGATCATGGGTGACATGCGCGAGCAGCTTGTTTGCGCACGCCGAGGGAGATGACCATGAAGTCGCATGCTCGGGTGGTGATCGTCGGCGGCGGCGTCATGGGGGTGGGTCTGCTCTATCACCTGGCACTCGAAGGCTGGTGCGACACGGCGCTGCTCGAGAAGGGAGAGCTCACTTCCGGCTCCACGTGGCATGCCGCAGGCCAGTGCCCGCAATTCAATGGCTCGCTGAACATGACGAAGGTGCACGTGTACGGCACCCGTCTCTATCCGAAGTTGGAAGAGCTGACAGGTCAAGCGGTCAGCTGGCATGGTTGTGGCGGCATTCGTCTGGCGCTCAGCGACGAGGAAGTGGACTGGTTTCGCTATGTCCAAGGCTTGTCGAAGCTTGCCGGCTACGAGGCTCATATTCTCAGCCCCAATGAAATCAGGCAACACCACCCGTTTGTCGAGACATTCGGCGTCAAGGCCGGGTTCCTGACCGTTGATGATGGCCATGTGGCGCCTGCGGACATCACCAACGCGATGGCGTCCGGCGCGCGCAAACTCGGCGCGGAAATCTACCGCCGGACAAGGGCAACGGACATCCGCCTCCTCCCCTCGGGCGAATGGCAGGTGATTACCGATCACGGCAGCATCGTATGCGAGCACGTCGTCAATTCGGCAGGTTCCTATTGCAATGAGGTCGGCGCGTGGACCGGTCACAACGTTCCGATCGCGAACATGCTGCATCACTACGTCATCACCGAGCCGGTTCCGGAACTGATCGCGCTGGAAAGGGAATTGCCGGTGGTGCGCGATCCATATGCGCATTGCTACCTGCGCGAGGAGACAGACGGAGTGCTCGTCGGCCCCTATGAGACCGCAACCGCGCACGTCTGCTGGAACGGAAAGGCTCCTCCGTCCGATTTCGAGAGCGAGCTCATCGTTCCGGAGCTCGACCGGCTCACGCCGTGGCTCGAAAAGGCGACCGAGCGACTGCCACTGTTCGGCAAGGCCGGGCTGAAGTCCATCATTTCCGGAGCAATTACCCATACGCCTGATGATGCCTATCTTTCCGGGCCGGCTGCCGGCCAAAGAAACTACTGGATGCACTGCGGGGCATCGATTGGAATTTGTCAGGCGGGAGGGGCTGGAAAGTATCTTGCGCAGTGGATGGCGCAGGGCCAGGCCGAAATCAACATGCGCGAGTTTGACCCGCGCAGGTTCGGCAGCTGGGCAACCCAGGAATACACCACTGGCGTTTCGATCGCCCACTACCATCACATGTACCACTGCTACAAACCGGGCGAGCAGCTTGAGGTCGGCCGCGGCCAGCGCACGTCTTCGCTGTATGAGGGGCTCAGGCGCGCGGGCGCGCAGTTTAGTCAGGTCAACGGCTGGGAACTGCCGCGCTGGTACGACGCCAGCGGCAAGGGAGAAGCATTTTCCTTTAAGCGCTCCAACTGGTTCGAAGCAGTTCGCCGGGAAACCCAGGCAGTGCGCGAACGGGTGGGGCTCATGGATCTTTCGACATTCTCGAAATACGAAGTCTGCGGCAAAGATGCGCCGGCGTTTCTCGAGCGCATTTGCGCCAACCGGATTCCGGCCAAAACAGGCGGCATTGCACTCGCCCATCTCCTGACCCCGGCGGGATTCATCGAAAGCGAGATGACGATAACAAGGCTTGGCCGCAACGAGTTCTATGTGCTTTCCGCGGCGTCTGCCCAGCTGCATGATCTTGATCAGCTTCGTTGGCGGTTGAGAGCGGGCGATGAAGTGGAAATCAGAGACGTGACCGATGCATTCGGCGTTCTGGTGCTTGCGGGTCCCCAGGCCCGCGTGGTCCTCAGCGAAGTGGCGCACGACGACCTTTCGAACGCGCGGTTCCCCTGGCTTTCCGCCAAAGAAGCGAACGTGGCCGGCATCCCGGGCGTCAGACTTTTGCGCGTCAACTATGTGGGCGAGCTGGGCTGGGAAATCCATGTGCCGATGGCCTCCATGCCCACTGTATTCGACGTGCTGATGGAGGCAGGCCGGCCGCACGGCATAAGGCTTTTTGGAACCTACGCCATGAACTCGCTGCGCATGGAAAAGGCGTATCGCAGCTGGGGTGGTGAGCTCACCAACGAAGTCGACATGTTTGAGGCCAGCATGGATCGGTTCATTCGTATCGACAAGGACGACTTCATCGGGCGCGAGGCGAGTTTGCTCCGTAAGCAAAAGGGCGCGCGCATGAAACTCGTTTACCTCGCTGTCGAGACAACGGACGAAGATTGTCTGGGGAATGAACCGGTCTACAAGGACGAACGCCTGGTCGGCGTCTCGACGTCGGGCGCCTTCGGCCATTCGGTAATGAAGTCCCTGGCGTTCGCCTACGTGGACCCCGCACTTTCGCAGGAAGGAGAGGAACTCGATATTCTGATGTTTGGCGAGCGACACCGAGCCCGGATCATCCCGCAGCCGATCTGGGATCCGCAGAACACTCGGCCCCGGGCCTGACAGCGAGCAGTCAAACGCCCAGCGTCTGCCGCGATTTCAGAAGCCACCAAAGCACTGCGACGCCGACCATCTTGCTTACGAGCTCGAGGGCGAAAGCGGCGGGCGTGAGGTAGCCGGCGAGATATTGGAAAGCGAACGTGTCGACCGGAGCCGCCAATAGACTTGACAGCAGAATGCGCTCCTGGAGCGGACGCCGCGTGAAGGAATAAACCGCCCAATCAAGCCCCTCTGACAGGACAAAGGCAGTTATGCTCGCCGCCGCAATCGCCGGATCGACCATGTAGTAGGTAAGAACGCCAGCCACGAGCGTGGCCAGCAGAACATAGTGACCGATCTCCCGCTGCGCATAGTCGCGGAGCACGAAAACGGCGCCGACCACGAAGTTTGCGTAGTAGATGTCGCCAAAGGCCGTCGCCACCGCGGGCAAGGCCAGGAACATCCAGTTCACGCCGACGATGGCAACGATGTATGCAATAACCCACATCGGCGTCGTGCGTCGGTGTCAGCCGACGATTTCACCCGCCTTGAAGCAGAAGCGGATCTCCTTTGCGGCATTCTCTACGCTGTCGGAGCCGTGCACCGAATTGGCCTCGATCGATTGGGCAAACTCCTTGCGAATTGTGCCCGCCCGGGCTTCGGCAGGATTGGTCGCACCCATCACTTCACGGTACTTGGCAATCGCCTCCTCCCCTTCGAGCACTTGCAGAACGATCGGGCCCGAAGTCATGAACTTGACGAGGTCCCGGTAGAACGGGCGCGCCGCATGCACCTTGTAGAACGACTGGGCATCCTTCTTTTTCCATCGCGTGCGCTTCTGGGCCACGATCCTGAGGCCGGCAGCCTCGATCCTGGCGTTGATCGCGCCGGTCAGGTTGCGGTCCGTGGCATCCGGCTTGATGATGGAAAGCGTGCGCTGCTTGGCCATGCCCCCTCCTGATCGTCGGCTTGTTAGCCATTGCGTTCGATCGGTGCAAGGGCATGCTGAAACTGACCGGTGAAACGTTCCGCTCCGCCGGTCGGAAAGTTACCGAGCGTCGTTACTCCTCCAAATCATAGCCGGCAACCAGAGGTGTGACACGCCGTATCGTTCCGCGGCGGTTCTCCTGTTCCGGGTCGGGGGTGGGGATCTTGAGATAGCGTTCGCCGAGCCCTACCGTGGTAATGTTGCTCTCGTTGATGTTGTAAAACTCAAGCAGCACATCCTTGATCGCCCCAGCACGCAGCTTTGAAAGCTTGAGATTGTAGGCATCGGATCCGACCGCATCCGTATGACCTTCAATGACGAAAACCTCATCAGGATGAGCGGCCACGATGCGCTCCATGATGCTGCCCACCCGATCAAGATCAGCAACCTCTTCCTCTCTGACAAAGGCCTCATTGAAACCAAATGTGATGGTGTCGAGCTCGACGCTGGGAAGGGATTCTCGAACCTCCGGCCTTGTCAGCACCACCTCCGGTTCGTCGAACAGCATTTCGCGCGGATAGGTCCGCTCGATGCGCTTTCGCGGGCGGGCGATGAGCTGCTGCTCGATGTCCCAGTCGTCCTCTTCCGCAGCCCAGATGACCGGCGGGGGCAGCACCCACTCCCAAATTGATGTTGATGTCGATATCGAGCTCGTTTCTCTTGCGCCGGCGCTCAAGCTCGCGGCCGCGAGCGACCTTGTCTCTGCCATATCGGCGATGAAGTTCCCGACGGCTTTCGCGGAGGTCTTCACGGAAGCTCCCAAGTTGGTCCGCGTCGTAGCGGTCGTCCCGACCGAGATCGCGGTAGATGAATATGCGGCGGTTGAGCTCAACTTCTGAAAGATCATCGAGCGGACGGCGATCCTGGACAACGAAGTTGATCTCCTCTCGCGTCGCCCGCTGGTCGAGATAAACGATGGACACTGGACCGTTGAAGTTGATCTCGGGCTCCGACTTGCCGGCGCCCTTGGAGCCCTTCGACGGGGTGGTTCCGGAGGCCGTCTCAGCGCCGCCGGCGCGCGGCTGCGTTGCCGCGGCGGCCTGCTGCTCGGCAAGCTTCCGGGCGGCCACGCGCGCGCGCAGAATTTCCCGTTCCGCCTTGAGTTTGTTGCGCAGGCTGCGCTCGGTTTCGCGGGACAGTTGTCCATCGTCCAGAAGTTCACGATAGGACTCGAGCCGGCTCTTCAGCGCATCGTCGTTGATTTTCTCAACGACGGTCTTGTCGGCAAGATAGTCTGCTGCCTTGGCTTCCGCTTCCTGTGAAACGTCGGGCTTCTCGACCGCTCGATTCTCCGCCTCGGATGGCGGCGGCGTCGGGGCGGGCGGCGCCTCCTCAACTGTCTGTTGGGGCTGCTGCCCGGTTGTTCCGGGCTCGGCCGCCGGCTGTTCGCCGGTCTGCTGCTGTCCTTGTGACTGGGCTTCGCGCGAGATCAGCTCCTGCCGCGCAACGCTAATGAAATCCTGGAGTGCAGTCCTGGTGTCATCGGCAAGGCCGCTCAGACTTGCTCAACCTGCGCGCCGCCTTGATGCGAGATTTGAGGTCGTCTTCCGACATCGATGGCAAAGATGATCCGCTATCCAGAATCGCTTGTGCCTCGGCCTGCGCGGACTCATCGACCTGCCCTTAGAGCTCTGCTGGCCCGCCTGTTGAGCAGGTTGTTCCGCCGGGACTTCCGATTGCTGCGAATCGGTCGGCTGATCGGGCACCGCCGGCTGCTGCTCTTGTTGTTGCGCCTGACGGGTCACCAGCTCCTGGCGAGCGGTACCGACGTAGTTTTCCAGAGCGCTGCGGATATCGTCTGGCAGGCCCCTGGCTTTCACGAGCCGGCGGGCGGTTTTTACATCGGCCTTGATGTCCTCCTCGGTAAGATTTGGCCAGATTGCCAGCCCTGCCGAGGATCTCCTGTGCCGCAGCCACGGCGGCATCGTCGACTGCGGGCTGTTCCGGCGCGGGTTCGGCTGCCTGCTCGGGCTGTTGCTCCTGGGAAGGTTGCTGTGCCTGCTCGGCCGGCGCCTGTTCCTGTTGGTCGGGCTGCTCGGCCCGCGATTGCCTGGTGATCAACTCCTGCCGCGCCGCCGCGACAAAGCCATCGAGCGCGCCTCGTCAGATCTTCCGGCAGGCCATCGCTCTTGGCGAGTTTCCTTGCCGACTTGATCCGCGATTTTATCTCGTCCTCGCTGAGGCCACCGAGATTGCCGGCCTCGCTGAGCAGCGCCTGCGCTTTGGAAACAGCTGCCTCTGCGCCGGCGGGTTCTTCCTGCGCCAGCGTTGCGTGAGGCAACCAGAGCAAGGAGGGCATGGACAACGCCAATAGCGCGGCGCTGAGGCGTGCCGCCTTCAGAGGGAACTTCATCGCATTGTCTCCTCGGTCGATTGAAAGCTTTTCTTCCAAAAGCCCCATGTCGATGGCGCGACATTCGCCAGTAGTTTGCGGCAGAATTGCGGGCATGACTTGCTGAGATCGCCGCAACGTCAGCCACAATCCGCTACAGCCGCCCCGCCTCAATGATTCGCCTGAGGAAGGCCCGCGTGCGTTCGCGGCGCGGTTCATTGAAGAGCTGCTCGGGAGGCCCCTCCTCGTGGACGACGCCATCGTAAAGAAAACAGATCTTTGACGCCACCTCCCGCGCGAAGCCCATCTCGTGGGTGGCGAGCAGCATGGTCATGCCCTGTGTTGCCAGGCCGCGCACGATGTTGAGCACTTCCGACACAAGCTCGGGATCGAGCGCCGAAGTGATTTCGTCCAGCAGCAGCAGTTTCGGCTCCATGGCCAGGGCCCGGACGATGGCGACCCGCTGTTGCTGGCCCCCCGAAAGACGGTCCGGATACTCCAGCGCCTTGTCCTCGAGGCCGATGCGTTTCAGGAGACCGAATGCTTTTGCTTCGGCGACAGCACGCTCGGTGCCCAGAACCTTGACTGGCGCGAGCGTAACGTTCTCAAGCACCCGCATGTGCGGGAACAGATTGAAGCTCTGGAACACAATTCCCACTTGCTGGCGCAGTCTGTCCAGATCGACGCCCGGACCCGATACCCGGTCATTGTCGAGCCTGATTTCTCCTCCCTGAATTTTCTCGAGCCCGTTGATACAGCGCAGCAGAGTGGATTTGCCGCAACCCGAGGGCCCGATCAGGCACACTACCTGATGCTCGCTTACATCGAGATTGGTACCGCGCAGAACCGTCATTGGACCGAAGGCTTTTTGCACCTCCCTGATCTCGAGAAAGGCCATGTTCAGCCGCCGGCCTTCATGCGCGCAGTGTCGCGCTCGATGAGCCTGTCGACGAAGCGGGCCTGCGGAACGGTGATAACAACGAAGATTATGGCGACGATCGTGACTGCGGACAGATTGAAGGCGTTCGACGCGATGATACGCGACTGGTTAAAGGCATCGATCACACCGATTACCTGCACCAGTGCGGTGTCCTTCTGCAGGCCGATGAAATCGTTGAGCAGCGGCGCGATAATTCGGCGGATTGCCTGCGGAAGGATGACGTAGCGCAGCGTCTGAAAATACGACAGCCCGAGAGAGCGCGCGGCCGCGAACTGGCTCCAGTGGATGCTTTCGATGCCGGCGCGATACACCTCCGCAACGTAGGCGCCATAGGTTAGAGTCAAGGCGAGTATGCAGTACCAGACAAGCGGTACCCTGCCGAAACCCGGGATTTCGGCGGGAATGATTCCCGACAGCGGGATGCCAAACCCTACCAGATACAGCACGACGACGGTCGGCAGGCCGCGAAAGACGTCGCAGTAGATGATGGCCAGAGCGCGGATCGGCCGCCCTGCCGGGCCCGGCAGCAACCGTGCAATGGCCACCACCAGACCCCAAATGAGAACCAGGACTTCGGCGACCACGAAGACGTAGAGGTTGTTCCAGAAAGCCTTGACGACCAAGTGCCATTTGGCCGCCATCAGCGGCAGATAAAAGAACGTCCGCCCGACTGCGGCCTCGTTGGCCAACACAAAACAAATTCCACCCAGCGCAATCAGCGCGAAGGCGCCCCAACCGAACGTAAGGTAGGCCTGGTCCCTGGCTTCGGCGGATGCAATGCGCGACGACACGGCGTCCTGCCTGCGAAGCGCATCCCGAGCCCGGCGCGATAAGATCAACGCTCTTCCAGAAGGATAGAAGAGCAGCGCCGTGCCGCCGATGATGAGGATGAAGGCAATCTCCCAAGCTGCCGAATAGACCGCAAGGTGCTTGAGCGCGTCACGCACAAGTCGGACGGCGCCAATCGCCGCAACCAAGCAGAGGAGAGAAAACAAGACACTGGCCGCGACAAGCCCATCGGCCTGATACGGACGCGGGTGGTGCTGCGCAGCTTCGGTCACTCTGTCACGCGCGCCACTACCCAATGCGCCAAGTTGCCCGCCCCATCGATGGGGTCGGCAAGCTTTTGGCGGTAAGAAGCATGCCCGCTAGGGCAGGTACCGGCCCTTTCGGATCAGGGATTGAAGTACGGGACCTTGGCCGGATCCTTGCCCCACACCGCGGCCAGATACTTGTCGGCGAGCTTCGACAACGTGCCGTCGTCAATCATCGCCTGAAGTATCTTGTCCACTGTTGCGTTGTTGGCATTGCCCTTGGGATAGAGCGCGCCGTAGGTTTCGCCGGTCTTGTATTGGCCGACCACTACGACTTTGCCGCCACCGTTCACTTCCTCGGCGAGGGTGATCGCGGTATCGGTAATGGCAGCATCGATCTGACCGGCACGCAAAGCGGTGAACATGTCTCCCTGCTCGGGATAGACCTGCAAATTCTTCAGACCGACCTTTTCGGTCGCGAAAGCCGCACCCGTTGTTGCCTGCTGCACGCCCACCACCGCTTCCTTGATCGACTTCTCGTCAACCGGCTTCTCAGCGCGCGTCAGGACGCCCATGTCGGAATAAAAATATGGAATTGAGAACTCAACCACCTTCTTGCGCTCGTCGGTGATCGAAATCTGCGAGAGCGCGAAGTCGAAATCCGACGTTTGGCCGGTAACCAACGGATCCCAGCCGACATTCACGACCTCGAGCTTGTCATAGCCGGCGCGATGAGCGATCTCGGCGGCCATGCAGTATTCCATGCCGTCTTTTATGGCTTCCGGAGTATCGCCGTTCCACCAGATCGGCGCCGGCAGCGACACTTCAACCGTGATCTGACCCGGTTTGGCCGGATTGGCGATGGGTATCGAGCCTTTGGCTCCGACCAGCTCGCAATTGCCGATCATTTCGGCCGCATGAACAGCCTGCGAGGCAAGGGCGCCGGCGGCGATACCAGCCAGCAGGCCGAAAAACTTCAAACCCATCATCAAGGGAACCTCCCGTGGATTGCATGGTGGCCGGTATGCCGGCCGTAGCGGCAGTCTACACCCCCAAGGCACATCGCGCACAAGGGGCTCGAAAGTCATGACAGAGGCCCCGCGGGCAGGCTAGAGACGCGTCCAATGATAACGATCAAGGAGCTGTCGCTTCGGCTTGCGGGACGCCTGATCATCGATGGGGCATCCGCGTCCGTGCCTGCCCGTCACCGCGTCGGTCTCGTCGGACGGAACGGGTCCGGCAAGACAACGCTGCTCAGGCTGATCGCAGGAGAACTTGCCCCGGAGCAAGGCTCTGTCAACCTGCCGCGCAACGCCCGCATCGGCACGGTTGCGCAGGAAGCGCCGGCGGGAGAAACCAGCCTGCTTGCCACCGTGCTCCAGGCGGATCGGCAGAGGAGCCATCTGCTCGCGGAACTTGAAAGCACCACGGACGCCCATCGTATCGCCGAGATTCATATCCGGCTCGCAGACATCGGGGCACACTCCGCACCCGCACGGGCAGCGACCATCCTCGCCGGCCTCGGCTTTGCACAAGCTGCGCAGGACGGTCCATGCTCAAGGCTATCGGGCGGATGGAGAATGCGGGTTGCGCTTGCCGCCGTCCTCTTCTCGGACCCCGACATCCTGCTCCTTGATGAGCCTACCAACTATCTCGATCTCGAGGGCACGATCTGGCTGAAGTCATTTATCCGCAACTACCGCCACACCGTGCTCGTCGTCAGCCACGACCGCGACTTCCTGAACCATGCGGTCAATTCGATCCTGCATCTCGAGCGGGGCAAACTGCACTTCTACTCCGGCGACTTCGACAGCTTCGAGCAGCAACGCCGGGAGAAGCAGTTCCGCCTCGGCAAGCTTCGTGAAAAGCAGGAAGGTCAGCGCCGGCACATGCAGGCCTTTGTCGACCGCTTCCGCTACAAGCAATCCAAGGCACGTCAGGCCCAAAGCAGACTGAAAGCGATTGCCAGGATGGAGCCGATCGCAGAGATGATCGAGGACCGCGTGCCGCCGTTCATCTTTCCCGGCCCGGCAAAGCCACTCAGCCCGCCGCTCATCCGTTTTGAAGGAGTGGCGGTCGGCTACCAGCCCGCCCAACCGGTTCTGCGAAACATCCAGCTGAGAATTGATCCGGATGAGCGGATCGCGCTTCTCGGCCGAAACGGGAATGGCAAGTCCACCTTCGCCAGGCTGCTGTGCGGGCAGCTGCCGACCATGTCCGGGGCAATGAGCCGCCATCCGAAACTCGTCACCGGTTACTTCGCCCAGCACCAACTGGATGAACTCGATGGAAGCCGCTCGCCCTATGACTATCTTCGCTCACTCATGCCGCGGGCTACCGAAGCGCAACGCCGCGCCCGGCTTGGCACGTATGGCTTCGGCTCCGAGCTGTCGGATACCAAATGCGCCGCCCTGTCGGGTGGCGAAACCGCCCGCCTGCTGTTTGCACTGGCCGGCTTTCATGCCCCCCATCTGTTGATCCTGGACGAACCGACCAATCACCTCGACATCGATTCCCGGACGGCACTTGTGCAAGCGCTCAATCACTACCCGGGCGCCGTCGTTCTCATCAGCCATGATCGACATCTGATCGAAACGACCGCGGATCGACTGTTGCTCGTCGCCGATGGAACTGTGGGAACCTTTGAAGGCGACCTCGACGACTACACCGAAGATGTCCTTGAGCGCATCCGGACCGGGCGGGACTCCACCGATACATCAGTCGGCGGCAGCGGCGCCAAAACGAACGCCAGAGGTCAACGGCGCCTCGCGGCGGCCCGCCGCTCCGGAATGGCGCCGGTGCACAAAAGGATCGCCGATGTTGACGCAATCATGAACTCGCTCGGCGAGAAAATAGCGGTGCTCGACCGTGCGCTGCACGATGGAACGCTGTTTTCTACCGAGCCCGTAAAAGGCGCAAAACTTCGCAAAATTGCGCGCCAAGCTCATCACCGAACTTGAGCAAGCAGAAAGCCGCTGGCTTGAAGCGCATGAGGAGCTTCAAGCGCTTCAGCCGGAAGCCAAGGCGACGGCCGAAGGAGACGCGATAACTGCTAAAACGATTCGAGGCGCGGTCGCAGGTCGATCTCGTGTGACCAGGCAGTCGATTTCTGGCGGTGAGAGCGAGGTAGGATTCGGCGATGGCTGCGGCATCGAGCATGGACTCTTCCTTACCGGCTTCCGGACGGTGCGCGTCGCTGCGAATTCCGCCATCGATAATTACGTGCGCGACATGAATGCCGCTGGGCTGAAGCTCACGCGCCATAGACTGCGCCAAGCCTCGCAGCGCGAACTTGGCCATGGCGAAGCCTGCGGAGAGCGCAAACCCCTTGATGCTTGCGGTGGCGCCGGTGAACAGGATCGTGCCGCTCCCCACCTTCAGCATACGTCGAGCCGCCTCCTGACCCACCAGGAAGCCGCCGAAGGCTCCTACCTTCCAGGCCGCGTCGATCTCATCGGCAGCCAACTCGGTGATCTTGCCCCTGATCCTGAGGCCGGCATTGTAGACGACGAGAGACAGGAGCGCGGTCTTCGGCATCGAGAGCCGCGAAACAGCCGGCGCACCGAGTCGGGCTCCGCCGCATCACAGACCTTCGCGGCGGCGCCGGTCGCGCGGCACAAGACGTCAAGCTTGGCTACATTGCGGGCTGCGAGAACGACCTGCATGCCGTCGCCGGCGAAGGTTCTGGCCAGCGCCGCTGACAGTCCGGACCCGGCGCCCACGATCAGCGCATTTGTGGCCAATCTTCCTCCTGCCGCGCGAATCTCCAACTCGGAGCAACCAATCCGGCCTGCTCCTTCTGGTATTTCCTCATCACTCGCTCTGCCGCCAGCGGCCAGCCTCATCCTGGCGCCAATAGGTGGTATTGTGGCCGCGCGCCTTGGCGTCCTGCCAAACTCCGTCGGCCTTCACATGCGCTGCCGCGTCACGACCGTCGAACATGAAGACAACACGGTCAAGGCCCGCGAAATCCACGTCGAATTCGCCATCGACCATGAAGCGCACACGAGCTCCGTTCGGATTGTCGCCGGTGGTAGTAATCCAAACGGGCTGGAGATCGGCATTGCCGTCACGCGCTGTGCCGTGAGGACGGAACGACTGCTCGCCAGTGGTCCACAGCGCGGTCGATATGGCTTCGGCGCGCTCTTCCGAACCCACCTGAATGACAGCGCGCCAGCCCCGCGCCAGTGTTCTGTCAATCAGCACCGGCAGAACCCGTTCGAGTGGCTGGCGATCCAGGCAGTAGAGCAAGACCTCCGCCATCGGTTCATGCCTCGTAGTGGGTCGCCACCAACCGATCGAGGAGGCGCACCCCCCAGCCAGATCCCCAGCTCTGATTGATTGGCGATTTCGCCGAGTCCATTGCCGTCCCAGCGATGTCGATGTGAGCCCAGGGCACGCCGTTGACGAAACGCTTGAGGAACTGGGCGCCCGTAATCGCACCGGCATTGCGTCCACCAATGTTCTTCACATCGGCAATATCGGAATCGATCAGGCGGTCGTACTCCTCGGCCAGCGGCATGCGCCAGAGTCGTTCTCCCGTTTCAATTCCAGCCGTCATCAGCCGACCGGACAGCTCGTCATCGTTGCAGAAGAGACCCGCATACTCCTTGCCGAGAGCGACCATGATCGCACCCGTGAGCGTGGCGAGATCGATCACGAATTTCGGTTTGAAGCGCTTTTGCGTGTACCAAAGCGCGTCGGCCAAAACGAGACGGCCCTCGGCATCGGTGTTGAGCACGGCGATGGTCTTGCCGGACATGGACGTCACTATATCGCCGGGACGCTGGGCAGTGCCGCTTGGCATGTTCTCCACCAGGCCAATCACTCCCACTGCATTGACCCGCGCCTTCCGCGATGCGAGCGCATGCATCAGACCGGCAACGCACGCCGCTCCGCCCATGTCACCCTTCATGTCTTCCATGCCTGCCGCCGGCTTCATCGAGATGCCGCCGGTGTCAAACGTGACGCCCTTTCCGACGAAAGCCAGAGGTTGCGAGCCTCTCTTGCCGCCAGCCCAGCGCATTACTACCAGCCGGGCCTCGTTGGCCGACCCTTTGGCCACGCCGAGCAAGGCTCCCATGCCGAGCCTCCTCATGTCGCGCGGAGACAGCACCTCCACCCTCAGCCCGCCTCTTGCCAGCCCTTTGGCCCTGGCAGAAAACGCAATCGGTGTCAGGTGGTTGGCCGGCTCGTTTACGAGGTCGCGGGCCAGATGAACGCCCTCGGCGACGGCGTCGCAGCCGGCAAAGCGGCGCGAAGCCGCAGCCGGATTGGCGCACAGGATGCGCACTCGATCGAGATCGGTGCGCCTCCGAGATTTCTTCGTTTTGTACTTGGCAAACGAGTACGTCCGGAGCCGGATGCCAGAGGCCAGGAAAGCAGCGGCCATGGCAGGCTGGATCGCTGCGGGAAGCACCAGGTCGGCCGCGACTGCAACGTCCCCAACCTTGGCGGCCGACAGGGCGCCGGCAGCGCTGCCGCCAGCGTTTTCAAGGTCACGCAATTGCAGTTTATCGACGTCGCCCAAGCCGACGACAATCACCCGACGCAAGGTGTTCCCGACGGGCGCAAAGAGGTCGAGCACCTGATTCTTGCCTGATTCGAACCGAGCGGCTGCAATCGCCCGGCCGATATGGCCATGGGAAGCCACGTCGGCGGCCCTGGCAACCCCCTCCAGCTTCCTGCCCGACGCGGCAAACACCACCAGGGCGCCCGTGGGGGGTAATTTTGCAGGCACAAACGTGATCTTCATTGGCGAATTCCGCAGAATTTCGGGCCGAGAACGAAAGCGCCCATCTAGCTGCTTCGGCGCGCCACCGCAACCACGGCCCTCGAAGGGTGTGGTCGCAGAGGACAAGTTTGCCATAACGCTTTCAACTGCTTCACATTTTCGCCCTTCCGTTTCGATGTTTGAAGGGCTACAACGGTCAGCGACGCATGCGTCATTGATTGCGTTTCGGGTGGATTCAGCGGGCAATCATGCACTTGCATGGTAATGGGAGCTTGCGCGCCTTGCCGGGGGCGAACTGCGCCTGGCGCAGCGGATATGCTTGCCGCCAGTGGATAACTATGGCGGTTGTGCTTGCGATCGCTGCCCTCATCACGCTTTTCCCGCACGCGGCAAACGCCGCTTCCATGCTGTCACCCCAACTTGATTTCGAAACGCCAGATTTCGATATCCGCAAACCGCCGCCCGGCACTCGCGTCCATGTCGATGCGGAAGTCTTGACCTACGATCCGGTCACCAAGATCGCTACGGCGCGCGGGCGCGTGGTGATCACCTACGGGCCCTACATTCTCGTAGCCAACCGGGTGAGCTATGACCAGGATGACGACATCCTGCGCGCCGACGGCAACATCAGGTTGCGCGAACCGGGCGGCAACATTCTCGAAGCCGATCTCATACAGCTGCAGAACAAGTTCCGCGACGGATTTGCCGAGCACTTGCGCTTGTTGCTCATCAACGATGCAACCGTGACGGCTGAGTACGCGCGCCGAAAGGACGGCGTCATCACCATCTTCGAGCGCGCCGCGTATACCCGCTGCAAGACCTGTGTGCTCGCCGACGGAACTCCGCTGTGGCAGATCAAGTCGCGTGTGGCTACTCACGATCAACAGGCCCATGAAGTGCGCCACGAGGACATGACATTCGAGTTTGCCGGCGTGCCCATCTTCTGGCTGCCATGGTTCTCTCATGGCGACGGCACAACAAAACGCAAGTCGGGCTTTCTTGCGCCTGGTTACGCGGCCTCGGGTGATATCGGGCTCGGGGTCACGATTCCGTACTATTGGGCGCTTGCCCCCAACTACGACGTGACTTTCCTGCCCTTGATCACTACCGATCAGGGAGTGATGCCGCGCGCCGTCTGGCGGCAGCGCACGGCAAGCGGAGAATATTTTGTTGATCTGGCCGGCATCTACCAGCTCGACGCCGACTCCCTGGAGCCTCCCGGCAACACCGACCTGCGTGGCTCAGTGCGCACCGAAGGCGAGTTCATGATCAACGAGAACTGGACCTGGGGCTGGGATGCCGCGAAGGCGTCGGACAGAACCTTCATGCGGCGATACGAGGTCGATGATCGTGAAGAGATCGTCAGCCAGGCGTTCATCACCGGTCTGGATGATCGCAACTTCTTCCGCGCCCGGGCGCTGCATTTCGAAAACTATGTCGTCGACAACGACGATATCATCGCCGGTGGTCCTGCCTTACGTCGAGCACGACTACACCTTCGACCATTCGGTGCTTGGCGGAGAGCTGGGGGTCAGATCGTCGGTCTACAGCCTGCAGCGAGATGAATTCGCCGCCGATCTCTATCCGGGCGTCAACCAGGGTACCGAGCAGACGCGAGCGACGACCGATGTGCACTGGCAGCGGCAGATGACGAGCGGCGGCGGCGTACTCGCCACGCCCTTCGCGCGATTGCGAGGCGACGTCTATTTCAATGACAATCTACCCGATCCGCCGGAAATCAACGAAGACGAAACTACGACGCGGTTGCTGCCGTCAGCCGGACTGGACCTGCGTTGGCCGTTTGTACGCGCCACTACCAGCGGCCAGCACGTCATAACGCCGGTGGGCCAGGTCATCGCTGCCACCGACGAGACCGAAGAGGATGAGATCGGCAACGAAGATGCCATCAATCTCAACTTCGACCACACCAACCTATTCCTCCATGACCGCTTCTCCGGGGACGACCGCTATGAGGGCGGCACGCGGGTCAACGCCGGCGTTCTGTACAGCTATCTGATGGCAAACGGCGGCTTTCTGAGGGCGAGCGTCGGCGAGTCGTTCCATGTCGCGGGGGAGAACAGCTTTGTTGACGGATCGGGACTCGAAGATTCGGAGTCCGATCTTGTGGCGGCGATAGCGTTTCAGCCTTGGGAAAATCTCCGTTTCACCTATCAGACGCGTTTCGACAACGATGGTCTCAGCATGGCGATTCAGGAGGCCACCGTCGATCTGGACTTGGGCGCAGTTGCGCTCGACGCCGGGCTGACAGACGTCGAAGCGGCGCCCGCCTACGGACGACCGACGGACGAGCGGCAGGCTTGGGCGGCCGCTGCCGTGCCGCTCCAGGCCGGTTGGAGTGTGTTTGGTGGCGTCAAGTACGACTTCATTGAAGACGAGATGATCCGCCATCAGATTGGCTTCGGATACGACTGCGACTGCTTCGAGTTCAAGTTCGCCTACACCGGGTCGCGGCATGAGGACGATAACGGCGACCTGGACAAGGATCATTCGTTCATGTTTTTCCTCAACTTCAAGACGCTAGGCGAAATCGGAGATGACGGCGGCTTTTAGCTGCCACAATTCTGTGTCAATGCGCGCCGGCGATGGCTGAACAACCTGTGACCCTCCGACTTTTCCGGCGTTCGATGTGCCGTCGAATGCAAGGGTCGGTGCTCGTGCTTGCACTTGTCGTCCTGGCGCCGATGGCGGCCTTGGCAGCCAATCAAGGAGTCGTCGCAGTCGTCAGCGACCAGCCGATCACCAATTTCGACGTGGAGCAGCGCATCAAGCTCACGGCAATTCTCGGCTCCGGGAAGCAGCTTTCGCGCAAGCAGGCACTCGAACTGCTGATTAATGACGTGCTCAAACGGGATGAAATAAAGAAATTCAAGCTATCGCTTACCGAGCCGCAAGTCGATGCTGCGGTCGAAAAACTGGCGAAGGGATCGAATACCGACGTGAACGGTTTGACAGCCAAGCTCAAAAGCGTCGGCATCAGCATGAAGGCCCTGCGACAGCAGGTCTCAACAAATTCTTCCTTCAACCGGCTCCTTACAAGCAGATACAAGTTCGCGGCCAAAGTCGACCCCGCCGCGGTTGATCGCAAGCTGCAAGCCATGATGGGCGATCCTCGGCTCAAACCCGTTTCGGCTTACGAAGTTCAGGAGATACTGCTGCCTGTGGAAAACACTGGCGACGCCATGATGAGCGAGCTGTTGATGTCACGTGCTATCGAAGCAAGGCAGTTCATGGCCAACTACAAAGGATGCGCGAGTGCGAAGGCTGCGGCTTCCGGCATTTTCAACGTCCGGATCAACAGTCCCGTTCAGGTCGATTCTTCACGCCTGCCAAAGCCGCTTCGGGCAGAGCTCGAGAAAGCCGGGCCTGGCAACATCATTGGCCCGATGCGAGGCAACGACGGCATAAAAATGATCGGTTTCTGCGGCAAGCGTTCGATCGAGCGGCAGGCGCCGACCCGCGAGCAGGTCGAGAGCATGATGGTCAACGAGATCTACAACGGTTACGAAGCGAAATATCTCAAGGAATTGCGCCGAACGGTCTTCATCGACTACAAGAATCCGGAGCTGTCGCTGGATCAGACGCAGTGAACCGGGCGCCCGGCGCCAGGCCCTTGGCTCTGACCCTGGGCGAGCCGGCGGGCATCGCTCCCGACATCACCCTGACGGCCTGGCTTGGCGTGCGCAGCGATCCGTCGCTTGTGTTTTTTCTGCATCGGTGATCGGGCGCTTCTGGAATCGCGGGCCAAGCGGCTGGCGATGGAGGCGAACATCATCACCATCGATTCCCCGGGCGACGCATTGGCCGTATTCAGTTCCGGCGCTACCGGTCCTGCCCTTCGCACTGGCGCGCATTCCAGAGCCCGGATCTCCGGATCATGGCAATGCGCCTGCGGTAGTACAATCGATAGAGCGCGCGGTCGATCTTGCGCTGGCCGGCGAGATTGACGCAATAGTCACTAATCCGATTCACAAGAAGATGCTGTACGGGGCCGGATTTGCTCATCAGGGACACACCGACTTTCTGGCGCATGTGGCGCGGCAAAAAGGCCAGCAGGCGCGCCCGGTCATGATGCTGGTCGCCGAGAACCTGCGCACGGTTCCTGTCACCATTCACATTGCGCTGAAAGACGTGGTCGAGGCGTTGAGCAGCGCGGCGATCACCGAGCAGTCGGCAATCACGGCGCGCGACCTCCAACGCTATTTCGGAGTGGCCGGACCGCGCCTCGCCATCACCGGACTCAATCCGCATGCCGGTGAAGGCGGGACGATCGGAGACGAGGAAGCAACCATCATCGTGCCGGCGATCGAGGAACTACGCCGCCGGGGCATCCAGGCCACCGGTCCGTATCCAGCCGACACAATCTTCCATGCAAGCGCGCGGAAAGCCTTTCGACGCAATCATCTGCATGTATCACGATCAGGCACTTATTCCGGTAAAGCTCATCGGCTTTCATGCCGGCGTCAACGTTACTCTCGGGCTGCCGTTCATCCGTACTTCACCGGACCACGGAACAGCCCTCACGGTTGCCGGTACTGGGCGGGCCTGCGACCAGAGCCTTATCGCGGCGCTGAAGCTGGCCCGCCGGATGGCGAGATGCGGCGCCGGGTTGGCGTAATGAACACCACCCTGCCACCTTTGCGGGAAGTGATCTCCCGCCATGGGCTGAGCGCAAGAAGAAGTCTCGGCCAGAACTTTCTTCTTGATCTCAATCTGACACGCCGGATCGCGCGTGCCGCCCAGCCGCTGGCAGAGCAAACAATTATTGAGGTGGGGCCAGGGCCGGGCGGACTCACGCGGGCGCTGCTCAGCGAAGGCGCAGGCCGCGTCGTCGCAGTCGAACGCGATCCGCGGGCGCTCCCGGCAATCTCGGAAATAGCCGCCGCCTATCCGGGTCGAGTTGATGTGGTTTGCGGAGATGCGCTGGAAACAAACTGGGCCGCGCTGGCAAGGGGCCCGACGAAGGTCGTAGCGAACCTGCCGTACAACATCGCTACCCCCCTGCTGGTCGAGTGGCTTACCGTAGAAACGTGGCCGCCCTGGTATCAATCACTCACACTGATGTTCCAAAAGGAGGTTGCGCAGCGGATCACGGCCGGTCCGGGCAGCAAGGTATACGGGCGGCTGTCGGTGCTTGCACAGTGGCGCACGAAAGCAGTCAGACTGTTCGATATCGGACCCCGGGCCTTCACTCCGGCGCCCAAGGTCACTTCAAGCCTCGTGCAGATAACGCCGAAGCAACCGATCGAGAGTAGTTGCCAAACCGCTGTGCTTGAAGAGGTGACCCGCCTTGCCTTCGGCCAGCGCCGCAAGAAGCTCCGCTCGAGCCTCAAAGCAATTTCACCCGACCCGGTGACAGCCATCACCTTTGCCGGCATTGACGCGAATGCACGCGCCGAGGAGCTTCCCGTTGCCGATTTCTGCCGACTGGCAACGGTGTTGGGGCAGATCCGCCAAAGTGAAAATCACTCTCGGTAGCGGCGAGGGGAGGCTTTTAGCGGCAGAACATGCCCCAAGCCATCGGACCTGACGATGCGCGCGCTCGCGCTGACGGAATACGGCAAACCGCTGGAGTCTGTTGCCCGCAACCCGGCAACCCCCCAAGGCTCAGAAATATTGCTGCAAGTAAGTCATTGCGGCCTCTGCCACAGCGATCTGCATCTGATCGATGGTTTTCTGGAATTGGGCGGCGGTGAGCGTTTCAATTTCCGCGTAAATCGGTTGTTGCCGCATATCCTCGGCCACGAAATCAGTGGCGTGATAGCAGACGCCGGCGCCGAGGCCGCCAGTTCCAGCCGTCAGCATGTGCCATTCGCGGTGTATCCGTGGATCGGCTGCGGGAGCTGCGCGCACTGTGAAAAGGGTGATGAGCAGCTGTGCCGTGACAATCGGTATCTGGGTATCGACCGCGACGGCGGCTTCGCCAGCCATGTGCTGGTGCCACACCCACGCTATCTGATCGATGCTAGCGGAACCGATTCCCGCATTGCCGGCAGTCTCATGTGCGGCGGCCTTACCGCCTTCAGCGCCCTGAAGAAGGTTCTCGCAACCGGGTGCAACGGACCCCTGCTGATCATTGGTCTTGGCGGCGTCGGACTCATGGCGCTGCTGTTGTCGGCGGCGACGACAAACCTGCGCATCGTGGTTGGCGACATCGATGCCTCGAAGCGGCAAACGGCACTCGCCAACGGCGCTGCAGGCGCATTTGATCCTGCCCTCGCCGACGCGCCAAGAAGGCTGCGCGCAGAGTTCGGCAACATGGCCGCGGCAATAGACTTCGTGGGCTCGGAAAAAAGCATCGAGTTCGCTCTCGGCACCCTCGGCAAGGGCGGGACTGTAGTGGTGGTCGGCTTGTTGGGCGGACGCCTCTCTCTGCCCATTCCGAGCCTGCCGCTGCGCCAGTGGTCGCTGCTGGGCTCCTTTGTCGGCTCTCTGCCGGAGGCGAGGGAACTGATGGGCTTGGCAAGCACCGGCCGCCTGAACCAATTCCCCGTGGATGTTCGGCCTCTCGACAGCGCAAACGCGGCAATCGACGATCTGCGAGCGGGCAAAGTGACCGGCCGGATCGCACTCAAGCCGTGATCCTCGAAGCATATTCCGCCAACGGGGAATGCAAAACTGCGGTGGTTGCCGCCAATGCACTCCATCAGAGGTCGGCAACGAGACTGCGTACAAACGCCGTCAGGCCGATGCGGCGCTTCCGCTTGAGACGCTCGGCCGCCAGGATGCTGGCGATATCGCGATCTGCCGCCTCGAGTTCATCATTGATAATGACGTAGTCATACTCTGCCCAGTGGCTGATCTCTTTCGAGGCTTCGGCCATGCGTTTGGCGACGACAACAGCTGAATCCTGAGCCCGATTGATCAGCCGGTCGCGCAGAGCCTCGGCGGAGGGCGGCAAGATGAAAACACGCACGACATCGTCTTCCAGCGCCTGGACCAACTGCTGGGTGCCTTGCCAGTCGATGTCGAACAGCACATCCCGCCCCTTGGCCAATGCATCCTCTACTGCCCGCCTGGGGGTACCGTAGTGGTTGCCAAAAACCTCCGCCCATTCGAGAAGCTCGCCGGCATCGCGCATGGCGGAGAAACGGTCCCTGGAAATGAAGTGATAGTCCCTGCCGTCAACCTCGCCGGCACGTATTGACCGCGTGGTTACGGAAACCGACATGGCGACATTGGTGTCAGCGGCGAGCAGCCGCCTTGCCAGAGTTGTCTTGCCGGCACCGGAAGGTGATGACAGCACGAGCAGCAACCCCCGGCGCGCGTCAGCGCCCGCTAGCGCGCGCCTACTCAAGGTTTTGCACCTGCTCGCGCATCTGGTCGATGACGACCTTCATCTCGAGGCCGACTTCGGTGATGGCGTGATCCACTGCCTTCGAACAAAGGGTGTTAGCTTCGCGATTGAGCTCCTGGGCTAAAAAGTCAAATTTGCGCCCCACCGGCTCCGAGCTCTCGAGCAGATCACGGGCAGCCCCAAGGTGGGCGAAGATGCGATCGAGTTCCTCGTGTATGTCTGATCTGCTGGCGAGCAGAACCGCTTCCTGGTGCAGCCGGTCCTGATCCAGCCGCGCTCCGGTCTCCACCAGACGGTGCACCTGTTCCGACAATCTCGCGCGTACAAGTTCCGGACTACGCGCTGCAGAGGCTTTCGCTGCACTCGCCAGCCGTTCAATGCGGGCAATATGTGCGAGCACGATCGTGCGCAGCTTTTCGCCTTCGGCACGGCGCATCTTCGCGAGACTTGCAAATACCTCGTCAAGGTCAGAAAAAAGCGCCTTGTCGCGGGCCGCGATAGCCGTGCTGTCTTCTTCGACAGGACCAAGCTCGAGAACGCCACGGAGCGCCAGAAGCCCTTCCGGTGATGGCGCGGCAAGGCGATGCTTGCGCCGCAGGTCGGAAGCGATTGCTACAATTTGAGCAAGGGCCGCTTCGTTCACCGTTATGGTTTCAGCACCTGCCGCACGCCTCATCTCCAGGGTGATGGAGAGGCTGCCACGCCGGAAAGCTGCCTGCGCCAGAGCGCGAATTTGAGGATCGAAGGAGTCAAGACCGGGCGGCAGTCGGCAGCGGATATCAAGCGTCCGGCCGTTGACACTTTTTACCTCCCACGTCCAGCTCAGATCCCGGCGATGGCCCTCCTTGCGCGCGAAACCCGTCATGCTCGAGAACGTCATCGGGGCCAGTTCCACAGAATCAGCATCTGGCCAGCAATGTAGAGTAATTCTCGGTGCGGCAAATCCCGTTCCGGCAGTTGCATCCAACGAGCCGCGACAGCCGCCCGCGGTGCCCTGCGAGCTGCGGTTACTGCAGTTTTGGTCGCGGTGCGGGAATGGGAATGAGTTTGCCGGCCACTTCCACAACGCTGCCGGGCTTCAGCACGTCGGGGTTGGCCGAGCCCGGGGAGGTTTCTGCGGATGCCAAGGAATCGGAGGGCGAGTCCGCAATCGGCGCAGCCTCTGGTGTGCCTGGTTCCGTCGATTCGACCGATGCCAGCGGAGCCTGGGGCGTCTGCTCGGCTGAGACCGCCACCGCATCGCCGGATCCAGAGGCCAGGTCCGCTGCATCGGCGGGTTGTGCCTCAGCGCTTTCGGCTCTTTCGATAGTACGCCACTTTTGGACGTTGCGATTGTGCTCTTCGAGGGACTTGGCAAAAACGTGCCCCCCGGTTCCGTCGGCCACAAAATAGAGCTCGCCGGTATCGATCGGATTGAGCACGGCCAGGATGGCATCCCGACCCGGATTGGCGATGGGAGTCGGGGGCAAGCCCGATATCTGGTAGGTGTTGTAGGGGCTCTTGGTTTCGATGTCCTCCTGCAGGATCGGCCGGTCGAGCTTTCTCTTCCCGAGAGTTATGCCGTAGACAATTGTCGGATCCGATTGCAGCCGCATCTGCTTCTTGAGCCGATTCAGAAACACAGCAGCAACGCGCGGACGCTCTTCCGGCACGCCCGTTTCCTTTTCGACGATCGAGGCCAAGATCAGCGCCTGTTCCTTGGTTTCCAAGGGCAGATCGGAGGCGCGCTTGCTCCACAATTCAGCAAGCAGCTTGTCCTGCGCCTCACGCATGGCGTTGATGACCGCCTGACGCTCAGCACCGCGGCGAAACCCATAAGTGGCCGGGAGCAGACCTCCCTCGGGCAAGTCTTCCGAGATTGTGCCGGCAAGCTCCGCACGTGAGTTGAGCCGCTCGACAAGCTGCGCCGTGGTCCATCCTTCGGGCAACGTGACCTTGTAGAGGTATTCCCTGCCCGAGACGATCGCGTCCATCACATTGGCCATGCTGGTTTGCCTGGCGAACTGATATTCACCTGCTTTCATGCGCTTGAAGTTTTGCGTCAGGTACGCAGCAGCCAAGAAAAACCCGTTCATCCGAAATAATGCCCTTTTGCTCCAATGCCGCGGCGATTTCAGGCGCGCGCATGCCTCGGGAGATCGTCAGGATCGCGTTTTCGGCCAACGGCCCGGGCGCCTCATAGACGCTGCGTCCATAAAAGAGTGCCGCTGCCCCCAGCGCTGCCGCAAGGACCACGATAGTCGCCAGCGATCTCGCTACGCGCGCAAATGAGGTTCGGCGCCTAGGCTTTCTTTTCTCGAGCACCCGATCGATCCCCGGGTTCAGCCGTCATAGCGACGGAATATCACCGATGCGTTAGTGCCTCCAAAACCAAATGAATTGGACAAAACTGTGTTTATCTCCTTCCGCCGGGGGGCGTTGGGAACAAGATCAATCGGCGTTTCGACCGAAGGATGGTCCAGGTTGATGGTTGCTGGCGCAATATTGTCACGGATGGCAAGAATCGAAAACACTGCCTCAACCGCACCTGCGGCGCCCAGCAAGTGCCCGATAGAGGATTTGGTGGAGGACATCGACAGCTTATCTGCCCGGTTGCCCAGGATGCGCTCGACGGCCTGCAGCTCGATTTCGTCGCCGAGCGGCGTTGAGGTGCCGTGGGCGTTGACATAGTCGATGTCATGGGCGGAGATGCGAGCCCGCTTCAGCGCCGCTGTCATGCAGCGGTAGGCGCCATCCCCGTCCAACGACGGCGCGGTAATGTGATGGGCATCGCCGGATAGGCCATAACCGATGACCTCCGCGTAAATTCTCGCTCCCCGCGCTTCGGCGTGCTCGAGCTCCTCAAGAATCAGAACGCCGGCCCCTTCCCCCATCACGAAGCCATCCCGATCCCGGTCGTAAGGACGGGAAGCCTTCCTTGGCTCGCCATTGAAGCCTGTCGAGAGCGCCTTACAGGCGACAAAGCCCGCAATGCCAATCCGGCAGATCGCGGATTCAGCACCGCCTGCAATCATGACGTCGGCGTCATCAAGAGCGATTAGCCGAGCGGCGTCGCCGATGGCGTGGGTTCCGCTGGCGCAGGCGGTGACGACGGCATGATTGGGGCCCCGGCAGGCATGCTCGATGCCGATTACCCCCCCGGCCAGATTGATCAGGCTGCCGGGAATGAAAAACGGGCTCACCCGACGCGGTCCCTTGTCGCGAAGCGTCAAGGTCGTCCTCTCGATGCCCGGCAGTCCGCCGATGCCGGCGCCGACCAACACGCCGGTGCGGCATTGTTTGTCGTATGTGTCGGCTTTCCATCCGGCGTCGTGTAGGGCCTGAGTGGCGGCGGCGGCGGCATAGAGAATGAACTCGTCGTAGCGCCGCTGGTGCTTCGGTTCCATGTAGGCATCGGCGTTGAATGTGCCGTGTGAGCCATCGCCGCGCTTCACTTCACAGGCAATCCGGCAGCCCAGATCGGTGGCGTCGAATTTGGTGATTTCGGTGGCCGCAGACTCGCAGGCCAGCAGCTTGCTCCAGCTTTCTTCGACCGTCGAGGCCAGCGGCGATATCATGCCCAACCCGGTTACGACTACTCTGCGCATGCCCGAAACGGTCTCCTCTGAGCCTGTACAGGATAATCCGGCCGGTCTCGTGCCCAACGCAATAACGCGGCGGCAGGATCACCAAGACCTTGCCTCCGCGTTGAAACTCAGGAGGGTCCGCCCGAAACTGTGCGGACCGGGCTCAGGCCTGGCTTTTCTCGATGAACTTCACTGCGTCGCCGACCGTCTGGATCGTTTCCGCGGCGTCGTCGGGAATTTCGACCCCAAACTCTTCTTCGAAAGCCATGACGAGTTCGACGTTGTCCAGGCTGTCGGCCCCCAGATCATCGATGAAGCTTGCTTCGAGAGTGACCTTTTCTGCATCGACACCAAGATGCTCGACAACAATCTTCTTCACTCGCTCTGCAACGTCACTCATGGTTGATCGTCCTCGCTCTTGGTCCGGCAATGAATGGCCACACGTCAGTCAAGCCCCCAGGGCCATAACCCGCCATCCCAAAGACTCCCCGGTCAGTTGCAGATTCCCTATCACAAAGGCCGTTGCAATAGAAAGGGGTCAATCGCGGAACACCACGCGCCGCCCTTGACAGTCTTCAAATCATGGCCAGACCGCCGTTGATATGCAGCGTCTGACCGGTCACATACGCTGCTTCTGCGCTGGCCAAATAGACTGCCGTCGCAGCAATCTCGCTCGCCGTTCCAAGCCGGCCGACCGGGACACGGGCCAACAGGGTCTCCTTCTGCTTTTCGCTGAGCAGCTCAGTCATGGAGGTCGCAATGAAGCCCGGCGCAATGCAGTTCACCGTCACCCCGCGGCTCGCCACTTCATAGGCAAGAGACTTCGTCATGCCGATCATTCCCGCTTTCGCCGCTGCATAGTTGGCCTGGCCCGGATTTCCGGTCGTGGCCACCACGGAAGTAATGCCGATGATGCGGCCGTGGCGCCGCTTGATCATGCCGCGCAGGGCGGCGCGCGCAAGTCGGAAGGCGGCGGTCAAGTTGAGCTCGATGACCGTAGACCAGGCTTCGTCATGCATACGCACGGCCAGCGCGTCGCGCGCCATGCCGGCATTGTTCACGAGTATGTCGAGCGATCCCATCGCGGCTTCCGCAGAGGGAACGAGTTTCTCCGCCGCCGCTGCATCTGCAAGGTTGCAGGGTAACGTGTGGACACGAGTGGCGAGACGTGCTCGCATTTCCTCAAGCACTTCAGCGCGCGTGCCCGACAGGGCCACCACCGCTCCCTGGCCATGGAGCGCTATGGCGATCGCCGCGCCGATACCGCCCGTTGCTCCGGTGACGAGAGCTGTTCTACCCGTGAGATCGAACATCGGTTCTCCCCTGGATTATTGCTGGCCGCGCAGCTCTTGGGCGGCGGCAGCGATTTCCTCGACCGAGCTGGCGGCTATCGCCAGAGCGCTTGGCGCATTGCGCCTGGCGAGGCCCGTTAAAACTCTGCCTGGGCCAAGTTCCAGAAATTTTGTAACCCCCTGGCCGGCCATGAAGGCGACGCTTTCGCGCCAACGCACCGTGGTGACGATCTGCGTAACCAATTCAGCGCGGATCTCATCGAGAGATGTCAAGGCCCGCGCCGTCGCATTGGCAACCAGCGGAACAACAGGCTCATGAAGCGTTACATCCTGCAGGGCCCCGGACATGACCCTCGCCGCGGGCGCCATCAGTGCACAATGAAACGGCGCGCTTACCGGCAACAGCATGGCGCGCCTGGCACCCTTTGTCCTGGCTATTTCAATGGCGCGGTCGACTGCCCGCCTGTCCCCCGAGACGACCACCTGCCCCGGCGCGTTGTCGTTTGCAGGCTCACAAACATCCCCGCTGCGCCGCCGCGCGGGCGACGTCGCTGGCTTGGGCATAATCGAGCCCGAGAAGCGCCGCCATCGCGCCGGTGCCGAGAGGCGTTGCTTCCTGCATTGCGAGCCCGCGCGTCTTCAGAAGGCGGGCGGCATCGGCGAGAGCAAAGGTTCCCGCGGCGGTGAGTGCGGAGTATTCGCCAAGCGAGTGACCAGCAACAAACCTCGCCGAATTGACGAGACTCACCCCATGCTCGGCTTCCAGAACTCGCATGACGGCAATGCTCACTGCCATGATTGCGGGTTGAGCGTTGGCAGTCAGCGTCAGTTCAGCGTCCGGTCCATTCCACATGAGCGAGGAGAGGTTCTGGCCGAGCGCAGTGTCAACCTCCTCGAACACGCTCCCCGCCGCGTGCGATTGCTGAGCCAGGTCCCGCCCCATGCCCACCTGCTGGCTGCCTTGTCCCGGAAAAGTGAAAGCGAATGTCATTGCCCCGCCGAGTTTTGAGACTGCCGCAAGCCCTCGTCGAAGATGGCCGCATGTCGGACCAAGAGCAATACGTCACTCAGGTCTTTGCCGGCCCGAAAGACAGTAGAGCGCCTATGTAGAGAGCGCCTGAAGTTGTCCGGTTTATGTAGCACATGAATTGACCGCTTTTTGCTGTTGCTGTTGTGCCTGTGGGAACGGTGGGAAAGCCTTTTCGGCTTTTCCACGGTTTCCACAGGCCTCCGGCGGCGGCGCAAGCGGCTGACGCTTCCGCGGGAGCGTATCGGTCGCTGGCTTCGATGTCTTCGCTCCGCCATCTGACCAGGCAGCGCGGGCCATGGAAGATGGCGAGTTCGCCGTCGGGATATTCGTGAACGCGCACCTTGGCGCGCACGTAGTGAGCCCGTCCGGGATGGGCCGGGATCTGCAATCGCCTGCCGTTCCAGGCCACCGTGTTGTCAGGCGCGACCGTGCGCTCCTCCTGGATGGCGAGGACATCGCGCCACTGCTCTTGCGCCGCCGGCACGAAGGCCGAGCCGGCCTCGGCCGGCGCCACCGCAAAGCGGGCGTTGTGCGCTGGCGATATAGGTCTCCTTCAGGTACCGGTTGGCGGCCTCCGATGTCGGCGATGCCGGCCAGCTTCAGCTCCTTCGGCAGCCGGTCCTGGAGGGTGCGGAACATCCGCTCGCTGCGCCCGCGCGCCTCCGGCGAATAGGCCGGGATGTGCTCGATGCCGAGCTGCGCCAGCGCCCGCCCGACCTGGGTCAAGGCATCCCTGGCGACCTTGCCGCCCGCTTCCGGCGTGTGAAAATAGTGACTGCCGCGATCGGTATAGAGCGAGCAGAACAGGCCCTTGGCGGCAATCGTCTCGGCAAGCCCCAGAAAGCTCGACATCGTGCCTTCCTCCTCGACCAGAATCGCCGAGTAGATCTCGCTCGTGGCATCGTCCAGGGTGACCACCAGATCGAGCGGCCCAAGGCCCTCGAGCCACACATGCCGCGAGCCATCCTGGTGCAGCATCATGCCGATCATCGGCCGGCGCGGCCGCTTGCGCCGGTGCGCCCCGCGCCGCGGCGCCTTGGCCAACAGCCCACGCTCCTGCAGAAACGTCTTGGTCCACGTATAGCCCCAGCGAAAACTATGGTTGCGCTGCAGGTGCTCGTGGAAATGCTTGGCGGTGAAGCCCTGATAGCGCTCGCGGTAGAGCCGCTCCACTTCCTCCGCCTCCGCCTCCGGAACCGCCCGCCCCGAGCGCCGTCCAAGCCGCCGATCGACAAGCCCCTCATCCCCTTCCTCCTCAAAACGGTCGACATAGCGCCGGAACGTCCGTTCGCTCATCCCCAGCAGCTCCGCCGCTTCCAGCTGGCTCAACTGAACCAGCCTCCCAGCTCGACAGCACATCCCTCAACTTCATCATCCTCAGCCCCTGTAGCTGCTCCGTCCGCCGCATCTGCCCCCTCCAAAAGAGGCCAATAAAACCGGACAGATCATCTGCTACCTAGACCGGACAACTCGTGTGCTACCTACACAACGAGTAGAGCGCCTATTGCACCAACCGATCACGGGGCCTATAAGCCTCCGACCCCCGGGAACCGGTTGGGGGCTGAACGGAAGACTTGGCTGGCGCCAAGCGGGCTGCCTTACATGCCCTGCTTCCTGTGTCCCCGCTCCTTCGAGGAACCGTAAACTCTGGCCTTTCCACGCGATGGGCTCGAGTGAGGCTCTGCGCCGGAACCTAGCAGGAACGATACTTGAAGAAAGGCCGAGGCTCACATGCCCCTCTACGAACACACTTTTCTGGTGCGCCAGGATGCTTCCCAGCAACAGGTCGAACGCACTGGCGGCCCAGTTCAAATCCGTCGTCGAAACCAACGGCGGCAAGGTCGGCAAAACAGAGAGCTGGGGCTTGCGGACGATCACCTTTCGCATCCGGAAAAATCGTAAAGCTCACTATACGCTCATGAACATCGAGGCGCCGGCAGCGGCGATCTTTGAAATGGAGCGCCAGATGTCGATCAATGAGGACATCATCCGCTTCATGACGGTCCGGGTAGATGCGCTCGAAGAGGGTCCGTCGGCAATCCTCCGGCAAAGCAAGGCGCGCGATCGCGATGATGACCGAGGCTTCGGTGGTTTCGGCGACCGTGGTTTCGGCGGATTCGGCATGGATCGCGGCCCGCGCCGGTTCGACCGCGGCGATCGCGGCAGGATTTCGTGACCGCCCGCGGGCGCCGCGTCCTGAGGGCGAAACCGACAGCCCGCCGCCAGTTGAGGAGACGGTTTGATGGCACACTCCGCAGGACCGGCTCGCCGCCCCTTCTTTCGCCGCCGCAAGAGCTGCCCGTTTTCAGGCGCGGGAGCGCCCAAAATCGACTACAAGGACGTCAAGCTGCTCTCGCGCTTCGTCTCGGAGCGCGGGAAGATTGTGCCGAGCCGCATTACCGCGGTCAGCGCCAAGAAACAGCGTGAGCTGGCCCGGGCGATCAAGCGTGCCCGCTTCCTGGGGCTTCTGCCATATGTCTTGAACTAGAGACCGCGAGCCCGCACGGGTAGCGGCCTCGTGGCTGGGGCGTGTTTCGAATCGCTCCTAACCCAACCGTCGATCGGGGACAGCCGAGTGAGCAACAACTTCTGGATCGCCATTGCCATCGTCGCGGGCCTTTCGGCTGCGGTGTTGCACGCAAGCGGGCTGACGTTGTCACCGCTGTCCTTTCTGCTGATTTACCTGGCGCCCTTGCCCCTGTTTGTCGCAGGTCTGGGTTACGGGTGGGGGACTGCCGCAGCAGCCGCCGTTGTGGGGGTTGTCGCGACGGTGGCCGTGCTTGGCACACGGGCCGGACTGTTTTTTCTGCTCTCAGCAGGCGCGGCGCCGGTCATCCTCAGCCGTCTGGCATTGATCAGCCGGCCGATCGCTCACAATTCCGGCGAAGGCGAGGCCGAGGGGAGCGGCTCGAATGGTACCCGGAGGGTCGGCTGGTGCTTTGGACGGCTGCTCTGGCCGGCGCGTTTCTTACCCTTGTCATCATTGTCACGGGTCCGGGCGTAGAGGCGTTCCGTGCCCAGCTCAAGGATTTTGCCGCCGAGTTCACGACATCGATAATCGGCGGAATGTCTCCGGCGGAGCGAGAGGCGCTCACCGGGCTCCCCGATTTACTCGTCATTTTGGCACCACTGGTTGGCGCCTCGGCCTGGCTCGTCTTCATGCTGGCCAACATGCTTTTGGCATCACGATTGCTGAAGAGGTGGGGGAAATCGCTCAGACCCTGGGCAGCTTTTTCGAGCCTTACCTTTCCTCCCCAGTCGGCGATCGCCCTAGCGGCACTGTGTGCCGCCTCCCTGCTACCAGGATTCCTGGGGGTTGCCGCTGCCGTGTTTGCCGCGCCACTGGCAACTGCCTTTGCAATTCTCGGCCTGGCGGTCATCCACTTCCTGTTGCGAGATCACGCAGCCAGATGGCCTCTGCTCGCCGGTACCTACGCTGCGCTGATGCTGTTCAGCTGGCTCGTCATGCTTCCGCTTGTTGCCGTCGGCCTGGCCGAGACGGGATGGAAACTGCGCGCCCGGAAAGCCAAGGGAAGAATTTAGTTTGGAATGCAACTAAGGCTCAATGGAAGGAGAAACCGGCATGGAAGTTATTCTATTGGAACGGGTAGAAAAACTGGGCGCGATGGGAGAAATCGTGAGAGTACGAGACGGCTATGCGCGAAATTTCCTCCTGCCCCAGGGGAAGGCGCTGCGGGCGAGCAAGGCCAACAGGGAAAAGTTCGAGCAGGATCGGGCAATTCTCGAAACCCGCAATGCCGAGCGCCGGCAGGATGCCGGTGGGGCAGCCGAAATGCTAAACGGCAAGAGCTTTGTCATATTGCGCCAGGCAGGCGAGAGCGGGCAGCTTTATGGCTCCGTTTCGACCCGCGATATCGCCGAAGCAGCTGCCACCGCCGGAGCGCCGGTTGCCCGGCGTCACGTTCAGCTCGACCAGCCCATCAAAACAGTGGGCATCTACAAGGTGCGCATAGCCTTGCATCCGGAAGTCGTGACCGAGGTGCAAATCAACGTTGCCCGCTCACAAGATGAAGCAGACGCGCAAGCCCGTGGCGAGGTGCCGGCCGGACAGCGGTCGGAGCGCGAGGAAGCAAGACAAGCAGCCGAACAGGTATTCGAGGCTGAAACAGCGCCGAAGGAGCTTGTTCCCGAACAAGCCCAAGCTGACCCGCCGGCCGCCCGACGCAGCGCAGAAAGCCGACGGCCGCGCGCAGGCAAGTAGTGTAGAGCAGCGCCTGAAGTTGTCCGGTTTATGTAGCACATGAATTGACCGCTTTTTGTTGTTGCTGCCTGTGGGAACGGTGGGAAAGCCTTTTCGGCTTTTCCACGGTTTCCACAGGCCTCCGGCGGCGGCGCAAGCGGCAGACGCTTCCGCGGGAGGGTATCGGTCGTCGGTTCGATGTCTTCGCTCCGCCATCTGACCAGGCAGCGCGGGCCATGGAAGATGGCGAGCTCGCCATCGGGATATTCGTGAACGCGCACCTTGGCGCGCACGTAATGAGCCCGTCCGGGATGAGCCGGGATCTGCAATCGCTTGCCATTCCAGGCCACCGTGTTGTCAGGCGCCACGGTGCGCTCCTCCTGGACGGCGAGCACATCGCGCCACTGCTCCTGCGCCGCCGGCACGAAAGCCGAGCCGGCCTCGACGGGCGCATCCGCAAAGCGGCCGTTGTGCCTGGCGATATAAGTCTCCTTCAAGAACCGGTTGGCGGCCTCGACATCGGTGATGCCGGCCAGCTTCAGCTCCTTCGGCAACCGGTCCTGGAGGGTGCGGAACATCCGCTCGCTGCGCCCGCGTGCTTCCGGCGAATAGGCCGGGATATGCTCGATGCCGAGCTGCGCCAGCGCCCGCCCCACCTGGGTCAAGGCATCCCTGGCGACCTTGCCACCCGCTTCCGGGGTGTGAAAATAGTGACTGCCGCGATCCGTATAGAGCGAGCAGAACAGGCCCTTGGCGGCAATCGTCTCGGCAAGCCCCAGAAAGCTCGACATCGTGCCTTCCTCCTCGACCAGGATCGCCGAATAGATCTCGCTCGTCGCATCATCCAGGGTGACCACCAGATCGAGCAGCCCAAGGCCTTCCATCCACTCATGTCGCGAGCCATCCTGGTGCAGCATCATGCCGATCATCGGCCGGCGCGGCCGCTTGCGCCGGTGCGCGCCGCGCCGCGGCGCCTTGGCCACAAGCTTACGCCCCTGCAGAAACGTCTTGGTCCACGTATAGCCCCAGCGAAAACTGTGGTTGCGCTGCAGGTGCTCGTGGAAATGCTTGGCGGTGAAGCCCTGATAGCGCTCGCGGTAGAGCCGCTCCACTTCCTCCGCCTTCGCCTCCGGAACCGCCCGACCCGAGCGCCGTCCAAGCCGGCGATCGACAAGCCCCTCATCGCCTTCCGCCTCAAAGCGCTCAACATAGCGCCGGAACGTCCGGTCGCTCATCCCCAGAACCTCCGCAGCCTCGAGCTGGCTCAACGAGCCCGCTTCCCAGCTCGACAGAACATCCCTCAACTTCATCATCCTCAGCCCCTGTAGCTGCTCCGTCCGCCGCATCGGCCCCTCCCAAAAGAGGCCAATAAAACCGGACAGATCATCTGCTACCTAGACCGGACAACTCATGTGCTACCTACACCGCGCGCAGGCTAGTAGTTGCGCCCTCCCGGAAGTCGTGGTTGAATTCTTCGGCGGAACCGTAGCGGCCCATTCGAGACAAAGAGCCGAGCGGCAGGGAATGATGGCATGTTCGTCCTACTCGATCATATGCTGAACCGCATGGTTCGAGACGGCTCTCTGGCGATTATCGATGCGCGGGGGCGGAACCACATGTACGGCAACGGCAGGGGCCGAACCGTGGGCGCACGAATTATCGGCCGCCGTACCGAATTGAACCTCGCTCTCAATCCTGATTTCCATTTTGGCGAGGCGTACATGAACCGCCGCCTGATCATGGAACGAGGGAGTATCTCAGATCTGGTGGCGCTGTTGTTTGCGAACATGGAAGGGCGGGAGTTGTTTTCGGCTTTGCCGGCGGCCTTCTCCCGGAGTCTGCGTCGCCGTTTCCGGCAATACAACCCGATCGCTACCGCCAAACGGAACGTTGCCTATCACTACGATCTTTCCGGCAAACTCTACGACCTGTTCCTCGACCGCGACCGGCAGTATTCCTGTGCCTACTTCGAAAATGACAAGCAGTCCCTGGAAGATGCTCAGCTCGCAAAAAAGCGCCATATCGCGGCCAAGCTGATGATCAAGCCCGGTATGCGGGTTCTCGACATCGGCTCGGGCTGGGGCGGTTTGGGTCTCTATATTGCAGAGGTTTGCGGAGCCAGCGTGGTCGGCGTGACGCTGTCGGAGGAGCAACACGCCCTTTCAAATGAGAGAGCGCACCAGCGCAGGGTAGCCGATCGGCTGCAATTCCGACTGCTCGACTACCGGCTTCTCGAAGAGCGTTTTGATCGCGTTGTCTCGGTAGGAATGTTCGAGCATGTCGGCTTGAAGCACTTCTCCGAGTTCTTCGAAAAGGTCCACTCGCTGCTGGAGCCTGACGGGGTGGCGCTCGTGCATTCGATCAACCGTTGCGACGGGCCGTCAGCCACAAGTCAATGGATCGCCAGGCATATTTTCCCCGGCGGCTACATTCCGGCGCTGTCGGAAGTCGTCCCCGCCATGGAGAAGGCGCGGCTGTGTGTGACCGACATCGAAATTTTGCGCCTGCACTATGCCGATACACTCAAGGAATGGCGGCGGCGCTTCCTTGACCACCGTGAACAGGTAAAAGCGCTCTACGATGAACGTTTCTGCCGCATGTGGGAGTTCTATCTCGCCTCGTCTGAAGCAGGTTTCCGTTTTGGAGGCTTGAACAACTTCCAGATTCAGTTCACTAAAAACCAGCGGGCGCTGCCCTTGACGCGCAACTATATGCTGGAAGAGGAAGAGCGACTGCGCGAAATCGACTGCCGGCGGCCACGTTTCAAGTCGGTGCCGGGCGAATAGCCGAATCGATCCGGTTTGTTGCTTGCGGAATGCTGGCGTTCGCACTGACGCGAAATGCGCACGAATGCAAGCAATATGTTGCGCAGACCTCCATCTCGCAGGCCTGTTGTGGATAGCGTGTAAAGTCATCACTTGCGCGTTCTTTATCTTTCGCGACTTCGCTATGACGACAGCAGACAGATGAACTCCGCCAATCCACGACCCCAGCTGGCAGCGGTTCAACCGCCGCAGGACACCGATTCGCATCGGCAGGCACCGCACAATCTCGAGGCGGAACAGGCACTGCTGGGCGCGATCCTGGTCAACAATGAGGCTTGCGACCGGGTCAGCGGCTTTCTCGCCGCCGAGCATTTCTACGAGGGTATACACGCGCGCATCTTCGACGCCGCCTCGACGCTGATCCGGGCCGGCAAGCTGGCAAGCCCCGTGACGCTGAAGACCTTTTTCGAGCACGACGAGACGCTGAACGAGATTGGCGGCCCGGCCTATCTGGCACGCCTCGCCGCCGCGGCCACGACCGTCATCAACGCTGCCGAATACGGTCGGGCAATCTACGAACTTGCCATGCGCCGGCGGCTCATCGACATAGGCACCGACATCGTAAACGACTCCTTCGACACGCCGGTCGACCTGACCAGCCGCGAGTTGATCGAGCAGGCGGAACAGAACCTGTATGACATCGCCGAAACGGGGAAATACGGCCAGGGCTTCCAGCCATTCGCGCAGGCGCTTACGGATGCCGTCGATATGGCCGCCGCAGCATACCAGCGGGACGGCGGACTCTCCGGCATTTCCTGCGGGTTGCGGGATATCGACGCGAAAATGGGCGGCCTGCAAAAGTCGGACCTGATCGTGCTCGCCGGCCGGCCGGCCATGGGCAAGACTGCCCTGGCCACGAACATCGCCTACCATGTAGCGAGAACCTATCGCGACGAGCACAAGGCTGACGGCGGCGTCAACGTGCTCGATGGCGGCGTTGTGGCTTTCTTTTCTCTCGAGATGTCGGCAGAACAACTCGCTACCCGAATCATTTCCGAGCAGGCTGCCATCGCTTCCGAGAAGATCCGCCGTGGCAAGATAACCGAGCAGGAGTTCGGCCGTATCGTCGAAGTCAGCCGCGAGCTGCAGTCGCTGCCTCTCTACATCGATGCGACCGGAGGGTTGACGATTGGTCAAGTCGCGGCCCGGGCGCGACGACTGAAGCGCCAGCGCGGTCTCGGTCTTGTCGTCATCGACTACCTGCAGCTCCTTGCTGGGTCAGCGCGTCGGGCAGCGGAGGGCCGGGTCCAGGAAGTCTCGGAGATAACCACGAGCCTCAAGGCCCTCGCCAAGGAACTCAACGTTCCCGTACTGGCGCTTTCCCAACTGTCGCGGCAGGTTGAAAATCGCGACGACAAGCGGCCTCAGCTGGCGGACCTGCGCGAGTCCGGTTCGATCGAGCAGGATGCTGACGTCGTGCTCTTCATTTATCGTGAGGAATACTATCTCGGCCGAAAGGAGCCGCGCCCCAATACGCAGGAATTCTTTGACTGGCAGCAGCAGATGGAAAAGGCCGAGGGCATCGCCGAGGTGATCATCGGCAAGCAGCGGCATGGGCCGACAGGCACGATCTCCGTACAGTTCGAAGCAGCCTTGACGAAGTTCCAGAATCTGGTGACCGAAGATCGCCTTCCGGAACAGTTTGGCTAACCCGGCCGGGTTGATTGCAAGGTGATGCGGTGAACGCAATCACCCCGTGGCAGTTGCAAACAAGGCTCCGGCAGGCATTGAAATGAGCGTGAAAGGCACGAGTCCGGTCGAAAACGCGGCGGTGCCGGCACGCGCCGGTGCGGTCATCGCGATCGATCTCACGGCGCTCCAGGACAACTATCGACTGATTTCGCGAACTGCCAGCCCGGCACGCTGCGGCGCTTCGCTGAAAGCGAACGCGTATGGCATCGGGCTCGCCGAGGCGGCCCGGGCGCTACATGGCACCGGCTGTCAGATTTTTTTTGTCGCATTTCCCGAGGAGGGCGAGGCCGTGCGAACTGCGCTCGCTGGGCCCGAAAGCGGGATGGCCAACGTCTATGTGCTTGGCGGGCTGCTGGCCGGGGAGGCCCGGTTCTATGAAGCACATCGGCTGCAACCGGTCCTGAGCGGGCCGGACGAGCTATCGGAATGGGTCTCATACTGCCGCAGTCAGGGGCGCAGGCTGCCGGCAGCCCTCCACGTCGAAACCGGGATGAACCGCCTGGCCTTTACGGAGGCGCAACTCAGAGAGGTGGCTGCAGACGGCTCGCCACTTCGGGATTTCGAGTTGTCGCTCGTCCTCAGTCATCTGGCACGGGGAGAAGACCCGGACCATGAGTTCAATGATGTCCAACGACGCCGGTTTGACAACCTGCGCGCGCTTCTCCCAGACACCCCGGCGAGCCTCGCCAATTCCGCAGGCGCCTTTCTTGGTGCAGCCTATCGCTACGACCTGGTGCGGTCAGGCATCGCACTCTATGGCGGAAATCCCGTTCCCGACCGACCCAATCCATGTATGGCGGTAGCGCACCTTCTTGCCCGGGTTCTGCAGGTGCGTGACGTCGCCACCGGCGAGTCGGTGGGTTATGGCGGCAGCTGGGTCGCCCGCCGGCCCAGCCGCATTGCCGTCCTGGGCGCCGGCTACGGCGACGGCTACCCCCGTTCGCTCGCCTCTGCGGCGGGGCGCGAACCGGCGCGGGTGCGGATCGGTGAATTCTACGCCCCGCTCGTCGGACGAGTATCCATGGACCTGATCACAGTGGATGTTACGGATATTCCGCAACGTGCGGCGGCGCGCGGCGCGATTGCCGAACTCATCGGCGCCCATGTGACTGTTGATGAGATCGCGATCAAAGCCGGCACCAACAGCTTCGAAATACTCACGCGTTTGGGAACGCGATGCCCTCGTCTATATTCCGCCCTCAATTCGCGTCGGGACGAAAACCGTTGAACTTTTTAGCCAATCTAGGCCGCGTCATCCTGGCTCTGTTTGCGGAGGTGGGAAAGGCAAGCATGTTCCTCCGCGATGCGCTCGTAGCCGGAATTACGCCACCCTACTATGGCCGCCAATTTCTCGAGCAGGTAATGCGCATCGGGTACTTTTCGCTGCCGGTTGTCGGGCTAACGGCCTTCTTTACCGGCGGCGTCCTCGCCCTGCAAATCTATATCGGATCATCGCGCTTCAACGCCGAAAGCCTGGTGTCGTCAATTGTCGCGCTGGGCATCGTGCGTGAACTCGGCCCCGTAATGGCAGGCCTGATGGTTGCTGGGCGGGTATCAGCCGCCATAGCGGCCGAACTGGGCACCATGCGGGTCACGGAGCAGATCGATGCACTGACAACGCTCTCCACCAGTCCCCATCGCTACCTCGTGGCACCACGCCTGGCAGCCGCGATTGTCACCTTGCCGTTGCTCGTGGCCATTGCTGATACGATCGGCATTCTCGGAGGTTACATAGTGGGCACTCGGGCGCTCGACTTCAACGGCGTGGCCTACATCAAGAATACCGTGGATTTTCTCAACGCGGGAGACGTCCTGTCCGGTCTCATCAAGGCAGCAGTCTTCGGGTTCATTATCGCGCTGATGGGGTGCTATCATGGATTTTATTCACGCGGCGGAGCGCAGGGCGTGGGCCGGGCGACGACCAACGCGGTCGTGAGCGCCTCCGTACTCATCCTGGCGGCCAACTATGCGCTGACCTCGCTGCTGTTCTCGGATTGAGCCATGGCAAGCAACGGCCACATCGTCCTTACCAACCTATTCAAGAGCTTCGGCAGGAAGGTGGTGCTCGATGGCGTCAGCCTCTCGGTGCCGCGCGGCCGCTCGCTGGTTGTGATCGGTGGATCGGGCACCGGCAAGTCGGTGATGATCAAGTGCATCCTCGGTCTTCTGCGGCCGGATCGGGGTTCCATCCTCATCGGCGGCGAGGAAATGGCCGGAGTAACCGGTGCCGAGCGCGATCAATTTCTGGCGCGCATTGGCATGTTGTTCCAGGGTTCGGCCCTCTTCGACAGCCTGCCTGTATGGCAGAATGTTGCTTTCGGCCTGATTCAGGGAAAGCAAATGGAACGCTCGGAGGCGCGCGCGATCGCGGTCCGCAAGCTGGCACAGGTGGGACTTGGCAGCGAGGTCGCGCAGCTCTACCCGGCGGAACTCTCGGGCGGCATGCAAAAACGGGTAGCGCTGGCCAGGGCCATCGCCGCCGACCCGGAGATCATCTTCTTCGACGAACCGACCACAGGTCTTGATCCGATCATGGCTGACGTCATCAACAACCTGATCGTTGATTGCGTGCGCACACTCGGCGCCACAACGATCTCGATCACACACGATATGGCTTCGGCGCGCAAGATTGCCGATGAGATCGCCATGATCCACAAGGGCCGGATTCTCTGGCAGGGTCCGGCACACAACATCAACTCCAGCGGCAACCCCTATGTCGAACAATTCATTCATGGCCGGGCCGAGGGCCCCATTGAAATGGATGTCCTGAAGCCGTAGAAGCCCGGCCTTCCTGCAGCCCCCGCGATGAACAAAGCGACAAGTATTTTCGTGTGCCAATCCTGCGGAGCGGCGGCCGCAAAATGGTCGGGGAAATGTGACAGCTGCGGGGCATGGAACAGCGTCATCGAGGAGCCCGCCGAACAGCCAATCTCGGGTGGCGGGGGAAGGAGGCTTCCGAAGGGCCGGCGGGGAGAACTTGTCGGTCTGAAGGGAGGCACACCCGCACCGGCGCGGTTGCTCACCGGAATCGCCGAGCTCGACCGGGTGGCGGGAGGCGGCTTCGTTGCCGGCTCCGGCGCCCTCATCGGCGGTGATCCCGGCATCGGCAAGTCTACCCTGCTGCTGCAGGCGCTTGCCGCACTGGCGAGCCGCGGGGAGCGGGTTATCTACTTCTCCGGCGAGGAGGCGATCGCCCAGGTCCGCCTGCGTGCCCAACGGCTGGGACTCGCCGACGCCCCGGTGCTGCTCGCCTCGCTGACCAGCGTCCCCGACATTCTTGCTACTCTCCATGACGGGGAGCCGCCGTCGGCGGTGGTGATCGATTCCATACAAACGCTTTGGACGCCGGTAATCGACGCTTCCCCTGGAACCGTCTCGCAGCTGCGTGCCGGCTCGGAAGCCCTCGTCCGCTTTGCCAAGCAGAAAGGTGTCACGGTCCTCCTGGTCGGCCACGTGACCAAGGAAGGGGAGATCGCCGGCCCCAAGGTGATCGAACATCTCGTGGATACTGTGCTCTATTTCGAGGGCGATCGCGGGCACCAGTTTCGCATTCTCAGAGCGGTAAAGAACCGCTTTGGGCCGACTGACGAAATTGGAGTCTTTGAAATGTCCGATGGCGGCCTCAAGGAGGTGGCAAACCCGTCGCGGCTGTTCATGGGTGCGCGCGAAACCGCGACCGCGGGATCAGCCGTGTTCGCCGGGATCGAAGGGACACGACCGCTGCTCATGGAGGTCCAGGCGCTCGTTTCGCCATCGCTTTTGGGAAACCCGCGGCGCGCCGTCGTTGGCCTCGATCCTAGCCGGCTCGCCATGCTGCTGGCGGTACTCGAGGCGCGAGCCGGCGTCGCTATCGGCACTTATGACGTGTATCTCAATGTTGCCGGCGGCCTGAAGGTGCGCGAGCCAGCGGCCGATCTCGCGGTCGCCGCAGCCCTTGTGTCATCGCTCACCGGCACGGTGTTGCCTGCGCAGGCGGTTTTTTTCGGCGAAATCGCGCTTTCAGGAGGTATCAGACCGGTCAGCCAGGCAGAGGCACGGCTCAAGGAATCCGCCAAGCTCGGCCTCACGCACGCTGTTCACGCGCCAGACGAGCGGCTCGCCGTCAGAGGCGTGACCAGCAAAGCTCTCGAAACGGTAGCCGATTTGGTGGCGTTCGTGGCCGCGGCCTAACATTTTGGCGAAATAGGCTGTACGTCCGCGCCGCGAATCGCGGCACTTTGATGTAACATTTGAGGCAGGCGCTCGCAAACAGCGCCAGGCATCAAGTGGAATTTGCTTTAGACAGCCTCGGCAAAGCCACCTATAAGGGCCGTGCCAAAAACAACCCTCGAGTAGCCGCGCCATGCCTTTTCAGCTTCTGGATCTGATCCTGATCGGCATCATGATCATCTCGGGCCTTCTCGCCCTGATGCGTGGCTTCACACGCGAGGTCCTGTCACTTGTTGCCTGGGGAGTTGCTGCGCTGGCCGCACTGGGGTCGATCCTGTCACCGGAGCTTCTCGCCATCGCCCAGCAGTACCTGCAGCCGGAAATCGTCGCCAAGATCGCCCTCGCGGGCGGGGTGTTCCTGATTGTTCTGATTATCATGTCGTTGATCAGCGTGCGCATCGCCGACTGGGTCCTGGACAGTGCTGCGGGAGCTTTCGACCGCTCCCTGGGCTTCGTATACGGTGTCGCGCGCGGCCTGCTCCTGGTGGTGATCGCCTATCTTTTCTACATCTGGCTGGTTCCGCCGGAGAAACACGAAGACTGGATTCGCACCGCCCGGCTTTTGCCGGTGGTGGAAGAAGTGGGCACGGCAATACTCTCCTTTCTGCCGGCAGACATTGCCGACGTGCTGCAGGGAAAGACCTACATCAGCAAGCAGCAGCCGGCGCCGGCTGCTGCTGAGCCAGGCGGCACACAGCCTACCCAGCAAATCGAGGCTCCGGCCGGGGAGCAGGAAGAGGACGCCTATCAGGCCGGTCAACAGCGCAACCTCAACCAGCTGATCGAGGGGACGCAGAGCGGAACCGCAGACAAGCAGCCTGGGACCGCGCCGGAAGGAGAGGTCACCATCGAAAGCCCGGATACGGGACAACAACCGGTATTCGGCGGGCAAGGAACCACGGATCCCTAGGAGCGGCGGTTGAGCCCGCGGGTGAATGAGCAAACAACACCGGCAGGTTCGATGGTGAACACAGACATCCCGACAGACGCCGGCATCGATGCTCTTGAGGATCGGCTGCGCGAGGAGTGCGGGGTATTCGGTGTATTTGGCCACGACGATGCGGCCGCCCTCACCGCACTCGGACTGCACGCGCTGCAGCACCGCGGCCAGGAGGCGGCGGGGATCGTCGCTTACGACCGCGAACGTTTTCATCTGGAACGCGGACTGGGGCTCGTCAGTGATCACTTCTCCGATGAGGAGACCATCACCCGGCTGAAGGGGAGGATGGCGGTGGGCCACGTCCGCTATTCGACCACCGGCGGAACGATCTTGCGCAATACGCAGCCACTGTTCGCCGAACTCGCCACGGGCGGCCTTGCCATCGCCCATAACGGCAATTTCACGAACGGACTTGCCCTGCGCCGTGACCTCATCGCAGCCGGCGCCATTTACCAGTCTACCTCGGACTCCGAAGCCGTGCTGCATCTCGTGGCGCGCTCCCCGAAGCGGCGTATCATCGAAAGGTTCATCGACGCCCTGCGCTCTCTAGAAGGCGCCTATTCCCTGGTAGCGCTAACCAACAAGAAGCTCATCGGCGCCCGCGACCCACTTGGCATCAGACCGCTCGTGCTCGGCGAATTCAACGGTGCGCACGTCCTGGCGTCGGAAACCTGCGCCCTCGACATCATCGGCGCAAAATTCGTTCGGGAAATAGAAAACGGCGAAGTCGTGGTGATTACCGAAGCAGGCATCGAATCGCTCCATCCTTTCCCGAAACTGGCGCCGCGACCGTGCATTTTCGAATACATCTACTTTTCCCGGCCGGACAGTCATGTGGGCGGCAGGTCCGTCTACGAAGTACGCAAGCAGATGGGACGGCAGCTTGCCAAAGAAGCGCCGGCCGATGTCGAGGTAATAATTCCGGTCCCCGATTCCGGTGTTCCGGCGGCCCTGGGTTACGCGCAACAGTCCGATGTTCCCTTCGAACTGGGCATTATTCGCAATCACTATGTCGGACGCACTTTCATCGAACCTTCCCAGCATATCCGGGCACTTGGCGTCAGGTTGAAACACAATGCCAATCGATCGGTGATCCGCGGCAGGCGTGTGCTGTTGGTGGATGATTCGATTGTGCGCGGAACGACTTCGGTCAAAATCGTGCAAATGATGAAGGAAGCTGGCGCCAGGGAGGTGCACATGCGCATCGCCAGCCCGCCGATTGCGCATCCGGACTACTACGGCATCGACACCCCCGAGCAGCGTCACCTCCTTGCGGCCACCCACAGTCTGGAGGAAATGCGCGCATTCATTGGCGTCAAGTCGCTTGCCTTTCTCTCGGTCGATGGCATCTACAAGGCGATGGGGCTGCCAGGACGCGATCCGGCTCGGCCGCAATTCACCGATCACTGCTTCACGGGAGACTATCCCACCTCGCTCACCGACCGCGACGGCCCGCCGCTGCCGAGTCAGCTGTCGCTGCTTGCCGAGGCCCGTTGACCCAGCTGCTGCTCGGCCGCACGGCTGTCGTGACCGGTGCATCGCGTGGGATCGGGCGCGCGATCGCCAGGGAACTGGCGACTGAAGGCGCCCACATCATCGCGGTGGCACGAACCCAGGGGGCACTCGAGGAAGTCGACGATGAGATTCGGGCAGCGGGCGGTGCCGCCACCCTGGTGCCGCTTGATCTCCGCGAAGGAGCTGCGATCGATCACCTTGGTGGCGCCATTTTTGAACGGTGGAAACGGCTCGACATTCTCGTCGGCAATGCGGGCGTTCTGGGCACGCTCTCGCCGCTCGCCCATCTTGACCCGGATATCTGGAACGAGGTGCTGTCGGTGAATGTGACCGCGAACTGGCGCCTTATCCGTGCCCTCGATCCCTTGTTGCGGCAATCGGCAGCAGGCCGCGCACTTTTCATCTCGTCCGGCGCTGCGCGCCGGTTCACTGCGTACTGGGGCGCATACTCGACGTCCAAAGCCGCACTCGAGGCGCTGGTAAAGACCTACGCGGCAGAAACGGCGTCAACGCCGGTGAGGGTGAACCTGCTCAACCCGGGTCCCGTTCGAACGCGCATGCGGGCACAGGCAATGCCCGGGGAAGACCCGGAGAGCTTGCCGGTGCCGGAGACGGTCGCAGCGCAGGTCACCTCCCTCGTCGTCCCCGACCAAACGGCCCACGGAGCAGTATTCGATTTTCGCAATGGCCGTCTTGCGGAGCGCCGAACACCTGCCCGAGCATAGGGCACTGGATGGAGGCCTGCAGGCTACAATCCGGCTTTCCTCGTTCGCCGGAAATCAGCCTCGCCCGGCAAAGGGATTATTGCCCTGCCGAAGCGAAATGCGGATCGGTATGCCCGGAAAGCCAAACTCATCGCGCAGTTGGTTGACGAGGTACCGGCGATACGACTCCGGAAGTCCCTTCGGATTGGAGCAAAAAACGATAAACGTGGGTGGTCGAGCGTTGACCTGTGTCATGTACCTGATCTTGATCCGTCGGCCGGCTGGGGCCGGCGGCGGATTGCGGTCGAGCACGCCGCCGAGCCAGCAATTCAGCATTGAGGTGGGGATGCGCTTGTTCCAGGCATCGTAGGCCGATTGCACTGCCTTCAACAGACGTTCCAGTCCCTGCCCGCGCAGCGCCGAAATTGCCGCCAGCGGCACACCGCAGACCTGGGGCAAGCTTTCCTCGATATCGCGCTTCATCCAGTGCAGCACACTCTGCTTGTCGGCAACTTCGTCCCACTTGTTCGCGGCAATGACCAGTGCGCGACCTTCGCCGGCCACGAGATCGGCGATCTGCAGGTCCTGCTTTTCGAACGCCGCCGTCGCATCCACGACGACAATGACCACTTCCGCAAAACGTATGGCGCGTAGCGCGTCCGCCACCGAGAGCTTCTCGAGCTTGTCGCTGATCCTGGCCCGACGGCGCAGCCCCGCCGTGTCCCACAGCTGGAAGGTCGCGCCCGCGAAGCTCAGGTTCGAGGCAACGGCGTCACGCGTGATGCCAGCCTCCGGACCGGTGAGCATGCGCTCCTCGCCGAGAAGGGCGTTGACAAGGGTCGACTTGCCGACATTTGGCCGGCCGACGATGGCAAGGCGCAACGGCTTACTGGCGGAGATTGGATCGCTGGCGCGTTCCACTCCGGTGCCCTCCGGTACCCCTACCAGGTCTTTCAGCGCATGAAACACACCGTCGAGCCCCTGGCCGTGCTCAGCGGAAATGGCGATGGGCTCTCCCAACCCAAGGGCATAGGCCTCGTGCACACCTGCCTCCGCGAGGGAACCTTCGGCCTTGTTCGCAAGCAGCACGACCGGCTTTGCCTTGCGCCTGAGCAAACTGGCAAAATGACGGTCAAGAGGCGTGACGCCAGCCCGTGCGTCGATAAGAAACAGGCAAACGTCGGCCGCCTCGATTGCCGCCTCGGTCTGGGCGCGCATGCGGCTTTCGAGACTCTTCGCCGGCGCTTCGTCGAGCCCGGCGGTATCGACAAGAGTGAACTTGAGATCGGCGAGCGCTGCGTCGGCCTTGCGCCAGTCGCGAGTGACACCTGGCCGGTCGCTCACCAGTGCCAGCTTCCTGCCTACCAGGCGATTGAACAGCGTGGATTTGCCGACGTTCGGCCGACCGACGATAACAACCTCACTAGGCATCGAACTTCCGCAGCGTTCGGCTCCTAGCCGAAGACGCTTCGGCTACCTTAGGGCGATGATATCGCCGTCATCGCCAAGGATGTAGAGAGTGCCCGAGGCGATGATGGGATCAATGTAAACCTTCGATCCAAGGCTGATCGAGTTGAGGAGGTCGCCCGTCTGAGGAGAAAGCAGGGCAAGCGCACCCTCCGAGCTGGCGGCAATGAGCCTGCCGCCACCCATTACCGGTCCTGACCAGTTGCCGGCAGGCAACTCGCGGATCCAGCGAACTCCTCCCGATTTACGGGCCACGGCCACCAACTTGTTGCGGCCTGCGATCAGAAATACATAGTCGCCCGATACCCACGGCGTATGGATGCCGGAGAGCTCTTTCTGCCACTGCCGCTGCCCGCTTGCGACGTCGAACGCTGCGAACCCGCCGGAATGCGACACCGCAAAAACCTGGCCGTTGTCGATGACAGGGCGTGCCGAAATGTCATTGAGATTGGCAAGCGATGAGGTGGTGTCGCGAGAGGCGAGCGAGTCGGTCCACAACGGCGCGCCGCTGCTCAGGTTAAGGGCGGTGATGTCGCCCGAGGTCAAAGGCACAACGACGGTATCGTCGGATATGGCGGGAGAGGTACTGGCGATCACCGCAGCCTGCTCGCCAACACCCTGCGAGTTCCACAGCTCCGATCCATCGGCCGTCGACAGGCAGAAGATCTGATTGCCGGATGTGACAAACACCATGCGGCCGGCGGCAACGGTCGGCGACGAGCGGATCGGCGTCCCGACAGCCTTCCGCCAAACGATTTTGCCGGATGCCATGTCGAGCGCCAGCGCCTCGCCGAACGCCGTCGTTGCATAGAGCCGCGAACCATCGGAGGCCAGGCCGCCGCCAAACGCTCCCTTGCCATCTTTGCCTTCAGGCACCAGCGATGCCGCCCACACCGCACCGCCGCTTTCCGCGGAAAGGGCCCGCACTCTGGCCTCGGCATCAAGCACGAAATATGCGGCCGGCGACGACGATGGGACTGGCGGTTAAGCGCCCGTTGCGACTCGAACCCTTGCCGGCGTTGGCAGCGAAAACCCGGGCGGGCTGCGGACCGAGCGACAGATTGTGCAAGGCATTGGAAGATGCTCCGCCAGGCTGCGACCAGCTTGGATTGGACTGGGCCGCCGGAACGAGGATCGGGTCGCTGGCGATTGCCTGGTCGGCTGTCTCGGAGTTGTTCTGCAGCACGCTTTCGCGTTTGCCGGGCAGCGCGACATCGTCATCCTTGCCAAAATTCAGCAGCTTGCTGGCCGAAGTGCCGCAGCCGGCCAGCAGAACCGCCAGAGCGAATACCAGCGAGTATTGCCGCGTCATCGCTGTCGCCCCGTCGGCTTATTGCGCGGCGGCCGCCGGCTTGTCGAGGCGCGGCGCCAGAACGGAAATCAGGACCTGTGCTCGCCGGCGCTGCAACTCGGTCGCTTCAGGATCGACCAGAACCTCATTCATGAGCCGGTCGGCGGCCATAAAGTCACGATTGCGGTACGAAGCCAGGGCGATGATTTCCCGGGCCATGTTGCGCCACGGGCTACCCGCGACGTTGAGCGCTTCGACGCGCTTGATGAGGTCTGCAGGCGTGGCCGAGTCCGCCAGCAGGTACGCAGCCTTGATGCGGGCGACATCGCGCACGGCGGTCTCGACGCCTGCCTGCGCTGCGACGGCATCATAAGTCCGCACCGCCTCGTCGATTTTTCCAGCCTTTGCAAGCTCCGCGGCGCGCTGGAGGCGCGCCAGCACGGCGTAGCCCTCGTGGCTGCCTGAGGCAACCGCCTGCAGTGCGTTCTCCGCCTCCGCGGCTTTGCCCTCCGATGCCAGCGCCGCTGCCGCGAAATATTCCCTGGCGGCGGCCTCGGAGCGCTTCAGATCATAATATTGCCACGCCTTGAAGCCAGCGACGGAAGCGATAACGACGAGGCTGACGGCTACGACAAGGTTGCCGTAGCGCTTCCATAGCTGCTGATATTGCTCGAGCCTTACTTCTTCGTCGACCTCGCGAACAAGCGATTCATCCGTCAATGGGTAGAGCTCCGTTTTGGAAGTCGGGCAGCCTGCCTTGGGCGCAGCGCCGATGCAGCCGGTAGATTAGCCCGGTGTCCAAATCAAGGCAAATTCAGATGCTTGCCCGCTCCGCGCAAAGCAGGAACAGAGGTCAGACCATCGGCTAGCGGACGAGGGCAAGGTCCTGGCCCAGGCGGTGTATCCTCACGCGCAAGGGCTCGAACGGCCGAGGCACGACTGTCAAGCAGCTCCCGGACCGTTCGGATACCGCGGTCGCCCAGCGAACGTATCACGTCGCCCGCCTTGAGGCCGAGACGATCGGCTGCCGAGCCCGGACTTACTTCGAGCACCGCCACGCCGAAAATACCGCTGTCGAGGCCGATGTCTTCGGCCAGCGCCGGCGAGAGGCTGGCGACTTTCGCCCCCGCCAGCGGACTTAACCCGGACAGCGATGTCTCATCAGCAGCAGGTTCCGGCGGAGGGGCCATCAGCGAAACGGCAATCTCGATCCGTGACCGGCGGCGCGCTATGAGCAAGCGTGTGTCAGCACCCGCGTTCCTCGTCGCAATGCGGTAGCGCAAGGCTTGCGGTTCATCGACGCGAAAGTCGTCGACCGCGAGGATGATATCGCCGCTGGTTAGGCCGGCTTTTTCCGCCGGACTTGCGCCATAAACCTCGGCCACCCACACTCCCCGTCCCGGCGGAATGCCTGCAAGTGCCGCGATCGGCGGCGGCACCGGGCGCGTCGAAACACCGATCCATGGCCGCACCAGCGGCTGACGACGGACAGCGCTCTCGACAATGATCTTCACCATGTTGCTGGGAACCGCGAAGCCCAGCCCCTGCGCCCCGGCGGCTGCCGAATAAATCGCCGTGTTGATCCCTACCAGCTTGCCATCGAGAGAGATTTGGGCACCACCGGAGTTGCCGGGGTTGATGGCGGCGTCGGACTGAACGAAGAAGCGCAGATCGCCGACCCCAACACTGGTGCGCGCCAGCGCGGAAACAATGCCGCTCGTTACCGTTTGGCCCAATCCGAAGGGATTGCCGATCGCCAATACGAGGTCGCCAACCTTGAGTAGATCGGAATCGCCAAATTCGAGGAATGGCAGACCTGATGCAGGCGTTTCCGTTTCGAGCACTGCAATGTCGCTGCGCCGATCGGACAAAAGCAACCTCGCCAGGAACGTGCGTCCGTCAGCAAGCGCGACCAGTACGCCTTCCGCAGCGTCAACGACATGGTGATTGGTGACGATAATGCCGCGAGGATCGACGATGACGCCGGAGCCAAGCGAGTTTTCGATGCGCCCCCTGCCGTACCCGAACAGGAAGGTATCCCGGAAAAGTCGCCAGAATGCCGAACCATCCAGGAACTGGGTCGGGGATCGCGAGCGGACTATCTTTGCCGCATAGATGTTCACCACCGCCGGCGATGCCTTGTCGATGAGCGGTGCGAAGGTATAGGGCTGGCTCGCCTGCGGAAGCGGCGGGACATCGCCGGCCGCACCCGTTCGTCCAGGCAATGCGGCGGCTAGCGCAAATGCAAGGAGAAGCCGCAGTGCAGCGGCGCGGACGTTCATCGCGCCCGCCTATCTCCAAGGGAGGTACTGCGGCAGAAGAATGATTGCGATAACGATCCAGAACAGACCCACCGAGCAATATGCGGCGCTCTTGAAATGCGACGTGATGCGCCGATCGGCGGGGAAATCCTGGTCCTTGAACTGGCTGTAGATCTGGTCCCAGAGATCATCGGCGCTGGATGCAGCGATGCGCTCACACTTTTCGATGAACGAACGCTCGGTATCGCCGCGTGGACGGTTTCGCAGATAGTCGCGATAGAAGTCATAGTCGAGGATGAGTTCCAGGAACACGATGCGAGGATAGAGGGCGACGACGCCGCGATCGATCGTCAGAACCACGCGATAGGCGAACCAGACCACCAGCGAGGCTGCGATGCCGGCTGCCAGTATCAGAGGGCGGCTGGAGATCCTGAGACTGAGGCTGAGCAGCAGCCAGAAATACGAGTGCGCGACCGCGTGGCCGATCGCATACCAGATATTGTAGGAGCGAATGAGCGCAAGGCGCTGGTCGTGAATCGCCTTGTATTCCGTTTCCCTTGCACCTGCGGCGGTCTGCCATTTGCCGCGGTCGGGGCCGGCAGTTGATTTTCTCGTGTTCACGGCTGTCCCGATTGTTGCCATTTTGCCTGCCTTTGCAAGGTTGCCGGCCCCACCCTTTCTCGAGCTTGTGAGTTTTTGCACAGACCGTGCTCGAGCCTCAATCTATTCAGGACATATGGGTCGCCGAACGCCGACGCGGTTTGGTCAGCCGGCACGGCTTAGAAAGGTTGGAGCGACCCGTAATGAATCTACAGGAGACTTGCCATGTTGAGGCAATCCAATCGAGCCAACGGGAACCATGAAGAGCAAATGTTCGATCTCATGATTTACGGCGTCTGCCGCGGCATGCTTGAAAGCCCGCCCCGGCCTTCCGACGGCGGAGAGGGAAGCCGCCTCGAGAGAGCAGACACGCCGTCCGGACCGCTGTTCCATGTGTCACCCGGAGGCCTGGCGTCCTCCCTGATCGCGGTTGCCATCCTGGCGGTCATCGGGTCGGGAATTGCGAGACCCTGGCTGATGGACCCGATGCGCGTGGATGCCGTGGCCAAGGTCGATGGCTCTGCGAAGCGGACACTAGCAGACTACTGACCGGACATGTCCTCTCATCAGGCTGCAACTTCGAACCAGGACTGAGCGCCTGCATCGAAGTGTTCGGCGATGGTACTGGAGATAAGCCAGCGGCCGGGATTGTCGGCAATGAAGATGATCTTCACCGGCTCGATGGGCGGGCACACGAAAGTGTCGCCCCAGCCTGCGTCGTCGGCGGGTCGCCCAGATCTCGCAATGACCCGTGCGACGTGGCCATGAATGTGGATGACATGGGTGTGACGGGAGATGTTGTCGACGGTCATGATCACCGTCACTCCCCTCGCGACGCGAAACAAGGGTTGATCGCCCAAGCCTGACCGACCGCCGTATAGCCATATCTGTCCGCCCGCCGCACCGGTGCCCTTGCCGCTCTCGATGGTCAGCGTGGGGCTCTCGGTTGCCGAGTAGTTGAAGTAGTCGGGAAGCGGATTGGGTGGGAGCGGCAAAACGCCATGGTTGCCCGGCGTGGCGCTGCCCACCCTTTTGACCGCGGCGATTTCGGTTTCTCCGATGTCAGTGCGGACGGCAATCAACGTTTCCCGGACGCCGGGAGAAAGGATCAGATCTGCCCGCTGGCCCGGCGCCAGCCGGATGAAGTCATCGGCCAGGCGCAGCGGCGCTATGGGCTGACCGTCGCGGGCTATGACCCAGACCTCTGTTCCCTTCAACAATATCTCGATGATGCGAGCGTTGGTACAGTTGAGGACGCGCAACCTAAGCTCCTTGTCGGCAGGACCCTCGAGGGTCGGCCGGACCATGCCATTGACAGTGAACCGATTGCCGAAGCGACCATCGCCTGCAGCGAGCGAGGGATCGCCGACCGACGTCTCGTCCAGCTGCCCATTCCGATCGAGAAGCCAATCGTCGATCACCAACGGCACGTCCACCCTGCCCCGATCCGGAGTCCTCTCCTCGACGAGCAGCAAGGCCCGAAAGCCCTCGCCCGCGCAGCCCGGAAGCATTGACGAGCGGGTGATACCAATAGGTGCCGGCATCGGGGGGCGAGAAGGCATAGTCAAACATGCCGCCCGGCGCCACCGGGGCTTGGGTCAGCGAGGTGCCGTCCATGGAGTTGTCGAGCCTTATGCCGTGCCAATGGATGGCCAGAGGCTGATCGAGTGCGTTGGCGAGGCGGACCCTGAACGGCTCGCCCTGCCGCGCTCGAAGCACTGGCCCCGGCACCTGACCGTTGAAACCCCATACCGAGGTCAGAACACTCTCATCTTCAAGCAAGCTGATCCTGCCGGGCACCGCGCGCAGCATGATCGCATCTTTGGCGGCCGCCGCTTGCAGCCCCGAGACAAACGCCATTCCCGAAGCGAGCCCGCCCAGGAACCGCCGCCGTTCGCTCGACTGCATCGCCGGGCTCATCAAGTCCTCCCGGCTCACTCTTCGAGTTCGTAGGTGTTCTCTTCTCCCGGAAACCGGCGCGCGCGCACCTCCTCGGCATAAGTCTTGATCGCGCGATCAATCGCCTGTCCCACCTTGCCGAACTCCTTGACGAACTTCGGCACGCGCGGCGACAGGCCAAGCATGTCTTCCATGACGAGGATCTGCCCGTCGCATCTCGCGGATGCGCCGATGCCGATGGTGGGAATGGGCACCGAGGCGGTGATCCGGGCCGCGAGGGGCTCGGTTATGGCTTCAAGAACGACGGCGAAGGCGCCCGCTTCGCAAACCGCCAAGGCATCCTCCTCGATCGGTTTCCAGTCCTTGCGCGTACGGCCCTGGGTTTTGAAGCCACCGAACATGTTGATGTATTGCGGCGTGAGCCCGATGTGGGCCATGACCGGTATGCCGCGATCGGTCAGATGACGTATGGTTTCCTGCATGCGTCTGCCGCCCTCGATCTTCACGGCACCACATTGGGTCTCCTTGATCACCATCGCCGCATTGCGAAAGGCCTGGGCCGGACTTTCCTCATAGGATCCGAACGGCATATCGACCACGACGAGCGCGTGTTTGGCGCCGCGCATCACCGCGCGGCCGTGCATGATCATCAGCTCGAGGGGCACGGGCAGCGTCGTTTCGAATCCGTGCATGACCATGCCGAGTGAATCACCGACCAGAATGAAGTCGACATGCCGGTCGGCGATCGCCGCCGTGTGCGCGTGATAGGAGGTCAGGGCAACAATTGGCCTGCCGCCCTTGCGTGACCGGATATCAGGCGCGGTGGTGCGCCTGGGCGGGCGTTCTGCCGACATGCAGGATCGTCTCCAGAGTGAGCAATCACCCTATTTGCTGCATCGCAATACCGCAATGCTCTCTAGGCAAGAGGCCGGTTCAGCACATAAGGGTGAAAAACATAGAAGAAGAACAAGAACATAAGCACCCCGGCAAGTACGGCGATGTAGTCATGGCGGGGATTTGGAACGATGGCCGGCACTTTTCCCCTGATCGTATTCACCGCAATGTCCACCAGGGCGTAGGCGAGAAATGCTCCGAACAGCAGGACGCTCGGCAACTCGCCATTCGAGAGCAGATGACCCGTGGCCCAAAGGCCGACGGCGATCGACATCGGGTTGCGCAGCCACACCTTCAATCTTCCCTTGTGCAGATAGGCGCCAAGGCAGACGAAAGCCAGAAGCACGAGGAGCATCGTCGCATGCCGGGCCCATCCGGGCGGCTGATATACGATGGCCGGTGCGGACAGTCCCGACATCGCCTTCCCGTAGCCCCAGATCATGAGCACCAGTCCAACCGCGGACACGAGGGAGAAAGCCGCCTTGTAGGCGCGCTCGCCGAGGCTCTCCACAAGAGACGCGCGCAAGCCGGGCGCCAGCGGAACGAGGTGGATCAGGAAGAACAGTGCAATGCCGATGACAAGAATATTCATGAGCAGCTTCCCCGGCGCGCGCGCCTTGTCGCAGTTTGCGAAAAAAATCTAACGAGCACACGACCGCCGGCAGTTTGTCAGCACAACGAGGCCTGATCAATCGCGGCAAACGCCGAGAAAAATCAATGCGCTCGGGCGCAGTTTTCAGCACGCGAAAAATAACGATGTACTTTCGGAGTCGAACTCGCTTGAATACGCTCGCTCAGTCGCCATAAATCGGCCCCTTTCGACACCGAGGTATGGCCACTGGACGGGACCATCAACTCAACAAATCTGGGGCCAACGTAATGAAACCGACTCTTATTCTGATCGGCGCAGATAAGGGAGGCGTCGGCAAGACGACGATTTCCCGCGCCCTTCTCGACTACCTGTCGCGCAAGAGTGTCCAGGCTCGGGCCTTCGACACTGAGCACCCGCGAGGCACTCTGCACCGCTTCTACCCCGGCATCACCGAGGTCATTGACCTTGCTCATGTCGCGGATCAGATGAAAATTCTCGATACCCTGGATACGTCCAGTGTTCGCGTTACGCTCGTCGATCTGAAGGCCGGGAACCTTTCCCTGGCGCTCGACATCTTCGACCGTATCGGCGTGTTCGAGGCGGCTCGGGCAGGCTACTTCGATCTGGGCCTCGTGCACGTGATCGGGCCGGCGATCGCCTCGATGAACGAAATCGGCGAGGTCGCCAAATACGTGAGCGGTGTCGACTACGTAGTGGCTCGCAACTTCATCAATGAAACGAACTTTTTCGAATGGGATCCCAAAACGTATAAGCGCTATTTTGCGCGCGTGAAGGAACAGGGCGAGATCGACATTCCGAAGCTGAACGAGATGGCTTACGAACAGGTCGATCTCGAGGGCGTTACCTACAAGGACTTCATCGACAACCGGGCCGCCGATGGCCAGCCGGGCAACTTCTCGTTCGTGCTGCGGGGCTACGTGCGGCGATGGTGTCAGGACATCGATCAGCAGATCGAACGGCTGTCGCTCATTCAGAACCTAATGACACAGGCTCGACAGCCGGCAGCCGCCGCAGCCGAGTAACCATGACCAGCATGGACCGGCGCCGGTTGCCGGCGTCGGCCCAAGCCAGTCGAAAATACGCGCATGACGCCGAAGATTCACGTCGTGTGCTCCGATCAGACGCGCAACGGCAAAACCCTTCTGGCGCGCCTCATCGCCGATGACCTGACGCTGGTCGGTCGTGAGCCCGCTGTTTTCGATGCCGAGTGCCCCTTGGGCGGAATTCGCGCCTATCTGCCCGAACGCACTCGGCTCGTCGATCTCAGCCGCACGGTCGGGCAGATGGCCATGATCGATACGATGCTCGGCCACGCGCCGCGCGACTACGTCATCGATCTCTCCTCCCGGATCCTGCCCGATACCTTCGCGCTGTTCGAGCAGATCGACTTCATCAGCGAGGCGCGCAAGGCGGGCTTCGTGGTCATCGTGCTGTACATCATCGATCGGCCGTTTGCTTCATTGCGGCTGGCGCGCCAGATCTTTCATGGTGGCCAGCTCGACCGCTTCGTGCCGGTACGCAACGACGCGGTGGGCCACGTCAGCGACTACTGTCATGTGGTCAATCTTTACGGCGAGCTCATCAAGGGAGGAGAGATTTTCGTGCCCGTGCTCGATCGCGAGATCCTGCGCATCGCCGAGCAGCGCGGCTTTTCCTTCGCCGCTTTTCTGCTCAACCGCTACCCGCATATCGCCGCTGAAATGCGCGCCGAGCTGCGGCGTTTTCTCAACGGCATGTTTGCGCAGATTCGGCAAATCCATGGCCAGGTGGAGATGCAGGGCTTGCGGCGCATGGGGCTGGTGTAGCTTCGAGCGTCGGCAGTCATTATGCTGCGCCAATGGAAAAGCCCGAATACGCACTGTTCGAAACGGCGATCGGTCATTGCGCGGTTGCGTGGAGCAGCTACGGCATCGTCGGACTGCAGCTTCCGGAAAGGACCGCGGCTGACACGCTGAAGCGCCTACGCCGCAGATTTCCCGAGATGACTGAAGCTCGCCCGCCGCAGCCGGTGCAAGAAGCAATTCATGGCGTTACCCGTCTCCTGCAGGGCGAGCGCATCGATTTTTCAGCAGCCGTCCTCGATTTCCGCGACACCGACGCCTGGGATCGATCCGCGTATCAGGTCGACCCGCAAGATCCAGGCCGGCGAGACGCTCACCTATGGGGAAATCGCGGCCCGCCTGGGGGACCCGGTTCAGGCCCGCGAAGTCGGGCAATCGCTTGGCCGCAATCCCTGGCCCATCATCGTGCCATGTCATCGCGTCACCGCCGCCAACGGCAAGACGGGCGGCTTCTCCGCCCATGGCGGGGTTACGACCAAGCTGCGACTGCTGGCGATCGAGAGCGCGCACGCGACCTCTGCCCTGCCGCTGTTTGCCGCTGGCTCCGGCGCGCCTGGCACGCCGAGCCGCTGACGGTAAGGCGTTGCAAGCGTCTGCTCGGGGGCCATCGAAGCAGTGGAAAGATCAGCTCTTGGCGACTTCGGCACGCTGCGAAACTGCGCCCGCGCAACAGGATGCTTCTCCATCGCCCAAACCCGCGGACTGAATCGGCGGACAGGGGACATCGCCATAGGAACAGAACACGCAACAGTGGCCCGGCTTCGGTTTGAGTACCGCGTTGCATCCCGCGCAGTCGTAGAAATACTGGCAGGCGTTGGTCGGCATCGTTTCGGTCTTGCGATGTCCGCAAGCCGGACAGGTGATCGTCGAAACAAGGTTTGTCATTGGGCGGCCCGAGGAATGCTTGTGACGACCGTCGAGGAGTGCACCATCCAGCGCCCCTGGCCCATCATATAGCATGGCAGCGGCCGCTCCAGCGCTGATGGGATTCCCGTTGTCCAAATCACCGGTGCTCGAGCGTCAGAGCATGTCGCTCGCCCATGACTGAAGGAGACCTCACATGCAATGTCTTCTGATGCTCTATGTAGATGAGGGCGGCTGGACCAAGCTCACGCCGGCCTCTAAGCCGGCAAGATCGAACCGTTTGTCGTTCCGTTTGGAGGCCCAAGGGACAAGCAAAACCTGCTCGTGAAGCCGCTGATTATTCTCTATGAAGGCGAAGCGAAGATATGGAGCAGACCCGATGAAGGCAAATGACCCCAAAACTCGCCGCGCCGCCGCGCTGCAAACCCCGACAGATCTCGGTTCGAACGCAACGCGCGACGTCGCGGCGGCGTTGAACCTGCTGCTTGCGGACGCTTTCGCGCTCTACATCAAGACCAAGAACTTCCACTGGCACATATCCGGTCCGCACTTCCGCGATTACCATCTGCTCCTGGATGAGCAAGCCGAGCAGATTTTTGCGACAACCGACGCCCTTGCCGAGCGCGTCCGCAAGATCGGCGGCACGACGCTGCGCTCCATCGGACACATCGCGCGGCTGCAGCGCGTGTTGGACAACGACGCCGAATACGTCGCGCCGCTGGATATGCTGGCGGAGCTGCGCGATGACAACAAGCAGATGGCCGCGGCGATGCGCGAGGCCCACGGGGTGTGCGACGAGAGCGGGGACGTGGCGAGCGCGAGCCTGATCGAAGTCTGGATCGACGAGACCGAGAAACGCACCTGGTTCCTTTTCGAAGCCTGCCGACGGGGCGACGAACCGGGCCGCTAGAGCAGCTCACGCATCAGGAGCGGCACGATACTTCCGTCATGGCCGGGCTTGACCCGGCCATCCTCTTCGGAGCGTTCGTGAAACCTGCGTCGTGCCCTGCACGTGTCCCATAACCCCCGGGGCATGTGGTTCAAAACCCGACGCAAAGCACCCCATTGCACCCATTGGTCGGAAATCCAGCCATGCACTCATCAGCGGGATGGCACGGAAAAGGATGGCCGGGTCAAGCCTGGTCAAGCCCGGCCATGACGGTGGTTGTTTTTGGTGTTCTTGGATCGACTGCGGATCTTGCTGGTCTGAGCGTATACGGTTGCATGCCGCTCGAGCAGCGCCGCGATGCTCACAGGTCCCTTTCGGCGAGTTCGCGGAACTCGTCGGGGATGGAGCGCGAAGCTTCCAGCGCGACCAGCCCGTAGCCGACCGCCGCTCGTCCGAAGCGCTCGCGAACCGCATCGATCGCACAGTCGGCCACCCAGCGGGCCATGGCCTTTCTGGCGCCGGGACGGCGCGCCTCATCGGCAAGTCCGAGCGGGAGTTCCAGCTGCAATGCCGGGTGCCTCTCCAGATGCGACACCGAGATCGCCAGCAGCGAGATCGTCTTCTCTTGCGGGTGATCTGCCAGGACAGCCCGCACCAGGTCCTCGGCGATCTCGGCCAGGATCAGGGTCGCCGAAATCGGCGCGGGCAGCGTCAGAGATCGGGTGACGGAGCGAAGGTCGGCGAACCGCACCCGCACCGTCACAGTCCGGCCGGAGCGTGATTTGGCCCGGAGCCGGGCGCCGATCCGGTCGGCGAGATAGCGCAGTGTGGGCCGGAAAACGCATGCTGCAGCAGGCTTCCTGCCGATCGCTGACTGCGCTCCGGCCGACCGCGCCCGCCGATGCGTCTTGATTTCCCGCGGGTCGCGATTCCACGCCAGCGCCGCCAGCTTGTCCCCCACCGCCCGGCCGAGCAATCGCTCCAACGATTGCCCCGGGGTCTCTGCCAGCTGGCCGATGGTGAACACGCCGATCGCGGCCAGCCGTGCCCTGGCGACCGGGCCTACTCCCCACATCAGCTCGACAGGCAGATCGTGAAGGAAATCGAGCTCGGTCTCAGGATCGACCACGACAAGCCCGTCGGGCTTGGCCACTTGCGAAGCGATTTTCGCCAGGTGTTTGGTGCGCGCCACACCCACCGATATCGGGAGTCCCAGCTCCGCCCGCACGCGGCGTCGTATCGCCTTCGCAATTTCGGCCGGCGAACCAAAGAGACGAGTCGTGCCCGCGACGTCGGCAAACGCCTCGTCGATGGAGATCCGCTCGACGAGGGGCGTGAAGCTGCCCATCACGTCGATGGCGGCATCGCCCAACCGCTGATACTCACTGAAATGGCCGCTGACGAAAGTGAGTTGCGGACAAAGCTCGCGAGCCCGCCGCCCGGGCATCCCCCCACGGACCCCGAAAGCCCTGGCTTCGTAGGAAGCAGCAAGCACCACTCCGCCACCAACGGCGATGGGCTTGCCGCGCAACGATGGGTCCAGCAGCTGCTCGACTGAGGCGTAGAAGGCGTCCAGGTCCGCATGGAGGATGGTGGCCATCGTGTCCATGCCAACAGTCCAACCCGCGTTCATTTGAGAGGGATCGCCGAGTTGTTTGGGCTTGCCACTGCGAGAACATAAAGAGAACATTGGCGAGTGATTGTCAAGAAATGTCGATTTTGTGCCGCGGCGTTCGACAGGATGGAAACCAAACCAACGTGAAGGAGAACCAGATGACCGCCGGCAAGACCACGACTTCGACCTCCGGCCGCGATCTCGTGCTGACGCGCGTGATCAACGCCCCGCGCGAAAAGGTGTTCAAGGCATGGACGAACCCCGAACTGCTCAAGAAGTGGTTCGCGCCCAAGCCCTGGACGACACCTGCCGCTGAGACCGATGTCCGGGTCGGCGGCTCGAGCCGCATCGTGATGCGCAGTCCGGAAGGCCAGGAGTTCCCGGCGAAGGGTGTCTATCTCGAAGTCGTTCCCAACGAACGGCTCGTCTTCACCGACGCCTTCACGAAAGCATGGGAGCCCGCGGAAAAGCCGTTCATGACGGTGATCCTGACCTTCGAAGACCAAGGCGGCAAGACCAGGTACACGGCGCTGGTCAGGCACTGGACGGTCGCCGACCGCGAGCAGCACGAAAAGATGGGCTTTCATGAAGGCTGGGCGATGTGCACCGAGCAGCTGGCCGCCCTCGTCGAGGGCTAGCGCATAAGCGATTTTCGCTCATCAGGCGGGCATTGAGCGAGGCAGGTATGGTCGGTCACCCTTTCACCAACTCGACGCCCCGCATCTGCGCGAACCTGCGATCGAACGTCACGGTTTTCTCGCAACCCATCGACCTGCCGATCTCGTAAATCAACGCATCGGTGAGGTCCTCATGCGGATGCGCGATCGCGCGCTCGACGGCATCGCCCTGCTCGACGACAAGGTTACCGGCGCTGAGGAGCTTGCGAACGATGTCCACGACCACCTGCGCCGACACGCCATAAATTCCCTGCAGCACCCAGCCGAGCTCGACAATCGCGACGATCGTAACCAGCCCGGGCGATCGGCCGTCAGTTCATCCTCGATGAACGAGCGGGCACGAGCCGACTGATCTCTGTCGTCCGCAACGATGTAACGCACGAGGATGTTTGTATCGACGGCAATCACGATACCGAACGCTTGAACTTCCGGGCGGCGGCCGCGGTTATCGTTCGGTTCATGTCCTCAATGGAAACCGGTGGGCCGTCATATTTGATGATCCCCCGCAACGCCCGGATATCCCCGGTTCTGGGCCGCAGCACGAGCTCACCGGACTGATTTTCCACAAAGTCAACCTTGGTTCCGGGATGGAGGCGAAACCTGGCGCGCACATCGGCAGGAACGGTGATCTGGCCTTTAGAGGTCATGGTTGCGGATGACATGCGGGTACTCCCGCTCCTTACATGTAGTAAGGAGCGGCGAAAGTCAAGTCGCCGGCATATGAAGGTCATATGAAGGGCCAGTTCGCGGGTGTAATCGAGCCTAGTCTACCGGGTACTAAACTAGCGCGCTTGCCGGGAGGCCTTATGGCGGTTCCGGGTGGAAAGCCCACCTGTTCGGCGATTTAATGTTCAGCTGTGAATTTTCGACCGCAATTGTGGAGCCGCCACCTGACCGAAAAGGGTACGAGCGCCTGGACGCGCACATCGAGGGTAATCAGGGCCCTGCCCGAGGCGCTCTACGAGGCCTTCATGGACCCGGCCGCTCTCGTTGACTGGCTCCCTCCGGCAGAGATGACGGGCAGGATTCACGAGTTCGACGCTCGGGTCGGCGGCGGGTATCGGATGTCGCTGTTCTACCCGCCGGACGAGCGCGCTCGCCGCGGCAAGTCGTCGGACCGGGAGGATGTTGTCAGGGTGCGGTTCGTGGAACTGGCGCCTGCGCACCGGATCGTCGAAGCCGTCACCTTCGAAACCACGGATCCGGCCTTCTCTGGCGAGATGACGATCGAAGTCACTTTCGAAAAAGTGGCCGGCGGAACGGAAGTGACGTTCCTGTGCAAGAACCTGCCGCCGGGCTTGCGGGCCGGGGACAACGAGGCCGGCACGCGACCGTCATTGGAACAGCTGGCTCGCCGCTACGAATGAAAGCGCGAGGCGGGCCTCCGCCAGACCCTGTGGCCGGATGGAAACCGCTGGGTCGTCATATTTGATGATCCCCGCAACGCCCGGATGTCTCCGGTTCTGGGCCGCAGCACGAGCGGGTATATCGCGAAACCTCTTGGCACTTGATCAAATTGCTATCTCAGGATATATTACTGGAAACTTAGATCGGAGACAAACATGAGTAGCGGTTCGCAAAAGCGCGCCATTCAGAACTACCGTTCTCGTCTGAGCGAGCGCGGCTTGGCGCGCTTCGAAGTGCTCGGGCTCGACTCCGACCGCGATCTGATTCGATCTTTGGCACGTCGCCTCGCAAAGGACGGTCCTGAAGCGGTCCGCTTGCGGGCAGCCGTTCGTCGGACCATTTCCGGTGAGCCACGCAAGAGAGGTGGCATCCTAGCCGCGCTGCGCCGCTCTCCCCTTGTCGGTTTTGATCTCGATCTCACCCGCTCGCATTTCGAGGGGCGCAAGATCGATCTGTGACGCGCTATCTTCTCGACACCAATATCATCAGCAACGTCGTAAAACCGGAACCGTCCCCGGCCCTGCTCCTCTGGCTGGGCGCGCAGAGGGACGATGATCTCTACATCAGCTCGCTGACAGTCGCAGAAATTCAGCGCGGCATTCTGGAACAGCCAAAGGGCAACAAACGGAGCGCGCTCGAAGTCTGGTTCACCGGACCAGAGGGGCCGCAGGTACTTTTCGCCGGCCGCATTCTACCGTTCGATGAACGGGCCGCCCTCCTCTGGGCGAGGCTGATGGCCGACGGAAGGGCTGCCGGCCGCCCGCGCAGCGGACTCGATATGATCATTGCGTCGGTCGCAGGCACCAACAACTGCGTAGTAGTAACCGACAACGAACGAGACTTTTCCGGACTCGAGATCATCAATCCTCTTCGGGAGGGCACACGATGACAAAATCTCGCGACCAGTAAGCGCGCTATCTTCCGGTTCATTCACGATATGTCTCGGATGGCCGGGTCCGGGCCGGGTCCGGGCCCGGCCATGACGCGTTTCGGTTTCAAACGTCTGTAGCAACTGCGACCCGTATTGCGCCCTAACCTACTCCCACTCGATTGTCCCCGGCGGCTTTGACGTGACGTCGTAGACGACGCGGTTGATGCCCGGCACCTCGTTGATGATGCGGGTGCCGCAGGCGGCGAGGAAGGCGTGGTCGAAGGGATAGCTCTCGGCCGTCATGCCGTCGCTCGAGGTCACGGCCCTGAGCGCCAGCACGTTGTCGTAGGTTCGCCCATCGCCCATCACGCCCACGGTCTGCACCGGCAGCAACACCGCGAAGGCCTGCCAGATGGCGTCGTAGAGGCCGGCTTTGCGGATCTCGTCGAGATAGATGGCGTCGGCCTTGCGCAGCAGCTCGAGCTTGGCCCGGCTCACCACGCCCGGAATGCGGATGGCGAGCCCGGGGCCCGGAAACGGGTGACGGCCGACAAAATGCTCAGGCAGCCCAAGCTCGCGGCCCAAGCGCCCTCACCTCGTCCTTGAACAGCTCGCGCAGCGGCTCGAGCAGCCGCATCTTCATCCGCTCGGGCAAACCGCCGACGTTGTGATGTGACTTGATGGTGACGGACGGGCCGCCGGTCGAGGACACGCTCTCGATCACATCGGGATAGAGCGTGCCCTGGGCAAGGAATGCAGCGCCGCCCGCCCTGCCCGCCTCTTCCTCGAACACCTCGATGAACAGCCGGCCGATGGTCTTGCGCTTTTCCTCGGGATCGCTCACGTCCGCCAACGCATCGAGAAACAGCTGCGAGGCGTCCACGTGATGGAGCGGGATGTTGTAGGACTTGCGGAACAGCCCGACGACTTCCTCGGCCTCGTCGCGGCGCAGCAGGCCGTGATCAACGAAGATGCAGTCGAGCTGCTCACCGATCGCCTGGTGGATCAGCACGGCCGTCACCGCGCTGTCGACGCCGCCGGAAAGGCCGCAGATCACCCTTTCGAAGCCGACCTGCTTCTTGATGCGATGGATCGCCTCGTCGCGAAAGGAAGCCATCGTCCAGTCGCCGCGGCACCCGCAGATGTCGATCACGAAGCTGCGCAGCAGACGGCTGCCGTCGGGGGTGTGTGCGACCTCGAGGTGAAACTGGGTTGCGTAGAACTGGCGCTTGTCGTCGGCAATCGCGGCAAAAGGCGCGCCTTCGGAAACGGCCACCGTCCGGAACCCAGGCGGCAACGCCACCACGCGGTCGCCATGGCTCATCCATACCTGATGGCGCTCGCCAACGTTCCAGACATCGTCGAAGAGCGGACAGTGATCCCTGATCTCCACATAGGCGCGGCCGAATTCGCGATGATCGGAAGACTCGACCCTGCCTCCGAGCTGGGCGCACATGGTCTGCTCGCCGTAGCAGATGCCGAGCACCGGAACGCCGCGGGAGAACACCCGCATCGGTGCGGCCGGACTTCTATCCTCGAGCACCGAGGCCGGTCCGCCGGACAGGATGATGCCCTTGAGTTCCGGCCAGTCGAGCGCGCTGTCGGCCTTCCTGTAGGGCACGATCTCGCAATAGACGCCGGCCTCGCGGACACGGCGCGCGATCAGCTGGGTCACCTGCGACCCGAAGTCGACGATCAGGATGCGGTCGTGCGCCATCGGCAGCAATTACCGCCTCGCACCCGACTCCGCAAGCAACGGCAGGGCGCTTTAGGCAGCGCTTTCGGTTTCGCCAGCAGCAGAGCGATGCCGGCGATGAGGACAAGCGCGCCGAGGACACCAGCGAGCGCGATCACCCCGATGCGATCGGTGAGAAAACCGAAGGCGAACAGCAGCGCGGAAGCGACAACGGTGCTGACCATGACCTGCACGGAAACGACCGTCGCGCGGTGTTCCGATTCGATATGGCGATTGGCGTAGGTGCTGGCGAGCGGCCGCAGGAACCCCTGCACGAATCCATAGAGGAACAGGATCGGCACGGCGTACCTGCTGGCGAGGAGCCCGAGCGCCACAAGGCTTACGCCAAGCGCCAGGAAATTCAGCCAGAACGCCGCGGTCTCGCCCACCCGCGAGGTGATTTTTTCCGACCACGCGCCGCCCAGCGCCTCGCTCACGAACATCAGCGGCAGGATGAACGCGAACTGCGACACGCTGAAGCCGACCTCGACCAGGTAGGGCTGATAGGAACTCGTGAACGTGTAGCTGACGGCGAAGACGATCGCCATGGCGCCCATGCTCCAGAGCACGAAGCGGTTGGCGAAAGCTTTGCTCGCTCCCTCGTGGATCTGCCGAGCATAGTTCCTTGCCGAAAACGGCTGCTTCGCAGCGGGAGCGGCCTCGCGATAGACAAACATGGCGGCGAGGGCCGCGGCGAAGGGCAGCGCCGAGGCAAGATAGGGGAGCCGGAAATGGCGCGCGAACAGAAGCGGCCCAACGGCCCCCGCCAGGGCCAGGCCAATGATCGAGAATGACAGGGCGCGGCCGGATATGCGGTGAAACAGCTTGTCGTCCTTCAGGCTGTCATAGAGCAGCGCTTCCGAAGAGCCCGAAATCAGGGAGAAACCGAGCGCCCAGATGAGCGAGCTCAGGAACAGGTGCAGGAAGTTCTGCGCGTTGCCGGTAGCGACCGCCGCGACGATGAGCACCACGAGCCCGGCGAGCATCGTCTTCTTCCTGCCCATGAGATCGGCGAGCGCGCCGCTCGGGACCTCGAAGAGGATGAACATGAGCATGTAGATGGCGTCGAGGGTGAAGATCTGCGCATACGAGAGCCCGAGCTTCTGCTCGAACAGCACGGTCGTGCCGGTGGCGATGTAGAAGCCGGTGAGGAAGCTGAATACATAGTACACAAGAACGTTGCGCTGCTGTGCCGGGTCGAGTTTTGGACGAACAGCAGCGGCGGGCCTGGGCGGCTGCTGCAGGGAAGTCGTGAGCGGCCGATGACGGCAGGAATCACTTGTCTGGGCGGATCGCGGCGCCATGCCTCACCCTTTCATAACCCTCGCCCCGCGAAAAGCGGGGAGAGGGAGGGGCCCATCGCGAAGCGATGGGAGGGTGAGGGGCTGGCGGTACGCGCGCTCGTTTCTGAATGTTCAAAGCTGCGGAAGCGGTTGCCCCTCACCTGCCCTCTCCCCGAAGGGGAGAGGGGTTTTTGTTACAGTGCGCGCTCTACCAGGGCCACCGCGGCCGCGAGCCGCTCATCGACAACGTGCAGGTACTCCGACCAGTCGGCGTAGCGGCGCAGTTCCTGTGTTCCGTCGGAGATGCCGCGCAGGCCGATGAGCGGGACCTCGAAGCGCATGGCCGCGCGCACCACCGCAAAAGTCTCCATGTCGACCATGTCGGCATCGATGGCATCATAGGCGGCGCCCGAGACGATTGCCCCGCCCGTCGACAACGTGGCCTGCGGAAGTCCGGCAATGACGGGCTTGAGCGGCAACCGGGCCGGCAGGTCCAGAAAAGGCGTCGTTCCCCTGGCGAAGCCGAGCGGCGAGGCATCCATATCACGATAGGCGACGGCGCTCGCCTGGTAGACTTCGCCCTGCACAAGCCGCCGGGACCCGGCAGAGCCGAGGCAGACGATGAAGTCGGGCAGTTGACCCTTCTCGTGAAGCCGGGCGAGCACGAAGGCGGTGGCGGCGGCCGCCTCCACCGGTCCGACGCCGGTGATCACCGGCTTGATGTGACGCTTGAGATGCGGACCAAGCTCCGCCTCGGTGGCCATCAGGTAGAGTATGTTGGTCTGTCATGATCGGCCCTGCTGCTGTTCTACGATGCCAATGAAGAAGCCGTCGGTGGCATGGTCGCGCGGCGTCAGCAGAAGGGTGCCTTCGGCGCCGTCGGCGGAACGCGGTGGAGCGGGTCCGATCGCCTTCGCCCACGTGTTGGCAAACGGAGCAAGGCGGAAGTCGGGACGCCGGTTCAGGAACTGCCCGATCTGATCGCCGTTCTCTTCGGGGAGGACCGAGCAGGTGACGTAGACGATACGTCCGCCGGCTCTGACCAGCCCGGCCCCGCGGTCCAGCAGTGCTGCCTGCTCGGCGCGACGCCGTTGCAGCGCCTCCGGCTTCAGACGCCACTTGGCATCGGGCTTGCGCCGCCACACTCCGGAGCCTGAACAGGGTGCATCGATGAAGACCGCGTCGAGCCGCCCAGCCAGCGCATCGAGGCGCTGCGGGGCATCGGACGGGATCACCTGGATGTTGCGGGCGCCGGCGCGCCCCATGCGCTCGAAGATGGGACGGAGGCGATGCTTGTCCTGGTCGTGGGCATGAATCTGGCCGCGGTTCTGCATCATTGCGGCGAGCGCCAGCGTCTTGCCGCCGGCTCCGGCGCAAATGTCGGCGACCTGCTCGCCCGGCGCGGCACCGGAGAGCAAAGCGGATACCTGGGAGCCCGCATCCTGCACCTCGAACCATCCCTTGCCATGTGCGGGTTCGGCTTCGACATTGGGCGTGCGTCCGTCGGGCGCAGGGACGGGCAGGCGCACGCAGTGCGGCGATAAAGGACCTTCGGCGGCGCCGAGCTTCTCCAGGGCTCGCAGGACCTTGCCGCGCGATGCCTTCAGCGTATTGACCCGCAGATCGACGGGAGCGCGCGTGGCGAGCGACCTTCCCTGGTCGATGCGCTCTTCGCCGAACGCACGCGCGAAAGAGACATCGAGCCACTGGGGGTAGTCGCCGGCGATCCAGGGGTGCGACGAGCGATGCAAACGCATCAGCCAGCCGGGCAGCCTCGCCGGGAGAAAGCGGCCCAGGGCCATGGGGGTCCGATGCCAGCGCAACGACTGCATCGATCGGCAGGTTCCACACTGCATGCAAGACTGCCAGGACGAGGGCACGCGGCTCCTCGCTCCCTACCCTCTCGCCGAGCGAGGACTTCCGGCGCAACACGTCGTAAACGAGGTTGCCGATGGCTGCCCGGTCGCCGGAACCTGCAAAGCGGTGCGCGACGCCCCAATCCTTGAGAGCGTCGGCAGCCGGCCGGTGCCGAAGAATTACCTGGGAAAGAACCTCGATTGCCGCCTGGGCTCGCCCGGCCAAGCGCATGTGTGCGACCCCTAAGCCAGCTTTACGGCTGCCGCTGATAGTTCGGTGCTTCGCGCGTGATCATGATGTCATGGGCGTGGCTTTCCCTCAGCCCGGCGCCCGAGATGCGGATGAACTGCGCGCGCCTGCGGAACTGCTCCAGGTCGGCAGCACCGGTGTAGCCCATGGCGGCGCGCAGGCCGCCGACCAGCTGATGCAGCACGCCGGACACCGAGCCCTTGAACGGGATCTGGCCTTCGATGCCTTCGGGAACGAGCTTGAGCTGGTCCCTGACCTCCTGCTGGAAGTAGCGGTCGGCCGATCCCAGCGCCATGGCTGCAACAGACCCCATGCCGCGATAGGATTTATAGCTCCGGCCCTCGTAGAGATAGGTCTCGCCCGGGCTTTCCTCCGTCCCGGCGAGCAGGGAGCCGATCATGGCGGTCGCCGCACCGGCAGCGAGCGCCTTGGCAAGATCGCCGGAAAACTTGATGCCGCCGTCGGCAACGATCGGCACTCCCGCCTTCTCGGCTTCGGCTGCGCATTCCAGGACAGCGGACAGCTGCGGCACCCCCACCCCGGCGACGATGCGCGTCGTGCATATGGAGCCCGGCCCGATCCCGACCTTGACGGCATCGGCACCCGCTCCGGCGAGGGCACGGGTCGCTTCGGCGGTGGCCACATTGCCGGCCATCACCTGAACCTTGTTGGAATAGCGCTTGATCCGGGCCACCTGATCGATGACGTGAGCCGAGTGGCCGTGGGCCGTATCGACGACGATAATGTCGGTATCGGCCTCGATCAGCGCCTGCGCGCGCTCGAAACCATGATCGCCCGTTCCCGTTGCAGCAGCGACGCGAAGCCTGCCCTGCTCGTCCTTGGCGGCGTCGGGGTGCAGCGCCGCCTTCTCCATGTCGTTGACGGTGATCAACCCGACACACCGGTGCTCGTCATCGACCACGAGGAGCTTTTCGATGCGGTGCTTATGCAACAGCCGCTTGGCCTCCTCCCGATCGACATTCTCCCGGACCGTGATCAGCGCCCGGGTCATCAGGTCGCCCACCCGCTGGTTGAGGTCGGTGGCGAAACGCACGTCGCGATTGGTGATGATGCCGACGAGCTTGCCGGCATCGTCCACCACGGGGATCCCCGAGATGCGATGCCTGTCCTTGAGCGCCAATACGTCGGCGAGCGACGCCGTCGGCGCGATGGTGACCGGATTGACCACCATTCCGCTTTCGAACTTCTTGACCTGGCGCACATGATCGGACTGCAGGTCGGGGGCCATGTTGCGGTGAATGACGCCGAGACCGCCGAGCTGTGCCATGGCGATGGCCATCGCGGACTCCGTCACCGTATCCATGGCGGCCGACACAATGGGAATCGACAGCTCGATGGACCGGGTGAGCCGGGTGCGTGTCGTGACCTCGGCCGGCAGCACCGCCGAAGCGCCGGGCCTCAGCAGGACGTCATCGAAGGTGAGGGATTCGGGAAGAGCGGCGACGTCGGGCCGTTCCATTGCCATCTCCTTGTACCGCGGCAGGGGCGGCTTGCAGCACCAGCCGAATCGCTAAGGGTTGGCGGCTGTCTTTAACACCGCAAAGCGCGGGGCGTCCAGTGCGCCGGGCAGCGTTTCAACCGCTGCGCAGTCCGTGTATTACTCAACGGATTCGTGACGGGAGCAGAGGATGGCGCGTGCAAAGGTGGCGATGCTGACCGCCGGGGGGCTCGCCCCCTGCCTGTCCTCGGCCGTCGGCGGGCTGATCGAATGCTACTCCAGGCTTGTTCCCGCAGCCGAAATCATCGGCTATCGCGCCGGCTACTGGGGACTCCTGAAGGGCCAGTCCTTCGCCGTCACGCCGGAGGTTCGGGCAAGAGCGGCCGTCCTGCATCACCATGGCGGCTCGCCGATCAAGAACAGTCGCATCAAGCTCACCAACAAGAAGGATTGCGTCGCCCGCGGCCTGGTGACGGAGGACCAGGATCCGCTGCAGGTTGCGGCAGAACAGCTGGCGCGTGACGGCATAACCATCCTGCACACCATCGGCGGCGACGACACGAACACCACCGCTGCGGACCTTGCCCGATATCTCGCGAGCAACGGCTATCCGCTCACGGTCGTCGGCCTGCCCAAGACGGTCGACAACGATATCGTGCCCATCCGGCAGTCGCTCGGAGCGATGACCGCCGCCGAGCAGGGTGCGGTTTTTTTCGAAAACGTCGTGAACGAACAAAGCACCTCGCCGCGCATGCTGCTGATCCATGAAGTCATGGGGCGGAACTGCGGCTGGCTCACCGCGGCGACGGCAATGGCGTATCGCGAGCGGCTGGCGGGAATGGAGTTTCTGCCCGAATTCAATCTCGGCCGTGAGCACAAGGAGATCGACGCGGTCTACGTGCCCGAGATGAAAGTCGACCTCGCGGCCGAGGCCCGGAGGCTGAAAGACGCGATGGGCCGCAAGGACTGCGTCAACATCTTCCTGAGCGAAGGAGCGTACGTGCGCGAGATCGTCGAGGAGATGCAGACGCGCGGCGATACGATCGAGCGCGACGCCTTCGGCCACGTCAAGCTCGACAAGATCAACGTCGGCGACTGGTTTGCCAAGCGGCTGGCCAAGCTCGTCGGAGCGGACCGCACCCTGGTGCAGAAGTCCGGCTACTTCGCCCGCTCCGCCGCCGCCAACGGCGAGGATCTGCGCCTCATCCGCAGCATGGTGGAGCACGCGGCGGAAAGCGGCCTGCGGGGAGAGTCGGGCGTCGTCGGCCATGACGAAGAGCGCGGCGGACCGCTGCGGGTCATTGAATTTGAACGGATCCGCGGAGGCAAAACCTTCGACATCCGCAACGCCCGAGTTCGGCCGTTTGCTGAAGGCCATCGGACAGCCGCCGGCTGTGAAAGCCGCTACGGCAGGCGGAAACTCCGAATGAAGCCGGCAAGCCGGATCGAGACGACCTGCTGCATCGCGGGCGGCGGTCCGGCAGGGCTGATGCTGGGGTTGCTGCTCGCCCGCGCCGGGGTCGACGCCGTGGTGGTCGAGAAGCATGCAGATTTTCTGCGCGATTTCCGTGGCGATACCATCCATCCCTCGACCATGCAGATCATGGATGAGTTGGGCTTTCTCGATGAATTCCTGAAGTTGCCGCACCAGCCGGTGCCGCGCCTCGCCGCCCGGTTCGGCGAGCGGCGCGTAATGCTCGCCGATTTCTCCCGCCTGCCGACGCGAGCGAGGTTCATCGCCATGATGCCGCAGTGGGACTTTTTGAACTTCATCGCGGAGAAAGCGCGCCGCTACCCGACCTTCCGGCTGTTCATGGAGTGCAAGGCGCAGTCATTGATCGAAGAAGGCGGCGATGTCGTCGGCGTGCGCGTCCTGACATCCGACGGGCCGGTTGAAATGCACACGAAACTGGTGGTCGCCGCCGATGGGCGTGATTCCAGGCTGCGGCGCCAGTCCGGGCTCGAACTCGAGGAGCTGGGCGCTCCCATGGATGCCCTCTGGTTCCGCTTGTCGCGGCACCCCGAAGATACGGCGGAGACACAGGCGCGGTTCGCTGCCGGTGCAATATTCGTCATGCTCAACCGTGGAGACTACTGGCAGTGTGCGTTCGTAATTCCGAAGGGGGGATATGAGCGGGTGCGCGCCGCCGGCATCTACTCGCTCCGGAAGACGATCGGTGAACTGGTGCCGGTTGCGCCCTCGCGTGCCGACGAAATCCAGGACTGGTCGCAGGTAAGGCTGCTCAACGTTCAGGTCAACCGGCTGAAGACCTGGTGGCGCCCGGGCTTCCTGTGCATCGGCGATGCCGCCCACGCCATGTCGCCGGTCGGCGGGGTCGGGGTCAATCTGGCGGTTCAGGATGCGGTCGCGGCGGCGAACGTTCTGGTCGAGCCGCTCCTGCGGGGGCGGCTGGAAGGCGAGCATCTTGCCCAGGTTCAGAGGCGGCGAGACTGGCCGACCCGGGTGACGCAACGTCTTCAGCTCGCGATCCAGGAGCGACTGATCGCTCCTGCACTTGCCGGCAGCTCGGAGGTGAAGATGCCGCTGGCGTTGCGTCTCATCGACAGGTTTCCGGTCTTAAGCGGGATTACCGGGCGCGCCGTCGGGCTTGGCGTCAGGCCCGAACATGTGCGAACGGAATGCGCACGAAGCGGCTTGCAGCAGCACTACCCGGATCAGCAAGAGTACGGTGGCGCTTTACCGAGACAATTCTCCGCCGCGAAAACCGGTAGCCAGCACATAGAACTCGGCCGAGTCGCTGCGGCTGGCGGCCGGCTTTACATGCCGAACCGTAGTGAAAGCGCGCTTCAATGCGGCAAGAAGGTCTCCTTCCGTACCACCCTGCAACACCTTGCACAGGAAAGTACCGCCCGGCCTCAGTGCCTCCTGCGCGAAGGAAAAGGCTGCCTCGCACAACGCGACAATCTTGAGATGGTCGGTGCGGCGGTGACCGGTGGCGTGGGCCGCCAGATCGGAAAGAACGACATCAACCGGCTCGCCCGCCAGGACAGTCCGCAGAAGCTCCAGCGCCTCGTCCTCGAGAAAATCCGCTTTCAGGATGGTGACGCCGGCAATGGGCTGCATGTCGTGCTGGTCGATCGCAATGACCCGGCCGCCGCCCTCGCCGGCCCTGCAGCGACGTGCAGCCACCTGTGACCAGCTGCCCGGCGCGGCTCCAAGGTCGACGACCGTCTGGCCGGGCTTCAGCAAACGATACTTGTCGTCGATCTCCATGAGTTTGAAGGCCGAGCGAGCCCTGAGCCCGAGGCGCCGGGCTTCGTGGACATAGGGATCGTTGAGTTGGCGCTTGAGCCAGTTCGCCTGCGACGGCGTGCGGCCCTTGGCAGTCCTGAGCCGGGTCTTGAGTTCCCGGCCCCTACTAACTTTGGACGCCATTGGGACACCCGTACGTGCCGTCCTCGTTCATCAGGCTCGTGAGAATGCCTTCGCGCAGTCCGCGGTCGGCAACGCGCAGGCGGTCGGCCGGAAAGGCCCTGCAAATCTCTTCCAGGATGGCGCAGCCCGCCAGCACGAGATCGGCCCGGTCATAGCCAATGCATGGACTGGCGGCCCGCTCCGCGTAGCTCATGGCCAGGAGGCGCGCCGTCACCTGCGCAACGTCGCCCATGGTCAGCCATGAGCCATCGACGCGGGAGCGGTCATATCGCGCAAGGCCCAACTGAACTCCGGCAATGGTCGTCACCGTGCCGGACGTGCCCAGCAAATGATCGGGGCCGGTCGACAAGCCCGTGCGGTCGGCGAGGCGCCCCCGGAACGGCTCCAGCATCGCCCGGACGTGGCTGCACATGGCCGCATACGTTGCGCCTGTCACTTCGACGCCGCCGAACATTTCGGCGATCGTCACCACGCCGGCGGGAAGAGAAATCCAATCCCGGATCGCTCGCTCGGCGGCCGCGCGTTCAAGCCAGATGAGCTCGGTAGATCCGCCGCCGATATCGAACACAAGCACTCTCTCCGCGCCAGGCTCGATCAGAGGCGCCGCTCCGGCGACCGCAAGCTTCGCTTCGGTCTGCCGGTCGATGACCTCCAGCCGCAGGCCCGTCTCGGATTTCACCCGCTCGATGAACTCCATTCCGTTGGCCGCCGTTCTGCAGGCCTCGGTTGCGACCAGCCGCCGACGCTCGACTTTGCGCCAGATCAGCTTGTTGGCGCACACGCGCAGGGCATCGATGGTTCGCTGCATGGCATGATCATCGAGGCGCCCGGTTCGGCTTGCCCCCTCACCCAACCTGACGATGCGGGAAAATGCATCAACCACCGAAAACCCGCCGATTCCCGGTTCGGCAAGCAGCAGACGGCAATTGTTGGTGCCAAGATCGAGGGCGCCGTACACCAATGCCGCTTCGACGCCTGGACCCTGCGGCGACGGGCGAGGCCGGCGTGATCGCGATGAGGGCCAGCGGCGGCGCCTGGCTCGTGACTGAAAGTCGCGCGTCCCGTCCAAATCCGTCCCATTCGACACCAGCGGTTCCCGCACCCCGCAAGGAAGTTTCGGGGGGAAACCCGGCTGCTGCCCAAATCGTTAACGTTGTTGTCAGTCTAGCATCGAATCCCCGGGCGTAAAGGCCGCCAACGGCTTCGTGCAACAACCTGCAAGCATCGGTTAACCCGACATTATTGCCTTTCCACTAGAAGGGCCGGGAGGGTTGGTGCATGCGTACGTTCGGCCATCGCTGGTACAGGCAGGGCTCGCTGATGGCGGAGTACTCCGAGCATTTCGGCCGTGCCGTCGCGCGCCACAAGTCGATCGTGGCGCTCAACGCCGCCAAAGTCGAGGCGGAACTGGCCTCCAAGGCCAAGTCAGAGTTCATTGCCCATATGAGCCATGAGCTGCGGACGCCGCTCAATGCCATCATCGGCTTCTCCGACATGCTCGCCGTTCTGAAGATCAGCGACCCGGCAAAGGTCAAGCAGTACTCGGGCTACATCAAGCAGGCGGCCGAGCACCTGCTCATGCTGATCAACGGCATCCTTGACGTGTCGAAAGTCCAGGCGGGCAAGCTCTCGGTCGACCCCGAGCCGCTGATCCTCCAGGACGCGCTCCAGGGTTGCCTCTACATCATCTTGCGAAAGCCAAGGAGAAAGACATCAAGGTCACCAACCTCTGTCCGCCGGAGTTGCCACCAGTCCTCGCCGATCCGCTGCGCACCAAGCAGATCCTCATCAACATATTGTCGAATTGCGTGAAGTTCACCCCGAAGAAAGGCCGAGTCACCATTGACGCCCGCCTCGACGCCAACGGATTCGTCAGCCTGAGTATCGTCGACACCGGCATCGGCATGACGGCGAGCGAAATCGAAGTCGCCATGCGGCCGTTCGGCCAGGTCGAAACGGGCGTCCACCGCCTGCACGAAGGCACCGGCCTCGGCCTGCCGATCTCCGTCGCCCTGGCGCGATTACATGGCGGCGACCTGCTGATCGAAAGCGAGAAGGGCAGGGCACGCGCGTCACCGTCCTCTTCCCCGCCTCGTCAACCCTTCCATCAACTGATCGCAACCAGGACAAGACGATGAACCAGGCAAACCCGAACGCCGATGCCCTCAAGCCGGCACCGATGGCATCGCTCGACCGGATCGGCCGCATCGTCGCCGTCACCGGCGCCCATGCCATGATCCTGCTCGATGTCGACGAGCAGCTGCCAGGGCATCGCGTTGCGTCAAGAGCCCGGAAATCGGCACCCTGCTCAAGGTCGACACTGACGCCATCGATCGCGCTTGCCCTGGTGTCGGCCATGAGCTCGCCGATGCCGTCGCACGCGCCAGGACGAGCAGGAGCTGCGCATCGTCGAGGTCGAGTTCATCGGCGAACTGCCCAAGGACGAACAGGGCCGGCCGACCAGCTTCCGGCGCGGTATTTCGACCTATCCTTCGCTCGGCGATCTCGTCTTCCGCGCCAGCAAGAACGAGCTGTCGATGGCCTATGCCTGCGACACCGAGACCTCGATCCGCATCGGCCACATCCAGCAGGACGCCTCGATCCCGGCCATGGTCAAGATCGACGAGCTGCTGGGCAAGCATTTCGCCGTGCTTGGCACCACCGGCACCGGCAAATCCTGTGCGGTGGCCCTGATCCTGAGCCGCATTCTGGAGAAAAACCCGCAAGCCCATATCCTGCTGCTCGACGTGCATCGCGAATACGCACCTGTCCTTCAGAGCGACAGCCGAGGTGATCACACCCGACAACATGAACCTGCCCTTCTGGCTGCTCAACTTCGAAGAGATCGTCGAGGTCCTGATCGGCAACCAGCCGCACAAGGAGACCGATGCCGAAATCCTGCGCGAGCTCATCCCGCAGGCCAAGCTGCGCTACATGAGCAACCAGCGGCGCGACCGCCAGAACTCGCTGCGCGACAAGATGGCGGCCGAAACCAGCAACGTCGGCGTCGACACGCCGGTCCCCTACCGCTCCTCGGACCTGATCGGCCTGCTCGAGGAATATATCGGCAAGCTCGAACTGCGCGGCGAACTTGCCCCCTACAAGCGGCTGAAGGCGCGCATCGAGACCATTACCCGCGATCCGCGCTATTCGTTCATGTTCGGCAGCCTCACGGTGCAGGACACCATGGCGCAGATCCTGTGCCGCGCTCTTCCGCGTCCCGGTCAACGGCAAGCCGATCGCCATCCTCGAGCTCGGCGGGCTGCCCTCCGAAGTCATCAATGTGGTGGTGTCGGTGCTGGCCCGGCTTGCCTTCGATTTCGGCCTGTGGAGCGGCGGCAGGGTGCCGATCACCTTCGTCTGCGAGGAGGCGCACCGCTATGTGCCGATCGACCGCAGTCTGCGGCTTCGAGCCGACCAAGCGGGCGATTTCGCGCATCGCCAAGGAAGGCCGCAAATACGGCGTATCGCTCGCCATCATCACCCAGCGGCCCGGCCGAACTCGATCCGACCATCCTGTCCCAGTGCAACACGATCTTCTCGTTCCGGCTCACCAATGAGCGCGACCAGGAGATCCTGAAGGCCGGCATTTCCGATGCTGCCGCGAGCCTGCTCGAATTCGTGCCGACCATGGGCACGGGCGAGGCCATCACCTTCGGCGAAGGCGTAGCCCTGCCGACGCGCATGAAGTTCGACCTGCTGCCTGACGATTCGCTGCCCAAGAGCACTACCGCTTCGTTTTCGCACAACTGGAGCCAGGAAATCACCGACGAGCATTTCCTGGTTGACATCGTGGCCCGCTGGCGCCAGCAAAACTTCAACCCGCCCGCCGACAATGCAGCCCCGGAGCTGGCCGAGGAGCCGGCTGCGCCGGCAGCGATCGTGTCAGTACCCTCCCCGAGCTTCGGCGCAGCCGTGCGCCCGAGGAACGCACTCGCCGGCAACGGCCTGAAATCGCCGGCCTATCAGCCGCAATCAAACGGCACCATGTTCGCCGGCGGCCAGTCACTGCGCCGCGATTGGCAGCAGGCGCGTCAGGCAGCATCTCGCCGCCGCCCCATCCAGCCGCCCAGCCTCCGCAACCGCATGCGGCAGATCAGCTCGAACCGCGAACTCCGATCCAGCAGAGCCTCGCCAGGCTCATCATGCAGTACCGGAGCTAGATCGATTTGCCGGCAGCCCGCGGGGCCGGAGATTTGCCGGTTCCCTGGCGCCAGCTGGCGGGCGAGGTCCCGGCGATCCGCTTGAAAGTACGGCTGAACGCCGCCTCCGAAGCGTAGCCGACCTCGCGGCCTACCGCCGCGACCTTCATTGCCCCGTCGGAAAGTAGCCGAGCAGCGACCTGCATGCGCCACTGGGTCAGGTACTGCATGGGCGGACAACCGATCCGCTGAACGAACCGGTCAGCCAGCACTGATCTCGACATACCAGTTTTGTTAGCAAGCTCTTCGAGTGTCCACGGATGGGCGAGGTGCTCATGCAGCAGCGCCAACACACGCCCGACAGCCGGATCGCGCAGGCCCGACAGCCATCCCGCCCCATCGGCGGGAACCGTCGCCAGGTAACGACGGACAACTTCGATAAAGATCAGTTCGCTGAGGCCGAGACGGATACATTCGCCTCCGGCGCGGCGGGTGCGTGCCTCGGCGAGCGTGAGATCGATCAGGCGATCAAGCAGATCGCTCTCGAGGTCGGCCGGACGCTGCATGTGCAAGAGCCTCGGCAAGGTGGCGAGCAGTGGATTGAACGGACGCACATCGCAGCCGAGAAACCCGCACACGAACTGAGCCTGCTCGGGGCCGCCGCCGCCTTCTTCGACCACAAAAGGCAGCCGGCCCGCCGCCATGTTGCGGAAGAACTGCATGGCCTCTTCAGCGGCGGAGGCGGGCGGCGGCCCCGGCCCACTGAGCATGGCGTAGGGATCGCCATGCGGAAAGACGATGATGTCGCCCGCGGCGAACCGCGTCGGTCGGCTTCCATTGACGCTGGCATACCCCGACCCTTTGAGGACGATGTGGTAGGAGACGATATGCTGCGCCTGAGGAAAAATGATCGGGCCGAATACGTCCGCGTGCGGCACTACGACGCCCCACGGCGAGGATGCATCGACCAGAAAAAACAAGGCGCCGGTGAGTTTCACCGTGCGCAGGACCTCGGACAGCGGATCGCTTGCCCGGTGGCATGTCCCGGAGCGGTGATGGCGCAGCGAGCGGCGGCCCGGGTTTATCTACAGACGGTCCGGCAAGCGATCCGGACGCTCGATCATGGGTCGGGACCATGGCGCAGAATACAATGGCCTCCACACCACATCCACATCGCCCTGGCACGGAGGTACCCCATGAACGTCATCGACAGAACGCGCACACCGGCAGAAGTGTATGACGAGTTGTTTGTCCCGGCGCTGTTCCGGCAGTGGGGTCCCGTCGTAGCGGATGCCGCCAAGATCGGCGAGGGCGACAAGGTTCTCGACGTTGCCTGCGGAACGGGAGTCCTTGCCCTGGCGGCCCATGAGCGGGTCGGCCCCAGGGCGCGGTCGCCGGTCTCGATGCCAATCCGGACATGCTGTCGGTGGCGCGGCGGAAGAGCACCGCCATCGAATGGCGCGAAGGCAAAGCGGAGTCGCTTCCCTTCCCGGACCAGAGCTTCGACGCGGTGGCAAGCCAGTTCGGGCTCATGTTCTTCGACGATCGTGCTGCAGCCTTGCGCGAGATGATGCGCGTGCTGCGGCCGAAGGGGCGACTGGCGGTGGCGGTGTGCGACGCGCTCGACCATTCGCCGGGCTATGGGGCGTTTGCACAGTTGCTGCAGAAACTCTTCGGCCAGCGCGTGGCCGATGCGTTTCGGGCGCCGTTCGTGCTCGGCGATCCGGACAAGCTCCGCCCGATATGTGCCGAGGCCGGGATCGGGAATGCGGAGATCGTGCGGCACAACGGCAGCGTCAGGTTCGCATCGATCGCATCGCTGGTTTCCACCGAGCGGGCCTGTGTCTGGACGCTCGGCGGCATGCTCGACGATGCGCAGTTCGCGAAGCTGCTCGGGGAAGCCGAGCTGGCGCTGAAGCCATTCGCCGGCAAGGACGGCACGATCGTGTTCGACATGCCGGCGCTGATCGTCACGGTCACCAAGAAGTAGTCAGAGAACGTTGAAGCCCGCATCGATCGGCATCGACACGCCGTTGATCATCGAAGCGCGGTCGGAGAGCAAGAACAGCACCACTTCGGCCACTTCCTCCGGTTCGATGAAGCGGCCGAGCGGCATTCTGGACAGCATTGGCGCGGCCTTTTCCGGATCGCTCCATGCCTTTTTCGCCATGGCGGTCAGGGTGATCGCCGGGTTGACGCAGTTGACGCGAATGCCATGCGGGCCAAGCTCGTTGGCCATGACACGGCTCATCGCGTCGAGCGCGCCCTTGGAGGCGCAATAGGCGGCGTGATCGGCAAAGCCTGTGAATGCCGAATTGCTCGACACATTGACGATCGCGCCGGGCAGCTCCGCGGCGATGCGGTCCTTCGCATATTCCTGCGACATGATCAGCGGCGCCCGGGTGTTGACGGCTATCAGACGGTCGAAGGACTTCGAGTGAAACGTCGAGGAACGGTTCCAGCATCGTCGTGCCGGCGCAATTGACCAGATAGTCGACCGGCATGGCCGCGTGCCGCTTGCGCGTCGCCTCCGCGTCGGCGAGATCGACGGCGAAGGAGCGGCAGCCGGTTTCCATGTCGAGGGCCTTGAGGTCGTTTGCCGAGCGGCTGATCGCGACGATTTTCGCGCCGCGCGCGGCCAGCATCTTCGCCATCGCAAGGCCGATGCCCTTGCCGGCGCCGGTGACCAGAACCGACTTTCCGGAAAATTCCCATGGTCATCAGGTATCGCCTGCTCGCGGCTGCCGGCAATCTTCGCCTGCAGGACGACGACCGCAAGCAGGAACAGGCCGCGGATAACCGACTGCCAATAGGCCGACAGCGAGATCCAGCCGAGCCCGTTCTCGAAGTTCAGGATGTTGAAGACCATGGCGAGCAGCAGCGCGCCGGCGAGCGTCGCGCCGACCGAGCCCACACCGCCGGTAAGCAGCGTGCCGCCGACCACCACCGAGGCGATGGCGAACAGCTCCCAGCCGACGCCTTCGGTCGGCTGGCCGGCGCCGAACTGCGAGGCGAGGATGACGCCCGCCATGCCGGCGAGCAGACCGGAGGTCATGTAGACGCCCATCAGCGTGCGCTCGACCTTCAGGCCCATCAGTCTGGCCGTCGCCTCGCCGTCGCCGATGGCGAGGATGCGGCGGCCGATCGCATGGCGCTCCAGCGCGATCCAGCCGACGACATAGACAGCAAGCGCGATCCATGCCGGGATCGGGAAGCCCAGGAATCGTCCTGGCCGATGATCGTGAAGCCGCTGTCGTAGGACACCGACACCGACTGGTTGCCGGCGAGCAGCAGCCCGGTGCCATAGGCGGCGAGCATGGCGCCAGGCGTGGCGATGAACGGCTGTATCCTGAGCCTCGTGATGACGACGCCGTTGATCAGCCCGACTGCGAGTCCGGCCGCCAGGCCGCCGGGCAGCCCCGCCGCCCAGTGATAGGGCGAGAGCAGTGCCGCCACCACGCTCGCCATCGCCGCCGTGCCGCCGACCGACAGGTCGATGCCGCCGGTCATGATGACCAGCGCCATGCCGAGCGCGATCAGCGCGAACATGGAATTGTAGCGCAGGAAGGACAGCGCGTTGTATTGCGACATGAAATTGTCGTAGCGCAGCGCGCCGAACAGGATCAGCCCGATCAGCGCCGCTACCACGCCGAGCCGCGCGAGGTCGATGTTGGATTTCGGCGCAAGCGGGCCGAGGAAGCCGAGTTTCGATGTCGCCGGCGCTCATAGCTATCCCCTGTCGGCGCGCTGCTGGATGTAGACGGCGGCGACGATCAGCCCCGCCTTGACGACGAGCGCCGCGGCATCGGGAACGCCGTTGGCAAGCAGCGTGTAGCGGACCAGCTGGATGACGCAGGCGCCGAGCAGCGTGCCGAGCACGTTGGCGCGGCCGCCGGTCAGCAGCGTGCCGCCGACCGCGACCGCCGCGATGGCGTCGAGTTCCATGCCGAGCCCGACGAGGTTGGCGTCGCTCGCCGAATTGCGCGCGACCACGATCAGGCCGGCGATGCCCGCCAGCGCGCCGCTGATGACATAGACCAGCCGCTTGACGCGCTTGGCCGGAATGCCGGCGAGCCGCGCCGCCTTTTCGTTGCCGCCGACGGCGATGATCTGGCGGCCAAGTCCGGTGCGGCGGATGAGAAACGCCGCCGCCGCGACCACGATGACCATGATGACGACCTGGGCCGGAATGCCGAAGATGCGGCCGAGCGCGATGAACTGGAACGGCCCGTTCTTGAACACCTGCAGATTGCCGTTGGTCATCACCTGGGCGATGCCGCGCCCGGCGATGAACAGCACCAGCGTGGCGACGATCGGCTGGATCGAATAGCGCGTGATCAGCATGCCGTTGAACCAGCCGAACAGGGCGGCGACGATGACGGGAACGGTGAAGGCCAGCGCGACGCCAAGCACCGGGCTGTCGATCGGCACGATGGTGCCGAGGAAGATCATCGGCGCGAGCGCGCCGGAGATCGCCATCAGCGAGCCGACCGAGAGATCGATGCCGCCGGTGGCGATCACCAGCGTCATGCCGACCGCGACGATGACGATCGTCGCCACCTGGGTCAGATTCACGTTCAGCGTCTGCCAGGACAGGAAATTCGGCGTGACGGCGATGTTGAACACGATCAGCGCCAGGAATGCGGCCAGCGTGCCGTAGCGGCTGAGCCAGACCAGCGAGTTGCGGCGCGTGCTTCGCAGGCGCTGCGGCAGCTGCGTCTCCAGCGTGGTCATGCCGCCGCCTCGTCCTGGTGCGCCATGGCTGCCATCAGCCGCTCCTCGCTGAGTTCGTCGGCGGCGAGATGCGCGACCGAACAGCCGTCGCTCAGCACGGTGACGTGGTCGGCGGCGGCGATCAGTTCCTCGAGTTCGGAGGAGATCATCAACACGCTGAGCCCGTCGTCGGCAAGCGAGCGCAGGAGCTTCAGGATCTCGGCCTTGGCGCCGACGTCGATGCCGCGCGTCGGCTCGTCGACGATCAGCAGGCGCGGATTCATGCACAGCCAGCGCGCCAGCAGCACCTTCTGCTGATTGCCGCCGGACAGTTCGCGGATCGGCTGTTCGGGCGAGGCGCATTTGATGCCGAGCGCCTCGATGTACCGGTCGACGATCTTCTGCTGCGCGGCGTGGTCGACGATGCCGGATTTCTGCAGCCGCGGCAGCAGCGCCAGCGTCATGTTCTCGCGCACGCTCATCTCGGGAATGATGCCTTCGACCTTGCGGTCCTCCGAGACGAAGCCGATGCCGTCGCGCGATGGCGTCGGCCGGCTCGGAATAGTGTCGTTCGCGCGCCGGCGACCTTGACGATGCCCCCGTCCCGGCGGTCGGCGGCGTAGATCAGCCGCGCCGTCTCGGTGCGGCCGGAGCCCAGCAGCCCGGCCAGGCCGGCGATCTCGCCCTTGCCGATCGTCAGCGACACGTCGCGCACCCGGAGGCCGGCAGCAAGTGCCGGTCGCCTCGACGAAGGTCTCGCGCTCCGCGCCTTCCCGGTTGCGCGCGCTGCGCGGTGAACGCGGTCAGCTCCTTGCCGAGCATGGTGCGCACCAGCTCGATACTTGGAGATGTCCTTCATGGCGCGACGGCGACCGTGCGGCCGTCGCGCATGATGGTGACGCGGTCGCAGACCGCGTAGAGCTCGTCGAGCCGGTGGGTGATGAAGATCGTCGCCACGCCGTCGGCCTTCAGCGTGCGGATCGTTTCGAACAGCACCGCGACCTCGCGCTCGTCGAGCGAGGACGTCGGCTCGTCCATGATCACCAGCCGGGCGTTCTGCGTGACGCCGCGGGCGATGGCCACCATCTGCCGGGTCGCGGCGCCGAAATCCCCGAGCGGGCGGTCGACGTCGATATTGAGGTTGAAGCGCTTCAGCACGGCGCGCGCCTCGGCGCGCATGCGGCGGCGGTCGAGCAGGCCGAAGCGCTGCGGCTCGCGGGCGAGGAAGATGTTCTCGGCGACCGAGCGGTGCGGGGCGAGATTGATCTCCTGATAGATGGTGGCGATGCCGGCCGCCTGGCTGTCGGCGGTCGAGCGGAAGTCGACGTCCTTGCCGTCGAAGGAGATCGCGCCGGCGTCGCGCGAATAGGCGCCGGTGAGGATCTTGATCAGCGTCGATTTGCCGGCGCCGTTCTGGCCGACCAGCGCCATGACCTCGCCGGTCCCGATTTCGAGCGAAGCCGCAGTCAGCACCCGGACGCCGGAAAAGCTCTTGTCGATGCCCTTCATGGATAAAAGCACGAGCGCTCCTCCCGTCGGGATTGTGCCTCAGCGCCGATTTGCAGGCAATCCGGGCCGGCATGCAAAAGCAATGGAACCGGCCGGAGCAAGTCTCCGGCCGGCTCCGTCTCGAGTGGATTTAGTAGGCGTTGGGCAGCTCGGCCGCGGCATTGGATGGATCGTAGAACTTGTCTTCGTTGATCAGCGCCGGCTCGATCGTCTCGCCCTTGGCGTAGCGGGCCATGGTCTCGAACGCCTTCGGGCCGAAGCGCGGATTGCATTCGACGACGGCGGCGATCTTGCCGTCGACGACCGCCTGGACCGCTTCCTTGCCGCCGTCGATCGACAGCACGATCACGTCCTTGCCCGGCACCTTGCCCGCGGCTTCGAGCGCCGCGATGGCGCCCATCGCCATCTCGTCGTTGTGAGCATAGATCACGTCGGCGTCCGGATGCGCCTGCAGCAGCGATTCGCCACCTGACGGCCCTTGTCGCGGGCGAAGTCGCCGGTCTGCGACGCGAGGATCTCGAAGCCGCCGGCCGCGTTGATCGCTTCGTCAAAGCCTTTCTTGCGATCATTGGCGGGCGAGGAGCCGGTCGTGCCTTCGAGCTCGATGATTTTCGTCTTGCCGTTGGCGTTCTTTATCAGCCACTCGGCCATGCGCTTGCCTTCCTCGATGAAATCCGAGCCGATGAAGGTGACATAGTCCTCGCCGGGCTTGGCCAGCGACTGGTCGACATTGCGGTCGAGCAGGATCACCGGGATGCCGGCCTTCTTGGCGGCCATGACCGCCGGGATCAGTGGCTTTTCCTCGCGCGGAGCGAGGAAGATCAGGTCGACCCCTTGGGCGATCATCGAGTTGACGTCGGCGACCTGCTTGGCGGCCGAGCCGGCGGCATCGGTGTAGACGAGCTGGTAGCCGAGCTTGGCGGCCTCGTCCTTCATGCTCTTGGTCTGGGCGATGCGCCAGGGGTTGTTCGATTCGACCTGGGCGAAGCCGACCTTGTAGGTGTCTTTCTGCGCGAGCGGCGGCAGTTCGGCGAACGCCAGGCCCGCAGTCAGCGCGACCGCGCCAAAGGCGCCGGCGGAAAGCAGAAGGTACGGCGGGTAACGGACATGGTGTTTCCTTTCTCCCTGGAGGCCCGGCCATCTGGGACCTGTCGGGAGGCAACAGTCTCCCGCGGGCAGTTAAGAGAAAATTTTTTTAGATCGCTACGCCCAGACGACGGTGAGTTGTTCCTTGCTTACGATCGTGCCTGAGCCTGATGACCTGGCTCGGCTGGGCAACGACCAGGTCTTCCTTCCCTACGTTCACAAACGAAGTGCAGCCGATGGTGTTGCAGCGAGAAGGGGAAGCGCAGAGCGCCAAGGCGGCGCTTCTTTCGCCCAGGTACTGAGCCGAATCCGTTCGGGACTGTCCTGGCGCACCGACGAATGCAACCTGCTTATGTTGACTTAATCGGGAAACTCAACTTGTAGTCTGCACAAAACTGGCGGCCACCCGGAGGCGTCATGGCGACGGTTCCGCTCGTCGAGTTTCTTGCGGTGAGCAAGAACTTCGGCGGCGTGCAAGCGCTTTCCAATGTCGACCTCGCGGTTCATACGGGCGAGGTCGTAGCGCTCGTCGGTCACAACGGGGCGGGAAAGTCGGTTCTCGTCCAGATCCTTTCCGGTGTGTTTCAGCCGTCCGCCGGCACGCTTCACATCGAGAACGCAACCCGTCCATTTCCACTCCCCCTCCGACGCCAGGCGGCATGCGATCGAGACCATCTATCAGACGCTGGCGTTGGCGGATAACCTCGACGCCACCTCCAATTTTTTCCTCGGGCGCGAGTTGCGCACGCCGCTTGGCTTTCTCGACAAGAAGCGCATGGCGAACGAGGCAGCCGATGCGCTCGCCCAGCTCAATCCCACCTTCACCGAGCTCGACCGGCCGGTGAGACTCATGTCCGGCGGCCAGCGCCAGGCCATCGCTATCGGCCGCGCCATTCATTTCAATGTCCGTGTCCTGGTCATGGACGAGCCGACGGCGGCGCTGGGGCCTCATGAGACCGCGCAGGTCGAGCTGCTGATCCGAAAGCTGCGCGACCGCGGCATCGCCATTCTGCTGGTGAGCCATGACGTGCGCAGCGTGCTGAACCTTGCGAACCGGATCGTGGTGCTCAAGGCCGGGGAGATCGTGGGCGAGGTTGCGGCCCACGGCGCCAGCGAGGACGACGTCGTCGAGATGATCGTGCGCGGTCGGCGCGGAGGCAAGCCGTCGTGAGGCCCAATATCCGGCGCCACGTGACTCCTATTTGGATCGTCCTTTTCCTTATAGCGATCGCGGCAGCGCTGCTCTCCGACCGTTTTCTGACGCCCAACAACCTCGTCGCTGTGTTGCAGCAGGGCGTGATTGCAGGCATCGTAGCGCTCGGCATGACGGTTGTGCTCATCGGCGGGCATTTCGACCTGTCTACCGGCGCCGTAGTGATGATGGCCGCCGTGATGGCGTTAATGATCGGGCCTGAGGGTTCGTCCGGAACTGCCGCGGCCATCATCTTGCCGCTTGTCACGGGAACCGCCATCGGCATCATCAACGGGCTCGCCGTCTGTCGCGCCGGCGCCAATTCGATCGTTGCCACCATCGGCATGCAGTTCCTGGTGATCGGTGCAACGCTTGCCACCGTTTCCGGCCAACACGTTCGCGCCGAAGCGATCGATCCCCTCTTCACCGCCATCGCCCATGCTCGACCGCTCGGTATCCCGCTGCCGGTGATCTTTTTCGCTCTGCTTACAGCGCTACTCGCCGGCCTCATGGCCAACACGGTGTTCGGCCGCCATATCTACGCAATCGGCGGCGATATCGAAGCGGCAAAACGCGCCGGCATACCGGTGGTTCGCAATGGCATCGCCACGTTTGCCCTCTCCGGCGCACTGGCAGCACTTTCCGGCGTGATCATCGCCTCGCTGGTCGGCCGTGTCGATCCGACGGCGATCGGACGCTACGAGTTTCCCGCACTCACCGCGGCAGTGCTCGGCGGCACCAGCCTTGCCGGCGGTATCGGCCGACCGGCCGACACGGCGGCCGCCATTCTGGTGGTCGCCGTCATCACCAACGTCATGACCATCCTCGACTATCAATATCCCATGCAGCTTTTCGTGCAGGGGCTGGTGCTGACCGGCGCAGTCGCTTTCTATGCCTGGCGGCGCGGGGAAATGGGCCGGCCATGAGCGCTCGTCGCCTCGACTTGGGTCATACGGCTCTTCGTTCTGCCGCCTCTGCTGCCGCTGCTTGCCGTGGCGTCCCTGGTCGAGGGCTTCTGGTCGCTCGCCAATTTGCGTACGTTGCTCGAAGCCATCTCGGTGGATGGTCTCGTGGTGATCGGCATGACCATCGTCATGATCGCCGGCGGCTTCGATCTCGCGGTCGGGGCGGTGCTTGCCATGGGCGGCGTCGCCGGGGTGGTGCTTCTCCCGTGGGGCCTGCCGGCGGCAATGGCCGGCGCGGGGCTCGCCGGCGCCATCGCGGGATCGCTCAGCGGGGCGCTGGTCACCAGGCTCAACATCAATCCCTTCATCGCCACGCTCGCCATGATGGTCATGGTGCGCGGAGCGACGCTTGCCTATACGGATACACGCCCCGTGGTGAGCCTCGAAGAGAGCTTCCTGGCGCTGGCCGGCGGAAATCCCGTCCCCTACGCCTTCATCCTGCTGCTGGCGGTGATGCTCGTTGCCCATGTGCTGCTCACCACGCGACCATGGGGCCGCCATGTCTACGCGCTCGGCGGCGACGAGCGCTCTGCCGCGATGGCGGGGTTGCCGGTCAGCCGTCTGAAGATTCAATGCTACGTGCTTTCAGGCCTGCTTGCCGGTATCGGAGGCTTTCTGCTGGCAGCACGGCTCGGCACCGGTTCGCCGATCGTCGGCGATGCCACACCGCTAACCGCGGCGGCGGCGGCACTCCTCGGCGGCGCCAGTCTCAAGGGGGGCGAAGGCTCGATCGGGGGCTCTTTCGCGGGGCTCCTCTTCGTCGGCGGCCTCATCAATGTAATGAACCATCTCGACGTTCCATCCTACTACCAGCGCATGACCATCGGCGGGCTCTTGTTCACCCTGGTCGTGGCGGGAGGACTGCTCATGCGTTCGCGGCAACGCTGAGCCGAGCATCATTGCCGCCGGGGCCGGCGTTCCGGCCGAACGGAGTTTGAGAACAGGAGAGGAAGAGCCATGAAGAAACTGATGAAGCTCTTAGGTCACGCCGCGGCCTGCTCGGCATTTGCATTGGCGTCGTTGGCCAGTGCAGCCGACAAGATCGTGATCGGGCATTCGCAACCCAATCTCGGCTGGCCCTATATCGCCGCAGTGACCAACGCGATCGAGGCTTCCGCCAAGGGCATGGAGGGCGTCGAAGTGGTAACGCTCAGCGGCGATGGCGACATCGCCAAACAGAGCAGCGACATCGCTTCACTGGTCGACCGTAAGGTGAATGTCCTGCTCGTCACATCGCTCGACGGCAACGCCGTGATCCCGGCGCTGAAGAAAGCCCATGAAGCGGGCATTCCAATCCTCGCCGTGTCGAACGAGCCGGCCGAACCGGGTCAGGCGCTGCTGGCGGGCTATTCAGGGCCTGACGACTACGTGCAGGGCGTCATTGCCGCCGAATTGCTCAATGATGCGCTCGGCGGCAAGGGCGGCATCGCCATCATCGAAGGTTCGCCCGGCCAGAGCACGACGCTTCTGCGCACCCAGGGGCTTAAGGACCGGCTGGCCGAGCTCAAGTCCGAGATCAAGATCCTTGGCGCGCAGACTGCCGACTGGAACCCGGTGAAGGCCAAGGATGTGGCGCAGGCCTTCCTCACTTCCTACGGCAACGACATAGTCGGCCTCTTCGCCCAGGACGACAATTCGGGCGCCGCGGCGGCCGAGGTGTTCAAGGCGGCCGGGCGCGGCGACATCAAAGTCGTCGGCACCGGCGGCACGATCAATGGGCTCAAAGCCATCAAGGACGGACTCATGTACGGCACGATGGATCAGTCGCCGACCACCGACGCCAAGCAAGCGCTCGAATTCGCGATGAAGCTCGCCAAGGGCGAGCCCTTGCCGCAGAAGCGCAACATCATTCCGATGCCCAAAATCACCGCCGCCAATGTCGGCGAATTCAAGGGCGAATGGTAACAGAGTCGCCGCCGGCCGGGTAGTGCCCGGCCGGCTTCGCCATAGCAAAACGAAGGCCTGCCGAACCATGCTCGATCTCAGCGTTGGCATGAAGATATATGACAACGGCTGGTTCCTGCGCCATGGGCTCGATCCGGAGCCGGCGGCCGATACGCTGGCGGGCATGGGCGTCACCTTCGTCCTGGCGCAAAGCAAGCTGCTGCCCATGCAGGACACCGCGATCGAAAGCGAGGTATCGCCGGATGAAGCCAAGCGCTTCGCGACGCTTGACGACCGGGCCTTCCGCGACGCGCTCAAGGAACGCGGCATCGCCTATTTCGCGTCGCTCAATTTCGGCTTCGATCCCAAACTCATCGCCGCCCATCCGGAAGCGCTGCCGGTCGATCAATTCGGCCGGCGGGAAGAGAAGACCGACTGGTACATCGGGCTGCCGCCGGACCGGCAGGTGAACATTACGCACAAGCTCGGCATACTGGAGCCGGCGGTAAGGATGCTCGAGCCCGACGGCGTGCATCTGGGCTTCATCCGGTGGCCGGGATTTTGGGAAATCTGGCTGCCGGATGTGAAGCGCGCGGACATGCCCGACTACTGCTATGGCCCTGAGACGCTGACGCGGTTTTGCGCCGAGGTGAATATCGACCTGCCGATCAAGGACCCGGTTGCGGCGGCGCGCATCATTGCCGAAAGGCATCGCGCGGCGTGGCGCGATTGGAAATGCATGGAGACCGTGCGGACGGTCGGTCACGTCCGCAAGACCTTGCTAGCGATCAAACCTGATCTCCAGATCGTCATCAATACCCTGCCCTTCTTCCTCAGCGACTTCGACAATGCGGTGGAAGAGGTGTTCGGCCAGAGTCCTGCGAAGCTGCAAGCGGTTGCCGACATCTTCGAGGTCATGGCCTATCACCAGATCATGCGCCGGGATGCCGATTGGCCGGGCGCCATCGCCACCGACATCAAGCGCCGCAGCGGGCGTGCGACGGTGTGTACCGTGCAGGGCAATCCGCTCTATCTCACTGGCATGCATGCCAATCGCGGCCGCGTCGAAACCCTGACCACGGAGGAATTCTTGCGCTGCGTGGACAGCGTGGAAGCGAGCGAAGCCGACGGCGTCTGCGTCTTTACGTTCACCGATTTTCTCGGCTATCGCGAGACCGCGGACGGCAAGCGCCGCATTGATCGGTTGAAGCGTTTCCGGCGCTGAAGGCACAACCGTGCTCTACGGTCTCGACATTGGCGGCAGCACGCTGAAAGCGGCGAAACTCAGTGGCGATGGCACGATTCTCGGTACACGCATCGAACCTGCGGGCGGACACTTGCCGCGGGAGGTGCTGCTTCAGCAAGTCCGGTCCGTGATTGACGGGCTGGCAGCCGGTGAACAGCCGAGGCACATCGGCCTGGTGGTCGGCGGCGCCGTTCAGCCGGACGGCACGATGCATGCAACCGCCACCAACCTTCCCAATCTCGCCGGCCTGCCGCTCGTCGAAACGTTCTCCAGGTTGCTCAACGCGCGCTGCCGCGTTGAGAACGATGCCCGCGCGGCCATGCGCGGCGAGGCCTGGACCGGAGCGGCCAAGGGCTTGCGCCACGCAATGGTGCTGACCTTCGGCAGCGGCATCGGCGGGGGACTCGTAGCGGGCGGCCGGATCGTCGAGGGCGCCCATGGGAAGGCTGGCGAGATCGGCCTGTGGCATCTCCATCCCCGCGCCGGCAACGAGCCCTGGCTCAACTTCGAGGATCTTGCCGCGCCGGTGCGGCTTGCTGCCCGGGAAGGGCAGCGATTTCGCAACGCTTTTCGGGGCCTGGGCCGCCGGTGAGAACGGCGGCGCCATGGGGACGGCGGTCGAGGCGATCGGCCGCGCCATCGCCAATGCCCATCTCCTGATCGATCTCGATGCCGTGGTGCTCATCGGCGGCATCACGGCGATCGGCGAACCGTTCCGATCGGCTGTGGAACGGGCATTCAAGGAGGCCTGTCCAGGAGGATTTCGGGAGGACCTCGCCATCCGGTTGGGCAGGCTCGGCCAGTTCGCCGGAGCCGTCGGCGCGGCATCGCTCTGGCGCGGGGAAGCGGCATGATTGCCATCGTCGAGGCGCAAACGTATGGCGACATGAGCCGGATCGCCGCCGACGTCGTGATCGCGCAGCTCAGGGAGAAACCTGACTCCCTGCTCGTGCTGCCGACGGGAAATTCACCGCTCGGCCTCTTTCGCGCGCTGGTCGAGCGGCAGCAGGCCGGTAAGGCCGATTTTCGCGACGCGCGCTTCCTGACACTCGACGAATATGCCGGCGTTGGACGGGACGATCCGCGCCGGCTGTTCTCCTGGCTCAAACGCGAGTTGCTCGATCCCCTGGGCGTGGCTGCCAGCCATACCCACGCATTCGATCCGGAAGCAGCGGCGGAAGCGGAAGCGGAACGCATCGAGCGCCTGATCACGCGATGCCGGCGGGATCGACCTGGCTGTGCTCGGGCTTGGCCGCAACGGACACCTTGGCTTCAATGAGCCGGGCAGCGATTTCGATAGCCGTACGCGGCTGGTGACGCTCGCGGCGGAGTCGATATCGTCGAACGCAGCCTATTGGGGATCAGAAGCCGCCGTGCCGCGCCAGGGCGTAACGCTTGGCCTGGGCACGCTACGCGAAGCCAGGCGATGCCTGCTGATTGTAAGCGGCGAGAACAAAGCCACAGATCCTTGCGCGAACGCTCGACGGACCGATCAGCACGGCCCTGCCCGCAAGCCTCCTGCGGCGCCATGCCAACGCCACCGTGATCGCCGACCGCGCGGCGCTCGGGAGATAACAGCCCCTCGGGGCACGTCAGCCGTTGTGCACGGCGGCGATGTGGCCGGCGAACGAGGCGTCCTGCATGAGGCGCTTGCAGCGCTCGAAGCGGTTCGTCGCATACGCCCAGAAATCATCGGCGGGATTCTTGTTGGCAAACTGGATGAGACCCCACAGCGTCCACAGGAGATCGCACATCGCCTTGTAGATGACGATGCGGCCCGTCTCGGCGGCACCGGGCGGGCCGCCGAAGTATGCCTCCACCATCTCCCGCTCCTGACCGGCATCGAAGCCCGCCTCGACCGACAGATCGCCCAGGTCCCACATGGGATCGTTCATGCCCGAATACTCCCAGTCGACGATCCACATGCGCTCGCCGGTGTCGAGGAAGTTCTCGCACAGGGGATCGCAATGGCAGGCGGCTGAGGGCAAAGGCCGTTCAGCGAGCGCGCTGCGCACGCTTTCGGCTTCCTTCAGCACGTCGTGATATCCCGGCGGAAAGTCGACCCTCTTGCCGGCCAGCACTTTCAGATAGTCATCGATCATGCTGAAGAGCTCGAAACGGAACGGAAATACGGCCCCGGATGTATGCAGCTTGCGAAACGCCAGCGCGGCGCGCGCCGGCGATCCCGGCCGCGACCGGAACGCGCCGGGCGACATGGTGGTGGTGCCTGCGAGAAACCGTGTGACCATCACGCCCGAGCGCTTGTCGAAGTGCAGCACCTCGGGACTGACGCCCGCACCGGGCGGCCTCGCGCGCCGCCTGCTCCTCGTTGGCGCGGTTGATGTATTCCTCGGTGCCCTTGCCGGGAATGCGCAGGCAGTAGTCGCCGGCGCGGAACACCAGATTGGTGAGCCCGCCCAGCCGCGTCACCGGTCCGTCGTAGCCGTAGAACACCGGGATGGATTTCATCGCGCTGAGCGCCGCTTCGATATCATTCATGCCTTCAACCGCTCCATGCGGGGGTCGTAGAGGCAACGCCGGCCGCGCCTGGCAGGATGAAGGATGCCAAATGCCTCGATCTCGAAGTCAGTTTCCCCCGCAAGTTCTGCCGGCAGATAGCCGAACGCGATGGTCTTGCCGAGGGTGTGCCCGAAGCCGGCACTGGTAGTGGAGCCCACCACGCGGCCGCCGTGGAAAATCGCCTCACCGCCATGGAAGGGTGCAAAGCCGTCGACGGTGAACGAGCACAACTTTCGCCGCACGCCCTCGGCCTTGATGCGGGCGAGCGCCTCCCGGCCGATGAAGTCGCCCTTGTCCAGCGCGACGCAGAAGCCGAGCCCGGCCTCGTAGGGGGTATAGTCGGGCGAAATGTCACCCGACCAATAGAGATATCCTTTCTCCATGCGGCAGGAATTGATGGCGCGGTAGCCGGCGTTGGCGATGCCATGGTCGCGGCCCGCCTGCCACAGCGTGTCGTATACGCCACCGGCATATTCCTGCGGCACATAGAGTTCGAAGCCCAACTCGCCGACATAACCGATGCGCACCGCACCCACGGAGGCATTCCCGACCGCAATGGTGCCGCACCTGAGGTATGGCCAGGCTTCGCTGGAGACATCGTCATCTGTGACCTTCTGCAGAACGCGGCGCGCCTCGGGCCCGCAGAGATTGATGGTCGCCCAGGAATTGGTGACGTCGGTCAGGGTCACCGATCCGTCCTCAGGCAGATGGCGGGCGATCCAGCCCGCATCGCGCACGCCGAAACCCGAGCCGGTGATGACATACAACAGGTCGTCGGCAACGTGGATAATGGTGACGTCGGCCTCGATGCCGCCGCGTTCGTTGCACAGTTGCGTGTAGACAGCCTTGCCGGGCGGTCCGGAAAGGTCGTTGGCGGCGATGTGGTCGAGCCAGGTGCGGGCATCGCGACCCTTGATTTCCAGTTTTGCGAACGACGTCTGATCGATCAGCACCACCCGCTCGCGGATGGCGCGGTGCTCCTCGGCAACCGCCGCGAACCAGTTGGGCTTGCCTTCGAAGCTTGGCTCATCGCGCGCGGCCGCAGCCGTCGCGCGCGAACCAATTGGGCCGCTCCCAGCCGAACTTCGAGCCGAAGACAGCGCCAGCGTCCTTCAGACGATGGTGCAGCGGGCTCAGGCGCAGACCGCGCGCGGCGTTCGTCTCCTCGGCCGGCCAATGGATCTTGTAGTAGGCGGCATAGGCTTCGATCGCCCGTGCTTCGAGGTAGCGGCTCTGGGCATGCAAGGCACCGAAGCGGCGCGCATCGAGCGACCACAGGTCCATGCCGGGATCGCCCAAAAGTATCCAGCTGGCCATCGCTTCGCCGGCGCCGCCGGAAGCGGCGATGCCGGCGGTGAAGCCGCAGGCGAGGAACATGTTGTCGAGCTCCGGAGCGGGACCCAGGATCGGCTCGCCGTCGGCGGAGACAGGAATTGGTCCGTTGATCACCGTCTGGATGCCGATGTCGTTGAGGACCGGAAGCCGTAGCGCGGCAGGGATCGCGAACAGCTCAAGACGTTCCAGGTTTGCCGGGAACAGCTCGCGGGCGAATTCGAGCGGCGGCAGGCCGCGCCAGCAGCCCCTGGTGCCCTCCTCCCAACCGCCGATGGCGAAGGCGCCTGTGTCGGGCTTGAGATAGAAGTTGTGATCGGGATCGCGCAGCGTGGTGAGCGACTTGTCGAAGTCCAGCTTCTTCTCGGTCAGGAAGTACTGGTGCTCGACGACGCCGGCAGCGACGGCTGCGCCCGCCATGGCCCCTACCCGCTTCGCCCAGATGCCGGCCGAGTTGACGACGACCTCGCAGCCGATGGAGCCGCCATTGGTGTGGACGCCCATGACCTTTCGTCGCTCGACGATGACTTCGTTGACGCAGACGCCCTCCTCGATCTTCACGCCCGCCTGCCGCGCCGCTTTGGCGTAAGCCATGGTCAGCGAATAGGGATCGACGTAGCCGTCGCCCGGAATGAAGGCGGCGCCCTCGATGCCATCCGTGGCGAGGTAAGGGAAACGCAGCTTCGCTTCCGCAGACGACAGCGAATGACATTCGACGCCGAAACTGCGAGCCTGTGTCATCGAGCGCCGGATCTCGCTCCAGCGGGCAGGCGAGGAAGCAAGCCGCAGCGAACCGGTTTTATGCCAGGAGATGGCGCTGCCCGTCTCTTTTTCGAGCCGGTCGAACACCGCGACGGAATTCTGCATCAGGCGGGTCAGGTTGCGCTTGCCGCGAAGCTGGCCGACCAGGCCCGCGGCATGCCAGGTGGAGCCATGGGTGAGCCGGTCCTTTTCCACCAGCAGCACGTCCCTGGCGCCGGCGCGACCCAGGTGATAGGCGATGGAGGTGCCGATCACCCCTCCCCCGATGATGAGAATGCGGCAGTGGCGGTCGGCACGGAACGGCATGACCCCTCACCCTGCCCTCTCCCCGCGAAAAGCGGAGCGAGGGTCAAGTGCGGTTCCCTCTCCCGCTTGCGGCGCTTGCGGGAGAGGGTGAGGGCTACGCTCTGATCCTGGCATTCGTCGGGTCATACGGGGCTTCGAGCATGAGACGGCAGGTCTTGTGGTCAGTGGCGACGATGAGTTCATAGTTGCCGGCTCGCAGATAGTCATCGGTGACGCCCTCCGCGTTGCGCACGTAGCCGTAGCCGATGGGGCGCTCGATGGTGTAGCCGAAGCCGCCGCTCGTCAGATAGCCCGCCGCAATGCCGTCGCGCAGGATGGTTTCGCGGCCGAGCAGCACCACGTCGGGATCGTCGCATACGAAGCAGGCGAGCTTTTTCTTCGGCACGGAGTTCGACTGGCGCTCCATGGCTTCGCGGCCGAGGAAGGCCTGCGGCGACTTGAGCTTCACCGCCCACGACAGGCCCGCTTCGAAAGGATTGTCGTTGGGCGTGATGTCGGAGCCCCAGGCTCGGTAGCCCTTCTCGAGCCGCAGGGACTCGAGTGCGCGGTAGCCGGCGAGCGTCAGGCCGTGGGGACTGCCCCGCTCCATCAGCAGATCGAACACATCGCCCAGACCGGCCAGCGGAATGTGCAGCTCCCAGCCAAGCTCGCCGACGTAGGTGATGCGCAGCGCGCGCACGGCATGACCGGCGAGATCGAGGACGCGTACATGGCCGAAGGGAAAAGCGGCATTCGATACATCTTCGCTGGTTGAAGCGGCGAGGATGCGCCGCGCGTTCGGCCCCATGAGCGACAGCGTGCCGAAGTCTTCGGTCACGTCGCGCAAGGAGACATTCGCGCCGCCTTTGATGTGGTCGCGAATCCACGCCAGGTCGTGGGTCCGAAACCCGGTGCCGGTGACGATATAGAAGTGATCCTCGGCCAGCCGCGACACCGTGAGGTCGCATTCAATGCCGCCGCGGCTGTTGAGCATCTGGGTATAGGTCACCCGCCCCGGCGGTCTGGCAATGTCGTTGGCGCAGATCCAGGACAGTGACGATGCTGCATCCCTGCCCTTCAGCTCGTATTTCGCAAACGATGACTGGTCGAACAGCCCTGCCCGCTCGCGGACCGCCCGGTGCTCGTGCGCCACGTGCCCAAACCAGTTCTGGCGGCTCATGGAGTACTGGTCGCGAGGCTCCACGCCGGCGGGCGCGAACCAGTTGGGCCGCTCCCAGCCGAGCTTGGAGCCAAACACCGCCCGGCGGCCTTTCAGCCGGTCATAAAGCGGCGAGACGATGCGCGGCCGGCCGCTTTCATACTCCTCGTGCGGGTAGGCAATCGAATAGTGCTTGCCGTAGGCCTCGAGGGTACGGGCGGCGACCCAGTCGCGGTCGGCATGCAGCCCCGAGAAGCGGCGGATGTCGACCACCCACAGGTCCATCGGCGCCTCGCCCGACATGGCCCACCCGGCCAGCACCCAGCCGGCGCCGCCCGCCGAGGCAATGCCGAAGGCGTTGAAGCCTGCGCCGACATAAAAGTTCTGAAGCTCGGGCGCGGCGCCGAGAATGAAGTTGCCGTCAGGCGTGAAGCTCTCGGGGCCGTTGATCATCTGGCGAATGCCAGCCTTCTCGAGGGCAGGCACGCGGGTGAGCGCCTGCCGCATGTGCTGCTCAAAATGATCCCAGTCGTCGTCGAACAGGCGGAACTCGAAATCGCCTGGCACGTCACCGGTCGTCCATGCGACGGGATCGGGCTCGTAGCCTCCGAACACCAGACCTCCCACTTCCTCCTTGAAATACGTGCGCCGGTCGGGATCGCGCACGGTCGCGAGCCCAGCGGTCACGCCTTCGATCCTTTCGGTGATCACGTATTGGTGCCGGACGGGCTGCAAGGGAACGCTGACTCCCGCAAGAGCCGCGATCTGGCGCGACCACTGGCCGGCACACAGCACGACTTTTTCGCACGCAACATCCCCGAGGCTCGTCCTGACCGCCGTGACGCGGCCACCCTTCACGTCGAAGCCGGTGACTGCCACGTCCTCGCGAATCTTCGCTCCGTGCATGCGCGCGCCTTTGGCGAGCGACTGGGTGATGTCGGAGGGACTTGCCTGGCCGTCGCTCGGCAGGAAGCTCGCGCCGGCAAGGTCGGCCGTCGCCATGAGCGGCCACATGGACTTCACTTCGGCAGGCGACAGAAGGTGCATTTCGAGGCCGAAGCTGCGCGCGGTGGTGGCCAGGCGCTTGTATTCGAGCATGCGCTCGTCCGTCATGGCGAGGCGCAGGCAGCCGGTCATTCTCCAGCCGGTGTCGAGCCCGGTCTCGGCGCTGAGGTTCTTGTAGAGCTCCACCGAATAGCGCAGCACCTGGGTGATCGAGGCCGACGAGCGGAGCTGGCCGACGAGGCCCGCGGCATGCCAGGTCGAGCCCGAAGTCAGCTTCGCGCGTTCGAGAAGAAGGACCTCAGCCTTGTGGTCCTTCACCAGATGATAGGCGGTCGAGGCGCCGATGATGCCGCCGCCGATTACGACGACCTCTGCGTGGGCCGGAATCGCATCGGTCATAACTTGCCGTGCCGGGCTTCGAAGCATGCGACCGCGTCTTCGGTGCGGCGCAGGTATTCGCGGGCGTGGGCGGCGTAGTCGGCGCCGGGCGCCGACGAGATGCAGCTCCGAAACCATGGCCCACATGGCTTCGCGCAGCGCGCTCGCCGCCTTCATGGCGTCGAAGGACCGCCTGAGCTCGTCACTTGGCGCGTGATTGAAGTAACCTTCGAGCAGCCGGTCCTCGTCGCTTTCCGAAAAGCTGCCGTTGGCGGCGATGTTGGCGAGATCGAACAGCGGCGTGCCGAAGCCGCCGTACTCCCAGTCGATGAGCCACAGGCGTTTCCCGTCGTCGAGAAAGTTGCCGGCGAGGAGATCATGGTGGCCGAGCACGATGGGAAGCGCCATTTGCCGGTCCTCGAGCGCATCGGCGAGTTTCGCGAAGCGGGGAAGATCGGCGGCGAAGCGGCTGTTTCCGCGCGTCAGGGTCCCGACATAATCGCGGATGACGTGGAACACCCAGAAGAGATTGGCGGGACCGCGCACCATGCGGCCAACCTTCTGGTGACAAGTCCGCAGAAGCGGCAGGATGCGCCCGATGCCGGCGCGCATGTCGGGCTCGGTCAGAGTCTTCCCGGCGATGTGGCGGAACACCATGATGCCCGGCTCGGCGTGGATAAGCTCGGGCGAAAGGCCCGGCCCGGAAGGCCGCCTCGGAGATCGCGCGCTCGCGGTCGCGGAACACGTGATGGACAGCGATGTCGCCGCCGCAGCGGGCAACGTATTTCAGGGAACCGTCGGTGACCACGAACGAGGTGTTGCTCAAGCCTCCTTTGAGCGGCTCGAGGGTTACCTTCCCCGACCAGCAGACAAGCGAGCGGACGCGGGCTTCGAGATCGATTGAGGTCATGGGGGAGGTTGAGGGATAGGGGGTCGGCTGGCGCACTGTCATCCGGCGGCGGAGGCTATGTCAACCCGCGGAGCCGCCGGAGAAATTCACTCCGGCAGGCCGGCCTTGCGCAAGCCCTCGAGCCAGTGGTCGTGCAAGCTCTGGTCGGCATAGATAATCATGTCGGCAACGGACCTGAGCGTTGCACCGGGTCTGACGGTGAGAAAAGCGCTGAGCTCACGCCGCGCATTGTCAAGCTGACCTGCCTGAGCATGGGCCGCCGCGAGCATGCCCCTTATCCAGAACGGCTGCGTGCGCACGTTACGGAAGGCAACAATCGCTTCGTCATAGCGCTTGAGGTGATAAAGGACGTAGCCGCGTATGTCCCAGAACCAGGTTGGCGGATACGGATCGCTCACCAGTGTCGAATCCAGACGGCTCAGCGCCTCATCCAATCTGCCGACGTGCATCAGCCAATTCGCGTGGAGGGCCGCAGCGTATACATCACTGGGGTTGAGGGCGATCGCCCTTTCGAAATGGTGGCCAGCGATATCGAACTCGCGCCGGCGCAGGGTCACGTAACCCATCGCGATATGCGTCCAGGCGTCGTTCTCGTCGAGCGCCAATGCCTTTTGGGCATAGGCGAACGCCAAATCGAGGGTTTCCTGGCGCTCGTCGAACAGGTATTTGACGCCTACAGCGATTGCACTCAAGGCGTGGGCGTGCACGTAGCTGGAATCGAGCTCGATGGCGCGCGCAAAGAAGGGCTCCGCTTCCCCCTTCTCGTAGCGATGCACGCGCTCCCGCCCTTGCAGGAAGTAGTCATAGGCCACCCAGTCGTTGGTCGGTTTTCGCCGAGCATGCTCGGCGCCGCTGGCAGCTATCCGACCTTCCAGTGTCGAGGCCACTGACCGTGTTACTTCATCCTGAACGGAAAAGATGTCCTGAGCCTGGCGGTCATATCGCTCCGCCCAGATCTGGGTCTGGGTAATGGCATCGCTCAGTTGCGCCGTTACGCGTATCTGGCTGCCCGCCTTGCGCACGCTGCCCTCAACGATATAGCGGATGCCGAGGGCGCGTCTCACGGCCGCGATGTCCACAGACGGGCCGCGAAACTGAAAGCAGGAATTGCGGGCGATCACGAGCAACGAGTGGTAGCGCGACAGTTCGGTGATGATGTCTTCGGTGATGCCGTCGCTGAAATACTGCTGCTCGGGATCGCCGCTGAGATTGGTGAACGGCAAAACCGCGATCGACGGACGGTCGGGCACCGCGGGCCATTCGCCATGGTCCGGGCTCCGCGTCGGGTGGCGGGGAAACCTTGGGCTTGGCCGGCCCATCGCGGCGGGTCCTGCGGTATCGTCTGGGCGAGATCGTCCGTTTCAGGTTCCGGCGACACTCCAAGCTGGCTGTGATAGTTCGCGGCGGCATCGCTCGTATTGAGCCAGCGCGGCATCCTGGCGCCCCTGCGCTGCATAGAGCCGCATCAAGGTGCGGTGGACCTTCTCCTGCAGCGGATCGAACGAGAGGAGCTTGAGACCATGAGCCAACGCCTCCTCCATGCGCCCGCCACGTTCCGACCGTTCAAGTAGTCGCGCGTAAATGCCGCAAGCGATAACGCGGATGCGTTCGCGCTCCGCCGTCAGCCATTGCTCGAAACCCATCTCGCCGACCGACAAGCCCTCCATCAGGTCGCCGTCGATGAGGCCGGCAGCTTCGCGAAGCGCATCGTCGTCTGCGGAACCGGCGGCGATCTCCAACACCCTTGCGTCGATCCACGCCGATCCAAGCGCCCAGCTGACGGCCTCCTTGGTGGCGATGATCGACTGCCGGGTCGATCCTGGAAGGGAACGGCGAAGCTCCGAGAGCGTCTGGCGAAGGCTCGCGCGTGCCTGGTCCTCGCTGCGCTCGCCCCACAGAAGACCGGTCAGGACATCACGAGATACCTCGATGCCCTGGCGAAGCGTCAGGTAACCGAGTAGGGCGCGTCCTTTTCTTGAGACGATGGCAACCGGTTTGCCGTCATGCGTGACCGCCATGGAACCCAACAAGCGGATTTGTAACCCCATCGCGCTCTCTGCGGACCGCAATTGGTGATTTTGCGCTGTAGTGACGTTGCCCACGACGTTCGGTTTGCGGCCAAAGCCTATTCTCTTCCCATAACTTAGAGGAGACAAGGTCATGTACGACTTCAATCCGCTCGGTCCGCTGATGCATCTGAAAGAGTTGAAGCGCCAGGCGGCCCCGAAACTGCGTCCGGTCCGATCCAGGAGACAGGACGTTTCCAGCGTGACGGCCGTGAGGGCCGCGCTGAGGTCGCTTTTGCGGCGCCTGCGGCCCGCCAGTATTCCCTGGCTCCCAGCGAGACAGGAACGGAGTACTTGACAGCCCTACCCTGATCCGACCCACGCTTGGTATTTCTTGAGATTGCCGTCGTTCGTTCAAGACAATGCCATGGTGGCGTTCAACCGATCCGTTATCAGCATCGAGCCCGGCTTGTGGGAGATTGCAACAGCCGGGCGGGCACTTGCCACGGCAAGCTGCGGGGTGACGCCACAGGCCCAGAACACCGGAATCTCGTCCGGCAGGATTTCAACGGGATCGCCAAAATCGGGCTTGCCGATATCGGCGATGCCGATTGCCCGGGGATCACCGAGGTGTACGGGTGCGCCGTGCACCCTTGGAAAACGCGCCGTGATCTCGACAGCGCGAATGGCATTGGCCGCGGTCATCGGACGCATGGTAACAACCATCGGCCCCTTAAATCGCCCGGATGGAACGGTCTAAATCGACGAACGATACATGGCTACGTTCACGCCCGCCTCGTGATGCCGCAACGGTATCCCGGCCTCGATAAGGGCAGCTTCGAAGGAAAAGGAACAGCCGATGACAAAGCTGACAAAATCGTCCTGCCAGAGATGCCGAATGTCCTTGACCTCGGCCACGACCTCACCGTCCTTGAAGACACGGTAGCCCGGCAGGTCCGTTCGAATGTCGATATCATCTCCGAGCGCCGGCACGGCCGGGTTTCCCGGCTCCGATACCGCAAGCAGCGGGCACGGTTTCGGATTGTGCAGACAAAAGCGCAGAAACTCGTCCGACCATGCCCGCGGCAGGATCATGAGATTGCCCTGGACCATGCCCGGAGCGAAGGAGGAAGTAGGGCCGGTCATCGCCCCGGCACGAATGGCGGCGCGAACGTCGCGGGCCCGAGCGATGGAGGCGACCGCGTCGCGCGACAATCCTGTTCCCAGCGTTGCCGAATGGATGACGTGGTCCATGCAAAACGGTCAGGCGATCGTTTTTGTCATGCCGGATCGATAGCATGGCTACATGTGGCATGCCACGCTTTGGCCGGGCGCCAGGGCCGCAAGGGCCGCAATTAACGCTGGTAAGCGTGTATCAGTCGGCGAATACTGCCTGCAGAGCGGAACGCATGACAGCCGGATCCGGGCCGGCGTCCGGTCCAGTGCTCAACCCCGATTATGCCCTGCATCACCAGCATGTCGAGGCCTTCGAGAGCCTCGCAGCCGGCCGCTCTGGCGGCGCGGATGAGACGCGTCTCCGGTGGATTGGGAATAACGTCGGCAACCAATGTAGCCGCGCTCAAGGCGGCTCTCGTCGATCGGGATGCGGGCATCGACGTCGGGGTAGAGGCCGATGGACGTCGCGTTCACCAGGAGGTGGGTGCCAGTCGGGACCGGGTAATCGCCGACCCAGGGGACAAACTCGGCCCTGACCGGCCTGCCGATCGCGCGGCTGACGTCACCCACCAGCAGGTCTGCGAGGGCCTGCCCGCGGGCCCGGTCCCGGTTGACGATCGCAATGCGGCCGGCTCCGGCAAGAGCAAGCTCAACGGCGATGGCGCGGGCAGCCCCTCCTGCCCCAAGAATAACCACGTTCTTGCCCTTCGGAGAATTCGGCAGCGACAGCAGGAAGCCCTTGCCGTCGGTGTTCTCGCCGATAAGTCTGCCGCTTCTGTGGACGACGCAATTCACCGCGCCCATCAGCCGCGCAGATTCGCCGAGAAGTCGAGGAAGGGGATGACGGCCACCTTGTGGGGGATGGTGCAGTTGAAGCCGTGAAAGCCCATGGCGCGCGCGCCGGCGACGGCGCGGCCGAGATCGGCGGGCGCCACTTCGAGGGTAAGGTAACGCCAGTCGAGATCCATGGCGGCGAACGCCGACTCGATCATGACCTGGGTTGGATTTTCCGCAACCGGCTGGCCGAAGACCGCGACGATACCCTGCTTGAAGTTCTTCCCGCTCATCCCCGCCTTCTCTCGATGCGACGTACCTAACCGCCGGGTTGGGGGATGGCAATCGCTCTCCTACTTCTCCTGAATAAGCGAGAGAATGTGGTCGGCCGGGTCCTTGAACCAAGCTATGGCTTTCGGACCCATCTTTCCATCGCCCCGGACAATGCCCTTGGCATCGGTCTTCATGCCGGGCAGGTCGTACTGCTCCATCCGAACGCCGCGTTTGCCCAATCCGTCGATCGCCTCGTCGATGTCGTCGACGAGAAAATTAAGCACCGTGTGCTCCGGCGCATGGTAGTCGTCGGAGGGATAGACGAAGATCGGAATTCCGCCGCCGGCGAGGTGGAGCTCGAGGCCCTCGGGGATCTCCTTGACGCGGATTCCCAAAGTGTCGCTGTAGAACTTTTTCGCCATGGCTAGGTCGTCAGTCGAGAAGCTGGCAAAGGCCTTCGTTTGATTGAGCATCGTGGTCTCCTGCGTGAAGTTGGTGGGAAAGAATAACGATCCGACGGCTTCTTCGTTCCGCCGCTCCCTCACCCAGATCGTATTCTTGCCATGACGTACCCTTATGGGCTGGTCAGGCGGTGCGGCCGCGCGCCTTGGCGAACTGATCGAAGAAGACGGCAAGCACGATAATCACGCCGATGATGATCTGCTGCACGTAAGGCGAGACGTTCATGAGCACCAGGCCGTTGATGAGCACGCCGATGAGGACGGAGCCGACCACGGTGCCGGCGACGCTGCCGACGCCGCCGAACAGGCTCGTGCCACCGATCACCACCGAAGCGATGACGGTCAGCTCATAGCCGATGCCAGCCACCGCTTCGGCCGAGTTGAGCCTGGCCGAGAGAATGAAACCGGCCAGGCCGGTGAAAAACCCGATGATCACATAGACCAGCACCAGAATGCGCTGGACGGGAAGCCCGGCCAGCCGCGCCGCCTCGATGTTGCCGCCGACCGCATACACATGGCGGCCGAAGCGCGTGTAGGTCAGGATGATGTGCGCTAGTATTGCGAAGGCCAGAAACACGACGACCGGCGCCGGCACCGGGCCGATGCGGCCCTGCCCCCACCAGACGTAGGCCGCATCGAAACCACTGATCGGGCCGCCGCCGGCGATCAGTAGCGCTGCGCCGCGGAACACCGACAGCCCGCCCAGGGTGACGACGAACGGCGGCACCTTGAGGCGGGTAATTGCCATGCCTTGCAGCCAGCCGCCGGCGATACCCACCAGCACCGCAACCAGCATGGCCAGGCCCCAGCCATAGCCGGCAGCCTCGGTTGCCGCACCGACCGAGAAGCGGGACTCGATCCCGCCTTTGGCGACAATCGCCGCCGCAAGCCCCGCCAGCGCCAGGAGCGAGCCGACCGACAGATCGATCCCGGCGGTCAGGATGACGAGCGTCATGCCGATGGCGAGGAGACCGGTGATCGAAATCTGCCGCATTACGTTGAAGAGATTGACAGACGACAGGAACCGTGGCTCGAGCACGGCAAACACGATCATCAGGCCGGCGAGAAAGATCACCGGCGCAAACTGACCGACGCGGCGCAACACCGCGCGCCTGTCGATCGCTCCCGCCACCGACTGTTCGGTCATGGGCTCGCTCTTTGTCATGCCACTCTGGCTTCGCCCATGGTCATGAGCTGCATCAGCGCCTGTTCGCCGGCCTCGTCGCGACCAACCTCGCCGGCGATGCGTCCGGCACGCATGGCGATGATCCGGTCGCTGATGGCGAGAAGTTCGGCGAGCTCGGAAGAAATGGCGAGGATGGCGATGCCTGCTTCGGCCATTCGTGCAAAAGCTGATGCACTTCCGACTTGGCCCCGACATCGATGCCGCGGGTCGGCTCGTCGACGATCAGGATGCGCGGTTCGAGAGCCAGCCAGCGGGCGAGCACCACCTTCTGCTGATTGCCGCCGGACAGATTCTTTATCGGCTGCTCGGGCCCCGACATGCGGATGTTCAGGGACTTTCGATAGCGCCCCACCAGCTCGCGCTCGGCGCCGAGGCGCACGAACCCCCAGCGCAAGAGCTTGCCAAGGGCGGTCACGGTCAGGTTCTCGCGCACCGCAAGTTCCAGAAACAGCGCCTGCTGCTTGCGGTCTTCGGGCACCAGCCCGATGCCGGCGGAGATCGCATGCTCCGGCGACCGGATGACGAGCGGCGAGCCTTCGACCTCGACCTCGCCCGCCGTCCTGGGATCGGCGCCATAGAGACAACGCGCCAGCTCGGTGCGTCCCGATCCCACCAGCCCGGCGATGCCGACGATCTCACCGCGCCGAACGGTAAAGGATATGTCCTCGAGAACTACCGCCCGTGGATCGGTGACGGCGCCCTTGCGCGACAGTCCCTCGACTTTGAGAGCGACGGCGCCGGGGCGGCGCGGCGGCAGAGGCTTGAAAAGCTCGCTCGACGAGCGGCCGACCATCATGCGGATGATGCGATCGACGGTAAGGCCGGCAGCGTCCGCGACGCCGCTCAATTTCCCGTCACGCAGCACGGTTACCCGGTCGCAAATCTCAAGCACCTCCGGCAACCGGTGGGTCACGAAGATGGTGCTGATCCCTTCGCGCCGCAAATCGCGGACGATAGTGAACAGCCGCTGCGTTTCCTTGCCGCTGAGCGCCGACGTCGGCTCGTCCATGATGATGAGGCGAGAGCGCATGGAAAGCGCGCGGGCGATCTCGACCATTTGCTGCTGGGCGACCGAAAGGTCTCGTACCTCCTTCGCAGCCGGCAGGTCGAGGCCGTAGCGCCGGGCGAGCTCGCGGGCGGCGCGACGCATCGCCGGCCAGCTTACGAATGGCCCCGACCCAGGCTCCTGGCCCAGGAACAGATTTTCTTCCACCGTCATCGAGGGGATGAGGTTGAATTCCTGGTAGATGGTGACGATGCCCAGCTTCTGGGCGGACTGCGGATCGGGCAGCGTCACGGGCCTGCCTTCGAACTCGATGGCGCCGGCATCGGGCGTCAGCGCCCCCGATAAAATCTTAAGCAAGGTCGATTTTCCGGCGCCATTTTCGCCGAGGAGGCCGTGGACTTCGCCCTTCAGCGACGTCGAGCGAGACCCCGTCGAGCGCCTTGACGCCGGGAAACTGCTTGTCGACGCCGGTCACGCGCAGCAGCGTCCGGTCCGTCATGAGAATTGCCGATTTGCGCGAAGGAGGGCCCGCGCCGTTAGCGCAGGCCCCGATTGTCCGACTACTTCACCTCGCCCAGCCGCTCCGCCTGGTCGAGATTATCCTTGGTGATGGCGATGGGCGTGAGCAGGATGAGCTTGCTGTCGGGATCCTTGTTGCTCTTGACCTTGTCGAGGAGGATCTGGACCGCCTTGGTGCTCTGGCCGCCGGGCAACTGCTCGATGGTGGCGGTGAGCCTGCCGTCCTTGACCGCGGCGATCGCCTCGGGCAGCGCGTCGAAGCCGATGATGGCGATCTTGCCTTCGAGACCGCGCGCCTTCACCGCCTCCATGGCGCCCAGCGCCATGTCGTCGTTGGCCGCTACGATGACATCGGGCGGCTCGGCCATGCCGGCGAGGCCTGCCTCGGTGACCGAAAGGCCCTTGTCGCGGGCAAAGTTGGCGGTCTGCTCAAAGACGAACTTGTACTTGTCGGCCATCTTGTCGAGCACGTTGTGGACGCCCTGGTTGCGGTCGATGGCTGGGCTGGCGCCCGGCTGGCCCTGCAGGTTCATGATCTTGGCGCCGTTGGGGAAGAGCTTGACCACCAGTTCGGCCTGGGCCTCGCCACCCTTGACGTTGTCGGCGCCGACATGGGCGAGAATGCCTTCGACCTTGTCGACGCGGCGGTCGATGGTGACCACCGGAACGCCGGCGTCGATGGCGCCCTTGATTGCGGGCGCCATGGCATCGACCTCGTTGGGGCTGATGATGATGCCCTTGACACCCTTGACGACAGCGGCCTCGACATCGGCGGTCTGCTTCGGCGAGGAGCCCTGCCCGTCGCTGTCAACGATGCTGACGCCGCCGAGTTTTTCGGCTTCGGCCTTCACCGCCTTCTGCATGTGGACGAAAAACGGAAACGCCATGTTGGGCATCGACGACAGAACTTCGACGTCCTCGGCCAGCGACGGCCCGGAAGCGCCAGTTGCGAGCATGAGAGCGCTCGCAGCCGCCAGCAGATGGCGGCGTGTTAATGTGAACATGCGATTACCTCCCGCGTTATGTGCTTGACCGACGAGGAACACTCGTCGGCGGAACTATCGTCCGTTTCCTTCCCGGAGGCAACGGCTCCTCGGATTTCGGCATGCCACGAGAAAAGGTCGAAGGATCGACGGCCCGGCCATGAGGACAGCGATCAGCGCGGCACGAGCTCGTAGATGATCAGCGATTCGATGAGGATCGAATATTCGCGGGCGAGGCGGGCGCGGAAGCCCGCGCGATCAATCAGCGTACTGAATAGATCAAGATCGGAATCGGACGATACCATGACATAGAGCCGTCCCTCCGGCTTCAGGCGCTCGCGGGATTGGTCGAACAAGGCTTTGATGTCGCGGTATTGGGGCCCGGCGTGCCAGCCGCGGTCGGCGAGGTTGCGCGGCTCGCCCGCATGTTTGGGTGGGCTCGACAGGATCACGTCGAACAGCGGCCGCGGCGCCAGCGCAGCGAGCAGATCGGTAGCAAGCGCCCTGACCCGACCGTCGAGGCCGTTGGCGCGTGCATTTTCTGCGGCGCTGAGGGCAGCGTTGGGATTGATGTCGGTGGCGATGACGCTTTCGGCACCTGAGCGCGCCGCCGCGAGCGCCAGGATGCCGGAGCCCGTGCCGATGTCAGCCACCCGCTTGCCCTGCAGGTCGAGGCCGCCGATGAACTCGGCGAAACGCTCGCTGGAGATGAAATAGCGCGGGTGAAACACCGTCGGACGCACGGTGAGACGGAAGCCCGCCGCGCGCGTGACCCGTATGTCGCTCCGGGCAAGGATCAGGTGGTAGGAAAAAAAGTGAATGAAAGCCCGCAGGGCCCGGCGGAAAGGACCGTGCGGGGTACCGCGCCGGTCGAGGCCGGTCGCCACGTTTTCCAGCGCTGCGCCAACCCCGTCACCGGAACGTGCTGCCTGGTCCATGCGATGCTCCCTATGGCGGGTTGCGCGCAAACAGCAGTTGAAGATGGTGCCAAAGTGACCGGCGCCGGGCGGGCCGGATATGAATGTGAAGGTTGTGCGTCGGAGGTTCCGTGAGGAGGCCGCGCAACCTGATCATCTGCCAGCCAAGCGGGCTCCATTCCCGCCATACCTCGCGAGCCTCCTCGGCCAGGATGCCGCTCACAACCTCCGGGGCGGGCCCGAAGATTTGCGGGATCGCGGAAACTCCCTCATCGCGCAGAATATTCCACTTGGACAAGCCGCCCATGACCGGCGAGGCCAGCGCATACACCACGCGGCCAACCTGGGCCTCGCGAATGCAGTAGGAGCACATCGCGCACGGCTCGACGCTGGTATAGATGGTGCAACGGGCAAGCGCGCTCCGGCCGATTGCCTTTTGCGCGGCAGTAAGGGCGATGACCTCCGCGTGCCGGGTAACGTCGGCCTCCCGGACGGCATGGTTGATCGCCTCGGCCAGCACTTGTCCGTTGTGGGCAATGACCGTGCCGAAGGGATACTCGCCCTTGTCCACCGCCTCGCGAGAGAGTTCGATCGCCCGCGCCATCATCGCCCTGTCGGTCGCGTCGTGGGAGGAAACCATGTCGGCTTGCCTTGCTTTCTCGGAAAGCGTCGGAAGAACGATCCGGAAAATGCACAAAGGCACTGTCATCCGGCGGCGATTGCCGTGTCAACTGGCGGGGACGACCCGGGTCTTCCGGCTTTAACCGTCGAGTTGAAGCCGTTTTGCCAATCAGGATAAGTGGCAGCAAATGCTTGCGAATCAGGGGGGCGCTTTTGTTAGCTTGAGCATCAAGTCAACCGGGAGGGCGCCCCCGCATGTATCTCTACCTGATCAGCTTCGATTTGCACGATTCAAGGGTTTACCAGCCGCTGTGGGACAAACTCAAAGCCCTGGCGGCGTCCCGCCTTCTGGAGTCACTGTGGCTTGTTTCATCTTCCGCGCCGGCCCCTGAGATACTTGACGAAATCGCGGCCGTCGCACATCCCGACGACTGCTTCGCAGTGATTGAAATGCAGCCGGGCTCGAACTGGGCAACGATGCGGGCGAAAACCGACGGCGTTTCATGGCTGTCGGCCAACCTCGCCATGGCGGCTTAGACATGTTCCGGAAAAGTGTGCACACTTTCCGACAAGAACATGCTCCAAGTATTTGATACTGCGCATTTTCTTATTGGCGAAGTGATTCCACTTCGCCGGAAAATGCTCTAGCTGGGGACACATGCCGGGAAAGCAATCCAATTCGACGAGCGGACCTGGCAGGCAGTCGCTCTCCTGGCCAGCGATCGGGGCGTCGGTCTCCAGGCGCTCGCCGAGGAGGCCTTTCGTGACCTCCTGCGCAAGCATGGAAGGACGACCGACCTCAAGTCGGCGCTGCGCCAGAGTGTGGGCGGCGGCAAGAATGTGCACCCGTTCCCGGGCAAAAAGCGGCCGAAAAAGAAGACCAGGGACTAGACGGGCTAACGGGCCGCTCCTCGTTTGCACAGGCGGACGTCCTGCTTGTCCGCGTGCGAAGTAAGCCATGATCGCGCCCTTTCGGCCCGCCAATTAGGGTTCGAGCCAGCCGTCGTCCGTGTCAAGGAAGCCTGACCAGCCCTTCTTGTGCTGGCGCGCAAGCTCGGCCTGGACGGCCCTGAACCTGTAATGATCGTAAACATCGAGGATGTGAACGGCGTAGGCTTCCGCCAACGCCCTGTCGCCCTCGACGATGACCATATTCTCGTCATTGCAGTAGGAAGCCTTGTAACCGAGATTGTGGCTGCCCAGCACCACGGTGCAGTCGTCGGCCAGCGGATCGATGACGAGCACCTTATCGTGGATGATGGCGCCTATGCCGCCCCGTGCGGTAAGCTGCTCGGCGCCGAAATCGCCAAGCAGCGGCGGTCGTCGATCCGGGCGGCGCGAACGATCGATACCTGGCCCTCGGCGAACGTGTGCGGGGAACTGCCCGGCTCGTCGTCATCGGATCTGGGGATCGTTCTTCCTGGCGGGCTCGTAGTTGGGCATGGCCTGGGCGCTGGAGACTGCGCCCGTCACGATCAGCTGCCCGTCGTTCCGGCCGATGTCGATCGCTTCACCGAGGATACAGTCTTTGCCCTTCTGGCCCGGATAGAAGGCAAGGAAGAGGATGGCGTCGCGGGCCATGCGCATTCGCCGGTATACATCGCCAAGATCGGGAGGCCGCTGCGTGCCCTTGGTGCGCCTCTGCATGTTCGGCGAAAACCAGCACGAGCGTAGCGCCGTTGCCGAGGGCGGCGCTGCGTATCAGCTCGTTCGACGCTGCGAAACGGCTTGCCCTGCTGGTTGTCTTTCATCGCCTTGCCGAAAGGTGCGGGGACCGGAATGACGTCGGCCTGAAGCCGTTTCCAGTAGTCGAAGAAGACCCCGGCGATGTCGGCGTTCTCGATCAGCAGCGCGTTGTTGGTCTGGCCCGCGACTCCCGTCGATGTCCAGTTGGTGCTGCCTGTGAAAACTGCGCGCGGCTGCTCAGCGGCGACATGCACGACGAACTTGTTGTGACCGATGTGAATGCTGTTGTTGAACATGCGGTGCTCGATCCTGACCCCCGCTGCGATCAGCTCGGTGCGCGCCCTTGCATTGCGCTCATCCCAGGTTCCATCCTCGGCCACGCCGGTGTTGGCGAGGATGAGTGCACCGGACCCTTGCCAGCAGGAGCTCCTTCAGCTCGCGGTCATCAAGCTCATAGAGAGCAAGGTAGAACTCGCCATCGCGATCGAAGAGTTCGTGGAGCAGCGGAATGACGTCACCGGCCAAATACTTCCGGTGCGGGTCAGCCGGGTTGGCGAGCTTGTCCATGAGCTCGTTCGGCTCGATGGCGCCGTCTTCCATCAGCACGTTGCGCAGCCACTGGGCGGCCAGCATTCCGTTGGTAAAAGTGGACTGGAAAGCGCCGCGCTTGCGCGAGATCAGAATGCCTGGCGTCTCGACCGCCGGCCCGAGATAGCCGAGCGGCCGGGGGACGCCCTCGTAGGCGGGCACCTCGACTTTTACCAGCGTCCATTGGCATCTTTCACGGGCCGACCCTGGCCGTCGCGCTTCGTTACTCTGACTTTGGCCGGAGTGGGATCGGGGGCCGGCGGCATTCCAGCCTTTCAGGTCGCCGACCGGCCGCACTTCGTAGCGAACACGTACCTCGTCGGGTCGGCGGCGCAGCGCGTCACGTTTCTTGCGCAAAGTAAGATCGCGCCATGACAGCTTTTGCACCGGCCAGATTCCCGTGTTTTGCGGCAACCAGTGGGGATTTCTCTGGCCCTTGAAGGCCACCCAGGAGGCGCAGCGCACCCGATCGGGAACGCCGTCGCGCAACGCTACGCTGCCATCCTCGTTGAGATAAATCCGCGTGACCTCGAAGCCGAGGCAGCCGGGGATCGGGCCATCGAGCTCCCAGGCGATATAGGCGACCTCGTTGTTGGCATAGGCACGCGCTTGCTTCAGACCGGCCATGCTTTCCTCCCGTTCTCGGCCCAGTCTTGCAAGCATCAGATGACAGCGATGTCAAGGAATCCTCCACATCGCCTCTCTTGTCTCGCTCGCAGCGGATTGTGAGTTCTGCCACAGAACCTTCCGCCCGGCCGCAGCCATCATCGCGAGTGCCCAGACAGGAGGTACGCGATGTCCCAGCTGACGCTTTCCAAGCAGGCACTGATCAAGCTCCTCGAGCGCGCTTCGCCCGATCCGTGTGAGCCTTATGGATGCGATCCCACGGAGCCGCCAAGCGAGCCGCCCGAACCGCCACCGTGGGAGTTCCCGCGATTGTTGCGCCTCAACCCCCAGCCCCTCCCGCCCAAAGGTCACTGGCGACCGGCGACCGTAGCCCGCATGACCATCGCCCGGGTGCTCGCCTTGCACGAATCAGCCGAACTCATCGGCGGCGATGGCGGCCGGCGGGCGATGGGCATGATCGAGCGCAAGGTCACCGAACTCGTGGACGACTGGTGCGGCACCCGCCCGCACCCAAGACCCTTTCCCTGGCCCTGGGGCCCGATCGTGCGCGGCAACGAAGAGTTGCAGCCGATCGATCTTATCGTCGCAGGCGCACAGTTCCAGAAGGCCGCGGATGCGCTGGAAGGCAGCGCCCTGCAACAGAGCTTCGAAGCAGCAGCGGAACGCCTGCTGACAGCGGGAGTGTCACGCCTCGAGGAGCCGGATCAAACACCTCATCTCAAGACGTCGTGAACGGCGGCCGCGAAACCGCAAATCGCGCCATCGCGTAGCTTCCTTCACGCAAACGGAAGGGGTTTTCATATGGGCTATTCAGGGCGACATGCCATCGTCATCGGCGCCAGCATGGGCGGGCTCGCTGCCGCCCGTGTGCTCGCCGACCGTTATCAGCACGTGACCGTCCTCGATCGGGATACCCTCGCGCAGAACGACCAGCATCGCAGAGGGGTGCCGCACGGACGCCACGCCCACGGTCTGCTGGCCGGCGGATTGAACGTTCTTGAAACCTGGTTTCCGGGCATTGCCCGCGAGCTTACGGCCAGAGGCGCCATTCTGCGCGACGTACTGGCCGACAGCATCTGGTTCAATCATGGTGTCCGCCTCGCCCAATGCCGCAGCGGTCTGACCGGCCTCCTGCTCAGCCGGCCGATGCTTGAGTGTCATGTGCGCCGCCGGCTCGGGCAACTGACCAACGTGCAGATATTCGATGATTGCCGAGTGCTGTTCCCGGTGTTCAACAGCGATCGAAGCACCGTCATCGGCGTCCAGTTCGAGGTCCCGCAATCAATCTCCGCGAAGAAAACACTGTCGGCCGACCTCGTGATCGATGCGACGGGTCGAAGTTCACGCAGCCCGGCCTGGCTCGCAGCCAATGGCTACGCCCCACCGCAAGAAGAGAAGGTCGAGGTCGGAATCAGCTACACCACCCGTCTCTACCGCCGCTCACCTGGTCAGGTTCGCGGCAACCAGGTGGTAGTGGTGCGAAGCCAGGCCCCGCACTATCGCTTCGGCGTAGCCCTCGCTCAGGAGGATGACCGCTGGATCGTGACGCTCGGCGGCTATCTCGGCGACTCGGCATCGGCCGACGATGAAGGCTTCCGAACCTTCGCCCAGTCGTTACCGGCGCCCGAGATTCACGCCATCATCAACAGCTCCGAACCACTGTCGAATTTTTGCGGCTTTCGTTTCCCGGCGAGCGTTCGCCGGCGCTACGACCGGCTGGCGCGCTTTCCCCATGGCTATCTCGTGCTCGGAGACGCGCTGGCGAGCTTCAATCCGGCCTACGGCCAGGGAATGACCGCTGCGCTGCTCGAGGCCGACGCGCTGGCAGCATGCCTGGCAATGCCGCAAAGCGAGGGGTTGGCACAGCGCTTTTTCCCCATGGCAGCCAACATCATCGACACCCCGTGGAAAATCGCCGTCGGCGCCGACCTTGCCAACCCGAATGTTGAAGCACACCGTTCGCTACCCGGGCGGTTTTTCAATTGGTACATCAGAAAACTCTATCTGGCGGGCGCTCGAGACACATTCCTTGCCAGGCGCTTCATTGCGGTCGCCAACCTCGTGGCGTCGCCCGCCTCGCTTCTCAGTCCCACGACAGTGCTCAGAACGCTCATGGGCAATCTGCGGCGGGCGAGCAAACCCGCGGGTCGGCTTGCGCTTCGGCCGGCTTCGCTGCTGCACGCGGCCGCACCAGCGTCAGTGCAACCATCATCGCTGCAAAAGACAGCCAAACCCAGATGGAGTTATGCTCGGAAAAAATGACGATGCCCCAGAAGACGCCAAACAGGGTGACCATGTTGGCCGTAAGGCTGGCAAACACGGGGCCGCCTCGCTCGACGAGCAAAAAATAGAGCGGATATGCCACCGCATTCGCGAGACCCAGGCCGACAAGCGACCACTCAGTTGTACTCCACGGCCAGGCGAAGGGCACAAAGCTTCCGGTGGCGTAGACGACAGGGACCATGATCACGGAGCCTGCCGCGAACATGCCCGAGGTCAACATGGGAGAACCCGCACCGGGCGGCGCCAACAGTGCCAGAACGAGATTCAAGGCCGTGTAACAGGCAGCCGCAACGAAGGCGAGCAACAGCCATGGAAGCTGGGCGGGGTCGGGCAAGCTGCCCTGCGGCCCTACCAGCAATACGATTGCGAGCGATCCAAGAATGACACCGGCGGCGCGGCTCGCGACAAATCTCTCAAGACCGAAGAAGGCCGAAGCGGCAAAGGTCAATATGGGGACAAGGCCGATGGTAATCGAAAGCACGCCGGCCGGCACATGCGCAGAGGCATAGAAAAAGACGGCACCGGGCAAGACCATGCCCACAAGCCCGGTGAAGAGATGGAAGCGGATGTAGCGGGGCGTTACCGGGACAGGGATGCGCCGTGCACCCATCAGGCAAAGAAGCAGGAGCCCTGCAATCCAGCATTCCCAGGCAAGGACGCCGAGTGGATGCGCGCCCCGCGTCGTGGCAATCCGCGCCAACGAGAAGGTCAGTCCCCAGGCCCCTCCCATCAACAACAGGACAGGCCACGCCCAGATCATGGGCCTGGCGCCTACCGCAATTGCCTGCCGCGATTCCGACCCGGACATGGCGCAACCTTAGAATGGCAAGATGCACGAAAGCCAGCCCTGTGCCATGCTGTATTCCCAACCCGCACCCGGCGATCCCGTGATGAGCACGCAACAAGAAGCCGGAACAGATGGAACGTTCGACTTCTACGGCCCGCAATACGCCCGCTTCGGCAGCACGCTTGCCTCCGACCTGAGGCGCGAGGTCTACGGGGAAGATTTGGGACAACAGGGCTGGCGCACGGCAGCCGAGCAGGCCGAGATCGCCGATCTGCTCCACCTGGCGCCGGGCCGTCACGTTCTGGACGTGGGCTGCGGGTCCGGAGGCCCTTCATTGGCGCTCGTCGAGCGCACCGGATGCCGGCTCACCGGCCTCGATGCCGAAACCGCGGCGATTGCCTATGCCAAGAGCCAGGCTGAAGCGCGCGGTCTCGCCGACCGAGCAACGTTCGCCGCCATTGACTGCAATGGCCGGCTGCCATTCGATGACGGCGCGTTCGATGCCATCGTCTGTATCGATGCGATCTCCCATCTTCATGACCGCTTCGGAACCTTGTTGCAGTGGGCTCGCCTGCTCCGCCACGGCGGCCGCCTCGTGTTCACCGATTCAACCGTCCTCACCGGAGCAGTGGCCAAAAGCGAGCTCGACATCCGCGCGGCGCTCGGCTTCTTTGTCTTCGTTCCGCCGGGTCTCGACGAGCAGGCCATCGAAGCCGCCGGTCTCAAACTTGTCCGCCGGGATGACCGCACGGGGGCAACCGCCGAAATTGCGGGGCATTGGCACGCCGCCAGGGAGCAACATGCAGCCGCGCTCGAGCGCGAGGAAGGTGCTGACTGGTTCAGGCAGCGACAAAGTTTTCTGGCAACAACGGCGGAACTCGCGCGCAGCCGCCGGCTGTCGCGCTTTCTCTTTGTCGCCGAGAAGCCTACAGCATTTTCCGGCGAAGTGGAACCACTTCGCCGATAAGAAAATGCGCAGGATCAAATACTTGGAGCACGTTCTTGTCGGAAAAGTGTGTACACTTTTCCGGAACGTGCTCTAGGTGAGCCCTGACGTCAGCAAGTACCCTCCGCATGCCTGAATTGGACCTTCTGATATCGGTCGCGCTCGGCGTGGGACTGGCCGCGGCAACGGGGTTCAGGGTTTTCCTGCCGATGCTGATCACCGGCACGGCGGCCTACACCGGCCATCTTCCATTGAGTGAAGGCCTTACATGGCTTGGAACCCCGGCCGCCCTCACCATGCTGGGCGTAGCCTCGCTCGTGGAAGTGCTCGCCTACTACCTCCCGGGGGTCGACAATGTCCTCGACGCGCTGGCTACGCCGGCGGCGGCCCTGGCGGGCATCATCGTATCCGCCGCCGTCATGACCGATCTTCCGCCGCTTGTGAAGTGGACCACGGCGGTCATTGCAGGCGGCGGCGTGGCGTCCATGACCCACGCCATGACCGCGGCGGTGCGGGCGGGCTCCACCGTCCTGACGGCCGGCCTCGGCAATCCCGTCGTCGCCACCGCCGAGCTCGGCGGTGCGCTCCTGCTCTCGCTCCTCGCGCTGGCTGTACCACTCCTGGCCCTGCTGGTCCTCGCTGCATTGGCATGGCGATTGCGAGGCGTTTTGCGGAAGTCTCCGAGGCCCCCGCCCGCTTGAGTTCGCCCGCGAGCAGATCAAGGCTCCGAGCGTAAGCAAAACGGCCGGATCAAGTCCGGCCGCCTCGCCAGTCAAGGCTCAGTTGGCTTCTGCCCACAGAGGCTCGGGCGCGAGCCACGCTTCCGACTTTCGCCAGACGTGCTGTTCGCCGCAAGCAGGGCAGAGAAGCTTCGCCGGCACGTCGGGTAGTTTCTTGAAAGTGTCCGCGTCAGTGTCGATGCCTGTTGCAATTTCTCGCCACGTTTGCGGACAACGCGTGGTGATCATGCACATGTGACCCTCCCAGTGGCTCCTGACATTGGTCACGATTGCGAAGATTAAGAACTCGTATCGATGCGGGAGTCAAGATGCACGGCCGGGCCCGTCGCCACCGAGAGACGACGGCGGGAAAGCAACTTGTGCTCCTGGTTTCAGGTTGCCCGCCAACAAGGCTCTTATGCGGTCAACTATTACCTGCGGTTCATAGGGCCGCGCCAACAACGGTCCGTCGTCGCACAACGCGGCCGCAGCCTCAGCCGCACGCGCTGGACTTCCGACAAGAATGACCTTGAGATCCTTGCGATTGCCTCTGATCCGCTTCGCCAGCGCGAAGCCCTCGTCCGTCTCCGCGCTTACAACCAACACGTCGATGGTGATGCCGGCGTCGAGCACCGTCGTCGCCTCGACGGCACTTACCGCTTCGATAACCTTGTAGCCGCAATCACGAAGATACTCCGCAATCGGCATGCGAACGAGAACCTCGTCGTCGACGATCAGGATGGTTTCGGCGGAGCGAGCCAGTCCCAGGGTCACAGCTGGCCCTCCAGAAGTTCCCTTATTCGGCGCGTGAGACGGGTGAAGTCGTAGGGTTTGCCCAGGAAAGCATCCACCAGGCGGGGCTGCTCGGGGGCGTGGCCGGACGCCACGACGATCTTGATACCGGGCCGCGCAGTCCGCACGAACCCTGCCAGAGCCATGCCGTCCATTGGACCGGGCAGGCGGATATCGGTCAGCAAGACGTCGAGTTTCACCGGGCTGTGCACGACTGTAACCGCTTCCTCCGCCGTACCCGCTTCAATTACCGAAAAGCCGGCAGCACGCAACTCATCGGCAGTCGCCCAGCGAAGGAGAACTTCGTCTTCCACGTAGAGAATCGTGGACCGGTCATTCTGCGGAAGTGGCTTTTCGGCGGCTTGGTTCACGACATTCCCCGGTTCCGGCAACGCCCGAAAGCCGATCGGGTTCCCGCGCCGCGCTTATAAATCGCCATGGTCGCCCCGCCGGACCACCTCCATCCGGTAAATCGTCACCGGGCCGGCCCGCAGGAGATTTAGGGCGGACACGATCATCTCGGCCAGCCGGGCGGCTGATACATCCGTCCCTTCGATGTCCAGCAGAAAATCCTCGCCTTCGACGTGGCCACCATTGACGAAGTCGACCCTGAACTTGAACTTTACCCGGTGCCGGGAGTGCGGATCGGCCCGATAGGGGGGTGCGTCGGCATCGGGTGTGAGAGTGACCGGGAAGGTCGTCATGCGCGCTTCTTGCGCCCGGATGGCCGGTTTGTCACTATCAGCAGCCGCTTTATGCTTTCCGCAGCCTCGGGACGGACCATGGACGACTTTGCGAACATCGTCAGGCTCGAGGCGGTCCAGAAATATTTCGGTGCCGTTCACGCGCTGAAGAACGTCAACCTGGCAATCGGCAGGAACGAGATCGTCGGCCTCATCGGCGACAACGGCGCCGGCAAGTCGACCCTCATCAAGGTGTTGACCGGCGTGTTCAAGCCGACCTCGGGACGCATCTTCGTGCGCGACCTGCCGGTCAACCTCGCGCACTATTCGGTGAGCGTCGCTCACGAGATGTCGATCGAGACTGTCTACCAGGACAAGTCGCTGGGCGAAAAGCAGCCGTTGTGGCGCAACTTCTTCGTCGGCCGACAGATCGTGAACCGCTTCGGCTTCATCGACATCCATCAGGGAAAAGGAGATTGCCCAGGAGATCCTGACCAAGTCGATCGGCCTGCGAGGCGCCGGGCTCGGCGTCGAGGCGACGGTCAAGGAACTCTCCGGGGGCGAACGCCAGGGCATCGCCATCGGCCGGGCGATGTATTTCAATTCAGACCTAATCGTGCTCGACGAACCGACGGTGGCCCTGGCGGTGAAGGAGGTGAGGAAGGTCCTGGATTTCGTGCGGCGCATCAAGCAGTCGGGCCGCGCCTGCATCTACATCGAGCACAACCTGGCGCACGTGCACGAGGTCGCCGACCGGCTGGTGGTGATCGATCGCGGTGAAATCGTCACCGAAATCGCTCCGCGCGACATGACGGTAGCCGAACTGACCGAATTCCTGATCGGCCTGCAACAGAAGCAATGACCAGCGAGCGGAAACGAAGCAGGCTTCCGCAGCACATCGAAGGGCTGCCGATCATCATCGTATTCGCGTGCCTGCTGGTGCTGTTCATGTTCACCGCACCCGGAGTGTTTCTGGCCCCGCACATCTACACGACATTTCTTTCGACCCTGCCGCCCCTGATACTGCTCGCTCTCGGACTGACGTTCGTCATCGGCGCCGGCGAGATCGATCTGTGCTTTCCCGCCATTATCGGCTTTTCGGGGTTCGTGTTCGCGATCCTGTTCAAGGAATATCAGCTGAGCTGGATCGCCGTTCTCATCGCCCTGGCTTCCGGATTGTTCGTCGGCTTCGTCAACGGCCTGCTGGTGGCAAGCGTCGGCATACCCTCGTTCATTGCAACGCTGGGAACCCAGTTCTTCTGGTTCGGCATGGCCACCGTACTTTCGGGCGGCAAGTCCTACGCGCTGCGCGGAGCGGAGCAGTCGAGCGTCTGGCAATGGCTGGTGGGGCGCTTCGGCGATCCCACCTCCTATGAGTGGTACAACCAGATCTCGATCCAGGGGCTGTGGGTGTTGATCGCCGCGGTGGTCCTGTGGTTCATCCTCAACCGCCACCGCTTCGGCGAGCACATCCTGTTCATCGGCGATTCCAACGATGTATCGCGAGTAGTCGGCATCAACGTCGAGCGCGAGAAGATCAAGCTGTTCACCCTGATGGGCGGGCTTGCGGCCGTGGCAGCAATGTTCCTGACCCTCGAGAACAAGAACTACTTCGGCAATCAGGGACAGGGCTATCTCCTGACGGCGATCGCTTCGGTGCTGATCGGCGGGACCTCCATCTTCGGCGGCAAGGCTACGATCGTCGGTACCGTGTTCGGCTGCCTGATCATCGGGATGATCGAGGCCGGACTCGTCGCCTCCGGCCTTACGGGGGAGTGGGTGCGCACAGTACAGGGACTGGTTTTCTTGGGCGCGGTGCTGTTTTATCTTACCATGGAGGAACCGCAACGGCGGCGGGCATTCCTGGCGCGCATAGGTGTGCACAAGATTTAATCCGGGGCCAAAGAGCCCCTCATCATGGGAGGTTGTAATGAGCGTTGCGAAGTCTCTGCTTGCCGGAAGTGCGATGATAGCCTGCCTTGCCGGCCACGGCCTCGGCCCAGGACATGCCGGGCAAGGGCATTACCATCTACATGCAGATGGGCGGCAATGCCGGCGATGGCGCGACGCTGGCCCGCCAGACCGGCGCGGCCGCGGCCGCCAAGGCTCTCGGCGTTGACCAGCTGAACGAGCAGTTTTCGGCGTGGGCGCCCGAGAAAATGATCGAGCACTTCAAGCAGGCGCTGGCGGCGAAGCCCAGCTGCATCGTGATCATGGGCCATCCGGGCTCGGACGCCTTCCAGGACCTGGTGGCGCAGGCCACGGGTCAGGGGATCGTCGTGACCCACGGCAATTCGCCGCTGACACCACTCATGGAAGCCCACGGCGCCAAAGGCTTCGGCTATGCCGGCGTCGATCTGTACGCCGGCGGTTCGTTGACGGCCCAGCGCATGATCGAGGCGGGCGGGCTGAAGAGCGGCGACAAGGCGATGGTCTACGGCGTGTTCAGCCAGGCCGAGCGCGGCCAGTCCGAGAAGGGTCTTGCCGACACGCTCGAGAAGGCGGGACTTACGGTAGAGCGACTGGAGATCACCCAGGAAGCCAACTCCGATGCCTCACTCGCGGTGCCGGTGCTGGCCGCCTACATCCAGAACAATCCGGACCTCAAAGCCATCGGCACCCAGCACGGCGGCATCACCGGCGTGCTCGCGGAAGTCCTCAAGAAGGCGGGAAAGAAGCCGGGTGACATCACGGTCGGCGGCATCGACCTCGCCCCGGCGACCATCGACGGCCTCAAATCCGGGTACGTGTCGGTGACCCTGGATCAGCTGCTCTACCTGCAAGGCTTCATGCCGGTGCTGCAGTGCGTGCTGACCGCGCAATACAAGATGCCGGGCCTCAACCTCAATACCGGCGCCGGCGTGGTCACGCCGCAGTCCATCGACGCCCTGGTGCCGCTGATCGAGGCCGGCATCCGGTAGTTCTCTTCTTCCGCCTGTCCAGCAGCATGAAGCATCAGCTTCGCCGGCGAATGCACTGCAGATTTCGGTCGGCGAAGCTCACAAAATGCGTTCACTTGGCACATACTCTAACGATCGTCGGCTGCTTTCAGCGCCAAGCAGCGGCGTTCACCGCGTAGAGGCTGGTTTTTGCGCCTTCCATCTCGATCTGGCGCTCGAAACGGAGGCCCACCCGCTCTGCGGTCCTTATGGATGCGGTGTTCATGGGATGAATGAGGGCGATCAGACGGGCGAGTCGCAGCCGGTAAAGCCGTGGCCTACCAGCGCGCCGGCAGCCTCGGCGCCGAGACCCTGCCGCCAGAAACTCCCTGGCCAGCAGATAGGCGACCTCGACCTCCGTCCTGCCGCCGATTATCCACGGGATAAGACCGCAGCGACCGATGAAGCGTCCGGACATCCGATGGATGGTGGCCCATAGTCCGAGCTCGGCATGCCCCGGAAAGCCGCCCTGCAGGTACCAGTCGAGCTCTTCCTTGGTCTGGTTGCGATCGAGGACACCCTGCGGAAAGTAGCGGCGGACCTCGGCGTCGGCGTAGAGAAGGCACAATTCGTCGAGGTCCTCAGAGCGAAACGTGCGCAGAATAAGGCGCGGCGTCTCGATCACGGTCACATTTTCGTCATTCCAGCCGCTACACATTGGCGGTTTCCCCGCGCGCCTCCTTGTATCATACTCACCTTGCGGGGTGGGGCGCACCCTTCGCGACAGAATTTCTTCACCATCGCCTGATAGTAGTCATATCTTCAGGATCGTGTGCAAAGTATGCGGAACATGAACAGGCGGACATTCGTAGCGCTGGCGGCGGGTGCGTGGTGCGCAGGAGTCTGGAATGCCCGGGCCTCCAGCGAGCATCCTACACCCGTGGCGGCGCGCACCGAAGGTGACAGATTTCCGGGCCGCCGAAGACGAGTACGCGAAGGTCAAAACACAATTTCTGCCGCAAATCGTCAGCTATGAGACCGAAGAAGCGGCCGGAACTATTATCATTGATACCGATCAGCGCTTTCTCTATCTCGTTCTCGGAGAAGGACAGGCCAAGAGATATGGAGTCGGGGTCGGGCGTGCTGGTTTCGCATGGTCCGGGACCGCGACGATCCAGCGCAAGACAAAATGGCCGACATGGTTTCCGCCGCCGGAGATGCGGGCTCGCGACCGCGAGGCGCGCCGGTGGCGTCATGGGATGCCCGGCGGACCGCGCAATCCGCTGGGCGCACGAGCGCTCTATCTCTATAAGGGCAGCGCCGATACGCTGTTCCGCATTCACGGCACGCGCGAGCCGAAGTCGATCGGTTCCGCCGTGTCGTCGGGGTGCATCCGCATGCTGAACGCCGACGTCAGCGAAATCTTCGAGCGCGTGCCGATCGGCACCAAGGTGGTCGTGCTGGCGAGCCAGCAGCTGCTGGCGCAGAAGCGGCCACGGCCGAGGAAACAGGTGCTGGCCCAGGCCTCGAAGCGCCGCCGGCGCAGGAGGGTGCAGACTGCCGCCCTCGAGTGGCGCCGCCCCTATCGCATGTCTGCGCCGTCCCCCGCGCCGCAGACGCCGGTTCTTGTTCGACTTCGACATGTTCTGATCCCAGCAGAAGCATTTTCTTGGCCGGAGGAATGCTGTAAGGAACCTCGCCAGGCTATCCGGATGGGGGATCGTCTAACGGTAGGACAGCGGACTCTGACTCCGCCAGTCTAGGTTCGAATCCTAGTCCCCCAGCCACCAATAAACCACTGATAACTAATAGTTTTTCGTCTATTGCAGCTAGCCGGTGGGCAGAAAAAAGTGGCCGGAAAAAGTGAATTCACCCCTTTTTGGTGGCCTCACGCCAACATTGGGCATGAATTATGAAGGCCCCGGGACGGCGACAGGGTGATCGGGTCGCCGTGGGCGATAGTCGAAAGGCTTAGGTCGGCCTACGGGCCGACGTAGACCTCGCGAGCGTCCTTCGGCCTTGGCTTTGGCGAGCGCCGCTCGGCGGGCGTTGAGACGATGCCGATCCAAGCTGCGACCGTCTTAGTTTCTTTGACCGTGTCGTGGGAGAAGGTTAGTAATCGAGCACTCGGAAGGTCGCAGAGGCGATCACCTCTTCTGAGTAGCCACCTACCTTCAAGGTTTTCTTTGCCGTCTTGACAAAATCTTGCTCCAAAACAGGAGCTTTGAGCATGTCAATTATGATTGGATATCGTTCCACAATCTTGCCGGCGTGAGACACTTCAACAATCCGCATGGTGTTGGCGTTAAGAACGCCGCTGGGCATGCTTCTTGACATCTTCTATCATTTGCCGGGTCCCCCGACAGACGGATCACCACCGCCACCACTCCCGCGCAGTCGCGTGGCCGAGCGCCGAAACCACACCAGCAGAAATATGCCGACCACCAACAAGAACGCACCCACTATTGACCAGGGTAAGTCGCCGAGGGCAAAGCCGATGTAACCGAGCGTAGCGCCGAAAAGGATCATACAAACCGCCCCAGCAGTCCACAGCATCACTCACCACCTTGCGACGTCCACTTCAAAGCCAAGTGCGCAATTTACACTTTGTCGGTCTGAGCGCAAAGCGCTACCGCCGCGCACAGCGCAGAACGATGGTGCGGCTGCCGGTGAATCCGCTTAGACTCTGGACAGTGTTCGTCAACTCATAGGTGACGTCAATTGTGAGTTCCGCTCACTGTGACTGACGTCAGGAAGGTGCTCACACCGAAGCCGCCATCGACAAGGGTTGGGCTGCTAGCTAGCAGGGTGCTGAAAAAGTCTGTTTTCGAGACGGTTTGGATGTGATTCCGTGCCGGCATGATTCTCTGCGATTGATTTGCGAGTGTCGAGGGGTAGGCGATGCGCGGAATTGACGAGCGGCCGGCACAATTGTTCAGCTATGTGGATCTTGAGCGGCGGGTTTCTGCGGACCATCCGCTGCGCCCGATCCGGGCGCTGGTTGACGAGGTGCTGGACAGTCTGTCGCGGACATTTGCGCGACTGTACGCGCGAGATGGAAGGCCGGGCATCCCGCCCGAACGGCTGCTGCGCGCGTTGCTGCTGCAAGCGTTCTATAGTGTGCGCTCCGAGCGGCAGCTGATGGAGCAGCTCAACTACAATCTGCTGTTCCGCTGGTTCGTGGGTCTGTCGATGGATGATGCGGTGTGGGACGCGACCGTGTTCTGCAAGAACCGCGACCGGCTTCTTGACGGCGAAGTTGCCGCCAAGTTCATGACCGGGGTCCTCAATCTGCCCCAGGTGCGCGGGCTGCTGTCGAGCGAGCACTTCTCGGTGGATGGCACACTGATCGAGGCGTGGGCCGGCATGAAGAGCTTTGTGCCGAAGGATGGCCGCAAGCCGCCCGCGCAAGGGGGTGGGCGCAATGGCGAGCGCGACTTCCATGGCGAGAAGAGATCCAATGAAACCCATGCTTCCACGACCGACCCCGACGCGCGGCTGTTCCGCAAGGGTCAAGGCAAGGAGGCCAAGCTGTGCCATATGGGCCACATCATGACCGAGAACCGCCATGGTCTCATCGTCGATGCCAAGCTGACGGAGGCCACCGGCACTGCCGAGCGCGAAGCTGCCCTCGACATGATCGCCGGCAATGCCGGTCCGGGAAGCACCGTTGGCGCCGACAAGAACTACGACACCGCCGCCTTCGTCGCGGGCTGCCGTGAACAGGGTTGTGTGCCGCATGTCGCCCAGAACAACAAGCGGCGCCGCTCGGCGATCGATGCGCGGACCACGCGCCATCCCGGCTACCGAACCAGCCAGATCAGCCGCAAGCGGATCGAGGAACCCTTTGGCTGGATGAAGACGGTGGGTGTCATGCGCAAGACCAGACACTGCGGGCGCAAGCTGGTCGAGTGGTTCTTCGTGCTCACCGCAGCGGCCTACAATCTCGTCCGCATCCGCAACATTCTGGCGGCTGTGGGATGAGTTTGTCCGGAGTTGAGAATTCGAGCCGAAAATGAGCAAAATCTGTTTGCCAAGCCGCGCAAGGCGCGGACAATCGATAACGACTTGGTCCGTATCCGGAGAAAATCACTCCACTCAGTCGACTATTTCAGCAGCCTGCTAGGTCTAATCGACCATGACGATGCTACCATCTGATCGGTGGCACCGGCAGGCATCCATGCGGTGAAATCGCTGTGATAGTCGAGTGTCTCGTCAGGCGATTGAAGATCCCACATTCAGTTCATCGCTTCGCTTCGATCTGCTTTGTGGTTATTGACCTCAAGGACAGAGGCCGCCCGAGATGGAACCGAACGTGCGGCTGCTGCCCTTGAGGTCGCTCGGAGAGCAGAAGGACCAGAGACCCTCCGAGGAACATTAGAGGGAGGAACATTAGAGGAACTAGAGGAGAGGTTTTGAAAACCCCTCCTCTGCTCCTGCCGGGACTCCCATTGCCATCTTGCGATAGCTCGATCTAGGCCTCCTTGATATTTCTCAAGTCGCTCTTCGAAGGTCGGATTGCCGAGGGTATGGTAGGCTTCCTCGCACAAGCGGCAATCGCAGAGCGACCACCAGCGCTCGCCGTCGAGTTCATGTTTCATGACTTTACCTCTAGTTCCTTAATTGCTGGCTCAATCGCCCCCAGCCAATCTTGTGCTACGTACCAGCCTTCGATCCTTCGCTGCCCTGCTGGATCACATCGAAGGCAATGGCGTGCGGACTGTGATCGTCGAGGATGCCAACCGGTTCGCGCGTCATGTGCTGGTGCAGGAGCTTGGAGTCATGGCGCTGCAGCAGCGTGGAGTTCAAGTGTTCACGGCCGGCAGCGATGAGCTTACGGCCACCGATGATCCGAGCAAGGTCATGGTGCGCCAGATGATGGCGGCCTTTTCGCAGTTTGAGAAATCGCGCCTGGTGGCGAAGCTGGCGGCGGCCCGCAAGCGTCAACGCGAAGCCAAGGGCAAATGCGAGGGGCGCAAGAGCCATGCCGAGCTGCGGCCCGCTGTAGTCGAGGGGGCGAAGCGGATGCGGCGCAAGACGAAGGCGAGGCGGATGAGCCTTCGGGCTATTGCAGCCGAGCTGGCGGTCCAGGGGCATGTGAACGAGCGCGGCGCGGTCTATAACCCCAAGAGCGTCGCGGCGATGCCCGGGGTGCGATATGTCGTTGCCTCATCCATTTACCGAGGCTGGAAATCGCGAATTCAATTGTTTTGCGTGGATGCCTCCGAGCGGAAGCCGTGCTGGCGACATTCTCTTGGCCGACAGTACCATCTTCACTACCCTGTTCGGCGGCACCGAAAGCTTGACCATTTTTGGTTCAACCTAGCGACGCGCAGCTGAACCGGCTGACAGGCGTCCAACCGGGGAGAGCGATTATGTCGAAGGAAAAATCTGCAGCAGCGACGCGCCGGGAATTTCTAGGTGCGGCGACTGTCGTTACGGCGGCGACCTTGGCTTCGCCGACAATCGTTGAAGCAGAGGAATTGAGCAACCCCCAAGCAAAACTGCCGGAACTCCAGGTTGCTCAGGCAAACACGGAAACTTCATCGCCAACCGCAGGTGCGGTGATGGAGGGTGATTGGTCGAGACCGCAAGCCATGGCGATTCCGAAGGAGGGATACTTCAAGCTCGAGCAAGGGCGATATGGCCCAATCTTCCCCAGGACGCCCGCGAACTATGGCTTCACCATCATCGCGAAGGTCAGACCTGGCAGGGAACAAAGCGTACGTGACTATGGCAAGACAATCGAAGCATTGGTCAAAGCTGATCCTCATGTAGGGGCCCCGCTCAAACTCCACTACCTGCGTTGGATTTTGTTTGATACCGGGAATGGTCATGCACTTCATGTACCAAGGGATCTTCGATACCGATTTCGATAAGTATCTTGAAGACGCCATAGCACTGTTTCTCAAGACCGGCATAATCACCGTCTTTACGAACCTTGAAGGATGGCCGGAGGACTGGAAAACTAATCTGCAACCAGTCACCAAGTTCTTCCGCGATCACCAGCGCCCGAGCTTTCTCGAATATGGTGAATATCCTTATGTGACCGCTGATGAGGTCAAGAAAGCCCTGAGAGTCAAAGGCGCATTGTCGTTGATGCTCGATCAGATGCAGTAGATCAACCTCAAGGCCAAGGTCGATGCAATCCAGCGAGTGGTTGCCGAGGTATCAAAACAGGCAGGGATCCAACTCAAGCCTACCGGCTCGAGGCGATCAACGGTCACTTGGTTCAACCCCAGGCCTGCCCGTCTATTTCAACAGAGAGCGGGACATTCCCGCATTATCTTTGATACAGATCAAGGCTCTTCTGGTCTGCAATTGCTCTAACGTATTTCTTCTAACGCGATCGATCCAATGCCCAAACCTAAAATGCCAGAGTTGAACCGCCGAGATGTAAATCGGCTTGCGCTAGGCGCCAGCCTCAGTCCGTTGTTGGCCAATCCAGTCCTGGCTCAAACGTCCGGCGATCAGAATCAAAGCCTGCCGACTTCGTTTCAAGATCTCAAAGTCACAATCAAGAATTCTCCGCGTACATACAATCAGGTCAACGCACCGCGGAAATACACGCCGGGCCGTCGGCGATTTAGTGTTTATTGGTCTTGGAGTTATCCCTGGGAGGCCAATCGCGATGTGACAGAACTCGACAATCGGTTTTCGACGATGACCGAGGTCCGCCGGGTTCAATGGCCGGACTATGAGACTGAGGAATTTTCCGAGCAGATGTTTTTGCAAGGCATCGCCGGCACTTTGGAACTGTTCCACCTGTCCATCGTGAGATTCCAGAATTTGGTGAGCGAGGTAACCGGACATCCGGCTATTGACTATCAGCGGATAGACCAAGCAGGGCAGCGATTGCCGCTCGACGAGAGAATTCTCAACGACACCGACACTCTCTTGGTGTTTGGCCTCGATCACATGGTCACGGAGCAGGAAGCCGCTCCGGAAGAAATCGAAGCGCTGCAGAAATTTCTCACCCGGGAAGGCACTTGCTTGGTCATCGGACCCCATCACGATGTGGGGGCATCCCGCGAGCTGGGAGACCTCCAGATGGAGTATGCCCATCACCGCGATCCCCTGGTCCCCCGCCAGCAGCGTTTTGGCAAGTACACGCGTTCGCTGATGAAAGGACTGGGGGTGCCGGTGGAAAACCGCTGGGGCCTGCGTCCCGCAGTGGTCGAGGGAACCAACCAGATTGCTCCCTTGACCGCTATGCGCGATCTCGATACGCGCGGATGGCTGACGGGCGTGCCAACGTTCAACTTCCATCCGCATCTGCCCCACTACGCACTAACGACTGAAGACGCGAAATCGATTCAAGTACTGGCGAGGCAACCCATCGATATGTCGATGCCTCATCCATTTACCGAGGCTGGAAATCGCGAATTCAATTGCTTTGCGTGGATGCCTCCGAGCGGAAGCCGTGCTGGCGACATTCTCTTGGCCGACAGTACCATCTTCACTACCCTGTTCGGCGGCACCGAAAGCCTTGACCATTTTTGGTTCAACCTAGCGACGCGCAGCTGAACCGGCTGACAGGCGTCCAATCGGGGAGAGCGATTATGTCGAAGGAAAAATCTGCAGCAGCGACGCGCCGGGAATTTCTAGGTGCGGCGACTGTCGTTACGGCGGCGACCTTGGCTTCGCCGACAATTGTTGAAGCAGAGGAATCGAGCAACCCCCAAGCAAAACTGCCGGAATTCCAGGTTGCTCAGGCAAACACGGAAACTTCATCGCCAACCGCAGGTGCGGTGATGGAGGGTGATTGGTCGAAACCGCAAGCCATGGCGATCCCGAAGGAGGGATACTTCAAGCTCGAACAAGGGCGATATGGTCCAATCTATCCAAGGACGCCGGCGAACTATGGCTTCACCATCATCGCAAAGATCAAGCCGGGAAGCGAGGACAGCGATTCGGCAACATGGCAAGACGATCGAGGATGCAATAGCGAATGACCCGCACTTTCTCGCGCCGCTCAGGCTCCATTACCTGCGATGGGTTCTCTTCGATATCGGCAAGGATACATACTTTATGTATCAGGGCATTTTCGACACCGACTTCGACAAATATACTGAGGACGCGGTAGCGCTTTTCTCCAAGTCGGGGATTGACACTGTCTTTGAGAACCTTGAAGGATTTCCGGCCGACTGGAAAACGAATCCTGCCGCGTTCGTCAAGTTCGTTCGCGAACATCAATGTCCAAGCTTTCTTGAATACGGCGAATATCCTTATGTGACAGCCGACGAAGTCAAGAAAGCACTGAGAGTCAAGAGCGCATTATCGTTGATGCTCGATCAGATGCAGTAGGCGGCAGCGCGCGGGCTCCCGCTCAGCAGGCCGATTATGCTTGAATTCGATGACATTCAGTACCTTCTGCTAACTCGCGTGCCAGCCCTCACTGGGCGATACGAATTCCTCTCGTTTCGGGAAGCGGCACAAGGCCGGGCCTGGCTCACAGGCATCCTCGACAAAGTAGCATCGGCCCAGCAGGCAAAAGAGTTCTGTCGAGACGCGAAAAGCGATGGGTGTCCGTGGCCTTTACCTGGCCAGGCTTGCGCGCCCTTGGAGTGGACGAAGCATCTCTCGCCACGTTTCCGGAGGAATTCCGTCAAGGAATGGTGGCGAGGGCCCAGATGCTTGGCGACACCGGTGCCAACCATCCCGACAATTGGGTGGGCGGCTTGGCCAGTCCGGACCTGCACGCGATCGCCATTCTCTTCGCCCGTGATGTCTCAGAGCGTGAGCGGAGCACGCGGGAGCACCAGGCTCTTTTGGCGCAAACGCCTTCCGTCGAAGTTCTTTCATCGCTCGATTTGGACGCCATCCCTCCCTACGATTCTGCGCGCGATCATTTCGGCTATCGCGATCGCCTCACCGAGATTGCGATCGAGGGAGCCGGCATCGAACCGACGCCCGGTTCTGGTGGGTACATTAAAGCGGGCGAATTCATTCTCGGTTATCCTGACGAGGACGGTCCGCCCTTTGGATTGCCACAGCCCGAAACCTTGTCCCGAAACGGGAGCTATATGGCTTACCGCCGCTTGCAAGAACATGTAGGCGCCTTCCGCGAGTTTCTGCGCCAGAACGGCAAGACGCCGGAGGAGCAGGAATGGGTCGCGGCAAAATTGATGGGCCGCTGGCGTAGTAGCGGCGCTCCACTCATGTTCGCGCCCGACAAAGACGATCCAGCCCTCGCCAACGATCCTCAGCGCAACAACAATTTCGACTACGGCAAGATGGACCCGCATGGCTACGCCGTACCGCTCGGAGCCCATATCAGGCGAATGAATCCGCGAGACACCGCGGTGAACGTCCAACGGCGCAGAATGATCCGCCGGGGAGCCACTTATGGTCCGCCCTTGCCGGAAGGAATGCCCGACGACGGCGTTGATCGTGGCATAGCTGCGTTCGTTCTGTGCGCAAGTCTGGTTCGCCAATTCGAGTTCGCCCAGAATGTGTGGATAAACGACCCCACGTTTCATGAACTCGGCAACGAGCGTGACCCACTCATCGGTAACCAGGACGGTACCTTTGATATGACAATTCCCAAGCGGCCAATCCGTCGAAAAATAAAGGGGCTGCCTGCCTTCACTACGGTCAGGGGAGGTGGCTACTTCTTCCTCCCCGGCATAAAGGCGCTTCAGTACCTCGCTGCTCTGGGCGGCAGTCACTGAGGCTTGTCAAACATGCCCCAAGGAAAAAACCCGGTTTCTGACGAACCGCACTCATTTGGTCTAATGCTCGATGCGCGGTTTCCACCACTCCCGCGCCACCATCTTCAAACTGTTTGCCGTTCGGTCGGCTCGCGCCGACTTGTGTGGACGTGCCGACGGTAGCCGAGACCTTCGCATCGATAACTAACTAGCTTCGTCGTCGAAGTAGCTTGGGCATCGGTGATCCCCCACTCTGATAAATGAGACGGACCTTGTATGTTCTGCGCCATGCCGCTCCAAGACACTAGAGCACCTTGCGGTTGGTTTGAATCATAAATCTGTTGGCTCGGGGATTCGAGTGCGCCAACTACATCAAAAACGCAGGCTACGCGTGAAGTCAGCTGCAAGATGCTCTAATGCGGCCTAACTGCCGGTCCTTTCTACGCTCCCAAATCAAAGCAGTATCTCCACGTCGGATCCTCGCGCTCGGGGCATTCGCCGCCAATGAACTTGGTCGGCTACGCGGGATGGGACGTCGGTGCCTTTCTCTGGTTGGTGGCTGTTTCGCTGCTTCATGTCACGATTAACAATCCCGGCTACCTCGATCATCGCGCCGGAAACAGGAAGGTCATCCCGAGCCTGGCGCCGAAACCATGGGGACCGGTGTCGGGAGAGTCCATCCAATAGCGCACGCCGCCAACGATGCTGACCGGCTGCTCCCCAACCTTGACAATCTTGGAAGCCAGGAAGTTGATCGGTGCCAACCATTCGCCAGTCTCCCAGTCGTAGGTACTTTCGCTCTGGAGCGTAAAGGTCCACGCCTGCGGTGTCGTATAGGCGATAAAGGGCTGCAGGTATGTTTGGTCGAAATCGGCGCGGTCGGCGTCGCCGGCGAAGGACCAGATGTGGTTGGCGAGAATGCCGACCGTCCAGCCACTGCCCTGCCAGGCAATAACCCCGGTCGGACCCGCGCCCCATTTCCCGGCGCCGAGCAGCTCATCGGTTGCGGTCGGCAGCAGAAGGATTGGCCCCATTCCCAAGGTAAAGCCATTGAATGTTCGGCTTGGCGAAAAATAGAGTCCTTCCGTCGTGTCGCGCAAACCGGACTGCGAGCCGGCGCCGGGAAAGAGCTCGTTCTGGCTAAACATTACGGGAAGGATTGTTCGCGAGATGACATACCAGTCGGGATTGAGGGTAATCGGCACTACCGGTTGGATGTTCACAAACCATTGGGAACCATCTCTCTCCGGACCGACATTCCCGTTGTAGTTTCCGAAGAACGGTACGCTGATGAGGGCAGCGAGCGGGTTGGCGAGCTCTTCGGCCAGAGCTTCGCTGTCATCCTGCGCAACCGCAGCTCCAGCGCCTTCAAAGAGTGCGGCAACCGCGGCTAAAGCAACTAGCGCATGCTTCGGGTTTGCCTTAGGCGAACCGCTCATGGCATGATCATTCCGTCATGGCTCCTCACTTTCTCGCGTGGATGCGCTTTCGCTAGCCCATTAGGGCAGCGACACGATACCACCGATCATGAGAGTAAATCCCCATTATCAACAAGTTCAGGTTGTGAATTTTCACACCATCAATCTGCCACAGAAACCCATTGCGGGCTAGCGAATGGCCGAGTGATCGGGTGCATTGATGCTCATGCCGAGGCCCCGCGCGCGTACTGCTGCTGACAAAATTCCTTGGAGTTCAGCGCGAGGAATTGCGAAACCCCCGCCCGCTTGACGGTGATTGGCCCTTGTCCGCCCCTGGCGCGGCGGCCGCCATAGCGCCGGCATGTGAAATCATCGGCGCCCTTGCACATATAGGCGAGCCTCGTGCCGAGGCTTTTTGCGGCCCGCTTGTCATCGTTGCGCGGCTGAACCTTCACGCCACCATCGAGGGCGTCGAACCAGTCAGGGGCTTTTGCATCGAAGGCGCGGCGCAAGTGCTTCGGCACATGCACGAGAAGGTGGCTGTTGAGTTTGGCACCGTGCGGATTTTCGTGAACGTAGACAAAAGCGGAGCGCGTGCCGTTGTCGCGGAGCCATTGCGCCATGCGTTTAAGGCCGCGGCGAAATGTCGAAGGCATCGAGGCCGAGCTGGGAGAGGTTGCTTCCCAGAAGATCGTAACGAAGGTGTTGAGCGGGAAGCCGAGCAGCCCTGGCGCGGTCGTCGGCAACGTAAAGCTGGCGAACCTGCCAAGTGCTTCAAGCCATCGACCCTCCGATAGCGGAGCTTACGGCCACCGTAGTAGGGCACCTGCCTACAAAGTACTAAACTACTAAAGAGGGCCCTCGGCGTGCCGTGTGGCTGTTCTAACAAGCCTTATTTCACGAGTCATTTTGGGCGGTTGCCTCTGGCGCCGGCGTCTGCAAGTTTTTGCGGCTTGTTGCCGTGTCGTTCATGCCGCTGGCGCTTCCTCTTGGGACCCCGCTACAGAGGCTCCGAAATCATGGTTGGGGGTTTTCCCGGTATCCCGGCAGCTACCAGAAGCGTTTCCTGACTCAGAGGTCCATTTCTCCCCCTCTGTAGGGACCTCCTGAACCTTCTGGCGCGAGAGGTTGGCCGCAACCGATGCCGACTTCCGCTTGCGTATCCCAAGGATCGACCGAATGACCCTCGCCTGATCAGCGGTCGGCAACCCGTGAAGGTGTAGGCACCCCTCCTCGTCGCCGTCCTGCGTCACCTCGGCGAAGGCGAGTTGTTTCTTGGCCGTCGTCCAGGCCCACGTTGACGTGCAGGCAACGTACATCACCCAGCCGCCGCCGCTGTCGTCCCAGGTGTAGACATGCCCGCTGCGACCGTTGATCCGCCACGCGCCACATGCGTCGAGCCGCAATGCCAACTCCGACGCGCTCAGCGCCGTGAGCAACTCGCGTTGGCATCACGGTCGGCGTCCTTCAAGACCTTTGTCGTGTATGTGAGCGAGGTCATGGCCACCTCGCTGTAGGCGAGCGGCCACAAGGCCTTTGCGCACCGCCACGGGTTTTGAGTGCGCCAGTCATTTCGCTGGCTCACATCCGGCGGTCGGGAAATTCGCTCTATCGTATTGATAATTCATGTTGGCTTTTCTCCTTGGTTGGAGATAAAGCGCAACGAAATCAGTGATGTTCGAGGGTCTCTGACTCCGCCAGTCTAGGTTCGAATCCTAGTCCCCCACCCACCATTAAACCACTGATAACTAATAGTTTTTCGTCTACTGCAGCTAGCCGGTTGATAGAAAAAGGTGGGTAGGAAAAAGGGAATTCACCCCTTTTTGGTGGCCTCACACTAAGATTCATGAAGGCCCCGGGACGGCGACAGGTGGGGCCTTCATGAGCCAGGTCGCCGTGCACGTTTGGTCGCGACTGGCAGAAGGCTTTATAGCACGGTTGATCCTGAGAATTGGGTCACTCGTCGCCATCACAAGCCTTAAAGTAGCTGCAACTGCCCTTAGTCGCGCGCTATGTCACTATCCATCACGTGTATTTCGTGAGGGTCTAAGAGCTTGTTCAGTTTGAATTCGACTGTATGCAAGAGGTAAAGGATCGCCCAAACGCCCAGCGCGACATAGGATGCAGCAGCGTTCCCTTGGTATACAGCCCCCGCAAGAAAAAGCCCGCAAGTAAGTCCAATTAGAATTCGGGTGCTCATAAGTGCCATCTCATCTCTCCCTTCTTGCCCTTAACAGTCAACTTGATCACTCAACGGCCCAGCCTCACATAGAGCCAGCCCGTATTAGCCCGGTGAACTCGGGCTGCCTACGTAGCCAGCCCAAATTAAAGAATGAACTCCGAGTTGTGGTTGTCGGCTCCTGAATCTCCCACGCTCGTCATCACACAAGCCATCAATCCTGAAGGTTTGTCTGATGACAGGAGTAAGCGAGCAATGTTTACGTTAGAACATATCAGGCCATTCAGGCCACGTTATGCCACCATCCCAGAGATGCTGGCGGCGCAATTCGACTGCGATCCGCAGGAATGGGAGTTGGAATTCGAAGAACCCAACAACCAGCTCTGGAGGAACAAGAAGCAGAACATCGCGGTTGCGGTCGTCTTCGCTGCCGACAAGCGCTCTGGCGAGGCCTTCATTGTTGGCCAGGAGGTTGGCCATGGGTGAGATAGTTGCTTTGAGCAATATCCTCGCTGCTGCCAAGAACTTGGTAGCTGCAAACCAGGATCACCGCCCAGAAGCTGTGAACACAGTGCTGTTCAAACTGATCCGACAACTGGACCTGCAGCGCACCAGGCTACCCGGCAACATAACAGAAGGCGCAAGGCATATCGCAGAAAGGAGACCCACACATGACCATCACCTACAAGCCTATCAAGTCGGAAGAGTTCGTACCGAACAAGCGCCGGAAGAACGGCATTGCTGCCACAGTGATCAATGGCTTCATCAACAGCGGTGAGCCGATGGCACTGGTCCAGCAGAATGGTGAGACATTGAACTACGACAACAGCACCCGCAAGGAGCGAAGCCGGGTACACTCATCGCTGGCTGGGTATTGCGAGCGACACAACAGCTCTGTGAAGCTGGTCAGTGGCGAGAATGGGGTGCTGTGCCTGCGACGCACCGATGTAGAAGGCTGACGAAAAGAAAGAAAGAAACCGCCCCGCCAGGGTAAATCTGACGGGGCAAATTTTTCTGGGCGTGGCGGATCACCACCGAAACCAATCGCGCACAATCACGGTCGAAGCCGAGCGCCGATACCACACCAGCAGAAATATGCCAACCAGCACCAAGATCCCACCCACTATTGCCCAGGCTAACATGTCGTCGAGGGCCAAGCCGATGTAACCGAGCAAAGCGCCGAAAAGGATCATACAGACCGCGCCAGCAATCCACAGCATCACTCGCCACCTTGCGACGTCAACTTCAAAACCAAGCGCGCAACTTACCCTTTATCGGTGTGGGCGCAAAGCGCTACCGCCGCGCACAACGCAAAACCCCACGACCGGGAACCTGTCGCCGGAGAGTGAGCTCACCGTATTCGTCAATTCGTAGGTGATGCCCAACGTCAGGCCGGACACGGTGCAAGTCGCCGTGTATGGAGCCTGCACATCGAAGCCATTATCGACCACAGTAGGACCTGAGGGTCGGATCAACAGAGTTGCCGCCAAAAGGATGGTTGGGGCCGAACTGCCGTCCAACATACGCACAGCCTCTTCGGCATGCGTAGCTGCTTCCGCATAACGGCCCTGGGAGTAGAGGTTGAGCGCCGTTACAGTCTGCTTTCCATCAAATACGATACGCCCCGCTCGCCACTTCGAATTTGTGCCACAAGCGGGGGCGTTACCAAATTGCCGGACCCGCCGGCCAATGCTTCCGGCGGTGGGCAAGGACTACAGTGATATAGGCAGTTCGACCAACGGGTCTTGGTCGGCCTCGCCAAATGAGTACTTCGGGTCAAAGCCTGTGTTAGAATTGAGAACGGGATAATCGAAGAACTTGCCATGACTGGCGGTGATAGCTGACTCACTACCGGCCATGTTGGTTTCGTGATTGATCTGCTTCGAGGGGGAAAGATATGCGACAGACCTATTTCGGCCTATCCGCTGTGGTGCTCGCGTCCGCATCATTGGTCGCGTCCCTGTCATCCTCATCCATTGCCGCCGAGAGCGGCTTTGTCTCCTATGGCCTTGGCACCAGTGCATTCTCAGCTGGGGTGACGCCGCCGCCCGGCACCTATGTGAGCGGTGCAGCAACCTATTTCGAAGGCGACATTGGCGGGAACCTTACCTTCGGTGGGGTGTCGATCGATGTTGACTTGGAAGCCAGGGAGCTTATCAGCGGCTCGCTTAATCTTTTTTACGTTCCGGAGACAACATTCCTAGGCGGCAGCCCGGGTGTCTCGGTAACGGTACCGTTCGGGTATCTCGACATTAGGGCGCAGGTTACCGGGCCTTTGGGCAACACCGTGGAGCTTCAAACCGATGGCTTCGGCGCTATGGACATGGTCCCCCGGGTCCAGCTTGGCTGGCATCATGACGATTTTCATCATGGGTTCTATGTTCAGGGGCTTGTGCCCACCGGGCGCTATGACGTGGGCTTCAATCCCAACCTCGGGCTCAATCGCCCCGCAATCGATTTCGGCTGGGCCTTTACCTATATAGAGCCTGTCTCCATGCTTCAGTTCAACGGAACATTCGGCTTCAGCTTCTCCTTCGAGAACGAGGCCACTGATTATGACACCGGCGATGCATTCCACTTCGAGTGGGCAATTGGCCGGGATTTCGGAAACGGATTGGTCCTCGGTGTCGTCGGATACGACGTTCGCCAGCTCACAGATGACACTGGCGCGGGCGTGCCAGCCATCCTCGATGGGTTCAGGGGTGAGGAGGACGCCGTCGGCCCGGGGCTCACCTATACGACGCACATCGGCGAGACCCCTTTATTCTCAATGCCCGGCATTATCAGGAGTACAACGTCGAGAAGCTAATGGACAACAGCCTCACGATCATCAGCGGGACTTTCGTGTTCTAGTTTGGTCGCCTCTCTCAATTCACTGGCTGCGCCTCAGGGAACTTCCAGTTGCCATCGAGAATCTCAGCCCGCGGCTGATAGAGGCGCCCGTGTAGTTCCAGCCCGACATGATCGGCAAGCAGTTTACAAACCATCTCGAAGTACTGGGTTTTGTGCCGGCCGCCGCATTGGCGGACGATGTCCGGCAGCTTCCAGGCCGTCGCGAGCGTCGTGCCGCCGAGCAAGGCGCTGCGTCCGATCTACGATACTTGCTTGCACATTGCGCTGTGCAAGCTCGGTCGCCGCCGTGTTCACTTCATCTTCACGGTGACCCGAGCTGAAACTATGGCAGCGCGTCGTCTCACTCTATTCCAAACGCGCTATTCAAGCTGCGCCTGGCCACAAGCGAAAGCGATCAGGGTGAATGCAGAACGGGTTGATCCGCTGCACGCTCGGAGAGGCCCGCGCGTCGAGGTATCGAAGCTCGCCCGCGAGGGCCGCTTCCATTACCTGCTCGTGGAGTCGGCGGGGATCCCGTAGCCGCTACGCTGTCGCGGAACTTCGCCTGGGCCGGCGGACTGTCCTCACCTTCCTACTGCTTCCTCCTCCGCAGAAGAACTGATCGCCGCCATCGGACTCGAGCCCCGAAACGACCACTTCGGGCGGCATTTCGAGCCTCTCCAAGACCTCTCCGGTTCGAGGGTCGATTCGCCGCAGATCGCTCTCGTCACCTTCCCAGGTGCCGTGCCAGAGCTCGCCGTCCACCCAGGTGACCCCAGTGACGAAGCGCTTGGACTCGATCGTGCGAAGAATCGCCCCTGTTTGGGGATCGACCTGATGGATCTTGCGGTCCCGATACTGCCCCACCCAGAGCGTCCCTTCGGCCCACGTGAGCCCCGAGTCACCGCCGCCGCCGGGAGCCGGGATCGTGGCGAGCACACGGCCGGTCTTCGGGTCGATCTTCTGGATGCGATCCTCGGCGAGCTGAAACAGGTGCTGGCCGTCGAAGGCCGTTCCGGCATGCGCGGCGACATCGATCGAGCGCAGCATCTTCCCGCTCGCCGGATCGAAGGCGTTCAGCTTGTCTCCGGCCGCAAACCAGACGTTCTGACCGTCATAGGTGACTCCATGCACGTTCTCGACACCTGGAAAGGGCCCATACTCACGCACGATTTCGACCGTGGATCGTTTCATGCTTCCATCCTAGTCACTCGGCAGTGGAGCGGGGAGTAACAAGATCGTCGGGAATCCCGGTACGGGCGGGGTCATCCAGCGACGCGCTCGCCCGCGACCATACGACTGCACCTTGCCTGCCGCCGCAAGCAAGTCGAGCGCCCGCTGCACGGTGCGCTGGCTGGCTCCCAGCGCAAGCGCCAGGGCCGAGCTCGACCACAATTCACCGTCCGCGAGGAATGCGAGCACCGCCGCATGCTCCTCGTCAACCGGCGGCGCCAGCACGACGACCTCGGGTGCGCGGCGCGGCGCCAGCGCAAATCCTCGCTTCGTAGCGCCCACGCCGGCCAGCGCCCGAAGCTCCGTGCGAAGCCGCCCGATCTCTACTCGCAACCGTGCGCGATGCAATTCATCGGCGTGCTTCGCCCGGAAGGCGCGTGCAACGAGCGTGTCCCTCGGCACGTCTCCGGGCCACGCCTCGCCCAGCGCGCGGGCGAGTGCGAACAACACCGGGCGCGTCGCGAGCGAGACCACCGTGCCTGCGTTCCGTACGACATGGCGGCACGCGTCCACGACGAGCGCCCCAGACGCCAGCAGCGCTTCCACCCCCTCGAGCAGGAGGGGGCGCTCCTCACCACGCGCAATCAGGCGCGCCGCGGGCGTGTTCAGGACGAGGGACGCGCTTTCGACCTCTGCCGTCAGCGCAGGGATATCTGCGTCGCGCGCGGCGCGCTCGGCCCGAGCGAGCGCCGCGCCCGCCGCCTTCGTCCGGAGGCGCCGTATCGCGATCCCCGCAACGACCAGCTCGTAGGCGGCCTTCAACGCGGGCGGGAAGGGCGCGGGGTCGAGATCGGCGAGCGTACGCTCGGCGTCGTCGAGGCGCCCGATCAGGAGGAGGAGGCGGACCTCGAGATGCCGCGCATGCGCGGCGTTCACCCGGTCGCCGTGCGCTTCAAGCGTCGCCCGCGCTGTGTCGAGCGCCTTCGCAGGCCAGCCCAGGTCGCGCGAGACGAGCGCGATCTCGGCCTCGGCGACGACACACCTGGCGCGGGCCACGGCCTCTTTCGGGCCGAAGGCGCGCGCCGCACTTCGCAGGAGAGCCTTCGCTCGAACGAGATCGCCGAGCTGCGCCATCGCGATGCCTCGAAGCGCGAGCGCCGGCGCGTCGTCGCGCAAGGCAACCCGGTTCAGTGCGCCGAGGGGATCACCCGCCGCGAGCGCACGCGCCGCGGCCGTGATCAGCGAGTCCATCGGAATCCCGTCACACTTGTCACTCCCACCGTTCGGATCCCCGACCCTAAATCTATCTCATGAACAACATAAGAAGGAGAGAAGAGCGATGACGAAGCACATGACCGGGACACGTGAAGAGTGGCTCGCAGCGCGGCTCGGGCTGCTCAAGGAGGAGAAGGAGCTGACGCGGCGCAGCGACGAGCTGGCGCGGCGGCGGCAGGAGCTGCCGTGGGTTCGCATCGACAAGGAGTATCGATTCGAGACCGATGAAGGGAGCGCCTCGCTGGCAGACCTCTTCAGAGGGCGCTCGCAGCTCCTCGTCTACCATTTCATGTTCGGGCCCGACTACACGGCGGGGTGTGCGACCTGCTCGACGATCGCGGACGGGTTCGACGGCTTCGTCGTCCACCTGGCCAACCACGACGTCACGCTTGCGGCCGTGTCGCGGGCGCCGCTCGCGAAGCTGCAGGCGTACAAGCGGCGGATGGGGTGGACGTTTCCCTGGGCGTCCTCGCTCGGCAGCGACTTCAACTTCGACTTCAACGTCTCGTTCACCGAGGAGCAACAGCGCGAGGGGCGCATCGAATACAACTACGAGCGCGGCGGCCACGCCATGGACGCGACGACACAGGTCCCGGAGCCCGTCGCCGAGAACGCGGCCATGACCGGAACCGACGCGGCGACGTACACGCGCGAGAGGCCGGGCATGAGCGCGTTCGTGCTCGAGGACGGCGTCGTCTACCACGCCTACTCCACCTATGCGCGCGGACTGGACGGCCTCTGGGGCATGTACCAGTGGCTCGACCGCGCCCCCAAGGGGCGCAACGAGACGGGCCTCTGGTGGCGCCGCCACGACGAGTACGACAAGCGCTGAGCGAAGTCGTCATGGCTTTCGGGCGAGTTTCCCAGCAGGCATTTTTTGGCGTCTCAGCGTTGCTCTTCGCCGCCAGCGCGGCGGTGACGATCGTCTGGTGCGCATCCATGTCGGCGATGGGCGAGATGCCGATGCCCGGCGGCTGGACGATGTCGATGGCGTGGATGCGGATGCCCGGACAGACGTGGCCCGGCGCGGCGGCGTCGTTCCTCGGCATGTGGGTCGTGATGATGGTGGCGATGATGCTGCCGTCCCTGGTGCCCATGCTGTGGCGCTACCGCCAGGCCGTTGGCAGGTCAGGCGAGACGCGCCAGGGCCGGCTGACCGCGCTCGTGGGCGTGGGGTACTTCTTCGTGTGGACCGTGCTTGGAATGGCCGCTTTTCCGCTGGGCGTCGCGCTGGCGGCGATCGAGATGCAGCAGCCGGCGCTGGCGCGCGCCGTACCGATCGCTGTCGGCGTGGTCGTCCTGATCGCCGGCGCGCTCCAGTTCACCGCGTGGAAGGCGCATCACCTTGCCTGTTGCCGGGAAGCGCCGGGGCGCGGCTGTAGGTTGCCGGCGGACGCCCGCACGGCCTGGCGACACGGCCTGCGCCTCGGCCTCCACTGCAGCCACTGCTGTGCAGGTCTGATGATGATCCTCCTGGTCATCGGGATCATGGACCTTCGCGCGATGGCTGTCGTGGGGGCAGCCATCACCGTCGAACGTCTCGCACCGGCCGGTGAGCGCGTCGCCCGCGCCATCGGAGCCGCCGTCGTCGGGTCAGGGTTGTTTCTGATCGCGCGAGCAGCCGGGCTCGGATGACGCATCCGCATCGTGCCGCATGGAGAGCCATGACGAGTGTCGTTGACATCTCTTACGATGCTCGGAGGCGCATGAGATAAAGCGCGATCGGGCAGCAGCAGGATGGGGAGCACATAGCTCACTACGAAGGCCAGGATCGGCTGATCGGCCCAGCCGGCACCGATCGCCGCAAATGCAAACGCGGTGGGCACGCTGCCGACAGCCAGTGCCACACTGAATTTTCCCAGGGGCATGCCCGCAAGGCCGGCCAGAAAAACCATGGCCTCCGGAATGCTGTAGGAAAGGCTGCGGGTGAGGACGATCGCCCAGGCGCCGGCCCGTTCGAACAGGCTCTCCATCTTGTCCAGAGACTGGCGGCCGATGAAGCGCTTCACCAATCGCCGTGCAGAGGTGAGCATGAGGACATAACCCAGAAGGCCACCGGTGATCAGACCTACACTGCCCAACAGGCCCCCGAGCACGGTGCCATAGATGATGCCGAGGGCCGCGATCACCACGGTCTGCGGGACCGGCAACACCACATCGGCCCAGATGAGAGCGATGCCTATGGCCCATGCCCAGGCTTCGTATTTTTGGAGCATGAGGACGGCGTCGTTGGCGTCCTGAGCTGTTGGGACCGTCGCGCAGGAGGCCAGCGCCAAGGCCACAATGCCGACCACGACCAGCCTTGATCTCAATTCGGCCTCCGGCTCCCAGGACCGGCCATTGGGGCCGGTGTTGCTCAACCGCTACAGCCAGCGGCGGACACGCGCTTTGTAGTCGCGGTAGGCGTCGCCGAAGCGCCGCTCCAGATATGCCTCCTCGCGCGCGACCACGCCGTAGTGCAGGATGATGAGGAGAGGAAGCGCGAGGATGAGGACCCATGGGCTATGCGCAGCAATGCCGATGCCGGCATAGAGGAGAAACATGCCCACGTAGATCGGATTGCGGCTCCAGCCGTGTATGCCGGTTGTGACCAACGCGCGGACGGGCTGGTTGGAGCGCACCGGCGTAGCCGCGCGAGAGAAATTGCGAATACCTGCGGCCATAATCGCGACACCGATCAGGATCAGGCCTCCGCCCGCCGTCCAACGGATGAGGGCAGCCTCCGGCACGGTGACCGGCAAGGGAAGCACGCGATCCAGAGCCAGTCCCAGGAGCAGGCACGCAAGATAGAGTAACGGCGGCCGCGCAATGACCCCCGCCACCGCGGTGTCGCCAGTCTGCTCGCCTCTAGAGACCATCCTTGCTGCTCCTACTTGCCAGGCAATGGGCCGAATGAGCAACATTGGTGTCATTATAACCATTGACAACATGGGTGTCAATATATGGCGGAGGAGCGGAACGGGATGGTGACGGTGCGACAGAGGAAAGCGGCAGGTCGGATCGCCACGGGCAAGGGCGAGGCCATCGCGGACCTGATGCTCGAAGTGGCGCAATTCTTCTTTCGAATACGGGCCGTGGGTCAGAGAACAGGGTTGATCACGAGCTGGGGCGGCGGAGCGTTCGGCTTCATGCGCAGCCTGGCGCTGCTCGACCCCCTCACCGTCCCCCAAATCGCCCAGATGCGTCCGACCAGCCGCCAGCGCATGCAGCGGTTGGCGGATGAGCTGGCGGCCGAGGGGCTTGTGGAGTTCATCGACAATCCGAGGCATCGGCGATCGAAGCTGGTGCGCCTCACTCGCAAGGGTGATGCGCGCTACCGCGAGTTGAGCGCGCGGTTCCTGGCGATCACCTCGACGATGGGCTCAGATTTGAGCGAGGCGGACATCCGTTTGACCACCGAGATCGTGCGGCGGCTCAGCGATGAGGCGAAGGGGCGCTGAGAGCGGCTGCCGCGCAGCACGAGGCTGGCCGACCCAGCCAGAGGTCGTGCGTAGTTGCGCGCAAGACGGAGCGGCAGACGCTCCAGGCTTCAACAGGGTCGCTTCGCGCGTGGAATAGCCCGGATCTCAGGTCCGCGGCCGGCGCCAGGTATCACTGACCGCGGCCCGAACCTGCAGCTCTATCCCTGCTTGTTTTGATACTTCGGCAGCCGCCCGCCGGATCGCATCGGCCTTGGCCTCGAGGTTGCCGACGAACTTGGCCACCAAGCGGCCTCCGCGGCGCTCAAGTTCATAGATATTCCACCGCATCATCGCACTCACTCCTCACACACGATTTCACTACAGTCTGAGCCGCAGCATGCACGGGCAGAGCCCATCAGCACAGCATCAGGTGCAAGAACTCAGAATATTCGTTCCATGACTGAGAACCGTAGGCAATGGCGTAATCAGAGCAATTTGCAAATAGTAGTTCACTGTCTCCTGGTTGCAACAGGGACTCCGACGGTTTCCGCAAACCCTCGCCGAAGCCTCACTAGCTCCAAGCGCCGCGGCGCTCGCAAAAAAGGAAAGGGCGACTCGAAAGCCGCCCTCCTACCCGATCGCTGATAATCTCGCCCCCTAAGGGGTTTGATTATTTCGCCAACTTAATGGCAGCGCGACCAGACACCCGAACGTTAGCTTGAGCGTGCGCTTGGTGTCAAAGTTCGAGATTGAGTTTTTCCACAGAATTTCTGTCGTGTGGCGACGGAAACGAATCCCGAGGGACCGGTGCGGGAATTGGCCAGTCCCCCTATATTACCCGTATGAAGCAAATTCCGACATCACTCCTTACGATATGCGGGATTGAAGAGCTTGGCCATCACAGCGCGCGTGGTGTGACGTATATACTCTCCATTCTGGACCCGGATTGGCCCGAGCCAGAGGCCTTCTCCGCTTACGATTCCCATCAGCGGACAACCCTGAAATTCCATGATGAGATCGAGCCTGGACCAGGTCTTGTGCTCCCGGCCACTGCACACGTCGAGGCGATCCTGGAGTTTGGAAGCTCTCTGACCGCCGATATCGCGGCCGGTCAGGACCCCCATCTGCTCGTCCATTGCCATATGGGCATCTCCCGCTCCACCGCGGCAATGGCCATAATGATGGTTCAGTCCCATCTTCCAGGAAGCGAAGAAGGGATTTTTTCACGACTTCTGGAGCTTCGGCCGCAGGCCTGGCCGAATTCGCTCATGATCGAATATGCGGACGAACTGCTTGGCTGCCGGGGGCGGTTCCTGAGCGCGCTGGGTGGCCTATACGCCCGGCAACTGGCGAAACGGCCTGAGACCGAGAAGACGATGCGCAACCTTGGCCGGCACCGAGAAATCGATATGGCCTGGCAGACATAGCAGGTTCCCGCACGCAACTACTCGACCCTGTCGAGGAAGCTGAGCACGCGTTGCTTGAGCAGTGCCGCGGCGCTTTCGTCGTAGTCGGGCAGGCTCTTGTCTGCGAACAGGTGTCGATCGCCCGGGTACAGAAAGAGCTCCGCGCTCTCAATCGTCTCAGCGAACTCGCGTGCGATATCGACATCGCCCCACTCGTCGGCTTCTATTGTGTGGATCTGGAGGGGGACGCGGTGCGGCCACTGGCCGCCGAATTCGGTGATCGGGACGCAGCTGTGGAGCAGCAAGGCTCCCTTCGCGCCGGGACGCGTCTGGGCCAGCTTCTGTGCCGGCATCACCCCGAGTGAGAACCCGGCATAGACGATCTTGTTCGGCAAGCTGTCGGCAGCGAGTCGACCGCGCTCGATGACCGTGTTGAAGCCGAGCTGTTCGGCATGGCCGACGCCCTCGGCGAGTTCGGTGAAGGTCTTGCCGCCGTAGAGATCCGGGGCGTGCACGACGTGTCCGGCAGCGCGGAGCTCCTCGGCGAAGGAGAGGCACCCGGTCGTCAGACCCAGCGCGTGGTGAAAGAGCAGGAGTTCAGTCATGTGGACGGCAAACTAACCGGGCCTTTCTTTGACCCGTGGCGGACCTTGCGCTGTCCTGTGGGCGGTGATCCGGCGCAACCCATCATAGAAAAACGAGCGGTCGCGCGGCGACCGCTCGTTTTCCGCACTGCTCAATTGCTTGCCAGCGCAACCGAATTCAGCGCTTTTTCAAGCCGGGCGTCGCGATTGTAGACGTCAGAATGGAAGACAACTTTGCCAGACTTGTCGGGCCACGCAGTGAAGTAATTCAAATGAACCGGAATGTGCGTACCGAGCTCGACGTCCTGGTTCTGACCCGTGGCGATCATGTCGTCGATGCGCTTGCGTTCCCAGTCCAGCACATACTGGGCGAACTCCCGGGGGTTCTCCACGCGCACGCAACCATGGCTGAAGGCGCGCACGGGCTCGGCGAAAAGCTCCTTTGCCGGAGTGTCGTGCATGTAGATGTCATGTGCGTTCGGGAACAGGAACTTCACTCTTCCGAGCGCATTGCCATCGCCGGGCGGTTGGCGCACGCCGAAGGGAATGACGCCTTTGTAGCGCCCACCAGTTGACGGATCTGGAGCTGACGACGCGCCCTCTTTCGTTCACCACCTCGTAACCATTGCGGTCGAGGTAGCGGCGGTCCCTGGCGAGACGGGGCATCATTTCATAGCGGATGATCGACTGCGGAACGCCCCAGTAGGGGTTGATCACGACAGTTTCCATCTGGTCGCTGAACACTGCGGTTTGGGTTTCGGGCGTGCCGACGATCACCTTTGTGCTCCAGGTGATATCGCCGCCGTCGATGAGGCGCAGCTCGAATGAAGCCTGGTTGACGAGTATGTGCCGCTTACCCAGATCGCGAGGCAGCCAGCGCATCCGCTCCATGTTCAGGACAAGTTTCTCGGCATCGTCCCGTTCCGGGCGGGAGTTCAAAGCCGCGACCGTGGCCTTGTCGATGGCTCCCGTCTGCTTGATACCATGATTTGCCTGAAACGCCTTCAAAGCCTTGGACAACTGCTCATCGAGCGTTGGCACGCCCTTTGCGGTGTGCAGGCTGTACGCTGCGGGCTCCGCTATCAGGGCTGCATCGTCCTCGGGCAAGTACCCGAGTTCGACGATGCGGGCCCGCACAAGAGAAACACGAGCATCCTGCCCACCAAGCTTCACGCGCTCGCCCGCCGGTATCGGCTCTTGTTCGCGTTGCACACTCTCTTTCTCGAACGCTGCCAATGAGGCCTTCATGGCAGAATAGGCGGGGTGGGACGGAGCCAATGAGGACAGATAGCGGTCGGGATCAGTCCGCGCCGACAACTGGGAAAGGGCCTGACCCAGGTTCAGCACCGGCGGCACGATGTCATAGTAGCCCGAAAGGCGCTTTGGAACGATCCGGCCGCTGTAAATGTGTTCGGCGTAGCGCAACGCCATGGCGGTAACGCCGATATCGAGGCGAGCCAGGGAGCCGATATTCCCCTTCAGTGCGGAAGCATCATCTACAGACGAACCGAGGCTCGGGGGAGCATAGTCGGAAGGATTCAAACCTTCTCGCTCCGCGTCCGCAAGGAGCGCCAAGGTGCGTCTTGCCTTGTCGTTCAGCCCCTCCAGGTCGACCCAGAGCGGCCTGGAGTTGTTGGTTAGATAGAAATCGACGATGGCATCTCTTTGTTGCTCCGTCACCATCAATGGCGATTTGGGCTCGCGAAGTTCCTGCAAGATCGCCGCTGCCATCACCCCAGGAACTACCTGGGGCCCAAGATCCGGCTTGCGCAAAGCCACGAGCTTCGCCGGCTGATAGATGTCGAAGCCGGCATCGGGAGACTTCGGCTTACCGGCCTGGGGATCGGCTCCGGCAAAAACGAGCCGACGTTTGCGCAGCTGGGGTTTGACTGCGGTGCGCCGTTGGGAATCAACTCCGGCGAAAGTGAACCGGCGTTTGCGTAGTTGGGGATTAACTCTGGTGCGAAGTTGGGGATCGACTCTGGCGAAAGTGAGCCGACGTTTGCGTACCTTATCGGCAGACCTATTGTCCCGCGTCTGGGGGGTTAGCTCCTGCTTTTTGGGGCCAAACAGGAGAACCATTGTTTCCGGGGCCGATTTTGCCGCCTCGTGTTGAGGCTTTGGGCATTCAGCGGTCTCGTGAACGATGGCCGGCCGTCGGTGGCCTTGGCGAATGATGGATCACTCAGCGCTCCCAAGCACAGCGGCACCAAGGGTTATTGCCAAAAGACGCAGCATACTCATGACGCACCAGACCTCTTAGCGACCCGTTCGAGCTCTGCCGCGACAGGGAGGGAAAATCGACGATATGCGATCTCAGCCATGACGGCAAGCTGTCCGAGATTCAGATGAATCACCCGCAACTGCATCTCTACGTCAACAACGCAGAGACCTCGTCAAGCGTTCCCTCACATCGCCAGCAGGCCAACTTGCGTGACAGTACCGGTTACCAGCGTCAGCATGCCCAGACCGATAAGGATGCGGCGCAAGAAACGTACATCGGCAGTTTGTATGGTGTTCATTGGACTCTCCCTGGTCTTGTCGTTGTCGAAGAAAGCCTAGAACGGTACGGTCGATCCTTCGATTGCACAGAGGTAGCGGGGAACTGACCAAATCGTTGGCCCATTTATACGAAGGTATACCGCCCGCCGGTAGCAAGGGTCGGCCAGGGTCTTAAGCGTTTCGCCCTTCATAGGCTCGCCGCAGCTCTGCGAGGTCGAATTTCTTCATCTGCAGGAATGCTTTGGTAACCCGCCCTGCCTTTTCGGGGTCCGGGCCCATCAGCATATCCGGCAGAGCTGTTGGAACGATCTGCCAGGAGAGGCCGTATTTGTCCTTGAGCCACCCGCACTGCTGCTCTGCACCGGATTCGGTGAGCTTTGCCCAGAAGTGGTCGATCTCCTTCTGGGTTTCACAATGGACCTGGAAGGAAATGGCTTCACTGAATTTGAAATGCGGCCCGCCGTTGAGCGCCACGAATCTTTGCCCCTCGATTTCGAATTCTACGGTCATTACCGACCCCGGCTGCCTCCCGTGGATCTCCTGGCCCTCCTTGCCATAACGCGCCAATCTCAGGATCCTGGAATTCCTGAAGACGGAAACATAAAACTTCGCAGCCTCCTCGGCCTCGGAGTCGAACCACAGAAAGGGTGTGATCTTTTGTGACGAGAGCTGCATGGATTCCTCCAGATGTTCGACAGATGCTGACGAATGGACGGCGCAGGTGCATCCGACCGCGTGATAACGGCCGTTGCCGTCTCACCCAGTCCTCGCCCTATGGTCGAATTGGCTGCCTCCAAATCGACACAGTGCGCGGCAACTACCCTTTCCAGGCTCAGCGGTCTTTGACGAGCGCCTGGGCTCCACCTAGTGCCAATTCAACGGCACGGCGCTCCTCGGCAGTCAGTGCCGCCTGCGGCGGCACCGGATCGCCGACTGGATACCCCTGGGTCTGCAGACCGGCCTTGATGCAGGCGGCGAGATTAAAGCGGGCGAAGACCTCGTTGATGCGCCACAGACGGCGCTGCAGTTCCGCCGCCTCGGCCCAGCGCCCGGCACGGCAAAGGTCATAAAGCGCAACACTCTCGCGCGGGATAATACAGGCCGGGCCCGCCATCCAGCCGACGCCACCGATCATCATCACCGCGAGCGGAATGTGAGCGGAGGCGGCGAAGACGCGCAGTTGCTCGCACCTGAGCATGATCGAAAGCAGGCGCCCGGTATTGGTCGAGGCATCCTTGAGGTAGCGAATGCGCGGGTGTTCCGCCAGCCGCGCGATCACATCCAGCGACAGGTCCGAGCGCTGGAACTGCGGGTTCGTGTAGAGCACTACGGGGATGTCGACGGCGTCGGCGATTGCACGGAAGTAACTTTCGATGCCAGCCTCGTTCACGGGAAAATACGCTTCGAGGATCGCAAGGATCCCGTCGACGCCGAGGCGCTGATAGCTCCTGGCCTGTGCGACTGCGTCGGCCGTCGTGGTTGCCGCCACGCCGGCGATCACCGGCACGCGTCTGTTCGCAGCCTCGATGGTTGCCTGCACGACTGTTTTGCGCCGCTCGCTGTCGAGATAAGCGAACTCGCCGGTGGAACCAAGCGGAGTCAGCCCATGCACGCCGGCCTTGATGAGATCATCGGCAAGCCGCCCGAGCACGGCACTCATCACGCGGCCAGAGGAATTGACCGGGGAGACGAGATAGGGAAAGACACCTTGAAAGCCCGATTGGCTGCTCATAACACCTTTGTCCCGAGTGGAACCGTTCGATCTCGTTCGTCCCAATACGCCATGAAGGATGCGCGTGCCAACTCGGGCTGTCGCCGCCTTTCCGTCCGGATTCGCCATGTTGCCGCACAGGCTGGTTTCGTGAGACCGTTTGTGCCAGGGTAACCAACACCGCGCACAGGGAGAGCATCATGAGGACCAACATCGTTCGCGTTGCCGCAGCCGCAGCAGGTTTACTTGTTTGCGCCGGGGCGTTTGCCGCCGAATTCGGCACCGCGGAGGAGGCCAGGGCCATGCTCGACCGCGTGGCCGCGGCCATGAAAGCCGATCCCGCGGCGGCGATGGCCAAATTCAACGCCGGCGATGCCGAGTTCAGGGACCGTGATCTCTATCCCTTCTGCTCGGGGGCCGACGGTATCATCACCGTCTCGCTCACCGAGATCGGCAAACAGGTCCGGGACCTGAAGGACGTGGACGGCAAGGCTTTCGGGGAAGAGATTTTCAAAGCCGGCGAAGAAGGCAAAGTCAACGAGGTCACCTACAAATGGCCGAGGCCGGGCAGCCAGGAGCCGGTGGAAAAGGTAAGCTTCGTCACCAAGATCGGCGACCAGACCTGCGGCGTGGGGTACTACAAGTAGCTGCCTCCAAACGCCCGCACCGCGTTCGTCTGAGCCGCGCCAAGGGCTGGCGCATGCCGTCGAATACGGTCAAGGTCGACCGTTCGACAAGATGGGGCAATCCGTTCGTGGTCGGCAGGGACGGCGACCGGGCTCAATGCGTCGCACTCTACCGGGCGCTGCCCGCCCCGGATGACCTCGAAGAGTTGCGCGGCAAGAACCTCGCCTGCTGGTGCCCGCTCGACGAGCCATGCCATGCCGACGTGCTTCTGGACCTAGCCAACCCCGGGATGCGGCGATAAGGCGCGCTAGGCGCCCAGGGACGTCAGGATCCGCCCGGCTACGTCGCGGTCGTCGAGATAGCCGATGATGCCGTGGCGATTGTCGGTGTGGTTCTGAACCAGCGCGTAGTTTTCGATGCGCGGCGTGACCGGGAAGTTTGCCTCATCGAGCGGAAACAGCGCCACGACATCGCGCGGATCGAAGGCGTTGTACCAGGCCGCTACCGGCCGCCGGCGATTTGAGCGGCCGGAACTGGTTGCGAATGGCGCGAATGCCGAGGGGCGAGCCAACCGTCACGCACAGCGGAACGTTGAGTGCCCGGGTATCGGAACGCAGGACGCTGTAGGCGACGACCGAGCCCAGTGAATGACCGACGACAACCGCGGGCTCTTCGCTCAGCGCTGCGGACACGATCGAGTCGATCGCCTCGCGCACGTCGGTCCGGGTTGTGTAGACGAACACGTCGCGGGTGAACGACCTCCAGCGCCCGCTGGCTCATGCCGCCGCCGTGCTTGTCGATCGCACTCAGGATGGCATGCACCCACTCCCAGTTGAGCGGCCCTCTTGGCCTCGGGTTCGGTCCGTATTCGGCGTCAACCTGCTCGTCGGTGACGCCGGCGCGCAGGCGCACCGCTTCGGCGACTTCCGCCTGAAAGACAAGGAACTCCTCGTCGAGCGGGCCGCCGCCCCGCGCCCGGACATCGGAAGTAAGCGGAATGTCGAACTGCCGGGTAAGCCCGTCCAGCTTGTCGCCATAATAGGGAAAAGCCACCTCGACACTCTCCGGAAATTCCCGGTCGAGGGTCTGCGCTCCACGCCTGAGGGCGGTCAGCCACTCCGACCGAAGAGCGGCAGGATCGAGCCCCTGCTGGGACCGTCCGTGAACCAGAACGAGCCGCTTCGGTGCCGCGGCTCGTTGCGGGCGTTGCCAGGGCAGCGGACATCGCCAGCCCCAACCAAAACAAGTCGCGCCGTTTCAGCATAGACCGATCCTCTCCATCATCCGGCCAAATATTGGCTCAATCAGCCGCTTGCGAGGTGTGCCCTGCTTGCGGTGCTGAGGAATGCCGCGAGCGCGCCACCCACCTCCAACATGACTCCTTTTGCAACCGCCCACTCGGGCTGGAATTCGTGACCGCACTCCATGGTGAAACTCAGGATCTTGTTTCTGGCGCCGTCCACGAAGTGCCGGCTGAACGCATAGTCGTCGCTGGCGCCCGAGGTTGCATACAGCGAATAGGATTGCATCACCTCATACTGATCGCCGCTCACTTTCGTGATGGCGCTGCGCATCTCCGAGGCCAGGTTGCGGGCGACGGCGAGGTCGCCGGCATCGATGAACTCGCCGTACTCGTCCGCCGCCTTGCCGCGCAAGCCATCGAAGGCGGCGTTGCGGAAGTTCTCCGCCGGCGTTTCCGACTGGTTCTCGTCGATGCCCCAGGTATAGAAAATCGCCGGTACCGCGCTGTGAACATCGATGTACCACGACGTCCGGGGGAACAAATCGAGCAGCGCAACAACGTTCCGGGTCTCGGGCTCACTTGCGGCCTGACGGCCCACATAGAGATACTTGTGACAGGGGTCGCTCGAGGCGCTGACATGTCCGGCGGCGAAGTGGCGCTGGAAATCCCAAAGCACATCGAAATTGCGATTGAGGTCCACGCCGCGACAGGGCCCTGCCCCCGGGTTCGGGGCGCGGTTCTTGCGCCAGTCGGGATCAACCGTCTGGCTATGGATCCTGCCGTCCGGGTTGGCGCACGGCAGGATGACCACGTCGAGGCTCTCGATCGTGCTCTTAAGGTCAGCCGCGCTGAGCGCGTAGCCAGGCTCGCCGTAGCGCAAACCCGTGCCGCTGGCGTTGGCCTCGAGCAGATCGGCGGCAAAGTAGACGAGCGCGTCGGGCGGAATCCACTCACGGGCGTGAATGCCGCCGACGAAGACCGCGCAGGGACGATCCGACCCCGGCCCGGCATGGATGTGCAGGGCTGTCACCGAACGGCCCTCATGGGTCTGGTGCGGCAGGGTCAGAAGCGTGGCCGCATCCGGGTAGTCCTGAGCCAGGCGGTTGACGGCGCTCGCGATCTCGGAAGTATTCAGGAAACTCATCATTCTACTCCTTGCGAGCGAAGCCGCGCACCGAGCCCGGGCGCTCGAAGCGATCTCCCTGGCCGACGGCCGGCGCTTGCGCCGGCGTTCGGGTCCTGACTTCTTCGATCACCCGGACGGTGACATCCAGGCCGGAGCGCGCCGCCCGCAGCCGCTCGACACGGGCCGGGTCGCCAACCGCCTGAACCACATAATCCGGCCCGGACTTCACGGCGACCGGCCGGCAGCCATAATCGAGGTCGGCGCCGACGAGGAAGGCGCGCAGGTCGCCCAGGGCCCGCGCGCGGAACTCCATCTTGGCGGCCATGGCCCGCTAGTTCGAGGTTGTCTTGCTGATCCAGTCGGCCATCTTGGCGACATTGGTGTAGATGCCATATTTCAGCGCGCGGGCGCAGCCATCGCCCCAGCTCACGATGCCGGTCAGCACCGCCTTGCCGTTTATCGGCGTCCATTTTGGCCCGCCGCTGTCGCCCTGGCATGAATCGAGGCCGCCTTCCCGGCGTCCGGCGCAGAGCATGTTGACGGTGACCTGCCCGTTGTAGCTCTCCGGCGCGTTGCAGACGTCGGTGGCAACGATGGGAACCGATACGCCCATGAGCTTGTCCGATCCCGGCCCGCCTTCACTGAGCGCCCCCCACCCCGTCACATTGCTCTCGGTATCGACCGTGAGCACCAGCGATGGTTCGGCGATGGGGATGGGCTGCCCGAGGGTGACGGGTGCGGCAAGCTTCAGCAGCGCCACATCGAAGTCGAGCGCGCTCACCTTGTTGGGATCATCCCACCCTTCCGGAACGTGTATTGCCTCGACATGGATGCGCTCACCTCCGACCCGGTACTCGGTCGTCCCGGCGACGACATCGAGATTGGCGGGGTTGCGGCGGACAATGGATGCATCGACGCAATGGGCCGCCGTCACGACCCAGCGGTCGGCGATGATGCTGCCGCCGCAAAACTGGTGGCGCGTCGGCTCGGCCAGTGTCGCCCGCACCAGCGCCACCTGCCAGGGATGATCGGCAATCTGCACTGCCGTGCCTCCAACGATGCGGGGATCGACGACAATCGCCGCGGCGAGGTCGCTGCCGATGCGTGTGTCGCCAAAGGCATCTTGCGCCTGCAGCCTGGCGTTTTCCTGCAACAGCAGCAGTTCGGCATAGGTCGCTTCCGATTTCGGCACCGTCTTGGGCTCGGCCACAGCCGGGGCGAGTGCGGCCTGACCCATGGAAGCGGCACACAATGCGGCGAGCAGATGAGTTCTCATCGTAACGTCCTCCATCGAAAGTTGCGCGAACGGGAATGACTCAATCCTATGCGGAGGCCGCAGCTTGCGTCTGTGGCATTTCGCACAGACTCAGCGGCACGTGGATGACAGACTCATGCTCCGAGACGTGCGCGTTCAGGCGCGGTACCACCTCAGGAGGCAAAGCCCATGTCCAGGAACCTGTTTGCCCAGGCACTGCTCATCGTGTCCACTATTGGAGTGCTGGAGCCGGCGATCGCCGGCGAAGCGGCGCTCAGGAGCGCGTTCACGGGCGCCGTCAAGGACCTCAGCAGAGGCATTGACGCGGATCAGAGCCCCAATTTCCAGGCGCTGCTGGGCGAATTGCCCCAGGATGCAGGCGGACTTTACGTGGTCGAAGGCGACATTGCCGTGACCCGGGACGAACTCGAGGAATATCTGCTGAGCTTCGCCAGCGGCGCAACGCCGACGGGAGCCAACCCCGAACTGCTGGTCAACCTGCACGAAGGCGAAACCGACTTCTATGAAACTCCGGAAGAGCGTATCCTGAACTACACCGTGGACCGAGCGTCTTTCGCCGATGCAGCCCGCTTTGACGAAGTGGTCGCGCTGATGGACGGGGCGACCGCCGACTGGGAGCAGACATGCCCCGAGTGCGGCATTGACTTCCGCCGCCAGGACGCCGAGGCGATCACGAACGACACAAGTTTCGTGGTCGAGTTCAGGAATGTCGGCGGCGCTTTCATCGCCCGGGCGTTCTTCCCGCACCACCAGGGCACTCGCCGGAGGCTGACCATCGATCCGTCGTTTTTCACCACGGGCTTCGACAAGCAGGGCGTGCTGCGGCACGAACTCGGTCACGTGCTCGGCTACCGCCATGGCCACATCGGCGGCATCCCGGGCTGCTTCAACGAGGGAGGTGAATGGCGGCCGCTAACTGAATATGACCCGAAGTCCGTAATGCACTATTTCTGCGGCGGCGGCGGCACGCTCGCGCTCGCCATCAGCGATATCGACCGCGAGGGCCATCGCCGCCTCTACGTTCCGGCGCCGGCGCCGATCGAACAGTGACGCGCACACCTAAGAGGTGATCCCCAGTCGACCTCTGGAGGACGACATGACGAAGATTGCCGCACTGAAGTGCATAGCTGCTGCGGGTACCGTTCTCATCTGCTGTGCGTTGAGCACGGTTCCGGCCGCCGCGGCGTGCCCCGATAGCAAAGGAGAAGCGGCCAGCGGCTGTGAAACGTTCCTCATCGTCGAACTGGATGGTGTCAACTCCCGCATCCAGCTGTTCGAGGTGCTCGGCAAACTGCGATCCCGCTTCGGGGACAAGGCATTTCCAACCAGGCCGTACACGGTGCGCCCCAACGACACGCTGTGCAGCATCTACAACGAGCAAGCCAAGTTGCCGGTAAACGCCGCGGCCTGCCCGCGCGCGGCAGAATCGCTCAACCGCATGCTGAACGGCAAATCCGCCAGGCTGCGGCCGAACGCCGAAATTCGGATTCCGGACGTCAAAATTGAGACCTACCGCCAATACGCGGTGCAGCAGATCGGCAGAGAAAGCAGGAAAAAGGGCGGTCAAAGAAACCTATGTGCTTCGCATTCCGGCCAGCGCCGGACTGGCCGCGGAAGGCGTGAAATATGTCCTGAGCTCGGAAATGAAGAACGTCACCGCCTATACGAGCAGCGCCGGCGCCGGCATGGAGAAGTCACTGCAAACGGACTGGAAAGTCTCCCGACGAGTCATTTTGCCACAATGTTGCCGCGAACAGCGCCAACTCCGGCGAGGCCTCGTTCTTCTATCTGTTTGACTGGCTGAAGCGGGACAATTGGCCGGATGACCCGACATACGAGCAGATAAAGCAATGCGCCCTGTCGTGCCAGGGAACGGCGGGCAAACCCTGCGCCGACCTGGTGCTGCTCGATGCGCCGCTCGCGCCCCACAGCGACATCGAACGCATCCAATCGGTGGACCGAAACGGCAATCCGCTCGCGCCCCTGCCGCCCGCCGGCAGCCACTGCTGCACCGTTGCCGAGCGGTTCTCCGAAGATCAACACGGCACCCATCTGGCAAGCATCATCGCCAGCAAACCCGACGATCGGGGTTTTGTCGGCATCAGCCCAGGGCTCGACGTCTTTGCCTTCCCGTGGACGCGCGATACGACGTTCGCGGCACCTGCTCGGCTTCATCCGTAAGCGGACTGACGCTGATCGTAGACGCCGAAAGCCCGGAAGCCGGCGCAGATGTCCCCGGTGGTCACCCGCGGCCTCAGGTGTTCATGTTTGCGAGCCAGTTTTCCACCACCCGACCGCAGTGATTCCATTCACAGCTATTCGGCGGATTTTCTGAACGGATCGCGGCTGAAAGCCGGACGCAAGCCGTGGAGGAGCAGCGCCCTCTCGCAGAGCAGTCGTCAATTCGGCGGCTACCGCGGTATGGGTCGTGGCGGCAATGCAGAAGGGCGGCCGTATTCCGGAGAGCGAGGAGATCGTGCCGGAATGCGGCTATCTCGCCAGTGAACCTCGGCGCCGCCAGCAACGTCATCGTGGTGTCCGCCTGCGAGCAGTGCAGCGACGGCGATGCGATGATGTGGAAGGACGCCTTCTGGAGCGGAACAACTGGTCCATGTGGCAGCACCCGGCATGAACGTGCTGGCGCCGGTCGGCCCCGGGAAGGTTGCACGGGCCGGCGGCACATCGCAATCAACAGCCATTGTCGCGGGGGTTGTCGGCGCAATGCTGAACTGCCATCCCGACCACTATGTCGAAGAAGGGCATTCTCAAACCTGCACAAAATCAAGCAGCGTCTGCTCTATACCTCGCGACCCATTTTCTATGAGGACGACGACCTGCAGCGGTTGGCAGCGGGCGTTGTGGATCCGCGAACAGCCCTGCTGAATCCGCGGTGAGCTGGATGCTGTCGCCGGACCTCGCAGGCTACCGCACGCTTCCGTCGCCGCCACGCCAGCTGGTGCGCCGAAAAGATCACCATGAGCGATGCGGCGGGAAACCCCAAATCCGCCTTTACGCAGAACGTGCGCCGCCTGGTTCGCACAACGATGCCCAGCGGGGAAGCCGATGCAAATCCGCCGCTGGGTGATCTTCTCCATGGGTCGTGACGAGCCTCCGGATCCGGAGCTGCAATCATACAAGCAGGTGGAACGCTGGGCCCCCCGCGAACTGGTTTCACCGGCTCCTGATGCGCCACTGCTGAAGCTCGAGAACGGCAAAATCCTGAGGCCCAAGGACTTTGAAGACCTGATCCTAAACGGCCCGCTGCCGCACGAGCCGTGCGGGTCCGGCTAAGGCGTTGCGGAACACACTGGCATGCGGAGTGGCCACCACAACGGGTCCTGGAAATTGCCGCTCTTCGCGGCCTTGCTGGCGGCCCTCGCCGGCCGGGCTCATGCGACGCCGTGCCAAGGTGGCGCCGAGACCACGGTATTCGGTGAGTGGAGGACCATCAATCCACCCGACACGGAACTCTCGGCCTCACATCGATTGTCGATTGTCGGACCGTTTCGCGATGCCCGATATCTTCGCGTGCTTCTGGATGTCCGCGAAGCTGCCAACTCCCGCTGGCACATCACGGTGCGTGATGCCGGTGAGCGGGTCGTCCAGACCCTGGGGCCCTCGGACTTCGCCAATGGAACTGCGTTGACGGCGCGCCATGAGGTCGATGAGCTGCGTTTTGAACTCAGCCCTGCCAAGGATACGCAACCGAGCTTCGCACTAAGGCAGGTAGTGATCATGCCGGAAAAAGTCAGTGGTGTACCCTACTACTCGAAAAAGGATCCCAACGTCGAAAACTGGAAAAACATCTACAAACCCAGCGTCGCTGCATCCCGGCGCAACTGGGGGGATAATGTCGGGTTCGCCATGGTCGGAGTGAGCGAGGGGCGCCAGCCCGCAGCCTGCTCCGGCATCGCGCTCCCTCCCCATTACTTCCTTACCAACTGGCACTGCGGCCCGGTGAAAAACGCCGCCGGCGAGGTCGGATCGGCGTTCTGGCGGCAGGCGATCTGCGACCGGACGCTCATCGATCTCTCCTGGGACGACGACAAGGTAAGCCGGGAGTTCATCTGCGAAAGCGTGCTGGCCAAGGATGAATCGCTCGACTACGCGCTCCTGAAGGTCCGGCCGCTGGACCACAGCCGATCCATCGCCCCGGTGGCGATTGCACTGGACTCGCCGGCCGACAAGGCATCGCTGGTTCACCACCCTGCCGCCGAGCAAAAGAAAATCAGCCAGGATTGCCGGATCATCGACCGCACCGAACCGAGCTGGCGGGGCGGCATCGCCGGGGCAACGTTTACCCACGATTGCGACTCCGAAAACGGCAGTTCCGGCGCGCCGGTTTTCGACAACTGCGGCCAGCTGATCGGCCTGCACCACCGCGGACATGAGCTTCTGTCCGACGGTCGCTGCGACGAAAAGAACAAGGCGGTCTGGATTCGCTTTATCCTCGATGACCTGGCGCGGCAGCCGGAATCGGACATCCAACCGGAAGATATTGCCAACCTGAAAAGCCTCATCGCCGCGCCGCCGCAGCAGTGATACGCGCAATACCCTTGATAGGTCATGCCAGCGAAATGCCGAAGACAAACAACGGGGTAGCGATGCAGACCGGCGGTTGTCAGTGTGGAAGAATCCGATACTCAGTTACGGCGAAACCGCTGGCCCTCTACATCTGCCATTGCCGCGAGTGCCAGAAGCAATCGGCTTCCGCGTTCGGCATGTCGCTTTTGGTTCCTCGCTCCGGCTTTCGTCTAACGAACGGAGAGCCACGGATGTGGCCGCGGGCCGCTGACAGCGGGGGCCGCGTGAACTGTGCATTCTGCCCGCAATGCGGCTCGCGCGTCTGGCATGAATCTGGCCCAGATTCCGCGACAATCTCGATCAAGGCAGGCTCGCTTGACGTGCCGATCGATACCTCGGCGGCTGTCCATATCTGGACTGCCCGCAAGCTACCGGGAATCCTGATCCCTCAGGACGCAAAGCAATATCCGGAGGAACCTGCGTGAAGACCGTGGGCGAGTTCACCCGCTCAATGCAAATGTGGCCCCTGCCCGCCGATCGCCTCGAGAACCGATTCCCGCCATTCCCTCTTGAGGGGCAGGATCGGCGGGACGGGTGCCAGATCCGGCGCCGGCGTCGGGACGGCGATAGTGTCCTTGCGGTCAGTAGCCGCGCCCTTTTTCATGAATAGGTTGTAGATCGTCCACTGGAAGCGCTTGCGACGGCCGGCGAGAGGAAAGCGGCGGGCGATCGAGGAGGGCGCGTAGAAGGTCTCATAGGCCGAAATGTGGCCGAGCCGCAGCGCCTCTCCGGTCATCCCGGCCGGCCGGTAGACGACGTTGCCCTGGTCGTATTTCTCCCAGTCAAAAGAGACAATGCGGTTGGCCTTCTTCATCTCGTACCAGGTGAGCGTGCCAGGGTACGGCGTCAACACGGAATAGGCGCAGGCATCGTAGTCCGCCTCGATGTTGAACCTGGCGGTCTCCTGGAAAACGTCTTCGTCGTCGCCGTCGAAGCCGAACATGAAGAGTCCGAACACCATGATCCCGTAGGAATGCACCTTCTCCACCAAGGCGGCGAACTGGTCGGGGCGGTTCACATGCTTGTGGACGCTTTTCAGCGTGTCGCGGGAGATCGATTCGAAGCCGATCGACAGCATGGTGCAGCCGCTTTTGGCCGCCAGCTCGAGCATGCGATCATCCTGGGCGAGTTTGGAGGTGACGCCTGCCTGCCACTGAACGCCGCGGCCGATCAGCGCCCGCATCACTTCCTTGGGCCGCTCCGGCGTGCCGAAGAAATCGGCGTCGTTGATGGAGATCATGCGCGAGCCGCAGTTCTCTACCTCGCGCACCACCTCCTCGACCGGGCGGTAGCGGAATTTCAGCCCGTTCATCAGCGGCTCGGCGCAGAAAGTGCAACCCTGGTGACAGCCGCGCGAGGTCTGCACGAAGGTCGTGTTGACGTAGCGGTTCTTCTTCAGCAGGTCGTAGCGCGGCATGTTGAGGCCGACCATCGGATGCAGCCCGTCGGCCCGGTAGGTACCGTGCAACCGGCCCTCCTCGAGATCGTCCAGCAGCTTCGGGATGACGAGCTCGGCCTCGCCGATCACGACCGCGTCGCAGTGGCGCAACGCCTCCTGCGGCATGAAACTCGGGTGCACCCCGCCCATGACCACCGGCACGCCGCGGGCGCGAAAACGGTCGGCGATCTCGTAGCCGCGGTTCACATATGCCGTCATGGCGGAAATGCCGACCAAGTCGCAACGGAGATCAAAATCAATATCCTCGATGTTCTCGTCGGTCAGCTTCACCTCGTAGCGCTCGCGCGGAATGGCGGCAGCCACCGCAAGCAGACCGGCAAGCGGGGAATAGAGCGCCCGGTTGAGGTACAAAGGGCGCGTGGTCAACGAGTCAGTCTTGGGATTGATGAGATGGATCAGCCGCGGGCGCATCAATGGCTCCTCGCTCATGATTCTGGAAAGTACTCCGCCCCCGTGGGCATCTAATCATAAGTCCCAGAGGTGCCCAAGTTGAAAATCCGGGCGCCGCGAACCGTATGGACCTGACCCAGGATCAAGCGGCGGGTGCGGATTACGGTGCGAACGAGCGTTCGAAGCCGCCGACCCGCGCGGCAAGATATTGGGCAAAGTCGAAGTTCGGCCTTTCGAGATGGCTGAGATGCCCGGGCCTGGCCGCCCCGGCACAGACTCCCTTGAACACCTTCTCCGTGCAGCCGCGGTCTTCCACGTTCACCTCGTCGAGCAGCGCCTTGAGTTGCCGAAAATGGTCCTGAGCCTCCGCCGAGCCGGCAAACTCCGGCGCCATGCCGCCGCCAAAGGTAATGTGCACCCTGCCCACTCCCCTGGGATGGAGCGACAGATACCAGAAGTATCCGGGCGTCAGGGTGATGAGCAGGCTCGGATAGATGGTCAGCAGGTAGGTGGTGCGCCGCCGTTCGCCAGTCATCCGCGTGTTGTCGGGATGCGCCAGGGCAATCTTCAGGGAGTCGTCCTTGAGGATCGTATGGGAGTTGAAGGCGGGCCGCCCTGGCGGGCAAACCATGTCATCGAGCCTGGAGAGGCCACCGATCGTCGCGGCATGGCAGACCGGCAGGTGATAGCTCTCCATGAAATTCTCGGCGAGGATTTTCCAGTTGGTGTCCCAGACATGGGTTTCGCGAAAGGTCTCGACGTAGTTTTCCATCGCATAGTCGGCGACGAGACCCTCGACCTCGGCGAGCCCGGTGGCGACCGGAGCCGCGTCCGGGTTGAGCGTAACCATCACCCACCCCAGCCACTCCTCGCATCTGATCCGAGGCAGGCAGTAACGATCCTTATCGAAGCCCTCGTTGCGGACCATGGCGGGTGCGCCGCGCAGCGTGCCGTCGAGATTGTAGCTCCATGCATGATAGGGACATACGATGACGCGTTTGTTGCCCGTACCCTCAAGCAGAGTCGACATCCTGTGCAGGCAGACGTTTGACATGGCGCGCAGAACGCGTCGTGGTCGCGGATGACGAAGATCGGCTGTCCGGCCAGTTCGTAGGTCAGGTAGTCGCCGGGTTTTGCCAGGGCGCTGGCGCGACCCACGCAAACCCATTCGCGGGCAAATATGTTGCTGAGCTCGGCTTCCAGAAACGCCTCGTCCCGGTAAACGCTGGGCGGCATGGATCTGGCGCGCGCGAACGGCTGGCGGACGCCGTCGAGCAATTCGGCAACCGGCTCGATGAAAGCTGCCGGCCGGTCTCCGGGCTGTTTCCGCCGTACCTCGCCGAGGGCGGCCTGCCGGCTAGACGGCACCTGACGTCTCTCGCGCGATGCGATCGAGCTTGGCTGCCATGATGAAATCGTTCTCGTGCAGGCCCTTTATCTTCTTGGTCTGAAGCGACACCGACGCATAGCCCCAGCCAAATGCAATGTCGGGGTGATGGCCCTCGGTCTCGGCAAGCTCGGCGGCGCGTTCGACGAACGCGAAGGCTTCGCGGAAATTTCCGAACTGGAACTTGCGCTCAATCCTTCGGGCATCGTCGAGTAGCGACCAGTGCGGCGCCTGCGCCTGGTAACGCCCGGCTTCCTCTGCGGTAAGCGGGGGCACGCCGCCGCGGCAGGGTGTACAGACCTTCTCGGTGAGGGAGATGGACATTGATGTCCTCCTTTGCAGCCCGGCCCCGGTCAAACACGGGATCGGCTGCTCGACATGCATCACGATATATGTAGTCTATATCGTCAGGAGAAAGGGCTCCATATGCTGACTTGCCGCTGTCGATAGCACACGATATGTCCGGTTCTTGTAGCACACGATCTGTCCGGTTTTTGAATTGCTCCAAACGAGGGGGCGAGGATGCGACGGACAGAGGTGCTGCAGGGACTGAGACGGATGAAGTTCGAGACGGTGAGGGGGCGCTGGGCGGGCGGCGAGCTGAGCCAGGCCGAGGCTGGAGAGATCCTGGGGGTGAGCGAACGGACTTTCCGGCGCTGGTATCAGCGGCATGAGGAAGAGGGTCTCGAGGGGCTGAACGATCGGCGGCTTGGCAAGCCGTCGCCGAAGCGGGTGCCGGTGGATTGGGCGATGCGGGTGGAGGAGCTCTATCGGGAGCGCTACGAGGGTTTCACGGCGAAGCACTTCCACGAGCATCTGGTCCGCGACCACCGCTTTTGCTGGGGCTACAGCTGGACCAAGGCCTTCCTGCATGGCTGCGGACTGCTCAAGCCGGCGCCGCGGCGCGGGGCGCATCGCAAGAAGCGGCCACGCCGGCCGCTAGCCGGCATGCTGCTGCACCAGGACGGCTCACGTCATGCCTGGATCCCGGGCTGCGACCAGCAACGCGACCTGATCGTGACCATGGATGACGCGACGAGCGAGATTGTACTCGGCCTTCCTGGTCGAGGAGGAGGGCACGAAGAGCAGCTTCCTGGGCTTGCGCGAGGTGATTGCCCGGCACGGCCTGTTCTGCGCGCTCTATACCGATCGCGGCGGGCACTACTTCCACACGCCGGAGAGCGGCGGCAAGGTTGACAAGGACAAGCCCACCCAGGTCGGCCGGGCTCTCGCCCAGCTCGGCATCGAGCATATCGCCGCCTACTCGCCGGAGGCCCGTGGCCGCTCGGAGCGCCTGTTCGGCACGCTGCAGGATCGCCTGCCCAAGGAGTTCAGGCTCGCCGGCATCGCCACCCTCGCGGCGGCCAACCGCTTCCTCGCCGAGATTTATCTGCCCGCCCACAACGCCCGCTTCGCGGTCAAGGCCGAACAGCCCGGCTCGGCCTTCGTCGCCGATCGCCAGCGCGCCTTCGAGGACATCCTCTGTATCCAGGAGGATCGGGTGGTCGGCAACGACAACACCGTGCGCTACCGCGGGCTCAGCCTGCAGCTGCCGGAGAGCCCGCTGCGACCCCACTTCGTCAAGGCCAGGGTGCGGGTTCATGAGTATCCCGATGGCACGCTCGCCGTCTTCCATGGCCCGCGCTGCCTGGCTCACTATGACCACCAGGGAGGGCTCATCGACCCAGTAAAATCTCTGGCCGCTTAACCCGCTCGGCGGCCGGAGGCCTGTGGATAAGGCTCCGCCTTACCCACAGGGCAACAACATCAGAAGCGGTCAATTGATGTGCTACGAAAACCGGACAAGTTAATTAGCTATCGACATATGCTGACTTGCCGCGCAATCCTGCCGATCGCAGCCGGAGGCATCATGCTGGCAGCCGGGATAGCCCCCTGCTCCGCACAAGTGTCAGAGCTTCCGGTGATCAGGGCGTTCCGCAATCCGGGTTGCGGTTGCTGCGAGAAATGGGCGGAGCATCTGAAAGCGGCAGGCTTTGAGGTGACCATGGCAGACGACGTCGACCTGGCCGGCCGCCGCCGATCGCTGGGCGTGCCCGATAGCCTTGCCGGCTGCCATCTGGCTGAGGCCGGGCCCTATATCATCGAGGGCCATGTGCCGGCACAGGACATCATCCGGTTATTGAAGGAGAAGCCGGATGCTCTGGGGCTTTCGGTGCCCGGGATGCCTGTCGGTCGCCGGGCATGGAGGCTGACGGCGAGTCTTGATAGCTACGCCGTGCTGCTTTTTTCGAAAGATGGCAGCAGCAAGGTTTACAGCCAGCACTGAGTTGCCACACTGCGGCGGCAAACGCTAGCGAATGACACCTCGACCAGTCAGGTGCATTTGTGCCAGGACGCGTACGTGTCTTCCAGGGTCATGCTCACGGGCCCTGACGAACTGCCCCACCCCCGTCCACACTCATTCCTGGTAAACTCAAATCCGTTCGGCAGAACAATGCCCATGCGGTGCTCGGCGCCAGTGACCGGGTTCCGTATCGGTTCGCCGCGGATGCTGGCAGCGCCGTGGGCCTCACATTTCGCGGTACGGGTGTCCATGTTGAGCTCCATATCGATCCTGGTCACGACAGGGTCATGAACGGTATCACACATGCCCGCGTAGACGGCGAAGGCAGTGGCCATCGGTTCAGTTTCCCTGCCGATCAGGATGCTATGAAGCGCTTGCCGCTGCTCTGCATTTGCGCGCTCATCAACGATCGGTTGAAAAGAGCCTTTGCCCTCGTGGACCGGGCCAGGCCAGATTGCCGCAAGCGCCATTTTAGTCCGTCAAGTTTGGCACCGCCGAAGTAGCCTTCGTCAATCCGCGCGAAAGCGATGGCGCGGCAGTGGCCATGCGTGGGCAGGGCATTGAACTGGCACGGACAGCCATAGGCGCAATTGCAGTTTCCGACCTCCATTCCATGAATTTCCCACTCAATCATGGCCCATGTCCTCTTCGACGCTGCGTTGGCAATGCTTTCATAACCTGGCCGTCAATCCACCACAGCTTCCGCCTCGATCTCAACCTCGTAGCCGCCGACAAGGTTTGATACCTCGAGGAGAGTATTGGCCGGGCGGATATGGCCCAGATAACGGCCATGCACGCGGGCCACCGCTTCCCAATGATCGGCGCTTTTCAGATAGACGCGGGTGCGGACCACATCTTCGAGCGTGCCTCCAAGCGCTTCGATACTGGCCTCGATCTTGTCCAGAATATAGACAGCCTGACCCGCAGCATCACCGGCACAGACGACGGCGCCGGAGCCATGGGTCGCGGTGGTGCCGCTGATGAGGATGCGATCGCCGATACGCAGCGCGCGGCTATAGCCGCCGAGGGGCTCCCAAACGCTGCCGGTGCCGACGCGCTGACGGTCCGGCCGGTCGGGCACGGGCTCGGCAGAATAGAGGTTGGGAACGCTCGCGAGATGATGGCTCAAATCGCCGGTCGCCGTCAGATACGGAGGACGGCGATACTCGCGGCCACAATCGCCGGGGATAGCCGTCGTGCGTGCAAAGGCTTCGTCCAGGAGGCGCCGGTCTTCGGCATCCAGGGTAAATTCAAATACCCTCAGGTTGTCTGAGCGGTGCTCGCGCTCCCCGAGGCGAGCGCCGACGATGATGGCGGCCACGACCTCATAGTTGAGCACCCAGCGCGCGGCTACGTTGGCGACCGATACGCCGTGCTTGCGGGCGATTGACGAGGCGGCAGAAAGGATGCCCTGAAGCACCGCCCAGCCGCCGATCACACCAATGAAGCGCTTGTACTTCATGGCGCTCCAGTCGCTGATCTCGTCCGCTGCCGGCTCCGGCTTGCCGAGCCATCGATCAGTCAGAAAGCCGCCGGCGAGGGTGCCATAGGCAAGCAGGCGGATGCCGTTCAAGAGGCAGAACGCCGACATGTCGGTGGCCGCCCGGCGATCGATCAGGGAAAATGACACCTGGTTGGAAACGATCCGAATGCCTTCTCCGACCAGCACCCGCAGGTGGTCGGTATCGAAATTGGTGACGCCGAGGTGACCGATCAGCCCCTCCTCCTGGAGGGCGGCGAGCTCGCGCAGCGCGTCGAGCCACGCCGGATGCCGGAACGTCCACCAGTGAAGCTGCAGGAGATCGATCTTTGATGACTGGAGGCGGGCGAGGCTGCGCTCGACGGCATCGCGAACAATGCCGGCCGTCATGGTCCCGGGCGGCGGGCACCACTTGGTCATGATCACCGACGCCTGGTTGCGGAACTGCCGGTTAAAACGCCCGGCTATGTCCTCGGCAGTGCCGTAGTGGTCGGCCATGTCGAAGGTGTCGAACCCGGCGCGCGCGTAGGCTGCCATGGCCGCGGCGGCGGCACCGAGGTCAAGCGGCCGGCCGTCGCGCTCCATGTCTGCCACCTGCCAGAGACCGGTGACAATGCGGCTGATGGCGAGGCCCGGAGCGAGTTCAAAACGCTGCGGGCGCTCGGCGCGTGCTGCTGCCAGCCCCATCCGGAAATCGCGATACCACAGTCGTCATGGCCGGGCTTTATCGATCCGTACACTGATTTACTGGCTTCAAAAAGGATGGCCGGGTGTGCGCCGGGAGACCGGCAAGGAGTAGGTGGTGCAAGTCCACTACGATGAAGGAGTAGCGATCCACATCGGCCCCGAGCCGTGCGTCAGTCGTCCGCGAGGACGGCGGCGAAGCGTCGGCAGGGGAGCGTGCAGGCCAGCTATTGAGCCGCGAAAGATCTATCCCGGATGCCGACGCCGTACCCGACGCGGAAGGCAACACGGACGGGCGCGTCAGCGCGAGCGCCCGGACGGTCCGGCGTGGTCGCAGACCCTGGCATGTACGGACGCTCCTTGCACGGGAACCGGGAGATCCCACGTTCGGCCATTGGCGGGAAACTGTCAACGGTCCGCATCGGGAAGGCGAGGAGCCGTAGCCGATGATGAACGGGCGCGAGAAGTCAGACTCCGCCATAGTAGCTGTGAAGCCGACGAACAAAGCCGGGCGACCGGCCGCGGAGCCGGTGGAGCCAAGGGCGGAGACCAAGGAGAATGCGGAGCAGCAACGCACGCGCCGGGCGCAGGACCGGGAAAGCGTGTCCCAGGGGCTGGACCGCATACGGCAAGCCGCAAGGCTAAGGAAGAAGGAACGGTTCACCGCGCTCTTCCACCATGTCAACCTCGACGATGCTCCGGACAGGCGTTCTTCGCGCTCAAGCGGGATGCCGCGCCTGGCGTGGACGGGCTGACGTGGCAGGACTACGAGGCAGACCTCGAGCGCAAGCTCGAGGACCTGCACGAACGGGTCCACCGGGGAGCGTACCGGGCGCTGCCGTCGCGGCGGCGGTATATACCGAAGGCGGATGGCCGGCAGCGGCCGCTGGCGGTCGCCGCTCTCGAAGACAAGATTGTCCAGCGAGCGGTGGCAGCGGTGCTGAACGCGATCTACGAGGAAGACTTCCTCGGGTTCTCGTACGGGTTCCGGCCCGGGCGCAGCCAGCACGATGCGCTGGACGCGCTGATCGTCGGGATCACCAGCCGGAAGGTGAACTACGATTCTGGACGCCGATATTGCCGGGCTTCTTCGATGCGGTCAGCCAGGAATGGCTGGTCCGCTTCGTGAACCATCGGATCGGCGATCCACGCATCATCCGCCTGATCCAGAAATGGCTGAAGGCGGGCGTCCTTGAAGACGGGATCGTGACGGACAGTGACAGGGGGACGGGGCAGGGCTCGGTGATCTCGCCGCTGCTCGCCAACATCTACCTGCACTACGTCTTTGATCTCTGGGCGGCGCGCTGGCGACGGCGCGAGGCCACCGGCGACATGGTCATCGTGCGCTATGCCGACGATATCGTCGTCGGCTTCGAGCACGAGACCGATGCCCGCCGCTTCGGGGATGCGATGCGCGAGCGGTTGCAGGAGTTCTGCGCTGTCGCTCAATCCGGACAAGACCCGCCTGATCGAGTTCGGCCGCCACGCGGCGGCCCGGCGCAAACAGCGCGGGGTCGAGCAAGCCGGAGACGCTTCGACTTCCTGGGCTTCACGCTCATCTGCGGCACAGTCGCGCAACGGGAGCTTCCAGCTCAAGCGGAAGTCCCGGCGCGACCGCATGCGAGCCAAGCTCAGGGAGATCAAGGCAGGAACTGCGACGGCGGATGCATCGAGCCGATCCCCGACAGGGGCAATGGCTGAAGCAGGTGGTTGCCGGCTTCTTCGCCTACCACGCGGTGCCGACAAACATCCGCGCACTCGTGGTCTTCCGTGACCACATCACCGCCCTATGGTGGCGCTCGCTTCGGCGGCGCAGCCAAAAGACGCGAACGACGTGGAAACGGATGAGGAAGCTTGCGACCTGTACTGGCTCCCCAAACCGCGCATCCTTCATCCCTGGCCGAGTAAGCGATTCGCCGTCAGGCACCCAAGGTGGGAGCCGTATGCCCGAATTGGGCACGTACGGTTCTGTGCGGGGGGCGCTCAGCAATGAGCGTCCCTACCGCGATCAAGCCCGGCCATGACGGTTTTTTTAAAAAAAAAAATGAAGCACCCCATCCGGAAATCGCGAAACCACAGTCGTCATGGCCGGGCTTTATCGATCCGTACACTGATTTACTGACTTCAAAAAGGATGGCCGGGTCAAGCCCGGCCATGACGGTATATGATGCAGTCGGGATTGAGGCGCACTCTTACTGCCCGAGCTTCGCCTTGATCGCGGCGACGTCGGCGGTCGACATCTGCCCGACCGTGGTGATCTCGCCGTCCTTGATCCGCCACAAGCGGAAGGGGCCGGTGATATCGCCGAATTCATCGAACGAGACGGGACCGATCACGCCTTCGTACTTGATCGGCTTGCCCTCCTTGATGAGCTGAGCAGCCTTCGCGAACTCCTCCTTGCCGGCATGAATAACGGTGCCGCTCGGATCGAGCACTTTGCGGACGGCATCCTTGATCGCTGCGGAGTCGCCTTTGCCGGCCTGGACGATGGCGAGGCCGACGATGGCGCCTGCGTCATACGCCTGCACGGCGGCGGGGCTTCCCGGATCGAGCCCCGAGAACGCCTTGTAGTTGTCGTTGAAATATTTGGTCGACGGCGTCTCGTCGGTGCCCGACGAGGTTCCAAAGGCTTCGTTCAGATGCTGGGTGCCGACGGCCTCGATGAAGCCCTTGTCGTTCATGCCGTCGTTCAACAGGAACTTGGCCGGCCCGCCCTGGCTGATCCAGGCCCGGCGATCGTCGCGCCGTCGACCGGATAGCTCACGAGATAAAGCCCATCGGGATTGCCGGCGATAGCAGCCGTAACCTCGGCCTGATAGCTCGACTGCTTCTCGTTGTAGGGCGTCACGGAGACGATCTCGCCGCCCAGCGCCTTATAGGCGGTGGCTGAACTCTTTCACCATGTTGACGCCGAAATCGTTGTTGACGTGGATCACCGAAAGCCGTTTCAGCCCCTGATCGAGCGCGTATTTGGCCGCCGCGGTTCCCTGCAAGGCATCCGACGTGATGGTGCGGAAGAAGACGCCATTCGTCTTGCCCTCACGGCCAAGCTGGGTGAGCGTCGGCGAGGAAGAAGCGGGCGACACCTGCACGACCTTGGCGGGCGCGGTGACCGAAGTGAGGATGGGGATGGACACCGAGGAGATGATGCCGCCGATGATCACCGGCACCTTCTTCACCTCCACCAGCTGCTTGGCGACATCGACGGCGACATTGCCCTGGCTCTGGGAATCGCGGGTATCGGTGACGAGCTTGCAGCCGTTGACGCCGCCGGCATCGTTGATGTCGCGCAGCGCCATCTCGATCGATTTGGCGCCTGCCTGGCCGTAGGCGCCGGCCGGGCCCGTCAGCTCCATCACAACGCCGACGGTGATGTCGCAATCGGCAGCGCTGGCCGCGCCGGCTGCACGCCATCACCGCGATGGCCGCCGACAGGACGCAAGAAAGCTTCCTCATACTCATCCTCCCTGGTGCAATTCTTGCCGGCACACTACACGTTTTTCTCTTCCGCCATCCAGGTTTCCTGGAGGTAGCGCCAGACTACGCCGTGGCGAGCGGCCGGCGCGCGGGTGAACAAGGCGCTGGAACGGCGTCTCGTCGCGCGGCCTCCGACCGATACTGCTGCTCGATGTATTGCAGAAGCACCGCATCACCCTCCTGCCACGGGGCCACGGATTCGACGATCGTGATCCCGAAGCCGGCCGGGTGCGCTGCCGCGGGCCTGGCGGATGCCCGCCAACACACGGCGGCGCGGTCACGGACCGAGCCGTCCGGCGTGACCATAGAAAATCAGGCGCCAGCGACCGCTCGCAAGGGGAGAAATCAACCGTCACCTGCGGTATCGCGGAACCAGGCGACGAAAAACTCGTGCAACGCGTGGTTTCGCGGCGCGCCAACTCGGCAAGCGGCGAACTGCGTTCATGAAGCAGCCGCGTTGAGGTTGTATTTCATGATGCGAGCCGTGGCGGCCGAGGCGGTCGCGCTCGCAACCATAGGTATCGCCATCGGGGCCCTTGCGCCTTGCCAGCACAGCGGCGATCTCGGCCTCATCGGTGGCAGTGAGGCGGAAGTCGGTGAGGCCGCGTTGCCGGCAAGATGCGAGCGGTCGCGGGCGCCGATGATGACCGCGGCCACCGCCGGCCTGTCGAGAACACTACCGGCTCGCCACCGAAGCGATGTCTGTGGCGTGGCGGTTGGCAACCGCGCGCAGGACCTGCAGCAGATCCTGAAACAGATCCCAGCCGCCAAAATCGTCGATGATCAGCTTGTACTTGGCGAGCGACCGATTGGCGAAGGGAGGCGGCGGCTCCGGCTTGCCCAGCCATCGGTCGGCGAGAAATCCGCCCGCCACCGAGCCGTAGCACAACAGGCTGATGCCGTGCTTCCGGCAGAAGTCTGCCGAGCCCCTGCTCGGGGCGGTCATCGAGGAGGGAATACTGCACCTGCATGCTGGCGAGGGGCACGCCCGCCGCCACCAGTTCCGCGGTATGGGCGGTGTCGAAATTGGTGGCGCCGAGGAGACGGATCTTGCCTTCGCGGCGCAACTCGTCGAGCCAGAGGGCTGCCTCCACGCAGCCGGGGACGGCGTAGTCCCACCAGTGCAGCTGAACGAGATCGAGCCGCTCGCACGCAGAGCCGCTTCAGCGACCGGTCGACGATCGAGCGCACATAGGCCCGGTCGACGCTTGCGAGCCGGTCGAGATCGGGCACGCATTTGGTGTGCACCTTGACTGCTGCCAGAGCCGCGGCGCCATGGCGGCGGGAGTATTCCTGGCGAAAGGCGCCGATGATTTCCTCGACGCCGGTATAGATGTCGGCGCAGTCGAAGGTGTCGATCCCGGCCTCGCAACTGGCGATGAGATCGGCGATGGCGGCAGCACGCTCCACCGGCCCGTGTCCGCCTGCCAGCTGCCAGCCGCCGCGGATCACCCGCGAGATTTCGTAGCCGGGGCGCAAGGCTGCAACGCGCGAGCTTCACGACTTCGGGGCTCCGGGAAGCGGCACGGCGGTCGTCTCGGCGCGCCTGAAGGACCGCTTGCCCGTCCTTGATGATGCGGAAGCGGCACGGACAATTGGGATCAGGGCAGGCGACTTCATCGTCGGTCGTCATCCAGTCGCTGGGAGCGGACGGGCGCTGCTTGGCCGGAAGCAGCGGCAGCAGGGCGGCGAGCGAGTAGATCGAAAACCCCTGCCCCGGCGGCAGATGGAGCATTTCACCGCGCAACTCGAAACGGTCACCGGGTTTCGCCCCGCACCAGATCTTCTGCCCCTCCGGAGCGATCACCTCGACCCTCAGATCGTAGAGTTCGAAACGGTCGCCTTCCGAGTTTGTCATTGGTTCTTCCACCGGAACTGGCCTTGCGCGGGCCGCGAGCCAACCCTATCGTCATCAAATTTCAGTTCGCCCGCAAGTGATCCCGCCATGACGCGAACATACCCCACCGTCATTCGCGGACTTGATCCGCGAATCCTTTTCAGACGCTTCTGCGTCAGTCGCGGGCTTCAGCTTTGCTAGAAGTCCGCTCGGTCTCCAGACGTTTCGGCGGCGCGAAGGCCGTCGATGACGTTTCACTCATGGTTCGACCGCGGCGCGATTGTGGGACTGATGGGCCCGAACGGTGCCGGCAAGACCACGCTGTTCAATCTCGTCGCCGGAAGCTTGAAGCCGTCCCACGGACAGATCCTGCTCGACGGCGCGCCGATCGAGCGCGAACCGCAACATGCCCGCTCGCGCCGCGGGCTTGGCCGCACCTTTCAAATCCCGCGCCCGTTCCCGGCCATGACGGTCATCGAAAATCTACTGCTGGCGCCGCGAAAGCAGCCCGGCGAGCGTCTGTTCGCCAATTTCTTTGCGGCCGGGGCGGTGGCCAGCGAGGAGCGGCGCAACTTCGACAAGGCGATGGGGCTGCTTGCCTTCGTGACGCTCGACAAGCTCGCCGGCAATCCGGCGCGAGTGCTTTCCGGCGGCCAGCGCAAGCTCCTGGAACTCGCGCGGGTACTGATGGCCGACCCGGAGATCATCCTGCTGGATGAGCCGGCGGCAGGCGTCAACCCGGGCCTGATCGAAACCATCATCGCCCGCATCCTGGAGATCAATGCGCGCGGCACCACCCTGCTGATCATCGAGCACAACATGAGCTTGCTGGCGCGGCTGTGCCGAGAAGTATTCGTGATGGCGGAGGGCCGGCTGGTCTGCCAGGGACCGCCCGCCGAAGTGGTCCGCGACCGCCGGGTCATCGACGCCTATCTCGGCGGCAGCACCGGATGAGCCGGCCTGCGATCCTCACCATCGATGATCTCACCGCGGGCTACGAAGCCGGGTTGCCGATCGTGCGCGGTGTATCCGTTACCGTCGCGACGGGGCGAGATCGTCGCCATTCTCGGCCCCAACGGCGCAGGCAAGTCCACCCTGATCAAGGCGATCCTGGGTCTCGTTCCGAAGTGGTCGGGAACCGTCACCCTCGACGGCCTCGACATCACCACGCTCGCTGCCCATGCGATGGTGCGCCACGGCGTCGCGTTCGTGCCGCAGACCGAGAACGTATTTGCGTCGATGACCGTCAACGACAATCTGGCCCTCGCCGACGGCGATCCTGCCGCAGGCCCTGCGCGAGCAGCGAATCGCGGAGGTGCATCGACTTGTTTCCTGATCTGGCCGCCCGGCGGTCGCTTATGGCCGGCCGGCTGTCCGGCGGCCAGCGGCAGATGCTGGCGATCGTCCGTGCCCTGATGGTCAAGCCGAAATTGCTGGTGCTCGACGAGGCCTCCGCCGGGCTGTCGCCGAAACTCGTCAAGATGGTGTTCGGCAAGCTCGCCGACATTCGCCGCGGCGGCGTCAGCCTGCTCCTGGTCGAACAGAATGCGCGCGCCGCACTGGCAATCGCTGATCGCGCCTATGTGCTGGTCGACGGCGAGCACGCGGCACGAAGGGAGCGCGGCAGAGCTTCGGCAGCGATCGGGTTATCGCCGAACTCTATCTCGGCGGCCGGGCCGAGGAGTCGACGGCCGTGAGCCTGCAGTTCATCGCCGACGGACTGCTTCTGGGTGGCCTGATCGGGTTCGGAGCAATCGGCGTGACGCTCACCTATTCGATCCTCGGCTTTGCCAATTTCGCCCACGGCGAGTTCATCGCCTGGGGCGACCTATGCGACGCTGGTGCTCGCCGGCGCTCATCGGCTTCGTCCTGGCGGCCGGCAATGCCTGCCGCTCGGGCCGTTCTCGTTCGGCTGGCCGGTGCTCGCGGCGGGGCTGGCTGCGATGGCGCTGACGGGCCTGCTGGCGCTGGCGCTCGACGCCCTGCTGTTCAGCCGCCTTCGGGCGCGCGGCAATGCCATCATCATGGTGATGGCGAGCTTCGGAGCCTCGATGGCGCTGCGCGCCCTGCTCGAGTTCCTGTTCACCTCCGAACCCGCGTATTTCAGCCGCGACATCCAGATCGCCATTCCGCTCGGCGCCGGCGTCCGCGTTACCGCCGACCAGCTTCTCATGATGGCGATCACCCTGGCGCTGCTCGCCGCCATGCACGCTCGTGATGACGCGGACGACCATCGGCCGCTCGATGCAGGCCGTATCGGAAAACCCGGCGCTGGCCCGCGTGGTCGGCGTCGACGTCGACGCCGTGATCCGCGCGACCTGGCTCATCGGCGGGGCGCTCGCCTGCGCCGCCGGCATCATGGCCGGCATAACCGTGCAGATCCGTCCGTTCATGGGGTTCGACCTGCTGCTGCCGCTGTTCGCGGCCGCCATACTGGGAGGAATCGGAAGCGTGCCCGGAGCGGTCATCGGCGGTCTCGATCGTCGGGCTCGCGGAAGCAGCGGCAGTGCCGTTGGCAGGCGGCGGATTCCGCGCCGCGATCGCCTTCCTGCTCCTGATCGCGGTCCTGCTCGTCAGGCCGACCGGGCTGTTCGGACAGCGCCCATGATGCCCGACCTCGTGAGCTACGGCGCGTTCTTCCTGACGACGGCGCTGAGCTTCGGCATCATGTGCCTCGGCCTCAATCTGCAATGGGGCCATACCGGCCTGTTCAATGTCGGCGTGGCGGGTTTCGTGGCGATCGGCGCCTATACCTCGGCGCTCCTGACGACGCCCGACACCGCCAGCCGCTTTGGCGGTTTCGGCCTGCCCATCGCTGTCGGCTGGCTCGGCGCCGTCGCTCGTCTCGGGCCTCGCCGCGGTGATCATCGGCGCCGTTACACTGAGGCTCAAAGCCGACTACCTCGCCATCACCACCTTCGGCGTGGCGATCACCATCGAGATCGTGGCCGTCAATGCCGAGTGGCTGACCGGAGGACCGTTCGGCATCGCCTTCATCCCGCGACCGTTCGCCGAGCTGCGCAGGAGGATCGGCTGCTTTTCAGTCTGGCCAGCCTGCTCCTGGTGGGCGCGGTTGCGCTCGATGTGCTCTGGTCGCTCGAACGGCTGGCGCGCGGGCCGTGGGGACGGGTGCTGCGCGCCATCCGCGAGGACGAGGCAGGCGGCAGCCTCGCTCGGCAAGAACCCCGGCGCCTATCGGCTGCAAGCTTTCGTTCTCGGCTGCGCCATCATGGGGCTCGGCGGCGCCATTCAGGCGCACTTCATCGGCTTCATAGCGCCGGAGAACTATCTTCCGGCGCTTACCTTCCAGGTCTGGGCGATGCTGATCGTCGGCGGCGCCGGCAACAATCATGGCGCGTTCATCGGCGCGGTCGTGGTGTGGGGCTTGTGGAGCCTGTCAAGCGCGTCTCGTGGCGGCCGTTTTGCCGCCGGGCTATCAGGCGCGAGCGGCGGCCCTGCAGCTCGTCATGATCGGCGTGCTGATCGCCGTCATCCTCGTCCTGCGGCCGCGCGGCATTCTGGCCGAGCCCGTGACGGTGTCGCGGTTCGTCGCGCCTTAGGAGCGCCGGCCAACACCGAAGGCTCGACGTCGGGAACACAACAACGCCGTGCCTCTAACCTGGTCAGTTCGGCTTAAACTGAACCTTGCGCCACACGAGCACCGGCTTCTTCTTGCGGGGGTCGGCAGGCCGCACCCTGAACGCTGACCGGAATGCCTTGCGAAAGATCAGTGCCGATCCGCGTCCGGCCTGCCTGCTGGTGGCCGATGACGACGACCTTCGTTCCGACCGGCGCCCGCTCGAACAGATCGGCCGCATCGGCGTTCAGCATTCGGACGCAGCCCGACGACACCGCCCGCCCGATCGTCGCTCGGCTCCCGCGTGCCGTGGATCCGGTAGAGGGTGTCGACATTGCCCTGATAGAGGTACAGCGCCCGTGCGCCCAAGCGGATTGCCCGGGCCTCCAGGCATTCCGTCCGACCATTTGGCAGCCTCGCGATCACGCTCCATCATTTCCGCCGGCGGATGCCAGTTCGGCCATTTCGCTTGCGCCGATGGTTGCGATACCGGACCAGCCGTATCCACACCGGCCGACACCCACACCATAGCTCTTCGCCTTGCCTCCTTCCTGACGAGGTACAGAAATCGGCGCCGCGTATCGATGACGATCGTGCCGGGCGATTCTTTAGTGGCATAATCGACAATCTGTGGCCTGAACTGAGGCTTGACTTTCTGATAGTCCTCGCTGGAGATCGGGTACGCCTCACCCGCGCTCGCCGGGGGCTTTTGCTCCACCACCGGGGGCTGTTGCCCCACCACCGGGGGCTGTTGCCCCACCGCCGGGGGCTGTTGCCTCCACCACCGGGGGCTGTTGCCCCACCACCGGGGGCTGTTGCCCCACCGCCGGGGGCTTTTGCTCCACCACCGGGCGCTTTTGCCCCACCACCGGGCGCTTTTGCTCCACCACCGGGCGCTTTTGCTCCACCACCGGGACCACCGGGGGCGTCTGCTCCACCAGGGTCTCGCCGGCAGCCAAAGCATGCCCTCCGCCGGCAAGAACGAAGCCAGCAAACGCCAGCGCCGCAAACGAGCGCCTGTTCATGACTACCTACCCCTCACCCGCAACGTTCAAACCTCGCCCCGACCGGCTGGACACGCATTGCTAGGTTCAAGCAAGAATGTGGCAATAAATCGCCGCTGCGGAGAATTCTGCGGTGCAGAATGGGGCAGCCAGAAAACCCCGGGCTCAGGCCGCTCGGCCACCAATGTGCCAATGCCAGGAGCCGGGCTTGGCGTGCTCTCTGTCCTTCAGCTCCAGAAGCTCGAAACCCGGGAAAAGGGCAACGAGCTCCGGCGCCGAACAGTAGAAATGCGGGTGATCCTTGTCGCTGTCGCTTTCGACTACAAACGTGTCCGGGGCAAACTTCCAGGCCGCAACCGTACCTGGTGTTGCGCTTGGAAAGCATGGTCCCCTGATATAGGCCGCCGGCCTTCAGAACCCGGGCGATCTCGGCGATGGTGCGTTCCACGATCGGCCGATCGCCGTGGTAGATGACGTTGAAAGCCAGCACATAGTCGAAAACCGCATCCAGCCACTGACACGGATAACGAGTCATGACCGCGGCAGGGTCCGGTTGACTTCGCATCCGGCGCATTCAACAAGTAACTCAGCGAACGCATCCTGCCGGGAAGCAGAAAGACAACCATGGCCACCGTTGACGTCCGTGCAGTCGTCAAGCGCTTCGGCAGCGTCCAGGTCCTGCACGGCATCGATGTCACGATCGAGGATCGCTCGTTCGTCGTGCTGCTCGGGCCATCGGGCTGCGGCAAGTCCACCCTGTTGCGCATGATCGCCGGGCTCGAGAAGGTCAGCGAAGGCGAAATCGCAATCGGCGGGCGCATCGTCAACGACGTGCCGCCGAAGAGCCGCGACGTCGCCATGGTATTCCAGAACTATGCGCTCTATCCGCACATGAAGGTGTTCGACAACATGGCCTTCAGCCTGATGCTGGCGAAGGTTGACCGCGCGGCGATCCAGGAGAAGGTCCGGCGCGCCGCCGAGATCCTGAACCTCACCGACTATCTCGACCGCTACCCCCGGCAGCTTTCGGGCGGCCAGCGGCAGCGGGTCGCCATGGGCCGGGCAATCGTGCGCAACCCGCAGGTCTTCCTGTTCGACGAGCCGCTGTCCAATCTCGACGCCCAGCTAAGGGTGCAGATGCGCACCGAGATCAAGGCGCTGCACCAGCGCCTGGGATCGACCTCGATCTATGTCACGCACGACCAGATCGAGGCCATGACGATGGCCGACAAGATCGTGGTCATGCGCGACGGCCGCATCGAACAGGTTGGTGCGCCGCTCGAGATCTACGACCGGCCGCGCAATCTGTTCGTAGCCGCGTTCATCGGCTCGCCGGCAATGAACCTCATTCCCGGCAGACTACGCGGCAGCAGCGGGCGCCTGAGCGTCGAGACCGACGATGGCGTCGCGCTGCCACTGCCGGCGGATGCACCGGGACGTGACGGGCAGCCGGTCCATTACGGCGTCCGGCCGGATCACCTGACCGTCGCCGCTGCCGGCGGTGTCGAGGCGATGATCGAAGTGGTCGAGCCCACGGGAGCCGATACCCTGGTGTTCGCCCGCATCGGCAAGCAGAAGATCTGCGGCGCCTTCGCCGAGCGCTACGGTTTCCGGCCAGGGGAATCCATCGCCCTTGCGCCGCGGCTCGATTGTGTCCATCTGTTCGATGCGCAATCAGGCGTCAACCTGATGCTCTAAAGGATGGCCGGGTCAATCCGGATCAAGCCCGGGGACGGCCATGACGATTTGGAAAGGGAGGATCGTGATGAACAAGTTTACCAGACGTGACTCGTTGAAACTCGGCGCCAGTGCGTTTGCCGGCGCGGCCATCGGGGGGATCTCCGGCCATCCGGCTCGCGCACAGGAGCCGACGCTGGACCTCAAACCCGAGGCGGGTGCGAGCTTGCGTGTAATGCGGCCGGCCAAGTTCGTCGCCGGCGACGAGAAGCTGTGGCTCGCAGAACACCGAGAAATACACCAAGGAGACGGGCGTTCAGGTCAAGGTCGAGAACCAGGGCTGGGAGGACCTGCGTCCGAAGGCTGCGGTCGCCGCCAATGTCGGCAAGGGTCCCGATGTCGTCTACGGCTGGTACGACGACGCCCACCAATATCCGGAAAAGCTGGTCGATCTCACCGATCTCGGCGAATATCTCGATAAGAAATATGGCGGCTGGTACGACGTGTGCCGGAAGTTCGGCATGCGCGACGGCAAGTGGATCTCCATTCCGCTCGGCGCCGCCGGCGCGCGGATCGTCTATCGCATCTCCGCGCTCAAGGAAGCCGGTTTCGATGCGTGGCCGACCGATCTTGACGGAATGCTGAAGGTTTGCCAGGCGCTCGACGCCAAGGGCAAGCCCGGCGGCCTGGCGCTCGGCAACGCCGTCGGCGACGGCAACACCTGGTGCCACTGGCTTGTGTGGTCCCTCGGCGGCCGGATGGTGGACGAGAACGATCAGGTCGTCATCAACAGCCCGGAAACGATCGCCGCGCTCGAATATGCCAAGGAGCTGTACAAGACCTTCGTGCCCGGAACCCTGTCGTGGCTCGATCCGTCGAACAACAAGGCGTTCCTCGACGGGCAGCTCTCCTGGACCATCAACGGCATCTCCATCTACTATGCCGCCAAGAACTCCGAGGACGAAAAGATCAAGGCGCTGGTCGAGGATATCGGCCACGCGATCCTGCCCGTCGGACCGGTCGGGCGATCCGACCGAGCTGCACCTGACCGTGCCGGCGATGGTGTTCGCCTATACCCAATACCCGAATGCCGCGAAGGACTACATCCGCTTCATGCTCGAGCGCGAGCAATACGTGCCCTGGCAGGAGGCATCGCTCGGCTATTTCAGCCAGCCGCTGCGCGAGTATGAGAAGAGTCCGATCTGGACCGCCGATCCGAAGCACACGCCCTATCGCGACCTGATGGCCAACATGCAGTGTCCGGGCTATGCGGGATCATTGGGCTATGCGTCGGCCGGCGTGATGGCCGACTTCGTCATGGTCAACATGGTGGCGCAGGCCGCTTCGGGCGACAAGACGCCGGAAGAAGCCGCGGCGGAAGCGCAGAAGCGCGCCGAGCGTTACTATAAGGTCTGACGAGCCGAAGCGGAGTAGGACCGCCCATACCCCCCTCCCTGACCCTCCCCCGCAAGGGCCGCAAGGGGGAGGGAATCCGGGCGCGCTTGCGCAGGTGCTCGACAACCGCACGGTGCTGTCGGCGCTGTTCATGTTCCCGGCAGCCGCGATCCTGCTGCTCTTTCTCACCTATCCGCTCGGTCTCGGGATCTGGATGGGATTTACCGATGTCCGCATCGGCCGGCCCGGCATGTTCATCGGTCTCGAAAACTACATCTCGCTGTTCGATGACGGCGTGTTCTGGCTCTCGGTCTTCAACACGCTTGTCTACACCATCGCCGCGACGATCGCGAAATTCGCGCTCGGGCTGTGGCTGGCGCTGCTCCTCAACCACGCCATCCCGTTCAAAGCCTTCATCCGCGCCATCGTGCTGCTGCCCTATATCGTGCCGACCGTGCTGTCGGCGATCGCCTTCTGGTGGATCTACGATCCGCAGTTTTCGATCATCTCGTGGTCGCTGCACGAAGCTCGGACTCATCGACCATTTCATCGACTTCCTCGGCACTCCCTGGAATGCGCGCTGGTCGGTCATCGTCGCCAATGTCTGGCGCGGCATTCCCTTTGTCGCCATCTGCCTGCTCGCCGGGCTTGCAGACGATCTCGCCGTCGCTGTACGAGGCAGCCGCCCTCGACGGCGCCAATTCATGGCAGCGCTTCCGCTATGTCACGGCGCCCCTGCTCATGCCGATCCTGGCCGTGGTGCTGACCTTCTCGGTCCTGTTCACCTTCACCGACTTTCAGCTGATCTACGCCATCACCCGCGGCGGCCCCCTGAACTCGACGCACCTGATGGCGACGCTCGCCTTTCAGCGCGCCATACCCGGCGGCGACCTCGGGCAGGGCGCGGCGATCGCGACGGCGATGATCCCGTTCCTCGATCGCCGCGACGGTGTTCAGCTACTACGGCCTGCAGCGGCGCAAATGGCAGCAGGGAGGTCAGGATGACTGATACCGCCAAGCCCGTTGCCGCTCCAACCGACGACACCACCGGGATGGATTATCTCGAGAACCTGCCGCGGCGCATGGTCACGGTCTACGTTCCGCTCGCCCTGTTCGTCATCGTGCTGCTGTTTCCGTTCTATTGGATGGGAGTGACGACGTTCAAGCCCAACGACGAGCTCTACAACTTCTCGGACCACAATCCGTTCTGGATCAGCAGCCCGACGCTCGCCAACATCAACAAGCTGCTGTTCGAAACCGACTATCCGCAATGGCTCCTCAACACCATGACGGTGGCGGTGTGCGCGACCTTCCTGTCGATCTTCGCCAGCGTGCTCGCCGCCTACGCCATCACCCGGCTGCGCTTCCGGGGCGCCCAGACCGTCGGCCTGCTGATCTTTCTCGCCTACCTGGTGCCGCCGAGCATCCTGTTCATTCCGCTCGCCACCATGGTCTACGGACTTGGCATCTACGACACCAACTGGGCGCTGATCCTGACCTACCCGACGTTTCTCATTCCGTTCTGCACCTGGCTGCTGATGGGCTACTTCAAGAGCATTCCCTACGAACTCGAGGAATGCGCCCTGATCGACGGCGCCACGCGCATCCAGATTCTGTGGAAGATCACGCTGCCGCTCGCCGTGCCCGGCCTCATCTCGGCCGGCATCTTCGCCTTCACCCTGTCGTGGAACGAGTTCATCTATGCGCTCGCGTTCATCTCCTCGACCGAACAGAAGACGGTGCCGGTGGGCGTTCTGACCCAGCTGGTCGAGGGCGACGTCTATCACTGGGGTTCGCTGATGGCGGGGGCCCTGCTGGGCTCGCTCCCGGTGGCGATCTTCTACTCGTTCTTCGTCGAGCACTACGTCGCCTCGCTGACCGGCGCGGTAAAGGAATGACGAACCAGGTCACTCGTCCAGGCGATGCACCTTGATGTCCTGGAAAAGTTTGAAGCGCCGGCGCTCCAGCTCGGCAAAGAACGGCGCCACTTCGAAATACTCCTCAGGTCCGAAAACGCCGGGGCGCCGAGGCCCATCCCCGAGAAGCTGAACACCGATCGACATCCCCATCGATGTCCCGGCGTCGGCGTAGCCCTCGTGCATCGGGTCCGGCGAGCCGACCACCGCATGATTGACGGTCACGGGCCTGCCCTGCCGCTCGCCCTCGCCGATGGCCAGGTGAATTTCGTGCGCTGCCGTCTCCGGTATCAGATGACCGCGGCGTTCGAGATTGCGTTTGATGAGGGCTTCCAGGAAGCGTCCGGGAGCAATCGCGGCACCGTCAACCAGTAACGGATCCTCAAAATCGGCAAAGCCCGCCTTGACGAGCCCCAGCCACGCTTCGTGCTCGCGGTCGGGAAGGTGCAGCCTCCAGGTGAAGTCCCGGATGTGCTTGTCGCGGATGCCGGCGCTGAACGGCACGGTCAGCGGCTCGGAATGCTGGGAAAACATGAACTCCGTGCGTCCCCACGGCTCCGGCAGATCGAGCACCTCGTGGCCGGACAGCGGCGGCATCTCGCGCAGGCTCCCATCGAGAAACTGCTGCGATGGATTGGCATATTCGCCGAGCACGGTCGAAACGGCATAAGGCGGCACGAGGACCGGACTTTCCGGCCCAACCCGCTTGGCCGCCCAATAGAGGCTGATGCGATCGATCCGGTCGAGCCGCTCCGCCACCGCCCGGCACAGCATGTTCGAGATTCCGGGATCGGCGCCGAGGCCGATGACGGCGGTCACGCCGGCGGCCTCGAAGCGGGCATGCTGCTGCTTCTGCTTCACCGTATAAACACCCATGCCACCGTAGTCGGCGTAGGTCACGCCCGTTTCGAGACAAGCCTCGAAGATCGCCATCTGGTGGCCTGCGAAGGTGGGAACCGCGTTGATGCACAGATCGGCTTGGCTCGAGCGCCTGGCGGAGCGCGGCGCCATCGCGCACATCGAGCGCGACAGCCGAAATGCGCCGATCGCCGATCGCGTCCACGACCTCCTGCGCCGCTCCGGGCAGGGCGTCGGCGACCACGATGCTCTCCACATGCCGCGAGTATGGCGCCGCGAGGTCACGCACGGTGCCGCGCGCCATCGCGCCCGCGCCTCCAACGACCAGAATTCGCATTCCCTGCCATCTACCCGGTTTCCCACCGAGCGAGCGAGCTTTTTTCGACATGCTGTCGATTTCGGGACGGCGCATTCGACCATTGGGCAGAAGGGCGAATTGCGCCCATGCACTGTCAAGCCTCAACTAAAGGAGAGCGAGATGGATCATCCGAAAATCGTGTCGCGGGAGCAGTGGCTTGCGGCACGCAAAGAGCTGCTGGTCAAGGAGAAGGAGCACATGCGGGCCGGTGACCGCCTGAGCGCCGAGCGGCGTGCGCTGCCCTGGGTCAAGGTCGAGAAGGAGTACTTCTTCGATGCGCCGGAGGGGAAGGAAGACGCTCGCCGACCTATTTGCCGGATGCAGCCAGCTCATCATCCATCATTTGATGTTTCACCCGGATTGGGATGCCGGCTGCCCCGGTTGTTCGTTCCAGGCCGAGCATATCGACGGTCCCGGCCAGCATCTCGAGCACCATGACGTCAAGATCGTCGCCGTCTCGCGCGCGCCGCTCGCCAAGCTAGCGGCCTACAAGCGGCGCATGGGCTGGCGCTTCGATTGGGTGTCCTCCTACGGCAGCGATTTCAATTTCGACTTTCACGTGTCGTTTCCGAAGGACGAGATCGCCAAAGGCCGGGTCGACTACAATTTCGGGACGATCACCGTTGATACCCGCTACCACAGCGAGGAACTGCCCGGCGTCAGCGTGTTTTACAAGGATCAGGACGGGCAGATCTTCCATACCTATTCCACCTACGCGCGAGGGCTCGACGCCATACTCGGTGGGAACCACTACCTCGACCTGACGCCGAAAGGTCGGCGCGATGCCGACTACCCGAACTGGCCGCGGCGCCATGACGAATACGGGGAGGCTGCGAGCCAGGTCACCAACACCGCTTCCGAACCGAGCGTCAGGCGGATCGTGGCTCTAGCTAAGTTCGCGCCGGGCATAGCGCGACGGAGGCGGAAACCCCGCTGGCATCTCGGAAGTCGTCGAGTTGGCAGCGCTTGCGGCAGCACTCAGGGCAATCCTACCTTCGCCAGACCATCGACGATGTGCTGAAAATCGCCGGGGTCCTTGTAGGGCAGCACGCGGGCCCGCTGCGCCAGCGAGAACGACGGGTTCACCTTGAGAAGATCCGCCCAGGCCGCGCGCGCATCCTCGGCGCGACCCAGATGACCGTAGCAGGCCGCGAGCAACATCCGGCTGGCGTCGGTGTCGGGGTTGCGGGCGATGCGCTCCAGCAGACGCGTAGCGGCAGCCTCGTATTGGCCGAGGCTGAAGTGCGCCTGCGCCAGGATATGCAGCAGCATGTTGGAATAGTGGGGGTCCAGGCGCATCGCGGTCGCGAAAGGCTCCAGCGACTCCGCCGCCCGGCCCGCATACATCAAGGCCATACCCATGAATGCGTGGCCCTGGGCAAAGTTGGGATCGAGCTCGAGCGGCGCGGTTCACCTCGACGAGCGCACCGTCATGGTTGCGCCGCCAAAGCAGCACGCCGCCGAGCGCCATGTGCCCGACGGGCTCCTGATCGTCGAGAGCGATCGCTTGCCGCGCCCAGCTCTCGGCCTCCTGCAGGGCCTGTTTCCGGATCGGGCGCCCAGCCGTTGATGTAGTCGGACACCGTAGTGAACGCGAGGCCGGCGTGAGGTGCGGCAAACCTGGGATCGATCTCGATCGCCCGCCGGTGCATCGCTCGGGCTTGAGCGGTCGCCTCGCGGGTGCCGCGGCCGAGCAGCTCGCGCGCCCGCCACCAGAAGTCATAGGCTTCGACGTTGTTGGTGCCGCGACGCCGCAGCTGCCGCTTCTCGCGCGGCGTCAGCTTGATCGCCAGCGCGGCGACGATCTTGTCCACCACCTCGTCCTGGGTGGCGAAAATGTCGGTCAACTCGCGATCAAACCGGTCGGCCCACAGGTGGCCGCCGCTGTCGGCATCGACCAGCTGTGCCGTGATACGCACGCGGTTGCCGGCTTTGCGAATGCTGCCCTCAAGCACGAACCGCACGCCCAGCTCGCGGCCGATGTCCTGCACCCGGGTAGCCTTGCCCTTGTAGGAGAAGGATGAATTCCGGGCGATGACGAACAAGCCGGAGATTTTCGAAAGATCGGTGATCACATCCTCGGTGATGCCATCACTGAAATATTCCTGCTCGGCGTCGCCGCTCATATTGTCGAAGGGCAGCACGGCGATCGACGGCTTGTCCGGCACCGGCGGGGGTGCGGCAGCGGAGCGAACGCCGGCCGGCGGGTCCCCCGTGCTGATGCGGAAAACGCGCACCGGCTTGGAGATGTTCTTCACCGGCCGTTCGCCCAAATCCTCCAGCACGATCTCGAGCTTGTCGCGCACGGAATCGCGAACGGCGCGCGAGACAAAGATCGCACCCGGCTCGGCGATGCCTTCGAGACGCGCCGCAATGTTGACGCCGTCGCCGTAGATGTCGTCGCCCTCGATGATGACATCACCGACATTGATGCCGATACGGAACTCAATACGACCGTCGCCTGATGCGGTGCTATTGCGCTCGGCCATGCCGGACTGAATCGCGAGGGCGCAGCGCACCGCTTCGACGGCGCTCGCGAAGTCGACGAGCAGGCCGTCGCCGGTGCGCTTGACGATGCGGCCGCGGTGCTGGGCGATGCGCGGCTCGATCAACTCGCCCAAATGGGCCTTCAGGTCGCGAAGGGTGCCTTCCTCGTCCCGGCTCATGAGCCGGCTGTAACCGGCGACGTCAGCCGCGAGAATCGCCGCGAGTTTGCGTTCAGCGTGCAGGTGTTCCATGGGCAAATGCGTCTCGAGCCAAGCGAACCGCTAATGATAATGCAGGCCGATGCTTCGGGCGAGGCCGGCGGCGCCTTGAGATTGGCGCCTGCTGACAAATTGGCCCGAACGGATCGGGACAGTATGGCGGAAGTTCGTCCGAAATCGTGAGGCATCAAGGAGAGCCTTGCAAAGCTGGGGATCGAGCCTGGGCTGATAGGTAGGACCTAGGAGGCGGCGCGCAAAGTTTCAAGTGCAGGTGAAGCACCATGCACGCCTTCAGAACAGTCGGCGGAAAAGACCAGGATAGTCGACGACGAGGCCGTCCAAGTCGACCTCAATTTCCCGGACGAACTCGCTGTCGCGGAACTCGTAGCGGAAGCGCCGCAACGGCTCGAGGCAGACATAACGTTGGGGATCGGTGACCACGGTGAATTGCGGCAGGCGGACATAGACCACGTCGATGTCGGCCGACTGTCCCGCCTCCAGCTTCAGCCGGCGGATCGGCAGGGTGTTGGTGAAAGGTGTCAGCGGCAGATCGACGTCGATGGCGCCATCGAGATGCGGCAATCGCTTTCCGGCGCCATCGGTCCAAAGCCCTGCCCCATCGCCGATAAGATCGATGCGACGATCATCGCCAATCATTTGAGCCTCCAGCCGAAGTGCCCGCCACGCCTCATCGCAGGTAATGCGAAATCGGGCGGCGAAGCGTTTCCCTTCCTCTGAAGCGAGCACCGCGGCCTCGGCAGTGGTTTTTCCCGCGCCTGCCTCAGAACCAGTGCTGGACGCCGTCGCCCTCCCATTCCCGCCAGCGCGCCACGACCGGCGGGCGGCTACCCGAGGCTGTCATTTATACCCAGCTCCTTCTTGCGTCTCGCCGCCCAGGCCGCCGAAGAGCCTGCGCAGCCACATGCCTACATTGCCCGTGGTTTTGGGTCTAACTTTGGCGCGACGAGACGCTCTCGTGATAAAGAGAACCTGGAAAATCGCGCTGGTGGCATTGACCCTCGGTGCACTGGCGTCCGACGGCGAGCCGGCCAGCGCACAGGCCCCGGTCGAACTCGAGTTGGTGCTTGCCGTTGACGCGTCGGGCAGCGTCAGCCCGGCGGAGTTCGACCTCCAGGTCCAAGGGCTCGCCGCAGCGTTCCGCGATACTACCGTCATTGACGCCATTCGCGAGGCGGGCGGCATCGCCGTCGCCGTGATGCAGTGGTCAAGCCCGGGCCAGCAGGTGCTGGCGGTCGAGTGGTCGAAGGTTGCCGATGAAGCCTCGGCCGAGACGATGGCGCAACGGATCACCGACCGCCGGCCGACTCATACTCGGCGAGACCGCCGTCGACGGGGCGCTCAGGGTCGCCCTAGCCGAACTCGCCGCCAACGCATTCTCCGGCCATCGTCAGGTCATCGACGTCTCCGGTGACGGGGCAACCAACTGGGGACCCCTCCCCGACCGCATTCGCGACCGGGCGGTCGCAGCAGGGGTCACCATCAACGGGCTGGCGATTGTAAACGAACAGCCCGATCTCGGCCGCTACTACCGCGAGCACGTCATCGGAGGCCCGGGAGCCTTCGTTATTGTTGCCGCGGACTATGCCGACTTCGCTCGCGCCATGCGGCAGAAGCTGCTCGAGGAGATCAGCAGCAGGCCAACGGCCGGCTGGCAGCGCGGCGATCGAACGAAAACATCCACCAAGGAGGAAAGACGATGGAAAGCTGGCGCAATCGCAAGACGCTGATATTGAGCCGGACCGACATGATGGGCCTCGTCACACCCGCCGAGTATGTCGCTTGCGTCGAGCAGGCCTACCGCATGCACGGTGAAGGGCGGTACTATATGGATCCGAAGGGGCACATTGTTCTTGAGAAATACCCTGGCGAGTGGGAAGCCATGCCGTCCTATATCGAGGAGCCGGAGGCGGCCGCCTGCAAGTGGGTGTCGATCCGCGAACGCAATCGCGAAAAATATGACCTGCCGACCGTCTTCTCCATCCTCATCTACACCCACCCGGAAACCGGCTTTCCGCTCGCCATCTGCGACGGCAGCTATCATACGGTCATGCGCACCGGCGCCGCCGCCGCGGTGTCAGCCAAATACATGGCGCGCCGGGACGCAAAGCGGCTTGCCATCGTCGGCGCCGGTCACATGGCCGAAGGCACGCTCGCGACCTGCAACACCGTGTTCAAGTGGCAAGACGTGCGGGTGTGGAGCCGCAGCCAAGCGACGCTCGACGATTTCAAGCGGAATCAGGAGCCGAAATATCCGCAGTTGCCAATCGCCACCTCGCTGGACCTGAAGGCCGTAGTCGAAGGAGCAGATGTGATCGTCACCGTCACGCCCGCCCGCGGGCCCCTCGTAATGAACGAATGGATCGGCGCCGGGACCCATATCGCGGCGGTCGGCGCCGACAAGGGCGGCGACCAGGAGCTCGACCCCAAAATCCTGCAGCGCGCCCGCATCTTCGTCGACGACATCCGCCAATGCCGCAGCGACGGCGAAATCAACGTGCCGCTGCGCCAGGGCCTGATCAAGGAACAAGACATCGCGGGCGAGATCGGCGAGATCGTCGCCGGCAGGAAGAAAGGCCGCACCTCGGATGCCGAGATCACGGTCTTCAATTCGACCGGCATCGCGCTCCAGGACTCGGCCACCGTGCCGCTCGAATATGAGCGTGCCGTCGCGGCCGGTGTCGGCGTGGAGAAGAAGATGATCTCGACGCTGACGCGGCACCCTTAGACTCGCCCTCGGCGGCGGCGAAAGATCGCGCAAGCCTCAAAGCCGCATGCGGTATGGAGTGAGGTCGCGCCAGCATGTCGTCAAGGAGGCGGCAGAGTACCCGGCAAGCCCTGCCGGGAAGGGAGGATGACATGACAGCTTCCAAGACCCGGCCCGGCCTCGTCCGCGGCCGCAAGATCAGCCGCCGCCGCGTGCTGAAAGGAGCCGGAGCCGCCGCCGGCCTCGCTCTCGGCACCGGCGCGATTACCGGATTCCCCACCATCTGGGCTCAGAACATCAAGGACGTGACCCTGGTTCAGGTCGGCGGGTCTTATTCGTCGATCATCGATATCGCCCGCCAGGCGAGCAAGGATCTCGGCTTCAAGATCGAGATGCAGAACCTCGCCAGCGACGCGCTGGTCAACCGCATTGCGACGCAGCCTGAATCGCTCGACATCGCCGACATCGAATACTGGATGCAGACAAAACTCGCGCCGCGCGGCGTGCTCCAGGGCATCGATCTGAAGAAGTTCAAATACTGGGACAAGATCGTCCCGATCTTCACCAAGGGCGAATATCCGGACGGCCGCAAGGTGTCGACCCAGGGCATCCTGCCGTTCGAAGTGCAGTATCTCGAGGCCCAGGACGGGACCAGCTTCGCCAAGGGCCCGACCGACTGGGCGGCCGGCATCCCGACCGTGTTCAACGCCGACACCCTCGGCATGCGGCCGGACCTGATCACCCGGCCGATCGAGCACTGGTCGGAACTCCTCAATCCGGAGTTCAAGGGCAAGTCGGCCATCATCGACGTGCCCGCCATCGGCATCATGGACGCGGCGCTGGCGATCGAGTCGCGCGGCGACATCAAATATGCCGACAAGGGCAACATGACCAAGGAGGAGATCGACAAGACCATCGCCATCCTCATCGACGCCAAGAAGTCCGGCCAGTTCCGCGCCTTCTGGACGACCTTCGACGAGTCGGTGAACCTGATGGCGTCGGGCGAGGTCGTCCTCCAGTCGATGTGGTCGCCGGCCGTGACGGCGGTCCGATCGCGCGGCATCCCCTGCTACTACACGCCGCTGAAGGAAGGCTATCGCGCCTGGGCGAGCAACAGCGCGCCGATGCGTCACCTCTCCGGCATCAAGCTCGACGCCGCCTACGAGTACCTGAACTGGCACCAGTCGGGCTGGCAGGGCGGCTTCATCGCCAAGCAGGGCTACTACAGCTCGGTGCCCGAGACCGCCAAGGCGTTCATGTCCGAGGACGAATGGAACTACTGGTACGAGGGCAAGCCGGCGCAGGGCGAGATCAAGGACCCCTACGGCAACCCCATGGAGAAGGCCGGGCACGTGCGCGACGGCGGCGACTTCTGGCAGCGCATGGGCAACGTCGCGTGCTGGAACACGGTGATGGACGAGAACCGGCACATGGTCCAGAAGTGGAATGAGTTCATCGCCGCCTGACGCGTCGCTGTCCCAACCCCCTCACCCTGCCCCTCGGGTCGAAGCCCGAGGGCAGGCTCTGTCCCCCAAGGGGAGAGGGAACCATGGGATAGCGTCGCGCATCGCACCCTACCTCCAGGTGGCGCCGCTCACCCTTGTGCTCCTGGTATTCTTTGGGGTGCCGCTGCTGGTCGTCCTCGCGGTCAGCTTCTTCGACTACGACGAATTCAACATCTATCCGGCGTTCATCTTCCGGAACTACCTGGACCTGTGGTCGCGAACCACGCTCAATCTCTACCTGCAGACGATTACCTATGCCCTCATCGTGTGGGCCATCACGCTGGTCATCGGCTTCACCGTCGCCTACTTCCTGGTGTTCCACGTCCGCACCGTGCTGTGGAAGATGGCGCTGTTTCTCCTGTGCACGGTGCCGTTCTGGACCTCGAACATCATTCGGATGATTTCGTGGATTCCCTTCCTGGGGCGAAACGGCATCCTCAACCAGTCGCTGATCGGGCTCGGCGTGACCGATGAACCGCTCGAGTTCCTGCTGTTCTCCGATGTCGCGGTGGTGATCGCCTATGTGCACCTGTTCACCCTGTTCATGATCGTTCCGATCTTCAATTCCATGGCCCGCATCGACCGCTCGCTGATCGAGGCGGCGGTCGACGGCGGGGCGAGCGGCTGGCGGGTGATCTGGGAAGTCGTCATTCCGCTGTCGCGGACGGGCATCGCGCTGGGCTCGATCTTCGTGCTGACGCTCGTGATGGGAGATTTCTTCGTGGTCAAGCTGATGAGCGGCGGCCAGAGCGCCTCGGTGGTGCTGGCGCTGTCGAACGAGATCGCCGTGCTGCAGTATCCGCCCGCCGCGGCCAGCGCGGTGATCCTGCTGATCATCGTCACGCTCATGGTCGCCGCCATCCTGCGACTCGTCGACGTGCGCCGGGAACTGGCGGGATAGCGGCCGCCGGCAGCACCATGCAACACCAGCAGACCGGAAAGCGACCCTGGACGTTCTACGCTCTCGCTGCCTTCTTTACCTTGTTCGTGCTGTTCCTCTACGGGCCGATGTCGGTCATCTTCATCCTGTCGTTCCAGGGGCCGACCGGCGGCCTCACCTTTCCCATGAACGGCTTCTCGTTCGACTGGTTCGTGGCCCTGTTCGGACAGCAGCGCACCGGCGACTTCCAGGGCTCGTTCGCCCGCTCGATCGCGCTTGCGACCCTGGTTCTCGGTCCTCACCGTGGTGTTCTCGGTGATGGCCGGCGTGGCGTTTCGCCGGCGCTTCGCCGGCGCAACCCTGGTTTTCTACATGGCGATCGCCAGCCTGATCATGCCCGGGCTGCTCATCGGACTTGGAACAGGGCTGATGTTCCAGTTTCTCGGGCTCAAGTCGAACTGGTACACCTCCGCGCTTGGCGCACAGCTCACGTGGACCCTGCCCTTCGGGCTGCTCATCATGTTCGCGGTGTTCAACCGCTTCGACCGGGCCTTCGAGGAGGCGGCGCGCGATCTGAGTGCGACCACCCGGCAGATCTATCAATACGTAATTCTGCCGATCCTGGCTCCCGGCATCATCGGCGTGGCGCTGTTCGGCTTCACGCTCTCCTATGACGAATTCCCGCGCACGCTGCTCACCGTCGGGCAACGCAACACGCTGCCGCTCGAGATCTGGATCATGACCACCAACGTCACTTCGCCGGCGCTCTATGCGCTGGGCACGGTGACGACGGCGGTCTCCTTCCTCGCGATCACGCTGGCGCTCGGTTCCATCGCCTTGATCCAGCGAAGGCGGCGGCAGGCCGGCGTGCAACCGGCAACCGCCGGCGCATGAGCCAACCGAAAGTGCCGGCGATGGTGGCCCGAGGCACAGTCGAACTCAACGACGTCGCCAAGCGTTTCGGGGAGACGGTGGCAGTCGACGCTATCAACCTGAAAATCCCGGGCGGATCCTATTGCTGCCTGCTTGGCCCCAGCGGCTGCGGCAAAACGACGATCCTGCGCATGATCGCCGGCCACGAGACACCGACGGCCGGCGATATCCGCATCGACGGGGAAAGCGTCATCGGACTGCCGCCGGTTGCGCGCGGCACCGCCATGATGTTCCAGAACTATGCGCTGTTCCCCCATCTGACCTGTCTCGACAACGTCGCCTTCAACCTGAAAATGACCGGAACGGCCAAGCCGGAGCGGCGCGCCAGGGCACACGACATGTTGCGGCGCGTGCAGATGGAAGCTTTCGCCGAACGCATGCCGGCGCAGCTGTCCGGCGGCCAGCAGCAGCGCATCGCGCTGGCGCGGGCGCTGATTACCAACCCGCGCGTGCTGCTTCTCGATGAGCCGCTTTCCGCACTCGACGAATTCCTCCGCCTGCAAATGCGCGGCGAACTCAGGCGCATGCAGCGCGAACTCGGCATTACCTTCATCCACGTCACCCACACGCAGCCGGAAGCGATCGCGCTCGCCGACCTTGTGGTAGTGATGGACCAGGGCCATATCGAACAGGCGGCCTCGGCCCGCGGGGTCTATGCCGAGCCTTACAGTGCCTATGTCGCTCGCTTCATGGGCGGCCAGAACGTCCTGGCCGGCCGGATCAGCGGCACGGCCGCCGGCAAGACAAAGCTCGACCTCGCCAACGGCAGCTCGATCGAATTTCCGGCCGCCAAGGCAGCGCCGGCTGCCGGCACGACTCTGTACGTTTCGGTGCGGCGCGACCGCATCGCCCTGGCGAAAAAGGAGCGCCAGGGCGGCGTAACCACCAACGCCGTGACCGGCAAAGTGCGGGCAATCGAGTATCAGGGAACCTGGGTCAAGGTTACGGTTGACGGCATCGGCCCGGAAGAGTTCGTGGTCAATCTTTCCGACAGCGATTTCTTCGCCGACCCGGCGAGCGCCGGCGATGTCGTCCATGCCCGGTGGGCGCCGGAGGACGTCCATGTCCTCAAGGGCGGAGCGGGCCGCAGCGACCGCCCGTATGCCAAAGGGCAGAATTAAGAGCTCAGACAAAACAGGCCGACGGAGGAACACGTGCCACTGGAAATTATCGGTGCCAGGCTTTGGCCGCACCGGGACAAACTCGCTGAAACTCGCGCTCGAGCATCTGGGCTTCGGGCCGTGCCATCACATGTTCGAGGTCCGCGACAATCCCGAGCTTTTGCCCGGATTGGGAGGCGGCGGCTCGAGGCGAGGCGGTCGACTGGGACAACGTCTTCCGCGGTTACCGCTCACAGGTCGACTTTCCCGGCGCGCGGTACTGGCGCGAGCTCGCGCAGCACTTTCCCAAAGCCAAAGTGATCCTGTCGGTGCGCGATCCGGACGCCTGGTTCGACAGCGTGCAGGCGACGATCGCACCGTTCGTCTCGGCACGTGGGACGCATCCTTCGCCGCATGTGAACGCGATCGCCGAAATGGGGTACCAGACGGTCGTCGTCCAGGTCTTCAACAACAGAATGTCGGAGCGCGACTATGCCACGCGAGTTTTTCGCGAACACATCGCCGAGGTCCAGTCCGACCATTCCCTCCGATAGATTGCTGACGTTCGATCTGCGGGACGGCTGGCAGCCCCTGTGCGACTTCCTCGAGGTGAAGGTGCCCGACATCCCGTTTCCCAAGACCAACTCATCGAAGGCCTTCGTCGATGAAGAGTGGAAGCAGGGCTAGCCGCGGGCCACTTGCCGAACGCGTTTCTGGGAGTTCTTCTATTCCGGTAACCCGGCTTTTCGCAGTCCCTCCGCAAGTCTGGCCAAATCTTCCGGTCGCCGGATCGGAAGCAGATTCTTGAGATTGGAAATGCGCAGCGCGGGATTGATCTGACGCAGGCGCGCCATGGCTTTCTCCGCTTCTGCAGGCCTTCCAGCCAGTGCGCCGCTGGCCGCGGCGATGCATACCGCGATGTAGAAATTCGATTGCATTCGCACCGCTCTCTCCGCCCACGAAAATGCCTCCTCGGGGCGGCCGGCAAAGAAGTGGGCGAAGGCGGTGGCGGTCTGCATGGCGAAAACCTGCGGATCCTGAGGGCTGAGGCGCATGGCACGCCCGGTGTACTCGATCGCGGTCTCCGGCTCGCCGGCCAGCAATTTCGCCCATGCGCCGAAGAGCCAGGCCCACGCCAGGTTCGGATTGAGCTCAAGTGCCCGGCCAATCGAGGGCAGCGCCATCGTCGAGCTCGCCGACGACGACGATGAGCGCCATTCCGGCGGTACAAAGCGCCACCGCGTCATCTTTGCCCACTTCGGCGGCCCGCCGCGCCAGCCGTTCGGCTTCGGCAGTTTCCCGCGCGCCGATCCCCCACCCAACCGAAGCCGACGCGCTGCCCGTAACAGCGCGCGGCCATGCCGATCGGCGGGAGCGAAATCGGGGTCGAGTTCGATGGCCCGGTAAAACAGCTTCAGCGACTCGTCATGGCCCTCTCTCGTGTAACGGTGAAAGGCCGACATGCCGCGCAGATAGCAGTCGTAGGCGTCCAGGCTCTCCGTCGGCTTGCGCTTGACCCTTTCGATTTCGGCCTGTTCCAGCTTCGGCCCGATGGCGCCGACCACGCTCGCCGTCACCTGGTCCTGCAGATCGAAGACGTCCTCGATCTTGCCGTCGAAGCGGTCCGCCCACAGATGCGCGCCGGTCGCCGGCATCGATGAGCTGGCCCGTGATGCGCATGCGGTTTCCCGCCTTGCGCACGCTGCCTTCCAGCACATAGCGCACGCCGAGTTCGCGGCCGACCTGCTTTACGTCCACCGCCCGGCCCTTGTAGGCGAAGCTCGAGTTGCGGGCGATCACGAACAGCCAGCGGATGCGCGACAGAGCGGTGATGATCTCCTCCACCATGCCGTCGGCGAAGTATTCCTGCTCGGAATCGCCGCTCATGTTCTGGAACGGCAGGACGGCGATCGACGGCTTGTCCGGGAGACTGCAGCGCCGGGCGCAGGGCAGACGGAGCATTGCCGGATGTGGCCGGGCGCAAGCGATAGGCGTGAATTGGCCGGGCGATGTTCTTCAGGTTTTGCTCGCCCATGTCCTCGAACGCCAAAGCGATCTTGCCGCGGACTTCTTCGTACACTTTGGCCGAGATGCAAATCCCGCCGGGCTCGGCAACCGCCTCGAGCCGCGCCGCAATGTTGACCCCTTCACCGTAAATGTCCCTCCCCTCGCCGATCACGTCACCGAGGTTGATGCCGACGCGCAGAACGATCCGGCGGCCTTCGGGCAGGTGCTCGTTCGCTTCCGTCATCTTGCGCTGCAGGTCGGCAGCGCCGGTAACCGCGTTGATCGCGCTGCCAAACTCGACAAGGACACCGTCGCCCATGATTTTGACAATGCGCCCTCCGTGCGCACGGACGGTCGGCTCCACGATCGCGACCCGTCGTTCCTTCAAGGCAGCAAGAGTGCCCCCTTCGTCCGCTTCCATGAGGCGGCTGTAGCCAACCACGTCGGCCATCAGCACGGCGGCAAGGCGGTGTTCCATGAGCGCAAGAATCCCTCCGCCAGAAGCTTAGCGTCCGCCGGGGCGGCAATCCATGTCGGCGTAAGGGGACTGAAAAGGCCTGCTGTCCCTCAAGAGCCGGCCAGGGAGTTGAAGGCTGCAAGCGATGCCTCGACGCGGGAGCGCACCAGGCCTTTGGCGATGATGACAAGCCGGGTGGCCGGCTTGCCGTCCGGCCAGGCGTCGAGATGGGTTGGCGAATGGATCGTGTGCTGAACGCCGTGAATCACTACGGGCGTGGCGACGCCCTCCAGGTGAAGCAATCCCTTCACGCGCAGGATGTCCTGGCCATGACAGTTGAGCAGCATGGTGAGCCAAACGGCGAAGGCAGACCAGGCGAGCGGCCGGTCCAGCGCCACACAAAAGGTGACGATATCGGCGCCGTGCCGATTTACGTCATGGCGGTGGTCACCCTCGTCTCTTGAGCTCGGCCGCGTGATCCGCTTCGACCGCCAGCCAGCGACGCACTTCCTCGCTTTTGGAGGCTGCATCGTAGACGTCGCCCAGCAGGGCGTTCGGAGCAAGAGAATCGCTTTGGGCATCGACCTGCAGTCGCCGCTCCATTGAGCCTATTCAGCTCGGCTCGCAGCCGGACCACTTCGGTCGCGGCGGTGATGTCGGTCTTGCTGACAACGAGACGATCGGCGACGGCGACCTGCCGGCGCGATTCCTGAAAGCTTGCGAGGTTCGAGCTGCCGTTCTTTGCATCGACTACCGTGATGATGTTGCCGAGGCGGAAGTGATGGCAGATCACCGGATCGGCGGTGAGAGTCGCGACGATGGGCGCGGGATCGGCGAGGCCGGTCGTCTCGATCACCAGGCGGTCAAACGACGGCACCTCGCCGCGCTCGCGCCGGTCATAGAGATCGCGAATTGCATCGCGCAGGTCGCCGCGAATGGTGCAGCACAGGCAACCGCTCTTCAGCAGCACCGTAGCTTCGTCGACCCGCTGGATGAGATGGTGATCAATCCCGACCTCGCCAAACTCATTGATCAGCACCGCCGCCGTGCCAAGGCCGGGGTCTTCGAGCAGACGCTGCAGCAGCGTCGTCTTGCCGCTGCCCAGAAATCCGGTGATCAGATTTACGGGAATGAGGTCATGGCCGCGGGTCGTCACGATCAGGCTCCCGGCGAGCGCGACCGCATTAACGCCGCGACCAGTTCCGGATCGAGCGGATCGCAGCGCCGCCCGGCGAGGCGTTCCGCTGCCGGCCACAATGCGCCCAGGTGCGGCACGAGCGTGCTCGCGCCGGTCTGGTTCTGAAGGAGCGCGGAGCCGCCACCCGTGTCCCTAAGCTTCAGACCGTAATACTTGAGTACGGTATTGGCGATCCGGTTGCGCACCTGGCGGCGCTGCGTCGGCGTCCCGCCCGTGGCGCCCGCTTCCCCATCGCTCCAGTGCTCGGCGCCAGCCAGGACTCCACACAATCCGCACAAGGGAAGCTCTTCATTTCCTGCGCGGACGGCGCTTGGCGAAGTCCCGGGCAATCTCCTCGAAGGTGGCGAACTTCACACCGGGATGGCTGCTGATGTGCGCGAAGATGCGCTCGTGCATCATGAGCACGTGCGGCTTGCCCGATACGTCGGGATGGATGGTCATGGTGAACACTGCATAGTCCATTTCGCGGTAGACCCAGTCGAACTGGTCGAGCCACATGCGCTCGACGTCGTGCGGGCTGACGAAGCCGTGGCTGTTGGGCGCCGCCTTGATGAACATCATCGGCGGCAGGTCGTCGATGTTCCAGGATGCCGGAATCTCGATGAGGTCGGTCTCGCGGCCGCGCACCAGCGGCTTCATCCAGTCCTTCGGGTTCTTCGTGTAGTCGATCTTGGTCCAGCTGTCGCCGACCCGAACAAAATACGGCTCGAAGTCGTTGTGCATCAGGCTGTGATCATAGAGAATCCCCTTCTTGAGCAGGAGTTCGTTGGTGACCTTGCTGAATTCCCACCACGGCGCGACGTAGCCAACGGGCTTTCGCCCCTGAATTGCTGTGATGAGGTCAATGCACTTGTCGAGCACGGCCTCTTCCTGGGCGGGGGTCATGGCGATTGGATTCTCATGCGAGTAGCCGTGGATGCCGATCTCGTGGCCGGCTTTCGCGACCGCCTTCATCTCATCGGGAAAAGTCTCGATCGAATGGCCGGGAATGAACCACGTGGTCTTGATGCCGAAGCGATCAAAGAGCTTCAGGAGCCGGGGCGAGCCGACCTCGCCCGAAAACATCCCGCGCGAAATGTCGCATGGCGAATCTTCGCCGCCGTAGGAGCCGAGCCAGCCGCCGACCGCATCGACGTCGATTCCGTAGGCAACGAAAATGTCTTTGGCCATGTCACTCTCCCTCTCGCTGACGGTCCGCCGAAATATAAGCATGGGGGCAGACCACGACCAAGGGCCTGCTCGCGGTGCTCGCCGATCCGTGATGTGACGCTGAACCTCGATGGTGTTAGGCTCGGATCACCCCATCGAAAGGAGGACCATATGTACGACCCTCACATTTCGCGGCGCTCGCTCCTGGCGGGTTCGGCGCTTATTGCCGCAACAGGCCTGTGCAACACGCCCTTCGGAACTCCCGCGGCGGCAAAAGCGCCGATGGCCAATACGCAGTCGCCTGCCTTCTACCGGTTCAAGGTCGGCGCGTCTTGAGGCAACCGTAGTATCGGATGGCTCGGTCGGCCCGCATCGGGGAGCCTGCCGACATTTTCGCGGGGGCAACCAAGGAGGAGCTCGCGAAGATTTTCAGCGACAACTACCTTGCCTATGAAAAGATCGCGCTCGCAATCAATACACTGATGGTGAACAGCGGCGACCGGCTGGTTCTGTTCGACACCGGCATGGGAAGTGCCCAGCTCTTCGGACCCAATACCGGCCGCCTGCCGGCCACGCTCAAAGCCGCCGGTACCGATCCCAAGGATATCGACGCCGTCGTCCTCACCCATGCACATCCGGATCATTGCTGGGGGCTCATGGCCGAAGGCGGCCAAGCCTACTTCCCGAACGCGCAGATCTACATGACTGAGGCTGACTATGCCTTCTGGACCGACGAGGCCAATCTCGCCATCGAACCGATCAAGGCGATTGTCGAGGGCACCCGCAACACGCTGCCGCCGCTGCGCGAGCGCATCAAGTTCGTCAAGGACGGCGAGGAGTTCGTGCCCGGCGTGCAGTTGATGGCAACGCCCGGCCACACGGTGGGACACGCAAGCTATCTCCTGACGTCGGAGGGACAGAACTCTGGCGATCCTCGGCGATGTGGTGCATCACCACATCCTGTCGACCGAAAGGCCGCAACTGGAGTTTGCCTTCGACAGCGACCCGAAGCAGGGGGTGAGCACGCGCGTGCGTATCCTGGAGATGCTGGCTTCGCAGCGACTGCCTTTCATCGCCTACCACTTCCCATGGCCCGGCATGGGCAACGTCGCCAAACATGGCGATGGCTTCCGTTATCTGCCGGTGCCGATGAAGATGGTGCTTTAAACGGCAGGCGACGCCATCGTTCGGCAGTTTTGTCATAGCGCGAACTTTTCGAAACGGGCCAACGCCCCGCGTGCGAGCAGCCGGGTCAACTCTCCGGCCGGCATTTCCCGGCAAAGAGCGGCCGACTGTCCCGACCAGAGCGAGGAGAAATCGCCGGAGCCCTGCGCTTCGGCGGCAGCCTTGAGCGGCGCGAGCGCTCCGCCGGCCAACGGAAAAGCCGGCGCATCGGCAGACATCGGACCCACCTCGCGCATGACGCGGTTGACGACGCCGCGCGCCGGCCGGCCCGTGAACAGGTTCGTCAGCGCGGTCGCGTCATCGCGCGAACCCTTGAGCGCATCCTTGTGCACGGGCGTCATGTTGGCCTCCGGGCAGAACAGATATGCCGTTCCGATCTGCACCGCGGCGGCGCCCAGCGCGAAGGCCGCCACGATGCCACGCACGTCAGCGATGCCGCCAGCGGCAATCACCGGCAGGTTGACCGTATCGACCACCTGCGGCACGAGCGCAAAGGTTCCGGGTTGAGAAGCGACGTTGTCGGTCAGGAAAATGCCGCGATGACCGCCCGCTTCGCAACCCTGCGCGATGATGGCGTCGCAGCCCCGGTCAGCCAGCCACTCCGCTTCGGCTGCGGTAGTCGCCGAGGCGATTACCCGGCGGGCGACCGCCCTCACACGGTCGAGCAGACGGCGTTCCGGCAGCCCGAAATGAAAACTGACGATCTCGGGCCTGAATTCCTCCACGATCTCGCAAGCCGTGTCGTTAAACGAGGCGCGGGTGGGTCCGGTGTCGAAGTCGGCTCCGGGTTGACGCCGAACTCGGCATAGTAGGGTTGAAGCCTCGCCCTCCAGCGCATCTCGCGGGCAGGATCATTGCGCGGCTCCGCATGGGCGAAGAAGTTGAGGTTCACCGGCTTCTGCGTTCGCTGCCGGATCACCCCCATGTCCTTGCGGATCTGGTCGGGAGTAGAGGTGGCGGTTGGCAAGAGAGCCCAGCCCCCCTGCCTCCGCCACGGCAATTGCCAGCTCCGCCGTTCCCGGACCCGCCATGGGCGCCAACACGATCGGATGCTCGATGCCAAAAAGCTCCATGATTCTGCGATCGGGCCACATTGTCGCCTACCTCGTTCCGAAATGTACAAGTGCATGGGCAGTACGTGCGGCGTTGGTCAGACACTAATCCGCGGATATCCGATCGACGGGCCCTTCGAACGTCCACGAGAACCCTTCTGGAGCGAAGCTCAACTCGACGGTGCCGCCGGTGCGCTGTTCCATCATGTCCTTGATGACCAGGAGACCGAACCCGGTGCTCTTGGGCGGGTTGACCTTGCGGCCGCCAGTCTCTCGCCACCGGATGCGGAACCGCTTGGGCCGCTCTTCGCCAACCACTTGCCAGTTGACCACCACCCTTCCCCCGCGCCGTGCCAAAGCTCCGTATTTGCTCGAGTTGGTGGCAAGCTCGTGAATGGCCATGGAGAAGCCCTCCGCGGCTTCGGGACTGAGGCGGAACATCGGCCCTTCGACGGCAAGGCGATCGTCGCCCTCGGCAACGAATGGCAGCATCTGACTGCGAACCAGCGCACCGGCGCTCACGCCCTCCCAATTGTGGTGGACCAGGATATCCTGAGCGGCTGACAATGCCTGCACACGCCCGGCGAAAATCTCCTGAAAGTGGGCGAGGTTGCGGCTGCGCTGAGCTGTTTGCCTGGCGATGCTGAGCACGATGCTCATCAGGTTCTTGGTGCGGTGCGACAGCTCCCGCAACACGAGGCCAACTTGCCGTTCAGCGGCCAGACGCTTCCTGATGTCGAGCACGACGGCGACGGCGCCTACCAACTCGCCCGCACGGTCCTTGATCGGGGCAAGCGAAACGTCAACCGCGACCTGCTCTCCGTCCCGCGCGAGGAGAACCGTTTGCCACTGGGCCCTGTCACCCGCTGCAGTGCGGCGCATAAGACTGTCGCCGCCGGCACGCCTTTCCAGCGGCTCCAGAATCTCACTCGGTTGGCCCCTGGCCTCCTCCGATCGATAGCCGAACAGGTCTTCCGCGGCCGGGTTCCAGCTCTCGATGACGCCGGCCCGCGACAACCCGATCATAGCCTCGCCGGAACAGGCCACCAGGGCGGCATAACGCACGTCCTGCTCACGCCTCGCGGCAAGCTCATCGACCGCCGCAGCGAGCGCCGCACTCACTCGATTTACTTCACGAATTGGAGATACGACAACCTCCGGAGTTTCGCCGGTCGGCGCTGCGCTGGGCAGCTCCTTCCAGCGCGACGATGGGGCGGGCGACCATGCGCCCGAAAACGGTGGCCAGCATGCCAGAGAGTATGAGCGCGCCAAGCCCCAAGGTCGCGAATAGCGCCCAAGCGCGATGAAGCGTAGCCTCGATCTCCTTTACCGGCGTCCAAATTGCCATGGACCAGCCCGAGGCTGCATGCCGCGCAACGGCGCCGAACACCGGCGCGCTCGATCCTTCCGGCCCTCGGAAAGTGCTGTCCTCCTTCGGCCGGCTGCGGGCGGAAACGGCGCGCACATATTCCGGCACCTCCTCATCAGATCCCGGTAGGCTTGCAAGGATGCGGTGCTGGCGGTCGAGAATAGCCCCGGACCATCCTTGCGGCAGCTCCACACGCAGCACGTCCACCAGACGCTTAAGCTCGATCGAAAGCCGCAGGAACCCGCCGAGCCGGCCATTGACCACCACGGGCGCCGTTATCGAGTAGACCGGCCGGCGCGCGACAGCGCCGATAATGACGCCCGAGACGACCGGCTTTCCCGTTTCCTGCACTTGGCCATCGATGGCCGGCAGGGACTCTTTCGGAAGAGGGCTGCCCCAGGGCACGCGCGTGTTGAGCAACTGCTGACCGGCAGGCTCGAGAAACAACACGTTGAGGTCTTGCGGCCGCAGGATTTCAATTGCCCGGGCGTGAAACTCCCGCAGGTTGCCGTCGTGAAGCTGAGGTGAGGACGCCATCGACTCGAGGGCAGTAGTCAAGGCGGCGATGTCGCGGTCGATATGCCGCGATAGCGACCTCACATTTTCGCGCGCCTGTTCGTTGTCGGCGTCGCGTTGAACCGTCGAATAGCGGTGGATGACAAAGCCGTTGAAGAGAAGGATCGGCAGAACCAGCGCCAGTGCGAAGAGCCCAAGATAGGCGGCAACCGGTAGAACCAGAACGCGCCTCGGATTCCGCGGCCACGGGCCGGTGCCGGGAGAGCGCGCGTGGTCAATTGATGCTGTTGGAAGCGCCTGTCGAAGGCCTTGCCTCAGTAGCGAGCTGCCTGTCGGCTCCGGAAATATTCGCATCGTCGAGGCTCGCGATACTCAGCCCGACGACAGCCACGACCGCAAGGGCAAGCGCGGCAACGATATAAGGCGTCGGGGGGCCAGGTTCATAGCCCTTCTGGAAGGGATAGTAGGCATCCCGTTCTTCGTCCAGATCGCGCATCGGATCATAAGTCATGATACAGGAAACGCTGACAAGTCGCCTCGGTTCCCGAAAAAGCCCACGCAAGCGCGCAATTCACTTCACGGCAACTTGGGGCTTTGCCGGGGCACGGGCCCTGGTATCGAAGAACAATGCCTGGCCGATGACGGCTTTCACCATGTCGGGCACGAAAGGCTTGGTGATCAGAAACGCCGGCTCCGGCCTCTTGCCTGTCAGGAGACGCTCGGGAAACGCCGTGATGAAAATTACCGGGACCTCGATGCTCGTCAGAATTTCATTGGCTGCATCGATGCCGGAACTTTCGTCGGCCAGTTGAATATCAGCGAGCACCAGACCCGGAGTTGACCGGGCAGCGAGCTTCACGGCTTCCGCGTGCGTGCGCGCAATCCCAGTGACACGATGGCCAAGCGACTCGACCAGCGTCCGCAAGTCCATTGAGATGAGCGGTTCATCTTCGATGATAAGCACATCGGTTCGCACCTGCTGAGCAATTTCAGCCGAAGCCTGACTGATCAGCCCGGAGACCTCACCGTCGTCAGCATCGAGAATGAGAGCGGTCTGCTCCAGCGAAAATCCCTCGACTCCCGTTAGCAGGAAGGCCTGGCGAGCCCGCGGAGCGATGGACGACAGATGGCGTTGAGCACTCCTCTCCCAATGACCGGACGGCGGGTCGGCAACTTTGTTGATCGGCAGCGATCCCCATAGCCGGCATAAGAGCCGGTAAAGCGCTGTGCGAGTATCTGCATCCTTCTCAATCAGGGAGGGCTCGGCGATGACAGCTTCCAGAAGTGCCGTCACATATGCATCACCGCTCGACTGGCTGCCGGTTAAAGCGCGCGCAAAACGGCGCAAAAAGGGCAATTGCGGCGTAATCTGTTCGGCGACCCCCATCTTCGACCCTCCTCGTGCTGGCGGGAAACGAAACGTAAAACGGGTGAAATTCGAAACGTGGTAGTGCCGATATTGTTCCGGACTACCCGCGGGAGCCTCTACTCCTGCGCAAATGCACCGCCGGTCAACGTTTACGCAGCGCATAGCGATTTGACCTTCGGGCTTACCTATTCAGCGTGAGCCCTGGCACGCCGCAGGGGTGAGAAAGATCGGCCGGAACTTCGTGTCGCTAATCCAAAAAAGTTACATAGCCGGCCGCAAGCGCCAGGAGAAACAGGGCACCCAGCGTTCGCTGCAGGAATTGAACGTGCGGCAGTTCCTTCATCACGCCTACTTTCACTTTGCTGTTCATGATCTTCCTCACCGCGCCATGGTTGTTGGCGAACTATGCGGGGAACGGCGAACTGCCCTTACGGGTTCCGGTATTTGGCATTTTGTCAGGCACCGGATTTGGATGGTCCGACAGCCGGCTTGCCTTCCTTTTCCGAAGTGCCGCTCTGGCTGCAAATCACATCAATGGCCTTGCGCACTTCGATGAGTCCGCTGAACTCACCGCCCGTCATGTTTTCCTCTGCCGCTACCTGCAGATCCCGGGCTTCCAGTTCCCAGCGTTTCAGGACCTCGAGCTTCTGATCAGCAGTCAGGGAGCTGCTTTCCACCACATCCATGGGCGTCCTGAAGACCTTGGTCGGGCTCAGCAGGGCCTCATCAAAATCCTTCGCACTAAGGTCGCTTGCCACTTGATCGCTGCTAGTAGCGCTGAAGCCAGCGATCGATTTCCTCGGCCGCCTTGTCTTTGGCATAGCCATATCGATTCTGCAGGATTCCCTCGAGCTCCTCGCGCTGCCCATCGATGACATCGAGATCGTCATCGGTGAGCTTGCCCCACTGCTGCTTCGCCTTGCCTTTGAACTCTTTCCAGTTTCCCTCAATGCGATCCCAGTTCATCTGAGCCTCCTTTGATTCACACGATTTCGCAACGGAAACGCCTTGATGGCGAGGAAAGTTCCCGAGGAACCTTCCTGGGTAAACTCCGTTTAGAGTTGCGGCAGATGACGAATGAGACGCAACCCCGTTCCAGCAAAAGAAGCCGACCGCCGCGCCAAAACCGCGAGCAAGCGCAGGAATCGTGCGCAGCCAATCGATCCGGACAAAGCCAAGGAAGAGCTTCTGGATACCGGGCGCGGGCGGCCAGGCACCGGCCGGCCCGATGCGGACGAGACGTACAGGCGCAAGCGGGGAATCGAGTAACCCGACCGCGAAGACGGAACCCTCTCAACGACCGGAATCAGTTTCGCTGAAAGCTCGGAAGCAATCGGAGCTAATGCCGCCAGCTCGCCAGCCTCGACGGCGTCGTGACGATGCTCATCTCCAACTCGAAGTTTTCGCCCTGGGCGGCTACACAAGCCACACCGTCCGGACGAACAACTACAATGGTCCAGGAGCCGCTCGTTGGATTGGTAAAAAACTTCACGACGTTTCCATCCGCCACACCCATCCCGAAGGCAGCTTCGCCAAAGCGGGTGCCGAGCGTCTCCTCGATCAGGCCCTTCGGACCGCACGCCGTACCGGTAGCGGAGGCCGGCACGCTAACAAGAAGCAACGCAACCAAAACTGACGCCGTGCGCATGTCCGGCCTACCAGTACGGCACGGCGCCGTAGTGGCGGTGCACGCGCGCTTCCCAGTCGCGGCTAGCCCAGGCATCGTCGCTGAATTCAGGGGCATCCTTCAGCTGGCTTTCCGTAATGCTGGTCTTGAATCCCTCCAGCGAAGGATCGTAACGCAGTGCGCTCCAGGGTATCGGATAGTGGCTGTGCCCCATGTCCAGAAAGCCACCGAAGCTCATAACCGCATAGGTAACGCGACCGGAAACCTTGTCGATCATCAGGTGGTCGATCTCGCCGATCTTGTCATCGTTCGTCCCATAGACGTCAGTGCCTTCAACATCTTCACTCGAAATCAAAGAGTGGTTCGGATGGGCTGTGGTCATTTTCGTTCTCCGTGATTTTTCAGCAAGTCAAAAGATTGCGTGAGAAACGCGACTTGGGCGTGCCGGTTCCTGACGGCCACCAATAAAACCCGGCCGACCGGTGTGGCGGGAGCGGAACGATTTGCCACTTCCTGCGTTGCGCCTGCGGCACGCGGTTCGCAGCTTGCCATTCACTAAAGCTTGCCATTCACTAAGAGGAAACTGAGCAACATGCGCACGCATCTGAAATATTCTTGTGTTGCGGCGGCAGCCTGGCTGCTGCTGTCCCCCAACGCCTTTGCCGAGGTCGTCAAGTTCAAAGCCGATCTCAAGGGAGCTGCGGAGGTGCCGGCTAATGACAGTGCCGGAACCGGTTCAGCCGATGTCACCCTCGACACGGATACGAAGAAACTCACCTGGAAAGTGACCCAGGACGGATTGACGGGTGCGCCCACCGCTGCCCACTTCCATGGACCGGCAGCGGCAGGCGAAAATGCCGGGCCGGCGCTGGATGTCTCCGCGAACCTGGCGGAAGGAAGTGCTGATCTTTCCGACGCCCAGATTTCGGATCTGCAGGCCGGCAAATGGTATCTCAATGTGCATACGGAGAAATTTCCGGACGGCGAAATCCGCGGACAGGTAGAAAAGATGTAGCTTGAGGCGATGCGTTGGCGTGCGTCCGGCGTGCCGGGCGCATAGCCGACGCCTACACGTAGATCGCATGCGAAAGAGTCTTTCAGCCCTGAAAGCACGGCAAGGCGAAATCACCAAAGGGAGGACGCTTAAAGTCCTCCTTACGTCGCTGTTCCTGGTGATCGTCGGATACCTGATACTGGCATCCTACTATTGGTGATGGTGGACAGAAGGCACCTCCAGCAAAGGTGCCCCCCACCCATCACGCTACTCAGAACCGGCCCGTCAATATCAGAACCAGTATCACTACCAACACAACGCCGACCAGCCCGGAAGGGCCATACCCCCAGGAGCCACTGTATCCCCATCTGGGCAACGCACCGATAAGAAGCAGAACAAGTATGACGAGCAATACGGTACCGAGCATCCGGGTTCTCCTTATGAAAGAGAGGCTCAGCCACAACGCGGGACAAAGGCGTCGAGTTCCTCCAAACTGTGAACGATTGACGTTCTGATACTTGTCTCAGGCGCTTACGGTCTTTGCCGGAAGCTGGTTCGGCGCTGCTTCCTGCCGGAGGATGCTCACGTTGAGCTTGTGCACGGCCCCGTCATCGACCAATTCAATGCGGGCCGGCGCAGTCAGGAAATCCGTCCCGGCGGCCCGGTCGGTCGCCCACGCCTTGTCGCGCCGCAGCACATGAATTTCATACCGGGCGCTGCCGAACTGGACCGCCACCTCAAAGCCCTCCCAGGCAGCAGGGATCGAGGGGTCAAGGAGCAACGTGTTTCCTGCCCGGCGAACTCCAAGTATGGCTTCCATTCCGGCCCGGTACATCCATCCGGCGGAGCCCGTGTACCAGGTCCAACCGCCGCGACCGACATGCGCGGCAGCCGAATACACATCGGCAGAGATCACATAGGGCTCGACTTTATAGCGCAGCGCGTCTCGCACGGTAGCCGAGTTGTTGATGGGATTCAGGATGGAGAATAGCCGGTAAGCGCGCTCCGCATCACCCAGACCAGCGTAGGCGAAAACGGACCAGATGGCTCCGTGCGAATACTGCCCGCCGTTTTCACGAATACCCGGCGGATAGGCCTTGATGTATCCGGGATCATGCGTGCTCTTGTCGAAGGGAGGCGTAAACAGCAGCGCCAGCCTGTCGTTCCAGCGCATCAGGTGCTGCTCGACGGCATCCAGCGCCTGAGCGGCACGGACCCGGTCGGCGGCCCCAGAAATTACCGCCCACGACTGGGCAATCGCATCGATCCGGCATTCATCGCCGGCCCACGAACCAAATGGCGTTCCGTCGTCGAAAAATCCGCGCCGGTACCAGTTTCCGTCCCAGGCCTTTTCTTCAAGGGCGCGCTTCAGCTTGCGCGCTTCATTGCGCCACTTCTTGGCCAGTGATTTCTCCGATCGCGCATTCGCAAGCGCGGCGCAGGCGCGCAGACAGGCGAAACGAAACCAGCCCAACCAGACGCTCTCACCGGCGCCGTGCTCGCCGACGCGGTTCATGCCATCGTTCCAGTCACCGGTGCCGAACAGCGGCAGACCGTGGGCGCCAACGGCGGAACCAACTTCAAGCGCCCGCACCAAGTGATCAAAAAGCGTGCCGGTGTCGGCGGCGATATCGGGCTGGAAAAATGCGTCCGACTCGCCGGGAGCCAGACGGCGACCGTCAAGATAGGCGATTTCCTGATCGAGAACCGCGCTGTCGCCGGCGTAGCTCACATAGTGAGCTACCGCGTAAACCAGCCACAACGGATCGTCGGCGATGCGCGTGCGCGTTCCCTCCCCCGTCGCCGGCAGCCACCAGTGCTGGACATCGCCTTCGCGAAACTGGCGCCCGGCGGCCCGCAGGATGTGCTGGCGCATTATGTCAGGGCGCACCGCCACCACGGCCATTGCGTCCTGCAGTTGATCGCGGAAGCCATAGGCGCCGCTCGCCTGGTAGAATCCCGATCTTGCCCACATACGGCAGGCGAGCGCCTGATACAGAAGCCAGCCATTGAGGAGCATGTCCATGGATGGCTCCGGCGTCCTGACCTGCACGGCTCCCAGTGTGCGGTCCCAGTGTCTGCTTACGTTATCAAGCTCGGCTCCGAGATCGGAACTCCGATACTTCTCGACCAGCTTTCGGACATCGGCAATCTCGCCAGCCTTCCCCGAGCAGGACCACGACTTCAGCCCGGCCGCGTGGGTCAAGCTCGAGGACGGTCTGCAGTGCACCACACGCATCAAGACCAGGACCGACTGTGTTCGATAACGGGCTGTCGGTGGCAAGTGCGAGGGGATTGTCGAGAGAGCCATGCCGGCCGAGGAACTCGCGCCGGTCCGCCGTCCACGATTCCTGCCGGCCGCCCATATCGAGAAACGCGATGCGTGCCGCATGCTGAACGTGCCAGGCGCTGCGCGCCAGCAAGGCTCCGGTCTCGGAATCGATCTCGGCCGCGATGTGCGGAGCGGTTGCGGCCCGCGAGTGGCCAAGCACCCATTCGACGTAGGCGGTAACCGACAGCCGCCGCGCCGACCGGGAGAGATTGTGTAGGCCAAGTCTCGAGATCTTGATGCTGTCCGTGAGCGGAACAAACTGCAATAGTTCGAGCTTCGTCTCATGGGCAACGCATTCGAACCGGCAATAGCCCCGGCCATGCCGTGCCACGTAGGATCCGGAAACATCGCGAACCGGCAGGAACGTGGGACCCCAAAGCTCGCCATTTTCCTCGTCGCGCACATACAGGCATTCGCCGGGCCGGTTGCTGACCGGATCATTGGACCAGGGCGTCAGCTGACGGTCCCGGCTATTGGCGGACCACGTATAGCCGGCTCCTTCCGCCGCTGCCTGAAAGCCGAAATCAGGGTTGCTCACGACGTTGATCCACGGGGCCGGGGTCAATCGGCCTCCTTCGAGTACCGTAACGTATTCGCGACCGCCTTCGGCAAAGCCGCCAAAGCCATTGAAAAACTCGAGTTTCTCCGGAATCGATGCAGCCGGCGGCTTCTCGGGCAAAACGGAAGTTCGCGCCGGCGGCGGCGCTTCCGCAGGAATATCCTGGATGCGGCCGAGTTGCTCGCTCAGCGTTCCTCGCCGGCCTTCCAGAACCACCCGCGCAATGGTCGGCAGAGCGGCTTTTGCCTGTAAGCTGATCAGATCAGCCCGCAATACCACAATCTGGCCCTCCCGCATCCCGGGCTGAGCGAGCAGTCCCGGCCGCGAGGAGCGCACCAGCGCTTCCAGGGCAGATTGCAGGTCCTGAACGTAGGAAGCGCCCCGTTCGTTTACGATGACAAGGTCGGCGAGGAACTGCTTGGTCTGCCAATATTCCCGCGCGCGCAGGAGGTCGCCTACGAGATCGACCTGTTCGATGTCGTCCACCCGCACCAGAACGATCGGATGGTCGCCGGAAATGCCATGCGGCCACAGGGCGGCCTGGCTGGCAGGATGTTGGGTCAAATGGCGCGGGGACGCACGCAGCGCCGGGCTGACATACAAGAGGCGGCCGAGCAGCTGCTGATAGAGGCTTGCCTTCTCGGCAGTGATCATGAGGTGATGCAACTGGATTTGCGCCTGTGTCCAGGCGAGGGTGACCGCCCGCTCGAAAGCCGCGGCGTGGCGATGCTGATCGATCACATCGAGGAGCTCGTCGCGCGTTTCGGCGGCCAGGGTCCACAGGATGCATCTGGCACTCGCCCCGGCGCGCAACTTGATGCGGCGGCGGAGAGCAAAGACAGGATCCAAAACCGCGCCCGTCGAGTTCGACAGTGCGCGCCTGTCGAATATGGCGGCTGCCGAACGCAGATCATTGCCGCGGCCAAGGAAAAGACTGCGATCCGTCTCGAACTCAAGCTGACCTACCGTCCTGCCCTCGACCAGCATGAACTGCGCCAGCCAGACCTCGGGGTCGTTTGGCGAACGGCGACGGCGGGTAGCGATCAGCGCGCCGAGTTCCGGCAAATACTCCGTAACCACGAAAAGCTTGGAAAAGGCCGGGTGTGCGATATCGGCAACCGCCGGCGCGAGGACGAGCTCGCAGTAGGAGGTGAGCTCCAGCTCGCGCGAGCGCCGGCCGGAGTTGGTGAGGGTCAGATGGCGGACATCGGCGGCGCTTTCGGGGGATACGAGGCATTGATAGGTCGACTTGATTGGGCCATCGCGACGGATGATTTCACACCGGTCCTCGGTCAGTACTGCCCGGTAGTTATCGGCTTCTGTGCCGGTGGGCTGGAATCCAGCTGACCAGACGGCGCCGGTCTGATGATCGCGCACATAAATATATGAACCCCAATCGTCGAGCGTCGGATCTTCCCGCCAGCGGGTGATGGCGATGCCCCGCCACTGCGTATACCCGGAGCCGGCGGCGGTGATCATCACAGTGTATTGCCCGTTCGAAAGCAGATGCCCGACCGGAACGGATGTATGCACGGAGCGGACGCGCCGCACAGCCGACGGCAAGTGCTCACGAACCGTCGCTGCCGTCCGCAGCTCCTCGGCCCTTGCCTGGGTTGACGGCACACCATGCGGCGCGCGTTCCTGCAAGAGCAGCTCGGTTGCTGCAACCATCGGTTCGGCGTGAAAGCGGGAACGGAACAGGCCGTCGAGCAAGACGTTGGCGATGGCCACGATCGTCATGCCCTGATGATGCGCCATGTAGGCCCGCACCACCGCCCTCTTGCTTCCCTCGGGAACACGTGAGGCCGTGTAGTCCACCGCCTCGTAGTATCCATAGCTGCCGCGAGCTCCAGCCTGTGCGAGGCGGCGGAAATTGCGCGCCGCCTCCGCCGGAGCAACCATTGCGGCAAGGCCCGTGGCATACGGCGCCACGACGACGTTTTCCGCCAGCCCGCGTTTCAATCCCAGTCCCGGCACGCCGAAATTTGAGTACTGATACGTGAACTCGACGTCGCGAGCGTTAAAGGCAGATTCCGATACGCCCCATGGTATCGACAGCTCGGAGCCGTAGGAAATCTGGCGTCGCACAACGAGTTGTGCCGTCTGGTCAAGGATGCCGCCTTTCGGTTCTCTCATCACCAGGGCAGGCATGAGATACTCGAACATCGATCCCGACCACGAAACGAGGGCAGCACCGGAATGAATGACCGCCACAGGACGATCCAGCTTGAACCAGTGCTTGGTCGGCACATCGCCCTTGGCAACTGCGAGGAAGCTGGCGAGACGGGCCTCCGAGGCCAACAAGTCATAACAGCCCTCGTCGGCTGCTCCCTCCGAGGCCCGGTAGCCAAGAGCGAGAAGATTCCGCTGCGGCTCGAGAAGGAAATCAAACTTCATCTCGCTGACCATCGCCCTGGCGTCCTGCTCGAGCCCAGCGATGCGATGACGCAGCCGCTGCGCAGCATCGGCGGCCAGCGTGGCGTCGCGAAAATGGCTTTCGACGGTCTGTCTGACAAGTTTTGCCCAGGCAAGCATTTCCTCGCCGCGTCCACCCCCAAGCTCTTCGGCCAGCACCTCGGCGACATCGATGATCGCGCCAGCCTGCCGGGACAACTCGATCAGCCTCACTGCGATAAAAGATGACGGTGGTTTGGACGCCCTCAGAGCCGCCGAAAGGGCGGTGATCGCTGCATCCAATTGACGCCGGCCGGACTTCACGGAGCGTCCGCCCTCCGGCAACAGTTTGAAGGACTCGCTTCAGCAGCTCGATGCAGTCTGCGATGCCGCTGATGGCGCGGGGCGAAACAGCCGGTTCCTCACCCCACGCCCGGCAGGAGTTCGCCAAAGCGATGAGGTGGCCCGCCAGATTGCCGCTATCAACCGTGGAAACGTAGTTCGGCTCGAGGGCACGAAGATCCCGGGTGTCGTACCAATTATAGAAGTGACCGCGGTAGCGCTCGAGGCGCCTGAGCGATGCAAACGTCTGCTCGATCCGCTCGGCGGCGTCGGATATGCCAAGCCAGCCGAGCTCGCGGGCGCTGGCAATTGACAAGAGGTATAGCCCGATATTGGTCGGCGAAGTGCGATGCGCGGTGACGGGGCTTGGCTCTTCCTGAAAGTTGTCAGGTGGCAACATGTTGTCTTCGGGCGTGACAAACGCCTCGAAAAAGCGCCAGGTTCGCCTCGCGATCAGCCTGAGGGCGCGAACATCCGCTTCGGACAGCCGCACAACTCCGGTTGCCGGAGCGCGGCTCGACCAGCAGGCGATGGCCGGCGCGGCCAGCCATGCGCCCACCCAGACCAACGCCAGCGGCCATGTTTCCCGCCTCGCCAAGAGCAAGGCAATCAACAGGGCTGCCGCCAGCGCCACGCTGCCGGCCATGCGGCGGTAGTATCCCGACAGACCGATGCTCGACTGAACTTGCGCGGCAGTAACCCACTGCAGCAATCGGCGGCGGCTTACGAAAAGACGATAGAGGGTGCGCAGGATCGCGTCCGCGGCAAGCCACGCCTTGTGAGCAAGGAACGAAAACGTGAGTGCCACCTGAGCCGCTGCCAATTTGGTTTCGCGCCACAACCAGCGAAGGTGGCTGCTCGTCGTGGCCGCCGCTTGACGGCGAAACAGTCCTTCCAGAACAGGAACAGCGAAAGGAAGGGCCAGGCCAAGGAAGAGCAGCCCGGTCCACACTGCCGACGCCGGCAGCGGCAGGATGAACCAACCGACCGCGAGAGCCGCAACCGTGGCCGGCGCCAGGAGAGATCGGCGAAGGTTATCGAGGATTTTCCAGTGGCCGAGCAAGGGAATGGCGTCGGCACGTTTGCCACGGCGCGATCGTCTGAGCCCCAGAGCCATGCCAGCAACTGCCAATCGCCGCGGAGCCAGCGGTGCTCGCGGGCGGCGGCTACTTCATAGCGGGAAGGCTGCTCCTCGATCACCTCGATGTCTGAAACCAGTCCGGCGCGGGCGAAGATGCCTTCGAAGAGATCATGGCTAAGCAGGCTGTTTTCCGGCACGCGGCCATCGAGAGCGGCAGAAAATGCCTGCACGTCATAGATGCCCTTCCCGGCAAAGGAACCCTCATCGAACAAATCCTGATAGACATCAGAGACAGCAAACACATAGGGATCAAGGCCATGCGGACTCGAAAAGGTCCGCTGGTACATTGAGCTTTCGCCGGCGCTCGGCAGCGCTGGAGTAACCCGCGGCTGCAGGACCGCATGCCCGGCCACGACCCGCCCCGACGCGCGATCCATTATCGGCCGGTTGAGTGGGTGTGCGAGTTTGCCCACCAGTTTCTGCGCCGCATCGCGCGGCAATCTGGTGTCGGCGTCCAGCGTGATGACATAGCGCACGTGCGCCGGCAGTTTGCCGCCAACCACCATGTAGGTCGTATCGGCGGCGCCCTGAAGCAGCATGTTGAATTCATGCAGCTTGCCGCGCTTACGCTCCCAGCCCATCCAGCGCTGCTCGCCGCCGTTCCATACCCTGCGGCGATGCAGGAGGATGAACCGGCCGTCTTTGTCGGTGTCGGCGTACTTCCGGTTGAGGGCCGCTATGCCCGTGAGCGCGGCTTCAAGCAACGGCTCGTCTGTCGCCGCCTCCTCACTGCCGCTGTCGGTCCAGTCGGTCAGCAGTGCGAAATACAGCTCACCCGCCGCGTTGGCGAGGAAATGCACCTCGAGGCGATTCAGCTGTTCTTCGAGAGCATCGTGCGAGGTGAGAAGCGTGGGCACCGCCACGACAGCTCGAAGATCCGCCAGGCACGCCGCGACGCAACTCAAGGCCGGGCAACACCTGAACACGGATCAGCTTGGTGGCCGCAAAATTCACCAGCAAGAACGCCAGCTCGGAGGCCGGAACGATCGCCAGCAGCGCCAGAGTCCAGACGGCGCCTCGTGGGAAGAGGCATGACCAACCATAGCGCGGCGGCCACAAGAAGCGCCGTGAGCGCCAAACCAGCCCCTACATAGCCTGGCGCACCCAGGGATTTGGCGAAGCGCTCCAGCCTTCGGGCAATCGGCGGAGCGTATTCGACCGAAGCTTCGAACTCACGCCTGCCGCCGCCGATCAGATAGTAACCAGGATCATCGGCGCCCGGTCCGTTGTTGCCGCTCGTATCGCCCGCCTGCCGCGCCGCACTAAGGCTACGCTCGGCAATGTCATGCTCCGACAGCGGGGAGTGCCGCGCCAGGTCTTCGACGGCGCTGCGGTAGAGATTGCGGGTCGCAAAATCCATTTCCGGAAACAGCGGATAGCTCTTGAGAGCAGCATCGATCAGACTTACGGATTCGAACCAGACTGCCCAATCGACGCCGGAAACAAGGCGCATGCTGGTAACGATATTGCGCACCGTGACGTTGGCGGCCGCCTGGCGCTGATGTTCGTCGATCACCACCGCCTCGGTAGTCAGTCCCAGGCTTGTCAGCCTCGAGTTGAGCCATTGCTGGATTTCTCCCGCGCCGGGGTCGGAGCCGTGCAGACGCTGAATGAGCTGAACGGCAAACGGCTTTATCGTGGCTGTCGGTTCAAACCTGCGCAGTGACCGGGCAAGAGCTTCTGCGACGTTCCCGGGGCTGGCCAACAAGCTGTCGTAAAGAGCATCCGCTTCTTCGCGCGCCACCCGCGCGTTTATGATGCGATCCGCAAGCCGTCGGAAATTTTCAACGAGAACCAGCCGGAACGTGATGGCGATGGCCCACAATTCGCCGATCGTCAGCGGCTGGACCCTTTGGTAGGCAAGCACATAACGCGTGAGCATCGCAGGATCGAAGCGGCTGTCGGTATGGGCGACGAACGCCCAGACCAAGCCGAGAATTCGCGGGTAGCCAGCGAACGGGCCGGACGCAAGCTTGGGCAACTCCCGGTAGTACGCCGGGGGAAGATCCTCGCGTATCTGCCGGATCTGTTCTTCGACAATATAGTAGTTGTCGACCAGCCACTCGGCGGCCGGGGTGATCGGGCGTCCGGCAATCACGGCCTGGCAGATAGCGCGGTAGGCGGCGAGCAGCGCCGCTGCGTTGTCATCCAGGCGAGCGGCGAACGCTTTTCCGGCCGACGACCGCGCGACGATGAATTGCGCGGCGGCCAGGCTTTCCGCGTGCTGCTCCAAGCGCTCGATGCTGAACAGTTCGGCTCGAACCGGCTCTGGATTGTCCCACGGCGGCCCTTGCGCAGATGCCGCGAGAAAGCGCCGGATTGACGCCATCGTTTCTCCTTTATTTTCCGGAAGCGAACCGTCCGAACCAGGTGTTTCTCCCGGTGGATGAAAGTAACGCAGAAATACGTCAAAAGTTCCGCGGCGAGAAACGGCTGCCGTTCAGGTTCTCACGGCCAAATGCGAATAGGCCTCCGCCGAAAGACCATAGGTCCAGGCGACCGCCTCGGCAGGAGTTCTCAGTTCGGGCGGAACCTGCAGGAAATAGTGCCGATGGCTCCCATCAGGATCTGGCGTTCCATTCACGACCTCAACCGCGGCCCAGCCGTCGCCCGCCCACCATTCCTTGCGCCACAACGTTCCGGAACGATCCGTTGCTGCGCGGACCGGCGCTCCCGAAAAAACGTAGCGCTCAGGCGTGAGAATATCGATCATGCAAAGTCGCACAAACGTATTTGGCTCAGCGTCGATACGAGCGGGCGTGATCCGGTCGGGATGCTCAATGAGCCAGCCCGGTACCGGCACACCTTTCCATGAATAGTGGCACCAGCCGTCCGGATAACACAGCGCCGGGCCGACCGCACTGTGCAGGCGACCTCGAACATCGACTTGCAGAGTCTGATGCCGCTCGCTGACCCAGCAGACGCGCTCGTGCGGCACGACCCAGCCGGCGTTTGCGCCCATCAACAACAGTCCTTTGACGGCTGCCGTTTCCTTTTCAAAGCCGCAGACATCACGAAGACATTCGCACACTGCGAGCCAGTTTCTGGAGTCGTGCTGAGACCAGGCGCAGAGTGCAAAGTCGGCGTAGGGCACTCGCCGCAACCCGGCGATCCACCTGGCAAAGTTGCGTATCTCGGCGCTCACGACCGGCCGCACCTGTCGCGCTGCGGCCACGATCGCCTCCGTAATGGCGGCGTGCGGCGCCGTGAAGTGCGGCGGAAAGCCGATGGCAAACGTCACCGGGAAACGAATCGACGCCGGAACATTGCGCTCGATGTCCTGGCTTGCCGAGGCGAGAACAACGTCGATCAGACGTTTCTTGACCGAGGCGCCGGGATCATAGCGATGCCAATTGCACGCCCGGGACCGCTCGATCTCCACCGGCCCGAGGCACCACTCAATGCGTTGCGGCCGCGGCAAGCCGGCAATTTCATAAGCAAGGCCAATTCCCTCCTCGCAAACCTGCCGATCTGCCGGCTCAACGGAGCGGGTAATCTCCATCCAGCGATTGCGGTAGCACTCGAGCGAGGCAGCTTGGGAGGGCGTCAGGCGATCAGCTCTAATCCTCGACAACGCGCGCTTCCCTGGGCTCCAGCTCGCGTTGCCGCCGGACCCGCCAAGTCCCTTCGGAAAGATGGATCGGCGCGTGCTCCTCGTGTACGACGCGCGCCGTGCCACGGTGAACCTCCAGGTGACCCACATACAGGCCGTCGGGGATCCCGGCGGCCAGACCATCGTCGCGAAATAGCGTAACGGCCCCATACACAGCGTGGCGATGGCCGGAAGTCTCTCCTTCCGCCAATACCAGAGCGCCGTCGCTAGCCGGGTTGGCCCGCTTTCCGGCAATGGCGGGTTTTTCCACTTTCTCAATCAGCAGATCGCCCTGGGCGAAGAGGATATTCATGCGCACCTCCCTGAAGGATAGATTATCTCTCAGTAACGACAGATCTGCGCTCAGGTTCCCCGGCCGGACAATTACCTGCAAACTCCGAGGTCGACCCCTGGCGGATCAGGCAGTGGAGACGAAAGGCGACAAACGTGCTGAAAGAATTCAGCGATACCCCGCAGTTGGAGGCCGGTTTCTCCAAGCTCACCAACCTGGCCATCATCGGAACCTTTGCGATCCTCTGCTGCGCCTCTCTCTACATCGCCCGGGACCTTTTTATCCCGCTGGCTCTGGCGATCCTAATCTACCTGACCCTAATACCTCTGGTCCGGTTCTTAAGCCGCAGGGGTGTCCCCGAAGTCGTTAGCGCGATCGTTCTGGTAGCAATCAGCTCGCTTGGCGCCGGTTTCGCACTGATGATGCTCAGCGAACCCTTCATGCAGATGATAGGCGATGCGCCGCGCATCGTTGACGATGTCCAAAAGAAGCTGCGCATCGTGCGACAGCCGGTTGAGGCGCTCATCGAGGCCGGCAAACAGGTCGAGGAACTTGCGCGCGTGGACTTGGGGCCAACGGTGGCTGTTGCGGCGCCCCGGCCGGGCCTTTGGTCGTGGGCTGCGGGGACGGTGGCACGAGTTGTCGCCATGAGCAGCGTCACGATCGTGCTCATCGTCTTCCTTCTGTCGTCGGGGGACCTTTTTCTTCAGAAGTTCGTGCGGATGATGCCCACCCTTACCGACAAGAAGAAGACCCTCCGGATCGTGCGGGCCATCGAGGGAGATGTGTCTCGCTATCTGCTGACCATTACGGCCATCAATTGTTGTTTGGGCGTTGCGATCGCTTCCGCCATGGCGGTGCTGCAGATGCCCAACCCCGTGTTGTGGGGAGTTGCGGCCGCACTACTTAATTTCATTCCCTATCTAGGCGCGGCAACCGGCATTGTTTCAGTGGCGGCGGTTGCGATTGTGACTTTTCCAACACTTCTCGCAGCCGCCCTGCCGCCGCTGGTCTATCTCGGGCTGAACCTGATAGAAAACATCATCGTCACTCCATTGGTGCTTGGTCGGCGTCTGGAGCTCAACGCCGTAGTAATTCTGATATCCTTGGCTTTTTGGGGCTGGATGTGGGGAATCATCGGTACCTTTGTTGCCGTGCCCCTACTGGTTGTTACCAAGGTGTTCTGCGACAACTTTCCCGGCCTCGGCAATTTCGGGGAGTTTCTCTCCGGAGAAACGCCGAAGGCAGAGCGAGAGTCTCCCAATTCCGAAAAAGACCACGGATAGCGACCTGGTCCTACCTGCCGTCAGGTATCGTCTGATGCGCTTGGGGAATCGGGAGCCCTGCCAGCAACGCATCACCCCGCTTGCGGTTGCTGCTGCCTTTCAGGGGCGGGAACCAACTGCCTTCAGGGGCGTTCCTCTCCTGAATTCGCACTTGCGAACTCAACAACGGACCAATTTTGGCGAAAGGAACACAAGATGAAGAAGCTGATGCTTACCGTTGCAAGCGCGGCTCTTGGCGTGGGGATTGCGTGGCCCGCCACCGCCCAGACCTCGGATGCAGACTGCAAAACAATGTTCGAAACAGCCGATGTCAACAAGGACGGGTCGCTGGGGCCAGGTGAGGCCGACAAATACGTCGTCCTCATGAGCACGAAACCCAAGGACGCTAATCTCGTCACGTTGGATGAGTTCCTGGCCGAATGCCAGAAGGACGCATTCAAGGACATGAAAGCGGCTGCGGTGGCTCCTGCTCCCGATACCAATACCGCTGCCAAGGACAGCGCGAGCGAAAACGTGACTGCCGAACAGCCTTCGACATCGACCGAGCAGTCAGCAGCTGTGGAACAGCCAGCGGCTGGCCAGGATTCGAGCTCTACCACCACAAGCGATCCGGCGGTAACGGCGGAACAGCCAGCGGCTGGCCAGGATCCGGCGGTAACGGCGGAACAGCCGGCGGCTGGCCAGGATCCGGCGGTAACGGCGGAACAACCGACGACCACAACCGGCCAGGATGCAGCGAGCTCTGCCGAGCAACCGGCAGCCACCGAGCAGCCTGCTGTCCCTGAGCAGCCTGCTGCCGGCGCAACAGCCGAGGCGACAACTATGCAGACGCCGGCCAGCGTGATGGCCTCCAATCTGATCGGTACTACCGTGATGTCGGTCGATAACCGCAACGTCGGCGAGATAAACGACATCGTTATCGACATCGAAAGCGAAAAGGCCGCGCACGCCATTATCGGCGTCGGCGGTTTTCTCGGCATCGGAGAGAAAAATGTGGCAATCGAGCTGAACCGGCTGAACATCAAGACGGACAGCAACACCAATACCTGGACAATCGTTCTTGAAACCACCGAGGACGAACTCAACCAGCTACCCGAGTACCAGGCAGCGGCCAAGTAGTCCGCAAACACACGTTGCGGATGCCGGGAGAGTACCCACTCTCCCGGTTTTTTTGGAGCTCGGAGCCAGGGCGCGGCTTTCGACCCGATCACACCGCCTTGACCAAAGCAAAGATCGCCACCCAAATCGGTAGCTGAGCGCCTTCATCTCCCGGTCACACAACTCACCTACAGCGCAGTCGGGCGAAGCAACGTCACCGGCGGGTTTTTGCCGCAGGCAGACTTCGCTCCAGGGGCTTCCTTGTTCGATACAGACGAGCGACCGATGTCGAAAGCAGCACTTGCGGACCCATCCCGGGAGAGAAGGAGGATGGCCCATGGGCCTAGTCAAACGGGCGGTGCATCGACATCGGTCACTCTCCAGGGAAGGCATGGCCGAAAGGCTGTTTACACTGCTGTTTTCCGGCCTCGTCTATCCTCAGATCTGGGAAGATCCGGTCGTGGACCTGGCAGCAATGGAAATAGGCTCCCAGCATCACGTGGTTACAATCGCATCAGGCGGCTGCAACGTATTGAGCTACCTGATCGCGAAGCCCGCAAAGGTGACCGCCGTGGACCTCAATCGCGCCCACGTGGCGCTGACGAAGCTCAAGCTCGCCGCCATCCGGCACTTGCCGTCGCATGATGCGTTCTACCGCTTCTTCGGCGAGGCCAATGAGCGGACGAATCTGAGCGACTATCGCCGGTTTATCGAGCCCAATATCGACCGGGAGACGGCGGCATTCTGGAACTCCCGCGGCCCAACCGGGCGACGCCAAATAGAACTCTTCCGCCGCAACTTCTATCGTCACGGCCTGCTCGGAAAATTCATCGGCGCCGCCCACTACCTTTGCCGTTTTTATGGCGTGAATTTGCAGGACTTGCTGGCGGCGCGGGGCATCGCCGAGCAGCAGATGTTTTTTGACAGGGACATCGCGCCTCTGTTCGACAAGCCATTGGTGCGCTGGATCACGCGGCGCCCGTCATCCCTTTTCGGCCTCGGGATTCCGCCGGCCCAATATGTCGAGCTTGCTGATGCGGGCAATGGGGATATGGCGACCGTATTGCGCGACCGCGTGAGACGTCTGGCTTGCGATTTTTCCATGCAAGACAACTATTTTGCCTGGCAGGCCTTTGGCCGCCACTATCCTCCCGCAGGTTCCGGCCCGCTTCCGCCTTATCTTCAAGCCCGGAACTTCCGCCGGATTCGCGATGGTGCATCGCGCGTCGAAGTGCATCGGACATCGATAACCGATGCGCTTGCCGGCATGAGAACCTCGTCAGTCGATCGCTTTGTTCTGCTGGATGCTCAGGACTGGATGCGCAAAAGCCAACTCGATCAACTTTGGATGGAAATCACCCGGACTGCGCGGCCGAAGTCGCGAGTGATCTTTCGCACCGCCGGCAATCACTCCATCCTGAATGGTCGGCTTGATGAGGCGATCCTGAGGCGTTGGCGCTATGAGGAGAAACGCTCGCGCGCGCATGGCGCTTGCGACCGCTCGGCGATCTATGGGGCCTTCCATCTCTATGCGCTCAATGCCTGACCTCGAGCACCCGATCTGCCGACCGGGTGCAAGAGCGCTCCGACCCGTTCCTGGACCAGACCTATCGCTATCAGCGTCACATCTATGATCTCACCCGGAAATTTTATCTCCTCGGCCGTGACCGCCTCATCTCCGAACTCGCCGTTTCGCCGGGAATGTCCGTGCTCGAAATCGGCTGCGGCACCGGTCGCAATCTAATAGTTGCGGCCAGGCGCTGCCGGCAGGCAAAGTTGTTCGGCCTGGATCTATCGGCCGAGATGCTGAAGACCGCGTCGTCCTCGATTGCGCGGAGCGGCTTTGCGCACCGCATCCGCCTCGCGCGAGCCGACGCTGCTTCGTTCCAATCCGACGAGCTGTTCGGCTTGGCCTGCTTTGACCGGGTTTTCCTGTCGTACTCGCTCTCCATGATCCCCGACTGGCGGAGCGCCATCGATCGAGGCTGGGCGGCGGTCGCCCCGGGCGGGAGCCTGCACGTTGTTAACTTCGGTCAGTGTGAAAACCTGCCTCGTAGCGTGAGGACGCTTCTTTTCGCCTGGCTGGAACAGTTTCGTGTCGAGCCGCGTGACTGCCTGCATGGCACGCTGTCGCAACTCGCATCCGGTGGGGGGCGAGCTTTGGGTTTCAGACGCTATATGGCGGCTACACCTGGTATGCCATCCTTAACCGCAGGCAAGCGGTCGACCCGAGTACTTAGCCCAGCATTCCGGCGGAGCAGCAGTTTGTGAGTTCAGACAGCACAAAAAGAAAGGACCCGAGCCGCTCTTGCGGCCCGGGCCTTGTTCCGGAGCGGGAGGGGGATACCGCAGCCGGTTAAAACAGCATTCCTCGTTCAGGATCTCCAGACATTTCCTTTGCGAGAGTTCACGTACACAACGAAGATCCGGCCGTTCCTGCTCGCCCCTACTCCTTCGTTTGGCCTGCCCGGCCTACTGGTGGTGAAACGCCGAGCAACCGGCTCGGTTCCATTGAGCCAAGCGCCCTAGCGAGAGCGGAAGCTTCCACCGGCCTGGCGCGCTACGGAGACTTCCTTCTCCGCCGCGTTGCGGTCGAGGCCTTCCTCCTGCTCAAGCCCAAGGATGCCGCTCAACCGCAGCCGCGCCCGGTTTACCCGACTCTTGATCGTGCCCACTGCGACATTGCAGATTTCGGCAGTCTCCTCGTAGGAAAAACCGGAGGTTGCCACCAGCAGAAGAGCTTCCCGCTGGTCGTTGGGCAGCTGGTTGAGTGCGGCACGCATGTCCACCATGTCGAGGTGGCCGTGCTGTTCGGGAAGCACGGCGAGCTGGCTCGAATATTTTGCGTCCACATCCTCGACCTCGCGACGTTTTCTGCGCATCTGGGAGTAAAATTCGTTTCTCAGTATCGTGAACAGCCAGGCCTTCAGGTTGGTGCCCAGCTCGAAGTCGCTTTGATGGGCCCACGCCTTGGTCAGCGTTTCCTGCACGAGATCATCGGCGCGTTCGCTGCTTCCCACCAGCGCGATGCCGAACGCTCGCAAGCCGGGGATCGCTCCCAGAAGCTGATGCCGAAATTCCGGTGCTTTCGCCATTGAGATCTCTGAAAAAGCTGCCGCGCGCCGTCAGCGCGGCTTTTTCCCCGTTTCCTTCTCCTCAAGCTGCTTCAGCAGATCGACAAAGCGGTCGGGAATCGGCTGGTCGACGATCTGGTCGTAGTAGGAGCGTAAGCGCCTTCCGATCGCCAGATGGATCGCCTGCTCACTCGCTGTATCCTGTTTCATTTGATAATCCCGGCCGACCTTTTGTCCATGGTTCCTGTCTAAACTCTTCTTACGGGCCATCGGCTAACCTTTCTCACGGTCGAAACGGGGCCTTCCGAAGGGACCGGGTATTAGGACCAAATGCATCAGAATAGAGACGGTTCCTGCCTTGCGGCAGCTTTTTTGCGCTATAATGGAACCGTGTACCTAACAGAACGTTTATGGCCTCACGTGGCTTACTCGGAGGAATAGGCGGAGCGAGCATGAGCCTTGCTGAGCAAATTGCCCCGCACCTTCCGTTTCTACGCCGGTTTTCCCGCGCCCTGACGGGCAGTCAGGCGAGCGGCGACGCGTACGTATCGGCCGTCCTGGAATCCGTAATCGAAGAGCCCGCATCGCTGGCGAACGAGACCAATGTCAGGGTTTCCCTTTACCAGATGCTATGCCGGCTGTGGGGGTCGGTCAGCATCAACTTCAAACCCGACGCGCCGGCTGAGCGCTGGGAAAGAAATGCGCAAAGCCGTATTGCCGCCATTCCACCGCGGCCGCGCCAGGCTTTTCTGCTCACCGGCCTCGAGGGTTTCTCGATCAGCGATACCGCAGCCATTCTCGACACCGATGCCGAGGAAGTGGCGGAGCTGATCAGCTCGGCGAGCGAAGATATCGCCCGGCAGGCCAGAACCAATATCCTGATCATCGAAGACGAGCCGCTCATCGCCATGGATCTCGAAAGCCTGGTGACAGGTCTTGGACACAATGTCATCGGAATCGCGCGAACCCGCAGCCAGGCTGTTAATTTGGCCGGCGAGCAGAAGCCCGGTCTCGTTCTGGCTGACATTCAGTTGGCGGACGGCAGCTCCGGCATCGACGCTGTCAACGACATACTGCAGGACATCGAGTTGCCGGTGATTTTCATTACGGCATACCCCGAGCGACTACTAACCGGCCAGCGGCCCGAGCCGGCATTTCTGATTACCAAGCCCTTCATGCCCGAGATGGTCAAGGCAGTGATCGGACAGGCATTGTTTTTCGATACGCGATCACATCTCGCCCGAAGCCGGCAGCCGCCGGCGGCTAACGCCCGTACCAGCAACAAGCACTCATATCAGCTGAATTGGACCCGGGAACCCACCCGGGGCATTGGGCGTTTAGTCGGCAGGTTCAAATGGAGGGCGAGGGAAATGTCCCATTTGTATGCAGTTCTGCTTGCAGCGGGCATCTTGTATGCGGCCCCGATCATCGCCAATCCGCTGCTGATGACGAAATCGAGCGGGCGGCGGTGTTTCCGTTCACTTCAAGACGGTCGAGGACGGCCTCTGGCCGCATCAGTCCCCGACGCAAAACCAAGGTCATGCAAGCCCGGAAACGCTGACTTCGCTTTCTGGCGCGGCTGGAGGGCACTGGATTTGACGTTCACGTCATTCACAGAAGAAGCACCCGATGTTCCCCGAGGTGTTCCATTGTGGCTGATCCCAGTCATTTGAAACTCGCCCATGGAACCGGACGCGATTTCCGGCGTTCTGCATTCATTCGACGCTGAAAGGAGGGTCAGTTCATGACCTATGATCCGCTCGACCCACGACCAACCGATCCGAAAATCCCCGATGAGCGGGAGCGTCTGCGCGACCGCTATGGCCGGGCCTCGGAGATGAGTTCGCCTACGCAGATCCTCATTGGTCTCGTACTCGTGATCGCGATCGTTGTTGGCCTGGGGTTGTTTTTCGCCAACGATACGTCCGACGTCAGCACAACCCGGACGAGTCAAGCCACGCCTGAGGTACAGCAGCCAAGCCAGACAGCACCGCAGATCGAGCAGCCTGCCGATCAGTCCGGACAGGCAACCCAGCCGCCGGCCGCACCCGGGAACCAGCACAGGTACCAACTAGAAGCGGTGTCATGGTGGCCCAATGAAATACGCAGTTTTACTGGCGGTGAGCGCGGTGCTGGTGTTGGCAGCACCCGCTCATGCGTACACTATCCAGGCTGAATGCCAGTTTCTTTTCGATCGGGCCGACTGGAACCACGACGGGCAACTGGCTGACGGCGAGAGGAATCCACTCGCCTCGAAAGCAGAGCCGATGTCGTCAGAGCCGATGTCGTCACTGTCACGACCGGTCGCCGCGATAACCGAGGAGCAGTTTGTTGCCGAGTGCGGCGCCCAAGCGCTGGAGACAATGCCAGACAGCCAGCTGGCAGCGATTCTTCCCCTGGTTTCAGCCTTCGACTGGGGGACACAAGCCCTGACCCCCTGAATCGCGCCCCTGCCTCAAATGAGTGCGGAACCGTTTCGGCGCTCGCACGTTCATATTATTGCCTCATCACAGGCATTCACTTCCAGGTACATTCAGCAGGAGAAACTTCATGAACTGGCAGCGCATCGAGGAGGATTGGGCTCGGTTCAAGGACAGGGCCAGGCAGCAATGGGGAAAGCTGACCGACGACGATCTGGAAGCGATCGACGGTCAACGCGCTGAGCTCGAGGGAGTCTTACAGCGCCGCTACGGCTATGGCCGGGATCAGATTTCAAAAGAGATCAACATCTGGCTCAACCGCATCTGACCAGTGAGCGATCAGGGCGAAAGCACCAGAAACGCGAAGGTCGCAAACAGCACGAGGTGCACGAAACCGGACAGGATGTTCGTGCGGCCCGTGGCGAATGTCAGCAGACTGACGGCAAAGGTCAGTAACAGAAGCACTGTGTGCTTGCCGTCAATGCCCAGCAGGAGCTCTTTGTGGATGGCGATTGCCACCGTCCCGATCGCCGGAACGGTAAGCCCGATGGTAGCCAATGAGGATCCGAGCGCCAGGTTGATGCTTTTCTGCAGTTCATCGCGACGCGCCGCGCCGATGGCTGCGAGGGCCTCGGGGAGAAGCACCAGGAGGGCGACCAACACTCCCACGGCAAATTCCGGCGTGCGGGTCCCGATCAACGTCGCTTCGACGACATCGGCAAACTTCTTGGCCAGCAGAATCACTGCGACAAGCGAGATCAGCAGTAACGCCAGACTCAACGCAACCTGAGTGGTCGAAGGAAGTGTGGCGTGGCTCTCCGCCGCTGCGCCCGCCGCAATGAAATACTCGCGATGCCGAATCGTCTGGATGTAGAGAAATACGGCATAGAGCGCGATGGTCGCGATGCTGATGAACACCAATTGACTTTCGGAAAAGAAGGGACCGGGTGTGGTACTGGTGTAATTCGGGAGCACAAGCGTCAAGACCGCCAGAACCATGAGCACGCTCAGGTAGGAGCTTGCGCCAGTGACGCGAAAGCTCTGCTCGCCATGGCGGATGCCGCCGATCACGATGCACAGGCCGACAAGCCCATTACAAACGATCATGACGACCGCGAACACCGCATCGCGGGCAAGTGCTGGATTGTCTTTCCCCGCGGTCATGACCGAGACGATCAGCGCGAGTTCAATAATCGTCACGGCCGCGGTCAGGATGAGCGTTCCATAGGGCTCGCCGGTGCGCTGGGCGATGACTTCGGCATGATGCACTGCCGCGAAAACGGTCGCGAACAGGACCGGGATCAGTGCTGCACCGATAGCGAGTTTCAGGGCCGAGGCGGGCCCGGCCGGGTCGAAACCAAAAAGATAGGCGAGCGCTGTGAAGGCGGCCCCGATCGCCGGCAACGCCCACCACACGGCCTGCGTGTACGCACCTGCAACCGCCGTCTTGCTCACGGCAGCCTGCGCAGGTGCTCGGTCAACAGGGCAAAGAATCCATCCACGTCGACCTCGCGCAAGAATGTGGCATTGCGCGGCCGATCGGTGACGCGCCACCAGTCTGCCACCGTCATGCCGAAAGTAAGCTCGCTCGAGATTTCGACCGAAACATTTATGTCGCGGCCACGATACAGGTGTGGAGCGAGAAGGTAGGCGATCACATTGGGATCATGCAGCGGCGCGCCATGCCAACCGTATTTTCTGCGATCAAAGCTCTCCGAGAAACGCAGCATCCCGGTCACTGCCCGAGCTGCCTGGTTGCCGATCTGGTGCAGCACATCGAAGCGTTGCGGTGTCACCAGCACCTGATGGGTCATATCGAGTGGCGCCATGGTGATCCTCAACCCGCTTTTCAACACAACATCGGCGGCATGGGGATCAGCGAATACGTTGAACTCGGCTGCCGGCGTGATGTTGCCAACCTCGAAGTAGGCACCCGCCATCATCACGATTTCGTCGATGTGAGAGCCGATCTCGGGAGCTTTGATGAGCGCCGTCGCAACGTTGGTGAGCGGCCCAAGGGTGCACACGGTAATCGGGCCTTCTTGCGCGGTCAGCAGTGTTTCAATCAAATACTCCACCCCGTGCTTCGTGCGGACGGTGCCCGTCGGCGCCGGCAGTCCGGAGCCGTCGAGGCCGGTCGGGCCATGCACGTGCTCAGCGGTAACCGGTGGCCGTCGCAGCGGACGCGAACATCCCGGCAAAAACCGGGATATCCGGACGTCCGGCGAACTCCAGTACCCGCAAGGCATTGGCGGCGGTACGCGACAGGGGAACATTCCCGGCAACCGCGACTACGCCCACCACTTCGATTTGCTCAGGCGCGGCGAGAGCGAGCAGCATCGCCACGGCGTCGTCCTGGCCGGGGTCGGTGTCGAGGATGATCCGGCGTTTCATGACACAAGTCCTTTCCACAAGCCGTGCGCCACCGCAACGGCAGGGGCGAGTTGACCCCCCGCGAAAATTCGTGACTATAAGCGGACAGGCAGGCTCCATCCGCGGCGGAGGGTGGCAATGCAAAAGGGTCGACTGAAAATGCTGGGGTCGATGGCTCGAAGGGAGTTCCTGTCGGGGGCGGCAGCCGTGGCGACACTGGCTCTGGCATCGCCTGCGCAGGCCTACTCCGGGAAGTTAAGCAAGGCGGCGCTGGCCTATTTTGCGGGTACGGGAGAAGACAATGGCGTCGTCTATCGGCTGACCAACTGGAAAAGGATCAAGCCGGTTTGGCGGCGTCAGCTCGTTCCCTATTTGAGCACCGAGCCGCAAGGCACGGTGGTCGTGGATACCGCCAACCACTTTCTCTACGTAATCTTCGAGAACCAAACGGCATTGCGCTACGGCGTCGGTGTCGGCCGCGACGGCTTCCGCTGGTTCGGCCGTGCCCGTATCGACCGCAAGGCATTGTGGCCGCGCTGGGTGCCGCCGCCGGAGATGCGCGCCCGGCAGCCCGATCTCCCGGAATTCGTCGACGGCGGCGCCGACAATCCGCTGGGCCCGCGGGCCATGTACCTGCTATCGGGATGGCAGGGACCTCGGCTACCGCTTGCACGGGACGCTCGAGCCCTGGTCGATCGGCGCTGACGTCTCCTCCGGCTGCATCCGCATGTTTTCGGAAGACATCATCGATCTCTACCAGCGCTGCCCGAAGGGAACGAGAGTTCTCGTGCTCAAGCACCTGGGTGCGCCGGCCATCGATGAGGCCGCACCCGTGGACACGCAGCCGCCTGGATAGAGAAAGCGGGAGGAGACAGGATGAGGGCGGTGATCGCAAACACCTTCGCGCGCATTGCGATGTTGGGGATTGTGGCGGGCCTGTTGTCAGCTTGCGCGAGCACAGGCGGAGGCAAGACGATCCAGTCGTCGCCCCAAGGCGCCGAGGCGATCGGCATCAACGCAGCGCCCGGCAGCGAAAAGGATTTCATGCTCAATGTGGGCCGGCGGACTTTTTTCACACAAGGCTCTGCCGAACTCGACGACACGGCGCGTGTGACACTCGACAAGCAGGCGCAGTGGCTGCAGCAATACCCGCAATGGAAGATCAAGTTGCAGGGCTTTGCCGACGATCCGGGCTCGGTGACCCAGCAAAAGACCCTGTCGCAGAAGCGCGCGGATGCGGTGCGCGACTATCTCGCTTCGCGCGGTATCGGTGTCGACCGCATGTTGGCCAAGGGTTACGGGCGCGACCGCCTGGTAGCGGACTGCCAGGAAATCGAGTGCAAGGCACAGAACCGGCGCGTGATTACAAATCCCCAGGACGCGCCGGACTTCTGATCCCGGGTACCGGCCTTCTATAGCACTTTCCGGCGAAGTGGGATCACTTCGCCGACAAGAAAATGCGCAGAATCAAATACTTGGAGCATGTTCTTGTCGGAAAAGTGTGCACACTTTTCCGGAACATGCTCTGAGCTTCACGGTCCTGGCCTGCTATGTTGGCGGCGCAGCGCCTCCCGCCCCGATGGGGAAGTGACAACGGTACATCCGCAGCGGCGCCGGGAAAGCCGGCGCTGGTTCGACCGATTTGCAGACGTCCTTCGCTCTGGGGCAGCGGATGTGAAATTCGCAACCCGGCGGCCTGTTCGCGAGACTGCCGACTTCGCCCAGCAAGGCGACCTGCGTGCGCCGCTTGCCGGGATCGGGGTTGGGCTGGGCGGCGATGAATCCGGCTGTGTAGGGATGCGCCGGACTGGAGAAAATGTCCGGGGTCGGCCCCTGCTCCACGAAACGCCCCATGTACATGATTGCGGTCTCATCGCTCACGTGACGTACGACTGCAAGATTGTGCGTAATGACGATATACGTCAGCCCAAGATCGGCCTGCAGCCGCGCCATGAGGTTGAGGATTTCGCCCTGTACCGAAACGTCAAGCCCGGCGGTCGGCTCATCGGCGATAATGAGCTTGGGATCGAGCGCTATCGCACGCGCGACGCCGACGCGGCGGGCTTGCCCGCCGGATAGCTGATGTGGATAGCGATTGGCGAAATCTTTCGGCAGGCCGACAAGCGTCAGCAGCCGGCGCGCTTCGGCGGCCAGATCGCGATTGGTCATGCCATGGACAACGAACGGCTCGGTAATCAGCGACTGAACGGTGCGGCGCGGCGACAGGCTCGACACCGGATCCTGAAACATCATGGCCACGTCACGATGATAACCGCGTTCTCCACCGCTGCTCCTGGCGAATGGATTGCCGCCGTCGAAGCGAATGAGCCCGGCGGCAATTGGCGTCAGTCCAATGATGGCGCGCGCCAGCGTGCTCTTGCCCGAGCCACTTTCACCGACGATCGCCAGCGTCGTGCCGCTGCGAACCCGAAACGAAACATCGAGTACCGCATCCACGTATCGTGAGGCGAGGCCCAACAGCCTGGCCTTGACCGGCCCGGCGATGGCATAGCGGACATGGAGGGCTTCAACCTCGAGAAGGTTCATTGCCGGCCGACGTTCACGAGATGACAGCGTGCCGAGTGGTCTTCAGTAACCGGCCAGTCCGCCGGCCGTTCAACCTTGCAGCGCCCGAAGGCAAGCGGGCATCGTGGTTCGAAAATGCACGCCTTGGGAATTGCGCGCAGGTTCGGCACGTCTCCGGGAATGACGGGAAGCCCCCGCGTCGCTGCGACAATCCGCGCCGGATCGCATTCGATCAGCGCTTTCGTGTAGGGATGCCGCGGCTGACTGAAAATCTCGCCAACCGGCCCCTGCTCCACAACTTCGCCGGCATAGAGCACGACGATGATGTCACAGATTTCGGCAACGGCGCCCAGGTTATGCGAGATGAAGAGGATGGAGCCTCCGAGCTCCTTCCTGAGCTCCCGCAGGAGTTGCAGAATTTGCGCCTCGAGCGTGACATCAAGGGCGGTGGTGATTTCATCGGCGATGAGCAGTTCCGGTTTCTGCAGCAGGCTCATGGCGATGGCAATGCGCTGGCGCATGCCGCCTGAAAACTGATGCGGATAGCGTCTTAGCTGCTGAGCGGCATCGGGCAGGCCGACGAGGCGCAGCACGTCGACGGCGCGCTGAAGCTTGTCCCCCGTGCTGAGCGAGGGATCGCGATACTGGATATCCGCCATCTGACGGCCGATGGAGCGCACCGGATTGAGCGACGTCATCGGATCCTGAAAAACCATGGAGATCCGCGGGCCCCGGATGTCGCGCATCTCGACCGGCGACATGTCGAAGAGATTCCTGCCACAAAATTCGGCACGTCCCCCGGTGACGGCGGCATTCGCCCCCATGAGGCCCATGATGGCGAGGGCCAGCGTGGACTTGCCGGAACCGCTTTCGCCAACGATGCCGACGATCGCGCCGCGTGGTACGCTGACGTTGACGTCGCGCAGGGCGCGAACCGGCCCTTGCATGGTGCGAAACTCGACCGAAAGGTCGCAAACGTCCAGTACGCTCCTGCTCATACGACGCGACGCAGCCGCGGATCGAGAAGGTCGCGCAGGGACTCGCCGAGGAAGGTGAACCCCAAGGTCGTAATGATGAGCGGGATGCCGCCGGCCACGACGATCCACGGCGCCTCGCGGATGAGAACATATCCCTCCTGCAGGATGCGCCCCCAACTGGGCGCGGGCGGCGGAATGCCCATGCCGAGATAGGTGAGGCCGGCTTCCAGCGCCACCACGGAAGGAATATCCATGCTGGCGATGATCAGCAGCGGGCCAACGACGTTGGGAAGAATGTGGACGCCGATGATCCGCCAGGGGGATGCGCCGAGAGAGCGGACTGCCTGAACATATTCAGAGTTCTTGATCGACAGCGTCGCGGTACGTGTCAAGCGTCCATAGGCAGGCGTCTGCACCACCATGACCACCAGCATCAGGGTAGCGATGCTGGCGCCAAGCAACGTCGCAACGGTGAGACCCAACATGACAACCGGAAAGGAATAGATGGAGTCGAAGACCAGCATGAGAAAATTGTCGAGCCAGCGCGGTCCGTATCCGGCCAGGAGGCCGAGCAGCAGACCCAGGCAAAGAGCCATGCCGATCGTCGAAATACCTACCGAAAGAGCGATTCGGCTGCCCATGATCACGCGGCTGAAGATGTCGCGGCCGAGATTGTCGGTGCCAAACCAGTGCAGCAGAGTGGGCGGTTGCAGGCGGTCGGGAACCGAGATCTTGAACGGGTCAAACGGAGCGACCCACGGCGCAAACAAGCCGCAGATAACGACGATGAGCACGAGTATCAATCCCAGCAGCCCGAGCGGATCGCCGCCGATGCGCCGCAGCAACTGGCTTGCAGGCGCCGGGTGTGGCGACGACCGCGACGTCAGAGGGCTGAACGGACACGGGGATCGAGCCAGGCGACCAGCAGATCGGCCATGGGCATGGTCAGGGCAAACAGGGCAACCGCCGACAGGACGCCGCCCTGGACCACCGGAAAGTTGCGCATGTTCGCCGCATCGACGATGAGCTTGCCGATGCCCGGGCGGGCGAAAATCGACTTCAACGAATACGGCGCTCGAAAGCAAACCGCCGATGGCCACCGCAAGCAGGGTAATGGTCGGCAGAATGGCGATCCTGCAGCGCGTACGATCGTATGACGATCGAGATTCCGGAAGCCCGAAAGCCCGGGCGGTCCGGATGTGATTCTCGCCCATGATCTCAAGCATTGAGGCGCGCACGATCCGTGAAAGATAGCCGACCCATCCAAGTCCCAGGGCGAACCCGGGCATCACCAGATGGGCGACCTGGTCGGCAACGTCCCCTCGCTCGCCGGCGCCGATAACCGGCAGCCAGTCGAGCTTGATGGCAAAGAGCAGGATTACGTAGATGGCAACGACAAACGATGGAATCGAAATCGTCGCAACCGAAAGGACGCCGGTGAACTTGTCAATAAAGGAATTACGTCGGATTGCCGAATAACAGCCGAGCGGGATACCGATGGCGGCGGCCCAACCGAGGCCCACGGCGATCAGGGTCAGCGTGTAGGGGAGATTTTCCAGCACCATCTGACTTACCGGGCGCTGGCTCCACATGTCGGTGCCGAGATTGCCCTGCAGAATGCGGCTGAAGAAGGTAGCCAGCTGAACGGGAATGGAATCGTTGAGACCGAGCTCCTCGGTGATGCGGGCCTTCATGGCGGCGCTGGCGCGCGCGCCGAGCATGATGGTCGCCGGATCGCCGGGAATCAGTTTCAGCGCCGAGAACAGCATTACCATCGAGGTGAAGACAGATGAGGACGGCCAGCCCAAAGCGCTGAAGCGCGTAGATCAGCATGCCGCCATTCCGCAGCGCCTAGATATGCGATGCGGGCCGGAGCTTGCTCCGGCCCGCCGTTGCGGTCATGCCGATTTGAATCGCTCGACGAGGAGTTCGCCGCCCGTGTCGAACTCCGGCACGATCTTTTCGGAATGGACGTAGTTCAGTGGATCGTGGGTGATCCATACGTAGGCGCCGGTGTCCTCCATGATCTCCTGCATGCGCAGATAGATTTCCTCGCGCTTGGCGGTGTCAGTTTCGGCGAAACCCTTGATCCACAGCTCTTCGATACTCCGGATCGCGACCAGCGCTCCCAGTTCCAGATGCCGACCTGGTTCTTGATGAACCACTGGATGCCGTCGGACGGATCGGGCGACATGCGGTAGCGCATCCACCACAGTTGCAGGGTCTTCCATTCGTCGCCCTTCGACTCGAGGCCGAGATTCCAGAACGGGCCGGAATCGAGCGGAATGATGTCGACCTTGATGCCGACATCGGCAAGGTTGGCCTGCACGATCTGTGCCGCCGTCACGCGATAGGCTCTCGTTGAGGGTCTTGAACTCGAGCGACAGATCGCTGACGCCCGCTTCCTTCAGAAGCGCTCGCGCCTCATCGGGATTGTAGGAGTACTTCGACTGGGTGCGGTTGCCGTTGACACCCGATGGTGACGACGCCGTGCGCCTTCGGGCGCGGTTCCGCCGATAGGCGGCGTCGAGAATCGAATTGACGTCGATCGCCCGCTGGATCGCCTTGCGCACCCGGATGTCCTTGAGCTTCTCGTGCTGGGTGTTCATGCCGATCCAGGTGTAGTACGGGCCGGGCTGGTTCGGTGAGCTTGGCGCCCGCCGGCATCTGCTTCAGGTAGCGGGCGGCTGTTTCGGGCAAGACGCCGGTGATCGTCGACCTCGCCCGCCTCGAAGGCGAGCTCAGCCGCCTTGAGATCCTCGATGTTGATGAAATGCACCTCCGGGAACGCGACGGGCGTGCCCTTCCAGTCGGGATCGGCCTTGAGCACGACGCGCTGCTTCGGTGTCCATTCCGCCATGCGTGTAGGGGCCGCACTGGCCCGGCAACTCGGTGGTGAATTTCTGGTCCTTCAGCTTCTCGACCGCCGCCTTGGGAACGATCGATCCCGATTCGGACGAAATTCCCATGAGAAAGGTGGCGGCGAACGGCGCCTTCAGTACGATGGTGCCGCTGGCCTTGTCCTTGACCTCGACCTTTTCGAGCGTCGGGCCAACGGGCCGCCCAGTCGGATTTCAGCATGCGTTCGAAGGAAAACTTGACGTCTTCGGCGGTCACCTCGCCAAGATCGCCGCCCTTCCACCTGAGCCCGGGCTTGAGGGTGAAGGAGATGTGCGTCGGATCATCCTCGGTGATCTTCTCGACATAGTCGGACGGCGCCCAGCCCCACTGGCCGGAGGCATCTCCGAACCGGCACCGCGAGCCGCGGCAGGCAGGCGAACTGGACGCTGGTCTCGGTACCGCCGATCATGTACCCGGGATCGAGCACCTGGATGTCCACTTCCATGCGCGCCTTGAGAACGCCGCCTTCGGCGCCAAGGACCTGGCTCGGCTTGATGCCGAGCGCGGCCAGCGCCGAAACGGCAGCGGCATTGCCCATCAGCTGCCGGCGGTTCATCCTGAAATCAAACATGATGCTCCTCCCTGAGCGTGATGAAACAGGCACGCCGCGGCGACTGTTTCTGGCTCTACGCGGCATCGCAGGCCGCGGAGATTGGACCCCATGTAGCCTGCATGTCAATTCAAACACTGGTCAGACGTGGTCACGCTTGAACGAGCGGCGGAAGGTCCGGCTGATGAACGGCTTGCCACCGTCAAAGGTCTTCACCCATGCCTCGAGGTGAAACTGGTCAGGGTCCGAGGTCATGACCAGTTCCGTTTCGACGCGGGCGTCCCAGGCGCCGCGCCGATAGTGCGCCTGTGCACGCCACGACAGAGCGGGCACCGGAAGGATCGGCGCGGCCGACGGCAAAATCCTTGAGCTTGGTGAAAGTGATCTCGGTACCGATGTCGTCAATCACGTAGGTGCCGTCGTTACGCTTGATGGTGAAGTTGGTGCGCTGCTTGTCGATGTCGTGGATGACGTGCCGGGTTTCCGCTCCCGGCTTGATTACCGTCACTGCACCCGGCTGCGATTGTTCGGCAGGCGCGAATCTGACTTTGGCCAGCCCCGTCGTTTTCTCCAGCACCGGTATTTCCGCCAGCGATTTCGACGGATCGATAGTGACGGTTGCAAGCTCCGGTGACGGCCAGGCCATCGGCCAGTAGCTGGTCGATATCGCCAGCCTGAGGCGGCATCCGGCCGGGACCGTCTGCGCGATCTCGTTGAGCCTGACGGTCACGTCATAGAAGCGGCCGGGCTTCAGCGGGCTCGGCTTCTCCGAGCCGGCGCGGTGCGAAAGGTTCAGCAACCCGTAGGTCACGCGCTCAACAGCGCCGTTCTTATGGATGGCATTGAGCCTGACTGCGATCTGTGCCTGCGGCTTGTCCGAGGCAAGACGAAGCCGAACCCGCGGGCTACCAAGAATGGCGATGGGCCTGGCCAGAAGATCGCCGTCGAAAACGAGGGAGCCAGCCATCATCTTCGCGCTGGTCGAGAGCGAGCTCGGGCGCAATTTTGCCGAGCCCGTAGGCGCACCATTCTCCTGCTGCCAGACCTACCGTGAGGGGTGAGCAGATGTGACGCCGGCTTTGCACTTGCGGCGTTTCGCGTCGAGCGTGCCATTCCCGAGATAGAGCTTTCGCAGCTTCACGTTCCGGTTCGGCCAGGCCGGCAATCCCAGCCAGCGGCCCTGGCGCTCATCGAAGTGCGGTCTCGGCGGTTCGCTTTCCTGCAGCCACAGCCGCAGTGGCGGGTCCTTCTCGACTCCGGTTTCAATGCCTTTCAGCCACCTGTCCCACCAGCGCTTCGATTCCTGGAGGAAGCCGATGGCCGGGCCTGGAACGCCGATGTGGGGATATTTGTGGCCCCATGGCCCGGCGATCCCCTTCACGGGACCCTTGAGGTTTTCGACCAGGCGGAACACCGCTGCGGTGTAGCCGTCCACCCAACCGCTGACGCTCAGCACCGGGCAGGCGATCGCCGAATAATTCTCGCACACCGACCCGTGCTTCCAGAAACCGTCGCGCCGCTGATGCTCCATCCACAACATCGGATAGCAGTCCAGATTTTCGAGCCGTTGCTGCCACAAGTTCTCGCCAGCGATCCCAGCCGACGATTTCCGGATCGGGCGGCAGTGAGCCACAGGTGAAGAAGTACCCGCCCCAGTCGAGCGTGTCGTTGAGCACGCAGCCGCCCATGAAATGCACATCGTCGGCATAACGATCGACCGTCGAGCACAGCGAAATGACCGCCTTGAGCGCCGGCGGGCGTCGGGCGGCAACCTGGAGACCATTGAAGCCTCCCCACGAGATGCCGATCATGCCGACCGCGCCCGTGCACCAGGGCTGGCCGGCGAGCCAGGCGATGATTTCGAGCGCATCGTCCTGCTCGCGCTGGTGATATTCGTCCTGAATGAGGCCGTCGGAGTCGCCCGGAGCCGGAGATATCGACCCGCGCCACGCCATAGCCGTGGGCCGCGAACCAGTAGTGGGTTTCATCATCGCGCGGACGAGTGCCGTCGCGGCGGCGATACGGGATATATTCGAGAATTGCCGGCACGGGACGGGCTGCGGGATCACGCGGCAGCAGCAGACGTGCCGCAAGGCGCCTGCCGTCCTTGCATCGGAATCCAGGCGATCTCGACGTTTTCGACGACGTCGCGGTAATCGCGAACTTGCGCGTCCATGTTGCCTCCCAGCGGTATTGGTGATGAGCTAAGGCTGAACGAAATTGAAGTCAACGCAGCCGGCGACGACATGATGTTCTGGGATTTCGAGGCTACATCGGCGAGCTGCGGGGCGATTGGTTGTTTCCGACCGAGACCCGCTTCGGCGCCGGACGCATCGTCGAATTGCCGGTCGATCCTCTCCCAGCACGGCGTGCGCCGTCCGCTGATCGTGACCGATCGCGGGCTCGCCGCGACAGCGATACCCCGAGCGCATCCAGGCGCTCGCAAGGGAGACATCGACGCCCCAGCTGTGGGCAGAGGCGGATCAGAATCCGACCGGCGAGCAGGTGATGGCCGGAACCGAGGCCTTCCACGACCATGAGTGCCGATGGAGTCATCGCGCTCGGCGGCGGCAGCGGCCTTGACTGCGGCAAGTCGGTGGCGCTGCTGGCAGGATGCGGCGGCGATCTGTGGCGGTTCGCGTATCCACGCAGCCTGGAGGTCACAGCCGAGCGCATCCAGGGTTCCGATCATTGCAGTTCCCGACCACCGCCGGCACGGGAGCGGAGGTGGAAGCCAGCGGCATCATCACCGACCCTCGAAGCCAATCAAAGCCGGCATCGTTAATCTCTCGATGATGCCGCGCGCTGTGATTGCCGATCCGGAGCTCACCGTCTCGCTGCCGGCCGATCTCACGGCCTGGACCGGCATGGACGCTCTGTCGCACAATCTCGAAGCGCTGCTGGTGCGCCAGTTTCACCCGATGGCGGACGCGATCGCGGCAGCGGGTGTCGCGCTCTGCCACGAATGGCTGCCGCGCGCGGTGGCAAACGGAAACAATCTCGAGGCGCGGTCATACATGATGGCGGCGGCGATCATGGGCGCCACTTCATTCGGCAAAGGCCTTGGCGCAATGCACGCGCTGAGCCACGCGATCGGGGCGCTCGCGGGATGCCAGCACGGGCTCACCAATGCGGTCCTGATGCCGCATGTGCTGGACTTCAATCGCGCCGACGGCTGCAAAGCCGATCGAGGCGCTCGCAGCCTACCTGCAGCTGGAAAGAAACACCGACGCGTTCCTTGAAGCAAACGACCGGCTGGCCCGGCGCATCGGCATCCCGCGCCGGGTCACGGACATCGGCGTCAAACGTCAGGATTTCGAGCGCCTCGCAGATATGGCTCTGCCGGACATCAATGCCACCACCAATCCACGCAAGCTCGATCGATTCCTCGCTGATCTGCAATCCTCGAGGCCGCGAGCCGATAGCGTCGTTGACAGTGCTGACTAGACGTGGTCGCGGGGAATTTCCACCGACCACTCTTTCTTTGCCACCTACTCATCGCCTTCGAACGCAACCAGGTTCGCGTTCAGCATGAAAATGCGTCGAACTTGCCGTCAGCCCGATCTGCGTCTGGCTCGAAACCTTCCACTCGCCCCGGTGGTAGTGGCGCCGATAACGCGTCTCAATCCTGGCGCTCAAGGGATCGTCGGCCATGATCACGTAGTCATGCTCGCTGCGAAAAGCCACTTCCAGGCCGATCCCGTCGATTACCCGAATGCCATCGTCGGCGAACCGCCGCACCGTGGTTTCGCCAGTGAAGACATCGTGCTCCGTCTTCCAGCCGCTGCCGCCATGCTCAACCACCGTCTGGGCGAGCTTCGGAGCGGACACCGCCTCCGGCAGCGGCTTCAATGCGACGTCGAGATCCTGGGGAGTGCGAACCGGCAGCGTCAGTCGACTCCCATCGCAGAAAATCGTCAGAATCGATGTCTCGGGCGACGGCCAGGCAAGCGGCCAGTAGGCGGTGGAAACGGCGATCCGCAGCCGGTTGCCGCGCTTCGAAGCGGTGCGCGGCGGCGTTGAGCTGGACGCTCACTGAATACCGCCGACCGGTCTCCAGCGCTTCGGGACGCTCGTGGCCGTCGCGATGGGTGAGATTGAGCAGCCCGTAGGTTACCCGGGTCGCCGCGCCGTCGGGAAATACTTCGCAAAGGGTCACCGCAACGAGACCGCCTGGCGTGTCGGCGGCGAGATCCAACGCCAGAACCGAGAAGCCCAGGATTTCAATCGCCTCGGCTAGCGGATCCGAATCGAAGACAGCCTGACCGCCCATTTCGGCACGCTGGTCGAGCGGCTGATCGGCCCACATGCAGTAGGGGCACCACTTGCCGCCGGCAAGACCCGTGGTTTGCGGTGAGCAAATCGAAACTGCGAGCGCATCAGACTTTTCTGCGGAGGCACAGAGGCGACCGGGCGACAAGCGCCAACCCGATTGTCGCGATATGCCCGACCGGCCAGCCCGCCTCCGCCACCCAGCGGCCGGGCTTTTCCTCGTAGTGCGGGCTCGGACGTGCCGGGTCCTCCATCCAGGCTCTGAGCATGGGCTCATCCATGACGCCGGTCTCGATGTCCTTGAGCCATTTGTCCCACCAGCGCAGGCATTCCTGCAGGAAACCGATTTGCGGTCCCGGCTTGGCGAAGTGCGGGTACTTGTGCCCCCAGGGTCCGATGAGCGCCTTGCGGGGTCCCCCGAGATTGGCGAGCAGCCGGAAGATCGAGTTGGTGTAGCCATCGGCCCAACCACCCACAAGGAACACCGGGCACTCGATGGCCGACCAGTCCTCACAAACCGAGCCATGGGTGTAGAACGCGTCGCGGCGCTGATGACGCAGCCATGTTTCGAGCCACAGGCCGCTCTCCTCCAGGCCGCTTCATCCACATGGCGCGCCAGGCGGTCCCGACGACATCGGGATCGGGGGGCGCGGTGTTGAGGGAAAACATCGTGGAGCCCCACGTTACTTTGTCCAGGAGAAGGCAGCCGCCCATGAAGTGGATGTCGTCGGCGTATCGGTCATCGGTGGAACAGACCGAGACCACTGCCTTCAGCGCCTGTGGCCGCAAGCAGGCCATCTGTAGTCCATTGAAGCCGCCCCAGGAGATGCCGATCATGCCCACGCGGCCCGAGCACCATGGCTGGGCGGCGATCCAGGAGATGATGTCGAGCCCGTCCTGCTGCTCCTGCTGCAGGTATTCTCCCAGCAGGACGCCCTCCGAGTCGCCCGACCCGCGCATGTCGACGCGCACGCAGGCGTAGCCATGTCCGGCAAAGTACGGATGGGTCAGCGCGTCCCGCTCAGCAGTTCCGTCGCGACGCCGGTACGGCAGATACTCCAGGATGGCAGGAACCGGATTCGTCTCGGAGCCGATCGGCCGCCAGATTCGGGCGGCAAGACGCGTACCGTCGCGCATTTCGATGCGTACCGCGTCGTCGACCCTGACACGGAAGGGGAGTTCCAGGTTGGCGAGCATCTGCGATCAACCCTCCTCCGATTGCTGGAAGGCCGTCGCTGATTTCGAACCAGTGCGCCTTCGATCCAACAAAAATGTGCCGCTCGCGGTCTCTTTCGTGCCCGGGCGAGCAGCCGTCATCGAGCGAGCCTGGCGCGTAGAAAGTGATCGCCGGCTGTCTGGCGTCCTCGCAATGGATCTGGCATCCGCAACCGGCAGCAAAAGAAGCGATTGACTCCCGGCGAGCTTTCGAACCGCCGAATGCAGTCTTCTCCGGAGACAAGCTGAAAGGCGGAGCGCGCGACGATCGCGTAGGTCCCGAACACCGCGCCGTGGACCCTGCGGCACATGCCGCAGTGGCAATGGTACAGAGCCTGGGCAGGCTCCGTGACGGCATAGCGGACCCGGCCGCATTGACAGCCACCGGTCGCGCGGAAAGCATTCATACGAGCCCCCAGGTAGAATTTTCGCCCTCGCCAAGCTGCAAGAAGCCCATGTCGGGTTCCCCTGTCAATGTGCTGGCATGGCCTTTCTTGCTTTGTCACCGGGGTGCCTGTTCAATCCGGGGATAAGATCATTTCCGGAAGCGGCGGTGACATGAAGTTCCTCGCAATAGAGAAGCCTCAATTCACATTCGACGAGGTACGCCGATTCGCGCAGGAACACTATGGGCTGCAAGGAACGCTGACCGCTCTCGAAAGCGAGCGGGATCAGAGCTTCCGCATAACGGATGCAGGCGGGCGGCAAGCGGTATTCAAGATCGCCAACCGGCACGAAGCAAACGACATCGTCGCTTTCCAGGTGGCCGCCCTGGAACACATCCGGATGGCAGATCCCGCCCTGCCGGCGCCGCACGTCATCCGGGGACGGAGCGGAGAAGCCGTGGCGTGGATCGGAAACGGCATGGGCCATCGCCACGCGGTCCATGTGCTTTCATGGCTCGAGGGCGAGGTAGCCGGAGAGCAAGCTCTCGGCGACAGGCAGCTGCGCCAGGTTGGCGAAATGACCGCGCGCCTGGGGCGGGCGCTGCGCGGCTTCTTTCACAGCGCAGCCGGCGATCGGGAGTTGCTGTGGGACAATCGCCACGCGCTGCAACTCCTCCAGTTCGTTCCATTGCTGGCGGATCAACGGCAACAGGAATTGGCTCGCCACGTCCTTGAAACCTTCCGCGAAAAAACGCTGCCCCTGCTCACCAAACTTCGGGCGCAAGTGATTCACGGCGATGTCCATCCCTACAACGTGCTTCTTGATCCCGCCGGGAGAGTGGCGGGCATCATCGACTTCGGCGACCTCATCCATGGAGCGCTGATGCAGGACCTGTCGAATGTCACCGCCGACTTCATGGGGCCGGCACAGGACCTCGAGCAGACTGCCGCGGCCATCATCGGCGGCTACCGAGCGGTTACCGAACTGGACGATGCGGAAATCGATCTCCTGCCTGCCATGATTGAAGTGCGGTTGTTGCAAACGGTTTTGGTGAACCGGGTTCGGGAAGAAAACCACACCATGCCTGACAGCTATCTCGCGGGGTTCGGGACCCGATGCTTCCCCTTGCTCGAAACCCTCCAGTCCGGCAGGAGCAAGTCGTTCATTGCCACCATCCGGCGGGCAGCCGCGCTCTCTCCCTGCCTCGCCGGAAACCCGTCGCTCGATGTCCTGATGGCGCGGCGCATGCATCACATGGGTAGGTCGCTCTACCACTTCTATGATCCACCGCTGCACCTGGTGCGCGGCGAGGGCGTCTGGCTCCATGACGCCGGGAGAAACCGTTTTCTCGACTGCTACAACAACGTTCCCCATGTCGGTCACTGCCACCCTTATGTGACCGAAGCGATCGTCCGGCAGGCGCGGCGGCTCAACACCAATACCCGCTACATTACCGACGAGTCACTCGACTACGCCGCCCGGTTGGCCGCGACCGCCGGCCCGGCCCTCTCGGCCGTCGTCTTTGTCAATTCCGGCAGCGAAGCCAACGATGTCGCCTGGCGCATGGCCAAGGCGTGGACCGGAAACCGAGGCGCCCTCATCATGGAGTTCGCCTACCACGGCATCACCGAGGCAACAGACGCGCTTTCGCCGTCCAATGCGCCGGGCCGCCCGCTCCAGCCGCACGTGCAAACCATTCCCCCGCCCGATGTCTACCGCGGAGCCTATCGGCGCGGAGAATCTGACCTCGGCCTCCGCTTTGCGGACCTTGCCGATGCGGCGATCGCTGAACTGCAAGAGAACGGGTACGGGGTAGCCGCGCTGATCATCGATTCCGCGTTCATGACGAACGGCATGCTCGAGCCGATTCCCGGCTATCTGGCCGCCCTGTGCGCCAAGGTCCGGGCCGCCGGTGGATTGTTCATCGCCGACGAGGTCCAGTCGGGTTTCGGCCGCATGGGGAGCACCTTGTGGGGATATCAGCACCACGGGGTCAGCCCTGACTTCATCACCATCGGCAAACCGGCCGGCAACGGGCATCCGATCGGGGCCGTCCTGACCCGGCCGGACGTCCTCGACCGCTTCACGAGCGGGGCACAGTTCTTCTCCACATTCGGCGGCAACAACGTCTCCTGTGCCGCCGGGGTGGCGGTGCTCGACGTCATTCGCGACGAAGATCTGATCGGCAACGCCGCTCGGACCGGTGGCTTGCTCAAGACGGCGCTGCAGCGGCTCATGGCCAAACACGACATCATCGGCGATGTGCGGGGCACCGGCCTTGCGCTCGGTGTTGAACTCGTGACCTGCCGACGGTCTCTCGAGCCGGCAAAGGCAGAAACACTGCGAGCGCTCAATCTCATTCGTGATGAGGGAGTCTTGGTGGGCAGCGAAGGGCAATTCTCGAATGTTCTCAAGATCCGACCGCCGATAGTTTTCGAACCGCAACATGCCGAACTGGCCGTGGCGGCGGTGGATCATGCCTTGAGCCGGCTTTGAGTTCGCGCTGTCTCTCAAATCCAATTGACCGGTTCTTTTGAACGCTGTTAGCGTGCCCGGCCTGCGAGGTGGGTGGCGTGATGGCTCGTGAAGCAAGTTCCCGGACAGCTCAAGAGCCGCTGCTCAGACTTCAGGGAATCGCCAAGAGTTTCGGCGCCATAGAGGCGTTGCGGTCAATCAGCTTCGACATCAGCAAGGGGCGAGATCGTGGCCCTCCTCGGCGACAATGGCGCCGGCAAGTCGACGCTCGTAAAGATCATCGCCGGAGGCTTGCAGGCGACCTCGGGAAAAATCATGTTCGAGGGCACCGAGCGCAACTTCGCCTCGCCGGCCGAGGCAAAAGCGGCAGGCATCGAAACCGTCTACCAGGACCTATCGCTGTGCACCAACGTCGATGTCGTCGCGAACTTCTTCATGGGCCGCGAGATCGTCAAGCGCCGGCTGGGCATCCCGATACTGCAGGAGCGCGCCATGCAAGCTGGCGGTCGAGAAGGCGCTGGCGGACGCCGGCACCCATATTCCGTCGGTCCGCACCAACGTCGAGCACCTGTCCGGCGGCCAGCGGCAGGCGATCGAACTCAATCGGTTCGTCCACTGGGGTGGCAAGCTCGTGCTTCTTGACGAGCCCTTTGCCGCACTCGGCGTCAGGCAGACCCGCCGGGGACTGGAGATGGTGGAGCGCATTGCCGCCCAGGGCGTCGCGGTTGTATTCATCACCCATGCCATGACGCAGGCATTTCAGGTAGCCGACCGGCTGGTGGTGATCCACCAGGGGCATCGTTGCCGGTGACGTGGCGAAGTCCGGCACCAGTCCCGAGGCGGTCGAACGCATGATCACCGGCGAGGCCGCTGCTGCCCACGCCCAACAAGAGAGACCGAATGGTCCGCGAGAAAAACTCAAAACAGGAGACGTCGCATGAAACGTCTTATGAGCCATTGGATCGCGGCTATTGCGATAGCCACCGTGGCACTGATCAGTCCTGCTTTCGCGCAGGGCAAGGGAAAAATCTACTACATGGTTCCAACCCTGCTCGATGAATTCCAGACCGAGTTGGTCAAAGGCATCGAGAAGTTCCTCAAGGACGTCGGCTACGAGGCGGTTACGCTCAACGCCGACAACAAGACCGACCTGCAACAAAGCCAGATGAACGATGTCATCAATCTCAAGCCGGCCGCAATCATGCTGGCCGCGGTCGATTTCAACGCTCTCAAGCCTTCCATCGAAAAGGCGCGTGCGGCTGGAATTCCGGTGATGATCTTCGACCGCCAGATCACGGCCACGCCATCTGACTTCACGTCGGTCGCCGGCACAGTCGAAATCGGCCAGATCGCCGCCGCGGAAATCCAGCGCCTGCTGAAGGAGAAGAACGGCGATGTAAAGGGCAAAGTGCTGCAAGTTCTCGGCGACCCCGCCGATCCCTACACGCTCGATATCCAAAAGGGATTCGAAGAAAAGATGAAGGACTTCTCCGGCGTCCAGATCATCTCGCTGCCCGCCATGCAGTGGGAGGCATCCAATGCCGGCACGATCGTTGCGGATCAGCTTCTGGCCAATCCCGACATCGACCTGATCTTTGTGCATGCGGCCCATCTGGCGGTTGCGGCGGTCGCTTCGCTGGAAGCAAAGGGCAAGAAGCCGGGTGATGTGCTGCTCGTGTCCTCCAATGGCGCGCCGGTCGGCCTCGATCTGATTCGCAAGGGCTGGGAACAGGTTGAAGTCGAGCAGCCATTGTACGCTCAGGCTGCCGCCGTCGCGATGTTTGCCGACAAGGTGGTCAACAAACAGGAAATCAAGGCCGGCACTTACAACGTGCTCGGGCTCGACTCTGTACTCACCATCGAGGCCTGGGGGCCCAACCTGAAGATTCCAGGAGCCGCCATCACCAAGGACAACGTCGACGAGCCGCGGTTCTGGGGCAACCTGAAGGCTCCCGCCGATCCGGTGAAATCCGTCGAGTGATGCAACCCGAGTTTGGGCCCCGGATCATTGTCAGACCCGGGGCCGTCAACCGCGAAGCCGGCCCGGCTCAACGCGCGGCAACGGGCGCTCATCGAGTTCATTCTCGACAACCTCGTCTGGATCATGCTTGCCGTCGTATTGACGGTATTTTCCCTGACCATCCCGCAGTACTTTCAGGTCGGCATTTTTGCCAACATCGTCGAGCAATCGACCTTCGTCGGCGTAATGGCGATCGGCCTGGCAATCGTCATCATCGCCGGAAACATGGACCTGTCGGTCGAGTTGGTTGCAGGACTGACCGCCATGGTGACCGGCATGCTGTTTTGCGCGCGCGGCATCGGCCTCGGATATTCGTTCTCGCCAGCCTGGCTCGTTCTGCCAATTTCACTGGCGATCGCACTCTTCGTCGGCGGCATCATCGGCGCGGTGAACGGCTGGCTCGTCGTCAGGCTCAAGATGAACGCCTTCATCGTGACGCTCGCCGCCTACATCTGGGTGCGCGGCCTGGTCGTGACGATATCGGGCGGACGCTCGGCGCAGGATTTGGCGCCGTCGCTGCGGATCATCGGCATCGAGACCTTTCTCCATGTTCCCCTCATCGCCTGGATCGCCATTGCCTGCTTCGCGCTTTCGACCTTCGTCATGACGAAGACACCCTTCGGCCGACACTTGATGATGATCGGCGGAAACGCCGTTGCGTCCTTCCGGGCCGGCATACGAGGTCGACCAGCTTGTGCTCGTTACGTTCGTTCTGGCCGGTGCCGTGTCGGGTCTGGCCGGCTGGCTGCTCGCCATCCGGACTTCGGGCGCCACCGCCAACCTGGGGATCGGAATGCTGTTCCAGGCATTCGCGGCGGTAGTAATCGGGGGCGTGAGCCTCAAAGGGCGGCGTCGGACAGCTTCCCGGGGTCTACGCCGGCGTGCTGCTGCTTTCATCCATCAACACGGCCATCAATCTCATGGGATTGCCGGCTCACTTTACCCAGATGATTCATGGCGGTTTGGTGCTGGCAGCGGTTCTGCTCGATACCGTCAAGCTCGCCATACGCCAGAAGATTTCAGTAGCCGCGGTCGTTGCCGCCAGCAGACGCTCCACTTCCTCCCGGCGCGGCAGCGGAGCGACGGCGCCGTAGCCAAGGGTCGAGAGCGATGCGGCAGCGTTGGCGAATTGCGCCGCTGCAGCAAGCCCGCGATCGCGGGCGAGCTCGGCCAGAAACGCGCCGGTGAACGCGTCGCCCGCGCCGGTGGCGTCGACCGCACGCAACCTTGAAACCGTCGATCCGGTGCCGGGTTTGGGCATTTGCCACCAGAGTCCCGGAAGCGCCCAGAGTCACGACGACAACCTTGCTGCCCAGACTCCAGAAAGTGATCGGCGATGCGCTGCGGGATCGGTGAGACCGAGAAGCTCTCTGGCATCCTCAACCGATGTCTTCAGAACGTGCGCGCTTGCGGCCGTCTGTTCGACTGTCGGTCGCGCCTCTGCCGCTGACCAGAGGCGCACACGGAAATTCGTGTCGTAGGAAATCTTCACTCCCGCCTCGTTGGCCATCGAAATGGCGTGATCGACAGCGGTCGCAGCGGTGGCGCTGATGGCCTGGCTGATGCCCGAAACGTGGAGAAACTTGGATACGGAAACCAGTTCATGCGGCACGTCGGCTGCGGTCATGAGGCTCGCCGCCGAACCCTTCCGGTAATAGGAGAAGTTATGCCCCAGCGGTGAGTGCGTCACGAAATAGATGCCCGTCGGCGCCGTCGGGTGGCGCTTGACCGCTCGGACAATCGACCGACTTCGCGACGCCACAGCTCCTCGATTGCATCGCCGAACGGATCGGAACCGAGCTTCGTCACGATCGCCGTCCTGGCGCCGAGGCGGGCAGCAGCGATGGCGACGTTGGACACATCGCCACCAAAGCCCGGAAGAAACCGGCCATCGGCCTGCTGGTTGAGCTCGAAGCATCGGCTCGCCCATGGCAACGACGTCATAATCGCAACTCAGTGCGACAAAATCCGCCATCACCTTCCCCAGCTCGCCGAAATCGAGCGGTCACCTGATCTCCTCCGGCAATCGCCAGCGGGGCGAGACAGGTCCCGGTCGTAACGACCTCGTTCGCCTTGCAGCGGAATGCCGAGGCCGGACAGCTCGTTGGCGAGCCAGGTCAACGCGATCCTCGGATCGCCGAGAACATTGGCGCCGCTGCCGTGGCGCTCAAGCTTTCCGGCCACCGAGCCGGTGAACCTCGATGCCGTGCAAGATCGATCGAACGCCAGGATGCCGGCGCCTCCGGGCCGAGAATGAAGCAGTGCGCACATGCATTGTCGGCGATGAGCTGCGGAGCACCGACAGTCGTGTAGTCCTCATAGCGCGAAGTCCGGAATCTCGATGGCCGGGTGCAGGACATCGACTGCCTCGACGACCTCCTCCATGGCGTAGGACGATTTTCTCGGCGGCAGCGTCCGGCCCATTCGAAATGCGAACTCCGGCTCCGCCACCCGCATGCGGTTCGCACCGAGCGCCATCCGGCAGCCGCTCTCGAATGCCCGCTCGGAGAACAGGCGACCGGCGAGCGGGCCGTCCACATTGATGTGCTGCTGGCCGGCCCGACTGGTTGCCGCGATTTTCCAGCCGAGGAGCGTTCCCCTGCCCCGTTGCTCCAGGCGCGCCTGAATCGCATAGCCTTCGGCACGCGTTCGAGGGCTTCAGGGCTTCCGGCAACTGGGCAAGGACGCGCCCTTCCTGCCAGTGTCGCAACAACAGGTCGGAAGCCTGGTTCGATCTGGTCATCCTGAGCATCAATAGGTCGCTCTGCCGCCGGTGAGATCGAAGGTGAAGCCGGTCGTAAAGCTGCAGGCGGGCGAAACGATCCAGGCAATCATGGCGGCGGCCTCGGTCAATTCACCGCACCGGCGCATGGGGATCTTGTCGGTCATGTATTTCACCGTCGCTTCGGGAAGCGCGTCCACCATCGGCGTGCGGATTACGGCCGGGGCCAGCGCATTGATGGTGACGCCGGTTTCCGGATAGTCCTTGGCCATCGATTTCACCAAACCGATGAGCCCCGATTTCGACGCGGAATAGGCGGCCATGCCGGCATTGCCTTCCTTGCCGGCGATGGAAGCGACATGGAGGATGCGGCCGTACCGCCTGGCCAGCATCAGCGGCAGCACTGCCTGGGAAACAATAAGAGCTCCCAGCAGATTGATACGATATACGCTGTCGAAGTCGTCGAGACTTACTTCGTGCGCCTTGATGTTGGTCTTGCCGGCTACTCCGGCGCAATTTACGAGCGCGTCGATCGCGCCGTGCCGCGAGACGACCGCATCCACGACGCTGTTCACCGACTTCTTGTCAGTGACGTCGACGTGAAACGCCGAGGCAGTTCCTCCCGCCTTTCCGATGCGCGCGGCGGTTTCTTCCGCACCGGCCAGATCGCGATCCAGGCAGGCAATCGACGGCCCTTGGGCGGCGATGAACTCCGACACCGCCCGGCCGATGCCGCTCGCCGCTCCTACCACGACAACGCAGTATGGCTGCCGGTCGAAGTATGTCATCGGCGAGGATTCCTCAATCATCGACTCCCGCCCGCTATACCGTCGTGATCCGGGCGACTGCATAAGGCTTGAGCTCAATGACGCCGATCTTGCGAGGCCTGTCATCGCCGGCGACCAGCCAGTTCGGATCCCGGGCGGCGGCGGCGAATGTCGTTTCATCCAGAACACGCAGCGCGGCTCGACCGTTCAACCCTGAAACCTTTACGGCCCTGGTGATTTCGGTGAGATTGGCGAGCCAAACAGCGGAGCCCCTCCGGGATCGGTAAGCGAGCGCGGCCACTGCCGAAGGTTCTGCCGATGTTGCCGCCAGGCGCTTGCTGCCATGGCCACTGGCGAGCCCGGCGATCACATGAAAGGCAGGATATACCTGGGCCTCGCCATCGTCGAACCAGGGCTGGTGATAGTCGGGCACGGCCATAGATGATTCCCGCAGGCCCTGTCGCCGCACCCATGGTGATCGAGGCGACCCCTCCCGCACAGAAGGCAGCGATGTAACCCAACGTCCACGCGGCGCCGAAGAGGCCGCGATGGCGCGGGTCCATGTCAGCAAGGCACACTCGCCCGTTGTCGGGATTGTCGGCGACGGCGGCGCCGTATGGGTTATCGCGGCAGGCGATCGCACTCGGCCCCACGTGATACGGCCTGCCGGCGATCATCGCCCTGGTCGATTGGATTACGTAGGGCAATGCTTCGAGCGTTTCCATGACCGATGTGTCATCGGCGGCATGTACGATCGGACAGGTCGTGTGGGTCACAAAATCGAGGAGCTCGGCAGGCGGGCGTTTGCGGTTCAGTTCCGTGAAGTAGGCAAATACTCCGCCCCCCAGCACAACACCGGGAAAGGCCGCGCGGGCAGCTGCAATAATTTCCTCGGCTTTCGGAGTCGTGGCGCCTCCGCTTCCGGGAAGCACCGCCTTGAGGTCGGCGGCCGGTGAAACGGCGATGCGATCCGGAACCAGCCCGCCCTGCTTGATGTCTGCCGCGATCGCCGCCAGTTCCGCCGACGGTGCTGATTTGCCCGGAATTACAATCTCGAGGCCAATTTCGGCGCCGGTTTTCTTCTTCAGTTCACGGTAGCGGGCTGCTGTTTCGGCACGCCCGTGGGTGCGGCCGTCGATCTGGCAGAGCAGGTGCGCAATGCCGGCCGCCTTGATGAGGTCACTCCTCGTGAGCGCCGCTTCTGCTTCGGCTGCCGACACGCCGACGCCGATTGCCGGTAGCGGCCCGGCTCCCGTGTTCCCTACCGATACGGCGATGCTTTTTGTGGCCCCGTGCTTTCTTGACCGCGAGGGCTTTCCCGCAAATGTCAACGTTGTCGATTGCGCGAACGATTGACCCTTGGGAAGGACATAGGGCCACGGCAGGGCAAGCGGACGCACGTAGGTCTTGTAAGAGGCATCGGTCCAGTTGCGCTGATCCTCCATTTCGAAGGCATCTCCCTCCATGCGTACCGTGGCAAAAACTCCGGGCATCACCTGATGGCGGAGAGAGCGGATGTTGAGGAAAGGCTGCACCGGGTCGATGAGGGACGGAAACTTGCCCCTGGTTCGGTTTCCATCGACGTGCTCGACAGTCACCGGTCGCCCGGCGACCCCTCGTAGGGGGTGAAGCACGATGAAGCCCGTGCGGTTGGTGAGAAAGTCGCTTTCAGGCGTCGCGGTCACCTCAAAGTTCAGGGGGCCGTTGGCCGGGCAGGAGATTTCTGCCCTGTAGACGAGCGAGCGCCTGGCATCGGAGCAGCGTGCGTCGTAGCTCACCTTGAAACCGCCGCCGGACTGGCTCACCCGAAGCTTGCTAATTTCCGGAGTAAACGTGCCCCAGTTCTCGTCACGCACAAGAAAGGCGATGGCGCGAAGCACTTCGACCTCGTTTAGCCTGATGTAGCGAAGCGCGCCACCTTCCAATATCGCGGAAACCGCGCCGGCACGCAGCGTTCGGCCCTTGGCGACCGGTATCTCTGTGCCGAAAAGCTTTAGCGCCCGGCTGATCTTCTTGTTCGCCATCAAAACCTCCAACCTGTTTAGAGCACCCTGTCGGATTGTGGATCGATAAGAATGGCGCGCGTCATGTCGAGATCGAGGACAATCTTCTCGCCCGGGCCACTCACGTCGTGAGCATCGAGCTCGGCGACGACGCTCGCTCCTCCCAACGGGAAGGTAATGTGCACGCGCGAGCCCGTTGGCTGCACAAGCTCGACCACAACCGGCAGTCTGACATGTCCCTCCGCCGCGCCTGATCCCGCCCTTGCAATATGCTGAGGGCGAACTCCCAGGACCGCGGTGGAGGATTTCACGCGCGCCGCGGCTGGCATGGCCAGCTTCGTGCCATCGCCAAGCGCAACCGACCCGCCCACGATCGTAACGTTCACAAAGTTCATTTTCGGCGATCCCAGGAACCCGGCCACGAACCGGGTAGCCGGCCGCTCGAACAAATCCAGGGGGGAGCCCGATTGCTCGATTTGACCGTCACGGAGCAGGACAATGCGATCGGCGAGTGTCATGGCCTCGATCTGATCATGGGTGACATAGATCATCGTGCGCCGGAGTTCCTGATGCAGACGCTTGATCTCGGCCCGCATGTCATCGCGCAACTGGGCATCGAGGTTGCTGAGGGGCTCATCGAACAGGAACAGTCGCGCGTCGCGGACGATGGCCCGGCCGATCGCCACGCGCTGGCGCTGGCCACCGGAAAGCTCGCGCGGCAGACGGGCCAGCAACGGGGAGATGCCGAGCATTGCCGCAGCGCGCGCGACGCGCTTGTCGATCTCAGCGGACGGGAAACTTGCGGGCGCGCAGACCGAAAGCAATGTTCTCGGCCACGCTCATGTAGGGATAAAGGGCATAGTTCTGAAAAACCATCGCGATATCGCGATCGCGCGGCCGGTCCCAGGTGACGTCCCTGCCGCCAATCTCGATGCGGCCTTCGCTCGCTTCTTCGAGGCCGGCTATGGTGCGCAAGAGCGTAGACTTGCCGCAACCAGAGGGTCCGACAAGCACCGTGAACTCGCCCGACGGCACTTCGAGGTCCACCCCACGCACGGCGTGAAAGGCGCCGTAATGCTTGTGCAGACCGGATATCTTCAGATCGGCCATCTGGTCAGCCCTTCACAGCGCCCATCGAGATGCCGCGCACGAGATAGCGCTGCAGGGTGGCGACGGCGATGAAGACCGGAATGGTTCCGAGCACGGACATTGCGGCGATCTTGGCCCAAAAGTTGGATTGCCCGCCGAAATAGTGCGTGACCTGCACGGTATAGGTCGTGACCTCCGTACGGGTGAGGACAAGCGCGAACAGAAATTCGTTCCAGGCAAAAACAAACGTGAAAACGGCGGTCGCGAACAGGCCCGAGCGCGCCATGGGGAGCACCACCTTCCGCAACACCTGCCAGCGGGTGCAACCGTCGACGAGAGCGCTTTCCTCAAGCTCGATTGGGATGTCTTCGACATATCCGCGCATCATCCAGATCACGTACGGAAGATTGAAAGCCGTGTAGAGGATGATCAGACCGGGGAAGGTATCCACCCATCCCAGAAACACATAGAGAAGAAACACCGGAAACACGATCGCCACCGGCGGCACCATGCGCTGCGAGATGATCCACACGGCCAGGTTCTCGCCGCCGGTCTTGAAGCGGGCCAGACTATAGGCGGCCATGGTGCCGAGAATCATCGCGAAGAAGGTAGAAACAGAGGCAAGCACCAGACTGTTCCACACGGTAATCGCATCGCCGTCCTTGAACAGGACGCGGTAGTTGGCGAACTGGATGCTCTTTGGATACCAGACGGGCGGAAAGGCGAAGATCTCCTCCGGCGTCTTGAAGGAGATGATGAACAGCCAATAGACCGGAAAGACGAAGACCAGGACGAGCGCCACAGCCACCAAATAGCGGGCTGCCAGGCGCACGCGCCGGCGGCGGCGAAACGGAATCGCCGCTCTCATTTCGCCAGACCCATGCGCCGGATCGCCCAGGTGATGAAAACGGTCAGCAAGGCAATGATGAGAAAGGCGATGGCCGCGGTGTAGCTGGTTTCGAATTGCCGGAACCCCTGCACGTAGGTGTAGATCGAGATCGTTTCGGTCATCGTGCCTGGACCACCGGAAGTGAGTGCCCAGATGATGTCGAAGATGCGCACGAGATCGAGACCGCGAATCAGGATGGCGATGGCCATGACCGGCCAAATCGCGGGCAGCACGATCTTCAGGAATGTGCGCCACCAGCCCGCTCCATCAATTTCGGCGGCTTCCGTGAGCGACTGATCCACGTTGGAAAGGGCGGCCAGCAGAATCAAGAACATGAAGGGCGTCCACTGCCAGACTTCACAGAAGATGATGGCCGGATAGACGAGATCAGGCTTTACCGTCCAGAGAGCCGCGACGGGCCGCCCGGCGAACCAGCCCAGGATCTGGTTGATGGGCCCGTACTGGTTGTCGAACAAAAGCCGCCAGGTGGCGCCGGCGACAATCGGCGAGATAATGGTTGGCAGCACCAGAAGCGATACGAAGATCGGTCGGCCGGGCATACGGTCGCGGAAGAGGTAGGCCATGGCGAGGCCGAATACGAGCTCGAGAGGCAGAGCGACAACCGTTATCAGCGCCGTATGCAGGATCGCCTGCCACAGGCGCTTGTCCCGGAAGAGCTGTGCGTAGTTGGCAAGCCCGGCGAAGGAGGTGTCCTGCTCGAGCATGGTGAGCTGCATGAAGCTGACCACCAGCGAATAGACGAGCGGGAACAGCCCGATGAGCAGCAGAAGAAATACGGCCGGCGCGACGAGCCAGTGCTTGAAGTGCCGGTCGGGCGGAATTCCGCGCGGACCGGTCAGCGCGAGTGCTTGTGACCGCATCTAGCCAGGCGGAAGAAGGCCCTGCCCCGACATCCGGGCAGGGCCTGATCCAAGCTACATCTTCGGATAGGCGCCCGATTTGGCCGCCCAACCATCGTAGACGGCCTTTTGCTTGTCCACGCCGATCTTTTCGGTGATCGCATCCCATTCGGCTGCGGCCTGGTCGAGAATGGCTTTGGGATCTTCTCCTGCCCACAGCTTCGAGATCACCTGGCGCAACACTTCTTCATACTTGTCCGTCTGCAGCAGCGACAGGTCCAGCAGTCCCGTATTGGCACCTTCCTGCAACGCCGCCAGGTAGTGCTTGGCGTCCGGCCATTTCGCCAGATACTCAGCACTCACGAAGTGCGAATCGCGGAAGGGATCGCGCAAGGCGTAAGGCAGCTGAACGCGCTGCAAGCTGGTGTCTTCACTGTTCAGCCATTGGATGAAGAGGTAAGCGGCGTCCTTGTTCTTCGAGGTAGAGGCAACCGAAAGCGCAAATCCCGCGGCAAGTTGCGGATGACCGCCGGGCGGAAGGGCATAACCGACCTTGCCGGCGATCGTGGATTTCGGCACCCAGCTCAAGACCTCCTGATCGGTACCATAGCCGGCTGCCCAGCGGCCGTATGGCGGCCAGGAGATCGTCATCGCCGTCTGGCCCTGAAGGAAGGCGGCCAGATTCTCGACAAAACCCCACTGTTCCACCCCCGGCGGCATGAACTTGTTGTCGTCCCGCATGCCGGTCAGCACCTTGACCCCGATATCGGAATTGATCGCGGCTTTCATGTTCTCGTCGAAGAACTTGCCGCCTTCGACGCGGAAGCGCTCCTGAAACATGTACATGGTGTAAGGCGGCTGGCGGAAGAAACCGGCACCATACATGTTCTTGTCTTTCAGGTGATCGCTCAGGAACTGGCCGACCTCGGCAAACTCGGCCCACGTTTTCGGCACCGCAAGGTCCTTGCCGGTCTTCGCCTTGTAGGCATCCTTGACGGCGGCATCCTCGAAAATGTCCTTGCGATAGTAGTACAGGAACACATCGCCATCGTCGGGGAAGCCATAAATCTTGCCGTCGACCATCATCTGATTGTCGCGGTAGGTTGGCGCAATTTTCTGGAGTTCGTCACGAAACCCGTACTTGTCCACGTAAGGGTCGAGGACCTCGAGAGCGCCGGCCTGCGCCAGGTCCGGCATCCACGCAGGAATGACGTTCAGCGCATCATAGGCACCGGTGCCGGCCCGGTATTCCTGCATGATCTTCGTGAACATCTCCGCGGTCGCCACCTCGATGACCTTGACGTCTATTCCGGTCAGCTCTTTCCATTTTGGTCCGGAAAAGTTCAAGGGATCGAGGGACTGCAGTCCTGCTTCCCAGACGATCGTAATCGTCGTTCCCTTGTATTTCTGGGCTTCCTTTACCGCCCGTTCCGCAGCGGTTTCCGCCCACGCTACCGACGCCCATGTCATCGCCGCCAAGGCGATGACACCGATCCAACCGGCCTTTCCACGCAATCTCATCAACACCTCCCATGCTTGGCAGCCGCGTAATTGCGGCTGCCGATTTTCCACTCAGCGCCAGGCATGCGGAATTGGTGGGCGCTTTGAGCCATCAGTTTGCAAAACGCCTACGATAATCTTCGAGCCGCTTGCCGAAGCGCGGCTGATCCACAACCTCCCGGTTGACGATGCCACGAGGGACGCGGCCATGCTGGATGTCGAGCACCGCCTTCACGTCGGCGGCACCGTTCCCGGCAAAACACTGGTCCGTCCAGCACAGTGCGTGGGGAGCAACAACGACATTGTCCAGCTTGAGCAGCGGATCATCCGGATCGGTGGGCTCCTGTTCAAAGACATCGATCCCGGCTCCGGCAATTCGCCGCTCGGCAAGAACCCTGGTGAGCGCCGCCTGATCGACGATCGGTCCGCGGGCGGTATTGATGAAGAAGGCCGTTTTTTTCATACGGCTCAACCGCTCGGCGTTGACGAGATGGCGGGTTTCGGCCGTCAGCGGGCAGTTGACCGCGAGGATATCGGAGCGCGCAAACACCTCCTCCAACGATACGAGCTCGATAGCCAGCTCCCGGGCGACCTTCGGATCGGCGTAGGGATCGCAGGCGATGAACTTCATGTCGAAAGTCTTCGCCAGCCGAAACATTTCGGCGCCGATATTGCCCACCCCGATCGAGCCCAGCGTTCTCCCCACAAGACCGACGCCCATGTGCTCGCCGCGGGCGGAGAACCCGTCAGGCCCCATGCGCGCCAGTCGATCCTTGACCATGAGCTTGCCGGTCAGCGCCAGCATGAAAGTGATGATCGAAACGGCCACCGGACGACGCACGCCATCGGGCGTGATGACCAGCGCGATGCCTGCCCGCGTGCAGGCCTCCACGTCGACATTGTCGTAACCGACGCCGAACCGGGCTACCGCTGCAAGCCGGCCAGCCGGATGGACGCTTTCGGCTGCGAACCGCGGCGCCAGCAGAATGAGAGCGTCAAAGTCCGCAAGCTGCTCCGCCGCGATCGGATTGGCCGGTTCGAGGTAAGCCATCTCGAGGCCCGGCGCATTCTGAAGCGGCGCCAGATCGAAGTCCGGAAATACCGGGGAACCGTCTTTCTTTCGGAAGTCGCCGGAAAGAGCGACACGGAACCGGTCTTTCATGGTCACGTCTACTTGCACCCGGCGCGCAGCTTGCTGACGGCTTCGGCAAGCGCGTTGTGAAGCACCCATACGTCGCCGGAATAGCAGCAGAAATCGAACCCCTGCTTGTAGAGCTCGATGCCTTGATCGGCGGTGGGCACAAGACGACCGAGCGATTTGCCATGCTTTTTCGCCGCGGCGATGGTCTTGTCGATCGCGGTGAGAAAAGCGGGGCTGTCGAACTGGCCCGGAACGCCCAGCGACACCGAGAGATCGAAATGCCCCACCCAGAGACAGTCGACGCCATCGACGGCCGCAATGGCATCGGCATTGTCGGCGCCTTCCCGGGTCTCAATCTGGCAGAACAGCGCCGTGCGTTCGTTTGCAGCGGCCAGTTTTTCCGGCACCGGGCCAGTTCGATAGCGATCATGTGCGACCTGAAGAGCCACGCCGCGCTTTCCTTCCGGAAAGTATTTCATGCACTCGACGATGGCTTTCGCCTCCTTGGCGCTACCCACCATCGGCACCATGATGCCTTCGGCGCCCATGTCGCAGGCGCGGGCAATGTGATGATATTCCCTGGAAGGCACACGGACGATGGCAGCAACGTCGGCCGCTTCGAAGTAGCGAATGGCGCTCTTCACGGTCTCAAAGCTGAAACCCGAATGCTCGAGGTCGAACAGCGCGAAATCGCAGCCGGCCGACTTCAGAATGTGACCGATGCCGGGGGTCGCAAATTCGACAATGAAATGGCCAAGCTTGACATTCCTGGTCCTTGCCATTTCCCGCAAAGCTCGACCGGCCATTCACTCCCCCACCACTCGACCAGACACACATTGCCTGCTCACGCCTTCCGCCGAGCAGTCTTTGGACCGGTGCGAAAACTCGGCGCAACTTACGAACAGATGCCGGAGGCGTCAATTCGCCATCCGGCGATGGCGATGACAGTGCAAGTTGTTCTGGTCTAGATTGATGAACGGGGCTAAAGGTTTGCCCCGAAAGAAAGATGTCCGTCATCATGAGAGGAACTTGATGCGATACGAGTGCCCAACCTCGACCAAGGATGCTGTACACCTGCTCTCCCGGGCACCCGGGCGCGCTTACGTCCTGGCCGGGGGAACCGATCTTCTTGTTCGTTTGCGAACCGGCTTCATCGAGCCCTCGCTGATCGTCGACATCAAGCGCATTGCCGCCATGCGCACGATCCGCAAGACGGCGGCCGGCTTTGAAATCGGCGCGGCCGTTAGCGGAGCCGAGCTCGGCGAACATGCGGCGGTTCGCGCGGCATGGCCGGGCGTGGTCGAAGCGGTAAACCTGATCGGTTCCAAGCAGATTCAGGGCCGCGCCACGATGGTCGGCAACCTGTGCAACGCATCCCCGGCCGCCGATAGCGTGCCGGCCATGGTGGCAGCCGGCGCGAAAGCGGTGATCTCAGGACCCAGGAAGCGGCGAACCGTGGCGGTTGACCAGCTGCTCAAGGGTCCTGGCCAGATTCACCTCGGCAAAGGCGAGATCATCGAGTCGATCCTGCTTCCCAAGCGCCCTGCCCGCTCGGGTGATGCCTATCTGCGGTTCATCCCGCGCACCGAGATGGACATCGCAGTCGTAGGCGCGGCCGTCAGCCTGACGCTCGACAACAAGGGCAAATGCACGAGCGCGCGCGTGTCCCTTGGCGCCGTCGCTCCGACGGTGTTGCTGGTCGAAGCGGCCGGCAAGGCCCTTATCGGCTCGCCCGTCGATGACGAGGCGCTCGAAAAGATGGCCGCCGCCTGCTCCGCGGCATGCCGGCCCATCGACGACAAGCGGGGCACGAAGGAATTCAGAATCAAGGTCGCCGGCGTGCTTGCCAAGCGTGCAGCCAGGATCGCGCTCGAGCGCGCAGGAGGAAGATAATGTCCGGAACTCATGTCGCCACGGTCATCAACGGCGATGCGGTCGAATACGTCTGCGAAGCGGAAGAGACCCTCCTCGACGTGCTGCGCAACCGGCTGAGCCTGACAGGCGTGAAGGAAGGCTGCGGCACCGGTGACTGCGGCGCCTGCAGCGTGATCCTCGACGGGCGGCTGATCTGCTCGTGCCTGGTGCTCGGCGTGGAAGCGGACGGCCGCGAGATCGAAACGATTGAAGGCATGGCGAAGGGCGAAACCCTGCATCCGCTGCAGCGCAAGTTCATCGAGCACGCGGCTCTTCAGTGCGGCATCTGCACCCCCGGTTTTCTGATCGCGGCCAAGGCGCTGCTCGACAGCAACCCTGACCCGACGGAAGAGGAAATCCGGTTCGGCCTGGCGGGAAACCTTTGCCGCTGCACCGGCTATGATAAGATCGTTCGCGCCGTCCAGGACGCCGCGCAGGAAATGAGAGGAGGCTGACCATGCCGCTCGATACCAGCTTCACCGGCCAGAGATTCAAGGTCGTCGGGACCCGGCCGCTCCGGCCCGACGGAATGGACAAGGTCACCGGCCGCGCCAAATACGGAGCCGATGCGACAGCTCCCGGCCAGCTCGTGGGTCTCATTCTGCGCTCGCCCCACGCGCACGCCAGGATCAGGAAAATCGATACGGCCAAAGCGGAGAAGCTCGCCGGCGTGAAAGCGGTCATCACCAGCGCCGATCTGCCCGATCTCACCAACGGTGATCGCGCCATGCGCGACATCCTGGAGAACTGCATGGCGCGCAAGAAAGCGCTCTATGACGGCCATGCGGTCGCCGCCGTGGCGGCCGTCGATGCCGCCACCGCAAAGAAGGCGCTGAAGCTCATCCGGGTCGACTATGAGATCCTGCCGCATGTGACCGATTGCGATGAGGCGATGAAAGCTTCAGCGCCGGTGCTGCACGACGACGTGTTCACCGAAGGGGTCGAGCCAAAACCCGAAAAGTCCTCCAACGTCTCGAAGCGCTCGGAGTTCGGTCACGGCGATGTGGAGGCTGGCTTCCGGCAGGCCGATGTGATCGTGGAGCGCAGCTTCAAGACCGAGCAGACGCACCAGGGCTACATCGAACCGCACGCCTGTCTCGCCAACGTGGGCCCCGATGGACAAGGCGAGCTGTGGGTATGCACCCAGGGTCACTTCATATTCCGCAACCAGTGCGCGCAACTGCTCGGCATGGATATCTCCAAGCTGCGGGTCACGGCCTCCGAAATCGGCGGCGGTTTCGGCGGCAAGACTCACATCTGGATCGAGCCTGTGGCGCTCGCGTTATCGCGCAAGGCCAACCGGCCGGTGAAGGTGGTGATGACCCGCGAGGAGGTGTTCAGGGCATCGGGGCCGACAAGCTCCACCTCGGTCGACGTCAAGATCGGCGCGACGAAGGACGGGCGGATCACCGCCGCCGAGGCGACGCTGCGCTATCAGAACGGAGCGTTCCCCGGTCCATGGGCGGAGCTCGGATCCATGACGTCATTCGCCTGCTACGACCTGCAGAACGTTCGCACCGTCGGCTACGATGTCATCGCCAACCGGCCAAAGACAACCGCATATCGGGCGCCCTCGGCGCCCATGGCGGCGTTCGCGGTCGAGAGCGTGGTCGACGAGGTCGCCAAGAAGATCGGCATGGATCCGATCGATTTCCGCATCAAGAACGCGGCCAAGGAAGGCACCAAGTCGTCTTATGGCCCGACTTACGGGCCCATCGGCATCGGTCCGACGCTCGAGGCGGCAAAGAACCATCCGCACATGCGAGCCCCCCTGGGCAAGAATCAGGGTCGCGGCATGGCGTGCGGCTTCTGGTTCAATTTCGGCGGCCAGACCTGTACCTCGATCAACATCAACCTCGATGGAACTGCGGTCATCGCCGTCGGCACCGTCGACGTCGGCGGCTCGCGGGCCTCCATGTGCCTGATGGCGGCGGAAGAGCTCGGCATCCCTTACGAGAATGTGCGCTGTGTCGTCGCCGATACCAGCTCGCTGGGTCACAACGACATGAGCGACGGCAGCCGAGTGACGTTCTCGTCCGGCATGGCAACGGTGCTCGCCGCCCGCGATGCCAAGAGAAAGCTGTGCGCCAGGGCGGCGAAAATGTGGGATATCCCCGAGGAGGCCGTCGAGTGGGAGAACGGCCATGCCAAGCCCGCCGGCGCCAACGCGGGCAATTTCCCGCCGCTGTCGATCAAGGAAATCGCCGCGGCTGCCGCCAATACGGGCGGTCCCATCGCCGGTCACAATGAGTTCGTCGCCGACGGCGCCGGTGTCTCGTTCGCCACGCACATCTGCGACATCGAGGTCGACCGGGAAACAGGCGCCTCGAAAGTCGTTCGCTACACCGTGATCCAGGATGCCGGAAAGGCCATCCACCCGTCCTACGTGGAGGGTCAATACCAGGGCGGTGCGACGCAGGGCATCGGCTGGGCGCTCAATGAGGAGTACATCTACGGCGCCGACGGCCGGCTGCAGAATGCGGGCTTCCTCGATTACCGCATTCCGGTCTGCTCGGACTTACCCTTCATCGACACGGTGATCCTGGAGATTCCCAACCCCAACCATCCCTACGGTGTGCGCGGCGTCGGCGAAACATCCATCGTGCCGCCGCTGGCGGCAATCGCCAACGCCGTTTCGAATGCCGTGGGGGTGCGCATGACCCACATCCCGATGTCGGCCCCGCGGATTCTCAAGGCGCTCGAGGCAGCCCGGGGCTGATGGGTGGTGAAGGTCGTCCTGTGGGGCTCGCTCAAGCCCCTGGCGGGCGGCCAATCGAGTGTGGAGATCGAGGCACGGAATATCGGCGAGCTGCTGGCGCGGCTGGGTGATTCCTATCCCGGGCTCAAGCCGCGACTGCATCAAGGCGTGTCCGTATCCATCGACGGCCGGATCTTCCGGGATTCCTGGCTCGAAAAAATCCCGCCCGGAAGCGAGGTCTACCTGTTGCCGCGGGTGTCGGGCGGATAAATTCCGCGGTTGACAAATATCCCGGCGCCCGCAGCACCTGGACCCGAGAATCCCGACTATCGCAACCATCAGTCTCTAATGATGATCATAGTCGGTGAGTGAAATTCTGACTTCGATGGCGAACACGACAAGCGAGGCAGCGAGCAATGCGAGGGCAGCCATGAACAGCATGGCGGTTCCCCAAACATGCTGGAGACCCAGATATACGCTTGCGAATGCAACAATGATGAGGATCGCTGCGACGATGCCGCTGCAGACGCAAAGCAATATCGCCCTGTTCACGAGTTCTTGCCCGCCGCTTCAGGCGAGGGATGTCGGCCTTGAGATTGCTCCGATCATGACCTTCGTCGGGAATCGCGTTCAGATTGCGAGCCCGGTCGAGGATGTTTGTCATCCGCGTGAACAGAACCGTGACGAAACCGGCGACCGCAGCAAGGAGGAACGACGGTGCAACGACATGCGAGATGACCTGGGAAAGGTGGTCAACTGAGCCGACTTCGACAGCCATTGAGGAAAGTTACCCTTGTGTGTCTCGGCTGCGGCACTGCCGGCTGTTGAACGTCCTCCGCCAGTGCCAAAAATCTGACAGCCGGCTTCATTCCACAACAAACCGCGCGGCATTCCCCGTGTCAACGACCGGCGGGTGCCATTGCTCGGCGGAGTGGCCGTCGTGCTTGCTACGCGGCCTGCAGAGGGTTGCGGCCGAAAAGCAAAACGGCGTGGGGACACCCTACATACTGCCCATGACGCGCCGCTTGAAATGCCGGATCGATCCCGAGCAGAGCCCCAACACCTGCATGCTGCCGGAGCACAAGCCGGGGCGGCGCGGGCGCGAGATGATCGACCTGCTCGCGGTGGAGGAGCCGAAGCCTAAGCCGGCGAAGATACGGGCGGTGTCGTACGAGGCAGCGATCGACCAGTTGTTCAAACGCATGCGGTCGGCTAGTTCGGCCCTAACCCAACAAGCGGTCAGTACTCCCAGGGGCCCGGTACCCAACGAAAGACGTCGCCAGCGACCGCCACATGGCAGACGGACGGGAACGACAGGTGAGTGGCCACCAGCGACTCGTGGTTCGCCGCCAGCTCCCGCAAAAGACCGACCCGGACGCGGGCCGCCTCCTCGGGGTCGTGTTCGAAGCCGTTGTACCAGTCGGGGTGCTCGAACCCGACCTGGAACACGAGGTCGCCGGCGAACGTCAGCCGGTCGCCGCCGGACGCCAGGCGGACCACGCTGTGCCCGGGGGTGTGGCCGCCAGTGCGATGGACGACCACCCCCGGCGCCACCTCGTACTCCGTTCTCGAACGTCCGCAGCTGGCTGTGGTACTCGTTCAAGAACCGCTTGGCCGTCCGCCGAAGCGCGTCCGGGAACCCCGGCGGCATGGAGACGCGGGAGAAATCGGGCGACGCCCAGAACTCGGCCTCGGCGGCCGCCACGTGGACCCGCAGGTCCGGACGCAGCCGCTCTTTCACCCCGTCGGCGAGCAGCCCGCCACAGTGGTCCATGTGCATGTGGGTAAGCACCACGTCGGTCACGGATGCGAGATCGATGCCGGCGGCCTCCAGTCGCTGGGCCCACAGCCCGGCCCGCGGCAAGTCCGGGAACTCCCCCCCTATCCCAGCGTCGATGAGTATGGTCCGGCCGCCGCTACGCACCACGACCGCGTTCAGCGCCCACTCGAGCACGTCCGGCGGCAGGAACATGTCCTCCAGCCAGGCCGCCACGACGGCCTGGTCGACGTTGTGGCCCAACATCCCGGTTGGCAGCGATAGCACCCCATCGCTGACCACCAGCACGTCAATCTCGCCGACCCGCAGCGCGTAGCGCGACGGAACCAACTCGGGCCCCGGTCTACCGTGGATGTAATTCGCGTTCACCTTGTCGGCGCAGTACTTGACCGAAGGTTGTGAGGTGTTGTCTAAGCTCATGTTTGTCTCCTGCTGATTACTGTTGCCACTCCGCCGCCGCGGCTGTGTCGCGCACGCGAACCGATAAGACCGGTGCCTCCGATACACTTACAATTCGTCTTCAGTTTGATCTTGCCTGTCCGCTCAAAGTATCGATCCTCTGCACGTTCCGGTACTCAGCCCCTTGATGAAGGCGAGCAGGTCGGGGTTCACGACGTCGGCATGGGTCGTGCACATGCCGTGCGGGAACTTCTCATAGATCTTGAAGCGTGCCCTTCTTCAGCAGCTTCACCGACAGCAGTGCGGAGTCGGCGATCGGCACGATCTGGTCGTCGTCGCCATGCATCACGAGCGTCGGCACGTCGATGATCTTGAGATCCTCGGTGAAGTCGGTCTCCGAGAAGGCCTTGATGCCGTCGTAGTGCGCCTTTGCGCCGCCCATCATGCCCTGGCGCCACCAGTTCTGGATGACGCCCTGTGACGGCGTTCGCGCCGGGCCGGTTGAAGCTGTAGAAGGGACCGCTCGCGAAATCGAGATAGAACTGCGCGCGGTTGGCGGCGAGCTGCTTGCGTAAGCCGTCGAACACCTCGATCGGCAGGCCGCCGGGATTGGCCGGGGTCTTCACCATGATCGGCGGCACGGCGCCGATAAGCACCAGCTTGGCGACGCGGCCCTGCTCTGGCCGTGGTGGGCGACGTAGTGGGTCGCCTCGCCGCCGCCGGTCGAATGGCCGATATGGATGGCGTTGCGCAGATCGAGATGCTCGACGACCGCGGCAGCGTCGGCGGCGTAGTGGTCCATGTCGTGACCGTCGCTGACCTGGCTCGACCGGCCATGGCCACGGCGGTCATGGGCGATGACGCGGTAACCCTTGCCGAGGAAGTAGAGCATCTGGGTGTCCCAGTCGTCGGCGCTCAGCGGCCAGCCGTGGTGGAAGACGATGGGCTGGGCGTCTCTGGGGCCCCAGTCCTTGTAGAAGATTTCGACGCCGTCCTTGGTGGTGATCGTGCTCATCGTCTTGGGTCCTTTGCTTGGGTGAGAAGAGAGGAGGGCGACAGCCTGGTCGGCTCACTTGCCGACATCGGATGCGCAGTCGTTTTGGGCCGCATTCGGATGCTCGTGCTGGGCCGTTTGAACAGCAATCATGAGGAAGGTGCAATCGTAAGGGAGGTCGTCCGCGACGCCAACGCGCGCGCGTTAATGCGCTCCCTCGTCTCCTGACGCTGCTGTGCAGGCTTTCTCCTGCCTGTGCTGAGCCTCCTCCTGCGATGCGAAAAATCTGACAGCCGGGCTTCACCCCACAACAAACCGTGCGGCATTCCCCGTGTCAACGACCGGCGGTTGCCCAATGGAAATTCCGGTCCTGCACTCAGGTGCACCGTGGCGCGACCTGCCGCGCAACATGGAGCTCGTCCCCGGCACGCGCCATCGACTGAAACAATTGAAACACAAAACCAGCCTCAGCGACACGCGCGAGAAACGATGGGCCCCTAGTTTCCCCTCGCCTGGCGCACGCCCATCGGAGGCGGTCAGGCGCAAACTCAGGAGAATTCACGATGCAAGTCCAGACTAAGGCGCCCCGCCCACCACTCAACGGGGTCGACACACCAGCTCTTCTCGCCACCATCAATGCGGTCGCCGGTCAGCCGGAACTCGCGAAGTTCCAGTTCCGCGCCGCCAACCAGTGGATCAAAGGCACACACAGCCGCAGCGCCATGACCAGCTTCCACGGCGCCGGCGGCGAGCAGAAACACGTCAAGTCCCATCTTGCCGACGCCGATCATCCGGCCGTGTTATGCGGTGCCGATAACGGGCCGACGCCCGTCGAATGGCTGCTCCATGCGCTTGCCGCCTGCCTGACCGCCGGTATCGGCAATATCGCCGCCGCACGCGGCATCAAGCTGACCAGCGTCAAGTCCTCCATCGAGGGCGATATCGATCTGCGCGGCATCCTGGGTCTCTCGGACGAAGTCCGAAACGGCTTCCAGAACATCTCGATCCAGTTTGAGGTCGAGGGCGATGCCCCACGCGACAAACTTGCGCAGCTCGTCGAGCAGGCCCGCTCCCGTTCGGCTGTTTTTGACGTGCTGACCAACGGTGTCGCGGTTTCGGTTGGCATGAAGTCGCTTCAGTAAGGCGAACGTTATTGGCGATCCGGCGGAAGAAGAGCCGGATCGTCCCTCAACTTGATGGAGAAGAGCGTGTTCGCGACCGACGTCGCCATCATCGGCGGCGGCCAGGCGGGGCTTGCCATGAGCTGCTGCCTCGCCGGCCGCAGTATCGACCACATCGTTTTCGAGCGTGGCGAGATCGGCGGGCGCTGGCGTGACCATGCCTGGGATTCGTTGCGGCTCCTTACGCCGAACTGGATGAACGGGCTGCCCAACGCGCCCTACGACGGTGATGACCCCGACGGGTTCATGCATCGGGACACCTTCGTAGCCCGGTTGCGCAACTATGCCGCCGCTTGTTCCGCTCCGGTGATAGCGCGTACCGAGGTCGTTGCGGTCACGCCAGCTTGCACCGGGTTCCTGGTGACCACGGACCGCGGCACGTGGCGCGCTCGCGCAGTCGTCATCGCCACCGGGCAATGCGATCTACCCATCATCCCGGATATTGCCCACGCAATCGATCGGCGTGTGGCCAGCCTGCATTCCTCGCACTACCGTTCGCCGGCCGCCCTTCCGGACGGCGGCGTGCTCGTGGTTGGGGCGTCTTGCTCCGGTGTCCAGATCGTCGACGAGTTGCGCCGCAGCGGACGCGATGTGACGCTGGCAGTCGGCCGACATACCCGGGTGCCGCGCAACTGGCGTGGGCGCGATATCTTCTGGTGGCTGGATCGGATGGGCGTGCTCGCCGAGCGGACCCGCGATCTGCCCGACCCGGATGCGGCGCCGACGTCAACCGTCGCTGCAGCTTGCCGGCCGTCCGGACCGCGCAAACGTCAACCTCGCAACGCTGCAGCGTATCGGCGTGCGGCTCACCGGGCGCCTGGTCGCAGCTGAGGGGGACACGCTTGCCTTCGCCGACGACCTCCCGACGAGCGTGACGGTGGCGGAGGCCAAACAGTGGCGGCTCCTCGCACGGATCGATTCCTTTGCGGGGCTGGCGCGCGATGCGCCGCATCCCGAGATCCCGTCGGTCGACCTGTCGCTCGCAGCGCCGCGCCGTTTGTCTCTGAAGGCTGAGCAACTTCGCGCGATCGTGTGGGCGACCGGCTACCGGCGCGGCTTCCCCTGGCTGAAAGCTCCCGTGGTGGGAGCCGACGGCGAGATCGTCCACCGGGATGGACTGACCGCCGTTGCCGGCCTCTACGTCCTCGGTTTCCGCCTGTTGCGCAAGCGCGACTCCAGCTTCATCGGCGGGGTCGGATCCGATGCCGTCATTCTCTCGCAACGCGTCTGCGCATTTCTCCACCGACGCGACCAAAGAGCTGCCTGAGGAGACAGCCCATGCTACCCGTTGCTGCATGCAGGCCCAGCTATGACGTAATCATCGTCGGCGCGCGTTGCGCCGGCGCCGCGGCGGCTCTGCTGCTCGCCCGGGCAGGCATGCGGGTACTGGCGGTCGATCGCCAGAGCTACGGGTCCGACACGCTCTCCACCCACGCCTTGATGCGGCCTGCAGTCATGCAACTTGCGCGCTGGGGCCTGCTCAATCCGCTGATTCGCAGCGGCGCTCCGGTAATCACCTCGACTACCTTCCACTATGGCGGGCATGAGGTCGTCATACCAATCCGGCAGGAACCGGGCATTCCCGGCCTGATCGCGCCACGCCGGACTGTCCTCGACCGCCTGCTGGTGGACGCCGCGCGCGATGCCGGCGCGACAGTCGTGCACGACGCTCACGGTTCACGACCTTGCGTTCGATGAGCGCGGCCGAGTCCGCGGTGTCGTTGTCGAGGATCGTGATGGCCGGCCGACGACTCTGGCGGCGACACATGTGATCGGAGCGGACGGCCTGGGCTCGATGGTGGCTCGCAAAGTCCAGGCGCAGCCGCTCGTCCGCGGGCGCGCCGCCGTCGCCCACATCTTCGGTTATGCAACCGCGCCAGCACTGTCAGGCTACCACTGGTACTTCCGGCCCGGGGTGAGCGGCGGAGTGATACCGACCAATGACGGGCTCGCCTGTGTGGTTGCCTCTGTACCGACGTCGCGCTTCGATGCCGAGTTCCGGTCAAACCTGGCAGCGGGTCGACTCTAACACTGAAGGTGCTGTCGCCGGACCTGGCCGAGCATGCTGCTGCGAACGACGTCTCCCGGCTGAAGGCTTTCCGTGGCACGCCAGGGCTGCTGCGGCAGGCTTACGGGCCCGGCTGGCTGCTGGTCGGCGACGCTGGCTTCTTTCGCGACCCACTCACCTCGCATGGAATTTCGGATGCGCTCCGCGACGCAGAAGGTGCTGCGATGGCGATACTTTCCGGAAACGAGTTTCAGCTGCGACGCTTCCAGGAAGAGCGGGACGGGCTTGCCCTCCCGATTCTCCGGACAACGGATGCGATCAGTGCTTTTGACTGGTCGCTCGAGGAGCTGCCAGAGCTCCACACGCGATTTAGCGAGGCGATGAAGGCCGAAGTCGCCGTTCTTGCTGCGAAATCCTCGTGCGACCGGGTTCAGACTTCCGCCACGACAACACGATCAACCATGCCGGCGGATCAAGTCGCCGCAGCAATTTGAGTTGTGATCGAAGGAGACCAGACATGAATGATGCAACCGCTCGGTCCGGATGGTCCGGAACCCGCTTCGGCAAACCGGAACTCGGGGCACGAGCCGAGCGAAGGCGCCTCACACGCCCGGACGACATCATTGCCTTCACCCATATGACCGGCGATCGCAATCCTCTCCACTATGACGAGGAACTGGCCGCGCGCTCGGTATTCGGGCGCCTGATCGTCCAGGGCGGCGTCACGTCGGGCCTGCTCAACGCGCTTGTCGCCGAAGATCTGCCGGGGCCGGGCACGGTCTTTCTTGGCGTCGAATGGAAGTTTGTGAAGGCAGTGGGAGTGGGTGAAGAGATTGTTGCCCACGCCGAGGTGCTGAGCGTGCGCGACGACAAGCCGATCTGCAAGCTGGCGACCACTGTCTTCAACGCTGCCGGCGAAACGTGCCTGTCAGGAACAGCGACAACATATACGGTGGCGATCGACTGAGAGCTTGCTCTTGTTCCAGCCACCAACATGTCCAATCGAAATTCCTCGCGGCGCGCTCCAGAGCGCGACCGTGGCCCGATCCGCAGGACTGACTGCCTTGGCGATGTTGTGCTTTGCGGCAAACTCGCTGCTCTGTCGTACGGCGTTGGCTCCAGAACTCATCGACCCGGCAACGTTTACCAGCGTTCGCGTCGCTTCCGCTGCCCTGATTCTCACCATCGCCGTATGTTTTCGGCGTGAACGTCTTCCCAGCTTCGCGTGCACAAGCTGGCAGTCCATCGCCATGCTGTTCGCGTATCTGGTCTTCTTTTCGTTCGCCTATGCCCGGCTGAGCGCCGGCACAGGCGCCCTCATCCTGTTTGGCGCCGTCCAAATCACCATGCTCGCAACCGCGTTGCGAGAGGGCGAACGTTTTCCGCTGCCGTCATGGGCCGGGCTTGTGGTGGCGGTGCTTGGCTTGACCTTTCTCGTGCTGCCTGGGGTGACGTCACCGGACCTGCTCGGGGCTATTTTCATGGCGCTTTCCGGAGCGGCCTGGGGATCGTTTTCACTGCTGGCACGCGGTAGCGATCAGCCGGTTGAAGCAAATGCGAGCAACTTCATTTGCTGCATACCCCTGGCGTTGTTCGCTAGCCTCGCATTACGCGGCGAGTTCCATTGCACACCATCGGGTCTCGCTCTCGCAGTGACATCTGGTGCAGCTGCCTCCGGTCTCGGCTACATCGTGTGGTATCAAGCCCTGCGCGGGCTTTTGGCGACGCGCGCAGCGACGGTTCAGCTTTCGGTTCCAGCAATCGCTGCTTTCGGTGGCGTGATGACACTCTCAGAGCCTGTGACACCGCGGCTGCTGATCGCGTCCGCTACATTGCTCGGCGGAGTAGCCGTCGTGCTTGCCACGCGGCCTGCACTGGGAATGAAGAGCCTTTACCAACGTCGGGGGTAATCCCGATGATCAATGAATCTTTGCAGCACCGCTCACACCGCCCCCACGTCTGCAAGGTCAATCTCGTTTTAGCATCGGCGCCCGCGAGATGATCTGCTTTCCACCTAAGGGCACCCGTCAATGACGCCGCTGGTCACTTCGCATTCGTGCCAAAGCCGACATCCGATCCTACTAGCTATTCGCCGTGGGCGGGCCGGCCGGTTGTAGTGAAGGACTGGCAGTGATCCTCCAGAAATTCGGAGAGCGATCGTGGCCTACGGCCGAGAAGCATCGGAAGATCAGGGGACACAGCATTGTCGGAATTGCTGTAGGCGGACGTGATGTGGGCGAGATCAAACGCACGCCAGCCCGGAATGTCCGCCGCGAGCAGCCGGGCTTCATAGGCTTGAGGCGAGACCGGCTCGTAACTAACGGCATGGCCAGGCGACAACGGAGAGCGCGTTCGCAATCTCGTCATAGCTGTGCGCGGCGGGCCCGGTGAGCGTATAAGTTTGACTTCTGTGTTGGACCGGGTTGGCGAGGACGATCGCTGCGGCGGCGCCGATGTCGCGGGTGTCAACAAGGGGGAAGCGGTCGTGCCCCATCGGAGCTGCAAGGCGCCCGTCCGCCCGAATACCGTCTGCGGCGCGCAGTAGGTTTTGCATATAGAGGTGCGGCCTGAGAAGCGTCCAGCTCGCTGGGCCAACCCGGATCTCCTTGTCGATCGCGTAGTGCTCGCGCATTAGCGCAACCGGAGAATTAGACGAGGCACCGATGGCGGACAATTTGACGATATGCTGGACATTGACCCGTCGGGCGTGCGCGAGGACGCGCTGATGTTGAAAGACTGCGTCTGGACTGTCCCTGCCCGCGAGCAGCATCACGTCGATTTCCATCGAATGCCCGGACGAGCGACACGTCATCATCGAAGCTGCCCTGCACAATATGGGCGCCACGGAGCCCAACGGGGCTAGAGGGCTTCCGAACGAGCGCACGGACCGCCACCCCGGCAGCGACTAGAGCGTTCACCGCCTCGCGTCCGACTTGGCCCGTTGCTCCAGTGATCAGTATCATAGACAACCTAAACTTCGGAGCGGCAGTGTCCAGTTTGGGTCAAACTCGGCTCTTCAGCCATAACTGGCACTACTCGTCACTTCCCATCGTCGCCGGTGAAGCAGATTGCCTCTTATGGGTAAGTTTCGATCATGGCATCCTGCCGTGCGGGCGCATAGTGCGGGCTCGGCGGCCTGCTTGGTTCAACAACGGAAGGATCGCGCGTGGATAAGGACGAGCTAACCAACTGGGCGGTGGCGAACGGATGGCAGATGATCGCAGGCTGCCCGAGCTTGACGAAGCCGTCCGCTCCAAAGGAAGCCATCGTTCGCATGGTGTTCAAAACGACGGCCGTGAACCTCGAAGTCAAACGGCCTGCCGGCAAGTGGCAGAAGATCGCGGGCGAGAGCTACGGCAAGATCAAATCTGATCCCGAGACAGGTCTGCCACGCGGTCTGGGGTTCGAAACAATTTCGGGATTCACGCAACTATTGGAGGACAACAGAAACCGATCGGTTTTCGCCGCGATAGCTCGACCGCCAAAGGCCGAAGGTCTGGACTAACGAGTTAGATCAGTCACTCATCGTCCGTCGGCAAACTCTGCGGTGATCGATAGGGCCAGTCGGGCCGTTTTTCCGTTGATCCGAATTCCTCGCGAAGCGTCGCCCGTTAGTTCGCACCAGGTGACTTGCCAACGCCAGCCGGCACCTGAGGGTTGTTTGCAGGATTGGCATCGTGCTTGGACACTCGCGTGATCAACCCGTGGCGTACCAGGGGCAGCAAGTCCGATTTGAGCGCTTCTGCCATTTCCTTGGCGTAAACCTCCTTGCCTCTGACATAGAGCGTAAAAGACTTGATGTACTTTCCCTTCTTTTCGGGATTCTCGATCGTTGCCTTGGTCCACTCATAGAGTGGATATTGTTCAGGGCCGTGCCTTGCAGCCTCTGCAACATAATCCGCAAAGGCATCAAATTGGCATTTCATGGTCGCATGATGCCCGATCAGGACGTCCACTAACGGCTTGATTGCCGGATTGTCGGGATCGCGCCTTGCCACTTCTGCGAGCGCATCCTCCAGATAAATCCGAATCTGATACTCCCAAGTAGTGCTCATGGTTGGTCTACCTTAGTTGTGGCGGCGGCGATCGGCTGTCGGCTCCGACTAGTGCAACCACTCCGCAATGGAATTCTACTGCACGGCCAGAAGCACCGCTACCCTGGATCGCCACCCTAGAGAAGCAGCCGAAAGGACGGATAGCGCTGATCCGCGCGTCCTTTCGAGCGCGGCGTGAGCTTTTTCGACACGGTGGAGTTCCTATGGCCCCTTCACGATTGAGGAACTGGTCGGCTCGGCGCTTGAAGCTTCCGAACAGCGGACGCTCCGAAGGGCAGCTAAAAAACTCTGCAGCGAGTCTGGGCAAGAAAGCGAATACTGGCAGCGGTTCCGCGATTTTTTGAATATGCCTCCGCCAACGTCACAGTCCAGCGGCAGAAGGGAAGCAAAGTGTACAGCAGAGCAGCGCTCCCCAAAGGAGGCTTCACAACCCTCATCTGCTATCTCACTCCTGGAGGATGCAATTTCTACGACCTCACTGCCGGAGGCGTTTCGCTCTCCCAGCTCGTTGGCAGCTACCAGAAGCGTAGAAAATAACTGAGTTCGGCGCAGGCTATTGCAACCGGCGCCACGCACTCAGCCCTCGGCCGTCACGCGCCAGATCACATCGCCCACATCGTCCGCCACCAGCACGGAGCCGTCCGGGCCGATCGCCACCCCTACCGGTCGCCCATAGGACACCCGCTCGTCCGGTGCGAGGAACCCCGTTAGAATATCGCGCGGCGGCCCGGCCGGGCGCCCGTTCGCGAACGGCACGAAGACGACTTTGTAGCCGCTCAGCGTGCTGCGGTTCCAGGAGCCGTGCTGCCCGATGGCCATGCCCTCCGGAAAGCCGGGAAGCGTGCCGGCGGGCAGCCAGCAGAGGCCCAGCGACGCGGTGTGCCCGCCCAGCGCGTAGTCCGGTGTTATGGCTTTTGCGACTGCGGCCGGGTCCTGCGGCACCCGGTCGTCCACCGTCTGCCCCCAGTAGCAATAGGGCCAGCCGTAGAAGCCCCCGTCGCGCACTGAGGTCAGATAATCGGGAGGCGTCTCGTCGCCCAGGCCGTCGCGCTCGTTGACCACCGTCCAGAGCACGCCCGTTCGAGGCTCCCATGCCAAGCCCACGGGGTTGCGCAGACCGTAGGCAAAGATGCGGCTCCTGCCGCTTGCCAGATCGATCTCGTGGATGGCCGCCCGGCCCTCCTCGACGGCCATGCCGCTCTCGCCGATATTGCTGAACGAGCCGACCCCGGCGAAGAGCTTCAGCCCATCGAGGCTCGGCAGCAGGCTCCGCGTCCAATGCCCGCCGGCCTTGAACTCAGTCAGCTTCCGCCCCGGCGCAGTGATGCGGCTCGCGCCCGCCGTGTAGGGGAAGGCAACCACGCCATCGGTGTTGCCGACATAGAACGTATCGCCCAGCAACGCCATGCCGAACGGCTGGTTCAGCCCCTCCAGGAACACCTCCCGGGTTTCGGCCACGCCGTCGCCATCCGCGTCGCGCAATAGCGTGATGCGATTTGGGCTGACCCCCACGGCGGCGGCGCGTTTCATCGTGCTGATCATGGCGTAGTCGAAGAGAGTCTCGACGGGTCCGGGCAGGAAAAGGGCCTCGGCGACGGTAACGTCGCCATTGGGCAACACATGGATCCAGCGGGGATGCTTGAGACCGGTCGCAAACGCATTGACTTTGAGCCCGGGCGCCGCAACCGGCGTCTGCCCCTGGGCCCATCCCCTGGCCGTCGGCATCTTGAGGGTCGGGATGCTGCCCTGCGGCTTTGCCGCCGGGATCGCCGGAGTGCTGCCCACAGCCGGCTCCGGCGCGTCGCCCTGCAGCCGCCGCCACAGGATCGCAGCGGCGCCGATCAGCGCGACGATGCGCGCGAAAATGCCGGACAAGCTCATTGCACTCTAGCGGCGGAGGCTTGCATCAGTCACGCCCTATCCCGGCCCCTGCCCGCCTTCAGCACCGGCTTGCCATGGATCATATGCGGTGGATAGTGTCACCGGCTGGCGTCGATTGACTCAGCACCGACAACTTGGAACACTCCAGAGACAAATCGTTCCAAACTGCAGAAAACCTGGAAATTCATCCAAAAGTGGATGAATGCGGGAACGGGAGGGATCAATACATGTTGCATAGGATGACAGCCGCTGTTTTTGCCGCGGCAATGACGCTTCTGGTGACGTCACCGGCGTTTGCCGAAGAAACACGCATCGTGTTCGTAACCCATGGCCAGTCGGGCGACCCCTACTGGTCGGTAGTAAAGAACGGCATGGACGATGCCGCGAAAACCTTGGGCGTGCAGGTCGAATACGTTGCCCCCGAAACCTTCGATATGGCCAAGATGGCGCAGATGATCGATGCCGCGGCGGCATCGAAGCCAGACGGTCTCGTCGTTTCGATCGCCGATACGGCAGCTCTCAGCGGTCCGGTGAAGAACGCGGTGGCGTCGGGTATTCCAGTCATTGTCATCGATTCCGGCGGATCGAAGCTTACCCGCGAGCTCGGCGGGCTTCTCTATCTCGGCCAGTCGGAATACGAAGCCGGAGTGGCGGCCGGCGAGCGGGTCAAGGTGCTCGGCGTCACCAAAGCAGTTTGCGTCAATCATGAAGTCGGCAATGTCAGCCTCGATGACCGGTGCGCAGGATTTGCAAAAGGGCTCGGGGTCGAGGTGCCGGTGCTGAACGGCGTCATGGACCCGACCGAAATGAGGAGCCGCACCGTTGCCTACCTCAAGACCAACCCGGACACCGAATTCGTGCTCGGCTGCGGCATCGGCGCCGCCGAGCCGGCTCTCGCCGCGCTCGATGAATTGGGTCTCACGGGCAAGGTGAAGATGGGTACGTTCGATCTCTCGCCGACCATTCTTCAGGCCACCGCCGACGGCAAGATGGAATGGGGCATTGATGCGCAGCAATATCTCATGGGCTATGTGCCGGTCGTAATGCTCGACCTCCTGAAGAAGTACAAGCTTGCGCCGATCGCCGACTACCCGACGGGTCCTGGTTTCGTCACAAAAAACGATGCCACGGCGGTCATCGATTTGTCGAAGCAGGGGCGTCGCTAGCAGCCTCCGAGCGGCGCCGCCTCAGCGCGGCCGCCACTTATTCCTGCCCGGAGGACCCAAGTGAGAGATCCCGGTGCCGCCGGCAAGGACGAACGAGTTCGCACCGTTTCTCTCCTTGGCCGGCTGCTCGGGCGGCCCGAACTGGGAGCGGTAGCCGGAACCCTGCTGATCTTCGCCTTCTTTGCAATCACCGCAGGCGACAGCGGTCTTTTCAGCGCCAAGGGCATCGTCAACTTCCTCGAGGTTTCCGCCCAGCTCGGCATTCTCGCCGCGGCGGTCGCGCTGCTCATGATCGCAGGGGAATTCGATCTGTCCGTCGGTTCCATGATCGGCTTCGCCGGCATGGTTATCGCCATTCCGCCCATCATGTGGGGCTGGCCCGTGTGGAGTTCGGTCCTGCTGGCTTTCCTGCTGTCGGGGACCGTGGGCTATCTCAACGGCCTAGTAGTCGTTCGAACCGGCCTGCCGTCTTTCATCGTCACGCTTGGCAGCCTGTTCATGTTGCGCGGCCTGACTCTCGGGGTTACGCGGGGGATTACCGGTCGAACCCAGGCATCAGGTGTCCACGAGCATTCGGCCAATGACTGGATTTCACCGATCTTTGCCGGTCAGATGTTTCAGACCCCGATCGCCTGGCTCGCCGACCTGGGAATTATCGGTAAACGCCTTGGCGACGGCATGCCGTCCATACAGGGCATTCCGGTGTCAATCCTCTGGTGGCTCGGCCTGACCGCGTTTTGCACCTGGATTCTGATGCGGACCCGCTTTGGGAACTGGATCTTCGCCAGCGGCGGGGATGCCAACGCCGCCCGCAACGTCGGAGTACCGGTTGCGCAAACCAAGATTACGCTGTTCGTATTCACGGCCCTCGCGGCAACCATCTTCGCCACCATCCAGGTTCTTTCGGCGGGTTCTGCCGACACCTTGCGCGGGACGCAGAAGGAATTCGAAGCGATCATCGCGGTGGTGATAGGCGGCACGTTGCTGACCGGCGGGTATGGTTCGGCCATTGGAGCCATGTTCGGGGCGTTGATTTTTGGTATCGTGCAGATGGGCATCTTCTATACCGGCATCGACACCGACTGGTTCAAGTTCTTCATGGGCGCGATGATGGTGATCGCCGTGCTGTTCAACTCATTTGTACATCGACGCGCCATGCGGAGCCGCTGATGACGGCACCATTGATCGAACTCAGGAACATCACCAAATATTTCGGTCAGGTGATCGCCCTCAAGGATGTTTCATTCGCGGTCGAGCCGGGCGAGGTTCATTGCCTTCTCGGCGACAACGGCGCCGGCAAATCGACGCTCATCAAGCTCCTTTCCGGCGTTTATCAAGCCGACGACGGCGAAATCATCATCGCCGGCCGGCTAAGGCATCTCGCGGCGCCCAAGGATGCTCTCGACGAAGGAATAGCGACCGTTTACCAGGACCTTGCTCTGGTGCCGCTCATGAGCGTGGCGCGCAATTTCTTTCTTGGCCGCGAGCCGACCCGAAACTGGGGGCCGGTCCGCCAGTTCGATCTCGAGTTCGCCAGGCAGACCACTTTGTCCGAGATGACCGCGATGGGAATTCAGCTGCGCGATCCGGATCAACCGGTTGGCACGTTGTCGGGAGGAGAGCGCCAATGCGTCGCAATCGCACGGGCAATCCATTTCGGGGCCAAAGTCCTGATCCTCGATGAACCGACATCAGCACTGGGCGTGCACCAAGCCTCGGTCGTCCTGAAGCTCGTCATCCAGGCCAAGGCCCGTGGCATCGGCGTCGTGTTCATATCGCACAACGTTCACCATGCCTACGCCGTCGGCGATCGGTTCACTGTGCTCAAGCGCGGCCGTGCGATTGGTACCTATGACAAGCAGGCCATCGACCGCGATGACCTCCTGAACCTGATGGCCGGAGGAAAGGAGCTGGTCGATCTCGAGCAGGAGATCGGTAAACTTGGCGCAGCCAGACCGGAGGTTGCGCCGGCCCGCGCATGACCGGCGACGGTCAGGTAGCCGGAGTCCAAATGACCTGCTCAATCGTGGGAGAGTGTGTCGCCAGCATGACCAGCCGGTCAAAGCCGAGGGCTGCTCCGCTTGCCTCCGGCATCGAATCGAGCGCCCTGAGGAAGTCTTCATCCAGCGGATAGCGCTCGCCGTAGATGCGTTCCTTCTCGGCCATTTCGCTCTCGAAGCGGGCCCGCTGCTGGCGCGCATCGGTGAGCTCGCCGAAGCCATTGGCGAGTTCCACGCCGCAGGCATAAAGCTCGAAGCGTTCGGCCACCCGCCGGTCGCCCGGTTTATGGCGCGCCAGAGCGGCCTCGGGTGCCGGGTATTCGCAGAGAATTGTCGGCGCGCCGCAGCCAAGATTGGGCTCGATGCGGCTGACGAGCACGCGGCTGAACATGTCTGACCACGAATCGTGCGGCGCGACCTCTATCCCGGCGGTTCGGACTGCGTGCGCGAGCCGCGCAGCATCGCCGAGACCGTCCGGGGACAAGGTCGCCAGCAGATCGATGCCGGCATAGGCCGCGAAGACTTCCGCCACTGTTGTCCGCTGAGGGGCAAGGAACGGGTCGCAGCCGCGGTCACGATAGCGCAGAGCACCGGTGCCCGCATGGATCAGCGCCAGACGCAGCATGGCAACACTGTCCGCCGCGATCTGCTCAAGGGATTCCTCCGCCCGGTACCACTCAAGCATGGTGAATTCCGCCGCATGCAGCGGCCCCTGCTCGCGATTGCGAAATACGTGACCCAGACTGAAGATGCGCCGCTCGCCGGCAGCCAGAAGCTTCTTCATCGCGAATTCCGGCGAGGAGTGCAGATAGCGCGGCACGCGCGCGCCGTCAGGCCGCACGACATCGACCGCTAGCCCGTGAACATGCGCCTCATTTCCAGGCGAAATCTGGATGGCGCCGACGTCGATCTCGACAAAGTCGCGGGTCAGGAAATACCCTCGCACCGCCTGCACTACGTTGTTGCGGGCGAGAAGCAGCGGACGCCGGTCGGCGTGAAGCTGGGGGTGCCACCAGTCCTGGTCAGGCAGCGTCAATCCATGTCTCCGATAGCCCGGTTTGCAACCTGGACTTTGCCTGCTATTAGCCTTTGCACCAGACCCGCCCCAATTGCCGGCAATGGGCGACGCCGCCTGCCGGCCCAATCAAAAGAGACCGTGAATGGCCAAGGTTATCGCCAGCAGCCTGCGCAAAGGCAACATCGTCGAGAGTGAAGACGGCAAGCTTTATGTGGTCCTGCAGGCGGAAAATTTTCATCCCGGGAAGGGCACGCCGGTGACCCAGGTCGAAATGCGGCGCATCAGCGACGGAGTGAAGGTCAACGAGCGCTACAAGACGACCGACACCGTCGAGCGCGCCTATGTGGAATCAAAGATGCACAACTATCTCTATCAGGACGGCGATTCCTACGTGTTCATGGATCCGGTCAGTTTCGAACAGGTCCACATCGGATCCGACCTGATCGGCGACCAGTCGGTCTACCTCGCCGAGAACATGGAAATACAGATCAGCCTCCACAACGGTCTGCCGATCTCGATCGAATTGCCGCAACGTGTCGTCCTCGAGGTTGTCGAGACCGAGCCGGTGGTGAAAAACCAGACCGCATCGTCGTCCTTCAAACCGGCGATGCTTTCCAACGGCGTGCGCACCGCCGTGCCGCCGCATGTGACGGCCGGAACAAGGATCGTCGTCATGACCGACGACGGTTCGTACGTGGAGCGCGCCAAGAACTAGGCCGTGTAACTGAAAAATTACGGCCAGTCTTCTCTGCTCGCCGAGTTCTGACATTCAGATCTGGCGAAGTTTGCAATGTAGTGACGATGGCGGCACGAAGGCCGAGGCAGAGAGGGCGGCGGCTTCTCCCACTGCCTCGATCCATTGCGAGGACCGACTACATGTCCAAGGCCTGGGCGATTTCAATCGTGCCGCCAACCTTCAATAACGGACAGCCCTTCGCCTTCTTGTGAGCGTCATCGAGGCTTGACGCTTCGATAAGACTGTAGCCGCTCGCCGGATTGGCACCGCCGCCGCTGGCCAGTGAGCCATCCGGTTTCACGGTACTGGACTTTCCAACTGGATTGCCGCCGTCAATGACCGAAGACCCCAGGGAACCAAACCATGCGCCCCAGGCATCCATGACTTTCTTTACTTCCTCCGGGCTGGAAGGAGGACTTCCACCCCCGTGATAGACAAACAGGTATTTCGCCATTGTGTAGCTCCTTTGCTCAGTTGGCGATCACGAGCCGCGCAATGGTGAGTATCAACATTCGCTCACGTTGCCCATGGCCATTACTATGGCAAAATCGACTTGATTATTGTGAATACTTCACAAATCCTGACAACCCATGACTCCAAAAATTGGTCCCCTTCGGCAGATTTTGTCTCTGCTCGTCAAGACCGGCGTCATTCCTCGCGCCGCTACGGCGCTTGAAAGCGGCATGCACATCGCAAGCGGCGAGTTGCGCGATGCTGATGCTGGCAGAGATCCCCGCATTCTCGACCTCCGGCAACCCGGAGATCTTGCCTGGGCTTGATCAACATGTCGCTGAGCACGTTCAGGAAATCCGGCGGCTGTTTGCAGGCGGCGAGGTTTGTGAATTCGAGTTCATCAAAACCCATGCCCGGCGCAGGGCAGAACAGCGGTTTCCTCTTGAAGCAATCCTGCACGCTTATCGCTGTGGCCACAGAATCTTGTCGCCCTGGCTGCGCGAAGCCGCGCTCGCAACCGGTCCCAAGAACCTGGAACAGGCTGTATCTGCGGTCGCTGACTTTGCCATCGAATATACAAACATCATCAGTTCCATTGCCGCTTCAGAATATGTTGCCCACACGCGTATCCTCGCTGAAGCTGAGGGCGATCGCCGAACAGAGCTTCTGAGCATCCTGCTAAGCGGATATGATGAATCCGATGGGCGCGTTGCGCAGCTGCTCAAACGCGCAGGATACCTTGAACAGCGCCAGGCCTATTGCGTGGTTGCTGCCCAGTCCACCAACGCATCTGAAATGGAAAGCCCGGCACGCGCGCAGCGGATTGCCAATGCAATATCAGAGGCGATGGACGCCACATCCATTCGCACTCTCGCAGGGATACGCAACAATCTCGTGACTGCGGTGCTTGCAGACAAACGCCGGCAATCGGGATGGACAGCCCCACAATCGAATCTTGCAGAACGCATTCGCCCCATGCTCCTTGTTCTTGGTCCGGCTGTACTCGTCGGCGTCAGTGCGGATCATCCGTCAACATCCTTTCTCCCCAAAGCCTTGCATCAGGCGACGATTGCTCTGGACTTTGCGAGTGTAACCAACCGTGTCGTACAATTCTCCGATTTGCCTATTCGGGATTTGCTGGTCCACCATGGCACCGACTACGTGCAAGCTGCGCCACCAAACTGGGTGGCTGCTCTCGTACGTGCAGATGCGAAAGCAGATGGCGCTCTCATTCTGACACTGCGCGCAGTTGCCGACGCTGACCTGAATATTCAAAAGGCTGCGCGGATCCTCGGTCGGCATCCCAATACTGTCTATACGCGGATCGAACGGATAAGGGATCTGACGGGGCTCGACGGCCAACGCTACCGCGATCTAACTGAACTGTTGCTTGCAGCGGATTGTTGGCGAAGCTGACCCAGCTCTAATGCCGGTCTCAACAATGACAACGTCCGCTACTGGGATGGTCGGGCCGTGTTCCTGCCCGCGATCGCCTTCGCGCTGACGTGACGTACGAGTTTGCGTGAAACAAAAGTCCCGGTCGTGCTGGCCTTTCTCCCAAGCGCCGCAGGACCGTGGTCAGGGTCATTGGCTATAACATCGACGGGCCTGGCATGATGGCTACGGCAAGCTGCTGAGTGCAGCACGTCCGGGTGGAGCACGTTCATGTCCAGACGAGGCCCGGGCGGTCACATGACTTCCTAAACCCTTGGGTTCATCAAATCTGCGGATCGCAAATTCGACTCGAACCTTATGCGTCTATCAGTCCCCTAGCCAAGGCAGGTAGCGCCGCGGCTCTATCCAAAAGGCTGACTTTCTACTCTCACGGCAATTATCAAATAAATCGTGTTGCCACGCGCCCTTGCAGTAAACAAATCGCCTACCGTCCGGCCGCCGCCGTGGGCGGCGCTTGCGTTTACGCTCACCAGCCGAGGACTTAAACCCTACTGTCCCGGAAGCGACTAGGCTCAGCAAAGAGACTGCAGATCTCAGTAGCGATCGACGGTTCATAGTGTTCTCCACATAAGCGCCGCATCTGCTCTGAGACCAGCAGCCTACCGCATTGCGCAGCAAGCTGCACGCAGCGACGCCTGAACGTTTCGAACCGACGCGTACGGACCTGTGGCGACCGCTTCCCGATTGAGGATTTCCTCGGGCGGCGTTTGCCCGGGAGAGGCCCTCGGGGTCGCCAAGCCATGCCTGCTCATCGGCGGCTGATATTTCCTATCTCGCGAGGCGTACGGCTTGGCGGCTTGGTTCACGACGCGATGCAGGGGCAGCACCATCCAAGCGCGCACCACCAGCAGTCCGGTCGCGACGCCTCAGCGAAGGCAGGATCTGCTCCAGCGGAACGCCTCCCAGGTGAGCAATCACGCGGCCTCGTCGTACTCGTCGTGCAGGTTCCACCACTGGTAGGGCGGGGTCTGCGGATAGCCCTCCGGCGAGTCCTCCCACTTCTCCTGGCGGCCGAGCGCCGTGATGTCGAGGTAGCTCCAGGTGCTCCCCATCGCCTCGTCGCCGCGATTGTTGACGAAGTAGGTGCGGAAGATCCGCTCGCCGTCCCGGAAGAAGGCATTGGTGCCGTGCCACTCGTCCACGCCGAAGTCGGCGTCGAAATCGTCCGTGAGCGTGTACCAGGGGATCTCCCAGCCCATCCGCGCCTTCCAGCGCTTGATGTCAGGCTGCGGCGCGCGCGAGACGAACGCGAGGGTGGTGTCGCGGGCGTTCAGATGAGCGAGGTGGGCGACCTGATCGGCGAGGAAGGAGCAACCACGGCAACCACCCTTGGGCCAGTCGGCCACGCCGGGCTCGAAGAAGAAGCGGTAGACGATCAGCTGACGGCGCCCCTCGAACAGGTCGAGCAGGGGCCGTTGCGCCCTTGCGTTATCGCGCCAATGTCCGCATGGGGTCAATCGCGTCGATTCTGTTATGTCCGCGACACGTCCGCTCTACCCTTAACTCCGGCTGCCAGCAACCGCTCATGATCCTCGTCGCGGGCGAACCGCAAAGCCGTGTATTTTATGGAGCATCAGGGTCCTCGGCAAACTCTCTCCCGCATGACATCTTCGGCATTTCTATTGTTGGTATTCGTTCGAATTGCACCGTTGCGGCGCACGTTGCTCTTTGCCGGTGCGCTCTTGCTGTCTCTTATCGCGCCTCCTGAGGTAGTGGTCGGCCAAGATAGTGACTGCCTCGATGACGGCGAGAACGGGAGATTTCTCGATGCCATCATACCCGCGGCCAAGGTCGACATTGATGTCGAAACGTTCACGTTGAGCAACGGCATGCAGGTGGTCGTCATTCCCGACCATCGTGCCCCCGTCGTCACCCACATGGTATGGTACAAGGTGGGTGCCGCGGATGAGCCGCAGGGCAAAGCGGGCATCGCTCACTTTCTCGAGCATCTGATGTTCAAAGGCACGCCGAGATATCCTGTCGGCGAGTTTTCACGCATCGTGCAGCGCAACGGCGGGGAGGACAACGCCTTCACCGATCAGGACTACACCGGCTACTTCCAGCGCGTGCCGAAGGATCGCCTGCCCATCGTCATGGATCTCGAGTCCGATCGCATGGCGAATCTCGTGCTCAACGACCGGGACGTCATTCCAGAGCTTGAAGTCGTCCAGGAGGAGCGCCGTTCGAGTACCGACAACGATCCAGCAAGCCTACTCGACGAACAGATGGATGCAGCATTATTCACCGCGCATCCCTACGGCAAGCCGGTCGTGGGATGGATGCCGGAGGTCGAGAAGTTACGCCGCGATGACGCCTTGGCGTTTTATCGAGCGCATTACACACCGCGCAATGCCATCCTTGTCGTGGCGGGCGATATCACGGCCGGTGAGGTACGGGCACTCGCGGAAAAATACTACGGTACCCTGAGGAATAGCGCCGAGCCGCCGGAACGGGTGCGAACGCCTGAGCCCGAACCGATCGCGGCACGCCGCGTCGTCATGTCGGATCCGCGCATGGGCATCGATCTCGTGCAGCGCGGTTATCTCACTCCGAGCTACGGCACCGATGAGAAGGATGAGGCGGTGGCGCTCGATGTGCTCGCTGATATCCTGGGCGGGAGCACCTCGTCACGGTTGTCGCGCAAGCTCGTCATTGATGGAAGGTTGGCGCAGGAGGCCGCTGCGTACTATTCAGGCGATAAGCGCGACAGCGGCAAGCTTGTCGTCTATGCCGCGGCGTCACCGGGAAGCGATCTTGTCAGGATCGAGCAAGCCATGGATGCGGTGATTGCCGATGTAGTCTTGAATGGCATTACAGCGCCGGAACTTGACCGTGCCAAGCGGCGGTTGCGTGCCGAGGTGATCTATACTCTCGACGGCCAGTCGTGCCTTGCAGAGCTCTTCGGCACCGCGCTCACCACCGGCAATACCATCGAGGATGTCAAGGGCTGGGAGGAGAAACTCGACCGGGTCACGGCGGAGGAGGTCAAGGCGGTCGCAGGCAAGTTCATGAAGCTCGAGCGTTCGGTGACCGGCGTCATCACCCCCACCGCCAAGGCCTCCGAGCAATGACAACCGCCACGACCCGCTTTGCAGCCGTTATCGCGGCCGCAGTCTGTTGGCTTGCCGCGTCCCTGTCGGCCTCGGCAATCGAAATCCAGGAAGTAACGAGCCCGAAGGGCATCAAGGCCTGGCTTGTCGAAGAGCACGCTCTACCGCTCATCGCCATGAACTTCTCGTTCGGGGCCGGCGGTGCCACCGATCCCGACGATAAGGTAGGCATCAGTCACTTCCTGTCGGGCATGCTCGATGAAGGTGCGGGTGAACTCGATTCGGAGGCGTTTCGCGTGCGGCGCGACGAGCTTTCCCTGCGTCTCTCTTTCGAAAGCAGCTCCGATCATTTCAAGGGATCGTTCCGGGCGCTATCGGGGAACCGCGATGCCTCCTTCGCTCTTCTGAAGCTCGCCCTGACGGCGCCTCGCTTCGATGCCGAGCCCCTGGAAAGAATGCGCGGCCAAATCCTCCTCAACCTTCAGGATGAGGCGGAACAACCCGAGGAAATCGCTTACGACACTTGGCGCAGGGTGATCTTTGCCGGCCACCCTTATGCACGAAACGACCACGGCTCGCCGGAAGGCATCGCCAGGATCACCGCGGATGATTTGCGCGGCAAGGCCGCCGAACTCTTCACCCGTGACCGGCTCAAGGTGGCAGTGGTCGGCGACGTCGACGCCGCGACATTGGGGCGGCTGCTCGATGACAGTTTCGGGGCATTGCCGGCACTCGGCAAGCCGCTCGATATGCCGGAGGCGAGGCCCGCGGAAGGCCCGCAGCTGACGATCGTCGAACGCGATATTCCCCAGAGCATCATCCAGTTCGGTCATTCGGGCATCAAGCGCAGTGATCCTGACTTCATTACGGCCTACGTGATGAACGATATCATCGGCGGTTCCGGTTTCAGCTCGCGACTCACTGAGGAGATCCGGGAGAAGCGCGGCCTGACCTATTCCGTCTACACCGAACTCTATGCGCTCGATCGCGGCGGCTTGTTCCTCGGTGGCGCGGCAACGCGCAATGACAAGGCATTGGAGACCGTCGAGCTGGTGAAAAGCGAGCTCAAACGGTTTGCTGAGGAAGGGCCGACGCCCGAAGAGCTCGCCGATGTCAAGCCCTACATCACCGGCTCTTATACCCTGAGCTTCGATAGCAGCACCAAGATCGCCTCGCAGCTCCTGGAGATCCAGGAGGAGAACCTCGGTATCGATTACATCGAGCGCCGTAACGGCCTGGTGGAGGCAGTGACGATCGAAGATGTGAAACGGGTGGCGCGCCGGCTCATCAATTCCGATAAGCTGGTGTTCACTGTTGTTGGCAGACCCGAAGGTTTGAAGCCTTCGGGGCAGCAGCCTGATCCTGAGCAATTACCCCAATAAAACCAGCCATTTATCGCATTTCGACTTTCGCGATTTAGGCATTCCGAAAGTCGTTTTCGGCTGCTTTCATGCGCGTCGTGCTCAATAGTCAGCACTGAAACGAAAAAGGAGGGCCTGATGCCCAATCCAAGTTACGACACCCTGCCTGAACTACTCGCCGCACAATTCGGCGGCGAGCCGCAGGAAGCAGACAGCATGGAGGACGTGAGTAAGGAGGTCGCTCCTAAACTGAACTGACCACGCGTGTCCACCGGACACGCTTTGACCGTCCGGCTACCCGGCTACCCGAGACCACTGAAACGGTAACGGGTGGACACCGGGACAAAGAAAAACCCCACGACCCTTAAATCAGGTCGTGGGGTTCTCCCGGCTCATGCTTTCACCTTCGCCAACGTCCCGACTGTGGCTTTCGTTGAATGTGGCTAAAGGTCATGAATGGTCGGAATATGTTGTTGATGTCCTCGTGTGCCTTCGTGAGTTTCTGAAAGGCTGCGTCGCTCTCTGCAACAATCTTTTCCCGGTTCACATTCGAACCTTCGAGGCGCCGCTCACTCCATTTTTGATCCTCTCTCTGCATTTGCGATACCCTCAAGATATTTTTTGACCGAAGCATCGAACAAGAACTCGGACTGTGGGAGCACGTTCCAGAACGCCACCACAGTTTCTGTCTTTACGCCGCTGGTGATTGCTTCACTCAGGACATTTCTGGCCGCTTCGTAGACTTTCATTCGCTTGTCGAACAGGTCGAGCCGCAATCGGTCATCGGCAGTGCGCCATTGTCGATACGCGATGAATGCAACGTAGGCTGTCAGGAGGACAAGTCGCTGTGGGCTGCGCGATAAGGAACCAAGTCGGCAGAGCGGATGTCATGGCTTCCCCTTCACCTTGACCTCGCCCTGCGCACACCGATGTAGCCTAGGACACAAAAGAAAAACTTCGACAACTCATCGCCGGGTTCAGACTATAGCCCCACGGCTCCCGCCTGCTCTGCCTGCAACTCGGACCTGCTCTCGTAAAAACTAGCCGCGCAAGGTCTTGTCGAGCGAGAGGCCATAACAAAGTCTGCAAATTGGCGAATAGACTTTTCAAGCGCTCCATCATCGAGATGCCCTGTCAGGTGGAGCCAACGAAGATGAATACCGTACAGGTTCATCACGTCGCCTTCACAGTAACTCGCTAGCTCTTCTAGTCGGTTTTCTGTGTAGAGCTTTTCAACTTGCGATCCGTCTATGCCTTGCTTCCCTGCTAACCCCATTGCAGTTGCGAACAGCTCTAACGGTGCCTTTCGGGTAGCACCGTAAACAGAAAGTTGGTCCATCAGGTCACAATGCACATCGGCGGAATAACGATAGCCGTAGTCCGTTGAGCGTTTATCGCCAAACCACCCTGTAGCCGGTATCTTGTGAAGCATGGCGCGATGAAGCAGGACCGGCAAATCAAAACCTCTACCATTCCACGTCACAACCAGTGGCCTGCGACGCGAGAAAAATGACCAGAACTCCTTCAGTAGAGTCTCGCTCCTCGCCAATCCCGCAGCTCATCTTCTCTATTGTAATATGCTCCGTCACTGGACCGGGATGCCGCCAGGAGTCCAATAGCTACAACCTGCCAGCCGATCGGAGGGGGCCATTTTGCTGTCATCCCGAATCTGCTGAAAGAATTTCAGTATCTTTGACAGTTTCAATGTCCACGACCACGACTTGTTCAGGCATTGGTGAACTCCAGGACGAGATGGTGCAAACTATTCCCAGTTCTCTATTGCAGAACCGGATCATCTCTGAACAAAGGTTCGAACCGTTCTCTGAACAAAGGTTCGAACCGTTCGCCATCCCAAACCCAATGCCCATTTATTTGAACAGGTACCGCTGCCTGGAAATGAGTAGGAGGCAACTTGCCCCGATACAACGCAAACTTTAGCAGTGGTTGCTGAGGTGGGACGGAATGCAATTACTGTAACTGCGACCAAGTCATAAGATAGATGGCTGAACCGATCTTCGTGATGTACTTCTGTACGTTCCCAGCGAGAGTACTGCCCACTGAAAACCCGTATACTGTACTTCGCTGCAATCATCCCAATTTGGCAATCGATCTCGGTTTCTGCCTCGAGTCGCTTGATCTGGGAACGCAGGTCACGCCCCGGAACCGGAAACTCCCTTTCTCTACGGAGTCGATCATGCCAATCCCTTACTAATCTTTCAAAGTAGAGAAGCTGATCACTCGCTTCGGGCCACATTCCCGGTAAATCTAGAGACCATACAAGGTCTGCGCTGCTGACAAGAAGATCTTTAAAATCGCTGCGCTTGTTTCCTTTAAAGTCACATGGTCATGTGGATCGAGCTCTGCCGAGTCGCTTTCACTCTGCTCGACTCTGTGCAGTTGCTTCGATGTCTGTCAAAAGGTGCTCTATTGGACGTCCGAGCTTTACTGCAAATTGCTTCAAAGTAATTTCCTTTACTTCTTCGCCGCGCATCACAGCCCGAAGGGTTTTTACATCGACACCGATTTGGCTCGCCAACTCCCTTTGGTTGACGTTTTGCAACGCCATAAGCTTTTGTAGAACTCCTGGTGCAGCGGATAGCATCTTCTTGGCCATGACAACCTCCTGAGTAGGTTGCAGGTTTGACAGGTTTGAAAGGGAAATAATAGGGGAATCTTATGGGGGAAAAACTAAACCAGCTCTAGGGAATTAGGCCCTTCGGCTAAAGTTTTTCCCCCAATGGCCGCTTGTCAGGGCCGGACGACTGCTGCGAGGTCTGGCCTGATTGACCAACTGCTCGCAGTTAGCTGATCACCACCGAAACCAATCGCGCACAATCGTGTTCGTAGCCGAGCGCCAAAACCACACCAGCAGAAATATGCCGACCAGCACCAAGAACCCACCCACTATTGCCCAGGCTAACATGTCGTCGAGGGCCAAGCCGATGTAACCGAGCATAGCGCCGAAAAGGATCATTAAAAGCGCGCCAACAATCCACATCATTCACCGCCTTGCGACGTCAACCTCAAAGCCAAGCGCGCAATTTACCCTGTATCGGTCGTGCGCAAACTACCTGCGGGCACAGCGGAGCACCCACGACCGCGATCCTGTAGCGCCTGAGAGGCTGGTCACGGTATAGCGGCGAACGCCGCCGGCCTACCTGCGATCTGGCCTCAAGCCGGCCTTCCCGACGAAGTCCTGCATCCACTTAATGGCCGATGACGCGCTCACTCCGAATTGAAGCGCCGCGGCTCGCATCGAACCGCACGCCTCCGCTCGCCGAACCACACGTTCACGCAAATCACGCGAACAGGCTTTCGGTATGGCAGCCTCCATCGCAGACCACCAATGTCTCGCTCAATCAGACTGATTTGGGAATCCCCGAGCCAACAGATTTACTATTTAAACCAACCGCAAGGTGCTCTAGGGGGACACCCATTCTCGTCGAACCATTGACGTCTGCACCGCGCTCAATGAGGAGTTTAGCCGCTGCAAGATGCCCCCTCCGGACCGCATAATAGAGTGGCGTTGCGGTCCCATCGCTTTCATTGACGCCGACGCCCGCATCCAGGGCAGCCGCGATAGCCGTAACGTCGCCTTTCTTGGCGGCGTCGTGAATGGCCGCCGCGTGTGATGTCAGCGGGATCAAGCACAAACATATCGACAGAAGCATGATTTTAAGGCGCATCCGGTCACCTCCCAGGCTTGTTTGTCACTACGGCGCCTCTACGTTTTCTTGCAAGCAGCGGCTGGGGCCGGGGCTGGTCGCTCGGGGTGCGCAGATGGCCGATCGCATGACCAGGCAAGGAGGTGCGTTCGTCGTAGAGCAGGATGATATGCCGTATCTCGCAGGCGGCTGACAACGCACTGGCAAGCCAAACGACAGAGTCAAATACAGCGCACCGTCTCATGACGTTACGTTATGTTTATGCCGCACGTAGTGGTGGAACACCAAGCGGAAAGTCCACTTGGGTCCAGAGTTAAGATTTCCGGCGACTGCAAAGGGCGGGCGAAGGTAGAGGCGCGATGAGCCAACTGGCCAACTGCATGAAGGCGCGATTTACGATTTATGCTCGGCGCATCGCGGAGGGGCATCCGGTGGGCGTCGAGACCCTTTACCAAAGGGCTTGGCTCACCGTCGGATTTTTGGGTCCAACGAGGCGAAAATAACCTCTGAGCACACCACTCCCATCAGAGGCCGGATACGTTGATACTCGGCTCGGCCTCGCTCTCGGCCACAGATTCGCGCCGGTCGCATTCCGGCTCTGGCGCGCCATAAGTGATCAGGCGTTCCATCACCACGGCGCAAAAGGTAGCAAGGACCGGATCATCGCGCGTGGTGAACGACCACGCCTGACCGCCGAGCGTAAGTACACCAAGCAGCACGAATCCCGCGATGACCTGCTTTGACCAGGGAGCGGTCCTCGAACAAGCATGCGAATCGTCTGCACCCACGAGCCGGCTGTAGCCAACGGCATCGGCCACAAGAATCGCAACTAATCGACGTTTCATGCGCCACCTCCCTCCTTGGCCGGTCTAATCTTCGGGAATTAAATATTCGTGTGGTCGGCTTCGTCTTCAGTGCTGTGGTTGCCAATTGGTTGCTTGTACACCCCCGAGCTATGAAGGCTGGCGAGCGGCGGCGGTCGAGGCCGCTCAGCCCGTCTCCGCCGGATATGCGAACACGATGCCATAACCGGCGACGAGGCCGACCTCGACCGGTCCGCACGCAGTGTTGGAGAGCGTGAGAGTGCTGCCGAGCTCCACGTCAACGTCGGCCAGCGGCCAACGCGTTCCCTGCAGGCTCAGTCCTCTGAGGTCAGCAAGCGCCAGCAGGCTCAGGCGGCTTTCCGGCGGAAGCGACAGCGACAACCCGCCCGGCAGCACCGGGTAGGCTTCCTCCGACCCGGTGGTGAGCATCGTCGGGCATCCGGCCCGGGCGAGGCGGAGCGCCAGGGTCAGGTGGGCGAACGCATGGTCCGTCTGACCGCCCATCGCGCCAACCAGCACCAGGGATGTGGCGCCGCGGGCCAGGGCTGCTGCCGTCGCGAGATCGCCGTCGGTCCGGTCCTTGGCGACGGGAAAAGTCTGGCGCTCGACATGATTGTATCGGCTTTCGAGCTCCGGGCTCGATGAGTTGAAATCACCCACCCAGAGCTCGACCGTCAGGTTCAGTTGCTGGGCGTGCGCCATGCCGCCGTCGGCGGCGATGCAGCGACAGCCGCTGATCTGCCGGCGCAGGCGCGGAGTATCGGATACCGACCCGCCGAGAAGAATGCAAAACCCCGACATCCATTTGACCTAGCTCACCAGTGCGGTGAATGCCAGACCGGCCTTGCCATTGCGGCCACGGACTTCTATGTTTTCGGTACTCTTGTGGGGTGCCCGATGAAGGGCTGAGAGGCGCGATTCGCGCCAACCCGATGAACCTGATCCGGGTCATGCCGGCGGAGGGATTGGGAGTTTCACCGACACTCACTCACCGCTCGCCGTCATGCTCTCGTGGAGGCGAATGTGAAGAAGACGACGCTTGCTGCTTTCATCGTAGCGCTGCTTGCCGCTACGCCAGCCCTCGGCAAGGACACTCTCACCGTCTACACATACGAAAGCTTTATCGCCGAATGGGGCCCCGGACCGCAGGTCAAAGCCAACTTCGAGAAGCAGTGCGACTGCGTGCTCGAATGGGTCGGCGTCCAGGATGGCGTCGCTCTGCTCAACCGCCTCAAGCTCGAGGGCTCGCAAACCAAGGCCGACGTCGTGGTCGGGCTCGACAACAGCATCGCAGCCGAAGCCCGCGCCCTCGGGCTCTTCACGCCGCACGGCATGGACGCCGGCAATCACCGCGTGCCGGGCTGGAAGGACGATCTGTTCATGCCCTTCGACTACGGCTATTTCGCTGTCGTGTACGACACCCAGACAATCAAATCGCCGCCAGCGAGCCTGGATGAGCTTGTCAACGGGCCGAGCGAGCACAAGATCGTCATCCAGGATCCGCGTACCTCGACGCCTGGCCTCGGGCTGCTGCTTTGGATCCGGTACGTGTATGGCGACAAATCAGGCCATGCCTGGGCAAAGTTCAAGGATCGTATCCTCACCGTGACGCCGGGCTGGAGCGAGGCCTACGGACTGTTCACCAAGGGAGAGGCGCCGATGGTGCTGAGCTACACCACGTCGCCCGCCTATCACATGATCGCCGAGAAGACGGACCGCTATCAGGCTGCAGCGTTTTCGGAAGGGCACTACCTGCAGATCGAAGTGGCGGGCATGACCGCGCGCCCCGACAAACAGCCGCTGGCAAAGAAATTCCTCGAGTTCATGATGAGCCCCGGGTTTCAGGACGTGATCCCGACAACGAACTGGATGCTGCCGGCGGGCAAGACCTCGCAACCGCTGCCGGAGGAATTCGGCAAGCTCGTCAAACCTGACAAGTCCCTGCAGTTCTCGCCCGCAGAAGTTGCCGCCAATCGCAAGGCATGGACGGATGAGTGGCTCAACGCCACCAGCCGGTAGCCTTACGCCAAATCGACTGGGCCGTTGCTTTCGGATGGCTGGCCGCGGGTGTCATTGTCGGATCGACAGTGCTGTGCGCGGGAACTCTGCTCGTGGCATACGGCGGGCCGGGCAACCTGCTGCGGCTCGCCGATCCGTACGTCCTGCAGGCCCTGCGCTTCACGCTTCTGCAGGCAGGTCTGTCCACCGCCATTTCAATCGCTGCGGCCGTTCCGGTCGCCCGGGCACTGGCGCGCAGGGAGCGGTTCCCGGGGCGTGCGCTCATCCTCAAGCTCTTCGTGCTGCCCCTCGGGCTCCCCCAGCTTGTTGCCGTGCTCGGGATCCTCACGATCTGGGGCAAGCAAGGCTGGATCAACGATGCCCTGACCGCGGCGGGGATATCGCCCCTGCCGCAGGTGTTCGGGCTCGGCGGCATTCTTCTGGCGCATGTCTTCTTCAACCTGCCCCTCGCCGTCCGCTATATCCTCGCCAGCCTTGAGGGCGTGCCGAAGGAGAACTGGCGGCTCGCCGCCAGCCTGGGCTTCGGGGAGCCGTGAGATCTTCCGGCATATCGAATGGCCGCACATCCGTGCCGTGCTTCCAGGGGTCGCGGCGCTGATTTTCATGCTGTGCGTCACGAGCTTTACCGTCGTCCTGACGCTCGGCGGCGGACCCCAGGCCAACACGCTCGAGGTATCGATCTATCAGGCGCTTCGCTTCGACTTCGATCCGCCGCTCGCGGCCCGTCTTGCGCTCCTGCAAATTTCCCTGTGCGCCTGCCTGCTGGCGATTCTCGGCCGGTTTGCAGCGCCGGTTCCGGTTGCGGCTCGCCTCAGACTTACCGGCGATCGGCCCCAAACCGCGATGGGTAGCCGCATTCTGGACAGTGCTGTCATCGTATGTGCCACCGCCTTTGTCGGCTTGCCGATCGCTGCGACGATAGTGGACGGGCTGTCCGCCGACCTGGTGCGGCTGGGCAACGACCGCGTGCTGTGGCGTGCGCTGCTGGTCAGCGTGAGCCTCGGCGCCGCCTCGGCCGTAGCCGCAGTGGCTTTTGCCTATGCCCTTGCGCAAGCGGCGCTGCGGAGCAGAGCGCCGTTCTCCGCAGCATTCCTGTCGATCGGCCGGCTCGTGCTCCTGGTGCCGCCGCTCGTGCTTGCGGCCGGCGCATTTCTGCTGAGTCACCGCTTTGTCGGAGCCGCCGCGGTGGCGCCGACGGTCATCATAGCGGTCAACGGCTTGATGGCACTCCCCTTTGCCCTGCCGGCGCTCGCCACGGCAATGCGTCAATCATTTTTTACCCACGACCGTCTCGCAGCGAGTCTTGGCATCAGCGGCCTCAATCGGCTGAGGCTCGTAGAATGGCCGGCGCTGCGCCGATCGCTTCTGCTTGCGGGGCTCGTTGCAATGCTGGTCTCGCTCGGTGACTTCGGCGTCGTCGCGTTTTTCGGCAGCGAGAACCTCATCACCCTGCCTCTCTATCTCTATCAGCGCCTCGGCAGCTACCGCACGAACGATGCGGCGGGAATTGCGTTGGTGCTGCTCCTGCTCTGTCTGGCAATATCGCTGCTGATCGATCGGGCCGCGGCCCGTCTCGGTGGCCTCCGCGCATGAAACCTGTGCTGCTCGAGCTCGAACGCGTCACCGTCGAGGTCGGCGGCATGTCGATGATGTTCGACCTCGAGGTCGGCAAGGGCGAGCTGGTCGCGATCATGGGGCCGAGCGGCGCCGGCAAATCGACGCTGCTCGATGTCGTGGCGGGATTTATTGCACCATCGGCCGGCACCGTCCGCATCGCGGGAGAGGACATGACAAGGCGGCCGCCGAAAGACCGCCCGCTGTCCATCCTGTTCCAGGACAACAACCTGTTCGCCCATCTCGACGTTGAAACCAATGTGGCTCTGGGTGTTTCGCCGGCGCTGAAGCTCGATCGGGCGCAACGAGCCGGCATTGAAGAGGCGCTGGCGCGCGTCGGACTGGCCGGCAAAGAGCGCCGCTTGCCGGCCCAGTTGTCCGGTGGCGAACGGCAGCGCGCGGCGCTCGCGAGATGCCTTGTCCGGCAACAACCTTTGCTGCTGCTCGACGAGCCTTTTGCCGCCCTGGGCCCGGCGCTGCGCCAGGAAATGCTGTTGCTCGTCCGGGAACTGCAGCAAGAGCGCAAGCTGACGGTTCTCCTGGTGACCCATCTGCCCAGGGATGCGGAGCTTGCGGCCGATCAAACGGCGTTTCTTGACGGCGGCCGCATCGTCGCGAAACGGCCTACTCGAGACACTGCTGGAAGCTCGCGACGTGCCCGGCCTTGCCGACTATCTGGGCAAATAACGCTTCCCGGCGCGGCAGCGAGAAAGCTTCCGACATCACGCCATCCTTGACGTACCCGCCGCGAAAGAATGCCAGCGGCCGCCCCTGCGGATCGCCGCTCGCCTTGACCACCTCGCCAACGAAGATCACGTGATCGCCGCCCATGTAGGTGTGGGCAATCTTGCACTCGAAGACAGCCAGAACATCAGGGAGGATGGGACAGCCGGTTTCCCCGATATGGTACTCGACGCCCTCCCATTTCGTGGAGGACGGCTTTGCGAAACAAGCCGACAAGGCTTCCTGGCCCTCGCGAAGAACGTTGACGGCAAAATACTCCGACGACAGATAGGCGCGCATGGAATAGGCGAGCCGACCGAGGCTCCACAGGATGAGCGGCGGTTCGAGCGATACGGAATTGAAGGAGTTGACGGTGTTGCCGATGAGCTGGCCGCGGTGATCGCGCGTCGTGATGACGGTAACGCCGGTCAGAAATGACCCCATGGATTGCCGGAATATGTTTCGGATCGACGCTCATGGAATCCCTTCAGGGCTCGATGCAATTGATACCGGCTTAAAGAGTAGCACGAAGCGGCAGTCAGCGGATTTATGAAGCAAACCTGCCACTTCCTTGCTTTCGTTCACCTCAACGCATAGGTTTGAAGCATGCCGCCCAAGAGGCCGCACTTCATCCAAACCGATCCCGTGTCCGATATGCTCGATCTGCCAACCTCTCAGGCCCTTTCCAGAACTCCGCGAACCAGCCTGATCCTCAGACCGGGCATTCCCAGCCTGCCGAAGAACGTCGAGAGATACCGGATTCGGGGCCTGGGCTCTGTCGTGATCCCCGTCGAGGCCGGCGACGAGATTACCGCTGGTGGACTGCGAAGGCGGGCAGATTTGCGAGATATGCCATGCGGACGGATCGGGGCGGTTCGAAACTTCCGCGCTCGGCGCCGCAAAGCCGGACCCGGCCGACGGGTTGAGATCGGTGCTTTCCCAGGACGACGAAAGCGGCCGGCGCACCCGCCGCGCACTCGAACGCCGCTCCATCGACATCGCCAAGGCGGTGGCGGTACGGGTCTTCGGCGATTCCTCGAAGGCCGGCGCCATGGCAACGTTTCCGGTCTTGCGGGACGGGCTTGTCATCGCCGCAGCGCCGGGACGGCCCATGGATCCGGGCGAACAGGACACCGCGACGCCGATCGAGCTGCTGGTGAAGCGCGGCAAGCGGCGCTCCGGCAAAGAGGCGACGATCCTTCCCGAGCCACTGGCCGATCCCCTGCAGGACATACGGATCAAGGCAGCTACCGCCCAGGCCTATGTCGTCAGGAGCGGCGAATACATTCAGGTCATCGACGTGGCAGGCCGCCAGTGCTCGGACTTTCAGTGTTTCTCGCTGCGCAAGATCGACAAGGGCGTGGAGAACGCACTCGACGCCACCGTCACCCGCACGCTTACCGGCCGCAGCTATCCAACGCCCGGTCTGCCGTCGAAGGCGTTCGGGCGCGACTTCGAGCCGCTGGTCGAGATCGTCCGCGACACGGTCGGCCGGCACGACGCCTTCGCCACCGCGTGCAACAGCCGCTACTACGACGACATGGGCTACCCGGGCCACCCGAACTGCACGGAGAATTTCAACGATGCGCTGGCCCCCTATGGAGTAGCCAGGCGGAAAGGCTGGGAAGCGCTCAACTATTTCTACAACACCAACATTGACGCCAACAATCAACTCTACCTCGATGAGCCGTGGTCGCGGCCCGGAGACTACGTGCTGATGAAGGCCCTCACCGACCTCGTCTGCGTCTCATCATCCTGCCCCGACGATATCGATGCCGCCAATGCGTGGGAGCCGACCGACATTCACCTGCGCACCTATGCCTCGCAAGAAAAGTTCTCCAGAGCCGTGGCCTATCGCATGACCCCCGATGCAGACCCAGTTCTCACCCGCGAAACGGCATTTCATCCCCGTTTCTCGGCACTCACCCGCAACTACACCGAATACCGCGGCTTCTGGCTGCCGACGCGGTTCAACAATGCCAACGCGGTGGACGAATATTGGGCCTGCCGCGAGCGTGTCGCGGTCATGGATCTTTCGCCGCTCAGAAAGTTCGAAATCACCGGCCCCGACGCCGAATCCCTGCTGCAACATTGCCTGACCCGGGATGTGCGCCGGATGTCGCCCGGCGAAGTCGTCTACACCGCCATGTGCTACGAGCACGGCGGCATGATCGATGACGGCACCGTGTTCCGGCTTGCCCAGAACAACTTCCGCTGGATCGGCGGCGATGAGTTCGGCGGCCTGTGGCTTCGCCAGCAGGCGGAAGCGATGGGTTTCACGGCGTGGGTCCGGTCATCCACCGATCAATTGCACAATATCGCCGTGCAGGGCCCGAAGAGCCGCGATCTCCTGAAGAGATCATCTGGACGCCGCCCGCCCAGCCGGCGGTCGGCGAGCTGGAGTGGTTCCGGTTTTGCGTAGGCCGCGTCGGCGGCTTCGAGGGGCTTCCGGTCGTTGTCTCGCGCACCGGTTATACGGGTGAACTCGGCTACGAAGTGTTCTGTCACCCGAAAGATGCGCTCGGCGTGTTCGACGCAGTGTGGGAGGAAGGCCGCAAGCACGGCATCTCTGCGCTGGGGCTCGAGGCGCTCGACATGCTGCGCATCGAGGCGGGCCTGATCTTCTTCAACCATGAGTTCTCCGACCAGACGGATCCCTTCGAGGCCGGCATCGGCTTCACGGTTCCCCTGAAGACCAAGAACGAGGACTTCATCGGCAGGGCAGCGCTGGCCGAGCGCAAAGAGCACCCCCGCCACAAGCTCGTCGGGCTCGAGATCGACAGCAACGAGAGCGTGGGGCGCGGCGATTGCGTGCATGCGGGCCGCGCCCAGATCGGAACGGTGACGAGCGGCGTGCGCTCACCGATCCTGAAGAAGAACATCGCGCTCGCCCGCGTCGACGTCGTGCATGCGGCGCATCGGCACGGAAGTCGAGATCGGCAAGCTCGACGGCCACCAGAAACGGCTGCCGGCCCGTATCGTCCCCTACCCTCACTATGATCCGCAGAAGCTGCGAGTTAAGGCCTAGAGCCTTAAGCCCGGTACGGGCAGAGCAGTTGATAACCAAACATTTTCCGTGGCGCGGCCAGTTCAGGCAGGCAAAATGGCAAGGCTATGGACGACCCGACCTTATCGATCGTGACGACGTGCAAGGGACGCTTGCACCATCTGGTCAAGTCTCTACCCACATTTCTGAAGCAAGCGGCGATCGAGGTGATCGTCGTCGACTATGACTGCCCGGATAACACCGCGTCGTATCTGGCCGAGCATTTTCCAACTGTGCACACCGTGAAGGCGAGCGAGGCAGGCGACTTCAACGTGTGCAGAGCGAGAAACTTCGGCGCGAGAGCGGCTCGCGGCGAGTTACTGGCTTTCGTCGATGCTGACGTTCTGCTGTCCGGCCACTTCGCGACATACGCCGGACAACACGTTCGGCCGGGCCATTTCGGCTGCTTTGGCAAGACGGAAAGCACATTCAATGCGATGGGGACGTGCGTCATCCCACGCTCCGCCTTTGATCTCGTCAACGGCTATGACGAGGTTCTGTCGGACTACGGTTGCGACGACAGGGATATCTATTATCGGCTCCAGTTGTCGGGATTGAAAGCGATCACGCTGGAGCCTTTCCTGATCGATCGTATTCTGAAGCATGGCGACGCCAGAAGAACGCGCCACAAAGCGATCAAAGACCTGGAACTGAATCGTCTTATTACTTCCTGTTACTGCCAAATCAAGAACATGGTTCTTCGGTTGGAAGGCAAGTGGGAGCTCGACATAGACGTTCGCCAGAGCATTTATCAGAACGTAAAGACTGAAGTGCTAAGACACTTCGACGGCCACGCCGACTTCAATATTGCCATCAGCGTTCCTCCCGATAGCACCTTCGCAAAGTTCGGCGAGTTCGATGTTCCTAGGATGATGGCGGTGACTGTACGAAAGAGGTTCCCGCATCGATCGCAGGCCGAGCCTTCATGTGTCTCCCGCCGCCCTTTCGTCCAGCCGAGCTGGGGGCTACGCCGAGACACAAAGAGACAGGCGAGCCTAAGCAGAGTTGCTTAGGCTTGGCCAACGCGTTGGCCAAAATCTGCGGCGTCCGCTTTCAGTCTCTTGCAGCTGCGCGCCGAGGGCGGCAGGACGGCTCGTGACCGAGGCCGTGTGAAAACCATTCTGCGAGACGTTCGGGCGCAAGATTATTCGAACAGAATGGCACTCGCGCATGAATGATTTGCCAATGCCCGCGAGTCCATTCTTTTGTTGCGCGTTGATGATCGCTTCCGGCGTTTTCACACAGCCTGGACCCATTGCAGACGTAATACTGAATCTCGGACGATTACGACCTACTGAGCCTCGCACTTCCATCGCTATGGTTTCTGCTCTCTTTGGAACCTTTTCGCGTGACGCTGGCCCGGCTGCCGGGGCGCTGTTGGCTTGTCGACCAGTTTCTCGACCAATCGCCTTAGCTCGGACGGAGTGGTATGGCCAGCGACGACCTCGTGATAGCCGATACCCGCGCGTCGTAGCGCCTCCTTCTTGACGGCATCGCGCGCGGCTGCGGTCCCCTGATGATGCGCCCCGCCCTGATATTCGATGGCGTGCCTAGGCTGGCAGTCCTCGTCCATTAGAAGCAGGTCGACCCGTTTCGATTGATGCAGCTGTAGGCGTCCGCGTCCTTGCTGCGTAGAATTTCGCCCAACGACACTTGCGCCATCACCTGCCAGCCGGGTTGCAGCTGATCACGATACGGTCGAGTTCCTTGAAGACGCGCGCTTCGCTCTTGTTGAGGAGCGGCTGAATCGTGAAGTTCGCACCCATGACAATCCGCAACTGTCAGCGGCATCGAGTTGTTTCGGCGCCGTCGTATCAGGCTTCGCGAGCCACGGTCCGCTGGCAATGTTGCCCTCACTCGCTTTTTCTCCCAGCGCCAGCGGTTCCTTTCCCGCCATGCCTGCCGTCGTATCTTGGACAGATAACTGCTCGACGGTCATGCCAGCAAAAGCGCCGACCAGCAGAACGGCGATCAGCAGGTGGGCTTCTCGTTTAGTGCAATGATCTCGGGCGGCATGCCAGCAACCTAGCAGCAATCATCCCGTTCGAAAAACACCGGGGGTTCTAAGTCGTCAATGATTTGATCCCCGATGGCAACCGCGTTTAGTTGTCTTTTGGTACAATCGCTGTACCCAACATCGCGCAATGTGGGATTATTGGCCTTATGCCAGATCAGATCACCAATACAATTTTCGCGCCCGTGGCCTCTGGAGAATGATTGCATCCCATGGCCGAAGAACGTGCTCACCGCCGCCTCGCGGCGATATTGGCCGCCGACGTCGTTGGCTACAGCCGGCTCATGGAGCAGGACGAAGTCGGGCACGCTTGCGCTGCTCAAGGTTCGGCGGAAGGAGGTGCTGGAGCCGCTGGTGGCGAAGCATCATGGCCGCGTGTTCAAGATTACGGGCGACGGTGTGTTGGTCGAGTTCGGCAGCGCCGTCAACGCCGTGCGAGTGCGCCGTCGATCTGCAGCAGGGCATGGCCGCTGCGAACCGCGATCAACCGGAAGATAGCCACATCGTCCTGCGCATCGGCGTCAACCTCGGCGATGTCATGATCGAGGGCAACGATCTCTATGGTGACGGCGTCAACATCGCGGCGCGGCTCGAAGCTATCGCCGAGCCTGGCGGTATCCTCATTTCCGGCACCGCCTATGACTACGTCAGGAGCAAGATCAAAGTCGGCTTCGACGATCTTGGCGCTCAAATCCTAAAGAACATCGCCGAACCGGTGCGCGCTTATCGCGTCGCCGGCACGCCGGTCGTCGCGGTCGCCGCAACCAAAGCACCGACCGATAAACCCTCCATTGCCGTGCTGCCTTTCACCAACATGAGCGACGATCCCGAGCAGGAATACTTCTCCGACGGCATCACCGAGGACATCATCACCGAGCTTTCGCGCTTTCGCTCATTGTTCGTGATCGCACGCAACTCGTCTTTTCAATATCGAGGCAAGAACATCGATTTGCGCCGAGTTGGCTCGCGAACTCGGCGTGAGCTATGTGGTCGAGGGCAGCGTGCGCCGCTCGGGCGATCGAATGCGGATCACCGCGCAGTTAATCGAAACCGAGTCAAGTAATCACATCTGGGCCGAGCGCTATGACCGCGATGCGCATGATATCTTCACCGTCCAAGACGAATTGGCTCATGCAATAGCCGCCACTGTGGGCGGGCGCGTCGACACAGCACGGACGAGAACGAGCCGTGCGTCTGAGCCCGGCTGGCCTCAAAGCCCACGATCTGCATTTGCGCGCCAAGGCCGATTACCTCAAATTCACGAAGAGCGACAATGCTATGGCGAGACGATTGGCGTTGGATGCCATGGCGATCGATCCAATGAGCGCGGCGATCAAGGCCTACTATGCCCACTATTGCTTCGTGGACTACATCATGCATTGGGTTGACGATATCGATCAGTCGCTAAGAACAGCCCTTGCATTCGCGAAGCAGGCGATCACTCTCGACGAAGGCGACAGTACCGCGCGTTGGGTTATTTCGCTGGTGTATATGGCAATGCGCAATTTCGCCGAGGCACGCGCGCAAATAGAAAGGGCGATTGAGCTCAATCCGAACGACACCTGGGCGAGAGGCATCTATGGCAATTATCTCACCTATGTTGAAGAACCTGAACGGGCGCTTGAGCAATTTGAGATTGTGAAACGCCGCGATCCTGTTGATCTGACCTGGCTGCCGTGGCACAGAGGGATGGCGTTTTTCACCGCGGGCCGCTACGAAGAAGCCATCGAAGCTTTCAGCCAAATCCACGAACCGAACCATGAGATAATGTATTGGCTGGCAGCCAGCTATGCTCATGTTGGCCGTATCCGAGAAGCACAGGATAGACTTCAAGAGTTCCTCCGTTTGGCGGAACGCGATATGACCGATTTCCCCGGTCAGGACGCGCAACAATGGACGAACTACTTGTCGCGCACGAACTTCTACAAGGAACAGCGCGATCTAGATCGATTGTTAGACGGCTTACGCAAGGCCGGCCTTCCCTTATGAGAGGGTGACCCACCGTCTGGCTCCGATACTAGCCGCCGATGCCTCCCGTACAGCTGACAAATGAAGAACACGCTGGGCGTCTGCTTCCGGGGGTATAGCGGCGGTTGGGCTACCCCCACATTCGTTGGCGAAGTGGCGCAACCCTGCTTAAGAGCCCGAGCCGACAACGATCCTGCAGAATTATTCGGCGGCCTGTCTGGCTTCACCGAGGAGCTTCTGGGCGAGCTCCTTCTTTTCCGCTGCCGACATCTTCTTGATCTCGTTGTCGAGCAGGCGCGTGTTCACCGACTGGTTCCAGTAGTCGAGCACGCTGAAGCCCAGAAGTGCCGACTTGCCCACGAACTGGCGCAGCACCTCGTTGGTCGGACCCATGACCCAGCCGGCCTTGCCGTCGCGCAGATAGCGCTCGATGCCCAGCGCCGGCTTGTAACCGGTGCCGCCGCAGGCGTGCAGCATCTTGTCGGTGACATGGGCGACATTTTTGGCGGCAGCGAATTTCACCTGCCACATCCAGTGCAGGAACTGGGCGCGCGGCAGGGCTTCGAGGTCCTTGTGCAGCGACCAGTCGCAATTGTTGGTGACCCCGTCCATGGCCTCGGCCATCATGAAGTTGAATGACCGGCAGGCGTTGGTGTCGATGATCGCCTCGCCGACGTAGTCCTGGATGGTGGGATAGTCCGCCACCCGCATGCCGACGTCCTTGTGCGTCTTGCCGGTAGTATGGCGCTTGGCGATGTCGATGAGCGCCATGGAAATGCCGTTCCAGCACGCCGATGAGCACAGGAGAAAGAACGGGTCGACGCACTCGTCGTTCGACCTGGCGCCGTCGCCTACCGGGCCCACGAGCCGGTTCTTCGGGATCGTCGTGCTGACTTCGATCGGACCCGACTGGTTGCCGCGCAGGCCGAGACCGTCCCAGCTCGCGGGGTCTGCCTTCACCTCGTCGCCCAGGATGAGAAAGCAGGAGAGGTCGGAGTAATTGCCCTTGAAGTTCGGGCTGGTCGTCTGAACGATGTACCAGTCCGCAAAGCCGCCCGAGGTGGTCCACGACGCCTTCTTGCGCACCGCCCAGCCGCCGGCCACTTCTTCGGCACCCGATGAGATCGGGTACCAGAAGTGCGAGCCGGTCTCCGGATCGGAATAGGAAAGCGTCCCGACGAGGCAGTCCTTGTCGATGCGCTTCATGATGTCCTGGATTGCCGGGCTGTCGTGGTGGCGGAACAGCGCCGCCGCCACTGCACCCAGATGCATCGTGTAGCACATGGCGGTGGACGGGCAGCCGTAGCGGGCGATGGTTTCCACCGCCATCGCGGCGCTCACATGGTTCTCGCCCATGCCGCCCAGACTTTTGGGCACCAGAAGACCCAGCAACCCATGCTTGGCCATCATCTGGAAGTTCTTGCGCGGATAGAGAAGCTTCTTGTCGCTCTCGACCGCGTTGGCGCGCATCTCGCTCTCGCACAGGGCGATGAGCTTCTCCTGCAAGGCCTTCTGCCGGTCATTGAGGACCCATTGCGGGTCATATTCGAAGCCGATGCCCCAGAAGTCCTCTTTTCCCCATTTTTTCTGCGACATCTGACGTCTCCCTGACAGCCTGCGCGCGCTCTTGTCATCCTTCATGGAAGCCAGCGCGCTTGCGCATACCAATCCAAGCCGGTATTTGCCCAATCGCAAACCAATTTGTCAAAGCCTTTGCGCCGCGCCGGCTTGACAGGACCCGAACATGAAGCGAATGGCCGACGCCGACCTTCGCCGCCAATTCCTCGGCTGGCAATGCCGCATCCGGCAGATGGCATGCCGGAACTTCGCCGGCGCGCCGCCTCCCGGCGCACGCCCGCGCACGCTGGAGCCGTCGGGCACGGAGCTCATGGCCGCGATGACTGTGCTGCTGGTACCCAGGGCGCCGCAGCAAAGCACGGCGTTCCTGAAGTTTCAGGTGGCGCGCAACAACGACCCGCGAGCAGCATACGAGGCGGGGCTCAGATACCTGGCCGCCGAATTCTACCAGGATGCCGAGCTTTTTTCCGACGAGCTCACAGCGCTGTTCGCCGCCGGAATCGAAAACGGCCCGGACTCTCCTCGCCGCGAAATCATGCCTTCTCGACTTCGAGCAGTTCTCACAGCGTTTCACCTTGTCATGCCGCATCAGACATCTGCCCGCCGCCGACGCCGCCTACCAGGCAACCTGGTGGCACAACCGCATCTTCAACCCGGAGGTGCCGAACGACGCTGAAATTCTGGCGTTCAAGCCCAACTGGAAGAGCGCCAAGGCCGACCCGTGGCCTGCTACAGCATTTTCCGGCGAAGTGGAATCACTTCGCCGATAAGAAAATGCGCAGGGCAATACTTGGAGCACGTTCTTGTCGGAAAAGTGTGTACACTTTTCCGGAACGTGCTCTAGCAGCGCTAAACCTTGCGGTAGGCCTCGTTCAGCTCCACCATGGGGTGGCTCGGCGACATCTGGAACCGGATCAGCAGCTCGCGCGCCATCATGTCGCGATCCTGCTGGTTGTCGGGCAGCTTCACGTTCTTCGGGATGCGCACCCAGCCATTGACATTGCGGTCGAAGATGGCAGGCAAGCCCTCCTCGTAGCCCATGTGGACATCCTCGAGCCAGTTGAGATCGTCCCAGCCCATGAATTCCATGTAGGCCGTGAGGAATGGCGTGAGCCTGCTGTAGTCGGGCAGCAGATTGACGTCATAGCGATAGCCGATGTGCTGGCCGATCTCCTTCTCGCGTGACGAAGCAAGCCCGGCCTTGTCCTTGATGAACTGATCGACGGACTTGATCTCCGAGCCCTTGTAGCTCGTGCCGGCCATGTGCGTTCTCCAGTCTAATACCTGTGATAGTCTTCGACACCGACCGTGTGGTTGGTTCCGGCAAGCGGAATCTTGCACATGGCGGATGCCTCCATGGTGAGCGCCGCCAGGTCCTCGGGCTCGAGCGAATGGATGTTCGTCTTGCCGCAGGCGCGCGCCAGCAGCTGGGCTTCCATCGTCAGGGTGTGGAGAAAATTGTAGACGCGCTCGGCCGCCTTGTCGGGATCGAGCCGGCTGCGCAGCACCGGATCCTGCGTGGTCACGCCGACCGGACAGCGGCCGGTATGGCAATGATAGCAATGGCCGGCCTCGACGCCGATCTCGGCCGGGAAAGTCGGTGACGCCCGGCATGTGCTTGTTGCAGTTGAGCGCCATCAGGATGGAGTGGCCGAGCGCGATGGCATCGGCGCCAAGCGCCAGCGCCTTGGCGACATCGCCGCCGTTGCGAATGCCGCCGGCATAGACGAGGGAAATCTCGCCCTTCTTGCCGAGCTCGTCGATGGCCCGGCGCGCCTCGCGAATGGCGGCGATGCCGGGGACGCCGGTGTCCTCGGTCGCGACATGCGGGCCGGCGCCGGTGCCGCCTTCCATGCCGTCGATGTAGATCGAATCCGGATCGCACTTCACCGCCATGCGCACGTCGTCGTAGACGCGCGCCGCGCCGAGCTTGAGCTGGATCGGAATCTCCCAGTTGGTCGCCTCGCGGACTTCCTGGATCTTGAGCGCCAGATCGTCGGGCCCCAGCCAGTCGGGATGCCGGGCGGGCGAACGCTGATCGATGCCGGCGGGAAGCGAGCGCATCTCGGCCACCTGGTCGGTCACCTTCTGGCCCATGAGATGGCCGCCGAGGCCGACCTTGCAGCCCTGGCCGATGAAAAACTCGCAGGCGTCGGCAAGGCGCAGATGATGCGGATTGAAGCCGTAGCGCGACTGGATGCACTGGTAGAACCACTTCATCGAATAGCGGCGCTCGTCGGGGATCATGCCGCCCTCGCCCGAGCAGGTGGCGGAGCCCGCCATGGTAGCGCCGCGGGCGAGCGCGATCTTGGCTTCGATAGGACAAGGCGCCGAAGGACATGCCGGTCACGTAGACCGGGATGTCGAGCACCATGGGCCGCTTGGCGCGCGGGCCGATGACGGTCCTCGTCTCGCATTTCTCGCGATAGCCTTCGATGACGAAACGGGTGAGCGTTCCCGGAAGGAAGGTCAGATCGTCCCAATGGGGAATCTTCTTGAACAGCGAGAAGCCGCGCATGCGGTAGCGGCCGAGCTCCGACTTGATGTGGATGTCGTTGATGACCTCGGGAGTGAAAATCTGCGAACGACCGAGGATGTATTTCCGGCTTTCGGCCGGCGAGCCGGAAAGCGCGGCGAGGCCGCTCGCGGTACGCGACACAGCTGACGGCCGCTTCGCCTTCGCTCTCACCGCCGGGACGCCTTCCGCTTGCCGCGGCTCGCCGCGCAGCCAAGCGTCCTGGATTTCTTTCGCGCCATGCAACTCAGATCATTCCGAGTGCCTCAGAGGACGAGCTTCTTTTCGCTGGGCTCGAGATTGTCGTAGTTCCACAGCTGTTTGCCGGCGACGATCTTGCGGAAATGGCCGACCCCCTGCGCGGGGAGCAACTCATACATCTTCAGTTTGCGCTGCAGCCAATCGATATCGCGGGGGAGCATTTCCGACCACACCGCGTCGACGCCGAGCGAGCGCGGCTCGCCGCCGATGTAGATGGTGCCGTCATACATGGAATCGCCCAGATTCTTGCCGGCATTGCCGCAGATCACCATTCGCCCCCGCTGCATCATGAAGCCGCTGAACGAGCCGGTGTCGCCGCCGACGATGATGGAGCCGCCCTTCTGGTCGATGCCGGTACGCGAGCCGACCGAACCCTTGCACACGAGATCGCCGCCGCGAATGGCGGCGCCGAACTGCGAGCCGGCGTTCTTCTCGATGACGATGGTGCCGGCCATCATGTTTTCGCCGCATGACCAGCCGACGCGGCCCTTGATGCGGACATTGGGACCGTCATTCAGCCCGCAGCCGAAGTAGCCGAGCGAGCCCTCGAAAATCAGATTGAGGCGATTGAGAATGCCGACGCCGAGCGAGTGCTTCGAACCCGGATTGCGGACCACGATCGTGCCATAGCCGCGCTTCATCAGATCGCGGAGCGCGCCGTTGATCTGCTTCGTGTTCATGTTTTCGGCGTCGATCTCGGCGCGCTTGTTGAAGTCGACGTCGAGCGCGTCGGGATAGCCGAAACCGACGCTTTCCTCCGCGACGTCGAAGAAGCGCTGCTGGGTGCGTCCGCGCAGCCCCTCGGTGTGCATGCCCATCTCATGGGAGAGATGGGCCTTGACGGCCGTCGTCATGCCCGCCATACGCGCACCTCTTCGTCATATGGGATCCCAGGTATCGATCTCGTGGGGAATGACGCTGCGGATCGCCACTTCCTCGGAAGCCAGCGCAACGAGATCGTCGCTCTCGAACAGCACCATGGGCTTGGCCGCCATGGTGTCCTTGGCCATGCCGAGCTCGTCCTTGGTGGCGACCAGATAGGTGAACACCCCGTCGATATCCCGGATCGACTGCTTCAGCGAATCCTCGAGCGTGGCGCCGTGCTCGAGATTGTAGGCGGTATAGACGGCCAGCAGCTCCGAATCGCAGTTCGATACGAAGCGATGGCCGCGGCGTTCATATTCGCGGCGCATCTGCCAGTAGTTGGTGAGCTGGCCGTTATGGACGACCGCGATGTCGTTGTAGGGGTAGGCCCAATATGGATGCGCCGAGCGGATATCGACATCGGACTCGGTCGCCATGCGCGTGTGGCCGATGCCGTGCGTGCCCTTGAAGTCATTGAGCTTGTATTGACCCGAGACCAGCCCGGCATCGCCCAGATCCTTGATCAGCTCGAGCGCATTGCCCATCGAGAGGATTTCAGTGCCCTCGACGTCTTCGACGTAGTCGGCGAGCTTCTTCATGTCGCCGTCGTACTGGATGCGGTAGCGAAAGGCATATTCGGTCGCCTCGTCGCGATCGATCACGGTCACGCCCAGTTGCCGCAACCGCTCCTCGACCTTGGCGCGGCGGCGCTTGATCTCGTCGTGAATGTCGAAGCCCTGGCGGGTGTCTTCCTGCTCGGCGACCTTGAAGCGCATCACATGCTCGTTGCGCCCCGGCGTGCCGTAGATCGCATAGCCCGTTGAATCGGGCCCGCGATGCTTCAGCGACTGCAGCATTGCCGTCATTTCGGCGCCGATGCTGCCGGCGCCGTCGCGATGGATCAGGCCGGCTATGCCGCACATGTTCCGTGGCTCCTCTTCAGTCGTTGCCGACAACGCTGCTACGGCAGGCAGTTCAGATAGGTGTTGATGTCCCATTCCGTCGAGGTGTGGAGGAATCGCTCCCACTCGTCGCGCTTGTATTCATCATAGAGGCGGTGCATCTCGCCCGGCATCGCCGACTTGATGACTTCATCCTTCTTCAGCGCCTCGAGCGAATCGCCCAGCGTCATCGGCAGTCTCCTGACCTGCTTGCCGGCCTCCATGGCGGCGTAGATGTTGCGCTCCTCGGGCTGGCCGGGATCGATCCGGTTCCTGATGCCGTCATCGGCGGCCTTGAGGATGGCGCCGGCCATCAGATAGGGGTTCACCATGGCATCGACGGCGCGGTATTCGAAGCGGCCGGGTGCGGAGACGCGCAGGCCGGTGGTGCGGTTCTGAAACCCCCAGTCCGCGAACACCGGCGCCCAGAAGCCGGTATCCCACAGACGGCGATAGGAATTGACGGTCGAGCAGCCGATCGCCGTCAGGGCGGCCAGATGCTTGACGATGCCGCCGATGACGTGAAGGCCGGTCTTGCCGGGCATCTGCACGTCGTCGGTGTCGGGCATGAAGATATTCTCGCCGCCGCGCCGGTACATGTAGTTGTGCTCGAAGCCCGGGAGTTTCTTGCGATCGTTGCCGAGCGCCTTGAACTCGTCCTTGCCGCCCTTCCACAGGGAAATGTTGTGGTGGCAGCCGTTGGCCGACACGCCCATGAAGGGCTTGCACATGAAGCAGGCGATGATGTTGAACTCGCGCGCCACCTGCGCGCAGATCTGGCGGTAGGTCGTCAGGCGGTCGGCGGTGCGCAGCGCATCGTCGTAGTTGAAGTTCAGCTCGAGCTGGCCGGGCGCGTCCTCGTGATCGCCCTGAATCATGTCGAGGCCCATCTTGCGGCCGTATTCGATGACCCGCATGTACACCGGCCGCAGGCTCTCGAACTGGTCGATGTGATAGCAATAGGGCTTGGAATAGCCGCCGTCGGGATTGCCGCTGTCATCCTTCTTCAGCCACATCATCTCGGGCTCGGTGCCGTGGCGCATGTGCAGCCCATGGTCCTTCTCGAACTGATCGTGGATGCGGCGCAGGTTGCCGCGGCAGTCGGAAGTCAGAAAGGCGCCGGGATTGTCCTTTTCCTCGCGGTTGCGGAAGAGCGTGCAGAACATGCGCGCCACGCGCTTGTCCCAGGGCAGCTGCATGAAGGTTTCGGGCTCGGGAACGCCGACGAGCTCGGCGGCTTCCGGACCATAGCCCAGGTACTCGCCGCGCCGGTTCATGAACAGATTGACGGTCGCGCCATAGACCAGCTGGAAACCGCCGTTGGCGATGTTCTCCCAGTGCTCGGAGGGAATTCCCTTGCCCATGATGCGGCCGGTGACGGAGACGAACTGCAGATAGAGATAATCGATGCCGAGCTCATCGATCTTGCCGCGCACCTGCTTGATGAGATCGGCGCGGCCCTGGGCGCTGGTGAACTTCTCATAGTCGGTCGACATGCGCATTTTCGCTCCCCTTGCGGCGTCTCGTGCAACTTCCTGAACTGCCATCTTCGTCAACTCCACGGGAACGGGCTCTTCGACACCGGATGCAGCTTGCCCTCGGCATAGCGCGCAAACCGGAACGGCTCGAGCAGCTTTGAAGCTCTCGCCGGCAATCTCCTGGGCCACCAGCTTGCCGACGCCCAGCATCTTGTAGCCGTGGTTGGAGTCGGCCACGACATACACGTTGTCGCGGAACACGTCGAAGACCGGAAAGCTGTCGGGGGTGAAGCAGCCGAGACCGCCCGATTTTTCTTCCTTCTTGTAGATGCCGATCTTTCCTTCGAAGCGCTTCTGGCAGTGGGCCAGCATCGAACACCACGTATGCACGAAGTTTTCGCCGACGATGAAATCGGGGCTGGCGGGCCCATAGGGATCGACCTTCACATCGTTCGGATCCTGCTCGACCACATAAGGCGAAGAGCCCCCCTGCACGCCGCCGAAGTTGAAGTCGGGCTTGTAATAGAGGCCCCACAGCTCGATCGGTGATCAGCGAGCCGTCGACGTCGGAGTAAAGCGGAGCGTCGGTATCGACGTGAATGACCGGCGGCATCTTGCCGTCGTTGGTCTTGTGCATGTTGGGATCGACGCCGAGGGTGCCCTCCTCCAGGCACCAGTATTTCCACATGCGCACGCCTTCGTGCATGACGCCGTCGCGACCCTTGATCGAGACAGTTCGCGGCAGCTCGAGCATGTTCCAGATCCGGTTCACCCATGGACCGACGGCGACGACGACATAGTCACAGGCAATCTTGCCCTTGTCGGTCACGAGACCGGTGACGGCCCGGCTGTTGGAGCCGAATTCGAAGCCCGTCACCTCGACCCCGGTCATGATGCGGACGCCTTCGCCTTCCGCCTTCGCGGCGAGGCCATGCATCGAGGCGGTATTGTTCGCGTAGCCGCCCTTCTTCTCATGCAGCACGCTGGTGATGCCCCTGGCCTGCCAGTCGTCGAACAGGCCCTTCATGTATTTCATCGAGTCCTTTTCGCCCTCGACGAACACCGAGGGATAGCCGATGGCCCGCTGCTGCTCGTAGATCGAGGCGCAGCCCTCGTGCATCACCTCGGGAGAAATCTGCATGTAGCCGACGGGATGGTAGCTGTAGGCCCTGGGGTCGCTTTCCCACACCCCGACCGAGTGGGCCATGAGCTCCCGCATGGCCGGCTGGAAATAGTTGTTGCGAACGACGCCGCAGGCGATGCCGGAAGCGCCGGCTGCGATCGCCGTCTTGTCCAGCACCAGAATGTCGCGACCGGAACCGCGGCCGGTCTCCTTCAACCTCAAGGCCAGGTGGTAGGCCGTGCTGAAGCCATGAATTCCCGCACCGATGATGGCGTACTTCACACCTGCAGGCACGGACATCCCGCACTCCCTTGCTCACGCCGCTCGACCGGCTGGGGACGCCGCCGCCTTAAGCGCTTGACGGAACCCCGGTTATTGGTCGCATAATGATTCACATTTTGGAACCAAAAGCAAACCGATTGTTTCCAATTTTGACCAATGCGCGGTCCAATTCATGCCACCCAGCCAACAGATACCCCGGGACAGCAGCTCGGCCCTTCAGCGCGAAGATGCCGACGCTGAGAACTTCGGTGTGGTGCCGGCAAGAAGCGCCAACGCCATAACCGCCCGATTGCGCCATGCCATCGAAACCGGAGTGTTCAGCGACGGGGACCAACTGCCGCCGGAGCGCCAGCTGGCGGTAGCGCTGGGAACGGCGCGCTCCACGATCCGCAAGGCGCTCGACCAGCTCGAGCAGAAAAGCCTCGTCGTGCGCCGTGTCGGCAGCGGCACGTTCGTCAACTACTCCGGACCCCTGCAGTCGACGGCGGGCGACGTCGCCGATCTCATCAGCCCGCTGCAGCTCATCGAGACCCGCATGGCGGTCGAGCCTTACATGACCAAGCTCGCGGCGATCCATGCGACGGAAAAGGATCTCGACTCGATCGAAGCCAGCCTGAAGCAGCTGGAGGCCGCCGCAGCCGACCAGGACCGTTTCACCCAGTGGGACGCCGAGTTTCATCTTCGACTGGCGCGCTGTGCCCGCAATCCGCTCATCCTGCACATCTACCAGGAAATCAACGACGTGCGGGCGCACGCCCAGTGGGAACGGATGAAGAAGGTAATCCTCACGCCGGAAAAAATCGCTGCCTACAACGTGCAGCACCGGGCGATTCACGATGCCTTGCGAGCCCGCAACGTCGCCGGGGCGGTCGACCTCATCAGCAGGCATCTCGAAACAGCCCGGCAGGACCTGCTCGGGGCGCGAGAACGATTAGCCCGAACGCCTCGACGCCCGGACGATCCTCCTCATGAATCCAGTCTTCCTGGGATTGATCGGCGCTGTCTCGTGGGCCGTTCACGATGTCATCGCCGCGCGGGCGAGCAGGAGCATCGGCGCCCTCAGGACGGCCGCCCTCGTCACATTTGCGGGACTCCTCATTCTTTCGGCATGGCTCGCCTGGCAGCGGCGAAGTTCCCGATCGGCGCCGCCAACTGGATCTGGCTGCCGCTGATTGCCGGCGCCGGGCATCGCGCTCGCCACCATCTGGCTGTTCGCGGCGCTCGCCGCAGGTCCGCTCTCCCTCGCGCTGCCGATCGTGATGTGCTATCCGGTAACCTCGCTGGCGCTCGGCGCGTTGGCCGGACAGGTATCCTTCGATGCTGCAGCTTGCGGCGGCGGCGGTCGCGATCGGCGGCGTGCTCGTCGTGGCGCGGTCCGAACCGGCGGGCGAGCATGCGACGATCACGCGGGAAGCTTTCCGGCGCACCCTGCAGTTCGGCGCGCTGTCGCACATCGCCTATGCTGTCGCCGACCTTTGGCGGCCAGTACTCGGCAACCATCTTCGATCCGCTGGCGGCGACGTGGCTCGCCCGTGTCGGCGGCTCGCTGACCATGCTGCCCCTCCTCTTCCTCATGACTGCCGACTCCCTTTCGCGTCCCGGCACGCTGGCTGCCGGGTTGGCGGTGATGGGCGGGCTCGACGTACTCGCCATCGTCATGATCAACCTTGCGGCGCTTACGAATTATCCCGAACTGGCGGTGGTGGCTGCTTCGAGCGCAGGGGTGCATCAGCATTTTGCTCGCCTGGGTGATCTTCCGGGAGCACATTGTCGCTCAAGCGCTGGATCGGCATCATGCTCACGTTCGCAGGAGTCGCCATGCTGGCCGGCTTGCGGCTGACGGACCCGTCTCATGATCAAGCTCACCGAAGCACACTTCGAGACATTCGACCGCGACGGTTTCGTCATCGTCGAAAACGCGCTGGATGCGAGCGCCGTCGCTCGCGGCGCGCGACCGTTTCGAACCGCTGTTCTCAGGCGAATTCGAAACCGGCCTCTATCCCGACGAATGGAACTGGCGGCGGGGCCGCGACCGGGAGGACCTGACCCGGCAAATCTGCAACGCCTGGAAATCCGACCTGACCATCGCCTCGCTGGTGCTCAGAGCCGATGTAGGACGAGGCGGCGGCGGCGCTGCGCGGCTGGCCCGGCGCGCGCATCGGCCAGGACAACGTCATCTGGAAGCCGCCGGGCACCAAGCCGCTCGGCTTTCACCAGGATGACAGCTACAACGCCTGGATCGTGCCCGGCGAAATGCTGACCTGCTGGATGACGCTCGACGACACGAAAGCCCACCAGGGGACGATTGAGTATGTGCGCGGTTCGCACCGCTGGGAAATTGCGCCGCCCATCGAGCAGTTCCATGCGCCCGACGATCCCCTGGCGGACCTCGCGACGGGCGGCGCGAACCGCCGGCGTAAGGAACTACGAGATCGTTCCCATCGAGGTGCCGGCGGGAACCGCCGTTTTTCACCATGGCCGCACGTGGCACGGCTCCCGCGACAACCGGGGCGACCAGCCGCGGCGAGCCGTCGTCTCCCATTGCATCTCCTCGGCAGCGCATTTCCACCCGCACGAGCTGAGCTATGTCTATTCGCGCTACAAGAGGGTCCATTCGACAGACATGGACGAAAGCTACTTCCCGGTCCTCTGGTCGAAGAACGGCTATCGGACCCCCTGGCTGGACGCCTATGTCCGCAACGGAAGGGCGGCGATGTGAAAGGCGCGGACGATCCCAGTCATAGCTTGCGCGTGCTGAAACCCAACCCGGTGACGTACGCCTTCTATGACGGCCGCATCGACAACCGGCGCCTCTGCGAGGGCGCCGACAATTGGCTGGACGACGGGGCGTTTTCGCTGGGCACGGCAAGCTTTGCCATCGTCGATGGCAACGAAGCCCTCCTCTACGACGCGCATATCACGCTTGCCCATGCCCGCCGCATCCGTGCCTTCATCGAAGGGATGGGCATGCGAACCATTCGTCTCATCGTCAGCCATTGGCATCTGGATCATGTGGCCGGCAACGAGGTTTTCGCCGATTGCGAAATCATCGCCAACCGGCGAACCGCGGAGCTTCTGAGGAAGCATCAATCGGCCATCGAGCAGGGACAACATCATGGTCCACCCGCCATCCGCCCGCTCGTGCTGCCCAACAGCGTTTTTGACGACACGCTACGGTTGCGCGTCGGCCGGATCGACGTCGCTCTGCATCACCTCAACATCCACAGCGATGATGCAACGGTCCTGCTGGCGCCGGAGCTGGGCTTGCTGCTTGCCGGCGATACGCTCGAAGATACCGTGACCTACGTCGCCGAGCCTGACCAGTTCGATGCCCATCTCGCCGACCTGGACCGGATGTGGAAGTGGCAAGCGACAACCATTCTGCCCAATCACGGCGATCCGTCCGTGATCGGTGACGGCGGCTATCAGCGCACGCTCATTCGCGCCACGCAGCAATACATCCGAAGCCTGCAAAGGTGCCGCGGCGAGCCGGCGCTGCGCTCGCTCGGATTGCGAGAGTTCATCGCCGGTCCCCTGCAGCACGCCATCGACGCCACTTCGATCAGCCCGCCGAAAGAAGAGCACCACATGGCGGCAACACGCCGTCTACACAAAACGGCCATGTCGATCAGCCGAGCTGACCGGGAGCATCGCGCCGAAAGCCTGACCCGCTTGCTGATCGTCGCCAACGACATCGGCTTGGGGATCGCGACTACGCGCGCTACCGCGTCTGCAGAGCTCATGGATGCCCCCGCCCATCCACTCAGGCCACTGGGATGGAACGCGCTCGCCTTGCGCAAGCCCGACCGCAGGCCATTGAGATGTTCGCGGCGATGGCCAGGCTGAAGAAGCGAGAGGGCGAGATGCGGCTGGCCGTCCAGCCGGGCGCCAAATTGGCCGCCTCGCAGCCGCTCATCTTGCGTTGGTCATGCGTCCCAAGACCTCGCAATAGGCCTCAGAGGCCCAGAAGCTACTGCTCAAGGAACGACCAACGCGGCAAGAAGCCACACCCAGCAGCTCGGGCGGGCTGGGTGCACTATTTCGAGCCCTATGAAAGAGTGCACCGGGCCAACGTCGAGGCCGCGACAGCCGTCTAACCATACTGTCGCGAAGCTGCTTGCTCCAGTCCGCCGTCATATGGCAGCCACCAATTTGACTTATGGCAGTGCCAGCCGCATACCACGCTGGCGACAGTACAAGGGAGACAGCAGCCACATGGTGGCCACGATCCGACCGATTCGGCGCCGTTTCAAGGGCCCCAACGGCCAGGAAGACATGCCCTATCTGCTGACACCTGGTCCGCTGACAACTTCACGGGCGGTCAAGCTGGCGATGCTGGCCGACTGGGGGTCCTGGGACAGCGAACTCAAGTTCATCGTCGCCGAGATCAGGCGTCGCCTTCTCAAGCTGGCGGGATGCGACGACACCTATACCTGCGTGCTCATGCAGGGTTCGGGGTCCTTCGGCATCGAGGCGGCGCTCGGAAACTTTGCGCCGATCGGCCGCAAGAAGCTGCTGATGATCAGCAACGGCGCCTATGGCGAGCGGGCCGTGAAGATGCTGCAACGGCTCAACCGGCCGCATTTCCTCCTCAACTACGGTGACAGCCAGAAGCCGACTGCGGAAGAAGTCGACCGGCTGCTGGTCGAAGACCCGATGATCTCGGCCGTGTTCCTGGTCCACTGCGAGACGACGTCGGGTGTGGTGAACCCGCTCCACGACATCGCCGGAGCGGTCAAGAAACACAATCGTCTGCTCATCCTCGACGCCATGAGCTCCTTCGGCGCCATTCCCATCGACATGACCGAGCTTGGCGTCGACGTCATGATCTCATCGGCCAACAAGTGCATCGAGGGCGTGCCCGGGTTCTCGTACGTGCTGTGCCGCTGGGACATGCTCAAGCAATCCAAGGATCATTGCCATTCCACCTCGCTCGATCTTTTCGAACAGTGGGATTACATGGAGAAGACGGGACAGTTCCGCTACACGCCGCCTACCCATACGCTGGTCGCCTTCTACCAGGCGCTGAAGGAACACGAGAAGGAAGGCGGTATCGCCGGCAGGCTCGCCCGCTATGTGAAGAATCGCGACACTCTGCTGGCGGGCATGAAGCGACTCGGCTTCCATACCCTGCTCGCACCCGAAGACGCCGGGCCCATTATCCAGACATTCCTGACGCCGCGCGACCGCAAGTTCGACTTCGACAAGTTCTACAACGCACTCAAGGTGCGCGGCTTCGTCATCTATCCCGGCAAACTCACCAAGCGGCCGAGCTTCCGGGTCGGAAACATCGGCCAGGTCGATGCCGAGGTCATGCAGGCGATGGTCGATGCGGTTCGCGAAACGCTGCGGGAAATGGGGGTGCGCGACATGACGCCGGGGGACGAAGAAGACGAGCGGCAAGCTTCGTCGGCCGCCGAATAAGCCGGCTCGCCGGAAATGCGCGCAACATCCGTCCTGGTCAACGGACGCTCCTACCGCTGGCCCGACAAACCACTGGTCGTAATCTGCTGCGACGGCAGTGAGCCGGACTACATGGAACTGGCGCTCGGCCAGGGCTTGATGCCCAATCTCGAAGGCATCATCGCCAGGGGCGAAAACCGCCGCGCGCTCTCCGCCATGCCGAGTTTCACCAACCCCAACAACCTGTCGATCGTCACCGGAACACCACCTGCGGTGCATGGCATCAGCGGCAATTACCTGCTCGACCGGACAACCGGCGAGGAGGTGATGATGAACGATCCGCGGTGGCTGAGGGCGTCGACGATATTCGAGGAGTTCCAGAAAGCGGGCGCCCGGGTGGCCGTGGTCACGGCCAAAGACAAGCTGAGGACCTTGCTCGGCAAGGGTCTTCGCTTCGACGGCACCGCCGTGTGCTTCTCCTCGGAGAAGGCCGACCAGGCGACCTCGAGCAACAACGGCATTGCAGACGCTTGCGGCTTTGTGGGCCTCGCCCTGCCGGAGGTGTATTCGGCAGAACTTTCGGAATTCGTGCTGGCGGCCGGCGTCAAACTCTTAGCTACGGTGCAGCCGCATCTCATGTATCTCTCGACGACCGATTATGTGCAGCACAAACACGCCCCCGGCAGCAGCCAGGCCAATGCCTTCTACGCGATGATCGACCGCTATCTGGGCGAGCTCGATCGCGCCGGGGCGAGCATCGTGCTTACCGCCGATCACGGCATGAAAGACAAGCATCTCGCCACCGGCGAGCCCGACGTCATCTACCTGGAAGAAGCGTTGGAAGAAGCATTTGGTGCCGGCGCGACGAAAGTCATCCTGCCGATCACCGACCCCTATGTCGCTCACCATGGAGCGCTCGGGTCCTTTGCGACGGTGTATGTGTTCGGCGCCGATGCCGGTGCGGTTGCCGAGCATATCCGCCGTCTTGACGGCATCGACCTCGTGCTTGCCGCGGAGGAAGCCTGCCAGCGTTTTGAGCTGCCCGCCGACAGAATCGGCGACCTGGTGGTGATTTCGGGAGGGCCGCGGGCGAGCAAGGTAATCGGATCAAGACGCGCCAAACACGATCTGTCGGGACTGACGGAGCCGTTGCGCTCGCACGGCGGCCTCACCGAGCAGGAAGTTCCCTTCATCACCAACCGCAAGATCGTCGATCTCACGAAGGATTTGCGAAACTTCGATGCCTTCTCCGTCGGCTGCAATCATCTCGCGGCGATTGCCCGGGCTGCGGAGTAAGGGGTACGGGTGGCTGCCGCGTGAACAAGATCGATACCCGGGCCGAATTCCGCAAAGAATTCATGCGCATCGGCGGGCGAAAGGTCGATGCCGAGGATGTCATTCCGGTTCGCTATCCCTATACCGGCGAGATTATCGGATCCGTGCCGGCCGGGCGCGCCGAGCATGCGCGCGAGGCGTTTGCGATCGCCGCTGGTTACCGCTCGCAGCTGACGCGATATGAGCGCCAGCGCATTCTGTTGAAGACCGCCGAAATCATCGCGGCGCGCAAGACCGAGCTTTCCGATCTCATTACCCTCGAGCTCGGCATCTCCAAAAAAGATTCACTCTATGAATGCGGGCGCGCCTTCGACGTATTCACGCTCGCCGGACAGCTCGCCATCCTCGACGACGGCCAGATCTTTTCCTGTGATCTGACACCGCATGGCAAAGCGCGCAAAATCTACACGAGGCGTGAGCCGGTGACCGCCATATCGGCGATCACCCCGTTCAACCATCCGCTCAACATGGTGGCGCACAAGGTCGCGCCCGCGATCGCGACCAACAACTGCGTGGTCTGCAAGCCAACCGAGCTGACGCCGCTCACCGCGCTTCGTCTCGCCGATATCCTCTACGAGGCGGGCCTGCCGCCGGAGATGTTCCAGGTGGTGACCGGCTGGCCCAGGGACATCGGCGATGAAATGGTGACCAACCAGCACGCCGAAGTCGTCACCTTCACCGGCGGCGTGGCAGTCGGCAAGATCATCGCCGCCAAGGCGGCGGGCAAACGCGCCGCGCTTGAACTCGGCGGCAACGACCCGCTGATCGTCTGCGACGATCTCTCGGACGGCGATCTCGACGCGGCAGCCGAGCTCGCGGTCGCAGGCGCGACCCGCAATTCCGGGCAGCGCTGCACCGCGGTGAAGCGCATCCTGGTCATGGAGCGGGTGGCCGACCGGTTTGTCCGGACGGGTGCTCGACAGGGCAAAGCAGATCAAGTTCGGCGACCCGATGAATCCGGCCACCGACCTCGGCACGGTAATCAGCGAGGACGCCGCGCGGCTGTTCGAACGGCGCGTTCATGACGCGGCCGAAAAAGGCGCCAAGGTCCTCTACGATCCGGGACGCGAAGGGCGCGGTGCTGCCGCCGATCACCGTCGATTTCGTTCCGCCGCAGGCGGAGCTGGTTTTCGAGGAGACGTTCGGCCCGGTCATCCCCATGATCCGGGTCCCCAATGACGACGCAGCGGTCATCGAGATCGCCAATTCGACGCCCTTCGGGCTGTCCTCGGGCCTTTGCACCAACCGGCTCGACCGCATCACCCGGTATGTCGATGGCCTCAAGGTCGGATCGGTAAACGTCTGGGAAGTGCCGGGATACCGCACCGAGATGTCGCCTTTCGGCGGGATCAAGAGCTCAGGAAACGGCGTCAAGGAAGGCGTCATGGAGGCGATGAAGTTCTTCACCAATGTGAAGACCTATTCGCTGCCGTGGCCGGCGTGAGCTAAACAGCCCGCTGACACCGGCGTCCCGCGCCGCCGGTCAAAGAACATATGAATCCCGGCACCCTGATCATCGTCAATCTGCTCGGCGGCGTGGCGCTCCTGCTGTGGGGCGTGCGCATGGTCCGCACCGGCATCGTGCGGGCGCTGGGGCGACCGGCTCAAGCGGTTTATCGAGCGCCACCTGTCGAACCGGGTCACAGCGGCACTGGCCGGCGCCGGCGCCACGAGCTTCCTGCAAAGCGGCACCGCCATGGCGCTCATCATCACCGGCCTTGCCGCCGCAGGCACGCTCAACTCCGAAATCGGACTTGCGGTGCTGCTCGGAGCCGACATCGGTTCGGCGATCGCGACCGCCGTGTTGGCCACGGGCGGGCTGTCGCTGGCGGCGTGGCTGTCACCCCTGCTGCTGTTGGCCGGGTATGCGAGCTTCAGCATCTCGTCCGAATACAAGCCGCGCAACATCGGCCGAATTCTGATCGGCTTCGGCCTGATGCTCATGGCGCTTACCCTGGTTTCCTCGGCGTCGGCTCCGCTCACCGAGGCAACGCTGTTTCACGACGTGCTGGCGACCATCGGCCGGGACCCCCTGCTCGCCTGCATCACCGGCGCCATCGTCACTGCGCTCAGCTACTCGAGTCTCGCCATCATTCTCATCATCGCCTCGTTCGTCGCCAACGGCAGCCTCGAGCCGGCGAATGCGCTGGCATTCGTGCTCGGCGTCAACTTCGGCGGCGGGATTCCCGCACTGCTTTCGACCGGAGAGTTCATGCCGGCGGCGAGGCGGCTGCCGCTTGGCAACCTCGTCTGCCGGGGGCTGGGCGCGGCGGCCCTGCTGCCGGCGCTGCCCAGCATCGCGCCGCTGCTCGCCTCATACATCCAGGATCCGGTGCTCCAGGTGCTCGGCGCGCATGTCGGATTCAACATCGCCCTCGCCATCGTGTGCCTGCCGCTGGCGTCGCCGATCATGGCGCTCGCCCGCCGTGTCCTGCCGGATCGCCGCGAAAGCGAAGATCATCTGCTCGCTACCGCGCTACCTCGACCGCATGGCGCTCGATGCCCCGGCGGTTGCACTGTCGAACGCGGCGCTCGAGACGGCGCGCATGGCCGAACTGCTCGACCGGATGTTCCGCAAGGCCGTCGAGGCGCTGAAGAGCGGCAAGACCGAAGTTCTCAAGGACATCCAGGATTCTCGATGAACGGCTGAACACCTACCAGAACGACATCCAGACCTATGTGGCCGAACTCACCCAGAACGAGGTTTCGGCGCACGACAGCCGCCGGTCGCTCGAGATCATGCTCTATGTCAGCAATCTCGAGCACGCCGGCGACGTCATCCATTTGAGCCTTTCCGACCGCATCAAGGCAAAGATCCGGGAGGGCGTGGAGTTTCCGGCCGAGGAGAAGAAAGCACTCGACGAGCTCATCGAAATCGTCCTCGACAGCCTGCGGCTTGCCTGCGGAGTTCTGGGCTCCAGCGATGTTGCCGGCGCGCGCCGGCTGATCGAGCAGAAAGGCATGTTCCGCGCCATCGAAAACCGCATCATCAACGACCAGTTCCGCAACGGCGCGGCGAAGGGCAAGACTCTGCAGGCGGGGCGCGCTGTTCATCGATCTTGTCCGCGACCTCCATACCATAAACTCGCACGTCGTTTCGGCCGGCTATCCGATCGCCGACGCGGCAGGGCTGTTGCGCGAAAGCCGGCTGAGGGCGGATGACCGCCAAGAAAGCGCGCAATGAAAATCATTCAGATCAGCGACATCCATCTCGGGAAGCCAGGCGAGTTGGTGTGGGGCATCGGGAGGTTGCCCGCCCATCGAACTGTTGCGCCGCACCATGGCGGTCATACGTCAGAATATCGCCATCGCTCTGGGACTGAAGGCGGTATTCCTAGAGACGACGATGTATGAAATCACAGGTCTGTGGATAGCAATCCCTCTACCGATACTAGGTGCAACGGTTCTGGTGACGGTCCACGGTAAGCTGCCGAGCCGCGTTCCTCATCATTTTCGCATACCCACGTTGCTGCTCTTGTTTGGGGGTCTGAACTAAACAGCCTACGGAGTTTGACACTTCATCCGCGTCAGTCGTCGTCGTCCTCGTCTTCGTCATCATCATTTTCGACCTTGCCTGCCTCAGATGCCGCGGCTTTTGCTTCACCTGAACGAATGTCGACGAGCACTCTCTGCACACCGCTCTTTTCGAGATCGACAACGTAGGTCGGCACACCGTTTTCGGTGTCAACCGCAGCCTTGAGCACCGTACCGCCGGGAACAAGTGCCTGAGCAGCAGCAATCGCCTCTGCAAGGGTAAGCTTCGCTTCCGCCAGCGCCGCCCTTTCCAATGTATCCTCGGCCTTGTCGTCATCGGCCAAAACGACACCCGCGTTCGCAACGGCGACCAAAGCGACCACCAAAGCTATGATAAGTTTGGAAGCAGTCATCCGGCTTTCTCCACTTTGCAATTATGCCCACTCGTACTGTTTCGATGCTATGCGCAACTGTCTGACAACTGCCTGACTATCTCCATCAGCCGAGCGTCAGCCACAAAGGGGATTCCGGCATCACGTCAGTTTCGGGCGGCGGAGCCGGATGGTCGCACGAAGTCCCGGGTTTTCGTTCTCGAGCGTCAGGGTGCCGCCCCAGGAACTCGACGATGTCGGTTACAATCGCAAGTCCCAGCCCCGCCCCGGAGCCGCGCTCGTCGAGGCGTCCGCCGCGGCTCAGCGCTTCCGCGCGACGGCTTTCGAGAATACCGGGTCCGTCATCGACGATGGCGAGGGCGATGAATTTGCTGTCTGCCTCGCATCTGACCGACACGGCATGCCGCGCGTGCCGCGCGGCGTTCTCAATCAGGTTCCCGGCAGCTTCCGAGAGGTCGTCGCGGTCGATGCATGCGGTCATGTGGTGCGGAACATCCACCGTCCAGTCGAGACGCTCGCCATCGGGCGTGCGTTGAACGACCCGGATCACTTGATCTATGGCGGCACCGACCTCGGTAGAGGCGTCGTTGACAGGAGCCGCGCGCCGAGCCCGTGCAAGCTCGCGCTCGATGTTGCGCTGCATGGTCTTGGTCACGGCAAAGAAGTGCTGAGCGATCGCGGTGTGGCCTTTTTGTGCGAGCCGTTCAATTTCTGCGTGCAGAACCTGAAGCGGCGTTCTTAGACCATGGGCAAAATCTGCCGCCCGGGTCCTCGCGCGTGACAATTCCAGGTCCCTGGCGTCGAGCAATCCATCAATTTCCTGGGCAAGAGGACGAACCTCTGCCGGGAAGCTCGATCCGAGGCGGTGAGTCGTTCCAGACCTTATCGCCGCCAGGCGGCTGCGGACCGTTGCCAGTGGACGCAGGCCCACCGAGACCTGGACCCAGGCGGCGGCGATGAGAAGGGCGCCAATGGTCACCAGAAGCGGGCTCAGATCTGCGGTAAACTGCCGGACCGCCGTCTTCACCTCGGCCGCATCCCACGCCACGGCGATGCGCGCCGTTCCACCGCCCAGCCGCAACGGCAGTTCCACGCGCCTTTGGATGAGATAGAGCTGCGTGCCGCCGGGTCCAGTGATGCGGTGACGCTGGACAGCATCATCGACGACCGGCTCGGCAGGCAGCTCAAGTTCGGAATCCCACAGCGATCGGGATCTTAAAACAGCTGCCTTCGGCTCTCGCACGATTTGCCAATAGAGACCCGAGAGAGGTTCCCCAAAGCGCGGATCAGCAGGCTGGTTCGAGAGCGTGATCTCGCCCGAGGCAGACGATTCCAGATGCGCCGCAAGCTGGTTGAGGTACACGCCGAGCTCTGCGTCGATGCGCCGTTCGACGTGACGTTCGAACAGAAGCGTCAGACCGTAGGCCGCCAGGACGAGGGCGAGGATTATGGAGACCGCACCCGCCAGCAGAAGCCTCAGGCGCAAGGAACGGAATGTCATTCCGCTGCCGCGGCAACAAAATAGCCAAAACCACGCCGCGTCTGAATCACGTCCGCACCAAGCTTCCTGCGAAGCCGCGTCACGAGAGCCTCGAGTGCATTGGCATCCCGCGCATCATCGTCCCCATAGAGATGCTCGATGAGCTCGCCCGCCGCTACAACCCGACCCTTGTGGTGCAGAAGGTAGGTGAGGAGCCGATATTCCAGGGGCGAAACAGGGAGATTTGCGCCGCTGACCATGACGCGCATCTGTCGTGTGTCGACCGTTACCGCTCCGGCCTCGAGTACGGGCGATCCGTGGCCTGCCGCGCGCCGGATCAGCGCTCGCACCCGAGCCATCAGCTCCTCGATCTGGAAGGGTTTTGCAAGATAGTCATCGGCGCCGGCGTCAATGCCTTCGACGCGTTCGGGCCATGCGCCGCGCGCCGTCAGGACCAGTACGGGCGTATGGCGGCCGGCGGCCCGCCAGCGCTTAAGAACCGCAAGCCCGTCGAGCCTGGGCAGTCCGAGATCGAGGATGATGAGATCGAAATCCTCGGTGTCGCCGCGAAACCATGCTTCCTCGCCGTCGGCAACCACGTCCGTGCGGAAACCCGCGCCTGCAAGCGCTGCGGCAATGCTGGTCGAAATCGCAGGTTCATCCTCGGCGAGGAGAATGCGCATCAATCCTCATCATCGATGCCGAGGATCTCGGCCGTTTTGGCATCGACGTCAACTTCCTTGAGCTTTCCCTCGGGAGTCAGCACGTCGAATTCGTAAACGAAACGGCCTTCGTCCTCCACGTCAATCTTAACGCCGAGTATCTCTCCAGGCAGCCTGGGCTTTACCGCCGCCGTGATCTCCGACAGGGCACGAATACGTCCCTCGAGCCACTGCCTTCCTCGCGAGGTCATGGTCCCGGGCCTCATCCTCATCGCCAGCACAGACAGCAGCAGTGCCTGCGAAAAAAAGATAGCCTATGAGCAGAAGTCGAATAGACCTGTCGCGCAACGTCACGTCTCGATGCTGCCCCCATCCAACTGACAATTGCCTGACGGTTCCCATCAGCCAACGGTCAGTCGGCCCAGGTCAATATAGGCGCTGCCCGTGTCGTTGGTCTCAACTCTTGGTTTGGAGATTTTCCTGATGCATAAGCTCTTCATCGTCTCGCTTGCGGTTGCCGCGGTTGCGGGACCCGCTATCGCCAGGGATGATGGCACCCGCCGTCTCAACGCGCTGCGCACGCAATGTCTCTACGGGTCCAGGATCACTCAAGCAACTCGCCGCGAAAGGTCATGATTTTCTTTGCTGTCGCCCTTGTGTTGCCGCGGGTCTCAATGTGCCGCGCACGCAATGGCTTTCCTACTCCGAGGTCACACAGAAACTCACCGTTCAGGGCTATCAAGTGCACGAGATAGAGGTCAAGGATGGGGCCTATGAATTCGAAGCAACAAACCCTGCCGGCCTCAGGATCGAAGCCTATGCGCACCCGGTCACCGGAGAAGTTTTCCGGCGCGCTCTTTGCTGCGATCCCTGTCTCGGGATTTGACTTCGTGCGCAGCGGTGAAGCGGTGGTGATCTCGGCGGTGAGCTTACGGAGTTCAAATGAAAAGTGTCGTATGCAACAGGAGTTGAAGACATGAAACTCAGCTATTTATTGTGCGCCGCCGCTGCCATCGCTGCGGGTCCCGCCTGGACTGGCGACGGCGGAAGGGCGTTTAGCGGGATCGCCGGCAGCCCAGCGGACGAAGCCGGGTGGCGGAGGACCTTCGACGTGGACCCGAAGAACCTGGGCACGGTCGGCCACAACCCCTACTTCCCCCTGACGCCGGGGCTCAGGATCCACCTGGGCGGGAAGGACGAAGCGGTCGTCTTCTCGGTCATGGAGGAGACCAAGGTCGTCGATGGCGTGGAAACGCGCGTTGTGGAGGAGCGCGAGAGCGAGCGCGGCGAACTGGTCGAGATCACGCGCAACTACTTCGCGATCGACAGGACAACCGGTGACGTTTACTACTTCGGCGAAGAGGTGGATGACTACAAGGACGGAAAGATCGTCGGCCACGCTGGCGCGTGGCTGTCCGGTGTGAACGGCGCGAAGTTCGGATTGATCATGCCCGGCAAGCCCGCTCGTGGCGACAAGTTCTATCTCGAGATGGCGCCTGGGGCCGAGGAGCGGGTCGAGATCGTGGATGTGGACGCCAGGCTCGAGACGCCACTGCGGAACTTTAACAACCTCGTGTATTCCCTGGAAACCGACGTGCTGGATATGGAATTCAGCCACAAGTGGTATGCAGCCGGCATTGGTATGGTCGGCGACGGCAATCTGCGCGTCGTGATGATCGAGCAGCCCCGGAAGTAGGTCATCCCTCCGCTTGCGGGCTAGGCATCTCGGACAGCATCTACAGCATTTTGCGGCGAAGTGGAATCACTTCGCCGATAAGAAAATGCGCAGGATCAAATACTTGGGGCATGTCCTTATCGGAAAAGTGTGTACACTTTTCCGGGACATGCTCTAGGTGACGTGCGAATGCGGGACGACCGATGCGCGTGCTTGATCGAGGACTATTGTTCATCGAGTTCTCGATACCTTCGCATCGCCCGAAACATCGGCCGGGGCCTACTGCGAGACGAGGTGCCAATGGCTGCGCCAGGAGCTGGTGGCGGCGCAGAGCTCGGACATCTACGTCTTCATGCACCACCCGCCCTTCGATATCGAGCATCCGCTCATGGATGTCATCAAGCTCATGGAGCCGGATGGATTTTCAGCAGCCATCGAAGGTTTCCCGGTGCGCCACCTGTTCTTCGGGCACGCCCACCGCCCGATCAGCGGTCAGTGGCGAGGCATCGGCTTTTCCACTATCCCGGGCACCTGCCATCAGCTGCCGCTGGTCGGGGAAAGCCTGCCGACGGTCTTCAGCGACGAGCCGGCAATGTATGCGGTAGCGCACCTCTTCCCCGACCGCACGTCGTGCACGCCGACGCCTATCTTGACCGCAAGCCAGCTGTTATGGGCACCGAGGAGGAGCGAGATAGCTGGTACTAGGTCGCAGGTCCCCGCCGGTCCGGTGGTTGTGCTCGACCCGCCAAGTCAGTAATCGAGATCCCGGCGCGTGCTCGTTCTCTGTCCCAAAGCGACCAGATAAGTCGTCGAGACGGCGCTCGCGTAAGCCTGCGTGGCATCCGACAAGCGCTGACCCAGCTTGAGTTTTGGCCACTTGGGAATTCGAATTTTTGGCAGATGAAGTGACTTTATCGAAACTGCGGCTAGGATCGTCATTGGAGTTCCCTTTCAGATGCCGTTGCCTTCGTCCTGCATCCCACCATCGCGACCGGGCCGTGAGGCAGGCGTGAAACGCGGCGTGAAAACTCCGAAAAAGCCCAAAAAGTCCGACAATTCGCCATGACCCAAGCCCGGCTTGAACTATTGGGCGGCTTTCACCTGATCTCAGGCGCAGGGCATCACATAGATGTTCCGGCGAAGAAGAACCGGGCGCTCATCGGCATTCTGGCCATGGCGCCACGCCTTGAAGTGACCCGCGACCGGCTCACCGGCCTGTTGTGGAGCGACCGCGCCGAGGAGCAGGCGAGAAACAGCCTGCGCCAGGCGCTGGTTTCACTCCGAAAGGACTTCGCCGCACTCGATGCCGATCCGCTGGTGCTCAACGGAGACCGAGTCGGGCTCAATACGAAGCTGGTCAGCGTCGATGTGGTCGAGTTCCTGGCGGCATCGGCAAGCGCGAATGTGCCCGAGCTTCGGCGGGCAGCAGACCTTTACGCAGGGCCTTTCCTCGATGGACTTAACACGGCGGATAACGCCTTCGAGGATTGGTTGCGCGAAGCCCGCGCCGACCTAGCTTCGCGCGCAATCAGGGTTCTGGATTCCCTTGCCGCGACGCTCGCCGGAGATGAACGCGTTGTCGCCGCACGAAAGGCTCGTGGCCCTCGACCCGCTGCGCGAGGCCTCGCATCGCGCACTCATCGAAGCATATGTGGCAAAGGGCGAAAAGCCGCTGGCCATCAAGCAATATGAAGCGTGCAAGCTGATCCTGAAGCGCGAACTGGACGTTGCACCCGGCGTGGAACTGCAGGAGCTGCGCCGCTCGCTCGATGCCAATGACGCAAAGCCGGTCACCTCTCCGCACCGTGACCGCAAGCCGGTCATCGCCGTGCTGCCCTTCGACAACATGAGCGGCGATCCCGGCCAGCAATATTTCAGCGACGGCATGACCGAGGACATCATCGACCGATTGTCGAAGTACCGCATTCTTTCGGTGATCGGCCGCCATTCGTCGTTTGCATTGCGCGGCCGCGGCGCGGATATGCGGGAGATCCGGGAAAGCTCGTCAGCGGACTATGTGCTGACGGGGAATATCCGGAAATCCGAAGACCGCATACGCATCGCCGCCCGCCTGACCGATGCAAGGAACCGAAAGCGCGCTGTGGGCGAACCACTATGACCGGCCCCTGCGGGACATCTTCGCGGTGCAGGATGACGTTGCCAACATTATCGCCAGCACCCTCATGGGGCGGGTCGAAATGGAAGTCGCGACGCGCAGCCCAGCTATGAGCCCGGCAGGCGTTTCGAGTTATGAGCATGTCCTGCAGGGAATGTGGCACTTCAGGAAGCTATCGCGAGCGGCCACTGCCCTGGCAGCGGACTGCTTTCAAAGAGCGATCGCCGCAAATCCCGAGAATGCCGAGGCGCACCGATGGCTGTCGGCATGTCATCTGAACCGATGGTATCTTGATTTTTCGAGAGAAGATCTCTTGAAGGGCCTGACGTCTGGCCGCACGCGCCGTTGAACTTGATCCAGCCAACGCCAGATGTCACACGGCTTACGGCCTTTGCCAGTTACACTTGGAGGGCGCGGAAGCCGCAGAACCCTCCTATCAGAAGGCACTCTCGCTCAATCCTGGCGACCCCGATGTGCTGGTCGAGATAGGATTGCTCAATGCCTATTCAGGGAATCTCCCGGCAAGCCATGAATTTTTCGATCAAGTATTCAGACTGAATCCGTTGCCGCCGCTCTGGTACGCGTCATGGCGCGGCGTTGCCGAATTTGTTGAAGGCCGATACGCGGAAGCGCTTCCGGCTTTCGTGGCGATTCCCGGCGAGCGCCTGGGACACGATGTACGCGATGGCCTGTTTGGGTCATCTTGAAAAACGCGAACAGGCCATCGCGTTGAGGTCGCAATCGGCGGCAGGCCGGAACTGGGATTTGCTTGCGGGCGCCGAGGCCGAACCCTTTCGCGATCCGGAGCCCCGCCAGCGCCTGATCGCCGGCATCAAAAAAGCCCTGGCGTTCTGATCGTACTTACTCGATGTCGTCACCAAGCTCGGAACACAAGGCAGCGGCGCGTCCGCCTTCCTTCTTCTTCATTCTGGTGGCGATCAGCGCCATGGGGCCGCTGGCGCTCAACATCTTCATTCCCTCGATGCCGGGACTGCAAAGAGAGTTCGGCATTTCCTATGGCGTGGCGCAGCTGACGCTCACGCTTTACCTGATGGGCATGGCGGGGTGCCAGATCGTCTATGGCCCTTTGTCCGACCGCTATGGCCGAAGGCCCCTGCTGCTGCTTGGCTTGGCCCTGTTCGTTGCGCGCCAGCGCGATCGCCGCGGCCGCGCCGTCGATCGAAGTCCTGGTCGGCGCCCGCCTCCTGCAGGCAGTAGGCGGCGCATCGGGCCTCGTGCTCGCCCGCGCCATGGTGCGCGACGTCTACAGCCGCGAGAAATCGGCGAGCGTCATCGCCTACGTTACCATGGCCTTTGTCGTAGCGCCCATGGTGGCGCCGGCGCATCGGCGGCGTTCTCGACGCAATCGCCGGCTGGCGAGCAAGCTTCTGGCTGGTTGCGGGCCTTGGCGCCGTCACCCTGCTCCTGTCCTGGAGCCTGCTTCCCGAGACGCATCATAACCGATCCTCGTCGGCGGCTGCGTTCGGCCTGGTCGCGGGCGCCCGTCATCTCTTCGCCATGCAGCGCTTTCGTGGCTATGCGCATGACCCTCGCCTTTGGATCTGCCGTGTTCTTTGCCTTTCTGGGCGGGGCGCCTCACGTCATGGTGGACGTGCTGCACCGGAGCCCCGATCGAATATGGCCTGTGGTTTGTCGCAATCTCCCTGGGCTACATGGCCGGCAATTTCCTGTCCGGCCGCCACAGCGAACGCCTCGGAATCGACCGGCTCATTCTCCTCGGCACCGGTCTGACGCTCGCCGGCGGGATCATGTGCCTGACCGCGGCGATCTCGGGCTTGCTGGCGCCGGCCACGCTCTTCGTCCCGATGGGGTGGCGGCTTTCGGCAACGGCCTCACCATCCCGAACGGCACGGCGGGCGCCATCAGCGTCGATGCGCGCCTTACCGGCGCTGCGGCAGGATGGTCCGGCTTTACCCAGATGGCGTGCGGGGCGGCCGCTTCACAGCTCGTCGGCTCGCTCCAGGACGGCTGGCCGCTTCGCGCTCTTCTGGTTCATGGCGGCGGCGAGCGTCCTCAGCATGGCAGCCCACGCACTGACGATGCGACAAGTAAGGCAGGCGCGCTCAGGCCATGACCGGCTGCGCCTGATCGAGCCCGCGTTCGGCAATGCGGGCCCGCTGCCTCGTTGCCTCCTCCGTTCGCTCCTCGCGCCGTTTCAGGATCTCGTAGGCAATCGCGCCGGCGAGCGAGATGGCGATGATGATCACCGCCAGGGCCGACAGCGCCGGAGTGGTGCCCTGGCGCACGCGCCCGGCGAGCACCGTCACCAGGGTCTTGTCGGCCAGGATGGCGAAAGTGGTGGTGTTGTAGTTCTCGAACGACGACAGGAAGGCGATGATGGCGGCCGACAACAGCGCCGGCTTCAGGAACGGCAGCAGGATGTGCCAGAAGACCTGCGGATAGCTGGCGCCGAGATCGAGGGCGGCCTCCTCCTGGGCGCGGTCGAAGCGCTGCAGCCGCGCCATGATGATGAGCAGGCAATAGGCGGCGATGAAGCTCGACTGGCCGAAGATGGCGAGAATGATGCCCTTGTAGAGGAACGGCTTGGTCATGGTGATTTCGGCCAGATCCTTCCAGAAGATCACGGTGGAAATGCCGATGATGACTCCCGGGGTCAGCACCGGCGAGACGGTGACGAGGTAGTAGAGGCCGCGGGCGCGGCGAATAGATCTGGTTCATGATGATCGCCGCGGCGAGGCCGGCCGGAACCGAAAGCGCCACCACGCCGAAGCCGATGATGACCGAGTTCCACAATCCCTCCATCATGTCGCGGTCGGCGAAGAGGTCGCTGAACCAATGCAGCGTGAAGCCCTCGAACGGATAGGCGGTGGGATAGTTGGGCGTGTTGAAGGCGCTGACCCCCATCACCAGCAACGGCCCGAACAGGTAGGCGAAAAAGATCAGGATGTAGAACCCGATCATGATCCTGATGACGGTCTTCGAGCTCATCTGATCGTTTCGCCCAGCGACACGCGGAACAGCTTCAGAACCGTCATGACGAAAACGATGCAGGCGATGCAGCAGGATGAACGCGTAGGCGGCACCGCGCGGCCAGTTGAAGGCCTGGAAGAAGAAGTCATAGACGATCGAGGTGAACCACAATGTGTTCGGGCCGCCGAGGAACTGCGGAGCGGCGAGCGAACCTGCGGTAAGCATGAACACCAGCGTGCAGCCCGAAGCGATGCCCGCCTTGGCATGGGGCATGACGACGTTGAGATGGATATGCCACCACGGCGCGCCCAGATCGCGCGCCGCCTCGATCTGATTCTTGTCGAGGCTCTCGATGGCGTTGTAGAGCGGAAAAATCATCACCAGGAGATAGGCATAGGAAAGCCCGACGTAGAGCCCGACGTTGGCGCCGAGGAAATCGAACGGCGTATCGATGACGCCGAGCTGCCTGAGCAGCAGCCTGGTTGATCAGGCCGCCGAGGAAGCGAGCAGGACGCGCAGGGCAAAGGCGCGCAGCACCTCGTTCACCCAATAGGGAACGATGAGCGCCATCAGGCACAGGCGGACCTTCTGGACGCTGCCGGCCTGGGCCATGTAGTAGGCGAGCGGATAGCAGAGCGCGAAGTTGATGACGCCGTCACGAGGATCGAAACGACGATCGTGTAGACGAAGGCGCCCATATGGGTGACGTTGAGCGCGCCGCCCGTCGGCTCGAAAACGAACGAGCGGTACTGGGCGAGGGTGAGAACATCGTTCGGGCCCGCCGCGGGCCATCGGCGGCAGCGTGGGATGAAAGCTCTCCTGCACCATGTAGAGATAGGGCAGGACCACGAGAAACAGCGTCCAGAACCCGACGAGAACGATGAACGCGACGCCGAGCATCGGGCCGTTGCGCTCGAAGAATCCCTTGTGCGTCGGATCGTGGCCGACGATGCGCCGCTCGTAGCGCGGCCATGGCCATGAACATGGCGATGACGGCGAGCCGGCAGGAGGAAAGCGAACACCCTACTCACGGGCGAGCCTTCCCTTCCGGAAGGACAAGGCCGCTCTCGGGCTCGAAGGAAACCGTACGCCTTGGCGCCCTGCTCGGGAACGGCGGTCCTTGCATGCCGGCCGACGGTCAGCGTGATGTCCTTGCGGCCCGAGCCCTCCAGGAACAGATGGCTGGCGTTGCCCTCGAAGGCCACGTTCTTGACCCGGGTTTCGATCGTCGCGTCCTTTGCGCCCTTGCCGAGCACCGAGCGCTTCGGGCCGGACGAACAGGATCGCCTTGCTGCCGACCGCGAGACCGCCAGGATTGCGGCCGCGCAGCGGGCCGAAATGCCGTCTCGACGATCGGCGCTGGCGTTGACCGTCTTCACGACCCGGCCGGCAAACGGATTGTTCTCGCCGACGAAGGAGGCGACGAACGGGGTCTCGCGGCTCATCGTAGATCGCCTTGCCGTCGCCGACCTGCTCGATGACGCCCTCGTTCATGACCGCGATGCGGTCCGACATGGTCAGCGCTTCGCCCTGATCGTGGGTGATGTAGATGAAGGTGATGCCGACGCGCTTCTGGATGGCGCGCAGCTCGTTGCGCATATGCTGGCGAAGCTTGAGATCGAGCGCCGAAAGCGGCTCATCGAGCAGCAGCACCTTGGGCTCGACGGCGAGCGCGCGGGCGATGGCGACGCGCTGACGCTGGCCGCCGGACAACTCGCTGACGAGCTTGCCGCCCTGCCCCGGCAGCTCGATCAGCTTGAGAAGCTCATCGGCCTTGCGCTTGCGCTCCTCGCGCGGCAGCGCCGCGGACCCTGAGGCCATAGGTGATGTTGTCGGCGACGCTCATCAGCGGGAACAGCGCCAGGTTCTGGAAGATGAGGGCGGTCGGCCGCCTGTTGGGGCCGATGCCCGCCATGTCCTGGCCGCCGATCCGCACCGCTCCTTCGGAGGGCTCGAGAAATCCGGAAACGGTGCGCAGGATGGTGGTCTTGCCGCAGCCGGACGGGCCCAGGAAAGAGAAAAACTCGCCGTCCTCGATGCGAAGCGTGGCGCCTTCGACGGCGGTGAACTGGCCAAATCTGATCGTTACCCGATCGAGTTCGACATCCGCGCTCATCCCTGCCCTACCCGCTCGGCGCTCTTTCTCTGGCGCGACATAATAGCTTCGCCGACGGGAACCGGAAGCGGCATTCCGACGATCACGTCGACGCCGCGACGTGCAATGCGGCACCCAAACGAAAACAGCCCCGGCGCTGCCGGGGCTGCTCGGAAGCACGGGGCTGGCTCAGGCCGACTTGAACTTGTCGGCGTATTGGGTCCTGCAGCTCGCCGAACCACGACGGCTCGGGAACGCGATGCCACAGGTTCTTGAGGGCATCGCCCGGATAGGCTTCCTGGAAATTCTTCTTGTAGGTATCCGAGGTCAGCGCATCGGCGCCGGTCACGACCGGATTGTAACTCGATCCCTCGGCCACCTGCGCCGACACCTCCGGCGTCTGCAGATATTCGAGGAATGCATAGACCTGATCGAGATTCTTGGCCGCCTTGATGAGCGACAGGCCGTCGAGCCAGGTGATGGCTCCTTCCTTCGGCGCCTGATAGGTCACGGGCTTGCCGTCCTTCTTGAGCGCCAGCGCAGGACCATCCCAGGTCTGTCCGAGCCACACATCGTTTTCCAACAGGTTCGACTTGGTGTTGTCGGCCGAATCCCAGAACGACTTGATCCAGCGGCTTGTGCTCGATGGCGAAGGGGAGGATCTGGTCGTAGATCTTCTTGAACGTCTCTTCGTCCTTGAATGCGTCCGCATGCGATTTGACGGCAGTTTGCCGGTGCCGTCCATCCACAGGCCGATGCCCAGGAGCAGCGAATGCGGACGGCCCTGAACATGGCCCTTCACGTCCTCGCCCCACAGGTCGCCATAGGAGAGCTGCGCCGGGTCCTTCGGCTGCCATTTGTCGGTGCGCCAGGAGAGCGCTTCGGAGCCCCAGACATGCGGCAGATGATAAAGACCGTCGTCCCAGGTCCATATGCTCGATGATCCTTCGAGCATCGAGGGGATGAGGTTGCCGGCGTTCTTCACCTTGCCCATGTCGAAGGGCGCAAGCACACCGAGGTCCTTGAATTGCGGTAGCCCGGTCGCGGGTCGGCTGGCAGAGATCGAAACCTTCGCCGCCGGTCGCCTGCAGCTTGTTGATCTGCTCCTCGTTCTGCGAGAACGGCGTCTGGTTGACCTTGATGCCGGTCTTGGATTCGAAATTCGGAATGACCGGATTGGGAAACTCGTCCGACCACATCAGGAGATTGAGCTCGCCCGAGCCGATCGGGCATTGCGAACCAGCGCCGGGCCGGCGATCGTTATGGCGCCCGCCGCCGCGCCGGCCTTGAGCATGGTCGCGGCGGCTAAGGCGTTTGGCTGCCAGCATTGTCGCCGCTGCTGAGCAAGCCGACTTCGTCGATTTCGTCATTGACATCCTCCGAGGATTTGCGGGGCCGCTACCCCATCATGGTTGCTGTCATGGGCACATGACAGCTTCGTGGCGGCCGGGTTGCGTCCGGCTCGTTTTGGCGGCGGGATACTATGACGTTTCCGTGACATACGGCAATGGGCGGCAGGCAACGGCGGCCAATTGCATGCAGAGTCGTAACGATGCAGACCACAGGAAACTGAAATGACGGGACCACTGGTCGGCACGAGAGTTCTCGACCTGTCACGCGTATTGGCCGGGCCCTGGGCCAGCCAGATCCTTGCCGATCTCGGCGCGGAGGTGATCAAGATCGAACGGCCGGGCGAAGGCGATGATACGCGCGGCTGGGGACCGCCGTTCCTGACCAACGCCGACGGCACGCCCGGGTGATGCCGCCTACTTCCTGTCCACAAACCGGGGGAAGAAGTCGGTTGCCGTCGACATTGCAAAGCCGCAGGGCCAGGCGCTGGTGCGCGATCTCGCGCGGCAAAGCGACATCGTGGTGGAGAACTTCAAGGTCGGCGGCCTTGCGAAATACCACCTCGACTACCCGAGCCTCAGGGCGATCAACTCCCGTCTTGTCTATTGTTCAGTCACCGGCTTCGGACAAAGCGGCCCGTACGCGCAGCGGGCGGGATACGACTTCATGATCCAGGGCATGGGCGGGATCATGAGCATCACCGGAACGCCCGACGGCGAGCCGGGCGAAGGGCCGATGAAATGCGGTGTCGCCTTCGCCGACATCTTCAGCGGGCTCTATGCCACCATCGGCATCCTGGCGGCGCTCGCCCATCGCGAACGCACCGGTGAAGGCCAACACATCGACGTGGCGCTGCTCGACGCGCAAGTGGCGGTGCTCGCCAACCAGGCGCTGAACTATCTGGTCGGCGGGATTCCGCCGACCCGCCTTGGCAACGCCCATCCCAACATCGTCCCCTACCAGACGTTCGCCACTGCGGACGGGCACATCATTCTCGCGGTCGGCACGGACCGGCAGTTCCGCGAACTCTGCGCCATCGCCGCATCTTGCGGGTCTTGCCGACGATCCGCGGTTTCGCACCAACCGGGCGCGGGTCGAGAACCGCCAGGCTTCTCATTCCCCTCATCGCCGCCGCCATGGTGAAGCGGACGACGCAGGCGTGGGTGGCGGCGCTCGAGCCGGCGGCAGTGCCATGCGGACCGATCAACACGCTCGATGAGGTTTTCGCCGACCCACAGGTGCGACACCGGCACATGAAGATGGATCTGGCGCGAAGCGACGGCGTCATGACGCCGACGGTGGCAAATCCGATCCGCCTGTCGGCGACGCCGATCAGCTATGAGCTCGCGGCGCCGAAGCTCGGCGAACACACCGGCGAGGTCCTGGGCGAGCTGCTCGGTCTCGATGACGCGCAGCTGGCGGAACTCACGCCGTCTCGCCGTGATCGCCTGATTCCGGGCGCTGCCGACCCCTGCGTTCAAAGATGGCTTTTGACAGATGCTGCAGGATGCGGGATGCTGGCAGGTGAAAAAAGCTGACAATGGGAGGATTATGTAGATGACGCTGTATAAGTCCAACGGTGACCGGGTTCCCGATCACATCACGAAGTCTGCCGGCAAAGCGAAGGCGGGCGAGATGGACCGCCGCGAGTTCCTGGCCCTGGCGAGCGTGTTCGGCGCATCGACGGTGATGGCCTACGGCATGCTCGGGCTGGCCGCCCCTGCGCCCGTGCTCGCCCAGGAGGCCAAGAAGGGCGGCGTGCTGAAGATGCAGATGCAAATCAAGGAGCCGAAGGACCCGCGCTCGTATGACTGGTCGGAGATCGCGAACGTCTTTCGGCAGGCGAACGACTACCTCATCCGCTATACCAAGGATTACACCTTCGAGGGCCATCTGATCGAGAGCTGGCAGGTCAACGAGAATGCCACCGAATACACGCTGAACGTCCGCAAGGGCGTGAAGTGGTCGGACGGCAGCGACTTCAACGCCGACGACGTGGTCTACAACTTCGAACGCTGGTGCGACAAGACGGCGGAAGGCAACTCGATGGCCAGCCGTGTGAGCGCGCTCATCGATGCCAAGACGAACAAGCTGGCCGAGGGCGCGATCACCAAGGTCGACGACCATACGGTCAAGCTGAAGATCAGCACGCCGGACATCACCATCATTCCGGGTATGTCCGACTATCCGGCGCTGATCGTCCATCGCGATTTCGACAAGACGGGCAAGGACCCGCTCAAGATGCCGGGCACCGGTCCCTATGAGATCGTCTAATACGCAGTCGGCAGCCGTGCCATCGCTCAAGCGCCGCGAGAGCTTCACCTGGTGGAAGGGCGAACCCCATCTCGACGGTATCGAGTTCGTGGACTACGGCGGCGTCTCGGCAGCAAGCCGAAAATCAGCGCCCTGCGAATCCGGCGAGATCGACTCCAACTACCAGACGGTCGGCCAGACCATGTGGCGCTCCTCGACGGCATGGGCCTCGTCAAGGAGGAGGTCGACGACCTCCGCCACGATCGTGTTCCGCACCAACCTCAACAACAAGCCGTTCGACGACAAGCGGGTCCGCAACGCGCTCCAGCTCGCCGTCGACAATGCAACCGTGTTGCAAGCTCGGCTACAACGACGCGGGCACGCGTGGGCGAGAACCATCACGTCTGCCCGATCCATCCCGAATACTACGATCTGCCGAAGGTGCCGCGCGACCTGGAGAAGGCCAAGGCCCTGATGACCGAAGCAGGCCTGATGGACCACGAGTTCGAGTTCATCTCCTCTGACGCCGAATATCTGAAAAGCCCCGGCGACGTCATCGCCGCGCAGTGCCGCGAGGCCGGTTTCAAGGTCAAGCGCACGCTGATCCCCGGCTCGTCGTTCTACAACGACTGGTTGAAGTATCCGTGGTCGATGTACCGAGTGGAACATGCGCCCGTTCGGCGTGCAGGTCATGGCGCTGGCCTACCGGAGCGGCGAGGCGTGGAACGAGACGGCGTATTCGAACCCGGACTTCGATACCAAGCTCAATGCCGCGCTCGCCGAACGCCAATCCCGATAAGCGCAAGGAAATGATGAAGGATATCGAGACTGATCCTCCAGGACTTCGGCATCATCATCCTGCCCTTTCTGGCGGTGCTCTACCGCCACTCATGCAGATTATGTGAAGGGCCATGTTCATGCACCAGACTTTCGAGCTGCAATCTGGAAAACGTCTGGCTCGACAAGCTTAGGGCATCGCACAGACGGGAGGGGCGTGCGCCCCTTCCGCCCACGTCTCAGGCGTTTCACGACAATCATTTGCCCCCAGCCCCTTTGGCGAGAGGAGGGCCGCGATGCTTACATTCGTTTCCCGGCGCCTCGGGGCCATGGCGCTGACGATGCTGTGCCTCAGCATGGTCGTTTTCGGCTTCGTCAATCTCGAACCGAACCTGCGCAAGCTCGCGATCTTCCAGACCGAGATGCGTGCAACGGACCAGGATCTCAACAGCTGGCTTGCCCGCAACGGCTACCGCGACAACTTCTTCGTGCGCTACGGGCGCTGGATCGGCGTCGTGCCGAAGCAGCCCGTCGTCGACCCGGCCACAGGCCAGCCGGTGCCGCGCTTCCGTTACTGCAACGAGCCGGCCGAAGCCACGTTCTCCGGCGTGCTGCAGGGCGATTTCGGATGTTCGACGGCTTTCCGGACCACCGTCGCCAGACGCCTGCCGGAGGCCCTGAGGCGCCACCGGCATCCTGATGTTCTGGGTGATGGTCATCATGGTGCCGGCTTCGCTGATCATCGGCATTCTCGCCGGCATGCGCGAGGGGTCGCGGCTCGACCGCACGCTCTCGGTCGGGTCGATCGCCAGCACCGCCACCCCCGAATATGTGTCGGGCATCATCTTCACCGCGATCTTCGCGTCCATGCTCGGCTGGCTGAACGGCTCGGCGGCGACCGCGCTCGACTCAAGGCATCTCCTTCTACAACTTCACCCTGCCGATCATGACGATGGCGATCTACGGCATCGGCTACATCGCCCGCATGACGCGGGCCTCGATGGCCGAGGTGATGACCGCACAATACATAAGGACGGCCCGGCTGAAGGGCCTGAGCTTCCCGGCGGTCGTCATCAAGCATGCGCTGCGCAACGCGCTGATCGCGCCGGTCACGGTCATCATGCTGCAGTTCCCGTGGCTGCTGACCGGCGTCGTCGTCGTCGAAAGCATCTTCAACTACAAGGGCTTCGGCTATCTCCTGGTCCAGGCGGCGTCCAATAACGACATCGACATGGTGCTCGGCCTGCGGTTTGATCTCGGTCGTCCTCGTGCTCGCCACGCAGCTGCTCTCGGACATCGGCTACGCGTTCCTCAACCCGCGGATTCGCGTGTCATGAGGCTCGAGGGGTGATGGAAACGGTCGGCTTCTCGGCGTCGTCACCGGCATCGTCGCCCGGTTCTGGCCGGCCTGGATCGCACTCGCAATCGTCATCGCCGCGAGTCTGGTTCTACCAGCCGAAACTCGGCCTGTTCGGCCAGCTCTTCAACGGCGGCATCGGCGCCGCCGGCGTCCTGCTGTTCGCTTCTGGCTCGCCACGGCGATTTTCGCCGACACGGTCGCGCCACTCGACCCGCGCGTCCAGGTGTCGGCCATGAAAAACGCCGTGCCGGGTGCCGTCGATCCCGGTACCGGAACGGTCTTCCTGCTCGGCGGCGACCACCTGGCGCGCGACGTGTTCAGCCGCCTCGTCCACGGCGCCCGCATCGTGCTCACCATCGCTCCCGCGGCGACCCTGATCGCCCTCCTCGTCGGCATATCGCTCGGACTTCCGGCGGGATATTTCGGCGGCCGGGTCGACACCGTCCTGTCGTTCCTCGCCAATCTCGTGCTGGCGTTTCCGGTGATCCTGCTGTTCTACCTGCTGGTCACGCCGGGGATCATGGACACCCCCGTCCCCTACGCCATGGCGGGCGTGCTGTTCCTGTTCCCGATCATCTTCTTCTGCGTGCTGATCTACACCCGCTACAAGGAGCGCCCGGAGCGGCTCTATCCCTGGCTGGCGCGTCACCTCTGATCGTCGGTTTCTGGATCTATGCGGGCCTGGTGTTCGACCGCGATCCCCTGGGGATCATCTCCATCGAGCCCAACGAGCTCAACATTTTCGTCGCCGTCGTGTTCGCCTCCTCGCCGGGCGTGTTCCGCATCGTGCGCGGCCTCGCCCTCGACATCGAGACCCGCGACTATGTCGCCGCGTCGCAGACCCGCGGCGAGAGCCCGTGGTACATCATGCTCTGGGAGATCCTGCCGAACGCCCGCGGACCGCTCATCGTCGATACCTGCCTCAGGATCGGCTACACGACGATCCTGCTCGGCACGCTCGGTTTCTTCGGTCTCGGCATGGGCCCGGAGAGCCCGGACTGGGGCACGTCGATCAAGGACGGCTCCAACGTCGCCGCAGCTCAGGCTCTATCTATTGGCAAGGAGTGGCGCCGGCCCTGGCGCTGATGTCGCTGGTGCTGGGGCTCAACCTGCTCGCCGACGCCTTGCGCGAAGAATCGCTGCGCGATTGAGGAGAGAGCCTTGATGGCCCGATCCGATCCTGGAAATCGAGAACCTGTCACATCTCCTTCTTCACCAAGGCGGGCGAGATCCCGGCGGTGATGGACTTCTCGTGCAAGGTGATGCCCGGCGAGGCGATGGGCCTCGTCGGCGAATCCGGGTGCGGCAAGTCGACGGTCGCGCTGGGCATCATGCGCGACATGGGCAACCGCGGCAAGATCGTCAGCGGCAAGATCAAGTTCATGGGCCGCGACATGGGCGAGATGTCGGATGAAGAACTCCGCGACATCCGCGGCAACAAGATCGCCATGATCTACCAGGAGCCGATGGCCAGCCTCAACCCGGCGATGAAGGTCGGCAAGCAGCTGATGGAAGTGCCGATCCTGCACGAGAAAGTGTCGAAGGAGGAGGCCTACAAGCGCTCGCTGGACCTGTTGCGGGCGGTGCGCCTGCCGGATCCGGAACGCATGATGGGCTCGTATCCGCACCAGCTTTCGGGCGGCCAGCAGCAACGCGTCGTCATCGCCATGGCGCTGCTGTCGAAGCCGGCGCTGCTGCTGCTCGACGAGCCGACCACGGCGCTCGACGTGACCGTCGAGGCCGGCATCGTCGATCTCGTCAAGGACCTCGGCAAGCGCTTCGGCACGTCGATGCTGTTCATCTCGCACAATCTCGGCCTGATCCTCGAGACCTGCGACCGCATCACGGTGATGTATTCGGGCGAAGCGGTCGAGACCGGCACGATCCGCGACGTGTTCGACCGCATGCGCCACCCCTACACCCAGGGGCTGTTCCGCTCGATCCCGCTGCCGGGCGCCGACAAGAACACCCGGCCGCTCATCGCCATTCCCGGCCAGCTGCCGCTGCCGCACCAGCGCCCGAAGGGCTGCAACTTCGGTCCGCGCTGCCACCATTTCGTCGACGGCGTGTGCAACGCCCGCGAAGTGCCGATGCAGCCCGGTGCCGGGTGACGTCGATCACCTGACGCGGTGCGAGCGATTTCCACGAAATCGACTGGCGGGCGCTTCCGGAAGGAGCGCAAGCAGAACCAACCGACCGTGCCGGGCGCGGTGATGCTCGAGATCAACAACATCAAGAAATATTACCAGGTAGCCGCCAGCGAGATTTTCGGCGGCCGCGAAGCCCGCACCGTCAAGGCGAACGAAACGATCAGCTTCGAGGCCCGCGAAGCCGAAACCGTGGCCATCGTCGGCGAGTCCGGCTGCGGCAAGTCGACCCTCGCCAAGATGCTGATGGGCCTGGAGACGGCGACCGAAGGCACCATCCGGCTCGGCAACAAGGACATCGAGGCGATCCAGCATCGCCAACCGCGCGACCGACACCATTTCCTCGATCCAGATGGTGTTCCAGAACCCGTTCGACACGCTCAATCCGAGCCATTCGGTCGGCGCGCAGATCATCCGCACGCTGGCGAAGTTCAAGATCGGAAAGAGCCATCGCGGAGCGCGAGAAGCGGATGTACGAGCTGCTCGACCTCGTGAAACTGCCGCAGGCCTTCGCGCAGCGCATGCCGCGGCAACTGTCCGGCGGGCAAAAACAGCGCATCGGCGTGGCGCGCGCCTTTGCGGGCAGGCCCAAGGTAGTGGTGGCGGACGAGCCGGTGTCGGCGCTCGACGTGTCGGTCCAGGCGGCGGTGGCCGAACTGCTGATGGACATCCAACGCGAAGTCGAGAACGACCATGCTGTTCATCAGCCACGACCTTTCGGTGGTGCGCTATATCGCCGACCGCGTCGTCGTGATGTACCTCGGCCATATCGTGGAGCGGGGAACGACGGATCAGGTCTTCTCGCCCCCCTATCACCCCTACACGGAAGCGTTGCTCTCGGCGATCCCGATCGCCGATACCAGCGTCCGGAAGAAGCACATCGTGCTCGAGGGCGACATCCCTTCGGCCATGAACCCGCCGCCCGGCTGTCCGTTCCAGACGCGCTGCCACTGGAAGTCCAAAGTGCCTGGCAATCTCTGCGACACCGTAGTCCCGCCGGAGGTGGAGGTGGCCGACGGCCACTACCTCAAGTGCCACCTGTCGCGCGAGCATCTGGCATCGATGGAGCCGGTGATCAGCTTTCGCTACCAGAAGGCGCCCGCGGCCAAGCGCCGGGGCGCCGCGAAGAGCGGCCTGGCCGACCCGACGCCGGCCTGACCACTCCGATTACCCACTCTCCCTGCGGAGCGATGGGCGGGGTCAGGGCTCGGCAGCCGCCAGGAGGTCATGGCCGATCACATCGCATCCCTCTCCACGCATGTGCGGAGAGGATGGCGACGGATCGTTCAGGCCTCGATCCCCATTCCTCGCAGAAGAAATAGCGGGTGGGATGGGCGGTGAAGCCTTTGAGCTTCTTGTCGACCGGGAAGAAGATCGACCGCCACAGCGGCTGCGTGATCGGCCCGTCCTCCTGCATGATCTTCTCGAGCTCGCCGATGATCTCGGAGCGCGCCTTGACGTCGAGGGTGCCTTCCGCCTTGGTCAGGAGCTCATCGAACTGCTTGTTGGAATAGGCCAATTCGTTCCACGGCACGCCGCTGCGATAGGCCAGCGCCAGGACCATGAAGCCGAGCGGACGATGCGTCCATTCGGTGAAGCCGAACGGCACCTTGTCCCAGACTTCCCAGAACTTGGCCGACGGCATCACGTTGATCTTGGCGTTGATGCCCGCTTCCTTCCACTGGCCGACCATGGTCTCGACCGCCGCCTGCTCCCACGTCGGCTCGGGCTTGCACACGATCTCGGTGTCGAGACCGTTGGCAAAACCCGCTTCGGCAAGCAGCTTCTTCGCCGCCTCGACGTCGCGCGCCATCTCCGGCAACTTGAAGTAGTCGGGGTGCATCGGGCCAACGTGGTGATGCTCGGCCACCTGGCCGACATTCTTGTGGGCGATCTCGAGCACCTTGGCATTGTCGGTCGCGAGCCGGAAAGCCTTGCGGACCTTCGGATCGTCGAACGGCTTCTGGTCCAGGCGCATGCGCGCCACGCCCGTTTGCGCGGTCACCACCTCGACGATGTCGATGTGGCTCCATCCCTTGTAGAGATCGAGCTGCTCGACGTTGGCGTTGTAGATCGAGTGCGCCTGCTTGGACTGGATGGCGGCGGCATAGGCCGGCGGATTGTCGCCGAGGTCGATGAACTCGACCATGTCGACATGCGCGCCGCGGCCCTCGATCGCCTTGACCACCGCCTTGCGGCCCTCTTCGTGCTCGACGAGCTCGAAGGCGCCCTGGCCCTTGGAGCCGACCTTGAAGGTGCCGTTCTCCTGCGGATCGATCATCAGGAACGGATAGTGGAAGAAGTGCTCGGGCACCGCCACCTGGGCTTCCTTGAGATTGAGAACGAGGGTCTTCTCGTCCTTCACCTCGATGGCGTTGGCGTCCCACAAGCTCGGTCGTCATCACGACGTTGCCCTTGTCGTCCTTCTTGCCGGTGTCGATCTCCTTGAGCATGTAGCCCTTCATCAGGCCGACCACCGAGGAACCGACGTTGGGATCGAGGCAATGCTTGATGTTCCAGGCGGCGTCTTCGGCCGTCCACTTGCGGCCGTCGTGCCAGGTCGTGTCCGCCATGGTGAGCGTCCAGGTCTTGAGATCGGGCGAAGCTTCCCACTTCGACGCGAGATGCGGACGGGTGACGTTGTCGACGCCGGTACGGGTGAGATAGCCGCTGGTCTGGCGCACGATGTTGGAATCGAAAGCCCAGGAGAAGGTGTGCGGATTGTCGACCTTGGGCACCCGCATGCCGACCTTGACGGTGCCGCCCTTGGGCAGATCCTGTGCATAGGCCGGCGGCGCGAACGGCTGACCGGTGATCCTGCCCGCCCACATGTAGGCGGCGCCCGCGGACATGCCGAGCAGCGTCGAATAACGAACGAACTCGCGGCGGGTGATCAGCTTGTCGGAAAGCTGCTGCTTCAGCTTCGGTATCCAAACGTGTTCCTTGTCTGACATCAGATATCTTCCTCCCAGGGGATGTTCCCGAGCCTGCCGGAGTAGAACGGCTCCGTTTGTTGCTCCAGCCCGGACCGGTGATGGCCGCAACCTAGCAGTTGGGCGTTTCTATTCAAGTGGCGAAGCAGGACGAGACCTACCCGCCAATATGACATTTCGGTTACTTCTCAAGGGTATCGGGGCGGCGGCGTGAAGGCGTAGTAGTTCCCGCTCCAGAAGTGCCGCGAAGCGGATGGCCGTCATGTCGTGGTGCTCGGCGGCGATGATCTGCACGCCGACCGGCAGACCCTGCGGCGTGAGCCCGATCGGCGCGACCGTGGAGGGGAGGAAGAAGGCGCCGGAATATCCGGCCCAGAAGAGCTGATCGGTCGTCGGCACCCGACTGCCGTTGACGAAGATGGTCCGTTCGTGGCGTTCACCTTCGTGATCATGAGGAAAAGCGGCCGAGGCGGCGGCGGGACACAGCAGGACATCATACATCCTGAAGAATTCATTCCACCGCTGACGCAGGTCATGACGCCGGTGGTTGACGGACAGCCAGTCACGATGCGCCATCGTCTGAGCGCGGAGCATCTGCGCCAGATAGCTGTGGTCGTGCGGGATCAACGTCTTGACCTTCTCGGTGTTGGCGACGAACTCCTCGTCGCTCTGACGCCGGCTCGTCGCAGCGCGCAGCAGCGCGATATAGACGTCCATTGCTTCCTGGGTGGTGAAGTCCGGCCGCGCGGTCATGGAAAGGCTCTTGACCTTGCCTTCGAGAAAATGGGCGAGGCTCGCGAGCAAATCCTGCACCGGCTGATCAACCTCGCTCATGGGATCGTTCAGCATCACCGCGACGCGAAAATCAGACAGGCGGCGGCCACGGGGCGGTTGCAGCCTGTAGGTGTAGCCCTCCGCATCGATGCCTTCGGGGCCCGCCAGGAGCTTCAGCGCGAGCTCCAGATCGCTGGCCGAACGGGCGAGCGGTCCGGCAACCGATATGTCCGAGGGAGCAAAGACCGAAGGCAGGAAGTGTCCGCGCATCGGAACGATGCCATAGGTCGGCTTGTGGCCATAGACGCCGCAATAGTGGGCCGGATTGCGGATCGAGGCCCCGATGTCGCTGCCGATCTCCAGCGCCGACATGCCGGTCGCCAGCGCTACGGCCGAGCCCCCGGACGAGCCCCCGGGCGCGCGCGATTCATCCCAGGGGTTGTTCGTGGTGCCGTAGATCTCGTTGAAGCTCTGCCAGTCGGCAAGCATGAGAGGAACGTTGGTCTTGCCGAGGATGACGGCGCCGGCCCGGGTTAGCCGTTCGACGGCGACGGCGTCAGACCGGGCGATGTTGTCGCGGTAGGCAGTTGCCCCCCAGGTCGAGGGTGTCCCGGTCCAGTCGAAGGACTCCTTGATGGTGATCGGGACGCCGTCGAGCGGTCCTGCAGGCTCGCCTTTCCGGAGCCGACGGTCGGCAGCGTCGGCGGCTTTTTCCGCCCGCGCATGGTCGGCGACGATGACGGCGTTGAGCTTGGGGTTGTGCGCTTCGATGCGCGACCGGCAGATGCGAAGAAGCTCGCGTGCGGAAACCTGCCGCTGCTTCAGCAGATGGGCAAGCCGGGTTGCGGATTCGAAATATATGGGCAGCCGATTTTTCATGCTCGGTCAGGCGACGGTGTCCGGCAGCACTTCCTTGCGCCTGGCCATGAACGCCTGCAAAGCCTCATCGATTGCAGGGTCGAGTGCGGGGGCCTCGTACTCGCGCAGCTGCCTCTTCCACATCTCATTGGCGCGGACTGCGGCGTCTTTTTCGCCGCCGTCTCGCCACTGCTCGAAGGAATTGTTGTCGGCGACCGCCGAACGCCAGAAGGCAGTTTCGAAATTGGCTTGCGTGTGCGCGCAGCCCAGGTAGTGGCTGCCGGGCCCCACTTCCCTGATCGCCGACATCGCCTGGCCGTTTTCCGAGTAATCGATGCCCTCGGCGAGGCGCTGAAACATGGTGAGCTGATCGGCGTCGATGATGAACTTCTCGTAGGAGCTGACGAGGCCGCCTTCCAGCCAGCCCGCGGCATGAAGGCAGAAGTTCACGCCCGCCAGCATGGTCGGCCACAGCGTATTGGAAGCTTCATGGGCCGCCTGGGCGTCGGCGACCTTGGAGGCGCACAGGCCGCCGCCGGAGCGGAACGGAACCCCGAGGCGGCGGGCGAGCTGGGCGGCGCCGAACAGCACATGCACGGGCTCGGGCGTGCCGAAGGTGGGCGCCCCCGACTGCATCGAGATCGAGCTGGCAAAGGTGCCGAACACCACCGGAGCACCCGGCCGGCAGAGCTGCGCGAACGCCATGCCGACGCTTGCTTCCGCCAGGATCTGGGTCAGGGTGCCGATCACGGTCACGGCCGACATGGCGCCCGAAAGGATGAAGGGCGAGATCACCGTCGCCTGGTTGTGGCGGGCATAGACCTTGAGCGCGCCGACCATGGTCGAATCGAACACCAGCGGCGAATTGGCGTTGATCAGGTTGATGGTGACGCAATTGTTTTCGACGAACTCGTCGCCGAACACGAGCTTGGCCATGCTGACGGTGTCTTCGGCCCGTTCGGACGCGGTGACCGAGCCCATGAACGGCTTGTCGGAGTACCGGATGTGGCTGTAGACCATGTCGAGGTGGCGCTTGGCGACCGGAATGTCGACCGGCTCGCACACGGTGCCGCCCGAGTGATGCAGCGCCGGCGCCAGCCAGGCAAGCTTCACGAAGTTGCGGAAGTCCTCGATGGTGGCGTAGCGCCGGCCCTCGTCGAGATTGCGTATGAAGGGCGGCCCGTAGACCGGGGCGAATACCGTGTTGCCGCCGCCGATCTCCACCGAGCGGGCGGGATTGCGGGCGTGCTGGGTGAACTGGCGCGGCGCGGTGCCGATCAGCGAGCGCACCAGGCCCCTGGGGAAGCGAACCCGGTCGCCTTTGACATCGGCGCCGGCCTTTCTCCACATGTCGAGCGCTTCCGGATCTTCGCGGAAATCGACGCCGATCTCCTGCAGCACCGTCTCGGCATTTCGCTCGATGAGCGCCAGGCCCTCCTCGCTCAGGACCTCGTAGATCGGGATGTTGCGCCGGATGTAGGTGAGCTGCTGGACCGGGCCGCCGGTGCGGGCGGCGCGCCGCGCCTCCGCGCCGCCGCCGGAGCGGCGGGAACGGCGCTCGCTTGCAGGTGGACTGCCGACATTGCTCATGGCCTGGCTCCGATCCTCGCCTGACATACACGAGACGGGCTCCCCTCGCCGCCCGCAAGCGTCCCTCATTGAGGCAGAAACGACCTCGCGTTTCGGCAAGAGCAGTTCCCATCATTGCCTTCCTCGGGCTCGACCCGAGGAACCAGAGATACTCGCCACCGTCGCGGGTTGCGCCTACTGGGTCCTCGGCTCAAGGCCGAGGAAAGCAAGAGTTGCTACCACGAGACCTTAAGGCTCTCGAGCCCGTGGAAATGATAGGAGTCGCGGTAGCGCGGCGCCTCGGCCAACCGCAGGCCCGGCAACCGGGAAAACAAGACCGAAAGCGCGACCTCGAGCTCGAGGCGGGCGAGCGGCGCGCCCACGCAGAAATGGATGCCGGCGCCGAAACTGACATGGGGGTTGGGTGTCCGTCCGGGAAGGAAGCGGTCGGGCTCGGCGAAACGCGCGCCATCGCGATTGGCGGAAGCCGAGAAGAAGACCGATCTCCTCTCCCTTGCCAATGCGCAGCCCGTCGAGATCGACGTCCTCCAGAGCATAGCGGGTGAACAGATGCAGGGGCGCATCGAAGCGCAGAAGCTCCTCCACTTCCGCCCGCACATCATGACCTGAAGAAAACGCATCGACGGTCTGAGGGCTGTTTTCGAGCAGCGCTTTCACGGCGTTGCCGATGGTGTGGACCGTCGCTTCGTGCCCGGCGTTCAGCAGCAGGATGGCGGTCACGATCATCTCATCCTCGGAAAGCTTCGATCCTTCCGCTTCGGCCGCGATGAGAGCGGTCAGAAGATCATCGGCCGGACGGCGCCGCCGCTCGTTCACATGACCGCGCATGAAACTGGTGAACGCCTCCGTGGCCGCAACGGCGTTGCGCTCAATCTCTTCATCGCGGCGGAACTGATACATGGCCACCATTCGATGCGACCACTCGAGCAGATCGGGAGCCATGCTCGCCGGCACACCCAGTACCTCGGCGATCACGATGACCGGAATGGGGCTTGCGAAAGCCGGCAGCAGATCGACGGCGCGCGCACTCGCGAAACCGTCGATCAGCTCGTGGGCGATCGCCGCGATGCGCGGTCGAAGCCTGTCGATCTGACGCGACACGAAAGCCCGGTTCACGAGGCCTCTGATCCTCGTATGGGTCGGCGGTTCCAGCTCCAGCAGCGAATGCTCGCTCGAAGTCGTAGAAGGGCGCGAGGTTGGCGGGTATCTCGGGCAGGCCGCGCTCCCTCCTGCTCATGACATGGTCAATCTGCCGGCCGAACCGCCGATCGCGGAGAACGGCAGTGACGTCGGCGTGGCTGGCCAGACACCAATAGCCGTATTGCTCCCAAGCGAAACGCGGACATTCGTTCCTCAGCACCTGATAGGCGGCGTAGGGATTCTGGACGAAGTCGTCGCTGCGGGGGTCGAGGTTGACGCTTGCTTTGGCCGTGTTCAGGCGCATGGATTCAACCTAAGCAGGGTTTGCGCCACTTCGCCAACTCATACGGGATAGCCCAACCGACGCTATACTCCAGGAGCGGACGCCGAGCGTGTTACGCTACGCGTGACCATGGAATATCGTGAACTTCTAACAGTCGCACTCGACTTCGCCACCGCAATCCTCCTGGGTGCTCTCGTCGGCATCGAACGTGAAAAACGAAAGGCCGAGGAGGAAGAAGCTGGCCACATCGCGGGCCTGCGCACCTTTATTTTGCTGGCATTGCTCGGTGCGGCCGCGGGGTGGCTCTCGCAAACCTTATCGACTCCCTGGATTTTGGCAGCTGCACTCTTGACGGTCGGTGGAGTCGTCGCCGCCGGCTATTACGTCACAGCGCCGTCGAGCCAGAATGGAAAGGGGCTAACCACCGAAGTGTCGGCGGTCGTCGTGTTCATGCTCGGCGGCATCACCATGCTCGGCTACGAGGAGCTCGCGATCGGGCTCGGCGTCGTCACGGCTGCGGTGCTCGCCTATAAGCAGCCCCTGCATGGGCTCGTCAACAAGCTCGGCTGGGACGATGTTTACGCCGGACTTCGGCTCCTCATTGCGACGTTCATCGCGCTTCCGCTCCTGCCCGAACAACCTATCGATCCGTGGGGCGCGCTCAATCCCTACAAACTGTGGCTGCTGGTGATCCTGATTTCAAGCCTTTCGCTCGTCGGCTATGTGCTGACGCGCTTGCTCGGGCCTGCGAGGGCCACGGCGCTGACTGGATTGGTGGGGGGTCTCGCGTCGTCGACGGCAGTTACCTTGTCATTTGCCAAGCAGGGGCGCGACAACTCTCAGATCGCCAATGCCCTCGCCTGCGGCATTCTGCTCGCCTGGGCGGTCATGTTCGTGCGCGTGCTGGTCTTGGTGGCCGTCGTAAACCGCCTCCTTCTTGCGCAGCTGCTGGTTCCCTTTCTGGCGATGGCGGTCGTTGTCGCAGGTTTCGCGGCGCTGCTCTATTTCAGGGGCGGGACGGCGGACAAGGGCGTGAGTACCAAGGGCGGGCTTGACGTGAAGAACCCTTTCAGCCTGACCGCTGCAGCGAAGTTTGCGGCGCTGTTCGGCGTGGTTTTGCTCGCCGTCAAGATCGTGCAGCAGACGATGCCCCCTGGCGGACTCTACGCAGTTGCGGCCCTCTCGGGCCTGGTGGATGTCGATGCCATCACCCTATCCATGGCGGAACTTGCCAAGACCAGCGAGGCCAGCGTGGCGGTGACCGCCATTGTGATCGCTGCACTCTCCAACACTCTGGTGAAGTGCGGGCTGGCAGTTATCCTGGCCGGCATGTCGCTCGGCAAGCCGCTCCTGATTGCCACGGCCGCCACGCTACTCGCAGGCCTCGCTGCCGCTCTCCTGCTTTGAGCGCGTTTGCGGAAGCGGGTGAAGGCTCGAGCTGCCTTGCTCCCTCGCCGCTCGGCCGGCGTGTTCAGGCGCATGGATTCCACCTAAGCAGGGTTTGCGCCACTTCGCCAACGCTGCTGCATTTTCCGGCGAAGTGGAATCACTTCGCCGATAAGAAAATGCGCAGGATCAAATACTTGGAGCGCGTTCTTGTCGGAAAAGTGTGTACACTTTTCCGGAACGTGCTCTAAGGGCTCAGCGCTGACCTCTCTCGCTGTCTGCCTTGGCCCAGCTTCGCAGAAGCTTTGCCGTCGCATCATCCATCGGGAAGAAGCACTCGATGCGCAATTCCTGCAACGTGATGTCCTGCGGCGTGCCGAGGGTGGCAATGGTCGTGAAGAGATGCAGTGAAACGCCCGACTTCCGCAGGTGAATGGGAAGCAAAGGACGTGATGCATCCTCCAGGGCGGCGGACTGCGATAGTTCTGCCAATCCTTCATAAGAAAGCAGGCGGGTGAGCAGCGATGAAGATTCGGATAAGCCATCCGCAATTGCGTCGGCTTGAACGCCCCGGATGAAGTGGAGAGCCACTTCCTTCCAGTTTACGACGAATGGCCGCAAGACTTCCGGGGACAAAAGAGCATCGGCCAGGTTGACCGCGCCCTCCGGAACGACCCCGAGAATGAACTGGACGAGACGGGCTGCGCCCCCATTGACCCGCTTCAAGTTCCAATGCCGGTCCACCACGAATGCCGGGAAGGGTTCCTGCTGGGCGAGGATATAATCGAGCGCGCCGTCCACCTGGGCGAATTCTGGTTCGCCCAATTTGCCCTCTCTCCAAATGGCCGCGTAGCCAGCCGATGCCAGGAGAGCATTTTGTTGTCGCAACGATACGTTCAATGTCGCAGCCAAACTCAGGACCATCTGCTGACTTGGCGCAGCGCGTCCCGATTCCAGAAAACTGAGATGACGCTGGGACGTTCCCGCCGCACCTGCCAATTCAAGCTGCGATAATCCGCGCCGCTTTCGCCACCATCGCAGGTGCTCACCAAAGTTCCTGTGCATCGCAATCGCCATCGCCCGTATCACTCCGGATCGTCTGCCCGCTCCAGTCGTAGCACAGCTGATGTGCCGTCCGACGCGTCGGCTCTCTATGGTGGGCCCCATTCCTACAGGCTAGCGCAAGCGCCAGAACGGGTTGGCGCTGTCGCTCTCGACCGTGGCGCGATCGATGCCGAGATCATGGAGCGCCCGGTCGCTCAGGTTCGCAAGCAGTCGCCGATCGCGGCGGCACTTATCCCAGGAGACGACGTACGCCACCAATCGGACGGGCACTCGCCGGAAAATGGTTCGAAAATCGGCGAGCCGACCGGCGCACTCCGGGCGCGATGCTTTTGGAGATGCCGCTCCCGATCGCGGGCAAGCCGCCCCGGAGATGAATCCAGCCATTGCCCATCCTTGAAAGTGACCGCCCCATCCTGGCGATCGTGTTTCGGCCGGGCAATTACCTGGCTGGTAATTGGCTGGCCTCAGCCGCGGCGATCGCGCCCCCGTTCAAGCCCGCGAGGCAAAACCGCTGTCGCTTCCGCTATTACCTGCCACGTAGTTGATCCGACGTGCGGCATGCCCATGATGCCCGCCGTTCCTCAAACCGGCCCTTGCCGGCTTCGCCGCGGACAGTCAGGAGGATTCATGTATGAATTGCTGGGCCCTCTGGTCCTTTTCGCTGCGGTCATGTCACTGACCCCAGGCCCCAACGTCATCATGGTTACTGCCTCGGCCGCAAACTTCGGTTTCCGCCGCACGATTCCGCAGATCTCGGGGTCACGGCCGGCTTTGGCTTCCTGGTGATGGCTGTGGGGCTCGGCCTGGCCGGCCTGGCTCACGCCGAACCACGCCTGCATACCGTGCTGAGATATGCCGGCGGAGCCTATCTCCTTTATCTCGCCTGGTGCATCGCCCGGGCCGACGCAAGTAGCAGCGCCTCCGAGCGCGCCAAGCCAATCGGCCTTGTCAAGGCGGCACTCTTCCAGTGGATCAACCCCAAGGCCTGGGTGTTCGCAATGGGCGCGCTGGCGGCCTACACCACCGTGGGCGGCGACGTGTTGTGGGAAACCTCGGTGATTGCGACGGTGAACGCAGCGGCCTGCCTGGTGTCGGTGTTAATCTGGGCCGGGTTCGGCACAGCCATCGGACGCCTGCTCGGCAATCCGCGGGCACGCATTGCGTTCAACTGGTCGATGAGTGGCTTGCTGGTGCTTTCGCTCATACCAGTGTTCTGGTGACGGCTACGGTTTTCAGCCAGGGCTGGAACCGGGCCGCAAGTGTCGCTTTCTGACGGCTTGCCGTTTTCAGCCAATCGCATATACGGGCGCCATGGCGCAGCTCATCGTCACCTATTGGCGCGACATTCCCTCCCAGGTCAGCGTGAAAGCAGGACGCAAGGAGGAAAAACGCATGCTCGACACCCGCTTCCAGGAAGCGATCGACATGGCCGCCATGCGCGTCAATGCCACCGACACCGACGCCTATCTCGCCGACTGGCGGCGCGCTCCGCCGCAAACGGTCGGCGATGACCTGGCGGCAGAAGCCGACAAGGCCAAGGCCGACATCGAAGCTGCCTGCGACATTGAAACGCTTGAAGCAGCTCATCGCCAACGGCGGCCGCTCGCCGTCACGGCCCTAAGGGAACAAGCATGACCCATACGCTCGTCGCTTCCGCCACGAAGCAGCACACCATCGGCTTCGACCGGCCGTTCACCATCATCGGCGAGCGCATCAATCCGACGGGGCGCAAGAAGCTCGCGGCGGAAATGGTGGCCGGCAACTTCGACACGGTGAAGAAGGACGCGCTCGACCAGGCGGCGGCCGGCGCGCATGTTCTCGACGTCAACGCCGGCGTGACCGCGGTCAATCCCAACGAGACCGAGCCGCCGCTCCTGAAGCAGACGCTCGAGATCGTGCAGCAGCTCGTCGATCTGCCGCTGTGCATCGATTCCTCCGTGCCGTCGGCGCTCAAGGTCGGGCTCGAGACGGCCAAGGGCCGCCCGCTGGTCAATTCGGTGACCGGCGAGGAAGAGCGGCTCGAAGTCATCCTGCCGCTGATCGCCAAATACAACGTGCCGGTGGTCGCCATTTCCAACGACGAGACCGGCATCTCGGAAGACCCCGACGTGCGCTTCGAAGTGGCGCGAAAGATCGTCCAGCGCGCCGCCGATCACGGCATCAAGCCGCACGATATCGTGGTCGATCCGCTGGTCATGCCGATCGGCGCCATGGGGACGGCCGGCCAGCAGGTGTTCCGCCTGGTGCGCCGCCTGCGCGAGGAACTGAAGGTCAACACCACCTGCGGAGCCTCCAACATCTCCTTCGGCATGCCCAACCGCCGGGCGCTCACCGGCTACTTCCTGGCCATGGCGGCCTCGCACGGCATGACCAGCGCCATCATGAACCCGCTGCACGATGAGGACATGCACGCCATCCACGGCGCCAATGTGCTCAACGGCACCGACAGGAACTGCAAGTTCTGGACCAACAAGTTCCGCAACCTGGTGAGCCCGACCGCCGCCACGGCGGCGGTCGGCGCCGGGCTGCCGGGCGCATCGGCCGAAGAAGTCGAAACCCGGCGCCGGGCCCGCGAGGAGCGCCGCCGACGCCGAGGCTAGTCCAGCTTGCCGCGGCCTCGGAGGCTGAATGACCGAACCAAAACCGACGCCCTCATCGTCTTCACGCCGTCCGGCAAGCGGGCGCGGTTCGCGCTCGGCACGCCGGTGCTGCAGGCGGCGCGCTCGCTGGGCGTCGATATCGATTCGGTATGCGGCGGCCGGGCCATCTGCGGGCGCTGCCAGATCACCGTCGGCGAAGGCGAGTTCGCCAAGCACGGCATCACGTCCTCGAGCGTCCCATCTCTCCGCCTTTTCCAAGGTCGAGCAGCGCTACGAGGAAAAGCGCGGCCTCATGCGCGGGCCGCCGCCTGTCGTGCCAGACCAGGCTGCTCGGCGATGTGGTCATCGACGTGCCGCCCGACAGCCAGGTGCACAAGCAGGTGGTGCGCAAGCGCGCCGAGGCGCGCGCCATCGCCATGGATCCGGCGACGAGGCTTCACTTCATCGAGGTGGAGCAGCCGGACATGCACAAGCCCTCCTCCGACCTCGAGCGCGTCTATCGGGCGCTCGAGGAGCAGTGGGGCCTGCAAGAACATCACCTGCAACCTCGCGATCCTCAGCGCCCTGCAGAAAACCCTGCGCCAGGGCGAATGGAAAATCACCTGCGCGGTCAACTCGCGCGTACCGGGCGGCGGCCGCGAGCTCATCGCCATCTGGCCCGGCTTCCATGACCGCGCATTCGGCCTGGCGGTCGATGTCGGCTCGACCACGATCGCGGCGCATCTGACCGACCTCTCGACCGGTGAAGTCGTCGTGTCGTCCGGAATCATGAACCCGCAGATCCGCTTCGGCGAAGATCTGATGAGCCGCGTCTCCTATGTGATGATGAATCCGGGCGGCGAAAGGGAGATGACGGCGGCGGTGCGCGAAGCGATCAACGGACTTGCCCGGCAGGCCGCGGCCGAGGCGAACATCGAGCTTCGCGACATTCTCGAGATCGTGCTCGTCGGCAACCCGGTCATGCACCACCTGTTCCTCGGTCTCGATCCCACCGAGCTTGGCGGCGCGCCCTTTGCGCTCGCCACCGGTCTCGCCGTGACCCGGCCTGCCCGCGAGCTCGGCATCACGCTCAACCACGGCGCCTATGCCTATGTGCTGCCCTGCATCGCCGGCCATGTGGGCGCCGATGCGGCGGGCGTGGTGCTTTCGGAAGCGCCGCACGAGTCCGAAGACAACATGCTGGTCGTCGATGTCGGCACCAATGCGGAAATCGTCCTCGGCTCGAGGAAGCGGCTGCTCGCCTGCTCCTCGCCGACCGGGCCCGCTTTCGAGGGCGCGCAGATTTCCTGCGGCCAGCGCGCCGCTCCCGGCGCCATCGAGCGCATCCGCATCGATCCCGCAGACGCTCGAGCCGCGCTATCGCATCATCGGCTCGCGATCTGTGGTCGGACGAGCCGGGCTTCGAGGAAGCCGCCGCGGCGACCGGCGTCACCGGCATCTGCGGCTCCGGCATCATCGAAGTGGTCGCCGAGATGTATCTTGCCGGCATCATCAAGCCAGGACGGGCTCGTCGATGGCGCGATGGCGGCGCGTTCGCCCGCGCATCCGTGCCAGAGACCGGACGTTCTCCTATCTGGTGCGCGAGGGCGAGCCGCTGATCTCGATCACCCAGAACGACGTGCGCGCCATCCAGCTGGCCAAGGCGGCGCTCTATGCCGGCGTGCGCCTGCTGATGGACAAGCTCGGCATCGACAGCGTCGACCGCATCCGCCTCGCCGGCGCCTTCGGCAGCCACATCGACGTCAAATACGCGATGATCCTGGGCCTCATTCCCGACTGCCCGCTCGAGAAAGTGCAGTCGGCCGGCAACGCGGCCGGCACGGGCGCCCGCATCGCGCTTCTCAACTGCAAGGCGCGCGATGAAATCGAGACCGGTGGTGCGGCGCATCGAGAAGATCGAGACCGCGGTCGAGCCGATGTTCCAGCAGCATTTCGTCGAGGCCATGGCGATCCCGCACAAGACGGCGCCGTTCCCCAATCTCTCCCGGGCCGTCAGGCTGCCGGAGCCGAAAGAAACGACGATGCCCGATGACGGCAGCGGCAGGCGGCGCCGGCGGCGGAACGGGTAGGTAGAGTTGGCTCCGGACCAGACTGTCACCGCCCTGCGTCATCCCGCGCATCCTACGGTGCACATCATCACGATTGCCTTCTCTCGACGCTTGTGCTGGCGGATACAGCTTTCCTTAACCGAGTTGATAGTCCATGGACCCGTGGAGCCCTTAGCTAAGGCGAGTGTGAACGCAGCGCTGAACGGGGACGCTATGCGGCTTTGATCAGCTTCGGAGTGTTTCCGCGGTGTCGTGCACGGTTGCGAAGCTGCAACCGACTGGCATGATGCGCGCGGGCGAGCCGGACGACCTGCCGCAATATTTTGTGCTGCTCCGCCTGATCGGCCGCCGGCGGGCATTCTGCACGACTCGCTTCCGATGTAACGAAGCGGCGTCCGGCCAGAGCCATCGAACAGCACCACAGGCAAAAGACGAGGGCGAGGCCCGTCCCGGCGAGATGGCCTATGGCAGGCAACATCTCGCCCGGCATGAACATTGCCAGCGCAACGGCCTGGGCGATCACTGCGATCACGGCAAGCGCACATTCGGGGGCGGAAAGGACGCTCCTGGTAACGTGCAGCCAGTGGAAGGCCGGCACGATCATGAGAACCCCGACGACAACCTGGACCAGGAACAATTCGGCCCATTGTACGACCGGCGGCGATGCGATCAGCGACAGCCACGGCGCCTTCACTCGCTAACATCAGCACTGCCAACGCCAGCCAGCCGGCGGCACCGGCCCGGCCCGGGCCCGACAGCAACCGCACCGCACAGCACAGGGCGGCCAGCAGATAGAGAGCCGCTACGGCGGATCCGCCCGTCACCTCGGACCGGAGAGAGGGTTCGGCGAGCCAGGCGAGAAAAAGGAGCGACACGCCGCCGACGTAGAATGCGAATGCCTGACGCCCACGTACGCGTTCCATGACCTTGACTTCCCTTGGCCGCGCCGTCCGCCACGAGAACTAGCGCAAGCTTTCGGAAAATCGGACAGTGATCAGTCAGGATGTTTAATCTGTAAAGTTTGAATCGAATGCGGGCGATGGGTGCCTATGCTGTCGTCCGTACACGGATTTATCTCACGCCGACATGGCCGGACCGCCGCTTCAGCGGCGTGATCCGGCCATCCTCTTGGGCCATCCAAAGAGGATTCGCGGATCAAGTCCGCGAATGACGATTTTTTGAAGGTGCCTAGCCGCGCGCCGGGTGCTCCAGCGGGCCGCTGGCCTTGCGCCAGGCATCGAGGCCGCCCTGGATGTGGCAGGCGGTCGTGATGCCGGCATCCTGTGCGGCCTGCACCGCCATCGCCGAGCGTTCCCCGAACGCGCAATAGAAGACCATGCGCTTGCCGGTGGCGCCGGCAAGCTCGTGCAGCATGCCGCCGGGGCTGATGTTTTCCTGAAGATCGGGATAGGGAGCATGCAGTGAAGCCGGGATGACGCCATGCTTCTCGCGCTCGGCGCGCTCGCGCAGATCGACGAGCGCGATGTTCGGCCGACCCACGAGCGCCATCGCTTCCTTCGCCGACAGCGCCCAGCCTTTGCGCGCGATTGCGTCCTGGGCCAGGCCGACGTGCATGTTGGCGGGCACGGCCACGTCCATCATCTTCGGGTTGGGAAGGTTGAGCTTGCCCATCAGATCGACGTATTCGTCAACCGACTTCACCTGCAGGCGGGGATTGAAACGCCTCTCCTCGCCGATGCTCGATACCGTGTCGCCCTTGTAGTCGTGGGCCGGAAAGACCAGCGTCTCGTCGGGAAGCTTCAGGAGCTTGCCGAACAGCGACTCGTACTGCGCCTGGCGCTGCCGTTCTGGAAGTCGGTGCGCCCGGTGCCGCGGATCAGCAGCGTGTCGCCGGTGAACACCCGGTCGCGCAGCAGGAAGCTGTAGGAATCGTCCGTGTGGCCGGGCGTATAGAGGACATCGAGCGCCAGCCCCTCGATGGTGAGCTTGTCGCCCTCGGCGACGCGCATGGAGACGACATCGACCTTGGCCATCTCGCCCATCACGGTGATGCACTGGGTGCGGTCGCGCAGCGCGCCGAGACCGGTGATGTGATCGGCATGGATGTGCGTATCGACGGCCTTGACCAGCTTGAGGTCGAGCTCCTTCACCAGCTGGAGGTAGCGATCGACCTTCTCGAGCACCGGATCGATGATCAGCGCCTCGCCGCCCTGCCGGCTGGCGAGAAGGTAGCTGTAGGTGCTGGAAACGCTGTCGAACAGCTGGCGGAAGATCATGCTTCG
>CAWADI010000028.1:0-63406 GCA_963780765.1 uncultured Alphaproteobacteria bacterium | reverse complement strand
CGCGGCACCAGCGGCGGTCGCGGCCGGGACCAGTGCACAAGGCCCAGATTTGCTGAGCCCTGCTCAGGCGGCTCAACTTCTCGGCGTGACCGAGCCGGATGTCATGGCGGTCCTGGAGCCGGCGAGCTGAAAGGCAAGAAGATCGGCGCCTCATGGCGCATCACGCGCGGGGCGATCGAAGACTACCTGAAGTGATGCGTCTGATATTTCCGCGCAGACGAAACACGCCTGTCCGGCCTGCGGCGCACAGGCCGAGTGGAATCCGGCCAAGCAGAAGCTGGGTGTCCGTTCTGCGGCACGGAGTCGCCGTATCAGATCGTATCGCGAGACCGGGAAGGCGACCGAGCTCGACCTCGAGACCGCGCTGAAGGAGCTGCCGGCCGACGAGCGCGCCTGGATGGCGACGCGGCGAAGCGTCCGGTGCACGAGTTGCAACGCGGTCATGGAGTTCGAGGTCCAGCGCGTCGGCCAGAACTGCGAGTTCTGCGGATCGCCGGCGCTCGTGCCCTACGACCAGATCCAGGCGCCGATTCGTCCGAAGGGGCCTGCTCCCCTTCAAGATTGATCGAGGGGCGCAATTCCGCGACGACATGCGTGGCTGGTTCCGCAGCCGCTGGTTTGCCCCGACCCGGCTGAGCCGCTCGGCGCTCGTCGATACCGTCAAGAGCGTCTACATCCCCTATTGGACGTTCGACGCGAAGGTGCACTGCCGCTGGGACGCCGAGGCTGGCTACTACTACTACGTCACGGTCCACGACCGCGACAGCCAGGGAAAGGCCATCACGCGGCAGGAGCGGCGCGTCCGCTGGGAGCCCGCCTCAGGCGAGATCGATCACGTGTTCGACGACGAGCCGATCCCCGGCGACACACGGCATCCCGGCTCGATCTCCTGCGCCAGGTCGAGCCGTTCCCGACCGCCGATCTGCTGCCTGGTACGACACCGCGTTTCTCTCCGGGCATGTCGTGGAGCGCTACCAGGTCGTGCTGAGTGAGGCCGCCGGTGCCTCGCTCGAGGCTATGAACCAGACACTCGAGCGGCTGTGCTTTCCGCGCAGGTGCCGGGCGACACACAGCGCAACCTGCGGATCTTCCCCGAGTACTCGAACCGCACCTTCAAGCACATCCTCTGACCCGTCTGGCTGCTCAGCTACACCTTCGGCCCGAAAGCCTTCCAGGTCATCGCCAACGGCTACACCGCCAAGATCGCGGGGCGGTATCCATTCAGTTTCTGGAAGATCTTGTTCCTCGTCGTGTTCGTGATCGTGGTGATCGGGTGATCGTGCTGCTCCGCCAAGAAAGCTAGATCAACAGCTCACACCAGTCCGCACCCCTCTCCAACGAGCTTGTCTCATAGACATGAAGGTGATGAAGGAATTGAAGTTCGTGAAGCTAGTTGCACACGGGTCTGGACACGCCCGGCGTCGCTCGGATGGTCGGGCGCACTGGCCAGACGTGACTGAACTTTCGCACGTGAAGACCTGACGGTTCAGTCACGTCTGGCCAGCGCGTCCGACCATCCCGCGGCCGACGGCCGCGGGCGCGCTCTCGTGCGCGCCCGACGCCGGGCGTCTTCATGTGCTTCACTTCCTTCAGTCCTTCATGTCTTTGAGCCACCGCGTTTCTAGCAGCCAGTAAAAGTTACGCCCCGTGAGCTCCGTGCCGCCCCGTGTCCCCCGTGTTCTGTAGCGAAGCGCTCCGTTCTTGGATCAGTAAATCTTGAACGTGTACAGTGTGTCCCCGACCGCGACGAGGTACATGTTGCTTGCCGTCGATGAGATACGTCTGCGGCGCGTTCGAGATGTTGCCGATGCGCGTGTGCCAGAGGAGCTTGCCGTTCGTGGCGTCGAAAGCGACAAAGTTGCCGCTGCCGTCGCCGGTGAAGATATACACGCGCCGGCTGACGTGAGCATGCCGGCGCCGCTGCCGTTGCCCGGGGTATTTGTGCTTCCAGACTGGCTTGCCGGTCTTGTAGTCGATCGCCGAGAGGAAAAGCTGTCGAGCGCCGCCGACACCGCTACGCGCAGCTTGCCGCCGAGCCCCATCGATCCACGCGGATCCGGATCGGTGAAGTACAACAGCATGTTGAAGCCGTTCTGCTCGTGAACGTAGAACAGGCCCGTGAGCGGCAGAATAGGCGGGCGGCTCCCAGTTGATCACGCCGCCTTCCGGCGGGGAGACGAGCGCGCCCGGAATGATCGCTTCCTTCCCCGGATTCGGACTCCGGCGAGCCGTTCGTTTCCACGCCAAGCCGTCCAGTTGGCGTAGGTCCCGAACTTCGTGGTGACGATGTGCTCGCCGGTCACGCGATCGACGGTGAAGAAGTAGCCGTTGCGCGCCGCCGTCGAGACGACCTTGCGCGGCTTGCCGTTGATCATCCCGTCGATGAGGATCTGCGTCTGCGCGGAGTCCCAGTCGTGCGTGTCGTGCGGCGACGTCTGGAAGTGCCACGCCATCTTGCCGGTGTCCACGTTCACCGCCACGAGCGATCCGGTATAGAGATTGTCACCCTTGCGGCCCCCGCCGGTGTATCCCGGCGTCGGATTGCCGGTGCCGAAAATGTAGAGCTTGGTTTTTTGCACATCCTGCAACGAGCCCGGGATCCAGACTTGCCCGCCGCCGTGCCGCGCCGCATCGAGGCTCGGCCAGGTATCGAGACCGGGATCGCCCGGATTCATCGGCACCGTGTAGAAGATCCACTCGCGCTTCCCGGTCTCGGGCGGAACGGACTGCAGGAACCCGGGCGCGTCGAGGTCGTTGCCGGTGCCGACGAGCACGTGGTTGTCGACCACGATCGGCGCCATCGTCGAGAAATACTGCTGGTCGAAGTCCGCGATCTCGACGTGCCAGCGTTCCTTCCCCGGACGCGCGTCGAGCGCGACGAGGTAGTTATCGGGTGTCTCGAAGAACAAGAGTGGTCCTCCACATCGCCGCGCCGCGATTGCCGATGTGAGTGGCCCGACCCTCCTTCCGCTTTCCGGGCGTTCGCGCCCGGTCATGATCACGTAGCCTTCGACCGCCTTCAGTCTGGGCGCCAGCCTTTCGAACAGCTCGATGAATGTGAGGTCGATGAAGACCAGCCGGTCCTCGGCGTGATTGATGATGTAGACGAGCTGATCGGCAAAGAGCCGGGGGTTGAGCGTGTGCACGACCGCGCCCAGGCCCATGAGCCCGTACCAGATTTCGAGGTGACGGTAGGTGTTCCAGGCCATGGTGGCGATCACCTGGCCCTGTGCGATCTTAAGGCGCTCCCCGGCGGCGGCGGCGAGCCGGCGCGCCCTTTGCTCCATGTTGCCGTAGGTATAGCGGTGGATCGGCCCCTCGACGGAGCGCGATACGACAGGCCGCTCGCCGTGCCAGCGGGCCGCGTGGTCGAGCACCCGATGGACCAGCAGAGGCCAATCCTGCATCAATCCTTTCACAGTCTTCCTCCCGAGCACGCCACGGCCGGGCGCGGCTCGATCGGTACTGCATCCGACATGCCCAGAACTTCTTCAAGCATCCGGGCTCCGGCCAGCACGGCCGCCTCGCCGCGCGGCGGCCCGGCGATCTGCAGACCCACCGGGAGACCGGCGCCGGTGAAACCGCACGGCAGCGACAGCGCCGGGCAGCACACCAAGGTTATCGCATAGGCGATCGCCAGCCATTCGAAATAGTTGCCGAACCGCTTGCCGTCGCAGGCTTCGACGTAGCGCTGCTCAACCGGAAAGGGCGGCACGATCGTGGCGGGAGTGAGCAGGAGATCATAGCGTTCGAAAAACGCGACGGCGCGTTTGAACATCTCGAAGCGCTGCCGCTCGGCGCGCACGATATCGGCGCCGGTGAGCGCGAGACCCGCCTCGATGTTCCAGACGACCTCGGGCTTGAGCTTGTGGCGCTGGCTGTCGAACTCCGTCCGTCCGACCGCAAAGCTGCGGGCCCGCAGCACGTGAAAGCAGTCATGGGCCTCGGAAAAATCCGGATGCGCTTCCTCGACGACGACACCCAGCTCGCGAAAGCGCAGGGCCGCCTGCTCGGTGAGGCGCGCGACTTCCGGGTCAACTGGAGTGATGCCGAGGTTCCTGCTGAATGCGACTCGTCTCGGGGGAGGCTGGTGCGTGAGCGCGTGCACGAAACTCGTTTCCGGTCGAGGCATCGACAGTGGATCGCCGGGGTCGGCGCCGGTCATGGCATCGAGAAACAACGCGACATCCGCGACGTTTCGAGCCATTGGACCGTCGACGCTCAGTGTTTCGTCGATGCGCTTGCCGGGGCTGGCTGCCACCCGGCCGGGGGATGGCCTGAAGCCCACGACGCCGCAAAAACTCGCCGGATTTCGCAGACTGCCGCCCATGTCCGATCCGTGCGCGAGCCAGGCCATGCCGGTTGCCAGCGCCACAGCCGAACCGCCCGAAGAGCCGGCGGCAGACTTACTGGTGTTCCAGGGATTGAGCGTGCGACCGAACACTTCGTTGAAAGTGTTGGCGCCGGCGCCGAATTCCGGCGTGTTGGTCTTGGCGTAGATGACGGCGCCCGCCCGCTCCAGGCGAGAAACAAGGATGTCGGATGTTTCGGGAACGTGGTCCGCGTAGATCGGTGAACCGTAGGTGGTTCGAACACCTGCGACATCAGTCAAATCCTTGATCGCTACCGGCAGGAGCGCCAATGCGCCACGCGATGCGGGCGCTCGGGCCATTGCCTTCCCGGCTGCCGCCCGGGCGCGGTCCAGGCACAGCGTCGGCAAGGCATTGACCTGTGGATCGATGCGGCGAATCCGCTTCTCGAGCTCATCGAGAAGCTCCAACGGGCTGACCTCGTTGCGCGCCAGCCGGGAAACCACGCGGGTTGCGGATTCTCGTATCAGGTCAACCATTGCCGATTTCTGCCTGAAACAGGCATTACCCTGCAAACGCGCGCATGATGCCTGATCGTGAAACCGATTGCGGGCCTATGGTGAAGGGAAGTACACAGACCCCGCAAATCGCCAGCCCCGCGCGCCTGCAAAATCGAGGAGCCTTCCATGAACATCAACCCATCCATCAAGGGCCTTACCGACGCGATGCTGGAGCGGCGGGCAAAGGCGGTGGCGCGTGGCCTCGGCATGGCCGCGCCTATTTTCGCCAAGAAAGCAGAGAATGCCGAGATCTGGGATATCGAAGGAAAACGCTACGTCGACTTCGCCGGCGGTATTGCGGTGCTGAATGTCGGCCATCGCCATCCCGCGGTGATGAAGCGGGTCCAGACGCAGCTCGACAGCATTACCCACACCTGCTTCACCATCTTGCCGTACGAGCCGTACGTCGAGCTTGCCGAGAAGCTGAACGAGCTCTCGCCGATCATGGGAGAAAAGAAAAGCCTGTTCGTAACGACGGGAGCGGAAGCGGTAGAAAACGCCGTCAAGATCGCGCGCGCCCATACGGGACGCAGCGACGTCATCGCCTTTCACGGCAGCTTCCACGGCCGCACGCTGCTGACCATGGCGCTTACCGGCAAGAACATTCCCTACAAGACCAAGTTTGGTCCGTTTCCGCCAGGCGTGTGGCATGTGCCCTATCCCGTCGAGCACAAGGGCATCAGCGTCGACGACACCATGAATGCCATCGAATGGCTGCTCAGGTGCGATGTCGAGGCCTCGCGGGTAGCCGCCATCATCATCGAACCGGTGCAGGGCGAAGGTGGTTTCTACGTGGCGCCGAAGGACCTCATGATTCGTCTGCGCAAGCTTTGCGATGAGCACGGAATCGTGTTCATCGCCGATGAAATCCAGTCGGGCTTCGGACGCACAGGGCGATGGTTCGCCATGGAGCATTACGGGATCGAACCGGATCTGATCACGGTGGCCAAGAGCCTCGGCGGCGGCTTCCCGCTGGCGGGTGTCGTGGGCCGTGCCAAGATCATGGATGCGCCCGATCCCGGCGGCCTCGGCGGGACATATGCCGGAAATCCGGTTGCCTGCGCGGCAGCTCTCGGGGTCCTCGAGGCCTTCGAACAGGACCATCTGCTCGATAAGGCCGCGAAGCAGGGCAAGACCATCATGAAGCGGCTGGAGGCCATCAAGCTCAAGGGCAAGGGGATGCCGATCGGCAACATACGCGGCCTCGGCGCCATGATCGCCTTCGAGCTGGTGACCGAACGCGGCGGAAGCAAACCTGACGCTGCCGCGGCCAAGGCGCTGGCCGACAAGTGCCTCGAGCGCGGCCTGCTCATTCTCACCTGCGGTGTCTGGAACGACACAATCCGGCTTCTGTGCCCGTTGAGCGCGCCGGAAAAGATCGTCGACGAGGGCCTCGACATCCTGGAAGCCGCCGTGCTCGGCAACTGAAACCTGCCGCGCCCCAACTCTTCGAACAGGAACGCCTGCATGGCCGCGCTTGAGCGATATGGCCGTCCGCGATATCGAGACGGTGATCCATCCGTTCACCAACCTCGCCAGGCATCGCGAGACCGGGCCCCTGATCATCGACCACGGCAAGGGCGTCTATCTCTACGACCATGAGGGCAACCGGTATATCGAAGGGATGGCCGGACTGTGGTGCACCGCACTTGGCTACGGCAACGAGGAACTTGTCGAGGCCGCCGCCCAGGCGATGCGCAAACTTTCCTTCGGCAACATCTTCGGCAGCAAGTCGCATGACCTAGTGATCGAGCTTTCCGAAAAGCTCAAGGAAATGGCGCCGTGCGAGGCCTCCAAGGTCCTGTTCTGCGCCTCCGGCTCGGAAGCCAACGACATGCAGGTGAAGCTGACCTGGTACTACAACAACGCCCGCGGCCGGCACCACAAGAAGAAGATCATCAGCCGCACCAAGGGCTATCACGGCGTAACCATCGCGGCCGGTAGCCTGACCGGTCTCACCACCGTGCACACCGACTTCGACCTGCCGCTCCGGAACTTCCTCCATGTCTCCTGTCCGCACTACTACCGCTACGGCCTCAAGGGTGAGACGGAAGATGAGTTCACGGCCCGCATGGCCGCGGAGCTCGAAGAGCTGATCGCACGGGAGGGTCCCGAAACCATCGCCGCGTTCATCGCCGAGCCGGTCATGGCCTCGGGCGGCGTAATCGTTCCGCCCACCGGCTATTTCCCGAAGATCGGCAGGCTGCTGGAAGCACACGACATCCGCTTCATTTCCGATGAGGTCATCTGCGGCTTCGGCCGCACCGGCAACTGGTTCGGCGCCCAGTCGCTGGGCATGCGTCCGACATCGGTGTCGCTCGCCAAGGCGCTAACCTCCGCCTATTTCCCGATGGGCGCCATCACCATTGAAGAAGACATGTATCAGGCGATGCTCGAGGAGTCGAAGAAGGTCGGGACCTTCGGCCACGGCTTCACGTATACGGCCCCTCCGGCAGGCTGCGCGGTTGCGCTCAAGGCAATCGAAATCTACGAGCGGACAGACATCATCGGGCACGTGCGCAGGATGGCCAAGGTGTTCGCGGCCCGTCTCGACAGGCTGAAGGACCATCCCCTCGCCGGCGAAGTACGCAGCATCGGACTGATCGGCGCGGTGGAACTGGTGGCCGACAAGAAGACCCGGCGGCCCTTCGACCCCAAGCGGGCGGTCGGGGCGACGTGCGTCGAATTTCTGCAGAAACTGGGCGTGATCAATCGCGCCATGGGCGATGCTCTGGCGTTCTGCCCGCCGCTCATCATCCAGGAGAGCGAGATCGAGGAGATGTTCGACATCACCGAGAAGGCGCTCGATCAGACGGAAGCCTGGGTGCGGCGCGAGGACCTGCGCGCTGCGTAAGGTTTTGCTGCGTTACCTGCTCCCGCGCTCTCGCGGGATGACCGGAAAGGTGTGCCTCTGTCCCTGGCGCGCCACCTCGATGAGCACCGTGCTGCCGACCTTGTCATGATCCAGCAGCCGCACGAGATCGTCGACCCCTGCAACGATTGCACCTCCGATGGCGATCAGCATGTCGCCTGTCTTCAGCCCTGCCCGCTCTGCCGGACTGCCCGGCTCGACCTCCACGACCCTGACCGCTGTCGGCTGATCCAGTTGCGCATAACGTGCGATGTGCCGCGGAACGACCGTCTGCTGGCCGTGTATTCCGATCTCGGCCCGGCGCACCCGCCCGTGGCGCAGAATCTGTGTCAGGACATGGAGAGCCGTGTTGCTGGCAACGGCAAAGCAGATGCCCTGGGCGCCGGCGATGATGGCGGTGTTGATGCCGATGATCCTGCCGCTGGAATCGACCAACGCTCCACCCGAGTTGCCGGGATTGAGCGCCGCATCCGTCTGGATCACATCGTCGATGAGGCGGCCGTTCTGGGCGCGCAGCGAACGTCCGGTTGCGCTGACGACGCCGGCCGTCACGGTCTGCTGCAGCCCGAGCGGGTTGCCGATGGCGATGGCCAGCTGGCCGGCGCGGACCAGCTTGGAGTCGTGCAGCGGCGCGGCGACGACGTCGCGATTCTGATCGGTGCGCAACACGGCGATATCGGTGTCCGGGTCCTGGCCAAGAAGCCTTGCCGACAAGGGCTGGCCGTCGGCCAAGGTCACCTCGATCTGCTTTGCCGCGTTGACAACATGACTGTTGGTCAAAATCAGTCCGTCGCCGGCGACCACCACGCCGGAACCTGATCCAGCGCGGGCGCCCGAGGTTCGGACCGCAATGTGAACTACCGAGCGCCCGGCCACAGCCACTGCACCCGTCACCGCCTGGGAATAGGCATCGAGCAGATCGCCGTCGCTCGGCGGCGCAGTAGTTGGGGAGACAGCGATCGTTTCGGAGGGCTCGCCCACATCGTCGAGCATCGGGCGCACGTAGGTGTCCAGCATGCAGGATATCCTGGCAGGTTAGAGACGACGTATATGGGAGGGCAGGCGAAACTTGCCAAGGCGCTGCCGGCCTGTCACCTTCAGCCGCGATGCCCGAGGCTCAGCTTTGACTGTGATGGGCATGGGACTTGCGTCAGCTGAAGAAACGGAGCGAGAGGTGCCGTGCAGAGTTCGCGAACGATGCCGAGGGAAAGAGCCATAAGGTTCGGCTGTCTACTTGTGACAACGACAGCGGCAGTGGCGATCGCCGCCTCGGTCGCGGCCGCCGGTTCTGTTGCCGATAACGAAGGAGCGGAGGTTGCGGCCGTTGCCGTTCGGGCCGAGGGTTTTCCTTGCGCAGAGCCAGTGTCTGCGCAACGGGACCCGGCGGCGAGCAAACCCGACGAGGCCGCGTGGGTGCTCGTGTGCAGCGACGCCCGCTACCGGGTGCAGTTCATGGGCGATATGCGTCCCAAGGTCGAGCGTCTCCAGTGAGCTGCGAGCAAATCGCTTCCTGGAGGACGCCACGCCCGACCGGTAGTCATCCGAACCCGAGACCGGTCGGACTGAATGACCCTCGCCGGATCGTCCATCCGCGCCTTGCGCTCCACCTTCCTGGCAGTCGTCGCCCTGATCTATGTTCTTCTAGCTTATGTCGTGCTGCCAGCGCTTTGGACACATCATGAGCATCAGCCGGGTCTTGCCAAGCGTCCGCTGGTCACCCGCACGGCGCAAGGAATTCCCGGCGATCCGCTGAATGTCGGTCTCGTCGGCCACAAAGAGGAGATTATCCGGGCACTGCATGCAGGGAACTGGTATCCGGCCGACGCCATTACCCTCAAGACGAGCATCGAAATCGCCGGCAGCGTGCTCTTCGACCGGCCCTACCGAGATGCGCCGGTGAGCAACCTCTTCTACGATGGCCGCCGCGAGGACCTCGCTTTCGAGAAACCTGCCGGCGAGAGCGCCGACCGGCGTCACCATGTGCGCTTCTGGCAGGTACTTGAGAAAGGCAGAGAGGGTCGGCCGATCTGGCTCGGAGCGGTGACCTTCGACCGCGGCGTCGGGGTGAGCCACCTGACCGGTGCGATTACCCATCATATCGCCCCCGATATCGACGCCGAGCGCGACGAACTGATTGCCGGCCTCGATGCGGCGCGCATTCTCATCACCACCTACCAGGTATCGGGAGCAGGTCCGACTCTCAATGGGCGCAATGGCGGCGGCGACCGCTACTTCACCGATGGCGAGATCACGGTCGGGGTGATCAGTAACGATGCGCAGCGGCAAACGGAACCGGCTGAAATCCTGCCCAGCCCGAGCGTTGTTACCTTGAAGAACGCTGCATGGTCCTCGTGAAAGGTCTGCTAAACGGCGGAGAATAGTGCAGGCGACGTTGGCCGCGGCCGCGACATCACTATCGCCGTATGGCTACACGATTGCCCAAAGTCCAATATTGCTTCGTCCGGTCCGGAGTCAAGCTTGTCGGCAAGCTCAATTGTATTGAGATCGTCGTCAAGGCCTTGCACGATAGCCCGGACCCTGGAGGTTCCAATGTCACTCGAGCCCGCTCTCACTAAATGGAGCCGTCGCGCAGCTCTTGCTCTCTGCTTCCTTTTGCTCGCGGTAACCAGAGCACCGGCACAATCTGACCTTCTCCCCTCTTGGAACGACACGGCGTCAAAACAGGCTATCGTGGCCTTCGTCGAAAAAGTAACCAAGGAGGGCTCGCCGGACTTCGTCCCGGTCTACGAGCGTATCGCTACTTTCGACAATGACGGAACGCTTTGGGCCGAACAGCCGATGTATTCCCAGCTGCTGTTCGCACTTGACCGGGTGAAGGCGCTCGCTCCCCAGCATCCCGAATGGCAGACCGAGGAACCTTTTGCCTCACTGCTGAAAGGCGATGTGAAAGGGGCACTCGGCGGGGGTGAACCGGCGATCGGGAAGATTGTCATGGCCACCCATGCCGGCATGACCACCGCGGAGTTCGAGCAGATCGTCCGTGACTGGATTGCCACTGCCAAACATCCAGCGACAGGCCGGCTCTATACCGAGATGGTCTATCAGCCAATGTTGGAACTACTTGACTATCTGAGGGCCAACGGCTTCAAGACTTTCATCGTCTCCGGCGGGGGCATCGATTTCATGCGTCCATGGACAGAGAAAGTCTATGGCATCCCGCCCGAGCAGGTCGTCGGCAGCAGCGGCAAGACCAGCTTCGAAATGCGCGACGGAACGCCGGTGCTCATGCGGTTGCCGGAAATCAACTTCATCGACGACAAGGCCGGTAAGCCCGTCGGCATCCACCAGTACATTGGCCGTCAGCCAATTTTTGCCTTCGGCAATTCCGATGGCGACCAGCAAATGCTCGAATGGACAGCAGCGGGAACAGGTTCGGTTTTCATGCGTCTGGTTCATCACACCGATGCCGATCGCGAATGGGCCTATGACCGCAAGTCCCATATAGGCCAACTCGACAAGGCGCTCGATGAAGCACAGGCAAAAGGCTGGACAGTTGTCGACATGAAGAACGACTGGAAGACCATCTTCCCGTTCGGGAGCAAGTGAAGGCGACCGGCATTTTCCGGCCACCAACGGTGAGTTGAAACTTCATTTCATCCGCAAGAAAGCCACCTCGAAGTGCTGCTGCTGGACGGCCTGGTAGTATACGCCCTTGAGTTGGTCGCCCTCCGGGTCATATGTCAGCGTGTAGGTTGAACCCGGATAGTTCACGTCAATCAGCTCGATCGATACTCTCATCACCCCGCCATCCATCGACGCCGTGGCCCTGCCCACATTGATTGGCTGCGGATTCAGATACGCCGCGTCCATCTTTCCATTTTCGTCCACGCCCCGGATGTCGATAACGTAACCACCATCGGGGCGAAGCCACTTGCCCTTCAGTTTCCGGAACTCGGGTTTGGCGGCCGCCAAGGTCGCCGGCGGATCGGCCGGTCCAATTTCGGCTGCCGGCTGGTTGCCGGGGTTGCGCGATTTCCACGATGCGTAGCCAAGGGAAGCGACAACGATTGCCGCCGCCGCGATGAGCATCACCTTCGAAGTGTGCCTCTTACGCGCCGGGGTCGCGGGCGGAGCAGAGCTCCGTTTTGCTTTGCGTCGCTTGCTCAACGGGAATCCCGACGACCTCAGCCTTTCACCACGCCTTCCATCAGCCCCTTGAAAAAGAGTTTCTGGGCGAAGGTGAAGGCGACAAGACCCGGGGTGACGACGAGGACATAGACAGCCGCAAGCGCCGGCCAGGACCACTGGCCAAGCCCGCCCTGAGCGTAGGCAAGGACAACCGCCATGGTGCGCACTTCCTGGTCGTTGGTCAGGGTCGAACACAGCAGGAACTCGCCCCACGCCGTGACGAAGTTGACGATGAACACCACCACCAGACCGTTGCGCACCATCGGCAGGCCGACCATCCACAGGGTCCGCCACGGCCCGGCGCCGTCGATTTTCGCCGCCTCGATCAACTCGTGCGGCACCAGCTGGAACACGCTGCGCATGATCAGCACGCTGATCGCCAGGTTCAGGGTGACATAGGGCAGGATGAGGCCGCTGGTGCTGTTGATGAGGCTCAGATAGTCCTGGATCTCATAGACGCTGATGATCGATACGACGCGCACCGGGAAATAGAGCGAGACAAGCAGCGCCGCGACAACCAGGCCCCCGCCGCGCGGCCTCAGATGCACGAGCGCATAGCCGGCGAGCACCGCGCAGACCGTGGTGAGCAGCACTGTGCCAGTGGTGACGTAGATGCTGTTGAACAGATTGACCGGCAGCGTGTCGATATTCTCGAACACGTACCTGTAGTGGCCGAAGTCGAACTTCCTCGGCCAGAAATTGCCGCGCATGGCATCGGGCCGCGACTTGATCGACATCATGAAGACCCAGGCCAGCGGCAAGAGGATCATCAGCATGAAGAAGTTGATCACGGTGTGCCGAACGATGGCGCTTCGGTTCCTTCCGAACCAGCTCCGGGCCGGCCGCTCAGCGGCGGCGCTGCGATGCGTATGGTCAAGCGCCAGGGTCACGTCAGCCTCTGGGACGAAAGATCCGGAGCAGAACAACCATGACGCACATCATCGCGACCGCGCCGATCATGCCGATGGCGGCGGCAAAACCCTGCCGCCAGAGGCCGAGCTTGAACGCCTGATCGTACATGAAGATGGTCCAGGTGTAGGTCGGCGAGGCGCGGTTGAAGCCGCCGAAGATGAGGTACTCGTCGATCACCGCCATGGAGGTGCCAAAACGCAGCACGACCAGGATCATCATGATCGGCGCGAGGCGCGGCCGAATGACATGCCAGAACACCTGCCATTCGTTGGCGCCGTCGATGCGGGCCGCTTCCGGCAGATCCTTGGGGATGGCAGCCAGACCGGCGAGGAAGAAGATGGTGTGGTAGCCGAGGCCCCACCACACCTCCATGACCGCCACCGCAGGCAGGGTCAGCGGCGTTCCACCCAGCCACTGCGGCGCATTTTGCAGGGTGAACAGGCCGGTAACATCAACGAGGAAGTGATTGATCGGGCCCGACCTGATAGTTGTACATCCACTTCCACAGCACGAACACGAGCGTGCTTGGAATCACCGCCGGAATGAGCAGCACCACACGGTAGAAGGTCGCCAGGCCCGGATTCGTCACCCGGTTGACGAGAATCGCCAAGCAGCAGCGGCAAGATGATGGTTCCCGGCAGGAACATGAGGGTAAACAGCGCCGCGCGCCACAGGCCCGCCCACATCAGGGGGTCGTTGAAGGCCTCGATGTAGTTGTCGAACCCGACCCACTTCGCCGGTTCGCTGGCAAGGTACTGGAAGTCGGTGAAGCTGATCCACAGGACGCGGAAGATCGGGTACACCTGATAACCGGCGAAGAAGGCCAGCGCCGGCAGCAGGAACACCCACGTGCTAACCTGCTGCCGCGTCGGGGTTAGCCTGGCGGCAGTCGCGGTTGTTCCTTCCGGCCTGGGCAGACGGCGGAAGCGCGGTGCATTGTTCGGCGCGACAGCTCCGGCGCGCATCCGACTTCCTATGGGCAGCTGAAGCGGCTTGCGGCTGCCCGCCCTCTCCCCCATGCGGGGGCAGTGGAGAGGCGGGAATTCACCGCAAAAATGATGCACGGCCTCAGCCCCCTCTCCCTAACCCTCCCCCGCAAGGGGGAGGGAATTCCGAGAGCCCTCTCAACCTGCTTTAGCCGCGCTTCATCTCGGCCTGGACCGCCTCGACGACCTTCTGCATGGCCACTTTCGGATCGGCCTCCTCGCCCTTGAGATAGGTCTCCCAGACTGGCTTGCCGATGACGAACTGCTGCAGGCCGAAAAGGTGATTGGTGATCGCCTTGGCCTTGTCGAGCTGGCCGCGCACCAGTGCCACGAACCCGGGCATCCAGTCCGGCTTGTTGGCGTCCCATTCCGCGTAAATGGACTTGTAGGGCGGCAGCTGGCCCGGATGCCCGGTCGGCGTGCCAACGATCGAGTCCTTCCAGATCTGCGGATCGTAGGTCAGCGCTTTTATGTATTCCGCCGCCTTTTCCTTGTTCTTGCCATGCTTGAACAGCGCGCAGCCCGTCGTCCAGAACACCGTCGAGCCCTCGCCGTTGGCGAACTTCGGCAGCGGCCCCATGTGCAGAAGCTTCGGATCTTCCCAGTTCTGGGCCATGCGCAGCGGCGCGTTGAAATACTTGTGGTAGTAGCCGACGCGCTGGGTGGCGAAGGCGACCTCGTCCGGAGTGCCGTTGACACCGCCGTCCGTCGCACCCTCCAGCAGGATGTCCGGATGCGACAGGGCCATGATCTTCTTCATCAGCATCAACGCCTCGATGGCGGCTTCGCTGGTGAAGTCGAACAGTCCTTCCGAGGTGTACACGTTGGCGCTCATGCTGTGCGCCATGGGCGCCAGCGAGCGCCAGCCATGCGAATCGAACGTGGCTCCGAACGGCGCGGCGCCGGAATCGACGATCGTCTTGGCGTTTGCCAGGTGATCATCCCAGGTCGCGGGAGCGGCATCCGCCAGCCCGGCCTTGTTCGTGTGTCCCGAATGCCACGAGTTGCCGATCACATCCAGCAGGAACGGCCAGCCGTAGAGCTTGCCGTCGATGGTGTTCTCTTCGCGGATCGACGGAATCATGTCGTCGATCACCTCTTTCGGGATGTAATTGTCCCAGGGTTCGATGACGTCGCCCTTGATCATCGCAGACATTTCCACGAACGGCGTCTGGCCGACGTAAACGTCCCACGTGCTCTCCTTGTTCTTGGCCTCGGCCACGAAGCGCTCGATGCCAAAACCCTCGACCGGCGCGATCTGGTAGTTGATGTCGGGGAACTTCGCGTTTACCGCCGGGATGGCGGGATGGAGCTGTTCGATCCACTGATAGAAGGTCGGCGTGAGCGGACGGTCCTGTCCGAACGCCGGTCCGATGCCGGTCTTCGCCACAGTCCCGACGCCGGCCAGGCCAAGGCCGGCAACCAGGCTGCGCGTGAGGAATTCGCGCCTGTCGATGCTCCCTTGCAGCAGCTGCCGGCGCGCTGCCTGCTGCAGGATGTACTCCTGTTCTTTTCGTACGCTCATCATTACCTCCCGCCATGGTTCCGGTCTTTTGTGGTAGGTCGTTCAATGCGATGACCGGACTGTTTCATTAGTTAGCAGATAACATGTTTGAACAGCAAGAACGGCTCACTGGATAGACGCATGAACGTGCTCGATCGATTCCGGCTGGACGGCAAGCGTCTGTTCGTCACCGGCGGCAGCCGCGGCTTCGGCCGGGTCATTGCGCTTGCGGCGGCGGAGGCAGGCGCCGACATCGTGCTGAACGCCCGCGATCCAGGCGCGCTTGCGAGAACCGCCGACGAGGTGCGGGAGCGCGGCCGCGAAGTATGGACCTTTGCCGCCGATATCGCCCAGCCTGCTGCGTGCGAGGCCCTTTGCAGCCGTGTGCTCGCGGAGGCCGCGCCCATCGACATCCTGGTCAACAATGTTGGCGGCCGCAATCTCGACGTGGCGATCGAAGACACCGACCTCAAGACCTGGCAGAGCTTCGTCGACCTCAACCTGACGCATTGCTTCATCTGCACCAGGATCATCGGCGGCGCGATGCTCGAGCGGGGCTGCGGCCGCGTCATCAACATCGCATCCATCAGCGGCCTCGTCGCCAATCGCGGCATCGGGGGGCGTCATTATGAAACGACGAAGGCGGCGGTGATCCATTTCACCCGCGCCACGGCGGCCGACTGGGCGCCGCGCGGGGTCACGGTGAACGCCATCTGCCCGGGCCTGTTCATGACCGAGCCGAACATCGCCTGGGGGAAGCATCACCCGGAGGTGATCGAGACATTCGTTCGCTCGGTACCGATGGGCCGCGCCGGCGAGCCACACGAGATTGGACCGCTGGCGGTCTATCTGGCGTCGCCGGCTTCGAGCTACGTCACCGGAGCAGCGTTCGTGATCGATGGCGGCTATACGCTCTGGTGATTGCGGCAGACCCCCACCCCTGCCCCTCTCGCCGCCTCGAGGCTGCGTGCGTCTGGCTGCTTGCCGCGTTTGCCGACCTCCTTGCGCAGTCGCTTCTCGGCCTCTTCGGCCTCCTGCGAGGTCTTGCGACGCATGACCAACAGCAAGATGAGCGGCGGCGCGGCGGTCAACTTGGCGCGCGGCTCGACGGCCACCCGCATCTCGCCCTCTCGCTGCTTCAGCCTGGCCAACGCCGCGATCATCTCGAATGGCCTGCCGTCGGGCTTGCGCAAGGCGAGCGCGTTCCAGCCCATTCGCTTGAGCGGATCGGCGCCCACATCCATGAGCTCCCGCAGATCGCGGTAGCGGGCGTAGCCGCGATCCACCAAGCCGATGTCGTTGGCGGCGAACCTGAAGCGCGTCAGGCTTTCGGCGCCATGCTCGTCGGTCAGCTCGAGCTGATCGACCTGGCCGCTGGCCAAGTCGTAGCCGGCGTGCAGCCGCCATGTGGTGCCCTTGGCTCCCGGCGGGCAGATCGAGGTGGCGTCGATGCCCACAAGGGGGAGGGGAAAGTTGGCGAATTCCTCCCCTCCCCCTTGTGGGGAGGGATGAAGGGTGGGGGTCGCACCGGCGGTGCAATCTTTCTAAAGTTTGCAGCGCCGATAGGTATCCATCCAGGGCCGCAGCCGCTCGAACTCGGCGCTCGCCGCAATCACGTCGCCGTCGGCATAGCGTTTGCCGACAATCTGCATGCCAACCGGCAGGCCGTTGTCGGCGAGCCCGGCGGGAACGGTGGCGGCCGGATGGCCGGTGTAGTTGATCAGGTAGGTCATGCACCAGCCGATCAGCCGGTCGATCGTCTCGCCCTCGATTGCCGCCGGCCCGAGCGTGTTGCCGTCGGTCGCATTGTCGACAGCGAGGCAGGCGAGGGTCGGCGAGACCAGCAGGTCGTAGCGGTCGAGCACGGCCCGGAGCGCTTCGAAGACTTCGGTGCGCACCTCCTGGTCGGAGAGGTATTGCGTGACCGTCAGGCTCCGCCCGATGCCGTCCCAGTGCAGGAGCTCCGGCGGAAAGTCGTCGCGGTGGTCGCGGAGAAGGTCGATGCCTTCGCGCTTGAATCCTTCGATCGCAGCGACCTGATGCGGGGCGATGAAGCGGCACCACACATCGCTCAGCTCCCGCTGCGATCGGCGGAGGCCGATCTCCACCTCTTCGACATGCGCGCCTGCCTCCTCGAATGCGGCGACGGCCTTGTCGACGACCGCAACGACCCGCGGGTCGACAGGGAAGATGCCGTAATCGCGGGTATAGGCGATCGTCTTCCCGGCCAGGGAACCGCGCAAGGCGGAGATGAAATCCACGCTGCCGTCCACGCTGTAGGGGTCGCGCGAGTCGTACCCGGCCAGCACCGTCATCGCCAGGGCGGCATCCTCGACCGTACGCGTGATCGGGCCCTCGAAGATGAAGGGTTCGGTGCCGCTGAAGGCGTTCGGCCGGGTCACCAGCGGCACGCGCCCGAAAGACGGCTTGTAGCCGTAGACGCCGCACCAGGAGGACGGGATGCGGATCGACCCGCCGCCGTCGGTGCCTTCGCAGAGGGGCAGCAGCCCGGCCGCAACCGCGCCTGCGCTGCCGCCGGAGGAATCCCCCTGTGTTCTTCGTGAGATCAAAGGGGTTCTTCGACGGTCCGAACAGATAGTTGTCGCACGTGCCGCGGAATCCGAACACCGGGCTGTTGGTCTTGCCGACGATGATCGCGCCGGCTTTCTCCATCCGTTCGGCGAACATGCAATAAGTGTGAACGACATAGTCCTTGAGGGCGCGAATGCCGCCGAAGGTCGTGACCCATCCCGGCTTGTAGTCGAAGCAGTCCTTCATCGCGATCGGCACGCCGTGCAGGGGGCCAACCTCATCGCCGCGCATGATCGCCGCCTCGGCAGCCTTCGCCGCCTTGCGTGCGTCGTCGAACCCGAACACGATGAGCGCCGTGATCTTCGGGTTGTGCGCCTCGATCCGGGCGATGGCGCCCTCCACGGCCTCGACCGGCGATATCTCCTTGCGCCGGATCCTTGCCGCCAGCGTGGCGGCGGACTCAGTTGCGGCCAGGTCTTCTGCGATTGGCATGTTTCACCCCGTTTCGATCATCCGTATCGCCGGTCAGCCGGACGCCTTCGCCATCACCGCTCGAACGGACGCAGCCGACGTCGCAAGCCGATCATACTCCGGGGGGCGCAGTTCGCCTCCCATGAACACATGTTGCCGGCGAAACTGCATGCCGCTGGCCATCGGTTCCAGCGCCGCGAAATGAATCTCCCGCGGCTTTGCGGCGGCAACGATCCGGTCGGCATTGCGGGCGGTGATGCCGCCGCCCGGCATGACGACGATTCGCCTGCCAGCACGCCGGACAAGCTCGGCAATCAGCGGCAGTCCCTCCAGCACGGTCGCTTCCTGGCCGGAGGTAAGCACGCGGTCAACGCCGAGCCCGACCAGCGTCTCCAGCGCCGCGAACGGATCGGGGGTCATGTCGAACGCCCGGTGAAACGTCACCGACATGGGCCGGGCACGCTCGATCAGGTCGTGCGTCCGCGCCGCGTTGACGGCGCCGTCGGCGGTCAGCAGGCCGATCACGACACCGTCGGCGCCTTCTGCCTTGGCGGCGTCGATGTCGGCTTCCATGATCGCGAATTCATCGTCGTCGAACAGAAAGTCACCGCCGCGCGGCCTGATCATCACATTGAGTCCGATGCCGGCGATCGTGCGCGCCTGGCGGATCATGCCGCGGCTCGGCGTGGTGCCTCCCTCGAGAAGGTCGCCGCAGAGCTCAACCCGGTCCGCCCCCGCGGCCTTGGCGGCGCGGACACCGGCCACCGAATCCACGCATACCTCACAGATCACCGCACCCTCCTTCTATCGCACCAGCAGATTGCAGAGAAAACCGGCCGTGTCGAGACGGGCGCCGATGAAGAGAACTGTCCTGATTTGGAGCGAATGCAAAGTGAAGAGCGACGCCGTTTACGGCGCCCGAGCAGCAATAAAAGTCGGTTCTTACCCTGCGTCTCAGCAACCCCCACAAAATGAGCGAGCGCCCAGTCGGGGGGCTGGGCGCTCGGCGCGTTTAACGCTTGCGTCGGGAGGGGAAGCCGACGCGTACGGCCATCAGCGGTCAGATTAGCGGGGGCAGTCGAACCGCCTTCAACGACAGCCTGTACTGAAGCTAATTATGCACACCGCGAGTGAGAGCAAAAGCTATACCTAAGCATAGGGCGGGTATACGTGCGTCAGCCGGGCTGGCGGTCAACAGTCGCAGACCAGCCCGATCTGAACAGGACTACCACATCAAGGCGAGACCAATACCAGTCAAGAGGAAACCGGAAAAGTACATGATGCCTATGCTTAGTCTTGATTGGAGACGAAGCAGTCGAGGCATCGCTTGGTTGCACCAGCCGCCGAGATGGTAAAGCTCGTCGCGGAACAGGACGAGGGGCCTTGGAGCCATCGCCCGGGCGCGCGCCATCGGAACAGAGACGGGAGGCTTAGCCAGTGCAGGGTCCGGCAGAACGCCTTGCGCCATGGCGCTATTGGCGGCGAGCGTTCGCTGGCCGGTTGGCAAGTCGAGAATCTCTTGGTCGCTGTAGCCGAACTGGAGGAGAACCGAAATTTCCTGCTCAAGTGATAGGGCTGGCGTCGAAGGCTGCTGGGGCCGTCTGTGTGCCATCGGTGCGGCGCTCGGCGTTGGACCTGTCGAAACCGCCCGAGGCGGAGCGCGGGGAGCGGTTCCGGGCTTCGGTGGTGGTGGCGGTTCGGCGACGAGCCGGTGGTTCTCTTTGATGGTCTGGATTTCCTCTCCGACGGCAACCGCGTCAGCAACTAGATACTTGGGGTATCGCATGGCGCCCTCCATGAGGTGGACCAAGGCCATCACCGCCAGCGGGACAGGGGCCGCCGGCTAGTGGCTTTTACCTCGCCTGCTGCGCCGCATCGGGGAGAGAGGATACGGCCGCTAGAAGACGTCAAGGCAACCGCAGGTTCCTGCAGTGCGAGTTAAGGGCGAGTTAAACTTCTGCCGAGGAATCCAACTGCTCAAATGCCGGTCGGGCGAGAATTGAGCGCTGCTGCGGTAGAGATGCACGGCTTCGGCGAATAGCTGGTCGCGATCGGCGATGGGACTGCCGATGTCGATGTTGCCGGTCTTAACGGGCCAAAAGCGCCGGCCGCCGGTTTTCAAGGTCGGCGAAAACGGTCTGAAAAAGCCGGTCGTGATGCCGAGGTTTTGCCGGGAGCTAGCCGGGGCTCACTCCCCTGATGCGACCGGTCCTGGAATCGATATGCACCTTGAACGTATCGCCCCACCACCTGCCGTAATAGACGAATGTCCTTCCGTGACAGTCGATGGGGTCCACAGCGTAGAAGCCGCGATTGTGGGCAATCCACTGACCGCCCCGGCAGCTGATTCCGCCGGCCGCCCAGGCACGCTCCGGATAGCGGTACTCGCCAAATTCGAACTGGAGAAAAACAGGGTGCTCGCGGTGCCTGCCATAGTCTCCTGCGGACGCCGCCGTCCCCAAAAAACTCAGGGCCGGGATCGCCAGAACCGCGGCGCGCAATGCGTTTTGCAGCAGCATGGATATCACTCCTCGTCTCGACGCCAAAGCAAATGAGAGGATACGGAAAAGTTGCCGCGGCAGGGCGGCATTTCCTGCGATGGTTAACTTGGGAAGGCACGCAAGGACGAACGGGACATTGTGCTGATGGATTGCCCGCGCCGGGCGCTGCCCGGTCCGGACGGTCATTCCGGCAAACCAGCCTTTGTAAGGCCTTCTACCCACCTTGCGGTATCTTCGGGGCGTCGCATCGGAATGAGGGTGCGAACACGAGAAATTCGCATGCCGGGATCGGCTTGCAGCATGCGCGCTACAATCCTCTCGGCATCATGCATTCGTCCTGCCAACGCTGCACTGGCGGCAGCTATGCACATGTACAGGAGAAACCCCGGCCGCTGGCGTATCGCGGCCTCGGCCGAGGAATACGCGTCTGCAAAGCGACCGGCAAACAATTGCGCCCATGCGGTGGCTGCATGGAAGCTGAATGTCTGCGGATCATTTGGACTGAGCCGTAGCGCATGTCCAATGCGCTCGAGCGCAAGCTCGGGCTCGCCCAGCGAGGCCTTCACCCAGCTGCTGTAGAGCCACGCCCATGCGAGATTGGGATTGAGATTGAGGGCTCTCTCGATCATGGCGTCGCCATCCTCGATGAGACCGAGGATGTCAGAGAATGCAAAACCTGCGGTCGACAACGCAACTGCATCATCGCGACCAAGTTCGGCGGCTCTGTTTGCCAGCCGTTCAGTCTCCGCAACTTCATAGGTGCGATCCTTGACCCATCCCCCCGAATTCCGCTGAACGTAGGTTCGAGCTGCCATGCCGTGCGCAACAGCGTAGTTGGGGTCGAGCTGAATTGCCCGATAGAAGTGCGACAGGGCCTCGTCATTGCCGTCACGCGACCATTTATGGAAGCCCGCCATGCCGCGCAGGAATTGATCATACGCGTCCAGACTGTCGGTCGGCTTGCGCTTGGCCCTTTCGATCTCGGCCTCTTCAAGCTTCGGAGCGATCGCCGCGACCACTCGCGCCGTTACCTGGTCCTGAAGGTCGAAAATATCCTCAAGCTCGCCTTCGAACCGATCGGCCCACAGATGCGCACCCGTCAACGCATCAATCAGCTGGCCCGTGATGCGCACCCGGCTGACCGCCTTGCGCACGCTGCCTTCCAGCACATAGCGCACACCCAGCTCATGCCCGACTTGCTTCACATCCACTGCTCGGCCCTTGTAGGTGAAGGTCGAATTGCGGGCGATCACGAACAGCTGCCGGAAACGCGATAGCGCCGTGATGATCTCTTCCACCATGCCATCGGCGAAATACTCCTGCTCGGCGTCGCCGCTCATATTCTGAAAGGGCAGAACCGCTATCGAAGGCTTGTCGGGGAGCGCCAATGCCGGCGCTGCCCTTGTCGCGGTTCCACCGAACCGTACCCGATAGACCCGCACAGGCCGCGCGATGTTCTTCAATCGCTGCTCGCCTGCATCGTCGAATGTGAGGTCGAGCTTGTCGCGCACCTGGTCGCGGACGCTGAGGCTTACGCAGACTACCTCCCGGTTCGGACAGTCCTTCCAGCCGCGCGGCCACATTGACGCCGTCCCCATAGAGATCGCCGCCATCGATGACGACGTCCCCGACATTGATCCCCATGCGGAACTCGATCCGCTTCTCCTCGGGCGTCTCGGCGTTGCGCTCAATCATCCGGCGCTGGACGTCAACCGCACAGCGCAGAGCGTCCACGACACTCGCAAACTCAACCAGCATCCCGTCGCCGGTCGTCTTGACGATCCGCCCGCGATGTTCGTCGATCTTGGGATCGACGAGGGCGCTCCGAAGCGCCTTCAGCCGGGCAAGCGTTCCCTCCTCGTCGATGCCTACGAGTTGGCTGTAGCCGGCGACATCAGCGGCAAGAATCGCCGAGAGCTTACGTTCGACACGCTGCTCGACCACCGCCCTTTCCTCCCGGTCATCGATCACCGCAGACTATCACAACGGCGGGCCGTCACAGGTAACCGACCGGCGTGCAGCCTAACCGGGGTACCAGACCCTACGAGGATCGGCCGGCGACCTCTGGTAAGTCCATGCCGAATCGATCAGCTTGCGGAGATCGTAGCGGGGCCGCCATCCAAGCATGAATTTGGCCTTGGTGTTGTCCATCCAGGTGGAGTGGTAGGTGCTCGGAATGTCGATTGAGCCCAGCCCTCTTGTCTGAAGAAGATGCGCCGCCATCTCGCCGTAGTTGACCGGCTCGTCCATACAGACGTTGAACAGTTCACGGCGTGCCGATGGCTGGTCGAGCGCCATGACGATCGCATCGACAAGGTCGTCAACATGCACGAAGTTGCGCTTCAAGGGGCGCCCGACAGCATCCCGAAGCAGCGGCACGGTACCATTCCGCCGACACTGCTCGGCAACCGCTTCCGGCACCAGGGTCTTCCAGTCCGGACCCCCGAACACATCCTCGCCGAAGGAGAGCGTGTAGCGGAAATCATCCTTCTCCATGATCCACGGGGCCCGCAATATGCACCAGTTGATGCCATATTGAATGCCGAACTGGGTGAGCATGACTTCCTCGAGGACCTTTGAGAGGGCGTAGCAACCGGGATACGCCATATGCGGCGTCCGCTCGGTGACGGGACCGTCGTGGTCATAGAAGAAATGCCCGACACCGGCGTCGCCACCAATCAGGATGAATTGCCGGGCGCCGGGACTAGTCCGGAAAGCTTCCAGCAACCAGAACATCCCCTTGACCGTCACGTCCATGACGGTCTCGGGAATCTCCTTGCAGGTGGCCAGATGGATGACGTGCGTCACCCCGGAAATCGCGGAAGCCACACATTGCCGATCTGAAATATTTCCGCTGATGACCTCCAGCCGGTCATTCGCCTCGAGCATCCGCTGATGGCAAAGCGCCCGGAGCCTGACCTTGGAAAGATTTGGTTCCACGAGTATTCGGTCAACAAGCCGGCGTCCGACTTTTCCGGTCGCGCCGGTAACGAGAAGCAACATGCTTTTCTCCCATTTCTCAAGGTTGTCTGATGAGGTTGACTGAACTTCTTGACCTGCGGGCGAACCTGACCGATGCATGCCTCCCGTCAAGCCAAGTTCGCCTTTTCCCGTTTTTGCGCAACTAGGGCGGAGGAACCCATCCGGAGAGAACCTCGAGCAGAGCTCTTTTGCGACCGTGAACGGCTTGACGCTCACCCGCAGTTCGTCCGTCAGGCTTTTGACGAAACTCAAGCGTTTCGACGCGGGTGGCGAGCGTCTCCCAACTGGTGAGTCCAGTAGGCAGTACTTCGGGCCTGGCCAGCACCCGGGCCACCCCTGACAAATTTTCGCTTTGCTTGGCTGCGCGATTACGGGGGCAACGGCTCAGTCCCGCGGTCGAGAACATCAAGGTGCTTGCGGTAGGCGAAGACACGACGTCGTTGCTTGCCTGTCGTCTCGCGCATGATCCCGAGGTTGACCAGGTGTTCGAGCGATTTTCCGACGGTGGGAAGCGAGAGCTTTAGCTCCTTGGATGCCGCCTGTATCGTGACGAGCGGTCGGCGCTGCATGAGATCGTGGACACGGAATGCAGAGGCTAGAGGTCGAGCAGAGGGGTTGGGGGGAGCGGAGGAGGCAGGAATGCCCGCACGCGCTCGCCGCCGACCGTGGTCTCGACGAATTGGCCCAGTTGACCCGGCTCTGTTCCTCTCATGTTCTCGGGCCCTTTAATTAAGGCCTGCCGTTACTAAAGGATATATCGTTTTCGTTTAGTTACGAAGGGCCTCAATTCAAGTAGGCCGGGGGTGGGTGGCCAGTTGGGTCTGGCACCAGCCTTGCTGATCTCGAAGCCGCTTTGGTTGCCGTAACTCAATCCAGCGCTCGTTCCAGGTCAGCGATCAGATCGTCGGCAGCCTCGATGCCGATCGAAAGCCGGATGAGGTTCTTCGGCACGATGCTGTCCGGGCCCTCCACCGATCGGCGGTGCTCGGCCAGACTCTCCACTCCTCTGAGAGTTTGTGCGTCGCCTCCGCGCAAGTATGTCCAGCCGATGGAACCGCTCACGCCTCAGCGCCAGATCAGCTACGCTCGTGAACCGGCCGATTGATGCAGGATTCGCCGAGCGGGAATGCAGTTTTTCCCCCCGACAGCGAATAACGCCACTGTCATCCTGCACAACTGAAGACAGGCTCTAGGCTTTGCGCGCAAGATCCCTCATGCGATGCGGATGCGGCGCGTCACGTGGCCGTTACTTTCCCAGTACGTGTGCTTCTTGGCGATCAGGGGATCGTCCATGGCCGGTTGAATTTGCCCTGTGGTATCGATCGCCCGCGAGGTGATGGTGTGTTCTCCGGGGGAGGGATTTGCCCACTCGAAGGACCAAATCTTCCAGGCGTGTTCGGCCTCCTCGCTGTGATCGATGGTCGCCGGAGCCCATGGCGCCTGGTCGATTTGCACTTCCACCCGGTCGATCGGCGCCCCCCAAGCTGCCCCGATGATCCGGTAATCTGCGTCTTTCCGGGTGACCTTCGCGGGCGCAGACTTTATCCGGGCTCGGCCGACCGATGTCTCGGTCCACACGGTTTCGCCGTCGTGCTCTTCCTCGCGGATGGTGACATAGTCGCGGGCCATCAGCAGGCTCATGAAGCGGGTGTTGCGAACCTCGATGCGCTTCAGCCACTTGACGTTGGCGATCCCGTACCAGCCTGGAGCAATCAGCCGCAGAGGGAAGCCGTTGGGCGCTGGCAGGGTAGCTCCGTTCATTTCATAGCAGAGGAGATTGCCGGGGTTCATCGCATCGGCGAGCGACATGCTGCGCGCGAACTCCTGTTGCATCTTGATGTCGCGTATTGCGACTTCACCCTTGTCGGTGCCGAAAAAGACAACCTCGATGCCTTTATCCAGCACGCCGGCCTCCTCGAGGATTGGGGCGAGCGGGGTACCTGCCCAACGGGCATTACCGATGCCGCCGGTGAAAAAGGGGAAGCCATGGTTGCCCGAGCATTCAACGGTGAAAACGACTTCCTGGCGCGGCCGCGCCTTGATGTCGGCGAGCGGTAATTTCAAGGGCTTCCTGACCAGTCCCCCGATCTCGAGAGACCAGGTCTTCTCGTCAATCGTTGGTCGATTGAAATGCGAGATGCTGAAGAACTTGTCGTTCGGAGTTATCCAGCTATCCAAATCCTCCCAGGCGAGCTGGGTCTGGATCCCTACCGGATCGGGATTTGCCGTCGGCTGATCGAGCCAGGGGATGACTTCCTCACCCGGCCGCGTCGGAAAAGCGTAGGCCAGACGCGAAGCATAAAGGCCCGCAATTCCGGCGAGAACCGCACTGCCATGAACGATAAATTCTCTGCGTCGAAGATCAGGCATGTTTTTTCCTCCCAGATGCTCCGGAACGGGCTGCAGCGCGCCTTCGGCCGCAGTCTGAGCACGGATCAGCACACGCCGTTCTCGCCACACCCCGGAAACGTCCCGAGTGAGGTCAAGCCTCAGCGGCGCATAACTTAAACATGTGAAGTGCCGGACGCTTTTCTACAGCGTTCCGTGCGTTGAGACTGCGCCTTTGCAAAGAGGGAGTCCATAGTCGTGGACGACGCGACCGTTCGCAGCCCTGAATACTTCGCAACAATTAGCGGGAGAGCAGACTGTACCCTGTTCTCCCTCAGCGAGCATGGAACAAACTCCAAGTATGCGCATCAGACTTCGGCCAGCGCCTGCTCCAGGTCGGCGATCAGATCGTCGGCAGCCTCGATGCCGATCGAAAGCCGGATGAGATTCTTCGGCACGATGCTGTCCGGGCCCTCCACCGACCGGCGGTGCTCGGCCAGACTCTCCACTCCCCCAAGGGAGGTTGCCGGCAGGAACACTTTCAGCCTGGCTGCGACCCCCTTCGCCTCGGATTCACTACCCCTGACGAGGATGGACATCATGCCGCCGAAGCCTGCCCGCATCTGACGCGCCGCCCGCTCGTGTCCCGGATGACTCTCGAGACCCGGGTAGAGCACACGCTCGATTTTCGGGTGGCCTTCGAAATGCCTGGCCACGGCAATCGCGTTTGCCGAAGCCTGGGCAAAGCGCACATAGAGCGTGCGCAGGCCGCGCAGCAGCAGCCAGGCCTCGAACGGCGGAATGATCGATCCGAGGGAGGTGCGCAACGCTGCGATTTCGTTCCAGCGCTGGTTGACCTCCCTGGTGGTCAGAACGCCAGCGGTAACATCGGTGTGCCCGTTGAGATATTTGGTGGCGGAATGGAAAACGATATCAGCGCCAAGATCGAGCGGCCGGGTCGTAGGAGGCGGCGCGCAGGTGGAATCGACCACCAGCAAAGCCCCGGCCGCATGGGCGACCTCGGCAGCAGCTGCGATATCGATAATGTCCCAGGTGGGATTGACCGGTGTCTCGATCCACAGCAGGGCGGTCTTGCCAGGCGTGACGGATCGGGCGAGCGCTGGGGGGTCCGCAACATCGAAAAGGTCGAGTCCGATGCCGCGCTTGGATTGCTGCCGCAGCAACCACGTCTTGACGCCATGGTACATGATGTCGGGAGCGCTTATGCGCTGGCCGGTCTCGAGCGTGTCGATGACGGCGGCGATGGCGGCCATTCCGGAGGCGAAGAGCAGCGAGGCGGATCCGTGCTCGAGCTCGGCGACGAGCGCTTCAATATGCGAAGCGGTCGGGTTCCCGTTGCGGGCGTACAGGTAGCCGCCGATGAGATCGTAATTCTCATCCCGGGCAAAGGTAGTTGCCGGCTGGATCGCCGGCACGATGGCACCGGTGGTGCTGTCGATGAAGCGTCCGGCCTGGGCGGCGCGGGTTCGCGCTGCGGGCCCGCGGTTGTGGCCATCAGAGAATTCCGCTGCCGCGCGTCATGGATAGAGCCGCATCGCCGTCCAGCCGCTGGCCGATTGCGCGCGCGTGAAGATCACCCGATCATGCAAGCGGAACGGCCGGTCCTGCCAGAACTCGATGGTGCCCGGCACGACCCGGAACCCGGACCAGTGGGGCGGCCGCGGCACCTTGCCGACGGCAAACCTGGCAGTGTTCTTCGCAACGGATGCTTCAAGTGCGAAGCGGCTTTCCAGCGGTCTTGATTGCGCGGAAGCCCAGGCACCGATCTGGCTGAGCCGCGGCCGGGTAGCGAAATATTCGTCCGCCTCGGCACTGGAAACCTGCTCGACGCTGCCGCGCACCCTGACTTGCCGGCGCAAGGATTTCCAGTGGAAGCACAAAGCCGCCTTGGCGACCGATGCCAGCTCCCTGCCTTTCTCGCTTTCGAGGTTCGTATAGAACACGAAGCCGTTTTCGTCGAAGCCCTTGAGCAGCACCATTCTCACATTCGGCAAGCCCTGGCTGTCCACGGTAGCGAGGCTCATCGCCTCGGGGTCGTTGGGCTCCGCCCGCCGGGCTTCCTCGTACCAGCCGCGGAACAACGCCAGGGGCTCGCGGAGCGAGGAAAGTCCGCCGGCCAGCCCATCGTCCGTATTGGTTAACGCTGCGCCACGGCGACTGCCTGCTTTCATCTCACCCATCACGTTCCTTAACCACCCGCGATCGCCAGCCACAGGATTACCACATTGCCAATTCTATATGCCGGCCTCAGAAGACGGATGTTGGCACGAATCTGCCGGCACTGGGGGTCTATTCATGGGCGCGAATCAACTTCTGGCGACCATCACGGTCGCAACGCTTTTGGCCGCGTGTGCGGTGGACGCCGGTCCAAAGGAAACGGGCGGCGCCCTCGTGGGCGGGGTCGCCGGCGGCCTGCTCGGCAGCACGATCGGCGACGGCAGGGGCAAGGCGGCGGCTACCATTCTTGGGGCCAGCCTCGGCGCCATCGTGGGTGGAACTGTCGGGCGCGAGCTCGACGATCAGGATCGCGACCGGGCCTACTTCGCCGCCCAGGCGGCACTTGCCAACGGTGAACCGGAGGAATGGGAGAATCCGGACACCGGCCACCGCGGGCGGTTCGCGCCCAAGCGATCCTACTACAACTCTCGCCGGGTTCTGTGCCGCGATTTCGAGCACCGCGTGTGGATCGAAGGGGAACCGGAGATCGTCGAGGGGACCGCCTGCCAGCAGGCGGACGGCAGCTGGCGGGTAGTGAGCTAGCCTTCCCAGCGCGGCAGATCCGCTCTGAAACGATAGTCGAACGCTCCGCCATGGCGAGGCTATAGCCCCGGCCTTTTTCGTGTAGATTGGCGAAAAACTCTTCCCGACCTGGTGACTTCGATGAGCGCAACCGAGCGCCTGATGACAGGCAAACGCGGCCTGGTCATGGGCGTCGCCAACAGCCGGTCCATCGCCTGGGGCATAGCGCAATCCTGTGCCCGGCACGGCGCGCAGCTGGCGCTAAGCTACCAGGGTGAGGCGTTCAGGAAACGGGTCGATCCGCTGGCGGCTGAACTCGGCTGCAATCTCGTTGTACCCTGCGACGTCACCGATCTTTCCTCCCTGGATGCCGCATTCGAGACCATCGGCAAGGCGTGGGGCGGCCTCGATTTCGTGGTGCATGCCGTCGCCTTCTCCGACCGTGACGAGCTGACCGGCCGCTATGTGGACACGACGCCGGCCAACTTTTCCAATACGCTGTTCATCTCCTGCTACAGCTTTACGGCGGTGGCGCAACGGGCCGAAAAGCTCATGGCGAATGGCGGCTCGCTTCTTACCCTCACCTACTACGGCGCCGAAAAGTGGATGCCCCACTACAATGTCATGGGCGTCGCCAAGGCGGCCCTGGAGGCCTCCGTACGCTACCTGGCGGCCGATCTCGGGCGCAGCAATATTCGCGTCAATTCCATCTCGGCGGGACCGATCAGGACACTTGCCGCCTCCGGCATCGGCGATTTCCGCTACCTCCTTCGCTGGACGGAAAACAACGCGCCCCTGCGCCGCAACGTGACCATCGACGAGGTGGGCGACACCGGACTGTACCTTCTGTCCGATCTCGGGCGAGGCGTGACGGGTGAAAACGTTCACGTCGATTGCGGATATCACATCGTAGGCATGAAGCATCCCGACGCGCCCGACATTACGGTCGCCAGCAGCGGCGCCGACTGAGATCCATGTCGTTCAACACCTTCGGGCACATGTTCCGGATCACCACCTTCGGTGAAAGCCACGGGGCGGGGATCGGCTGCGTAATCGATGGCTGTCCGCCGGGCATCAAGCTTGCAGCAGGCGACATCCAGGCCTACCTCGACAAACGGCGGCCCGGGCAGTCGCGTTTCACGACACAGCGCCAGGAGCCGGACACCGTTCGCATCGTGTCCGGCGTGTTCGAAGACGAACGATCCGGCGGGCAGATCACCACGGGCACGCCCATTTGCCTTGCCATCGACAACGTCGACCAGCGGCCGAAGGACTACTCCAGGATCCGCGACCTGTTCCGCCCGGGGCACGCGGACTTCACCTACATGGCGAAGTACGGCGTGCGTGATTACCGCGGCGGCGGCCGCTCATCGGCACGCGAAACGGCAAGCCGGGTCGCAGCGGGTGCTGTCGCCCGCCTGTTGCTGCCGGGCGTAGTGGTACGCGGCGCGCTCATCCAGATGGGCCCGCACAAGGTGAGCCGCGAAAACTGGGACTGGAAGGAAGTCGAACGCAACCCGTTCTTCAGCCCCGATGCCAGAGCGGTCGAGGTCTTCGAAACCTTTCTGGACGACGTGCGCAAGAAGGGCTCGTCGTGCGGCGCCGTCATCGAGATCGTTGCGACCGGCGTGCCCGCCGGATGGGGAGCGCCCATCTATGGCAAACTCGACCAGGAACTGGCGGGCGCAATGATGAGCATCAATGCCGTGAAGGGTGTCGAGATCGGCGCCGGTTTTGCCGCCGCGGCGCTTGCGGGGGAGGAAAACGGCGACGAGATCCGGATGCGCAACGGCAAGCCGCATTTCCTCTCCAACAATGCCGGCGGAATCCTCGGCGGCATCTCCACCGGCCAGGACATCGTGGTCAGATTTGCGGTGAAGCCCACCTCCTCGATCCCGATTTCGCGGCGGACCATCACAGCGGATGGTGAGGAAAGCGAAATCTCCACGACCGGACGCCATGATCCCTGCGTCGGCATCCGCGCCGTGCCGGTCGGCGAGGCGATGATGGCCATCGTCCTTGCCGACCAGTTTCTGCGCCACCGCGGCCAGATCGGTTGCTAGGCCACGTCCGTTGCCGGGTGCTGCATAAGTCCGGAATCCGGGACAGCTACGGACCATGACGTTGCCGGAAAACGCGGCTTCGGAGATCAGCGGACCTGCCCTGAGCGGCTCGTGGCGCGAGGAAATCGTCGAACACGGTGCGGCTGGCGTGGCCGATGGCGCTGACCCAGCTTGGCCAGGTGGTGATGATGACCACCGACCTCGCAATGCTCGGCAGGCTCGGCGACACGGTCATCGCCGCGGCGTCCCTTGCCCACACGGTGCTGTTCGCCGCATTCGTGCTCGGCATGGGGCTGGTCTCGGCCGTGGCGCCGCTGGCGGCACAGGCCTATGGCGCCCGCCGGCCCCGGCTCGTGCGGCGCGCCCTGCGCGTCGGGATATGGGCGGCGCTGATCCTCGGGCTGCCCCTGTCGGCGGCGATGCTGTGGGGTCGCGAAATCCTGGTCGCTGCCGGCCAGAGTCCGGACACCGCAGGGCTGGCTGCCCGTTATCTGGCCGGGCTGGCCTGGAGCCTCGTTCCGGCGTGGGCGTTCATTGCCTTGCGCGGCTTCATGGGCGCTATCAACCGCCCCGAACCCGCCTTGTGGATCACCCTCGTGGCCATACCGGCCAACGCACTCCTTGCCTACTGCCTGATCTACGGCGCGCTCGGGATGCCGGAACTCGATCTCCTGGGTGCGGGCATCGCGACCACCGTCGTCAACATCGCCATGTGCGCGGCGGCGGCGTGGATTTGCAGCCGGCACCCGCCCTTCCGCAAATACTATCCGCTCGGGCACTTCTGGCGGCCGGATTGGCCGCTCATGCGTCAGCTGCTGACCATCGGGTTTCCCATTTCCGGCGCCTTCGCGCTGGAATATGGACTGTTCGCGGCCGCCTCGCTGCTCATGGGCCGCATCGGCACCACAGCGCTGGCTGCCCACCAAATCGCGCTGCAGACCGCAGCAATCATGTTCATGGTTCCCTTCGGGATATCGATGGCCGCAACCGTCAGGGTCGGGCAGGCGGTAGGCCGCCGCGATGCGGCGGGCACGCGGCGCGCCGGCATCGTGGCGCTCACGCTGGCAATCTGCTTCATGATCGCCATGGCGCTCCTGGTCGCCGCAGGGCGGCATGTCATTCCATTGTTCTTTCTTGGCTCGAGCGCGGCGGCCGCGGAGGGAACGGTTGCGCTTGCCTCCCTGCTTCTCGTCCTCGGCGCCAGCTTCTTCGTATCCGACGGCATCCAGGTGGTGGGCGCGGGCGCGCTCAGAGGTCTCAACGATACCAACATGCCCATGCTGTTCGCGGTCATAAGCTTCTGGGCCATCGGCTTCACAAGCGCATACCTGCTTGGCATCAGGCTCGAGCACGGAGCTGTCGGCGTGTGGATCGGGCTGTCGGTTGCTCTTGCTGCCTTTGCCGGACTTCTCGTCTGGCGCTTTCACATCCTCACGGCACGCAAATATCTGCCGGCCGTGCCCGTGAGCTCTCCCCGCTAACAGATCTTTTTCGGCAACGATGAGCTTGGACAGAAAGACGGGCTTTTGCGCCGCTACCCGCAGTCCGAGTGAGCCGAATATCCCCGCAAGATTCTCCTCCAGGTAGCTTGTGTAGTACGGCTCATGGAAACCTTCCGGAAATGCACGCAGGAGACCATCGTACCCCTCGCGGTCACCGAGCTGAAGCGAATCCATGAATATGAAAAGGCCGCCGGGCTTCAGAACCCGCGCCAGCTCGCCGGTTACCGTGCGGCGCACTTCCGGCGGCAGCTCGTGAAAAAGAAAAATCGAAGTCACGATGTCGAAGCTCATATCGGCCAGCGGCAGACGCTCGGCGTTGGCGCACACGAGCGCGACCTCATACGGGCGAACGTGGGCCGCCGTCTCCTCCACATAGGCCGTGGAAAGATCGCAGCCCCGGACCGCAAGCCTCGGAAACGCTTCCTTCACGAAACGCAAAAAGCGGCCGGTGCCGCAGGCAGCATCCAGGAGAGCCAGGCCGCGTTGGTCCCGCCCGCGCACAAACTCGAAGATCGGCGGAAGGCACTGGCGGCGCATCGCATTGGCTGAGCCCGAAAACAGCACCTCGACCTGAAGATCGTAGATTTCCGCTGACTCCCGGGTGAGATAGCCTCCCGTCTGGTAGTGGAAATTCTGCACGAAGTAGTCGGGCAACGTGCCGGCGGCCTGCAGGCCTTCGACCTCGCGGCCATTGCCTTCCTGCCTGCGTTCGGCAATGGCCGGCAAATCGGCAAAGAAACGGCGGCTGCGGTCGATGGCTTCCACGATGCCGACGCCATGATCGCGCGGCAGCGGGTAGGCGCCGCGCTCGGCATTCTCGAGATCCAGCCGGAAGAGATCGACCAGGTCGGACATGATGGCCTCCCGCGAGGGCATCGGGCCTGTCCGATCCCGCCGGCGGCTCGCTCGCTCGCCACGGGAAGGAGTAGCCGCGGCGTAGTGGCCCATGTACCAGCCGACCCGGGCCGTCTGGCGTGCAACGTAGCCGAGGCGGTCGAGGGCGGTGATCATCGAGCACCTCTCCGGCAATGATCCTCGCAGGCTGTCATGTCACTCGACCTTCAGGGGCTCCGTCCCGGAAGGCGCACCGTCGCTTCTGAGCGTGATCTTTTCGATGCGCGCCTCGGCGTTCTTCAGCATCTTTTCGCAATGGCTCTTCAGCCGTTCACCGCGCTCATAGATGGCGATGGAGTCCTCCAGACCAATTTTCCCGGCCTCCAGTTTTTCCACGATGCCCTCAAGCTCGCGCAAGGCGGCCTCAAAGCTCATGTTCGCAATGTCGTCGGCTTCGCCGGGCTCGGCCATCAGATTTCATCCTCATCGCCGGATGCATCGCCCTTCCCCGTGCCTCGCATCAAAGCCTGGACATGCACGGCCGTCGAAGAAGCAAGCGCTTTCAAGTCATAACCGCCTTCCAGCATCGATACAACGCGGCCGTCGCAGTGACGGTGGGCAGCATCCATGAGATAGAGCGTCGCCCATACGAAGTCCTCCTCGGTCAGCTCGATGCTGCCCAGCGGATCGCTCCGGTGCGCGTCGAAGCCGGCCGAAATCAGAACCAGGTCAGGCGAGAAATCGTCGAGGGCGGGGAGGATTGCCGACCGCATTGCCTCGCGAAACTCGAGCGAGCCGTTGCCGGCCTGCAGGGGCATGTTGACGATGTTGCCGACGCCGGTCTCGGTGCGCGCGCCCGTGCCGGGGAACAGCGGCATCTGGTGGGTCGAGGCATAGAACAGATCGGCATCGGACCAGAAAATTTCCTGGGTTCCGTTGCCATGATGAACATCGAAATCAACTACGGCAACCCGTTCCGCATCATAGACCGCGCGGGCATGCAAGGCCGCGACGGCGACGTTGTTGAACAGACAAAAGCCCATGGCGCGGCGGGTTTCGGCGTGGTGGCCCGGCGGCCTCACGGCGCAGAAAGCATTGTGCACCTCGCGCCGCATGACGGCATCGACGGCGCGAACGCCGGCGCCCGCGGCCCGCAGCCCGGCGGTGAAACTGCCGGGCGACATCCAGGTATCGGGGTCCAGCTGCTCGAGCCCCGTCTCGGGAGTCGATTGCTCGATCATGTGATAGTACTCCGCCGGGTGGGCCCGCCCGATCATCTCCAGGCTCGCCAGCGGCGCATCCTCGCGCGCCAGCTCATCAAACGCCGCGTTGTCGAGAACGCGCTCGATGATGGCCAGCCGCGCCGGACGTTCAGGATGCCCGTCGGGCGGCGCGTGGGCAGCGCAATCGGAATGGCGTAAAAGCAGCGTCGTCACTGGCCTGCCTCCATGCGTGCGTGCTACAGCGTTTTCGAGCGAAGTGAAGTCTCTTCGCCCACTCAACCACACCAGCACCGCCGGTGCCACGGGGCAGCTGCAGGTGCGCGCAATGACAGCAAACGAACAGCAAATCCAGCAAGCGTCAGACCTTCTTCGCGCCGGCAAACTCGTGGCGTTCCCCACGGAAACGGTCTACGGCCTTGGCGCGGATGCGACCAATGACCAGGCAGTCGCGGCGGTCTACGAGGCCAAGGGCCGGCCGTCGTTCAACCCGCTGATCACTCATGTGGCATCGCTTGAGGCGGCACGGCAACTCGGGCGGTTCAACCCGGATGCAAGCACGCTCGCGGGGGCGTTCTGGCCCGGTCCGCTGACGCTGGTCGTGCCCCGAGCCGAGCGATGTGCCGTGTCCATGCTCGCCTCGGCAGGGCTTGCCACCGTCGCGATCCGCATACCCGCGCATCCCCTGGCCGAGGCACTGCTGCGTCATGTCGGGCGACCGCTTGTTGCGCCAAGCGCCAACACCTCAGGCAGGATCAGCCCGACGCTCGCCAGTCATGTGAGAGCCGACCTCGGCGGGCGGTCGCAGCCATTCTCGATGGCGGCCCTTGTCCGGTGGGCGTCGAATCGACCGTCGTCGCCTGCGTCGACGACCAGCCCCGGCTACTGCGGCCAGGGGGCCTCGAGCGAAATGACATCGAAGCCCGGCTGCAAAGACCGCTCCAGGAAGCGCCGGACCAGCCGAACGCACCACTGTCGCCGGGCCGGCTCGCCGGCCACTATGCACCGCGCGCCCGCGTCATTCTGAACGTGATCTGGCCAAGGTACGACGTCGGGCTTCTTGCCTTCGGGCCGGACGTTCCCCAGCATCCGGGCCCGGTGCGCAATCTTTCCGCCACCGGCGACTTGAGAGAGGCTGCTGCCAACCTCTTCGGCATGCTCCACGAACTCGACGATACCGGCGTCCAGACCATTGCCGTGATGGCCATTCCGGATACCGGTCTCGGCGAGGCGGTGAATGACCGCCTGCGGCGCGCCGCCGCGCCGTTTCATCGCTAGATGGCACCAGCACCCGATAGAGTTGTGGTCGAGCGGCTGGCGGCCGTCGTGGGTCCGCCTAACGCCCTGCGCGAGCCGGCAGAGATCGAGCCTTATTTGAAGGAGCCCCGCGACCGTTGGCATGGGCGCACCGGCCTGGTTCTGAGGCCCGGCTCCACGGGCGAGGTGGCGGCAATAATGGCCATCGCCGCTGAAACCCGCACGCCGATCGTAACCCAGGGAGGCAATACCGGTCTCGTCGGCGGACAGGTGCCGCGCGAGGGTGGAGATGAAGTCGTAGTGTCGCTTTCGCGGCTCGACCGCATCCGCGACATCGATGCCGCCAACAACTCGATGACTGCGGAGGCCGGCTGCACGCTCAACAAGATTCAGCAGGCGGCGCTGGGCGTGCATCGATACTTCCCTCTCAGCCTCGCATCGGAAGGCTCCTGCACAATCGGCGGCAACCTCGCGACCAATGCCGGCGGGTCGGGAGTGATCGCCTATGGCAATGCCCGCGGCTTGGCGCTGGGCCTCGGAGGTGGTGCTCGCCGACGGCCGCATCTGGAATGGTTTGCGCCGCCTCCGGAAGGACAACACCGGCTATGACCTGAAAGACATCTTCATCGGTTCGGAGGGAACGCTGGGCATCATAACCGCCGCAGTTCTGGCGCTCCATCCCGAACCCACGGACTGGGCCGTTGCCTGGGCCGCCGTATCCGAGCCTCGGCAGGCCCTTGCGCTCCTGGATCTGGCGGCCGAACTCAGCGGTCACCGGATAACGGCGATCGAGTTGGTGTCGCGGCTTGGCCTCGAGTTTGTCATCCGGCATGCAGCGGTGCGCGATCCCTTGCCGGAGCCTGCGCCCTGGTACGTGCTGCTTGAACTCTCCGCCCCCCAGAAACCCGGCGAGCTGGCACCGGTGATGGAAGAAATCCTTGCCCGCGCACTCGAGCGGCAGATCATCCGCGATGGCGTGATCGCGGGATCGCTGGCGCAACGGCAGGAACTGCGCGGCATCCGCGAATCGCTACCGCTCGTCCAGAAGCACGAAGGCCATTCGATCAAGCACGATACATCGGTCCCGAGATCGGAGATCCCGCGCTTCCTCGCCCGGGCGACGAAGGCCGTGCAGGACATCGTACCCGGTTGCCGCCCGATTCCGTTCGGTCACCTCGGCGACGGCAACGTGCACTTCAATGTCTCGCAGCCGAAGGGCATGTCCGCGACGGGATTCGCGGCACGCACCGAGGAAATCAATGAGGCCGTCTATGCCGTCGTTAGCGACCTTGGCGGATCGATCAGCGCCGAACATGGCATCGGCCAGAACAAGGCAGCACGGATGGCTGCCCTCAAGTCGCCGGTCGAGATGGAATTGATGAAAGACTTGAAGCGGCTGTTCGACCCTCTCGGGATTCTCAACCCGGGCAAGGTGCTGGCGGATGGTTGAGCCTGTCTTCCGACCCCTCGAGGACCGCGACATCGACGCCACCCTGGACCTGTGGCGAAGATGCGGCATGGTCCGCCCGCAAAACGATCCCTGCCGGGAGATCGCGACTGCGCGCGGCAGGGCTTCTTCCGATGTATTGGTGGGGATCCTCGAGACCGCCGTCATTGCCGCGATCGTGATCGAGCACGACGGCCATCGCGGCGCTTTCTACAATGTGGCGGTGGCGCCGGAATATCGGCGGCGCGGTTTCGGCAAGAAGGCGATCCGCGCCGGTGAAGATTGGCTTCGCCAACGCGGCGTGCGGCAAGTCAACTTTCTGGTCCGAACTGACAACGCCGAGATCCGCCGGTTCTATGAACGGCTGGGTTACACGATCGACCCGGTCTTCCCGATCGGCGGCAGGATCCTGGCGGGTCAGACGGCGGCCAACCCGCCCTTGAGACGGACTGCATGACGTTGCCGACAAACGAGCAACCCACACGCCATCCGGTGCTTGGCGTCAGCAGCTGCGTTTGGCGGGCGCAGCAGATCCTGCTGGTACGCCGCGGCAAGGAGCCGCTGAAGGGCGTCTGGTCGTTGCCGGGGGGGCGGGTAGAGTTCGGCGAAACGCTGCGGGTCGCCGCCGCCCGCGAACTCCTTGAGGAGACGGGAGTTCGCGCCGACCTTGACCGCATCGTGGACGTCGTCGATGTCATCCGGCGAAACGCGGCGGGAATTGCCGAGGTCCACTACGCGATCGCGGTGTTCGGCGGAGTTTGGCGCGACGGCACCGCCCGTGCCGCCAGTGATGTCAGCGAGGTTCAATGGGTCGAGCTCGCGGCCCTTGCCTCGCTGAGCCTGACCGAAGGCACGGAAGAGGTAATCCGCAGGTCCGCTGCCATCCGAATATGCGAGTGATCCCGCACCATTAACCTTCTTGGACGGTGTGGCCATGACACGCCCATCCTGCGTGATACGTTTTCAACCGATACGGCACGACGGGTGGGACCGGCTGACGGTATCGGGGACCGCAAGCTATTGCACAGGCCGATGAACAAGCTGTCGAGTAAGGCTGCAACGGCCTGGGATGACCAGGAGCCAAAACAGGCGGCGCTGCGCTACATTCTGGACGCCTGGGAAGAGGCGGTTTACGACGGTCTCGATCCTGACTGCATTGCGACAGCGGCAATTTTCGCAGCCATGTCGGACCTCATCGCGACCTACGGAGAGGAGCCGGTCGCGGAACTGGCAGGCCAGGCTTCCGGAGCGGATCCGGGCCGGGGAATTCACCGTCAATCGCACCACGCAATAGTTTCCGGCGCTTACAAGTTGACGACCACACGGCCACGCACCTGGCCTTTCACGATCCTGGCGGCGATCTGAGGCACGTCGTCGAGCTTCACATGCGACTCCATCGGCTTCAGGGCCTGTGCATCGAGGACCTCGGCGAGGCGCCGCCAGGCGTCCAGGCGTATCGGCTTCGAGCAGTTGACGGAGTTCGCATCCCACCAGCTTCACGGCCCGCAGGATGAAGGGCATGACGCTGGCGGGAAGATCGGCTCCTTGCGCCAGGCCGCAGGCAGCGACGGTGCCGCCGTATTTCACTTGCGACAGCACATTGGCAAGCGTCAGCGAACCGACGCTGTCCACCGCCGCCGCCCAGCGCGCCTTGGCCAATGGCTTCAGCGGCGTGGAGAACTCGGAGCGGTCGATCACCGCTGCCGCTCCAAGCTGCTTCAGGTAAGGTTCCTCGCTCAGCCTGCCCGTCGAAGCCACGACCCGGTAGCCCAGCCGTGACAGGATCGCGACCGCCATGGAGCCAACTCCTCCAGCGGCGCCGGTGACCAGAACGTCACCCTCGGATGGCTGCACACCCTGACCGGACAGCGCCATCACGCACAACATGGCGGTGAAGCCGGCGGTGCCGATGGCCATGGCGTCGCTCGTCGTGAATGCCGGGGGAAGCGGCACAAGCCAGTCGCCGGGAACGCGGGCGAGTTCCGCGTAGCCGCCGTGGTGAAGCTCGCCCACACCCTGGCCATTCAGGATGACCTGATCGCCGTTCCTGAAGCCAGGATGGGTGGATGCAGTGACCGTACCCGCAAAATCGACGCCCGGTATCAGCGGATATTTGCGAATGATCGGCGCCTGGCCCGTGAGCGCCAGGCCGTCCTTGTAGTTGACCGTCGAGTGAGCGACCCGCACGGTGACATCGCCCGCCATCAGGTCACCCTCGTCGAGGGATCGAAAAGATACGGCCTGACCGCCGTCTTTCTGTTCCACCACGATGGCGCGGAAGCTCTGCATTCGAATACTCCTCGATCCGGAAACTCAGTCGACGGCAAGCGGCATGGTATCGCAAAACTCCATGGGCCTGCCGATCGGTACACTATTGACGTCACCTTCCCACATCGTCACGCAGCCGCGCACAATGGTGCCGACCGGCCATCCCTGCACCTCGAGCCCGTCATACGGCGTCCAGCCGCAGCGGCTGACGATCCAGTCGTTGGTAATGACGCGGCGAGCGTCGAGATCCACCACCGTGAAATCGGCATCGTAGCCCAGCGCAATACGCCCCTTGCGGGCAATCTGGAACACGCGCGCGGGTCCGTGACTGGTCATGTCAACAAAGCGCTCGATGGTCAGCCGTCCCTTGCCGACATGGTCGAGCATGACGGGAACCAGCGTTTGCACTCCGGGCATGCCGGACGGAGATTGTGGATACGGGGCTTCCTTCTCGGCCAAAGTGTGCGGCGCATGATCGGAGCCGAGCACGTCAAACAGACCTGACTGAACGGCCTGCCACAGCCGTTCCCGGTGGCAGGCATCGCGGACCGGCGGATTCATCTGGGCTCTTGTGCCGAGCCGCTGATAGGCTTCGGGCGCGGCGAGCGTGAGGTGATGGGGCGTCACTTCGCACGAAGCGAGGTCTTTGTTGGCAGCGAGCATCGGCAGCTCTTCCGCCGTCGAGACATGCAGCACGTGAATGCGCTTGCCTGCCCGCCGGGCCAGCGTGAGGAGACGTTCGGTCGCGAGCCGTGCCGTCTCGGCGTCGCGCCATTGCGGATGGCTCGAAGGATCGCCGGCGACCCTTTCCCCTGCCCTCGCCCGAAGCCTGGTCTCGTCTTCCGAGTGAAAAGCTGCCCGGCGGCTGATCGAGGTCAGAATTCGTTCCAGGTCGGCTTCCCTTTCAACCAGGAGATCCCCGGTCGAGGACGCCATGAACACCTTGACCCCGCAACAGCCCGGCAGGCGCTCGAGACTTGCCAGATCCGGCACATTGTCGGCGGTAGCGCCGACGTAGAATGCGAAATCGCACGGCATGCACAGCGACGCGCGCTTCACCTTGCCGGCCAGCCGCTCGGATGTGACTGTCGGCGGGAGCGTGTTCGGCATTTCGAAAACGCCGGTTACGCCGCCCATGACGGCGGCGAGCCCGCCGCTGGCAAGGTCCTCCTTGTGGGTGCTGCCGGGTTCGCGAAAGTGCACCTGGGTATCGATCACGCCCGGCAGGACGTGAAGCCCGGTGCAATCGATGCTGCGGTCGGCGCTGTCGGCGCGAAACCTGCCGATGCCGGCGACGCGATCGCCGCGGACGGCAATGTCGCGAATTCCTGTCCCGTCGTGATTGACTACCGTTCCATTGCGCAGCAGGAGATCAAAATGCTCAGCCAAGGCAGGTTCCTTGAATAACGGTCAGGGCTTACGTTAATACTCCTGCAAGAGGCAAGCACGGATCCCGCGCTATGGCACCACTCGTCGTTCACCTGCCGGAGCGCAGTCTGATCACCATCAGCGGCCCCGATGCCCAGTCATTCCTGCAGGGCCTCGTCACTACCGATGTCAGGCGGCTTGACATCGGCAAGGCGGCCTACGGAGCGCTGCTCGCTCCGCAGGGAAAGATACTGTTCGACTTCTTCCTGATCCGCGAAGAGGCTGACGGCTATCTCCTCGATTGCCCCCGCTCCCAGCACGACGCCCTGGAGAAACGCCTGCAGTTCTACAAGTTACGAGCAAGGATCGACATTGCGACCGACCAAGAGCGAGCGGTCCATGCGGTTGTCGAAGGCTCGGCAGCCGGCGTGGTAGAAGACCCGCGGCCCGCCGACATCGGAGGGCGCCTCTACTCAAATCAATTGCCGGCCGCTGCCGCCTCGGATGAGTATCACCGGAGGCGCATCGCGGCGGGTTTTGCCGAGAGTGGCGCGGACTACCCATCCGGCGAACTCTTCCCCCATGAGGCCAATCTCGACCAGATCGGCGGTCTCAGCTTCGAAAAAGGTTGTTTCATCGGCCAGGAAGTAGTCTCGCGCATGGAGCACCGCGGCACGACACGCAGCCGGGTTCTGCCTTGCCGGACGGACGGCAAGCTGCCTGTAATGGGCAGCAGGGTAGTCAGCGGCGACCGGACTATAGGCCGTGTGCTATCCGGAGCAGGCGAGCACGTTCTGGCGCTGGTGCGTCTCGACCGGCTCGCGGACAGCCTTGCCGACGGGTCGCTGCCGTCGGCGGAGGGAATCGCCCTCGAGCCCCGCCGGCCCGAATGGGCCCGATTTGCAATGCCAAGGGCCGCAGAACCGGCGACATGACGCAGCACCGCCCGCCCCGACAGGATGGAGACGGCGTGGCGCGCTGTCCGTGGTGCGGCGTCGAGCCGATTTATGTCAGCTACCACGACGAGGAATGGGGGGTGCCGGAGTTCGATGACCAGGCGCTCTTCGAAAAACTGCTGCTCGACGGGTTTCAAGCGGGCCTCTCATGGATCACGATCCTGAGAAAGCGCGATGCCTTCCGCCGCGCCTTCGACGGGTTTAGGCCCGATGTCATCGCCCGCTATGACGAGGGCAGCTTCGCGCGGCTCATGAACGATGCCGGGATCGTGCGCAACCGGGCAAAAATTGAAGCAAGCCGGGCCAGCGCGCGCGCCTTCCTCGACATCCAGGAGAAGCAAGGTTTCGGGCGCTACCTGTGGGACTTCGTGGACGGCCGTCCGCGGCAGAACAAGTTTCGTTCGATCGCCCAGATACCCGCTCAAACTCCCCTGGCCGAAAAGCTCTCCAAAGACTTGCGCGCCAAGGGCTTCAAGTTCGTCGGACCGACCATCGTCTATGCCTTCATGCAGGCGGTGGGCATGGTCAACGATCACCTGCTGACCTGCCACCGTCACCAGGCCTGCGCCAGTCTCGGCGTCCGCGCCCGAAACTGATGGCTCGCGCCTGCCAAGCGCGCCTGGCAGCGCATGCTGTCCGGGCGCCGATTGGATCTCCTCAACCCGTCGCCGCTGGACGTCGAGGTTGAGGACATCGCCCACGGACTTGCCAGAGTTGCGCGCTGGAACGGACAGACCAGGGGCGATCACGCGTTCTCGGTGGCGCAACACTGCGTGCTCGTCGAGGCGCTGCTGGTCCGTCGCCGGCCGGGCCTGGACTTGCGTTGGCGGCTCGCCGGTCTCCTGCATGATGCGCCCGAATACGTGATCGGCGACATGATAAGTCCCTTCAAGGCGGCGGTCGGACTTGACTACAGAGCCTTCGAGAAGCGGTTGCTCGCCGCCATACACGTGCGCTTCGGGCTGCCCGCCGCCGTGCCGATCAAAATCTCCGCCCTCATCAAGGCGGCCGATCGAACGGCGGCGCTTTCTCGAAGCAACGCAACTGGCAGGCTTCGAGATGCGGGAGGCGCGGAAGTACTTTGGCGCTCCCACCGGGTTTTTCGGGAATCGCAGCCCTGCCCTCCCCATCCTCAAGCCTCTTGCCCCCAGAGACGCTTCAGCGCAGTACTTGCAAAAATTTCGAGAACTCAGCTAGCGCATGATCATCGTTTCGCCATTGAGCGCGGTTTCGCGGCTCGTTTCCGATGCCGGTGTTTCCCACGTCCTGGGACTGCTCGGACCCGAAAGCGCCCATCCGGAGCTTGGCCTGTCCGAGCGCAACCATCTTCGCCTGGTCTTTCACGACATTACCGAGCCGATGGACGGCATGCTGCCGCCGATGCGCACGCACGTGGAAAAGATCATCGACTTCGTCGGCAGCTGGGACCGCACCGGCACACTGCTCATCCATTGCTGGGCAGGCATCAGCCGGTTGACGGCTTCCGCCTTCACCGCCATGTGCCTGTTCAACCCGGGAGAGGACGAGCATGCAATCGCCCGCGAGCTCAGAAGCCATTCGCCAGCCGCCACGCCGAACCGCCGCATGATCGAGTTCGCGGACGAGTTGCTCGGCCGCCGGGGGCGCATGGTGGCGGCTGTGGACGCGATCGGGCCGGGCGAAAATGCCTATGAAGGGATAATCGTCCGCTGGCAGGTGACCCGGCCGGCGGCATGACCGACGACGAAGTACACCGTGGCCACTGCCTGTGCCGAGCGGTTCGTTTCGAAGCCCGCGGGACGCCGAAGTGGATCGCCTACTGCCATTGTGAAAGCTGCCGGCGGCACACGGCGTCCGCGGTCGCCGTCTTTGTCGGATTTGACGAGCAGAAGGTGCGCTTCACCGGGGATGCTCCGCGGGACTACGAGTTTTCCCGGAACGTATGGCGAAGCTTCTGCCGGGTTTGCGGTTCGCCCGTCACCTACCGCGCGCAGCGATTTCCCGGGGAGATTCACCTCTATGTCGGAGTGATGGACGATCCCGGCCGCTATGAACCCACCGCGCACGTGCACTTCTCCGAACACCTGCCGTGGTTCGATACCGCTGATCACCACCGCCGCTATGAGCGGACGTCGAAAGACTCAGCCAACTCAGAATGAACGCCCGGCCTGCCGAGGCGAGTTTCTGATCCAGAGCTGGTGAGGCATAGCCGCCGCGCCATCGGGATGCCGCGCTTTCTCAGATTGACACGGTCACGCGGCTGCCTTTCCGATTGTCTTCGAGGCGCGCATCGACCATGGCAACGGTTTCATCCACGACTGCGTTGCGCAGGCCGCGCTGCACCGCGATGGCTTGCACAAGGCGATCCACGCGCTCGATGTCGGGCGCGCCGGCGAACAAAGCCCGGGCCGCGGACGACGGACGCACGAGGCCCTGCGCCGCGGCGGCATATTTCTCGAAGGGCACCAGATCGCCGGGCTCGGCGCCTAGCTCGACACACAGATCCTGCACCCAGCCATAGACCGCGCGCGACTCCGAGAGGTTGCTGTGCACGGCCTCCCTGATCGACCGCGCCCGGTCCCTCTGCACGCAGCGGTAATTGCCGGTCAGCAGCATCGCCCACTTGGCCAGCGGCACAAAGATCGAATCGTGCACCTTGAGCTTGACAGGCAGCTCGATCCTTGTTCCGTCGCCGGGATCGTGGCGAATGGCTTCGATGTCGGCCTGCATCTTCCTGAGCATCGTTGTCGAGCCTTCGTCGTCGAAACGCGCCACTTTGAAGTTGGTGGGCAGGGTGACCTGAAGAACGTTGATCCTCTCGTCCGGCGGACGGAACGCCTGGGGATCGGGGCTGCACAGGGTGGCGAGCGCCGGATCGAGATTCGCCCAGACGCTCGCATCGGTGTAGCACGATTTCAGCGCGTCGGTCTGAAGGCCGGGAATGCGCTTCAGAAACGGGAGGGGCGGCATGTTCATAATCGACATGCAGGGAACCCCGGCCCTTGCGACGGCGTCCAGAAGCTCGCGCACTCCGGGCGAACGGTATTGCGGCTCCTGCATCGCAAGACCCACCAGATCGTAGCCGGAAGGATCGACCGCCGTCGGGACGTCCGCGGAGAGCCTGCCCTTCAATCTTCGCGAATTGATCTCGACCGGGTCCTTCCGGCCCCTGATCGGAAGGCGCACCCGCACGCCCTCGCTATTGATGATCTCCGCTTCCTGGGGCAGGCACGCGAGCTTCACATCATGGCCGCCGAACAGGAGCTTGGCGGCGAGCAGCGAACCGTAGGAGGCGCCCATGATCATAACGTTGTAGGTGGTCACGTGACTTGGTCCCCTGTTGCGTGGCAGCAGACAAAGTAGCTCCAAAATAGAAGGTGAAACGTCGAGTTCCTGAGAATCAAGACATGATCGAGCTGGAGTGGCATTGGAACCCGAGGGTGATTAAATCTAGACCGCGCCGCTGTGGGCAAACTCCCAATACAGCTCGCGCGCCTTGTGCATCACCGGTCCCGGTTGCAGATGCCGGGATTCGACGCGGGTAACGGGGAGGACCTTACCGTGATTGCCGGTGGAAAAGACTTCATCGGCATCCACAAACTCCTGCCAGGCGAGCGAGCGCTCATGGACGGCAACGCCGGCGTGGCGCAACAGTTCGATCACGCGGCCGCGCGTGCTGCCTACGAGGAAGGTGCCGTTGGGCACCGGCGTGTGCACCTCGCCGTCCTTGACCTTGGATTGCTCGCCGCTCTGCTCTTCCGGCGCGTCTTCCTCCGTGCCGCGCACCGGCCGTGCATCCGAAGCGCCATGGCGCTTGGCGATGCCGTGCGAGATGAAACTGACGGCATCATAGCGCATCATGTTCTGTTCCTGCAGGAAAAATGCCGCATGACTCTCCCGCTGGGCGAATATGGCCACCAGCATATTGGCCCCGGTCACCTCCTCGCGGCCCGAAGACTCCACGAACGGAAGTTTGAAATAGAGTCCGGGCTCACTGATTTCACGCCGGATTTCGCCAAGCCGTACAACAAGCGCCTTCTCTCGTTCATCAACGACGCTAGCGGATTTCGACGGGTTCATTGACATTTGGCTACGGTCCTTCGGCGGATTTTACTATGTAGCCGGTGACATTCAAAAGCTTCTCGCGAAGAAGTCGTAGTTGTCATACTCGGCGAGGCTCGCTCGGCGGTGCTCTCGATCACGTACCAACGGTCACACCTGAGCAGGGCTCCAGCATCGCGCCCCGCGAGTACACCGTCATTTCGGCAATTCTCTATTGCTGCAATACTGTGCAGAAATTCGACAAACGGCAGGTTCACTCTGTAGTAAAGGAGGCGTTCTCAGACCGTCGCTGTGCGACCCGGCGGCAAGCCGACAAAGGTTGCTACCTGAGGCTCCTGCCGGCGAAATTGAGGAGCGCCCCGGGTCTTGGGGCGCTTTCGTTTCTCACGAGCCACGTCTGATCCGAGATGTGCGGAGTAAGAGAAGCAGTCCCCTGATGACATCGCCAGAAACGCGCACGCTTCAGAACCCTATGCGCGGGCGGGTCGTCCTTCTATTCAAGATTGGTCACGAGTTCTTCGATAAGGCCTCGCACCGTCTGCCGGCTGCCGTCCGTGCGGACCTTGTCCCGGGTTCGAAGAGCGAGCTTCTCGTAGCTGCCGGTCGGTACTTCCACGCATACTTGAGTAAGCTTCTTGTTGGGCGGGGGAGCAAGCAAAGCCGTGCCGGCCATCGCAGCAATCACGATGGCCAGCACAGTGATCGGTGGGGACAGAGTCATCAAAGCTCCTTTCACTCGGGCGATAGCCAAAAAAAGGCAAAGCTCCGGGTCCTGGTGCCGCATCCTGCGCAAAACCTGGATGTCGCCAAAAGGGCAATCGGCCGCCCTCGAACTGGAACTACCTCGTTCCGCCCAAGAGCTTCTGGATCGCGCGTTGCAAAGCGCGATCTAGAGGAATCTCCGGGCATCGACTTTAAGCGTCCGACGCGCATCCTGGTAGCGGTTTCGCCAGCCAAGGAGAGTTGCGAAGCGAACGGGTTCAGGACGGAATGGATCGCAGCGTCTTGCACACCCTCCCACGTTTGCGTTCCGCGATGCCGAGCCGGTGCCCGGCCTCGCCGCGCCGGCTCAGATGCTTAACGTGCGGGCGCGCCTCGATGATCGACTAGCCCCCGTCGGTAGCGTAGGTCCTGCCATGTACGACCGCGTGATCGGCGGAGGGTGCCGGCGATACTCAGCCGCGGGCGGCATGCGGCGCTCGCCACCACCTGTTCAGCAACGTCGGGCGGCCCTGCTCGGGCTTGGCGTCCAAGGCCGTGAGAACCGCTCGCCCGATTGTGTCAACATTCAGGTCAGCGTCGCCGACGTGCTCAGCCACGCGGCGGGCGATTTCGTCTCGCAGCGCCATGGTCGGGCGACGGCTGCCGGCGTGTATTTCCACCAACCATACTGCATCAGAAATATTCTGAAGCGCGCGCACTCGCTCGGGGCTGCACAACTCCGGAAACGTCTGCATTGAATTTCTCCTTTGGCCACAGAGGGTCACAGAGGCCGGACGTCACCGATCCAGTAGTCTCGTGCGAACTGGGCCCTTTCTCGGCACAGACTTGCCAACGCAACTGACTGTCCAGAGGGCGCTGCTCAAAATTGACCACACCCGCCTTTTGACCAAGTCTCCACAGGGCATGAGGGCGACGAGTTTACCAGGGGCTAGTTCGTGTCTAGCGCTCCGCAGAGAGTATCGCGCGCCAAGTGACCATGGGACGACACAAGAAATCGGACTGTCGGCAGTGAGGAGGCCCGGACAAAGCTTGCGAGGGGACCCAAGCTCTATCCGGGTCCTCGGTTTACGCCCTTCGTGGCCAATTCCTGACCAGGCCCCGGCAATACGCATACACACTAGCGAAACGTCATCAAACTCCATGTCCGATGCCTGCGTCTGTGCAAAATTGCACACTCTTGTGGAAAACAGTGAACCATGGCCCCACGTATCCGTAAACTTCTGCACGACGAGGAAACGCGCACGCGCATCAAGGCAGCCTATCTCATCAATCGGCTGACAAACGAAACCCGGACATCCCGTCCAGATTTGAGTTGACCGAACAGACCCGAGAGGCGGTCGATGACTACAACAAGGCTGTCTAGCGAGTCTTTCGTGTGCGAGCGGCCTTCAGTTCAAATCAATCTTGTGCCCGAACAACCCGCAGAGGTTTTCACGCGGCCAAGGCCCGAGCCGACATCGGCTGCATATCGCGGGGAGCGCTGCGCCGATCGGCAAGCCAAGTAACTGATGTTGCTTTGGCAGCCGGGGTTGCGCGGACGCCCGCGCTATGTGGGCATCACCAACGGAATGCTGTGCCTCTCGGTCGGGCTCGAGGACATCGCCGACCTCACCGCTGACCCGCAACAGGCGATCGCCGGGTTAGCCGAAGAGCGCCCGATATACGGCGATCCCCAATGCCAGGCAGCCCACCGTGATGGTGAGCGGCCGGCGCGGGGCGTGCTTCGACAGGTAGCCGCCAAAGGCGGCGGCGGGCAGCCCGCCGAGCATGAGGCCCGCCACGGGCAGTGCCACGGTGCGCCAATCCGAGCCGCCTTGCCAGTGCCCGGCCGCGAAGGCCGCGAGGAAGGCCGAGAAGACGGCGATGCTCACCACGAATTCCGAGAAGTTCGACGAGCCGATGGCATAGCGCGGCTCGGTGCCGGAGCCCAGCAGGCCGGTGGTGACGATCGGGCCCCAACTGCCGCCGATGCCCTCGATCAGACCGCCGACCAGCCCGATGGTACGGGCCCGCTCGCCGAGGATAAGGCGCGGGGCGTAGTTCATGAAGCCGCGATAAACGATCAGCACCCCGATGAAAGCAAGGTAGGCATTCACTAGGTAGGCCAGCATCGCCCCTTTGAGGCTGGTCAGCAGCAGCGCCCCGGCGGTGCCGCCGGCGGCGCCGAAAAGACAGAGCCTGCGGGCGATCGCCCAGTCGATGTTGCGGTTGTAGGCGTGCGACAGCGCCGCCGTACCGGTCGTTGGCAGCTTGGCGGCGTTTACGCTCGCCGAGGCGAGCGCCGGTGGGATGCCCTGGGCAAGCAGGATGGAAGAGGAGATGACACCGAAACCCATGCCGAGGGCGCCATCGATCAGTTGCGCAAGGAATCCAACTAGGGCGAACGCCAGGAAATCGTGCAGCCTCTCATCCCCCGTGTTGAAGCGACATCCACCCGATGACCGGCTTGTTGAGGCTGAAACTGTCACTACGGACACGCACCTACAAGACCGAACCTTGAGCAAGGAGGCAAGTGACGGGGAAGTCGTCGAAGAGGTGGTCTCGCCTAAAGCGGGCTCGATTCGCTTTAGATTCTCGAACTGTGTCGTCGGGATGTCTGCTGTTGGAAGATTGTGTTGCAAAACTCGACGCGGCCCAGCTCACACCGCAATTATCGAATTGGGACGAAAAAAATTCTTGAATTAACATTGCGCGGGTGGGAGGTGTCCTTGAATTAATGTTGCGCGCTCAGGAGCTCAAAATCGTTTTGCAACACAATCAGGTGGAAAGCAGACTGTGTCGCTGCTCACGAAGCGGTCATCAGACTTTGTGGGCGACGTGCTGATCTCCGGGTTTCGTGAGCGCGCATTTGATGTTGCGCGCAATGCAGTCGATCTAGACTATCGCGATAGCGATGCTCCGGTCAGCGCGTGGATGAGCTGCTAGGCCAAGGCACCCCCAAAAAACACGCGCATCTGATTCCCGAACCACTGTCCGCCGGGTGCCCGGCCGCCGCCCATTGGCCGCCCATTGGTGGGAGCGCTCGGGCGTGATCCTGCGCCGTTAATACGAGGCTCGTGCGCGAGCCAGGTTTGCGACTTGCGCCATACATGTTGGTCGCCGCAAGCCGGGCACTGCAATTTTGATGGGATGTCGGGAAGCCGTTTGAAGCTGTCCGGATCGGTCTCGATGCCGGTGGCTATCTCTTGCCACGTCCGCGGACAGCGCGTGGTGATCATGCTCATGTGACGCTCCAAGGATTCACCCGACTTGACTTGGCCACTACAGCGAATTTGTAGAATCAACATTTTTTCGGAGCCACAGAGGAATCCCGCCAACTTCCACCAGCGTAGCCGCGATCATCCTGACCGCGCTGTACAGAATTGACCACACGGTGCATTTTATCCACAGGGCATGCGGCGCCAGCGCATGCGGTGCCCTTACGGTCGGTTCCGTGGGCGACCTGGTTTAGCGACATGCGGTAGCTTAACTATCCCACGCCTAACCTTCAGATGGTGGTATATGTGTGTTCGCTCCCGCAGTCTGTCGTAGGCGACCGTTGCGATTACTGCGCCAGCAGGACGGAAACTCAATGTATGATGTTTATCGCCATGTCGCACGAACCGAACTTCGGCTGATCGTTCCTCGTGGAGTAAGATTGCCTGAGCGTGCGCGTAAGCAACGGTGGCGGCTGATGGGACGGCGCCGAAGCCTTCCCAAAGTCGTTGCCGATGAAAGCGGACGCAGCGGCTTTTCGAGCATCAGCCGCGCACACATAAGCCGCAAGGGGACAACTCATAACGCGCCGAACCATCGATCTTGATCGACATCGCGGCATGGCAGCGCAAAAAGCCACCGAAATTCGGCGTCGCCTTGCCGAGGTCGAGGCCGATGCCAAGGCGCTGCGCGAACGCCAGGATGAACTCGAAGCACATTTAATGGCGTCTCCTGCCGAGACATGGCTGGACGCATGCGCGAAAGCCCGTTACCTGCTGGATCTCTTTGCAAAAACTCCGGCTGCTCAGGATCCGCGCCGGCAGAGGTTGATCGCAGACGTTATTGAGGACTTTCGTCGTCTGGGCCTCAATGACTAATACGACTTTCCGAAAACCCAAGTCCGCTGCCTATGCGAGGCCAAATGTACCTCACCACGCTATCGACCTCATTGATAGCTGAGATCATGGCCACAGGAATGGCACGCAGCGCAGTGCCTGCCTTCAGGAGCTAGAGCACCCGGTAGTCGTCCATCACCGGCGGTCGAGCAGCACTAGATCGAATGGCTGTTCTTGTAATCAGATCGGGCGTCGCACCCGTTTCGGGCGCATGCCCACGACCGCGCGTCTTAACCGCTGGGCCAGCGTGAATGGGTGTCATCGTTGTCGTCGAATAGCGGAGAAAGTTCCGTTATTGCCTGGTCCTGGATATCGATCCTTAACCGCCGAACGTCGGCCCTGACGAGCTCACCCGGAACCGCCTTTAAATCATCGCCTCTCCACGAAGAGCATGCTAATATTGACGTCTGCCGGATACCCAGAAATTTGGGAAAGGTCCGTCACATGGGCAAGACAGCTGATCGCAAGCGAAGGGTCGTGTTCGATCCGAAAGCCTTTCTCTCCAAGGTAGGCAAGGGAAGAACCATCGCCAAATATGGCGCGAACCAAGCCGTCTTCTCACAGGGCGATCCAGCAGAATCCGTTTTTTTCATCGAGCAAGGCAAGGTCAAGCTGACGGTTATCTCCGAACAGGGCAAAGAAGCGGTTGTCGCAGTCCTTGGGAAGGGTGAATTCTGTGGCGAGGGATGCCTGGCCGGGCAGCCGCGGCGAACGGCGGCAGCCACGGCAATGTCGGATTGCAGAATCATGCAGCTCGAGAAAGAAGCCATCATCCGCATTCTGCACGAAGAGCCGGCATTCTCCGAGCTGTTCATCTCCTACCTCCTGGCGCGTACCATCAGGGTCGAAGAGGACCTGGTAGATCAGCTGTTCAATTCGAGCGAAAAACGCCTGGCGCGGGCTCTCCTCCTGCTGGCAAATTTCGGCAAGGAAGGCCGCCCCGAGCCGATAATTGGGAAGATCAGCCAGGAGACTCTGGCGGAGATGATCGGCACCACGCGATCGCGCGTGAGTTTTTTCATGAACAAGTTTCGGCAATTGGGCTTTATCGAATACAATGGCCAGCTGAATGTTCACAGTTCATTGCTGAGCGTCGTTCTGCACGACCATCCCCAGTCAAGTCGAATGTGAATAGACAGAACGCCGGAAGTCCCTCTCACTGTTTCAACCGCCATACTGCCGAGAAGGCGCGATCTTCGGACAGCTGGAATTGCGCTGGTCCGAGTTGTGACCTTCGCGCGTCTCGAGAGCGATTTCTTTCACGACGGCGTGCGCTTTGCCAATGGCGCGCAAGTGACGCTGCAGCGACCGGGTCCCGGAGTGAAGGCATCGGTTGAAGATGCGCTGCTTGCTCCGCAGAAGGTCCGGAAAACCGTCCTCGCGATGTGAGGGGCGAGGCCTGAAGGAGGGCGTGTTCGTCGAAACAGAGCGCGCCCTCCCTTCCCACCCTCTTTTTCGGAAAGCGATTTTCGGTAGAACTCATCGGGCACGGTTTGTGGAAGCGCTCGCAGATTCCATATCCCTAATCGCGATGAGCGGTCCAAGTCCCGGCACAATTCGGTGACTGCCATGCACCCGATCCGAAGCCCTCTGAGAGCGTTCCGCTAACGCGGATCCTGGCGATTTGCGCGACAAGTGCCCCCTGCCGGTCCACCTTGCCGGAGACGAGTCCACTCAGAAGACCGACATATTGGACGTTCCCATCTTCTACGACCAAGGAAACCGATCGGTCCTTGCACCGGGAATCTTGGGTTTTGGTACTCGCGTTGACGCGCCAGGTGCCGTCGAAAGCCTCACCTCCAAACCCCGATGAGGCAAAGGAACCCGCCAACAGCCCTCCCCATGCGAAAAGGTGTATGGATTTGAGAATTTTCACGATCTGCTCCGGGTAGCTTACCTCTCAGGCCACAAGCGGAATCGTTTGGCCCTCGTGTTGCGAGGTGAAAATCGATATCCCGGATCGGGCTTTCTCGGATCCTGATATTGATCGATTCGTCAGTTCGCACATGTTCAAGGCTATTTTGCAAAGGTGCGCGGGATTTGTTATTCCCTCGTCAAAGGAACGGATGATCACTAGCGCCAACTCCCGACGTGCTTCTTGTTGGCGTTCATAGTCTGCCGGAAGAGCATCGACCGCCGTGTCGAAGGCTCGGCCCATTGTTTGCAACGCCCAGGGATAGTAGGCCCGGCAGTATTTCTCTGATGAGTTCATCTTTGAGTGCCTCCGCTTATCCCCCAAGCGTCACGTCCACTTTCGCTTATGGATTACGCTGATAACCAGGAGAACGTGACCGGATTGGGGGGACGTCGTGATTTTAGCCACTCGCTTTCAAGGGCGCTGGTCAAAATTGATCACAACCTGCGGACCCCCTCCAGCAGTGGTCCAGTGGAGCATTTGGAGGTCAATATCTCGGTTGGTGCACCGGTTATTCCGATGCGCTGTGCACAGAACAGTAGAGTGATCAATTTTGACCAGCCTTGGTCAGGACTTTCAGAGTATTTAAGGTTCTGCCGAAACCCCCCAGGCACTTCCAAAATACAACAATAGCCGCGATGACGTTCAGGCAGCTGTTGAGGTCAAGGAGACTTATTGATGTCAATCCATGCGCGGACTGGCGCATGCCAGAGCAATTGAGCGTACTGCAGGAAACTTTGATCCCTTATGGCTCGATCTAGAGAAAAGTCGGAGCAAGTACATGTTCCCCTACGCGCAGGCCAATCGCGAACGGATTGCCGTTCTCGTCGTCAAGCACGTCAACGATGAACCTTTTGGACGTTGCTCAGCTCAAACGAGCCACCCTTGATGAGTTCGATACTTGACATAAAGCAAGCGCTGCGTTGCCTTCTTCGGTTGCTCCCGCTCTGCAGGACGCTGGATCAGAGAACGATCCGCACTAAGCTCGACCGAGGGGTTCTGCCCAGCAAGGAAGACCAATGCGCTACCTTCTTGTCATTTTGCTGACAGCAGCAACCCTGCTCACGGCACAGATTATCGGCCGCAAATTGCAAAATTTGGAAGGCATCAGAGCGGTATCATCGCGGGTAACGGTCATACATAAGAACCAAACCTCGCCCAGCATCGGCGAACTCGAAGCTCGTGTGGTGAAGCCAGACAGCGGTACCGGCGAAGTCGATAGCGATGACGTTCTCGCCCTCCACTGGCGGGACCCGTGGATCTGATTGGAGGTTTCTTTGTCTGGGACCAAATGCATTTGCGATCCCGGCAAATCGCCTCCCCGCCCGCTGTTCGGTTATCGCTTCAGCCGTCCTGCCACCATAACGATATTGGCATTCCGCTTGTCATTTGGCGCACCGCCACCTGCTCTCGAACCTTGGGGGTTGTGGGGTCCATTCGAACTTCCGGTGAATCATTGACGTCTTGGCGACCCGTGAGAGTTCGCAGTTAGGCCAGATGGCAGTAGCGTCCCGCCGCGCACGGTCCTAACGAGTAGAACAATCAGTCGGGTCATCTTGTAGGGACGAAGGTGGAGGCTATATGCATGATGTAGTTTGAGTGATGCTCATTCAAATTATTTTTTACTCAATTGGAGTTAAACCCATATGACCAATGTTAGCTCGAATACCAGTTCACCGAGTACAGAACCAAGACAGATGCTGCTCAAGGAGATCGGCGCAAAGTGGCCCAAGTTCTCCGCCGACGAGTTGTCTGCTCTGAAGAGCAAAGACGACCTCATTAGCCAAGTCGTCGCGAAGTATAGTCTTGAAAAAGGCCAAGCTCAGCGCGATGTTGACGCTTTGATGAAGGACCGCCGGATCTAAGGCGGCGCCTGCCGAATTGGCATCGATCCGGGGCCGCCATGGGCGGCCCCGAGTCTTCGAGACAGGCTACTTACGATAACAGACAGCCAAGACGGTGAACCACCGGTTCATGCTGCAACCAATCAAGATGTGCTCGCCAAGAGAAGTTCTGGACAGGCGCGATGAATTGGGCAATCGGAAAGCTCGGAACCTCATTTCTCAATGTCAGCAAATGGCTGCAGCGCCCGGCAATCTCCGGAACGCAGCGCCCTGCTGAGCGACCACTCGCTAAAGGATATCGGTCTGGCGCGTTTTGACCTTCTCAACGGGTTCATCCGGCGCGACAGGACAGGGTAGCAGTCTTTAGGCCTCACGAAAATCAATGCCATGGTGCAGCAATGGCCTTGCTTTGCCTTGCGCTCCCGCCTGGCGAGCAAGGCGGTCAGGCGGGTTTGAGGCTCGGGTATTCGTGCATTCCTGCGCCACTGTCGAAACGCTCGCTGTCATTGGCCCCCCTCTCGTGGTCGTCGTCCGTGAACTATCTCCAACGCTCTGACGAGATTGGATGATTGGTCAGTTTTGAGGTTTCGATTTTGCCGGAAAGCGGCGGTCGAGGGCGCGTTTCCTTGCAAATTCGATTGGGGATTCCGCGACTCGGCGAAGCGTGATTCTCTCGGGTGAGAAGAGATCACCGAGGGATCAGGCATGAAGCCGCGCGAGCGCCGCGAGACGGGGTGAGCAGGATCTGTTCCGCTCACGGCTCGATCAGATCATCAACATGGATCATGAGCTGGTCAAGCTGGCGAAGACGATCGCGTGGCGCTTCATCGAGGAGAGATGCGGCGAGGTCTACAGCGGACGGCCCCGGCATGCCGCCGTTGCCGACAAGGCTGATGGCGGGGCTTGCGATCCTCAAGCACACCTTCGATCTCTCCGATGAAGAGCTGTGCGCCCGCTGGATCGAGAACCCTTATTTCCAATACTTCTGCGGCGAAGAGTTCTTCTGCCACGACGCTGCCCTTTGACCGCTCGTCGATGACCCGCTGGCGCCAGCGGATGGGCGAGGAGCGGGTCCAAGCCTTCTTCAGGAGAGCCTTCAGGTGGCGGTGAAGACGGGAGCGATGAAGCCCTCCGATACCAGGCGGGTGATCATCGATACGACTGTTCAGCCCAAGAATGTGATGTTCCCGACCGACGCCAAGCTCCTCAACCGGGCACGCGAGAAGCTGGTGAGGCTGGCCAAGACGGTCGGGGTCGATCTGCGCCAATCCTATGTGCGGGTGGGCAAGGCGGCCCTCATCAGGCATCAGCGCTATGCCCACGCCCATCAGTTCAAGCGGGCCAGCAAGGCGTTGCGCAAGCTCAAGACCTATCTCGGGCGCACCATCCGCGACATCGCCAGAGGAGATCAGCGGAGAGGACGATCTCAAGGCGATCTTCCTCAGGCCTTTGCATCTGGCCTCCCGCGTGCTGGCAGCAGGATCGCCATCACAGAGGCCGCAAGGTTTACAGCCTCCACGCCCCAGAAGTGGAATGCATCGGCAAGGGCAAGGCGCATGCCCCTTACGAGTTCGGGGTCAAGGTCTCGGTGGCGACGACGCTTAAGCGCTCCAAGGGCGGCCAGTTTGCAATCCATGCCAAGGCGCTGCCCGGCAATCCCTATGACGGACATACACTCGCAACCATCATTCCCGATATCGAAAAGACGATCGGCAACCAGCTCGAGCGCGTTCTCGCCGATGCCGGCTACAAGGGCCACAATGCGCCCTCAACCCACAGGTTCAGGGTCTACACCTCAGGCCAGAAGCGCCGCATGACGCCTGCCATCAAGCGCGAGATGCAGACGAAGGGCCGCCGATCGAGCCGGTGATCGGCCACATCAAGAATGAGCACCGCATGGGCCGCAACTATCTCGCCCACAGCCAGGGAGATGCCATCAACGCCATCCTCGCCGCCGCCGGCTACAATTTCCGCCTCCTGCTCAACTGGCTGAGGCTTCTCTTGCGCCTGTTCCTGGTCTTGCTCACCGGCGCCTTCCGACCGCTACCAGCTTAGAAATCGGATTGTTCACGATCGACTTGGTCGCTGCGCCTTCAATGCGCACGAGTCAGGTCTTCAACCCGCGCATCGTATGCTGGTCACCGCAACCAGGTAGCTGACAATCAGTTCGCTGTGGCTTTGAGGAGCAGTTCAGCACATGCCAGGCTGACACCCTTAACCACCTTGTCGCTGCCGGGCATGATCGCCGCGCCGTTTTTTTCCATGAAGGAAGCCTGCTGATAGGGGCTCGTGATGCCCTTCAGCTCAACCAATTTGGCTTCCGCACCTGGCTGCTGATTGAACTGCAGGAAACAAATCGGCGCCAGAGCCTTCGCCACTTCGGTGGTGGCGTGTTTATCCGCCAGGGTGGTTGCCGAGGAACCGGTGACCCAGCCGCCCCAGCTGAATCCGATGATGGCGAGAGCAACTGCTCCGCCGACCGCGCCCCACGCGGCTGGCTTGACGTTCGGAGAGATTTTCATGACTTTTCCTTTCGAGGAGAGGGAAAGATTTCCCTAATCCGAATCCCAAATCTACAGCGCAACGGAGCATGCTGCTGTACAGAACAGCACACACCGCGCGCTCCTCAAGAAACCGAACCTGAGTTTTGGTTAAACCGCGATTTGGCCAGGATTACCTGGTGGGTACACAGGATTACCTGGCGGGCACACAGGATTACCTGGCGGGCACATTTGTCCGTATTCGGGACCAATTCGCAGGTTCGATCTAAGTACTCAGCTTATTGTAACATGCGAGACGACTTGTATTCTTGTTCTGGTCTGATCCGCCCATGTTACATACGGATCAAAAGTCAAACCACAATGGGAAATGCCGCGAAGACGAAAATATATCCTGCGATTGGAGGCAGCGCCACGAGCACTATGACCTGAACGCGGTCCAGAATGCCTTGGCTTCCGCGCGGCCATAAAGCAGACGGAGCTCGGTGCTTCCTAGCAAGAAACAAAACCGCGGGTCATGCGACAGCCGGCGTGATCTGGACCTCATAGCCGAGGTTTTGCAGCCGAGCGATGAGGCGCTTGGTTTGGGCCGGCTTGGAGGTTCGGTCGAAGTGATTGGCTCCGAGATCCTGATAGAGGGTGCCGTCCTTGAGCATGTGATAGGCCGCGGTGAGCATGGAGGCGGCGACCGCGGCGATAGCCTTCTTGGCGCCGCGGCGAGCGCGCAGGCGATGGAACTGCGCCTGGAGGTAGCTGCCGTTCTTGCGGACCGCGGCCCAGGCGCACTGGATCAGGGTCGTCTTCAGCCAGGGTGCGCCCTTGCGCATCCGATTGGATCGGCGCTTGCCGGCGCTCTCGTCGTTGCCGGGACAGAACCCGGCCCAGGAGATTATATGCCGCGCGGTGGCAAACCGGCTCATGTCCGTGCCGATCTCGGCGAGGATCCCCCTGGAACTGAGGGAGTTGATCCCGGGAATGGTGATCAGCAGCGAGATGGCGGTGCGAAAGGGCGCGATGTTGGCCTCGACCTCGCGATCGATCTCGGAGATCGCCGCATCGAGCGCCACGATCTGCTGCTGATGCAGGCGCAACAGGAAGCGATGGTGCTTGCTCACCCGGCCGCGCAGCGCCTCGCGCAGCAAGGCGGGCGGTGCTTTGATCCGCCGATGGGCGAGCCCGGCCAGCTTCTCCGGATCGGTCTCGCCGGCGATCAGCGCCTCAATCATGGCCCACCCGCTCGCGCCGGTGATATCGGAGATGACCGAGTTAAGCTTGATGTTGGCATCCTCCAGCGTCTTCTGCAGCCGTTGAATGTGGCTGGTCCGCTCGCGAACCAGTTGCTTGCGGGTGCGCAACAGCCCCCGCTGCTCCTGGGTTTGGGCATCCGGCACGAAACTGCCGCGAACCAGGCCGTGGGCCAGAAGGTCGGCCAGCCAAGTCGCGTCGTTGCTGTCGGTCTTGCGGCCGGGAACATTCTTCACGTGTGCGGCGTTCGCCAGCGTCAACGCAAAGTCGCCATCGCTCAGAATGTGCCAGACCGGCTTCCAATACACGCCCGTCGCCTCCATCGCGATGTGCGTGCATCCTTCCGAGGCCAGCCATTCCGACAAGGCGAGAAGATCCCTCGTCATCGTCTTAAACGTGCGCACCTCGCGCTTGACGGTGGCCTCGTGCATGTGCCGGACGCAGGCCACCACCGTGTCCTTGTGCACATCCAGGCCAGCGCAGTGAGCGTAGAGTACTTCCATGTTGCTCCTCCTCCAACGACGCCGCCGGCATGGGAGTACCGTACAAAGAACTCTAGCAAACGTGCTCCGGGGCCGTTACCGACCCTTGGCACAATCAGGGGTGCTCGGAACTCCCGGATCCAACTAATTGAAGGGCTTAACCGCACCAAGCAAATACCGATCTCGTCGCCGACGACGATCCCGCCACACTATCACAGCAACAACCGTGCCCGTTTCATGTCCAGCGGGTCGGTAACGCCGGTGGCGAACTAATTAGAATTAGTCGTGTTTGAAGACCTTCTTGTCTCTCATTTCTCCGCTCAACTCGGAAATAGCTGCCGCAATTGACGCAAAGGCCGCCGCTGTCTCAGCGGCAGCGATAACGGTTCGCTTCTTCAAGCGATAGGTCTGGCTTCCCATTACGGCTGCGCCAATCGAGAAAGCCAAGACTATCATTGATCAGGTGCCGCGGCTGTTTCGGGTGCATGCCCGCGACCGCGCGTTTCAACCGCTGGGGCAGCATGAACGGTTGTCTCGTTGTCGTTCAGAAGACGAACGCGACATTGGCGTCTGCCAGTCGGTATTCCATCTGGCAACCGAGAAAGGACTCGCTAACGCCCGTCAATAGGCGCAAGGGTGGCTAATCATCGGTCGTGAAATCACGGGCGGCGCCGACGACTAGGACCTAAGACGCCGGCCTGTGTACAGCCAACGGAGAACAGAGGTGTCAACATTCAACCCATCAACGGTGGGCGCTCTCACTCGCGTGCTCAACGATAGCTGGCGCGAACTCGTCAACAATCGTGACCAGAGAGTGCTTAATCGAACCTTGACGCGCGACCTGCTTGCGACACGGATTATCGATATGGTGTTGCTCGGAGAGAACGATCCGGCCAAGCTGCAAATGGCAGCGACAGCCCAGGCTGCGTAAGTCTGCATTAGCCGAGAGGCACAAGATCCAATGACAGCAGAGGGAGGCCAGCGTGGCGGTGCCAGGAATTATCGGTTTATACCCATCGACCCTTGGCATGCTCGGACATGTCATAGATGATGTGTGGCGAGAACTGCTTGACACCCGAGATATGAGAGTGATCGACGGGACTTTAACCCGCGATTACGTTGCCAGGCGGATCATCGAGGGTGTTATGCTCGGAGAACGCGACCCAGCCAGTCTCAAAGAGAGGGGCATGGCGAAAGTCGGGTAGTTTTCGGGCGCGTTTGGGACCTCTCGCGCCCCACAGCACCGCTTCAAATGATCGGTCAAATCAATAAGGTTCCGTGCGCCTAGTGCCAACCCTGGCGATATGGGGTCAAACCTTTCACTCTAATCTAGACATTGCCACCGTCAGGAGTGGCCCTTTTCTCTAAGATTGCAATCAAGCGCTCCAAATTGCGGCTGATCTTTCCTAAGTGGTGTGCTGAATATTCGGCGGCTGTTGCCATCCGCTGCTCGGCAGGTGGCGTTGATACTCGGCTGTCGACTGGGTAGAAATCCTGATCGAAGAACCCGGAACCGTTGTTCATAAGGGTCAATCTCCTGATATCCCTATTGATGATCCGAGAATCCGTTTACGTTCGGTTCGTACCGTTCAACTACTTCGCTGGGGGTTCCGCGATCGAGGAACAAGTCTGGAGGGCCTGGAGGGCGAGGCTCGCTGCAGGGGAAACTTGGAGTTGGTGTAGAGCGTCCGGATCTCTCTGCCCTGAATCCGTTTTCCGTCTACCTCGAGTGCACAGCTACCCAAGGCGGCAGATGAAACGTCTTCTATCGCATGACGAATAGCTTCTGCGGCGGTGGTGAAGCGGCGGTAGGTAACAACCCCCCGTCGCATGCCTTGGCCTCTCCAGCCATAGAACTCTGCTGGTGCATCGTAGTTGAAGTCTGTCACGTTGATTCCTCCGGATTGCAAACCTGGGAGCCTAAGCGGAGGTTTTCTTCAGTGTGTCCGCCAATTCATCTGGGTCGATCGAAATAATCTGACCGATTCCATAATCGCCCGGCCGTGCGGGCAAATAGATGCTGGTGGAGATGCGGCGGTAGGCCTCGTACACAAAGTCTCCGATCTGCTCCTCCTCCGTTGTCACCTCGTAAGTGCCGGCAGGCAGCATTTTGTCCATGCCGGTCAACTGAAAAGACTGGGGGAAAGTTACGAGCTTGCAACTCCTTCTGGTATTCATTGGCGTGCAGTAATCACGTCAAGCTGCCATTCGCTGGCAACCCTATCAAACTTTTCCAGCGAATTTCGAATTCGATACTGAAGATCGGAGCCCTCGATCGGCAGAAGCCTGGCGATCTCATATGTTCCCGAGGCCCGAAGACGATCCGGATCTGATCGATGAATACTGAACCTGCTGACCGACCGAGAATTTGTGCTGCTGATTTCATTGGGACGGGCTCCGTTCGCAATAACCCGCAATAACGCACAATTTGCGCCGGAGGTGAGGATCGCTACCGGCGACACCGTGCGCGCCCCCAGATAACTATACGATAGTGCTGCTAAAGTTGTCCGGGACGAATAGCAACCGCACGTCCTGCACACAGAATTTCGTAGGGATAAACCACGCGATAGGGACCTCGCGTATTGGTTGTAAGTGGTGATGAACTTGCGAATTACAATACTGCTCTTCTTACTGAATTCGTTTCTCACTAATTCGTTCGGCGCCCTCAAGCCGCACTATTATTTCGACTTCTGTTCCATTTCCCCTTGCTGATGGGAAATGACGCACCATGTGTGTAATAGCGCGTTAGCACTCACGCCCATCGAGTGCGAGTGCAGTTCTCACACCAAAAACATTTCGCACATCTGCGCGGTGACCGCAGAAGCGCGGCTTCTGCGAATGACGCTCAACCAAAGGAGTCTAAACATGAAATTCCGCCCGCTGCATGACCGTGTGGTCGTGCGTCGCGTTGAAGAAGACACCAAGACCAAAGGCGGCATCATCATCCCGGATACTGCCCAGGAAAAACCCATGCAGGGCGAGATCATCGCCGTCGGCCCGGGCGGCCGGGACGAAGCCGGCAAGCTCATCCCGATCGACGTGAGGGTCGGCGACGTGGTGCTGTTCGGCAAGTGGTCCGGCACCGAAGTCAAGATCGACGGCGAAGAACTCCTGATCATGAAAGAATCCGACATCATGGGCGTGGTTGAGGGCAAGGCGACTGTCAAGAAAGCCGCCTGATCGACGCTTCGGCCACATGACAAATTCAACCAAAAGGAAATTCCAACATGCCTGCTAAAGACATAAAGTTTGGCGCCGATGCGCGCGAGCGCATGCTGCGCGGAGTCGATATTCTCGCCAACGCGGTGAAGGTGACACTTGGACCGAAGGGTCGCAACGTGGTCATCGACAAGTCCTATGGCGCGCCGCGCACCACCAAGGACGGTGTGGGTGTAGCGAAAGAAATCGAGCTTGATGACAGGTTCGAGAACATGGGCGCCCAGATGCTCCGCGAGGTTGCTTCCAAGACCAGCGACATCGCCGGCGACGGCACAACGACAGCCACCGTTCTGGCTCAGTCAATCATTCGAGAAGGTGCCAAGGCGGTTGCCGCCGGCATGAATCCGATGGACCTCAGACGTGGGGTGGAGATGGCTGTAGCAACCACCGTTGAGGACCTGCAGAAAAGGTCAAAGAAGATCAAATCCTCAGATGAAATTGCCCAAGTCGGCACAATCTCGGCCAACGGCGAGGCCGAAATCGGCCAGATGATCGCCAAAGCGATGGAGAAGGTCGGCAACCAGGGCGTCATCACGGTCGAGGAAGCCAAGGGTATGGAGACCGAACTCGACGTTGTCGAGGGCATGCAGTTCGATCGTGGATATCTCTCGCCCTACTTCATCACCAATGTCGACAAGATGACTGTCGAGCTTGAAGATCCGCACATCCTGCTGCACGAGAAGAAGCTCACGAATCTGCAGGCTCTGCTGCCGATCCTCGAAGCCGTTGTTCAGTCCGCTCGACCTCTCCTTGTCATCTCCGAGGATGTGGAGGGCGAGGCCCTGGCGACACTGGTCGTCAACAAACTGCGTGGCGGGCTCAAAGTTGCCGCTGTGAAGGCGCCTGGCTTCGGCGATCGTCGCAAGGCCATGCTGGAAGACATCGCTGCTCTTACTGGCGGCCAGATGATCTCCGAAGATCTCGGCATAAAGCTGGAGAACGTAACGCTTGACATGCTCGGCCGTGCCAAGCGCGTGCGTGTTGACAAGGACAACACCACCATCATCGATGGCGCCGGCAAGAAGTCCGACATCCAGGCTCGTATCGCCCAGATCAAATCGCAGATCGAGGAGACGACCTCGGACTACGACAAGGAAAAGCTGCAGGAGCGGCTTGCCAAGCTCGCGGGCGGCGTTGCCGTGATCAAGGTTGGCGGCTCGACGGAAGTCGAGGTGAAGGAGCGCAAGGACCGCGTTGATGACGCGCTGAACGCTACCCGCGCCGCGGTCGAGGAAGGTGTCGTTGCAGGCGGCGGTGTCGCGCTGCTGAGAGCCAAGAAGGCGGTGGAAGCACTCACCTCCAAAAACGCCGACATTGCCGCCGGCATCAACATCGTGGCGAAGGCGCTCGAAGCGCCAGTTCGTCAGATCGTCGAGAACGCGGGCGTCGAAGGCTCGATCGTGGTCGGCAAGCTCCTGGAGAAGTCGGGCAACTATGGGTTCGACGCGCAGGAGGAAGAATACTGCGATATGGTGGCGGCTGGCATTATTGACCCCACCAAGGTGGTGCGCGTGGCATTGCAGGATGCGGCGTCCGTTGCCTCAGCCCTGATCGCCACCGAAGCCA
>CAWADI010000027.1:0-299540 GCA_963780765.1 uncultured Alphaproteobacteria bacterium | reverse complement strand
TTCTACGGGATGCTCATCGACGGCCTGCAGATGGGCTACGTGAACGGCTTCGGCTACAAGTCAGTGCGGCCGGTCGCGGAAGACGATATCCCCAAGCGCTTTCAGCGCGCTGCGTTGAGAACTTCGCGGGACTTTATTGTCCCCCCGAATGGGGCGGACAGGGGCTGTCGGTCGAAGACGGCGCCGCTGCCTTGTCGGAGGCGTGACGCAGTCATTTGCGCCTCGCATTCCAACTATCAATCCTCCGGCTTCATCACGTCGTTGCAATGCTTGCAGATCGCGCGGCTGCGGTCGTTGAAGGTAGCCTTGCGGTCCACCGCCACAGAGGCAACACCGTCGCGCGCCAGGGTGAGGGCCGAGACCAACGCGACAGGTCCCGCGCCGACGATTGCCACCGCGCGGTTGCGTGAGCGCCTCGGCCGGCCGGCCGCATCAATGGGACCCCATCAACTCAAAAGATGAACCAGCCACAACGCCACCGCCGGAAAGACCAGGAAGATCGCCAGCCGGATCACATCCGCCGCCAGAAACGGCAGCACGCCGCGATAGGTGGACGCGATCGGTATGCCCTTGGCGAGCGACGAGATGACAAAGACATTGAGCCCGATGGGCGGGGCCGTAAGTCCGATACCGACCACGACCAGCACTAGGATGCCGAACCAGATCGCCACGTCGTCCGGCGACATGCCGAAATCCAGGCCCTGTATGACCGGGAAGAACACCGGCAGCGTCAAGAGGATCATCGCCAGTTCGTCCATGACGGCGCCGAGAAGAATGTAGAAGGCCAACATGGCGATCAGCACGGCGTAGGGCGAAAGGCCGGACCCGCCGATCATCTCCGCCGCCGTGATGGGGAGCTGCGACCGCGCCATGAAGGCCCCGAACACTTCGGCGCCCAAGAGTATGATGAAGATCATGCCGGCGGTCTCGGCCGTCTGGCGAATGGCCTGGAGAATGTCTCGCCAGCCCAGCGTGCGCTGGGCCACGCCCACCAGCAATGTGGTGATGGCGCCGACGGCCGCCCCCTCGGTCGGCGTAAAGATGCCACCGTAGATGCCGCCGACGACGACCAGCGCGATCACGATGGCCGGCATGACGGCCACATCGACGATGGCCACCAGGACCGCCAGCGCCGCGAAGGCCGTCGAACCGGCCCAGCCGAGCCCGCCGCGGAGGAATTGCACGGCCACCGCACCCAGGATCAGCGCCGCCAAGACTTTGGGCCACCAGGGCCGCGCCTTGGCTTCGATCTTCTCCCGGACCACTTCGGGGGCAAGGGAGGGATTGCGGTGCACCACGAAGGCGATGGTCAGACAGTAGAAAAAGGCCGCCAGCAGGCCGGGAATCAAGGCTGCCTGAAAGAGCTTCGCGATGTTCTGTTCGGTGGTGATTGCGTAGACCACCAGAATGACGGAGGGCGGGATGAGAATGCCCAATGTGCCGCCCACCGCGATCGTGCCGGTGGAGAAGCCACCGTTATAGCGGTACTTGTTGAGTTCCGGCAGCGCGGCGCGGCCGAAGGTGGCCGTGGTCGCGACCGACGATCCGCAAATCGCGCCGAAAGCCGTGCAGGCCCCGATGACGGCCATCGCCAATCCGCCCTTGTATCGCCCCAGGACGCTCTCGGAGGACTTGAACAAAGCCGCGGCGATGCCGGCCCGCTCGGCAAGCGCCCCCATCAGGATGAACAGCGGAATGACCGAGAGCGTGTAATTGGCGAACTGGTGATAGGCGTTGGTCTTCATGTAGCCGAAGAAGGCCGCGCCGCTCGACAGATAGGTGTAGCCCGCCGCTCCGGTGAGGAACATCGCCAATCCGATGGGCGCTCGCAAGACGATCAGCACCAGCAGGAATGCAAAGCCGGTCAACGCAACGAGGGTGCCGCTCATTATGCGCTCTCGTCGGCTTTGGACCGGAACATGCGCAGCGCCGTTACAATGGCCGTCAGCGCGAGGACAAGGCACAAGACTGTGGAGATGGCGATGCTGGGCCATATCGCCAGCTGCCGCTGCATGGTGGTTTCGCCGCTGGCGAACGCATCCATCGCGCCGTGAACCAGGGCATAGAAGACGTAACCCATCAGTGCCGCATAGGCCAGATCCCAAATCCCATCGATCCGTGCGGTCAGGCGTTTCGGCAGCCAGACCGTGAAGGTGTCGGCCATGATGTTGGCGCGCCGCGCCTGCGTGTAGGGCAGAAACGAGAAGACCGTCATGGCCATGGCCATCTTGACGAACTCGAAGTCGCCATCGATCGGCGCGTCGAAAATCCACCGCATCAACACGCTGGCCGTGGCCAGAAGCGCGACGGCAAGCATTAGCATGCCGCCAACGATCGCGATGACTCCGGTTGTTCGCTCTTCCGCCGTAGCGGGCGAGGTTGCCCTGCTATCGTGCGCCCCCGGCAGATGCATCATCGTCATTGGCGTCCCTCCTCATCCAACGCTCGTTGTTGCAGGCAGACCCAATGACCTCTGCGGGTCATGAGGGTCGGCCACGCGGCAACTCTGCAATATCTAGCTGGCATGTGCGTGTCGCTAGACATTGTGCTTGGCGACCAGCGCGCGCGCCTCGGCGATTAGCTCGGCGCCATCCAGGCCCTTCCCGCCAACTTCCGCGATCCAGGTTGCGTGAACCGGCTCGGTCGCCGCGATCCACCTCGCCTTTTCCGCCTCGTCCAGCTGGGTGATGGTGTTGCCCCTCGCAGCGACCTTTTCGCGCACGGCGACCGCCTCGGTGTCCCACATCGTGCCAGCGAGCTTGGCGAAAGCCTGACCCGAATTCCGATCGATGATAGCGCGCAGGTCTTCCGGGATGCTTTCGTACTTCGCCTTGTTCATGGCGAGGAAGAAGCTCGCGGCATAGAACGCCGGCGTTCCCTTGATCTCGGTGTGGAACTTGACCAGCTCGTGAATTTTGACGGCCGGCACCACCTCCCACGGAACCACAGCGCCATCGATCACACCTTGCGCCAGGCTCTCGGGAACCTGCGGTATCGGCATGCCGATCGATGTCGCGCCGAGCGCCTTCAGCGCCTCGCCCGCCAAGTGCGTGGGGTTGCGCAGCTTCAAGCCGTGCAGGTCCGCCATCGTCGTGACCTGACGGTTGGCGTGGATGTGGCCGCCGTCATGAGCCCAGTAGGAGAGTATCTTCACACCGGCGACTTCTTCCTTGAGATGCTTGTCGGCGAGCTCCTGCGCGGCGAGCGCGTTCACCAAGCCGCGCTCCGCGCCGATGAAGGGAAGTTCCATCACTTCCGTTGTCGGGAATCGGCCGGGCGTGCTGCCGGGGAGCGTCCAGACGATGTCGACCACGCCGTCGCGGGCCTGGTCGTAGAGCTGCGGCGGGGTGCCGCCCAGCTGCATGGCCGGGAAAATGTCGACCTTGATCTTGCCCTGGGAATCGGCGGCGATCTTCTCGGCCCAGGGCACCAGCATGTTCTTGTGGCCGTTGGATACCGGCGGCAGGAAATGGTGCAGTATCAGCGTGACGGCCGCCTCCTGGGCGCGCGCCGGCGGTGATGACGAACGGCGCGGCCAGCGCGGCGCCGGCGAGCAGCCTTCTGCGATTGATAATCATGGTCGTTCTCCCTTTCCTTGGTTGCTGTCGATTTCTCAACCTATGTCCCCTCGAGGCCGGTCTACCGCCCGGTGTTTTCGAGCCATTAATCCCGCGCTTGATCAGCTGCCCACGAGGGCGAGGGTTGAGCATGCGCAAGTTCCCGGTCCCCATGGACAGTAGAGCAAACGAGCGGTGGTCACTTCATCGTCGTTGACGCGAAAGGATTCCGCGTTGCGTATGTCTACGCGCTCGGAGGCCTCCCTACAATCGCACTACATGACGCCCGACGAAGCGTGATCGATGGCAAGGCAATCACACAGTTGCCTAAGGCCGTTACAGAAACATGATATGGCAGCTTGAAAGAGGAGAACCGAGCGGCAGGACTTCCAACTAAGAAATCGGTTCAAGTGGTCCCACGTTATGGTCCACTTCAGCCTTGCAGACGGCACCGCCATTCAATACGCTGGCCCGCACGGCGCCCGAAGCTTAACGCTGCTGGCTGATAGCCAAGCGAGAGGCGGTTTCTACGAGAGCTTCCTCAATCAGCCAACAAGCAGATCGCGATCAATTCTGACCAGCCGACAGTCGGAATCATAGAGGAATTCTTGCAGCCGAAGAGAGGGCCGCCATGACCGCGTCAGACACCTCGACCGAACTCCGTTTTGAGCCGCCAGGGCCAGGATCGTGGGAGCAAGACCCCGTGCACATGCCGCGCCCGATGACGCGCTATTTCCAGGAGACGCATCCCCCCGCCTTCAAGAGTGGCACCAACGACTTCGCCCGCTTCTACGGGATGCTCATCGACGGCCTCCAGATGGGCTACGTGAACGGCTTCGGCTACAGGTCAGTGCGGCCGGTCGCGGAAGACGATATCCCCAAGCGCTTTCAGCGCGCTGAACAGGTCTTTGCGCAGAAGCTCTGGCGGGAGCAGCTTCGCGACTGGGACGAGAATCGCAAACCATCCTCCATTGCCACGCACCGGGAGCTGCAGGCCGTCAATCCCGACGCCCTCTCCGACGCGGAGCTGGTCGCTTATCTGAGGCGCTGCCGCGACCACCATTCGGCCATGATCGCCCAGCACATGCGCTTCACCGCCGGTGCCGTGCTCCCGACCGGGGACTTCCTCGCACACGTCGGGGACTGGACGGGCCTGCCGCCGTCCGATCTGCTGGGCCTGCTGCGCGGTTCGGCAGTGGTGTCCGCGGGTGGCTCCGACGAGATGGAGCGCCTGAAGAGTGCGTTCGCCCAGGACCCCGCTGCCCGCGAGGTCCTCGCGTCCGGCGGCGACCCCGCACAGGTGCTCGCGAGCCTGCGTTCCCTCGGGGGCGAAGCAGGAGCGGCGGTCTCCGGCTACCTCGACCTGGTCGGCAACCGCCTCATCGACGGCTTCGACATCGCCGAGCCCACGGTGATCGAATTTCCGGACGCACTCCTCAGGGCCATCCGCATCGCCGTTTCCGGAGAAGCCCAGGCCGCCTCGGACGTCGATGCCCGCATTGCCGAAGTCCGCGCCCAGGTCCCCGCGGCGCACCAGGACGAGTTCGACGAACTGCTCGGCGAGGCCCGTCTCAACTACCGCCTCCGCGATGAGCGTGGCGTCTACAGCGACATCTGGGCCTCGGGCCTCATGCGGCGCGCCGCCCTTGCGGCTGGCCGGCGGGTCGCGGGTCGCGGCCGCATTGCCACCCCCCAGCAGATGGTGGACGCCAGCCTCGACGAGATGTGCGCGCTGGTCGCCGGCACCGGTGGCCCGTCCGCGGACGAGCTCGCCAAGCGCGCCGAATACCGCGCGACCTACACCGCCAAAGACGTCCCGCGCTTCCTCGGCCCGCCCTCACCGCCCCCGCCTGACCTCGCGGCCCTGCCCCCATCGGTCGGCCGCGTCATGCGCGCAACCTTCATCGCCTTGGGCCAGGTCTTCGGGAGCTCCCAGGCGCAGAACGAAGAAAAGATCCTCTACGGGCTTGCGGCGAGCAAGGGCGTCTACGAGGGGCCCGCGCGCCGCGTCTCCGGCTCCTCGGAGTTCGGCCGGATCACCAAGGGCGACGTGCTCGTCACCGAGTTCGACGACCGAGGCCTTCAACATCCTCCTCCCGCTCCTTGGCGGGATCGTCACCGATAACGGCGGCCTCCTTTCGCATGCGGCGATCGTCTCGCGCGAGTACGGCATCCCCGGCGTCGTCGGCACCCGCGAGGCGACCGAACGTATCGCCGACGGTGTCCTTGTCCGCGTAGACGGGGATGCCGGCGAGGTCACGGTGCTCGGGTGAAGAAGGTCGTCCCCTTCACAAAGGCGCGCGAGACATCGCTCTATGGATCGAAGGCCGTGGGGCTCGGCGACGCCACGCGCCAGGGCCTCGCGGTCCCGCCCGGCGTGGCGCTCTCGGGCGACCTGGTCGAGGCCGTTGCCTCTGGGGACGCCAAGGCCATTGAAAAGGTGGCAAAGGCCATTGCCGCCTTGCCGCCCCCGTTTGCCGTCCGGTCGTCCGCCGTTGACGAAGACAGCGCGGCCGCGAGCTTCGCCGGCCAGCACTTCACTGTGCTCAACGTCCATTCGGCGGCCGATGTCCCCGGCGCGGTCCGCGAAGTCTGGTGGTCTGCGAACTCGGACTCTGCAATCACCTACCGCCAGCGTGTCGGTCAGCTCACCCGGCCGAGCGTCGGCGTCGTCGTCCAGACGCTCCTCAACCCCACCGTCGCCGGAGTCATGTTCACCGAGCACCCGATCACCGGCGCCGATGAGCGCCTGATCGAAGCGAGCTGGGGCCTCGGTGAAGCCGTGGTCGCCGGCCTCGTCGTCCCGGACCACTTCCGGCTCGACCGCTCCGGCCACGTGCTGGAGCGCAAGGCCGGGCGCAAGCGCATCGCGATCCGCTCGCTCCCGAGCGGAGGCACTTTCGAGCAGCAAGTGCCACCCGCCCAGGTGAGCCAGCTCTGCCTCGACGACGCCGAGCTCGCGGCCTTGGGTGACCTCGCCCTGCAGTGCGAGAAGGTCTACGGCCCGCGACGCGACATCGAATGGGCGTTCCAGGATGGGAAGCTCTACCTCCTCCAGTGCCGCGCCGTCACCACCGGGAAGGCGCGCAGCGAGGCACCACCGCCCGGACCGCCCCCGCGCGACCCTGTGGCCGCTCTCCGGCGCGTCCAGCTCTTCGCCGATATGGACCGGAGGCAGACCGAGCAAATTGCCCGCCTGCTCAAGGAGCGCCGCTTTGCGAAGGGTGAGACCGTCATCATGGAGGGCTCCGGGGGCGCCGCCTTCTTCCTCATCGACTCCGGGGAGGCCACGGTCTCGCGCAAAGGCGTTGACCGCGCCACCCTCGGCCGGGGCGACTACTTCGGCGAGATCGCCCTGATCGACGGCGGTGCCCGCTCGGCCACGGTGACCGCTGCGACCGACCTGGTTTGCTACGGCCTCACGTTCTGGGAGTTCCGGCCGCTGGTCGAAAGGAACGGCACCATCGCATGGAAGCTCCTGGAGGCGCTGGCGAAGCGGCTGCGCGCCGCGGACCCGAGCTAAGCAGCGAGCCGCCTTTCTGAAAGCCGACAGCTTCGGCAAGCCTTTTGGTCAGGGTCGCGGATTCTGGCCGTTAGTTCAAGCGGCAATGGTTTTTCGCATCATAGCCGAAGCCCCCTCTCCACTCTCTCCCGCGCAAGGTCCGCGCAACATGGAGAGAGCGATCTGAGATATTCCACCGCTTTCGCGATCCCGACTTGGAAAATGCAAAAGCGCCCGGCGTTTACCGCCGAGCGCTTTTGGGATGTGTATCGCCGCTGTTCAGCAGCGTGGCTTTTCCTTGCCCCACACCAGCGCATGGATATCGCTGCGCGACAGGCCGATGTCGAGCAATAGCCGGTCATCGAGATCCGCAAGCTGCTGCTCGGCCCGGCTGCGGCTCAGGTAGTTGGCTACGACGCAACCGATCCTGCCGAGGAAATCCGGCACAAATCGCAGCGCCGAACCGCTTTGCGTTCTGCTACGGGTGATCGTGGTTGTCGTCATGGTCGTTCTCCTTCACTTCTCGTCATTCACCATCGTCTGTTGTTGCAGCGCACAACTATATTCACGTTATATGATCTCGTCCTCCGATTTGCCAGAATGGCCGACGGTAATGGACCATTGCGAGATTTGCATGTCTCGTTCATGTTCTTTTAATGACATACTAAGACTGTGATTATTGGCCATAAATCAGTACCTTGATTGACGTAGCGGAATCTTATCCCTAAAGCACACCTTAGCTCATCTATGGACAGCTTGCCGGACAAGCCATGACTATCATCGGGCAACCATTGGTGAACAACCTTCACAGCCGTATTTTGCAGCGCAAAATGCGATCCGGCGCCATTGCCGCGCTGCCGGCGAGCGGTTAGACAGAACCATGCTGCAGTCCTTCGAAGAGCACGCAGATCTTGCCGCCACGCCCGCGCGTCTCGCCTCGCTGCGCGCCGAACTTGCGAGCCAGGGTCTCGACGGCTTCATCGTGCCGCGCCAGGACGAGTTTCAGGGCGAATATGTCGCAGGCTACGCGGAGCGCCTGCGCTGGCTCACCGGCTTTGCCGGCTCCTGGGGCGTGGCGATTGTTCTCGCCGACAAGGCGGTGATTTTTGTCGACGGACGCTACACCGTCCAGGTCAGGGAACAGGTCGATACGACGCTTTTTACCCCCTGCCACCTGGTGGACGAACCGCCTCCCGAGTGGGTCGAAAAGAACCTGCGCCCGGGCCAGGTGCTGGGTTACGACCCGTGGCTGCTGACGCCCGGTCAGGTGAAAAAGTTCGAAGCCGCCTGCGCCAGGGCGGGGGCGATCCTGAAGCCGGTCGCAACCAACCCGGTCGACACGATCTGGACGGATCGCCCTGCCCGCCCGCAAGGCCCCATCGACGTCCAGCCGACCCAGTTCGCCGGCCGGACTCCCGCCGAAAAGCTCAAGGACATCACCGCGGTGCTGGCCGGACTCAAGGCCGATGCGGTGCTGCTGACGCTTCCCGAACTCGATCGCCTGGACGTTCAATCTCCGTGGCCGCGACCTTGCCTACACGCCCTCGGTGCTGGCGCACGCCATCGTCTACAGCGACGCCACGGCCGATCTCTTCATCGATCGCGCCCGGCTATCGAGTGACGGTACCGATCACCTGGCGCAGGTCGCAACCATCCGTCAGCCGGGCGATCTCGAGGAAGCACTGGCAGCGCTCGGAGCGAGAAAAGCCAGAGTGCTCGTCGACCCGCACTCGGTGCCCGAACGCCTGCGCGCCCTGCTCCAGCTTCGGGGTGCCGAGGTCGTCAAGGGACCCGACCCGTGCATCCTGCCCAAAGCGCGCAAGAACCGCGTTGAACAGGAGGGTGCCCGCACCGCCCACCGCCGCGACGGCGCCGCGATGGTGCGTTTTCTCCGCTGGCTCGAGACGACCGCGCTCAAGGAGAAGGCGGACGAGATCGCCGTAGCGGAGATGGCCGCAAAGGTCCGCGAGGAAACGGGCGCGCTCAAGGATCTTTCGTTCACGACGATCGCCGGCGCCGGCCCCAATGCAGCGCTCCCCCATTACCGCGTCACCCACCAGTCCAGCCGCAAGCTGGAAAGAAACGGCATCCTGCTGGTCGACTTCCGGCGCCCAGTACCAGGACGGCACGACCGACATTACCCGCACCGTCATCCTCGGCACGCCCACCCGCGAGATGAAAACCCGGTTCACGCTGGTGCTGAAGGGCATGATCGGCATCTCGACCGCCCGATTTCCCAAGGGTACCTGCGGCAGCCAGATCGACATCCTTGCGCGTGCCGCTCTCTGGAACGCAGGCCTCGACTACGATCACGGCACGGGACACGGGGTCGGAAGCTATCTTTCGGTCCACGAAGGTCCCGCGCGCATCAACAAGACCGACCGGACGCCGCTCGAACCCGGGATGATCCTCTCCAACGAGCCCGGCTACTACAAGCCGGGCCGCTACGGGATCAGGATCGAGAACCTTCTCCTGGTCCAGGAACCGAAGCCGATCGCCGGGGGCGAGCGGCCGATGATGGGATTCGAGACCCTGACCCTGTGCCCGATCGATCGCCGGCTCATCGAGGCCAGCCTCCTCACGGCGGATGAGCTCGCGTGGCTCAATGCCTATCATGCGCGCGTGCTGAAGGTGCTGGGCCCGCTGCTCGGGAAGCAGGACTTGAAATGGCTGCAGAAGTCCTGCGCCCCGATCAGGAAACCAGCGGTCCGCAGCGCAACGACGCTGACGACTCCGACGATCACCACCCCGATCAGCGGCAGGCGCAGCATGGCGGCGATTGCCGCCAGCACCGCCGCGGCGAACTCGGCGATCCCGGTCGTGAGAATTGTCGGTGCGATGACCGCCATCAGGATGGCTGCCGGCAGGGCGTCGAGCGCCACGCGCATGCGGCCCCTGACGGTAATGAAGCGCATGAGCAGGAAGCCGCCGGCGCGCGTGGCATAAGTGGCAAGCGCCATGCCGGCAATCGCCAGGACCGTCCAGGGATCGAGTGTCATGCACGAGCCTCCTCGCCCTCTGCCCCGATGACCGCCACGAGCACTCCGGCGATGCCGCCGAGCGCGATGTACCAGGCGCCGGGAACGTAAAGCTTGACGACCGCGGCGGTCACGGCGGCGGCGGCCAGCACCGCCGCCGTGCGCGGACCCTTCCAGAAGCCGGCCAGGATGGCGATGAACAGGGCCGAAAAGGCAAAGTCGAGCCCGTAGGCGGCGGGATCGCCAAGCCCCCGTCCCATGACGGCGCCGATGACGGTCGCTACCACCCAGTTGACGAGGAGCGGCAATCCCAGACCCAGGTAGTAGGGCCAGGTCAGTGTCGAATGGAGTGCGCGCCGCTCGGCCAGCGCCCACACCTCATCGACAACGAAAAACATCAGGAACGGCATGGCGTGGCGGGGGATCGCGCCCACGTGCCGTGACAGCGAAGCCCCCATGAGCACCTGACGCACATTGACGATGAAGACTGTCACCGTGAGCAGGAACCAGGGGACCGGGTTCGTCCACAGATCGATGGCCACGAACTGTGCCGCGCCCGCGAAGATGGTTGCGCTGGCGAGCCCGCTTTCGAGCGGCGACAATCCTTCCTTGGCGGCAAGTGTGCCCCACAGGAGCCCGATGGGGAGAGCCGCGAGCAGGATCGGGAAGATATCGATGAAGCCGCGGCGGAACTCCGACGCCGAGATCGGCGATGCGCAGTCCGCGCAATAGTTCATCCATTGGCGGCCCACGAACGCACTTGTTGCTGTGAAGGAACCATTCAACCGCCTTGGGGGGAGTGAAAGGTTCGCGACCAGCCCAACACTCTTCCGTTATCCGCAAGAATTTGGCGCCTTCGTTTTTCGCCTCGGTTTCTCGACCTAAGAGCCCAAGAGCAGCTGCCGTCCAGCCCGCCAGTTCAGGAAAGAAATCGATATAAGAATGCCCGACTTCAAAGCACTGCTCGTACTCCCCGACAATGAAATAGATTGAGCTAGCATGAAGTAGTACCAGTCATCGTGCAGGGGATTAAGCTTGATAGCCCGCTCGGCAAGCTCGTGTGCTTTGCTGACGTCACCTAGCACTGCGGCGGCAAAAGCACAGTTCAGGATCGTATCGGCGTCACTGGGATTAAGCTCCTCGGTCAGCCGGTAATGCCGCTCCGCAACCGCAAAGTCTCCTCGAAGCATCGAAACGGAGCCCAAGCTGTAGTGGCTCCTTGCATCCTCGTTGTCGCATTGAACGGCGAGCCGGGCATGCTTCAGCGCTCGATCCCTATCGATCTCGCCCTCTTCGTAGCCGGGCCGCACCCCCCCCTCTACATTCAGCTGGAGAGCGAGCGATGAATGGGCTCGCGCAAAATGCGGATCCCTCGCGAGGGCAGCTTCGAACCATTTGAGCGCCTCCTCGTCAGTCTTCGCTGTCCAATTGCGCGTTACATGCACCCCTCTGAGCCAGCAATCGTATGCAGCCAGCTCCTCTGCGCTCATCTGAAGCGCGCGATCATGATCGGCCTGGAAACCCTTCCGGTTATTCGCGCGACGATCTTCTGAACGACCTCGTGCTCGAGCTCCCGGATTTCGACCGAGCTGCGGTCGTATCGCTCGGCCAATAGGTGCTTGCCTGTAGCGGCATCCACGAGCTGAACGTTGATTCTCAACCGGTCACCGACCCTGCGAATGGTCCCTTCAACAACATACCTGGCGCCAAGCTCCGCGCCGACCCGCTCGAGGTTCAAAGCCGCGCCCCGATACGCGAAAGAGGAAGCACGCGCGATTACATTCAATTCCCGGAACCGGCTCAGCTCCATGATGAGGTCTTCTGTCACACCATCGGAGAAGTAGTCCTGTTCCGGATCGTTGCTCGAATTTACAAATGGCAGTACCGCGATCGCTGTCCGTCCACTCAACTTCGGAGATCCGTCGCGAAACCGGCGGACGTCATGTGAAGTCGTCGAGCGTATGTTGTAGGCGTGTACTGCCTCGGGAATGTTTTTCAGCTTCTGAAGCCCAAGGTCCTCGAAGCGAAAGCTGGTCTTGTTCTTCACTTGCTCATAAGCAGCACCCGATATGACGACGCCGCCCGGTTCGGCGATGGCCTCGAGGCGAGCTGCGATATTCACGCCATCGCCATAAAGATCGCCTGCCTCAATCATCACATCACCGAGATTGATGCCTATCCGGAGCACGATCTGCGGATCGTCAGGGGATTCCTTGTTAGCTGCAGCCATCGCCTTCTGCAGCTCGACCGAACATTCGACCGCCTTGACGGCGCTGGCGAACTCCACCAGCACCCCATCCCCCATGACTTTGAATAGCCGGCCTTCGTGTTGACCGATCAGGGGCTCAAGCACGTCACGTCGTCGAGCCTTCAACAGAGCGAGCGTTCGGGCATCATCATTGGCCATCAGCTTCGAGTAACCCACCACATCGGCGGCAAGAATTGCCGCTAACTTTCTCCGTGGGAGGGGCTCGACCAAGGACATGCTCTGGTTCAAGGGCTTTTGATGGTAGCGTAAGCGTTGACTGCCACTGAGTCCACGCCGCGAGGATGGGCAGAGAAGTGTCTCGAACCCGAGTTGAACCTGACCTCACTTAGGCTACACTCGGAGAGGTCACCTTGTATCGACAAAGCAAAGGGAAAAGCATGTCGTCGAAGGAGCACATCTGGATTCCGCGGCTCAGGGAGTATTTGGCCGACCGCCGGATCAGCCGGCGGAGTTCATCCGCACCTCGACGCTCTTGGGCATGTCGGCGGGCGCCGCCTATCTGTGGGTGGGCAAGATCACGGGGCGGCCGATCGCGCCGCCCGCGCTCGCCCAGGATCTGCCGAAGGGTGGAGTATTCAAGATCGCCATGCGGGTGCCGAAGATCGATTCCCCGCATACTTATTCGTGGATTTACAACTCGAACATCCTGCGCGCGGTGTGCGGGTACATGACCCGCACGGGGCACGACAACGTCACCCGTCCGCATCTGGTCGAAAAGTGGGAACCCTCGGAGGACCTTAAGACCTGGACCCTCAGCGTTCGCGATGTGAAGTGGCACTCCGGCCGCCCACTGACGGCGGAGGACCTCGCCTGGAACATCAAACACTGCCTCGACCCCGCGATCGGCTCGTCAGTGGTCGGCCTCATGAAGAGCTTCATGCTGAAGGAGATCGACTCCGGCAAGAAGGACGACCAGGGCAATCCGGTGATGACGACCGAATTGTGGGACGCCAACGCCATCGAGGTGAAGGACGACAGGACGCTCGTGCTTAATCTCAAGGAGGCGCAAGTCGCGATACCCGAGCACCTATTCCATTACTCCTTCGGCATCGTCGATCCGGCCGATGGCGGCAAGTTCGGCGTGGGCTCGAACGGCACCGAGGGGTTCGAGCTCGTGGAGTGCGAGGTCGGGCGCAAAGCGATCCTCAAGGCGCGCAAGGAATATTACGGCTCGGGCCCGCACGTGGACGAGCTCCACTACATCGATCTTGGCGACAATGCCGCCGCGGTCGCGGCGGCCATGTCCTCCAAGCAGGTGCACGGCATCTTTGAGGGCAACGTCGAGCAGCTCGATCTCTACAAGGCGATGCCGCACGTGACGATCTACGAGGTCACGACCGCCGAAGCCGGCAGTCGTGCGCATGCAGGTCGACCAGGACCCGTTCAAGGACCCCAAGGTGCGCAATGCGGTGCGGCTCGCCACCGACCAGGGCAAGACGCTTGAAATCTCGCAAAAGAACCTCGGCATCGAGGCCGAGCATCATCACGTCTGCCCGATACATCCCGACTACAAGAAGCTGCCGTTCATGAGCCGCGATATCGAAACCGCCAAAAAGCTCCTGGCGGAGGCGGGCCACCCGGACGGCATCGATATAGAGATCGCCTGCAAGACGGATCCGACTCTATGAGCTCACCGCGGTCGAAGCCATGGTCGAGCAGTGGAAGGACGCCGGCATCCGCTGCCGCATCAACGTCCTGCCGTCGGCCAAGTACTGGGAAGTGTGGGACAAGGTCCCCTTCGGGTTCACCACATGGGCGCACCGGCCCTTGGGTTTCATGGTGCTCGCGCTCGCCTACCGGACCGGGGTGCCCTGGAACGAGACCCACTATTCGAACGCCAAGTTCGACGAGATCCTGACCAAGGCGGAGGGCACGCTCGATATCGATAAGCGACGCGAGCTCCTGGGCGAGCTCGAGGCGATCATGCAGGAGGACGGACCCATCGCGCAGCCGCTGTGGCGGTCGAATTATGTCGCCTATGACAAGCGCGCGAAAAACATCAAGCTGCATCCGACGGGATTCATCTTCGCCGAAGAGCTCGCCATCGAACCGATCCAGAGACCCTCGGTGTCACTTCCCCACGCCGCTCGAACCATTGCGCTTCATCGATCACTTCCACACCGTGCTTCTGCGCCTCCTTGAGCTTGGAACCGGCTCCCGGGCCCCGCGATCAGCAGATCGGTCTTCTTCGATACCGATCCCGCGACCCTGGCGCCGAGACGCTCCGCCATGGCCTTCGCCTCCTCGCGGGTCATGCGTTCCAGGGCCCCGGTGAACACCACGGTTTTTCCGGCGACCGGCGATGACGGCATCGATCCGCGCCAGCGGCTGCACATCCACGTGTTTCAGAAGATCGTCGACGACTTTCACGTTGTGCTCTTCGCCGAAGAAGCCGGCGATGGCGTCGCCCACGACCCCGCCGATACCGCCGTGGTTCGTAAGTTCGAGGTAGGCTTCGCTGTCACGCGATTTGGCGGCCTCCATCATCTGGCTCAGGAAGCCCGCGCGCGCGTGCCGTAGGCGCGCGCCAGCACCCTGGCGGTCGTCTCGCCCACGTGGGGAATGCCCAGCGAATAGATGAAGCGGTCGAGAGGAATCGTGCGCCTGGCGGCAATTGCCGCGAACAGATTGGCGATGCTCACCTCCCCCCAGCCCTCGCGGTCCTGAAGCTTCTTCTCAGCGCTACGGTCCCGCTCGGCGAGTGTGAAAATATCCGGCGGCGACTGGATAAGCCCGTCGTCATAGAACTCCCGGATGATCTTGTCGCCCAGTCCTTCGATATCGAACGCCAGCCGCGAGGCGAAGTGGCGCAACCGCTCGACCCGCTGCGCCGGGCAGATCAGCCCGCCGGTGCAGCGGCGCACCGCGTCGGTCTTGCCGGTTTTGGCATCGGCCTCGCGCACGGCGTTGCTGCCGCACGCCGGGCAGGTTTGCGGAAACTGGTAGGGCACTGCGTCTTTCGGACGCTTCTCCGGTACATACCCCAGGATCTGCGGAATGACGTCGCCGGCCCGCTGCACGGTGACCGTATCGCCCACGCGGATATCCTTGCGCGCGATCTCGTCTTCGTTGTGGAGCGTGGCGTTGGCGACCACGACGCCGCCAACCGTGACCGGATTGAGGCGCGCGACGGGCGTGAGCGCTCCCGTTCTCCCCACCTGAATCTCGATCCCCTGCAGCAGTGTCGTCGCCCTTTCGGCGGCGAACTTGTGCGCCAGCCCCCAGCGCGGCGCCCGCGAGACGAACCCCAGCCGCTCCTGGTAGTCGAGGCGGTTCACCTTGTACACGACGCCATCGATATCGTAGCCGAGCTCCGCGCGGCGGCCTTCGACCAGCGACATAGTGTGCCATCGCTTCCTCGAGCGATGAGCACAACTTCGTCAGCGGATTGACAGGCAACCCCCAGCTCCGGAACCGATCAAACATCTCCCACTGTGTTTTCACGGGCAGATCGGGGAATTCTCCCCACGCGTAGGCAAAGAATTTGAGCGGCCGGGCAGCGGTGATCCGCGCGTCGAGCTGGCGCAGGGAGCCGGCTGCCGAGCTGCGGGGGTTTGCGAAGGTTCTTCCCCCCGTCTTTTGCTGCGCCTCGTTGAGGCGGGCGAAGTCGTCCTGGCTCATGAAGATCTCGCCCCTGATGTCGACTGCCGGCGGAACGTCGCGGCCGGAAAGCACGTTGGGGACCGTCGGCATGGTCCGCACGTTGGCGGTCACGTTTTCCCCTTCGAAGCCGTCGCCGCGGGTCGCCGCCTCGACGAGCTCGGCTTTTTCGTAGCGCAGCGAGATCGACAGCCCGTCGATCTTCGGCTCGGCGGTGAACTCCAGGGGCTCGTCCGCGGCGAGCTTCAGAAACCGCCGCACGCGCGCGAAAAACTCCTCGACCGCGCCCTGGGTGAAGGCGTTGTTGAGCGACAGCATCGGCACCCGGTGCCTGACCTTGCCGAACTTCTCGAGCGCCGGCGCTCCTACCTTGCGCGAGGGAGAATCGGCGCGCACGAGGGCGGGAAACCGCTTCTCGATTTCCGTCAGCCTGGCAACGAGGGCATCGTATTCCGCATCAGAAACAGTGGGCGCGTCCTCCTGGTGATAGCGCCGGTCATGTTCGGAGATCTCCGCGCGCCAATCGTTCGAGCTCGGCGCCGGCTTCCGCGGCGGTGAGCTCCCCGATCGCCTTCGGCTTCCTGCGTCTGGCCATCGTTCATCCGGCGACAGCGAGAAGCCGCTCCGCCTGGGCGCGCGCCTCGTCGGTGACCTGCGCGCCGGAAAGCATGCGGGCGATCTCCTCGCGGCGGCTCCTCCTGGACAGGCTCGCGATGCGGGTGACCGCGCGGGCGCCCGGCCCTCGCACCTCTTCCATCTTCGAGATGAGCATATGGTGGTCTGCCCGGGCCGCGACCTGTGGCGAATGGGTGACGCACACGACCTGAAGTGCGCCGGCAAGGCGCGCGAGCCGCAGCCCGACGGCGTCGGCGATCGAGCCGCCTACCCCGCCGTCGATCTCATCGAAAATGAGCGTCGGCGCCGAGCCCCGTGCGGCAAGAACCGCCTTGAGGGCCAGCATGAACCGGGCGAGTTCGCCGCCCGAGGCGATTTTCGCCAGCGGTCCGAGCGGCGTGCCGGGATTGGCCGACACCGTAAACTCGACCCGGTCGATGCCAGATGGTCCGGGGCGCTCCCGATCGCTCGCCACCAGCGTGGCGAACCGCGCTTTGTCGAGCTTGAGCGGAGGCAGTTCGGCCATCACCGCACGATCAAGCGAGGAAGCCGCCTCGCCCCTGCTCCTGGCTCAGATCCAGCGCCGCATCGAAGTAGGCTTCTCTCAGCTGCCTCCTCGGCCTGTGCGAGTTTCGTCAGCCTTTCTCCACCCTCATAAATCGATCGAAGATCAGTCTCCAACCGGCTTAGAAGGTTGGGCAATTCGGACGCCGTAACTTTGTGCTTCCGGGCCAGCGCGCGAAGCGAGAACAGCCTCTCTTCCACCCTTTCCAGCTCGGCGGCATCGAAAGCGAAGGCCGCCTCCGCTTCATCGGCGGCGCGCCGCGCCTCGCTCCATTCGGCGACGAGCCGGTCGAGAGAAGCCGCCAGGGCATCGAGTTTTCCCAGGGCGCCCTCGCGGCGCTTTTCGATTTTGCGCAGCGCCGAATTCAGGCGCGCTTCCAACGTTCCATCGCCCACCAGCACGGTCTGCGCTTCGCGGACCACGCCGGCGTAATGTTCCGCACCCATCATGAGCTGCCGGGTGGCTGCCAGTTGCTCCTCCTCCTCGTCGCCGCCGACCGCCGCCGCCTCGAGCTCCTTCACGGAGTGCTCGAGGTACTCCTTGTCCGCCAGTGCCTTGTCGACCAGCGCCCGATGGGTTTCCAGTGCCTCCGCGGCAATCCGCCAGGCGCGGAAGAGTTCGCCGACCCGCCGCTCCTTCCCTTCGAGTCCTGCAAAGGCATCGAGCAGCTCCCGGTGGCGGCCAACGTCGACCAGCGCCCGATCGTCATGCTGGCCATGGATCTCGACCAGCCTGCAGCCGAGCTGGCGCAACAGGTTGATGCTGACGGGCTCATCATTGATGAAGGCCCGCGACTTTCCGTCGGCGTTCTGGACGCGTCTGATGACGAGATCGCCTTCGATCTCAACTCCCTGCTCGCCGAGCGTAGCGAACACCGCATGATCGCGGGCAAGGCTGAAGGATACCGTCACCACGCCCTTCTCGGCGCCGTTGCGCACCAGCCCGCCGTCGCCGCGCGCGCCGAGCGCCACTCCCAGCGCATCGAGAAGGATGGATTTGCCGGCCCCGGTCTCGCCGCTCAGTACGGTAAGGCCCTCCTCGAAGACGATGTCGAGCTTTTCGATGAGCACGAAGTCGCGGATGGAGAGCGCAGCGAGCATGGCGCCTTATAAACGATTCACAACCGCTGCGCCTCTGTTCGTCGCGCTTCGGGGCGCTTGCGTCCCTGCCACCGGCTTCCGGGTTTGATCGTCACAGAGTTGTTGCAGAAAACACCCCATCGTTTCACTTCGCGAAATCAAAAAGGGGCCGCTTGTCTTCAGCCGACTATCGGCTCCTGGAAGACCGGCTGGAATTCGTGTCTCTCCCCACGAGGCACGACCTTGAGAAACCTCATAAGATAATTGACAACATCTTTTTCATGGAGACAGGAATCGCCTCCGTCGTTGCGGTCCAAAGCAAGGATACGCGGGTCGAGGTGAGGCTGATCGGGTGCGAGGGAATGAGCGGCACCGCCGTTCTGCTCGGTTGCGGTCAGTCTCCGAATTCCACCTATATCCAGGTCGCTGCCGAAGCGCAGCGGATTGCGCCGGACGCGTTGCGCAAGGCCATGAAGGCAAGTCAGACTTTGCAGGCGGCGCTTCTCAAATACGTGCACGTGTTCGCGATGCAGACGGCCCACACGGCCATCTCCAACGCGTGGGCCAGGCTTGGCGAGCGCCTGGCGCGCTGGATTCTGATGGGACATGATCGTGTCAAGGGCAACTTGCTGCCGCTTACTCATGAATTTCTCGCCTTGATATTGGGGGTGCGCAGACCCGGCGTTACGGAAGCCCTGCACCTGCTTGAAAGCAAGGCTCTCATCAAATCCGCCAGAGGCCGAATCACGGTGCTCGATCGCAAGGGGCTGGAGCGGATGGCCGGCACATATTATGGCGTGCCAGAGGCGGAATTTCGCCGCCTAGTCGGTTGACCAACTGTACGGTTTAGGGCAAAGAATCCGCTTGTATCTTGCAAAATTGGGTCGCCTAACTTGACGCAAGTTAGTTGCGGTATGAGCATGGAAATCGTTAAAACGAATCGGCATTTGGGCCAGGAACCCCCGAGCCGATCGACTGTCATTTTGAGCGATGGCCGGGCCGAGCCGCACCTTGCATCCGCCGTCTCGACGGCTGAGCTAAACCGGCGACCGTCGCGTCCACCCGACTATGCAGCCGAGAACCAGGCTTTGGTCGCTTTGGCGCAGCAGATGGCGGCGTCGCCTGGCGGTATTCTGCAGAAGCTTGTGGACACCGCACTGACCCTATGCCGCGCGCACTCGGCGGGACTCAGCCTCTTGGAGGACGGGGACCAGAAGAGAAATTTCCATTGGCGCGCCGTCGCCGGAGTATGGGCTTCTCACGTAGGCGGCGGCACTCCGCGCGAGTTCGGCCCATGCGGCACCGTTCTGGATCGCAACACGGCGCTACTGTTTTCTCACCCCGAACGCGATTTTCCCTACTTCGGCGAGGTCACGCCTCTACTTGAAGAGGGACTGCTGATTCCCTTTTACGTCGATGGAGAAGCCGTCGGCACGATCTGGGTGGTCGCCCACGACGAGAGTTGCCGTTTCGACGCTGAAGACCTTCGCGTGATGACCAACCTGGGCACTTTCGCGTCGGCGGCATATCAAACGCTGCTATCGCTCAAAGCGACGACCAAGGCCAACGAAGAACTGCAGCGCTCCGCTTCAGCAATGCAGCGGCTCGCCTCGATCGTCGACTTATCCTGATGATGCAATTGTCAGTAAGGACCTCGATGGTGTCATCACGAGCTGGAACAACGGAGCCGAGCGGCTCTTCGGCTATACGGCCGAAGAAGCCGCCGGCAAACCAATAACGATCCTGATACCGCCGGATCGCCCTGACGAGGAAGCCACTATTCTTGAACGCCTGAGGCGGGGAGAGCGCATCGACCACTTCGAAACCGTTCGCCGACGCAAAGATGGAAGTCTGGTCGATGTTTCGCTCACCGTGTCCCCTGTCAGGGACGCAGAGGGCAGGATCGTCGGCGCGTCAAAAATCGCGCGAGACATCACGGAGAGTAAACGCGCGCAGGAACAGCAGTCCCTTCTCCTCGGAGAGATGCGTCACCGCGTCAAGAATCTGTTCGCCGTAACGAACAGCTTGGTGACTCTAAGTGCCGGTTCCGCCCGGACGCCGCGAGAGATGGCCGCGGCGCTTCAGGAAAGACTTGCTGCACTCACGCGCGCCCACGAACTGACGCGACCCGGCCTGATCGACTCAGAAGGCAAGGCCGGCAAGGCGACGTTGCATGCTCTGATCCGCACGATCTTCGCTCCTTACGTCAGTAAACGCTCCAAGGGTCGCGAGGGCATCATCGTCACCGGATGTGACCTGCCGATCGGCGAGAAGTCCATTACAAGCGTGGCCCTTGTTTTGAACGAGCTGGCAACGAACGCGGCAAAGTATGGAGCACTATCGTCTCCTGGAGGCGTCGTTCACATTGACTGTTCCGTGGACAAGGCCGAGCTGCTGGTGAAGTGGAGTGAGCGTGGCGGGCCTTCGCTCGACGGGTCTCCGGTGGGCGAAGGATTTGGCGGCATGCTCGCGCGCCGCATCATCATGGATCAGTTTGGCGGCAGGCTCTCCAATGACTGGAAGCAAGACGGCCTGGTTATCCAAGTGTCGGTGCCTGCTGAAAATCTAAGGACATAAGGCCTGAGCGAGTTGCCGCGTCAGTGCAGCCTCTTTTCGCTTTGTCGGCTTACCGTCCAGACTCGGCTGTCCCTTGAGCGAAGCACAGTCTGCAATTCGCTCAAGCAGATAAAGCGGCGATGGCTCAATGGGTGCGAAAAGCCACAGACACGCTCAGCACACTCTTGTAATTCTCAACGCGAGGAGAGTTAGCCAATGACGGTCATTCAGACGATTGTCGGCATCCTGCTTGCGATGAACGGGATCTTCTTCCTGCTGCTCGCAGTTTCGGGCGCGCCAACAGGTTAAACACCCGAACTTCTGGCGATGGACGAGACGATGTGTCCTCGAGGCTACGCCGGGGTGCAAACTGAGCTGCCGCCCTTGCCGCCTTGTCACTTCTCGTCCGGACTATGGTGGGCCGATGCGCATGTTGGTTGTCGCAAGGTGGACCTCGCGCAGGAACACGAGCAGGGCGGCGATGAAGGCCAGCATCGCCGCCACGAAAAGCACCGCGATCGGTACTGCGAAGCCGGCGCTGACGAAGAGCGCGATAATCACGCTGCAGACCAGCAGCGCGCACAGGGCGCATAGAACTCATGGCGACATAGATCAATCGACAGTGGCGCGCCTGCACCTGTCTGTGCCTTTTGATGCAGGCTGACTGCGAAACTCGCTCAGATAGTCTTCGTCACTTGAATTGGGACACAAACGTTGACGATGAACTTCTTGGAGTGAAGCACAATACTTCAATTCTTGCACGACACTACGGCCACCAACTCAAATTGCAGGTCAGAGGCGTCACCTCCGCCGCCGCATGACCTGAGGCGCCAGCTGCTGCGGTTCGTTCGAGCATTTCATCGCTAACGCGTCACCTGCTATATTGCCGGTTGTTCGGACTACGCAGAGCAAACCCCATGAGAACTCGATTCGGTTCGTGAGCTGAAGCAGTCGCTGCCGGCTCAACTGAACAGGGCGTTTGCGGTTCGAGCCGCGGCCGGCGAGACCGACAGCCTCGCGGTCGCCAGCGCGGCGTCGCTCAAGCGCGGAACCCCGAGCTACTTCCTGGGGATCTCGGCGCGAGGGAAGAATTATCGGCTGGCAGTCCGCCTGCAGGACCGTGCGCTGGAGAAAAGCGATCTGGTGGACAGGATCGCGGCCATTGCCAAGGGAGAGGTGGACGTTCGCTACGTGGGCCGCATCCGCGCCCGCGCCAAGCCATGGTACCGATCCAAGCAGCGCCCGCTGCTCATCGGTTCGTCCATCGGATTCGTGGCCAGCGGGTTCATCATGGCCGGCACGCTGGGGTGCTTCGTCCAGTCCGGGTCGTCGAGCGCGCTGTACATCCTCTCGAATAACCACGTCCTGGCGGACGAGAACCGGTACCCCAGGGGCGGGCCTATCACCCAGCCCGGCGGGCTGGATGGCGGGAAGCCGACGGCGGACCGTGTGGCAAAGCTCACCAGGTTCATCCGTCTCGAGCTCGCCCAGACGAACTTCGTCGATGGCGCCATCGCGAAGCTGAACTCGGCGATCCAGGCCGACGTGCACAAGCTGCGAGGGATCGGTACCCTCGCCGGCCAGCGCAACAGCGACCTGCAGGTGAGCGACGTCGTGCACAAGGTTGGGCGCACGACGGGCGTGCGCCACGGGCGAGTGACCGCGTTCGAGCTGGATGGGGTGGCGGTCGAGTACGACATCGGCGTAGTCTCTTTCGACAACCAGATCGAGATCGAGGGAGCGGGAAGCCGGTCGTTTAGCGACGCGGGAGACAGCGGCTCGCTCATTGTCGATGAGCAGATGCGGGCGGCCGCGCTTCTCTTTGCGGGAGGTGACCACGGCGGGTCCAACGGCAAGGGGCTGACGTACGCCAATCCGATCGCCGCCGTGCTTCAGGCCCTCAAGGTAAAGCTCGCATAAGCCGGCACATGGCCATCAGCCTCGAACAAGCACGGGCCGCGAAGAAGTCTGCCAAAACGCTGCTGGCCGCTCTGCCCGGCGTGGTGGGGGTGGGGATCACCAAGGTGGGCGAGGACTATGCACTCAAGGTGAACCTGCGCGCACCGCTGCCGACGGGCGTGTCGGCGCCGGAGCGAGTTGGTGACGTTCCGGTGCGTGTGGAAGTAGTTGGCCGGATCACCAAACGCGGCTGAGCATCACCGACGCCCTCCGCCGGTCCTTGGACTGCCACTTTGACGATGCGCGAACTCCGCCGACTGTCACTACTGCTGGCGCAACGGCGCGATCGGATAAACGACCGATGAACGGGCGCTTCAGCTTCCGTTCCGCTTGCACGGCTATGATGGCGAGTAGGGAATTTGGAGAGATGCCATGAAAACTGCGATGAACGCACTAAGAAAACTGGTTGGGAGCCACCACGCCAAGCCTGTTCACCTGGATGTCCGCATTCTCCGTGACATCGGACTTTCCCGGATGACGGTGGAATTCGCCGCGCTGCGCTGATCAATCAAGCGTCCGCCCGGCCCAATCTATCCGGCTCGCTATTCGCGAGGATAAAACCAAGGCTACGGCGGCGCGCTGAGAGTCCTCGCTTCGAGGCTGGAGGTCAGTCTCCCATTCCCGCCTTATCGGTTACCAAAGCTGGCGAGCGTATCGGCCCGCCAGCCCTGGTTGTATCCGAAATTGGCGAGCACGAACTTCTCCGGAGCGAAGCCTCCGTCACCCGTCGACAGTGCGGTCCAAACGCCGGCGTCGCCGAACCCCACGATGTCCGCCCTGCCGTCGTTGTTGATGTCGGCAAGGAGACGGACGTGCTGGGGAGGCCCGGTGCGGAAATTGGCGACGGTGTGAGCCGTTTCGTTCACGACCCGCGCGTTGTTGTTGGTCTGGTCCGTACCGGTGGGCGCGTTCTGGTAGTTGACGTGCGGATTTGACCATTGGGCCACCCGCGTACATCCCCCGGAACAGTTGTAGGACATCACCGTTCGCCAGTGGCCATCCGCATTGTAATATCCGTGGCCGTACGCAAACGGCGTGGTGGTGGGGTCTGCCTGGGGGTTGTGCCGGGCGCCCTGCAGATGGCCGATTTCATGGCCGAAGGAAAAATAGCCGGTGGCGCAGTCGTGGTGCACGACGGCGAAGGCGCTATTGGCATCCGCCATGATGTCCGACGCCAACCCGCAAAATGCGTCGTTGTTGAAAATCATCACCGCCGACGTCAGCGGCATGGGCGCCGCGGAGGGCATGAACCTCATCCATGAACCCGTCGTTGTTTTCCCGAAACCGGCCGAGATCGGTATCGTAGTCTCCCGACTCGGCGTAGCTGACCTGATGTGAAGCGGCGAGCTCCAGGCGCGCAAAATAACCTGTTCGTGGCGGTTCTGCCTTTCGCCCCGTCCGCGCGGGTCTATGCTCGCCTGGCGTCATCCATCGGGTTTCATAACGGCAATGGAGCCCAATCGGATTGATGCGGACTTTGACGTTTCTCATTACACGTGCGGTTATCGCTCAGCCCGGCTCAACACGTCCATGATCTCGGACATCTTTTTCCGCTGGTCTCGCTTGTCACCGCTGGCAATGGCGTGCTCGACACAGTGCACGACGTGATCGCGGAGGATCTTCTTCCTCGGCGCGGCGCAGCGCCGCCCGCACCGCCGATATCTGCGTCACGACGTCGATGCAGTAGCGATCCTCTTCGATCATGCGGGCCAAGCCACGGACCTGCCCCTCGATGCGGCTGAACCGCCGTAATACGGCGGCTTTGGTTTCCTTCTGCATGTTGACGGTATACCCACAGGGGGTATATATGTCAAGCATCGAGATACCCCCCAAGGGTGTCCACTGACAAAGCCATGGAAAGGCCTGCTATGCGAACCGACAAGGAATCGGCATCGAGCGCCACAGCGATCACGATGAAGGATCCCGTGTGCGGCATGACCGTCGATCCCCACTCGGCCAAACACCGGGGGGAACATGCCGGACGCACCTGGTATTTCTGCTCTGAGGGCTGCAAGACCAGGTTCCTCGCCCAACCGGAGCGCTATCTGAACGAGACCGAGGCCGGGCAAGCCGCCGAAACCGTCCCGGAGGGAACTGTCTACACATGCCCCATGCATCCGGAGATCCGGCAGATCGGACCCGGCCCGTGTCCGATCTGCGGCATGGCCCTGGAACCCGAGATAGTCAGCGCCGCCACGCCGCCCAATCCGGAACTGGCTGACATGTCGCGGCGGTTCCGGATCGGACTGGTTCTGGCGCTGCCCGTCGTGGCGCTCGAGATGGGCGGCCATCTCACCGGCCTGCACATGCCAGTAAGCCCGCAGGCATCGAATTGGCTGCAGCTCCTCTTTGCCACGCCCGTCGTCTTGTGGGCGGGCTGGCCTTTCTTCGTGCGCGGCTGGCGATCGCTGGTCACGCGGCGCCTCAACATGTTCACCCTGATTGCCTTGGGCACCGGCGTCGCCTGGCTCTACAGCGTCATAGCCACCATGGCGCCGGGGATTTTCCCGCCGGCGTTTCGGGGCGCGGATCAATCGGTTGCCGTTTACTTCGAGGCCGCCGCCGTGATCACCGTGCTCGTCCTTTTAGGCCAGGTGCTCGAGTTGCGCGCCCGCGAGCATACCTCGGGCGCCATCCGCGCCTTGCTCGACCTGGCGCCGAAGACCGCCCGCCGGGTTGCCACGGTGGCAACGAAGAGGAGATCCAACCTCGACCTCGTAGCGATCGGCGATCTCCTCCGGGTCCGCCCCGGCGAGAAAGTGCCGGTCGACGGAGAGCTGACTGAAGGCCGCGTCGCGATCGATGAATTGCTGGTGACCGGAGAATCCATGCCAGTGGGCAAGGAGCCCGGCTCGAAGGTCATTGCCGGCTCCCTCAACACCACCGGCAGCTTCCTCATGCGCGCCGAAAAGATCGGCCGCGACACCATGCTTGCCCGCATCGTGCAGATGGTGGCGGCGGCCCAGCGCAGCCGGGCTCCGATCCAGCGCCTCGCCGACCAGGTCTCAGGCTGGTTCGTGCCGGCTGTCATCCTCGTGGCGGCGCTGGCCTTTGTCGCCTGGTCCATCTGGGGACCCGAGCCGCGTTTTTCCTATGGGCTCGTTGCCGCGGTCACCGTTCTCATCATCGCCTGTCCCTGCGCGCTGGGCCTGGCGACGCCGATGTCGATCATGGTCGGTGTCGGCCGTGGCGCGCAGGCGGGCGTGCTCATCCGAAACGCCGAGGCGCTCGAGCGGCTCGAAAAAGTTGACACGCTCATCGTCGACAAGACCGGCACCCTTACGCAGGGCAAGCCGGCGGTGACCTCCATCGTTACCAGCGCCGGCGAGGACGAAACCCACCTCTTGCGCTTGGCGGCCAGTGTCGAGCAGGCGAGCGAGCACCCGCTGGCGGCTGCTATCGTGAGGGCCGCCAAGGACCGGGGCTTGCCCCTGCAACCCGTCCAGGACTTTGACGCGCCCACCGGCAAGGGCGCGATCGGCGTGGTCGAAGGAACGAAGGTCGTTCTCGGCACGGCGCGTTACCTCGCCGAACTCGGTATGGACACGGCGGCGCTCGCCGATGCAGCCGAGCGTCTGCGCCGGGACGGGGCCACGGCCATCCATGTGGCGATCGACGGGAAGGCGTCGGGCGTCATCGCGATTTCCGATCCGCTCAAGGCGACCACCCGGAAGCGCTGAAAGCACTGCGCGAAGAAGGCATCCGCATCGTGATGGTGACAGGCGACAACCGCACCACCGCCGAGGCGGTCGCCGCCAAGCTCGGCATAACGGAAGTCGAAGCCGAAGTGCTGCCGGACAAGAAAGCGGAAGTCGTGGCAAGGCTCAGGTCAGAGGGCCGCGTGGTCGCGATGGCCGGCGACGGCGTCAACGATGCTCCGGCGCTCGCGGCGGCCGACGTCGGCATCGCCATGGGAACGGGGGCCGACGTCGCCATGGAAAGCGCCGGCGTGACGCTGCTCAAGGCGACCTCACCGGCATCGTGCGCGCCCGGCGGCTGTCATCGGCGACCATGAACAACATCCGGCAGAACCTGTTCCTCGCTTTCGTCTACAACGCGGCGGGGTTCCCATCGCCGCCGGCGTTCTCTACCCTTGGTTCGGACTGCTCCTCTCCCCCATCATCGCTGCCGCCGCAATGGCGCTGAGTTCGTTCAGCGTGGTGGCCAACGCCCTGAGGCTGCGGGTCGCACGGCTATGAGCCGATCGTCCAAGGAGTCCGCAATGCGAACCTTCGCCCCTCGCCTCGCCCTTACCCGCCGTTCATTCCTTTTGGCCAGCAGCGCTTCCGCGTTTGGTGCCGGCTTGCCTCGTGCCGCCGCTTCCTCGAGCACGCCGCTGTTGACCGTCGGAACGCGCTCCATAGAGGTCGGCGGGAAGGCCGCAACCGTCTATGCGGTTTTGGGACCGGATGGTCGGACCGGCATAGTTGCAAACGAAGGGGATCGCTTCTCCGGCCTGGTGCTCAATTCGACGTCTGACCCGCTCGTCATGCACTGGCATGGCCAGGTGCTGGCGTCCGCCGAACAGGACCGGGCGCGGCCTGAAGGCGGCGAGCTCCGTCCCAACGCCGCGGATCGCCACGACTTCGCACTGACGCCCGGCACGCACTGGATGCATTCCCACCAGGTGAGCGAGCAACGTCTGCTTGCCGCTCCCATGGTGGCGCGCGAAAAGGATGCCGGCGATGTGCAAGACGTCGTCATGATGCTGCACGACTTCACGTTCCGCACGCCGGCGGAGGTTCTGGCCGGCCTCGGCACGAGCAACCTTCATGGGGCGATCGGAGCCGGATCACCGTCCTCAACCGGTCAACAGGACCATGCAGCCATGGGGCATGGCAGCGCATCAGGCGGCATGGCATCCGGGATGAAGGAACCGAGCGCTGCTGGCAGCGGTATGGATCACGCCGACATGATGCAGGGCGGAGCCATGATGAGCGGCGGCATGATGGTTCATGCCAACGATGTTGCGTACGATGCCTTTCTGGCCAACGATCGAACGCTTGATGACCCCGAAGTCGTCCGCGTTGACAAGGGCGGGCGGGTGCGGCGTGCGCGTCATCAACGGTGCGTCGGCGACCGCTTTTTTCGTTGATACCGGCGTTATCGACGCGACGTGCATAGCGGTTGACGGCTGTCCCTGCCAACCGCATTCCGGACGCCGCTTTCCCATCGCCCAGGGACAGCGCCTCGATCTCCTGGTTGACATCGCAAACGAGAGCGGCGCCTTCCCGATTGTCGCGCAAGTCGAAGCCTCCCGGGCCCGCACCGGCATCGTGCTGGCAACGGCTGGCGGCGAGGTCACCAAGCTCGCAGCTCTTGCGCCGGAAGCCGCAGGCCACACCGATCTCTCACTCGACGAGCAGCTCAGGGCGGCAAGACCACTGGCCACCAGACCGGCGGACAAGATCTTCCATCTCATGCTCGGCGAGGAGCCCGGCTATCGATGGACCATCAATGGCAGAGTCCACGGGGACCATCGGGCACTCGAGGCAAATCTCGGCGATCGGGTCGAGCTGGTGTTCGACAACCCGTCGTCGATGATGCATCCGATGCATCTGCATGGACATCATTTTCAGGTCGTCGCCACGCGCGGCGAGCGCTTTTCAGGACCGATGCGCGATACGGTGATCGTGCCGCCCCGCTCGCCCGTCACCGTCGCTGTCGATTTCGACAAGCCCGGCCGGTGGTTTCTCCACTGCCACCACTTCTATCACATGGAAAACGGCATGATGACGGAGATCAATGTGACCTGACACAAGAGAGCGACTGGGCGGGCCGGCTCAGGAACGGCGCTGTTGCGGCTCCGGCTGTGACCGGCAATAGGTCACGCCAAGAGATGAAATAGGAGGTTTTTCAGCCAACTCTTTCGTCATAGAGCGACACGATCCAAGCCGCTCGGCCAGTTCGTTTGCGAATGGATTGCGATGAGGCTTGCGCGCATCTAGGTGACAATCCTGCAAGGCCCAAAATCTTCCGGACCCCCCTTTTTAGAAGGGCACAGTCGGACAAACTCTCATCGCTGAGCTAGTCCTGTTTCCGGAGTGTAGAGGACGATCGTCGTGTGCTCATTCAAACCGCCGACTGTGGCGCAACTTTACCGGCATCTCCCGCGAGCGCAATGTTCTCTTTCTGACGAAACGGCTGTACCTTGGTGCCTATGGTCATCGCAGTTACCTCTGATGCTACCAGCGATTGCGTATGGAGTTTGATCCTTGAAAAATGCCAACATACCGGTCCACGCAGTCCTCGCAAGAAATGCATAACATAGCCATTTCAGTACTTGCAGTTGTGGCGACATTGCTGACCGGTGAGGTCGCCCTTTCGGGCCAGCGGGAACTTGCATCGTCGCCATGGTTGGGAAAATTGTTTCAGAGCACCCGGCCAGAAACCCGGGAAGCCGAGTTGAAAACATTGATCGAAATAAGAAGCGAGCAGGAAGCAGCGTGGCTCGAATACCTTCTGGCTCGAAGACAATATGCAGAGGCCGTCAAAGACCGTCGAAGGCAAGGGTATATGCGCTTGGCCACGGGTGATACGGGATTTGATATTACTCTGCCCGCTCCTGATGCGGACAGCCCGGTGCTCGATTCCAAATTGGCCCTCAAGGAAAAATTTGACGCCCTCTACGCAATATTGGACGAAGCTCAACAGGCACGTGCCGACGAGGAATTGACCGCCGGCGAGTGCGGCAAATAGGGATGATCTTCGCGCGCATCGCCTGATCGTTAACGATCCACTCTCAGAACTGTGATTTATCAGGCAATTGACTTGATCGGGATATTAGGGGATTCAGTGACCGAATGCGTCGCTTGTCAGCCATCCTCGGCCTCTTCGCCATGCTTCTGGCACTTACTGTGCCGGTGACAGCATTCGCGGCGGCCTTCATGCGCGGAAAGCTCCATGGCGATGCCGGAAGGCGCGGTACCTTGCGAAGACCACGGACCCGTCGTGCCTGGCGCCTTGCCTCGCTTCGGCGAAGTGTCAGAGCCAATGCCCGTCGAACCTGCCCATGGTTATGGCACTGTCCCGGATGTCACCATGCCGTGTCACATCGCACTGTTCGATGCGGCGGTGAATGAACAACCGCCGGACTACATCCTCACCCGTCGATAGCCCCCCTCCACGAATTTGATTCCTTGCTGCGCTGAACCGGCGCGGTCTTTGGGCCGACGCCGCCTTTTTTGTTCGGTACGAGGAATCACGATCATGATCTGGCGAGTTCTGGGCCTGCTTGGCCTTACCGGGGCGCTCTTTGCTGCCGGAGCGTTCTTCTATTCTGCAGAGATCTCGAGGCTTCTTGCCGGAGAAGGCTACCGGTTTGAGGCCGTCAGCTCACAGGTTTCGGCAGAGCGCGGGCAGGAATTCTCCATTCGTCTCATCGGCCCGGATGGTGCCGCGGTGGAAAATGCCGATATCAGCCGGCGTCCGTCTCGACATGTCGCCCGACGGCATGGCCGCCATGGGTTCGCCTGTCACGAAAGTCCCGTCCGGGCGCGCCCGGCATTTTCGCCTACCGCGCCGACTTCCCGATGGCCGGACGCTGGGCACTCCACGTCAAGGCTCAGGTGCCCGGACGGGCCGAGCCCGTCATCGGCGAAATCCTTCTGACGGCGGTCGATGCAGCTGGAAAGTCGCAGAGCGGTGAAGGCAATCGCAAGATCGCCTATTACCGCAACCCGATGGGCCTCCCGGACACCTCTCCCATTCCAAAGAAAGACTCCATGGGGATGGACTACATCGCCGTCTATGAGGACGAAGTGTCAGCGCCCGCCGGGGACGATCCGGGTCAGCCTCGACAAGGTCCAGCGATCCGGCGTGAAGACGGAAACCGTCGCCCGCCGCGCCATCGGCGGCTCCATCAAGGTTTCCGGTATCGTCGAACATGACGAGTTCCGCGTCACGGCTGCAACCGCGAGGTTCAACGGATTCATCGACGAGCTCTATGTCGCCGTCACGGGCCACAAGGTTGCGGCAGGCGAACCGCTGGCGAAAATCTGGATCGAAAGCCCGGAGATTCTGCAGAAGCAGGCCGACTATCTCATCGCCATCAAGGCATCGGACGGCGGACCCGGCGCCGAGGTAGAGCGGGCCCGGCGCAATCTCATGCTGTTCGGGTTCCCCGAAAGCGCCATCGAGGAGCTGCGCACGACGGGCCAGGCCGTGCGCTCCTTTACGATGCGGGCTCCCGCCGACGGCACGGTGATGGAAAAATCGGCCATGCGCGGCATGCGTTTCCAGTCCGGCGAGATGCTGTTCAAGCTGATCGACCTGTCGGAGATCTGGGTCGTGGCCAATGTTCCGGAGCGCGAGATCGGCCGCATCGCGGAAGGCCAGACCGCGACCATCACCTTCAACGCATTCCCGGGTGAGCGGTTCGAAGGCAAGGTGCTGCTGATTCATCCCGAGCTCGACATGGCGACCCGCACGGCGATGGTGCAGGATCGGCCTGCCCAATCGCGACGGGCGGCTCAAGCCCCATCTCTTCGCCGAAGTCGAAATCGCAGCCGGCGGAAGGGACGTGATCGCCGTTCCGCAATCGGCGATCATCGACAGCGGCGAGCGGCAGGTCGTCATCGTCGAACGGGAGGAAGGACTCTACGAGCCGCGCGACGTGAAGCTGGGCCGCAGCAGCGGAGGGCTTACGGAGATCGTCTCCGGGCTGGCGACGGGCGAACGGATCGTCACCGCCGGCAATTTCCTCCTCGACTCCGAAAGCAATCTGCGCGCCTCGCTCAACGGCCTGAAATCCGGCGGGACGCAGCAATGATCGCAGCGGTCATCCGCTGGTCGGCCCGCAACGTCGTGCTGGTGCTGATCGGCGCCGCGTTCGCCACCCTGGCGGGCCTCTATTCGCTGTCGCGCATCCCGCTCGACGCCATTCCCGATCTTTCAGACACCCAGGTCATCGTCTACACCGACTACCCCGGGCAGGCGCCCCAGGTCATCGAGGATCAGGTGACGTTCCCGCTGACGACCGCCATGCTCAGCGTGCCGCGATCGCGGGTGGTGCGGGGCTTCTCCTTCTTCGGCGTCTCGTTCGTCTATGTCATCTTCGAAGACGGCACCGACATCTATTGGGCGCGCAGCCGGGTGCTCGAATATCTGAACGTCGCGGCACAAAAGTTTCCGCGCGGCGTCACGCCCAATCTCGGACCCGACGCCAGCGGCGTCGGCTGGGTCTATCAATATGCGCTTACCGGCAAGGGCGGCGACCTCAGCCAGCAGCGATCGCTGCAGGACTGGCACGTGCGTTTCGCGGCGGCGAAGGCCGACGGCGTGGCGGAAGTGGCGAGCGTCGGCGGCCATGTGAAGCAATATGCCGTCGTCATCGATCCCCTGCGTCTCAAGACGCTCGGAATAGCTCTCGACGATGTCCGCGAGGCCATTCGCGCCAGCAACATGGATGTCGGCGGCCGCACGGTCGAGCTTTCCGAGACCGAGTTCATGGTGCGCGGCAAAGGCTACCTCACCGGCGTCGAGGATATCGAGAACATCGGCCTCAAATCCAGCGACGGAACGCCGGTGCGCATTACCGACATCGCGCGGGTGGAGCTCGTGCCCGACGAGCGCCGGGGCGTGACGGAGCTCAACGGCGAGGGCGAAGTGGCGAGCGGCATCGCGGTGCAGCGCTATGGCGCCAACGCCCTGGACGTGATCCGCAATGTCAAGCAGCAGCTGGCCGAGATCGCGCCAAGCCTTCCCGAGGGCACCGAGATCGTTTCGGTCTATGACCGGTCCGCGCTGATCTATCGCGCCATCGAAAATCTCGCCCGGACGCTGGCCGAGGAAAGCGCCGTCGTCGCCGTCATCTGCGTGATCTTCCTGCTGCATTTGCGCAGCGCCTTCGTCGCCATCGTGACGCTGCCGATCGGCATCCTGATCGCCCTGACCGTCATGCAGTGGCTGGGCATCGGATCGAACATCATGAGTCTCGGCGGCATCGCCATCGCCATCGGCGCCATGGTCGATGCGGCCATCGTCATGGTGGAGAACGCGCACAAGCGGCTCGAACGCATGGCCCCGGGCGCATCGCGCATCCAGGTCATCGTCAAGGCGGCCGAAGAGGTCGGCCCCGCGCTGTTCTTCAGCCTGCTGGTGATCACCGTGTCCTTCCTGCCGATCTTTGCGCTCGAGGCGCAGGAAGGGCGCCTGTTCAAGCCGCTCGCCTACACCAAGTCGTTCTCCATGGCGGCGGCGGCGCTCCTGTCGATCACGCTGGTGCCGGCGCTGATGATCCTGTTCATTCGCGGCCGCATCGTGCGCGAGGCGCGCAATCCCCTCAATCGCTTCCTGATCTGGCTCTACCGTCCCGTCATCCGGCTGGTGCTGCGGGCGAAGACGCTGACCCTGCTCGCTGCCGTCGCCATTCTGGCGGCGTCCTGGATACCGGCCATGCGGCTCGGCAGCGAGTTCATGCCCAACCTCAACGAGGGGACGCTGTTCTACATGCCGGTGACCTTGCCCGGAATCTCGGTGACCAAGGCGGCGGAGCTCCTCCAGACCCAGAACAAGATCATCAAATCGTTCCCCGAGGTCGAAAGCGTGTTGGGCAAGGCCGGCCGCGCGCAGACCGCGACCGATCCCGCGCCCCTCGAGATGGTCGAGACCGTCATCAACCTGAAGCCCGAGGACCAATGGCGGCCCGGCCTGACGGTCGACGGCCTGATCGCCGAGCTGGATGCCGCACTTCAGTTTCCCGGCGTCAGCAATGCCTGGACGATGCCGATCAAGGCGCGCATCGACATGCTGTCGACCGGCATCCGCACGCCCGTCGGCGTCAAGATCTTCGGCAAGGATCTGGCGGAGATCGAGCGGCTGGCGCGCGAGGTCGAGGCGGTGGTCCGCAAGGTGCCGGGAACTTCCAGCGCCTATGCCGAGCGGGTCAACAGCGGCTATTTCCTCAACATCATCCCGGACCGCGACCGCATCGCGCGCTATGGCCTGAGTGTCGAGGACGTGCAGGATACGATCGCCATGGCGCTCGGCGCCGAGCCGGTGACGACGACGGTCGAAGGCCGCGAGCGCTACCAGGTCGTCATGCGTTTCCCGCGCGATACTCGCAGCGACCCCGAAAGCATCGCCGCCGACGTGCTGGTGTCGATCCCCGGCGGCGCGGCAATTCCGCTGGGCGAAGTCGCCCGCATCGAACGCTCCAAGGGGCCGACGACCATCCGCACGGAAGACGGCCGGCTCGTGACCTATGTGTATGTCGATGTGCGTGACCGGGACATTGGCGGGTATGTCGAGGAGGCGCGGCGCGCGGTTGCGGACGAGGTCGACTTCCCGCCGGGCTATTACGCCGCCTGGAGCGGCCAGTTCGAATATCTCGAACGGGCGAAGGAGCGCCTGCAGATCGTCGTTCCGGCTACCCTGCTGATCATCTTCCTGCTGCTCTACCTGAACTTCCGCCGTCTTTCAGACACGCTGATCGTGATGCTCTCGCTGCCGTTCGCCCTGGTCGGCGGCCTGTGGCTCATGGATTACATGCACTTCAATCAGAGCGTGGCCACCGTCGTCGGCTTCATTGCGCTCGCCGGCGTGGCGGCGGAGACGGGCGTCGTGATGCTGATCTATCTCCAGCAAGCCTGGAAGGAACGAAAGGAAGAGGCGGCCGCAACGGCCACCTGCTGACCAGGGCCGATCTGCACGCGGCCATCATGGAAGGCGCCGTCGAGCGCGTGCGCCCGAAAATCATGACGGTCAGCGCCATCATGGCGGGTCTCCTGCCGATCCTGTGGAGCCACGGCACCGGATCGGAGATCATGCAGCGCATCGCGGTGCCCATGATCGGGGGCATGGTCACATCGACGCTGCTGACCCTGATCGTCATCCCGGTGCTGTTTGCGCTGGTCCGCGCCCCGGAGGTGAAGTCACGGCTGGTTGCCAGAAATCTGGAATCCGTTCCGGCGACATGAAGCAGATGCATTCGAAGGCCAGGATCGCGCGCGGTGGCTACGGCGCTACCTACGGGCCGGACAATATTCCTGGCGTTGGCGAATCGATGTCGAACACGGGCGTTGTGCACGGGCACAAACGCGCGTACCCTCTCGTAGTCAATCGGGGAAACCCGAGTGGCTTCCCCGACCGGACACCACGCGTTCCGAAATGCGCGGATGTTATTGTCACCATCCGGGAGGAGGCTCCAATGGAAAACATGGATCGAAGATTGGTACTAGGTCTCGGCCTGGCAGCATCTACACTTGCCCTGCCAACGGCCGCAGCGGCCCAGACTTACGGCCCTACTGAGGGCAAGGAGGTCGGACCAGGTGTCAGAGTTGTAGACCTTGGTGAGCGGGATTCGGTTATACCAGCCTATAAAATGATCAAGCTGCGGGATGTTGTTATCCAGCCCGGGGCGAAGACGCCAGACAACGTGATGAAGAACGACATGGTCTGCCACATGACGGAAGGAGAACTTTCGGTCGTTCAGAACAAAAAAGAGTTCACAGTCAAGAAGGGCGATGTTTGGACCTGCGCAAAAGCCGATACGACCGAAGGCACCCAGAACAAGGGCAATGCGGTTGCAATCATGCGGGTCATCGATTTGATGACCGCATGAGAGGCGCGAGGCTGGATCCCGCTTTTTGATTTCGCTGATCGTTGTCAAGTTCGACGTCCCGGCCTGCGCGGCGGCCACGGCGCTGCAGACGGGAGGTTACTGGCTGCCGCGAATTCGTGAACTCGGCGGTGGTGTCAGGATCGACACGCCATCGGGCCAGGCTTCAGCACTGACGTTTTATGAACCGGCCAATTTCCTCCGGTGCGGCGAAGATTACCGAAGAGCGATCCCCTACCATGCCAGCGTCGACGATGGCCGGAGAACCCTTGGGCGGGCCATCATCGCTTGAGTTCGTCTTGAACCGAAGGTTGCGCTCCCAAAACTGGACCGTCTGCCCATCGGCCGTCGTGACATTGTAGGTGTCACCGCAGTACTTGATTTCCTTCACCCGGGCGCTGGCAGGAACATTTTTGAGGCTCGACACGGCCGCCCCCATGCCCATCATGCCTTCAATCTGCGGCGCCGCTTGCCCGGCCTTCGTGGCTTGCTTCAGGAAGGCGACAAGGTCGGCCCGAGCTTGATCGTCCGGCAGTCCGGGGGATCGCATGACGTTCCCCGGGATGAAAGCTTTCGGGTCCGCAATCCACGGGTCAAGTGTTTCATCGCTCCACACCACGTCTGCAGATTTCAGGGCCGAAGAATAACGAGAGAAGCTCGCCAGGCTGCCCGCCTTCCTCCCCCATATGCCCGAGAGGCTCGGCCCGGTCATGTTCTTCCCGGGTTCCAGGGAATGACAGGCGATACACGCGCCGAAGATTTGTTGGCCTCGAGCCGGATCGGGTTCGGCCTGCACCCCGGTTGAAGCCACGCCGGCCACGAGAATGCCGAGCACTGTTGCCGTTTTCATCGCGCTCCCCTCCGCGACGGTATTGTCGATGCTGGCTCGCTGATCGTCAATCCGGTGCTGTTTGGACCCTGCAACCAGCTGCCGCGAGGTAGCACTTTTGGAGCTATCGTCTATGACGATGCCTCACCGGCCTCCCCGCTCCACAGCCACCGCGAAACCTGGAAAGCAGCCAACGCACCGACGATCTGCGCCGCCAGGAAGGGAGCGACTCCCGCGGGAGCGATCCCGGCAAAAGTATCGGACAGCGCCCGTGCGTTGCAACAGTCCTGCAGCAGGTACAGGACCACCTTCTGCACTTGCCCGACTTTTCTGCACGGTAAATGATGGAACCGCCCTTGCGTTCGTCCGATATCAATCCCGATCGCGTGAGGCTCGCCAGATGCGTAGACATGGTGTTGTGTGGCACCTCGCAGCGCCGGGCAAGCACTCCGGCAGGAAGACCGGAGGTGCCTGCCTGGACCAACTCCCGGAAGGCACGAAGCCGCGTGTCCTGGGCGAGCGAATTCAGGCAGGCGATGGCAATCGAGCTGTCCATTTGTCTGGACACATGGACAACAAGAATGACAGTTGCATGAAGGTCTGCGAAGGCGAAGCTGCTATCCCTGCGGCGGATCGCGTTTTTGTTGTGCCCTCGAAAGAATTTGGGTGTGATGGACTGGTACCACGGCTCGTTCGCGGCTCTCGTTTCACTTCAGAAGGTGCTCAAATCAGAGCTGGCTGACTACGTGAGGGCGGTTGCAGAAACCGGCCGGCTTGCCCCCGCCGTCATAATGTTGGCAGTTGGCCTCGGCATGATCCATGCATTGACACCAGGCCACGGAAAAGCGGTGGTCGTCTCGTATTTCATCGGAAATGAAGCGCGGCCTCTCGAAGGGTTTTCGATGGCGGCGCGGGTTGCATTGTCCCACACGATATCGGCCATTGTTCTCATGCTGCTGTTCGATCACGGGGCGTCGATGATCGGACGGCCATCCGGTGCCGCCGCCACCGTTCAAGCAACGAGCTATGCGCTGATCGCCGTGATCGGAGCTTACTACCTCTTCCGTGCCCTTCGGCCCGCTGACGTGCCTCCTCCTCATTCCCGCGCATCAGCCTCGATTCTTCCGTATGCCGTGGGTGTCTTGCCATGTCCTCTCACGATGCTGGTGGTGGGGCATGCCATTGCCCTTGGAGCTTACCTGACCGGATTGATGCTCGCGGGTTTCATGGGTGTCGGGGCCGCCCTCACGATCGGCATATGTGGCAGCGTCGGGATTGCCGCCAGACGCGGACTCTTGGGCAGGTTTGATCCAGAAGGCGGAGCGCTGGGCTTTCTGCTTACCGCGCTGGAGATCGGCAGCTCGGCAATCATCCTCGGGCTCGGGCTTACCCTGTTGCTCGACAATCTGCCCGTTCCATAGGGAAAGCGCTCTTGCATGTGAGCTTCCTTCCGCGAGGCGCTGCGCTGGCGCTGGCCTCGGCGCTGTTGTTCGGTGCCAGCACTCCATTCGCCAAGGTTCTTGTCGGCGACATTCAGCCGGCGCTGCTCGCCGGTTTGCTTTACCTCGGATCCGGACTTGGATTGCTGGTGGTCCGGTTGTCACTTCGTGGCGTGAGACACGGCACGCTGTTGACGAAGGAGAAGCTCGGGCTGAGCGCATCACTCTGGCTTGGGGCGGCCATCCTGGCCGGCGGAGTGATCGGGCCGGTCTTGCTGATGTTCGGACTCGCCCTCACGCCCGCCTCGTCCGCATCGCTGCTATTGAACCTGGAAGGGGTGCTGACAGCCCTGCTTGCGTGGTTCGTATTTGGCGAGAATTTCGATCGCCGTATCGCTCTTGGGATGGCCAGCATTGTGGCCGGCGCCGGCCTGTTGTCGTGGCAGGGAGATTTTGCCGTTACCAACATGGTTGGGCCTCTGGCAGTGGTTGCAGCATGTCTTGCATGGGCCGTGGACAATAACTTGACCCGCAAAGTAGCCCTGGGTGATCCTTTGCAGATCGCGATGCTGAAGGGGCTGGTTGCCGCGCCTGCCAATCTTGGTCTTGCGGCATTCCTCGGTGCGTCACTTCCCGGCTCGCTTGACCTTGCCTTCGCAGCTGCCCTGGGGTTCTTCGGTTACGGAGTGAGTCTCGTCTTCTTTGTTCTCGCGCTTCGCGATCTCGGTACGGCCCGGACGGGAGCTTATTATTCGACCGCTCCATTCGTTGGCGCCGTCATTGCCGTTGTCGTTTTCCAGGAGCCTCTGACCATGGCGCTGGCCGCTGCCGGAGCACTCATGGCGATCGGAGTTTGGCTACACCTCACGGAGCGGCACGAACACGTGCACATGCATGAGCCGTTGGAGCACCTGCACGAGCACGTACATGATGAGCACCACTTTCATGCGCACGAGCCCGCTGATCCGCCAGGCGAACCTCATGCGCATCGCCACCGTCATGCCCGGCTGCGGCATAGCCATGCGCATTATCCTGACAGCCACCATCGGCACCCGCACTAAACGCGCAGGCAGGAAATGAGATTGTTCGAGTGGCGTACGCCCGCGTCCTCGGATCCGGAGCTCACATGGGGCTCGAACAGCTCCACACTAGGGCGCCAACAAGCGGTAGGGCAAAATGAGTAGCGCCCATAGTCATCGGACGTTATGACAATGCATGCAGCAAACACTCGCCTGCCCCTACTTTCAGAAAGCATTTGGCTGGTGCGTCCCGATCGGCGCACTCGGCGGGCTGATCGGCTTGGGCGGGGGCGAGTTCCGACTCCCGGTACTGATGAAAGCAATAGGGTTCGATGTCAGGTCGGCCATCCCGGTCAACCTGCTCATCAGCTTCGTTACCCTCGCATTTGCCATGGCTGCCCGAAGTCACTTTGTCTCGGTGAGCGCTTTAACTCCTTATCTGCCTGCGATATTCGGGCTTATCGGTGGCGGCATGATCAGCGCTGTGCATGGGGCGGGCCTCGTTCAACGGCTCGCGTCAAAGCATCTGGTGCAGATCGTCGCGCTGCTGTTGGGCTCAATTGGACTGCTGCTCCTGGTCGAGACTGCATTCCCCTTTCAGCAAATGCACTTTCTGCCTCCCGAGCCGATTGTGCACTTCGTCACCGGCTTTGCCCTGGGCATCGGTATCGGCCTTGTCAGCAGCATGCTTGGCGTGGCCGGCGGTGAACTTCTCATTCCTGCGCTGATTTTTGTTTTCGGCGCTGATATCCGGGCGGCTGGTTCGGCCAGCATCCTCGTCTCGCTGTGCCTCATCGCCGCCGGCCTGTGGCGCTATTGGCGCCTGGATGCGATCCCGCGCGGTAGAGGCATCAAGCGTATCACTACCGCGATGGCCCTCGGTTCAATATTGGGGGCCGGACTGGGCGGCGTTACCATGGCAGCGGCGCCGGTCGGGCTTCTCAAGTTGTTTTTGGGGACGGTTCTGATCGCAGCTGCCGTCAAGACGATGGCGACCCACCGCTGATGCAAGGCGGAATTTGATATTTGTCTTTGCCGCTCACGCCATATTTCTATATTTCTAGAAATAATGTTGACTGCTTGGCGCCGCGGCGTTATCGCTCGGCTATGAAACTCATCGATGCGGCGGCCGAGCTCGAGGCGCTGGGCAATCCGACCCGGCTTGCCGTGTTTCGCATGCTGGTGCGGGCCGGCGACAACGGCTTATCCGTTGGGCGTCTTCAGCAGAAGGTCGGCGCTGCGGCATCGACCTTGTCGCATCATCTGCAGAAACTGATTCAGGTCGGCCTCGTCACCCAGGAGCGCCAGGGCACGACCCTCATCTGCCGGGCGAGTTTTGGCGAGATGCAGGCGCTGGTCGGCTTCCTGGTCGATGAGTGCTGTGCCGACATGGTCGAAACGTCGGCGGCATAATTTTTTTGTACCAGGTAATTCGATCATGCCGGAAATATGGAAGGAGCATCACATGCACACGAGCCTCGCCGTCATCGGAGCAGGACCCGTCGGGCTCGCGGCAGCGGCCCATGCGGCGGAACGGGGAATCGAAACTGTCGTGCTCGACCAGGGGGAGACGGTCGGCGGCAACGTGCGCCGCTGGGGCCATGTGCGGCTGTTCTCCGCCTGGGAGCACAATGTCGACCGGGCAGCGGAACGGCTCCTTGCGGCGACCGGCTGGAACCGTCCCGATCCGGCGCACTATCCGAACGGCAACGAGCTCTGCGAGCGGTACCTCGAGCCGCTGGCCCGGCATCCGGCCCTCGCCGGAGCCGTGAAGCTCGGTCACCGGGTGACCGCAGTGAGCCGCCTCGGGCTCGACAAGACCAAGACCGGCGGTCGCGCCGAGGCGCCCTTCGTCATCGAAGCCGTCGCCCGATCGCAGCCGGTGACGATCGTCGCCCAGGCCGTCATCGACGCTTCCGGCACCTGGCATAACCCCAATCCGGCAGGCGCCAACGGCCTTCCGGCACATGGCGAGAAAGAGAGCGAGGCTCACATCCGCTACGGCATGCCCGATGTCCTCGGAGCGGAGAGGAGCCGCTATGCCGGAAAAACCGTTGCCGTCCTCGGCGGCGGTCACTCGGCCATCGGCACGCTGATCGATCTGGTTGAACTCGCACGCGAGGCACCGGGCACCCGGCCCCATTGGCTGCTGCGCGCCGGCGACCCCAGGAAATCCTTCGGCGGCGGCGATGCGGACGGGCTCGCGGCGCGCGCCGCTCTCGGCAAGATCTTCGCTTCGCTTGTCGAGGAGGGCCGCATCCGGGTCAACGTCGGTTTCAAAGTCAAGGCAATCACCAACGGGGTCGGTGGATTGCACATCCATAGCGGCGAGCGCAGCCTCGCCGCGGACGAGCTGGTCGTGGCAACCGGCGTCCGCCCCGATCTCTCCTTCCTCGGCGAGCTGCGCCTGGGTCTCGACCCAATGCTCGACAGCTCGCCGGGGATCGCCGAGCTGATCGATCCCAACGTGCACAGCTGCGGGACGGTACCCCCGCACGGCGCCCGCGAACTCACGCTTGCCGAGCCCCGCTTCTACATCGCCGGCATGAAATCCTACGGCCGGGCGCCGACCTTCCTCATGATGACGGGATATGAGCAGGTGAGGTCGCTGGTGGCGAGCATCGCCGGCGACGAGGCCGCCGCCGCGCGCGGCGAATTGGTATTGCCGGAGACGGGAATCTGCTCCGCTGCCGACTTCTACCAGGTTGCCTGTTGCGGCCCTTCCGGGCAGAACGCAAGTCCGCGCCCTGCTGCGGCAATGGCGTAGCCGCCGCCAATGGCTGAAACGGCAAGCGCGGCAAGACCCGTCGCGGGAGCGGGATTTCTGTGGCCGGCAAGCCTTGTCGGCTGCCTGCAGACGATCGCCTATGGAACGCTCTATTATCCTTTCACCGTGCTCAAGCAGCCGATGGCGGAGAGCGGTATCGATACGCGCCTGTTGCTCACCGCGCTGTCGGCATCATTCCTCATTGGCGGGCTCCTGGCTCCGCGCATCGGCCGGGCCATCGACGGCTGGGACGGGCGCAAGGTCATGGCGCTGGGAGCGCTGTCGGGCGGCGCGGCTTGCCTGGCCTTCGCGCTCTGCGATCGCCCTGCCTTCCTGTTCGCCGCCGCCCTCTTCCTCGGGCTTGCCTTTGCCGCCTCGCTCTATGATGCGGCCTTCGCCACCCTGGTGCGGATCGCTCCAGGCGATGGCCGCCGCGCCATCACCGTCATCACCCTGATCGCCGGCTTCGCCTCGACGGTGTTCTGGCCCATCACCCATTGGCTCGAAAGCAACTATGGCTGGCAGACGACATGGCTGATCTACGCGCTGGTCAACTGCTTTGTCGCCGCGCCCGCCTATGCCTTTCTGCTCCCCCAACCCACCGGCACCCTGGTCCGCCCGCAAGTCCCTGATGAAGCATCATCCGCCGTTCCTCGCGCGGGCCGCAGCGCCTTCGTTCTGCTCGCGATCGTGTTTTCCATCGCCGCACTGGTGACCGCCGCCGTGTCGATCCATGTCATCGACATCCTCAAGCGCGCCGGCATCGACGCCGCGGTCGCGGTTACGGCGGCCGCGCTCATCGGCCCGGCACAGGTCCTGGGCAGGCTCGCCGAATTCCTGCTGTCGCGGCACACGCCGGCCACGGCCACGGCAATATTCGCGGTCGCCTGCATGCCGGTGTCGCTCGCCATCCTCCTCATGACCGGGAGCTTCGCCAGTGCGGCATGGTTCGCGCTTCTCTACGGCCTGTCGAACGGCCTCCTGACCATCGTACGCGGCGCCCTGCCCCTGCTCATCTTCGGCTCGCAAGGCTACGGCGCCTTGATGGGCCGTCTCGCCGCACCGCAGTTCCTTGCCGAAGCGATCGCCCCGGCGGCCTCGGGCATCGTGATTGCAGCGCTCGGCGATACCGCATCGATCGCGATCCTGCTGGCCCTTGCGGCAACGGGTTTCATCGCCCTCCTCATTCTCGTACGAAGCCGCCGCAACCTGCAGCCCGCACCCGCTCCAATTGACGAGAAGCCTGAACTAATGCCGCCGTGCTGATGGAAGGCAACGTGCGCAAGGGAGACCCAGTCAACGTGGCGTAGCGAGGAACATGCTCCAGGCCGGCCGAGTCCGAACTCGCGTCATCATTCCGGCAGGCCTGCTTTGCGCAAGCCATCTAGTTCCTCGTCACAGAGATTTTGACTGGTTGATTTGCAACCATTCCAGGATGGGCAGATTTTCCGGCGCGACGAGGATCTCGATGCTTCTGGCGACACCGGGTTGACGTCGGATCAGGCGGGCTCGTTCGAGCGTGACGACCATTTGGTGGACCGAAGGCGGGCTGACGCGGAAGTGGCGCTGCATGTCGGCCTCGGCCGGGGCGCGCCGGAACATGCGCGAGTAGGCGTAGATGAAGGCTAGGTACTGGCCTTGCTTTTGGGTGAAGCCTTGCGCCCCGGGGCGCCGGGCGGCGCCTAATTTTTGACTCATCTGTCGATTCGTCCGGGCCTGCGATAGGGAGGCCGATTTGTCTTCGCCTCCGACCAGGAGGCCGAGATGAATGTACGGTATCGAATCGAGCTCAGCCAAGCCGAACGCAGTGAGCTCACCACGATGTTGAGCGGCGGCAAGCAAGCTGCCCGCAAGCTCAAGCGCGCCCAGATATTGCTGGCCGCCGACGCCGGCAGCAGCAGCAGCGACGAAGAAATCGCCCGTGCCGTGGCGGTTGGCGGCTCCACCGTGTATCGGACCAAGCGGCGCTTTGTGGAAGGCAATCTGGAGCGGGCGCTCAGCGAGGAGCCGCGTCCGGGAGCGGAGCGCAAGCTCACGGGCAAGGAAGAAGCCTTGCTGGTGGCAACCGCCTGCGCCAGTCCTCCGACGGGCCGCGCCCGCTGGACGCTGCAGCTGTTGGCCGACGCGATGGTCAAGCTCACCGACCACGAGAGCCTGTCGGGCGAAACGGTGCGCCGACGGCTGGCCGAGAACGGCCTCAAGCCGTGGCGCAGGGATATGTGGTGCATTCCGCGGGTCGACGGCGAATATGTCGCCCGCATGGAGGATGTGCTCGACCTCTATGCCGAGGCGCCCGATCCCAAGCGGCCGGTAGTCTGCTTCGACGAGAGCCCGGTCCAGCTCATCGGCGAGGTGCGCCAGCCGATCCCGGCCGAGCCGGGCCAGCTCGAACGCTACGACTACGAGTACCGCCGCAACGGCACCGTCAATCTCTTCATCACCCTCGACGTCAACCGGCCCTGGCGCAAGGTCAAGGTCACCGAGCGGCGCGCCGCAGAAGATTACGCCCAATGCATGCGCGAACTCGTCGATGTCCATTATCCCGACGCTGAGTGCATCCGGGTTGTGCAGGATAACCTGTTCGACCCACTCGGCCGGTGCTCTCTATGAAGCCTTTGCGCCCGCCGAAGCCCGCCGCATTCTGCGCCGCCTGGAGTTCCACTACACCCCCAAGCACGCCAGCTGGCTCAACATGGTCGAAATCGAGATCGGTGTGCTGCGCGGCCAGTGCCTGGACCGCAGAATTGACGATCCGAAGCGCCTCGCAAGCGAAATCGCCGCTTGGGAAGCGCAGCGCAATGCCGTCGGCGCACGCATCAAATGGATGTTCACAACCGACAAAGCCCGCGCCAAAATGGGCCGCGCCTATCCCACGCTCAAAGAGTCATAATCACTGTGCCGAGGTACTAGGCCTGTATTCAGTTGAGCAAGATGATAGCGGAGCCAGTTGAGCTCCGGCGAGAAAGTTTCTGGCGAGTTTGTCGTAGCGTGTGGCAATGGCCGGAAAGTGCCTGAGTTTATTGAAGAAGCGCTCGATTAGATTGCGTTCGCCGTAGAGCGCGTATTCGCAAGTCCGCGGAGTCTGTGCGGTTGGCCTTCGGCGGGATGACGGGGACAATTCCGCGCTCGGTCAGAGCATCGATGAACGGATCGGCGTCGAACGCCTTGTCACCGATCAGGGCCTCGGGGTCAGCGTTTTCAATCAGCGGTTCTGCGCACGCCAGGTCGTGAACCTGACCGGGCGTGAGCATCAGTTCCACCGGATTGCCGAGAGCATCGACCAGCGCGTGTATTTTGGTGGTCAACCCACCGCGCGATCGGCCGATCGCTATGTTCGCCGTTTTTTTTTCGAGCCCCCGCGCTATGCTGGTGAGCCCGAACAATGGTTGCGTCGATCTTCATGTACTTGTTGTCGGGATCGCTCGCCAACAGCCTGAAAAGACGCTCGAAAACCCGCTCTTCGCCCACTGGTTGAAGCGCTGGTAGACAATGTTCCAGTCGCCGAAGCGCTCGGGAAGATCGCGCCACGGAACGCCGGCTCTAACTAGGACCAATCCGGACTTCCGGCTTCCATCGGCAGGTTCGACGTCAAAGAGGCTTCATCCCAGTGAAGTGTCAGAGCGGGCTGATGGCCGACATGGTCCTGCTGATCCAGGACTCCTTGTTCTCGTACGGCGCGATGCCGCCGGTCTGCAACAGCGAGAAGGCGTCCTTGTACCAGTCGCTCCCGGGATAGTTGTGGCCGAGCACCGCCGCCGCGGTCTGCGCCTCCGACATCACGCCGAGCGCGTAGTAGGATTCGGTCAGCCGGTAGAGCGCCTCGGGCGTGTGCGACGTCGTCTGGTATTTGGACACGACGTTCTTGAACCGGTTGATCGCCGCAACATAGGCGCGGCTCTTGATATAGTAGCGCCCGACTTCCATTTCCTTGCCGGCCAGATGATCGCGGGCGAGCACGGCCTTGGCCTCGGCGTCCTGGGCGTAGACCGTGCCGGGGAAACGGCGGCCCACTTCCTCGAGCGCCAGCAGCGCATTCTCGGTGATCGACTGGTCGCGCCCGACATCCATGATCCGCTCGTAGTACGACAAGGCCACGAGATAGTAGGCGTAGGCGACGTCCCGGTGGCCCGGATGCAGGGTGATGAAGCGTTTTGCGGCATTGATCGAGTCGTCGTAGGCATTGCGCTGGTACTGGGCATAGGCGCCCATGAGGATCGCCTTGGTGGCCAGCCCCGAATAGGGATGCTGGCGCTCCACCTCCTCGAACTGCTTGGCGGCGGCCTTGTATTCGCCTTCCTTCAGCTTTGCCAACCCCTTGTTGTAAAGGCCTGGCCACCGGTTCGCTGTTGTCGGCGGCGGCGAGATCGGGCGGCACATCGCCGCTGGCCGCGCTCGCGGCAACGGTCGGCGTGCCGGCGGTCGTTGATGCCTTGGGCTTGTCCTCCCAATCGATGAGGTTGGGCATCGCCGGAACACGCCGCAAGTGAGGCGGCGAGCAGAAACGCCGTCGCAGCTGGCCGGTGCCAGCCCTGTCTATTTCCCACGCCAACCGTCATGGCCGGCTCGCCCGGACTATACGCTTTCAGCAGCGTCCACAATTGCCGAGAAAGTCGTCTCCGATTTCGATCCTGCCCCCTCGCGCTACAGTCCCGAGAACAGGATGGCCGGAAGTCACAGCGCGGCCATGACGGTGCCAACGGCCTCAATTCTCCCGTTGCCGCTCGGATAAAGAAGTCAAACCCGGCGGTTTTGTGACCGCCGGGTTCGACGTCCCCGCTTCATGTAAATCGCGTCAGTTTGCCTGGCGACGGAGAAAAGCCGGTATCTCGAGCTGGTCGTCGTCGATCGCCGGATCGATCTGCGAACCGAGATGGTGGACGTTTTGCGGCTTGTTTTCTTCGGCCGCTGCCGCGCTGGCGCGCTGTGGCGGCTTCGATGACATGGTTGGCTCTTTCATCGTCTCCGGCTCCGCAGTTGATCGCGGCGGCTCAAGCCCGCCGGTCAGGCGTTCGAGCAGGCCCCTTCTTCGCTGCTGGCCCTGCTCGGCGATCTTCGCCACCCGCGCCTGCTGCGCCTGGATTTGCCTGCGCGCATGCGGCGGAAAGTCCTCAGCCGTCGGCATGCGGGGCGCCCGCCGCGCCTGCAGGCTTGGCCGCGCCTGCCGGTTCACCGGAAATCTGCTCGCGGCGAAAGCCTCGTCGGCGCAGCTCTCGCGCGCAGCGGATCCGCCCGGCTGCAACGGCTGCTCCGCCTGGGGCCGGCCCGCCGCTCGCGGTTCGACCGGCCTGTTCACCGGAACCGGCTGTTTGCCGGTAAACCCGTAAAGCGACTGCTTCGGCGCCTTTTCGGGCGTCGATGCCTCGGCAGCCGCGCCATCGCCGGACTTGACCTGGTGCTCGGGCGCAAGGCCCGGTCGCCACCACCGACACGCGCATGGTGCCTTCGAGCGATTCATCGAAGGTGGCGCCGAGAATGATGTTGGCCTCGGGATCGACTTCCTCGCGGATGCGCGTCGCGGCTTCGTCGACTTCATAGAGAGTGAGATCGGGACCGCCGGTGATCGAGATCAGGAGGCCGCGGGCGCCGCGCATCGACACATCGTCGAGCAGCGGATTGGAGATCGCCGCTTCCGCCGCTTCGATCGCCCGCTTCTCGCCGGTCGCCTCGCCGGTTCCCATCATCGCCTTGCCCATCTCGCTCATGATGGCGCGCACGTCGGCGAAGTCGAGATTGATCAGGCCTTCCTTGGTCATGAGCTCGGTGATGCTGGCGACACCCGAATAGAGCACCTGGTCGGCCATGGCGAAGGCGGCGGCGAAGGTCGTCTTTTCGTTGGCGACCCGGAACAGGTTCTGGTTGGGGATGATGATCAGGGTATCGACGTTGCGGGCGAGCTGCTCGATGCCGCGGTCGGCGAACGCCATGCGCCGCTGGCCTTCGAAGTGGAATGGCTTGGTCACGACGCCGACGGTCAGGATGCCCTGCTCCTTGGCGGCGCGCGCGATGACCGGAGCCGCACCGGTGCCGGTGCCGCCGCCCATGCCGGCGGTGATGAACACCATGTGGGCGCCCGCCAGATGATCCATGATTTCCGGCAGCGCTTCTTCGGCGGCCGCGGCGCCGACCTGCGGCTGCGAGCCGGCGCCCAGCCCCTGCGTCAGCGCCGAGCCCATCTGGATGCGCCGCTGGGCGGCGTTGTGCTGCATCGCCTGGGCATCGGTATTGGCGACCACGAACTCCACCCCGTCGAGGCCGGATTTCGATCATGTTGTTGACGGCGTTGCCGCCGGCTCCGCCGACGCCGAAGACCGTGATCCTGGGCTTCAGCTCCGAGAGATTGGGCACTGTCAGGTTGATTGTCATGGCGTTCGGCGTCCGTTGTCCCCGACGCGCATCTTTGTTACCCAAGTGATAACAAATGGTTAACACCACCTTACCGGAATCGGAAAAATGATTCGCGCCGGAACAGCCGGTTCGCGGCGCATTAACTTTTGCTCGGGGACCCCAAGGTCAATCGTTGCAGCGATGGACTGCTTAGAAGCTTTCGCGGATCCACTGGCCCACGCGGGCGAGATAAGCGCCGGACTGCACCCCGCCGCCGTGGACGTCCGGCGCGACAGCGACGTGCTGGTCGGGAAGGAGAGCATGCTCGAGAAGTCCACACGCCACCGACATGGCCGCATGCCGGCCTTCCTCGGGCATTGCCTCGTACTGCTTGGGCGTGCCGCAGCGCACCATGCCGCCCAGAATTCGGCTCGCAACCTCCCGCACTCCGGGCAACTGGCTCGATCCGCCGGCGATGACGATGCGGCCGGCTGCCAGCTTGGCGGCCGGCGATGCGGCAAGCCGGTCGCGAACCAGTTCGATAGTTTCCTCGAACTCGGGGCCGGATGATTCCGGTCAGCAGCGAGCGCGGGACCTTGTTCACGTCGCCGAAGCCCGTTTCGCCCAGCTGGGGAAACCCGACATAGTCAAGATCGTCATTGGTGACCGCCAGAGCCGAGCCGTGCAGCGTCTTCAGCCGCTCCGCGTGCGCGATGCTGGTCGAAAGGCCGCGGGCGATGTCGTTGGTGACATGCTGCCCGCCGACCGGAATGACATCGGCAAACACCAGATTGCCGTCATGGAAGGCAGCGATGCCGGTCGTGGCGCCGCCCATTTCAAGGAAAGTCACGCCCAGCGCCATCTCGTCCTCGACGAGGACGGAACGGGCGCCGGCATAAGGTGCGATCACATATCCCTTCACGTCGAGATGGCAGCGGCCGATCGCCAGGGCGAGATTCATCAGCGCGCCCGGCTCGACCGTCACCACATTGAGCTCGGCCGACAGGGTCTGGCCGAACATCCCGAGCGGCTGGCGTACCCCGTGGGCATCGTCAACATGGTACTGCACCGGCGTCGCGTGCAGGACGACGCGTTTGCCGGGAGAAACCTGCTGTGCTGCAGCGGCGAGCGCGCGCTGCACATCGACCGGCAGCACGTCGCTGCCGGTGATCTGCGTCTGACCGCGATAGGTGCGGCACTGCGGCCGGCCCGCCGGAGACGCTTGCCAGCACCTCGCCGATGCCGAAACCGGCCATCCGCTCGGCAGCGTCCACGGCGAGCCGGATTGCCTTTTCTGTTTCGGCCACGTTGACGATGACGCCGGCCCTGATACCGCGCGCAGCCTGATGGCCGAACCCCAGAATCCTGAGATCGGGACGCGCGTTTTCGGTGAGTGCGGCATGTCGTGACAGCACCGGCTCGGCGATCAGGCAGCAGATCTTGGTGCTGCCCACATCGATCGCCGCCAGCGTCGACTTGCCCGACCTTACCTCGCGGGACGCACGGGCTCTTGCCGCTCTGCGCGCCCGGTCGGGAAACTGCACCACTTCCATCACACTACACCGCTGCAAACAACCCGTTGTGCCACCGCCGCCAATCCGGCAAAACCTAACGCATCAGCTCCGGATCGAGGTCCACGCGGGTCTCCGCGCCGGGCTCGATGGCCGGGACGACGACCGCCTGACCCTCGATGCGCAGGTTGACGCTCAGGATCCCCTTGGCCAGCAACCCCTGTTCGCGATCAAGCCGGTCGATCCACGCCAGCGCTTCATCCATCCCTGTTTCCGGCAGCAGCACTTTTACATTGTTGGGAAAATCGAGATTCCACCGGCGGCCGCCGACGCGGGCCGCACCCTGCAGTTTCGATCCTAGGGCGGAATAGGATGCCAAACTGTTAACGAGTTCGAAGACGGCCTTCTGGGCACCTTCGCCCGCAACGAGCGGCAGCCTGGCCACGAGCGCGCCGGGCTCGAGGCTCATCGCCGTGCCGGTGTGATCGATCACGTAGTAGGAACCGTCGCGTTGCCAGAGAGCGAATGGCTCGCGCTCGGTAACCTCGATCTCGAGCTGGTTCGGGAACACCGTCTTGACCTCGGCCCGTTCCACCCAGTCGATGTTCTCCAGCCTCGTGCGCGCCTCTTCCGGATCGAAGGTAATGAGGGAAGAGCCAGGTTCGAGCCCGAGTGCAGCCAACACGGTACGCGGCGACTGCCGCTTGAGACCGCCAATCCTGATCGTCTGCGCGGAGCGGCCGAGAATCGCCGCCATGCGACCGGTGAGTGTCTGGACCTCGCCGCCCGGGGCTGCGAGATGACCACCCCGTTCCAGGCTGAAACCGATCGTAACCGCCAGCAGTGAGCACGCCGACAGGCGCGTGACGGCGCGAACGATGCGCCGGTTTCCCAGTTGCAGCCACGCTGTTCTCCACCGCCGCCGCCGGTAGACACGCGCCATCGATCTCTGGGGTTGCGAAATCATCGATTTATCGAAGCGTCTTCGACCATCCACGTCACCAACTGCTCGAAGGTGTGCCCGGCATGCTGGGCGAGTTCCGGCACCAGCGAAGTTCCGGTCATGCCCGGCTGGGTATTGACCTCGAGAAGGATGAGCTCGTTTTCGCCGCCAGGCGTGTCGTTGTAGCGAAAGTCGGCGCGGCTCACGCCCCGGCAACCCAGGGACGCGTGCGCGGTCAGCGAATGCTGCTGCACCCGCCGATAGATTTCGTAAGGCACCGGCGCCGGCAGGACGTGGTTTGAGGCGCCCGGCGAATATTTGGCCTCGTAGTCGTAGAAGCCGACGCGTGGAACGATCTCGGTCACTCCCAGCGCCACATCGCCCATCACCGCGCAGGTCAGTTCCTTGCCGGGCACGAACCTCTCGACCATGACTTTGTCGCCGTAGAGGTTTCGTTCCTTGATGAGCGTCGTCACCGGACCATTGGCACCCACCGGAACGATATGCACGCCGACGCTTGATCCCTCCGCCACCGGCTTGACCACATAGGGCAGCTCCATCGGATGACTGCTCGCCGCCGTCTCAATGTTGACGAGCCGGCTGTCGGCGACCGGCAGTCCGGCGCTGCGAAAAACGCTCTTCGACTTTTCCTTGTCCATCGCCACCGCGGAGGCGAGCACACCCGAATGCGTGTAGGGAATCTCGAGGGTCTCGAGGATGCCTTGAACGGTGCCGTCCTCGCCCCAGCGGCCGTGCAGCGCATTGAAGACGACGTCGGGTTTCAGATCGGCGAGCACCGAGGCCACGTCGCGCTTCACGTCGATGGAAGTGACCTTGTAGCCGGCATGGCGGAGGGCCTGGAAGCAGGCCCTTCCGGACATGAGGCTAACCTCGCGCTCCGCCGACCAGCCACCCATGAGCACGGCGACATGCAGCTTTTCGCGGGTTTTGCTCTTCATGGCCTTGCCACTCCGCCGGCTCCAATCAACCTCGTCATTCCGGCGCAAGAGTTTGAGAAAGAATTCGTCATCCCCGCGCCAAGCGGGGATCCACATTGTGACCCTCAACTCGCTTTGAGGACAGCCGCGCTATCTGATCATCGCAACCAGTCGGGGCCTCGACGAAGTAGGTTTCGTTGAGGATGCCGCATGGCCCTATGTGCGGTCCCCGACTTGCGCGGGCGATGACGATTGATTTGTTCGGAGTTCGATATGTGACGGTGCATCAAGCCGCCACTCCGATGCGCTTGATCTCCCACTCGAGCATCACTCCGGTTGCCTCTCGGACCCGTCGGCGAACGGTTTCGCCCAGCTCCTCGATCTCGGCGGAGGTTGCGCCGCCATCGTTGATGAGGAAGTTGCAATGCAGTTCCGATACGTGCGCTGCGCCGTTGCGCAGGCCGCGCAGGCCAGCCGTGTCGATGAGTTGCCAGGCTTTGTGATGCGGCGGATTCTTGAAAGTGGAGCCGCCGGTTCGGCTCTTCACCGGCTGCGTTGCCTCCCGTCGCGAGGTGATTTCCTCCATCGCTCTGGCGATGTCGACCGCTGAACCCGCCTCGCCGCGGAGCAGCGCGGCGGTGAACACCAGATCCTCCGGGGCACCGCAGTGACGGTAGCTGAATTGCATGGCGGCATTGGAGAGCACAACCTTGTTCCCTTTCCGGTCGACGGCTCGGGCTTCGATCACGACGTCTTTCGTTTCGCCGCCGTAGGCTCCCCCGTTCATGCGCAATGCCCCGCCGATGGTGCCGGGTATACCTCTCAGAAAGGTTAATCCGGAAATACCGTGCTCGAGGGCGAAGCGCGCAACCTTGACGTCGGGCACCGCGGCGCCGGACGCGACGCACCAGGTGTCCCTGACGCTGATTTCGCCGAAGCCGCGGCCAAGCCGGATGACCACCCCGCGCACGCCGCCGTCCCGCACCAGGAGGTTGGACCCGACACCCACCGCATTGACCTCGATATCGGCTGGAAGCGCGGCCAGGAACGCCGCCAGGTCGTCTTCGTCGGCAGGCGTGAACAGAACCTCCGCCGGGCCTCCGGTGCGAAACCAGGTGAGGTCGGCAAGCGGACGGTCGGGTTCGAGGCGTCCGCGGGCAGGCGGCAGCCGGGCCAACAGGACTTTACCGTCGAGGGCCGTCATCGCCGGGCATGTGCTTCATTCAGGCCCGCCAGCTCACGCGGGAGTGCCTGTGCCCACTGGGTTATGGTGCCGGCGCCGAGGCAAACGACGATGTCGCCAGGCGCGACAAGGCTGGACACCAGCGGCGCCAGCATTTCCGGCGCATCGATCCTGTGGACCTGGCGGTGGCCGCGCGCCCGCATGCCGTCGGCGAGGGCTTCGTGGGTGGCGCCGGCGATCGGCTCTTCGCCGGCGGCATAGACCGGCGCCACGATGACGGCATCGGCGTCGTTGAAGCACGTGCAGAACTCATCGAACAGGCTGGCGAGCCGCGTATAGCGATGCGGCTGCACAACCGCTATGACCTTGCCGCGGGTGACGGCGCGCGATGCCCTGAGCACGGCTGCAATCTCTACCGGGTGGTGACCGTAGTCATCGAATACCGCGACACCTTGATGCGTGCCGGTATGGGTGAACCTGCGCTTTACCCCGGTGAAACGTCTTGAGTCCCTTCCTGATGTGTTCATCGCTGACGCCGAGCTCGCGCGCCACGGCCAGCGCCGCCGTTGCATTCAAGGCGTTGTGATCGCCCGGCATGGCGAGCGTCAGCCCCTCCATGAGCTGCGTGGAGCCGGAGCGCCGGTCCGACAGGGCGACGCTGAAACGGGTCTCGCCGCCCTCGAAGCTCGGATCGACGAGCCGGACGTCGGCCTGCGGACTGCGTCCGTAGGTGATCACCTGCCGGTCGCGTACGCGCCCGATCAGCGCCTGCACCTCGGGATGATCGATGCACATCACCGCAAAGCCGTAGAACGGTATGTTCTCGACGAACGACAGGTAGGCCTGCCGTGCCGCATCGAACGTTCCGTAGTGGTCGAGGTGCTCCGGGATCGATGTTGGTGACGATGACGATGTCGGCCGGCAGCTTGACGAACGTGCCGTCCGACTCATCGGATTCGACGACCATCCAGTCGCCTTTGCCCAGCCGCGCGTTGGTGCCGTAGGCATTGATGATGCCGCCGTTGATGACGGTGGGATCGAAGCCGCCGGCATCGAGCAGTGCCGCGACCAGGGACGTCGTCGTCGTCTTGCCGTGCGTGCCGCCGATTGCGATGCATGACTTGAAGCGCATCAGCTCCGCCAGCATCTCGGCCCGCCGCACCACCGGCAGGGCCTGTTCGCGCGCCTCCCTGAGCTCCGGATTGTCTTCCTTGACGGCGGAGGAAACCACCACCACCTGGGCATTCTTCAGGTGTTCGGCCGCGTGTCCGATGGTGACGTCGATGCCGCGCTTCCTGAGCCGGGCGATGTTGTAGTTGTCGGCGAGGTCGGAACCCTGCACGGCGTAGCCGAGCGTATTCATCACCTCGGCGATGCCGCTCATGCCGATGCCGCCGATGCCGATGAAATGAATAGGTCCGAAGTCGCGCGGCAGCTTCATTGCGTGGGCCCTTGTCGGCATTGCTCAGTCGTCGGCCATCGGGCGGGCGAGACTGGCGACCAGATCGGCCAGCCGCTCCGCTGCATCGGGAACGCCGGCGAGCAGCGCCGCCGTTGCCGCAGCGACCAGGTCGGAATCCTGATAGCGCAGCCGGGTGATGACGGCGGCGAGCTCTGCCGGGGAGATCTCGGACTGCGGCAACAGCCAGCCGGCGCCGCTGCCGGAGAATTTCTGCGCGTTGCGCAACTGGTCATTGTCGATGGCATGCGGCAGCGGCACCAGTATGGCCGGCCTGCCGATAGCTGAAAGCTCGGCGACCGTCGAGGCTCCGGACCGGCACAGGACGAGATGGGCGTCGGCGATGCGTTTCGGCAAGTCCGCAAAGAACGGCTTTACCTCGTGCCCGACGCCCAGACGTTCGAAGTTGGTGCGCAGCCGCTCCGCGTCCTCGGCACGGCATTGCTGCGTTATCTTCAAGCGCCGGCGCATGGCCGCCGGCATCTCGGCGATCGTATCGGGCATGATATCGGCGAAGAATTTGGCACCCTGGCTGCCGCCGAATACCAGGAGCCGGAACTGCCGGTCGGCGGTGGGCCGTTCATAAGGCTCGCCGGCCACCTCGCGCACCAGATTGCGCACCGGGTTGCCCGTCACCATGACCTTGGACCTGAGCGCCGGGCTCAGATTGGCCACCGATGTGAACGACGAGGCGATCGCGGTCGCAAATCTCGACAGCGCCCGGTTTGCCCTGCCCAATACCGCGTTCTGCTCGTGGATGACGCTCGGCACGTTCAGACGCATGCCGGCGAGCATCGGCGGAAACGACGGATAGCCGCCGAAACCGACGATCGCCACCGGCTTGACGTAGAGCAGGATAGTCCTCGCCAGGTTGTAGCCGCGCCACAGCTTGAACAAGCGCAGCGGCAACTTCCAGGGCTGCCGCAACCCCAGGGTTGCCGACGGAATATCGTAGATCTGGTCGGCCGGAAATTTCGCTCCGTAGTCGCGTACCCGCTCGTCGGTCATGAGGTGCACCGAATAGTCGCGCCGGGCCAGCTCCTCGGCCAGCGCCTGGGCCGGAAACAGATGGCCTCCCGTCCCGCCTGCGGCGATCACCACCGCGCCGCTTCCGCCCTTGCGCGACTTCGCCGCCATGAACTTACGCCCCGGCGACCGGGACGATCGTCGGCAACACCGTACGTGGCCGGCGGCGTCCGAATACGAGGATCAGCCCCATCGTAAACGCCATCGACAGTAGCGATGACCCGCCATAGGAAATGAACGGCAGCGTCATTCCCTTGGCCGGCAGCAGCGACAGGTTCACCGCCATGTTGATGACCGCCTGCAGCCCGAACACCGAAACCAGTCCCGCAAGCACAAGCACTACGAAGGGGTCGCTCTCGTTCAGGGCACGGATCAATACCCGAATGACGATCACGGCGAACAGGCAAAGCAGGACCGCGCCGGCGACAAAGCCGAATTCCTCGCCCACCACCGAGAAAATGAAGTCGGAATGAGCGTCGGGCAGCGTCTGCTTGGCGGTGCCGCCGCCGGGACCAGTGCCGAACAGCCCGCCGTTGTGGAACGCCTGCATGGCGGTATCGACCTGGAAGGTATCGCCCTGGTCCGGGCGAAAGAACCGGTCGATGCGCGAAGACACATGCGGCAACGTCCGGTAGGCGACCGCCGCCGCCGCCGCCGCCAGGGCGGCGAGCCCGCCCAGCATGGCCCATGGTATGCCGTATACGAACAACATCACAGCGAACACCGCGACCACCAGGACCGTCTGCCCGACGTCGGGCTGCAGCACCAGCAGCACGACGGTGACCCCGAAGAGCACAAACGCCAGCAGCGGTCCCGGCATATCGGGCCGGCGGGTGCGCTCGGATAGCAGCCACGCGGTGATGACGGCAAGCGCCGGCTTGACGAACTCCGACGGCTGAAAGCTGACCGGCCCGATGTCAATCCAGCGATGGGCGCCGTTGACTTCCCGCCCATACATGATCGCGGCAGCCATGAGCCCGATGCCGGCGAACAGGCACCACAACGACACCCATCGTGCCTGGCGCTCGTCGAGCAGCGAGGTTGCGATCAGAATCACGACCGCCGGAAAAAGGTAGGCGAGCTGACGTTTCGCGAAATGAAACGAATTCGAGCCCCAGGCGCTCGGCCACGGGCGGGCTCGCCGCCAGGGTAATAATGACCCCGGCGGCGATCAGCAGCAACACGGCGGTGAGCAGAACGCGGTCGGTCGTGTACCACCAGGTGGCGCAAAGCCCGCGGTCGCTTCGTCTGATCAGCATTGGTCAGGCCTCCTGCCAACTGGTTTCAACGCCGGGAACCGCCGCGACGAGCTTGCGGAAGGCGTCGCCGCGGACCTCGAAGTTCGGATAGTGATCGAAGGAGGCGCAGGCGGGCGACAGCAGTATGACGGCGCCACTGTCGCGGTCGCGGAGAGCGTCGCGCACCGCCGCGCTGACCGCCCGGTCGAGCGTGCCGCAGATTTCGACCGGGTGGGCGCCGGCGATGGTATGGGCAAACTGATCGGCTGCCTGGCCTATGAGATAGCTCTTCACAATCCCTGCAAAGAATTTTCGGAGCGGCTCGATTCCGCCGGTTTTCGGTATTCCTCCGGCAATCCAGTAGATTCGCTCGAAAGACGCAAGCGCCTTTGCCGCCGCGTCGGCGTTGGTCGCCTTGCTGTCGTTGATGAACAGGATGTGGCCCAGATGGCCCACCTCTTCCATGCGATGCGCGAGGCCGGGAAAACCGGCCATCCCGGCTTCGATCTCGGGCAGCCTCAGCCCGATCGCCCGGGCGGCGGCATAGGCGGCGCAGGCGTTCTGCCAGTTGTGCGCGCCCTTCAGCGCCCGCATGGGATGAAGATCGATCGTCGCCGCCTCGACGCCGGCCGTCCGCTCCCGCAATATTCCGTCGCGGGCCGAAACTCCATCGGCAAGCGTCCGCTCGACGGAGATTCTTACGACCCTGGATCGGCCTGCCACGGCAGCGGCGATTTCTTCACCCTGCTTCTCGTCAACGCCGATGATCGCCGTCTGGTCGCGTCCCTGGTTGGCGAACATGCGCGCCTTGACCGCCGCGTAGCCGGCCATCGTGCCGTGCCGGTCCAGGTGATCCGGCGAGAGGTTGAGGAGCACACCGGCGTCGGGCATCAGGCTCGGCATGAGGTCGATCTGGAACGAAGATAGCTCGAGCACGTAAATCCGGCCCGGGCGCGGTCCATCGAGCAGGAATACGGCCGTGCCGATGTTGCCTCCCACCTGCACGTCCCGGCCGGCCGACTTGAGCAGATGTCCCACGAGTGCCGTGGTCGTCGATTTGCCGTTGGTGCCGGTGATCGCCACCAATTGCGCACCGGTGCCTGCGATCTGGCGCTGGAACACCTCCGTGTCGCCGATGACCTCGATATTGGCCGCCCGCGCCTTGCTGACCGTCCAGTGCGGTTCGGGATGGGTGAGGGGCACGCCGGGGCCGAGCACCAGGGCGGCAAATCCGTTAAGGTCGATACGGTCGAAATCTGCGAGCCTAACGCCTGACGCCTGCGCCTTGGCGCGCGACACTTCCGAGTCGTCCCAGGCGAGCACATCGGCCTCGCCAAGCGTGAGCGCCCGCGCGCACGCGCTCCCCGAACGCCCCAGGCCGAAAACGGCTACCTTCCGTCCTTGAAAGCATGTGGCGGCGAACATCACCGCCTCATCTCAGTTTCAGGGTGGCAAGGCCGATCAGCGCCAGAACGAAGGCGATGATCCAGAAACGGATGACGATCGTCTGCTCCCGCCAGCCTTTCTGTTCGAAGTGGTGGTGGAGCGGCGCCATCGCGAAAACGCGCCTTCCCCACATCCTGAACGAGAACACCTGCACGATCACGGAAACGGTTTCGAGAACGAACAGCCCGCCGATGACCACCAGAACGACTTCGTGTTTGGCCGCCACCGCGATCGCCCCGATGGCGCCGCCCAGCGAAAGCGAGCCCGTATCGCCCATGAAGATCATTGCCGGTGGCGCGTTGAACCACAGGAACCCCAGCCCCGCACCGATGATTGCGCCGCACAGCACGGCAAGTTCACCGGAACCGCGCACGAAATGGATCTGCAGGTAGTCGGCGAACACCGCGTTGCCGACCAGATAGACGATCAGGCCATAGCTTCCCGCCGCGAACATCACCGGTACGATGGCCAGGCCGTCGAGCCCGTCGGTCAGATTTACCGAGTTGCCGGCCCCGACGATGACAAAGGCGCCCACGAGCACGAACGCCGTGCCGAACGGTATCAGCAGGTCCTTGAAGAACGGCAGCGCCAGCTTGCCGGCGAGCGCCGGATCGCCGATGCGCATGAATGCATAGACGGCAACGGCAGCGATCAGGAACTCACTCAGAACCCGGACCCGGCCCGAAAAACCCTTTGCCGAGGATTTCGTGACCTTGAGGAAGTCGTCGTAGAAGCCGATGGCGCCAAAGCCGAGCATCACGAACAGGGTCGCCCACACATAGAGATTTGAAAGATCGGCCCACAGGAGCGTCGATGCGACAATGCCTGAAAGGATCATCAGCCCGCCCATGGTGGGCGTGCCCTGCTTCTCTACGAGGTGCCGCTGCGGACCATCCGGCCGAATGGGCTGGCCGCGGCCCTGCTTGACGCGCAAGAGAGAAATCAGTCCCGGCCCGAACATGAATACCAGGAACAGGGCGGTAAGCAGCGCCGCTCCGGTACGCGAGGTCGTATAGCGGAGCGCGTTGAGCCCGGCGACGTCGTTGCTCAGCGCCTGGATCAAATAATAGAGCATCTAGTCTCCTGTCCCGGCCGCCACCGGAAACTCCCGCATGATCGCCTCTACCAGCAGGCTCATGCGGCTTGCCAGCGACCCCTTGACCATGACGATGTCTCCCGCCTTCAGGCTGCCGATGAGCGATGCTCGGAGGCCGTCGGACGTCGTCGCGTAGCTGCCCCGCCGGCGGGCGGGAACCGCCTCCCACAGATGGCGCATCAGCGGGCCGCTGGCGTACAGCACATCGACGTCGGCGGCGTCGAGCGCCTCCGCAAGACCGGCATGCAGTTCACAACCCTTCTCTCCGAGCTCCAGCATGTCACCAAGCACCGCGAACCGCCGACCGCCGCGGCCGGGCCGGTTGCTTCCCAGGACCGCGAGCGCGGCGCGCATGGAAGCAGGATTGGCGTTGTAGCTCTCGTCGATCAAGACGATATGTCCGCTGGGTGCTGCGAGCCGGTACCGGACGCCGCGCCCTTTGGTCGGGTTAAGTCCGGCCAGCGACCGGGCGGCGCGGGCCACGTCGGCTCCGGCGAGCTTTGCGGCGCCGAGGACAGCGAGGCTGTTCATCACGATGTGCGCGCCCGCAGCGCCAAGCCGGTAAGCGACCTCGTCACCCAGGATGGAGGCCGTCACGTTCGAGCCATCCGGCTCGAGCGCTGCACCGATGAGCCTGAAATCCGCATCGGCATGACCGCCGAAGCCGTAGATGTCGCGCACTCCATGCCCTCGGGCCGCTGCCGCGAGCTGCTCATAAAACGGGCTGTCGCGATTGATGATGCCCGCTCCCGGCGCTTCGACGCCCGAGAAGATTTCGGACTTCGCCAGCGCAATCTCCGCAAGTGATGCGAAGTGGCCGAGATGGCCTTCCGCGATTGACGTAATGACGGCGATGTGCGGACGCACCATCGCCGTCAGCGGGGTGATTTCGCCTGCATGGTTCATGCCGATTTCGAACACCGCGAACCTGGCGCTGGGTCTGAGGCGTGCCAGGCTCAGCGGCACACCCCAGTGATTGTTGAACGAGGCCGCCGAGGCATGGGATTCGCCCTGCTCCGCCAGCACCCGGCGCAGCGCTTCCTTGGTACCCGTCTTGCCGACGCTTCCGGTGATGGCGATCACGACCGCGCCGGATCGGCGCCGCGCGGCCCGCCCCAGTTGCCGCAGCGCTTCAAGGGGATCACCAACGATCAGCAGCGGGCCCGCATCACGCATCGCGGCCGTCGGCTGCGATACGATGGCAAGCCCGGCACCGGCAGCAAGCGCGGCCGCGGCGAAGTCGTGGCCATCGAGCCGGTCACCCCGGATGGCGACGAAAACATCGCCCGATGCAATCGTCCGGCTGTCGATCGAGACGCCGTCGAAAGGGCCTTGCGTCTGGCCTTCGAGCTTGCCGCCCGTCGCTGCCAGCAACTCCTCGCAACTCCACAACGGGCTAGCGGCCATGGCGTTCATCGATCGCCCTGCGGACCATGTCGTGATCGCTGAAGGGCCGTGTGGCGCTGCCGACAATCTGGCCCGTCTCATGGCCCTTGCCGGCCACCAGCAGCACATCGCCCGCTTCGAGATTGCGCACCGCCTCGCGAATTGCCTCCGCCCGATCGGCGATTTCGGCGGCGCCGGGATGGGCGGCAAGGATCTGCGCCCGGATGCAGGCGGCATTCTCGCTGCGGGGGTTGTCATCGGTAACGTATGCGACATCGGCCCCGCGCGCCGCTGCCGCGCCCATTTGCGGCCGCTTGCCGGGATCCCGGTCGCCGCCAGCGCCGAATACCACTGCCAGCCTTCGCTTTACGTACGGCCTCAGGCTTCGCAACACACTTTCGAGGGCATCCGGGGTGTGTGCGTAGTCAACAAATACCGGGGCGCCGTCTTCGGTTTCAGCTACTCGCTCCAGGCGGCCGGCTGCGCCCTTCAGTTCCTGAAGTGCCCGCAGCACCCTGCCCTCCTCACCGCCGGTCGCCATGACAAGTCCGGCCGCAACGAGGGCGTTGGAGGCCTGGAAATCCCCGACCAGCGGCAGGCGGATGGAATGCGTCTTCCTTGCCACCGCAACTTCGAGCCGTTGCGCGAACTCCTGCCGGTGCGTGGAAACGAGCTTCAGATCCTTGCCTGCAGCACCTACCGAAAGCACTCGCAACCCGCTTTTGCGCGCGACCGCGATGACGGCTTCGGCCTGCGGATCGTCGGCATTCACGACCGCCGGCGAGCCTCGGGGCAGGAGTTCCCCGAACAATCGCATCTTGGCGGCAAAGTAGTCCTCGAACGTCGGGTGATAGTCGAGGTGGTCGCGCGTGATGTTGGTGAAGGCTCCCGCCTCCAGACGCACGCCGTCGATGCGGTGCTGGCTAAGGCCATGGCTCGAAGCCTCCAGCGCGAGATGCGTAACCTGCTGCTCACGAACTAGCTCCGCAAGGATCGAATGCAGCTGCACAGGATCCGGAGTCGTGAGCGCCAGGTGGCTTTCGCCGGCGGGCCCGATGACCCCGATCGTTCCCAAACTGGCGGCGCGAAGACCCATGGCCTGCCAGATCTGGCGCACGAACGCCGTGACCGACGTTTTGCCGTTCGTGCCGGTAACGGCGATGCAGTGGTCGGGCTGAATGCCGAAGAAACGGGCCGCCACAAGTGCGAGCGTGCGGCGCGGATTGTCGTCGCGGATGAATGGTACCTGCTCAGCGCCCGGCGGCGCCGCTTGCGCGCTGACCACGGCGACCGCGCCCCTGGCGATCGCCTCCGGCACGAATCGCAAACCATCTGCCTTGCTGCCGCTCAGGGCAAAGAACAGATCGCCCGGCCGCACTCGGCGGCTGTCACAGGCAAGACCGCCAATGGCGATGTTCCCCATCTCCGGCGACAATGCATCGCTCTCCAGCACGGATTTGAGACTGAACGCCATCGCTCAGTCACCGACGGTGCCGGCACCCGTACCCTCGGCGTAGCCTGCCATCTCCTTGGGCGTCACTCGTGGCTCGACCCCGAGTATGGGAGCGATGCGGCTGACGATGCTGCCGGCAGTAGGAACCGCATTCCATCCAGCGGTGGCAAACCCGTGGGTTTCGGGGGTTGCATGCGGTTCATCGAGGAGCACAAGCAGCACATATTTCGGATCGTCCATCGGAAATGCGCCAAGAAATGTGGTCAAACGATGATCCCTGCTGTAGCGGCCGCCGATTACTTTCTCCGCGGATCCGGTCTTGCCGCCGACCCTATAGCCCGGAGCGTTGGCTCTTGTCGCGGTTCCCTTTTCGACATTGAGGCGCAGAAGATAGCGCATGGTTGCGCTGGTCTTTTCGCTGATCACCCGCTTCGATACCGCCCTGGCCGCTTCCTCGTCGCGCTTGAGGAACGTCGGCTCGATGAGCACGCCGCCGTTCACGAAGGCTGCCCCGGCCCGCGCCAACTGCAGCGGCTGGATCGACAGACCATGGCCGAACGCCGCCGTCATGGTGTGAACGCGCCCCCAGCGCGGCGGCAGCAGCGGTGCTGCTGCCTCCGGCAGTTCCGTGCGCAGGCGGTCGAACAGGCCGACCTTGCGCAGGAACGCCTGGTGTCCGTCGAGGCCCACGTCGAGCGCCATTTTGGCGGTGCCGATGTTGGAGGAGTGCGTGAACACCTCTTCGACCGTCAGAACCCGCCGCGTGGGATGAAAGTCGTCGATGCGCGAGCGCCCTGCAGCCAGCGGAAAACGGCAATCGTAAGTGTCGCGGAGACCGGCTACTCCCGCATCGAGCGCCATGGCGAAGGTCACCGTCTTGACCGAAGAGCCAAGCTCGAACACACCGCCCGAAAAGCGGTTCATGCGCAGCTTGTCCTGGGCGGTGTCGGGCGCGTTCGGGTTGAAGTCGGGCAGCGATACCGCCGCCAGGACTTCACCGGTGCGGACATCGAGCAGCAGGCCCGCCCCGGCAAGCGCGCGAAACTTCTTCAGGGCGCCGGCGATCTCGACGCCGATGGCGTGCTGAATCCTGACATCGATTGCCAGCGTGGCGGGGATGGCGCTCTGCCGTTCCGGATCCGCGAGCGAAGCGGTGTAGAGCGCACCCTGCTCGTCGAGGTATTTCTCCATTCCGGCAAGCCCCCGCGAATCGACATCGACGAAGCCCAGCACATGGGCGGCGAGCCGTCCCATGGGATAGACCCGCCGGGTTTCATTGCGGAACCCTACGCCGGGAATACCCAGGCCGTGGATGACCTCTTTCTGCCGGGGCGTCAGATCGCGTTTCAGCCACACGAACGCCCGGTTCTGGGTGAGCTTGTCGCGCAGTTCGCGCGCTTTCAGCTCCGGCAATGCACCGGTCAACAGCTCGACGGCCTCATCGACATCGACAATTTTTCGCGGGTCGGCAAAAAGCGACGGGATGGTGATGTCGCTCGCCAGCACAACGCCGTTGCGGTCAACGATGTCCGGCCGCGGAGTGCGGTCCTCGGTGCGCAGCGACTGGCCCGAACCGGGCCCCGGGGGCAGAAGGGTGAGGTGGGCAAGCCTGCCGGCGATGATGAGGAAGCACGCCGCAAAACCGATGATGACGAGCCGCAGGCGGTTGTGGCCGGCCAGCCGCTTGCCCGCCCGGACCTGCCGTTGACTATTCGTCGCCTCGCTGTCCATTGCGCCCGCGCCGTTTCTCAATCCAGCGCCTGAAGCACGTCGCCGATCGGGTCTGTGCCCGGCGTTCCGGGAACGACGATGGGCTCTTTCGGCACCCGAGTGGTGAGCTCCACCTCGCCGATGAACTGCCGCGGGTCAGCCGGCGCGAGTTGCAGATGTTTGGCTGCCAGGCGTTCGATGCGATCGGGTCTCGTCAACAGGCTCCACTCTGCTTCCAGGAGCTTTGCAGTTTCCCGCTCCTCCTCGATCCTGAGCTTCAGTTGCGCCATCTGCCGCTCGACTCCGCGGCGCTGGTGTTCGAGCGCATAGACGAAGTAGGCGGCGATCAGTACGCCCACTACCAGGAGGCTATTGAGGAACCGCAACATCAGCGCCCTCGCCTTCCCACGGCGAGCGAGCGCAGTGACGGCTCGTGCCCGAGCGCTGGCGCTGCCGTGCGCTCGGCAGCGCGAAGCTTCGCCGAGCGCGCCCGGGGATTGTCGGCAACTTCAGCTTCGCCCGCGGCGACAGGCCCGCGCAGAAGCAGCCTGAAGGTTGCCTCGGAGGTCGCCGCGGCGGCCGGCTGATGGCGCGATGGTTTGCTGGTCCTGCCGCTGCGCAGCGCCAGAAACCGCTTCACGATGCGGTCTTCCAGGGAGTGAAACGTCACCACGGCAAGCCTTCCGCCTGGTTTCAACAGTTCCTCGGCTGCCTCGAGCGCTTCGATGAGCTCTTCGAGCTCGCGATTGACATGGATGCGCAGCGCTTGGAAGGTCCGGGTCGCGGGATGGATGTTGTCGTGCGGCCGTCGTCCGAGAACGCTTTCGACAAGCCGGGCGAGCTCGGCGGTCCGCAGCAGCGGCTGGTCCGACCGTCTGCGAACGATCGCCCTGGCGACGGCCGCGGCACGGCGTTCTTCACCGAAATTCGAAATGATGTGCCTCAGCTCGGCTTCATCGAGTGCATTGACGGCGTCGGCGGCGGTGGGGCCGCTTCTTTCCATGCGCATGTCCAGAGGGCCGTCGCTCTGGAAGGAAAAGCCTCGCGCGCTGTCGCCGATTTGCATCGAGGAGACGCCGACGTCGAGCACGATGCCGTCGACGCTTGCCACGCCGTGGCGGGAAAGCAGCCCGATCATGTCGGAGAAGCGCCCCTCGATGAGGGTGAGGCGGCCCGGGAACGCCGCCGCGAGGCTGCTGCCGCCGGCAATCGCCTCCGGGTCGCGGTCGATTGCGTAAACGCTTACGTCCGCTTCATGGAGAAGAGCTGCGGAATATCCGCCTCCGCCGAAAGTGCCGTCCACATAGATGCCGCCATGGCGCGGAGACAGAGCCTCGATGACAGCCTTCAGCAGGACCGGCTTGTGCGGCGGTCGATCCGGGCATTGGGCGCCTTCCACCATGCTCAGAGCCCAGTTGGTTGGGGAGATTGCGAAGCATTGGACATTGCCCCGCACGTGCTTAACAAATGGTTTCGCTTCACCGCGGTGGCGCGGCGTATCATAGTTGCCAGCCGGCCTGTAAGCCGGGTTCTGTCCACGCCCTCGCGGGCGCTGGATGACCATTCATCTGGGGCGCGTGTCGCCACGCACCTCGCGCGACCAACCCGGGCGGCTGCCTGAAAGCGGGCATGGCCGTTGCCGGCCGCGCCGCCCCTATTCGATCTTGCTCCCGGTGGGGTTTACCCTGCCGCGACCGTTGCCGGGCGCGCGGTGCGCTCTTGCCGCACCTTTTCACCCTTGCTCCGAACGTGCCGGAGCGGTTCGTTTTCTGTGGCACTTTCCCTGGGGTTTCCCCCGCCGGGTGTTACCCGGCACCGTGCTTCCATGGAGCCCGGACTTTCCTCCCGCCGGCGCTTTCGCTCAGAACGGCAGGCGGTCATCCGGCCGACTGGCGGTATTGGAGGTAGGCCCGCCCCCGCCAATCGTCAAGGACCAAACTATATCAGCCGCAGCATTCCCCGACATCGCCCTCAACCGGCAGGAAGAAGCGCCTGCGCTCGCACGGCGTTAGTTCCCGTGGCACGATGCTCTTGGCGTAGTCGATGAGGTCCTGGGGTGTTGGGAAGACGCGGATTATCCGGACGCTTTCTTCACCGGAGACGATGCGATTCGGGTTCCATCCGAATTGAATGCGGCGCGCGTGAGCACCGGATGGTTGATCTTGTCCTCCTGGCCGGCAAGGACTGCAATCTCCTGGCCCGACTTCGCGTGCCCAGAGCCTTACCGTGCGATCCTGAGACGACGCTGTGACCACATACGAACCGTTGGGACTGAATGCAGCCTGCTCACGATGCCGCGGTGGCCTTTAAGAACGGCCTTCTCGGCTCCGTCCGTGACGCTCCAAATGCGCGCGGTTCCATCGCGGGAAGCAGTCACGAGCGACTGACCGTCCTGGCTGAACGCAACATCGGTCAGCGGCTCATCGTGGCCTCTTAACGTAGCGACGACGCGGCCGTCCTCGACCGACCAAATCCTCGCGGTTCCGTCGAGTGAACCGGTGGCGACCAGACGGCCGTCGGGGCTGAAGGCCGCTGCGCTGATCCGGTTCTCATGTCCGGCAAGAACTCTGAACTCGCTGCCGTCCGTCTTCCAAATTCGTGCAGTGTTGTCGTTCAAGGCGGTGAGGACGAGTTGTCCATCGGGGCTGAACAGAGCTTTCCGCAAATATCCGTTGGCTTTCAGAACGGCAATCTCGAGCGCCGGTTGATGCATTCCATAGCCGCGCCGTTCCATCGACTGACGCGGAGAGCAGGAGCTCGCCCTTCGGGCTGAACTGAACATGGACGACAGCGGAGTCATGGCCCTCGAGCTGAGCGATCTCGTCGCCCGCTTTCCACGTCCCATATGAGAATGCGGCCGTCACGAGAGGCGGTTGCGATGTGATGGCCGTCAGGGCTGAAAGTCGCATGCTGGACCGGGCCATCGTGGTCTCGAACTTGGCAATCTCGCGGCCGCTCGCGACATCCCAGAGGTGCGCTACACGATCCCCGCCTCCGGTCACGATGCGCGTGCCGTCGGGACTGAATGACAGCAAATGTTGGAGGACGTTGGTGGCGCAGCGTAGTCGTCAGGACGCCATCGATATCCCAGAGCCGTGCGGTGCCGTCGTGCGAGGCCGTGAGAAGACGATTGCCGGCAGGGCTGAACGCCACGTGCTCGACCAAGCCGCCATGCCCCTGGATGATGGCGAATTGCGAGCCGCGCTCGACGTCCCAAATGCGGACCACGCCGTGCATGGAAGCGGTGGCCAGGAGCCGGTCGTCAGGACTGAATGCGCAATTCATCTCCTGATCGACGCTCGTCCGAGCTGACGTCGTCAAGCGTCAGCCCACCGGACTCCTCGCCAAGCACGTCGACGCAACTCGCCCGTAGACGCCATCCCAAAGCCGTGCCGGCCCTCGACGGAGACGGTCGCAGCAAGGCGGCCGTCGTGACTGAACGTGCCGCCGTGCGTGTCGCTCTTGTGACCGCGAAGAGTAGCAATCTCTGTTCCGTTCGGCACATCCCAAAGGCGCGAGGTCTGCCACATGAAATTGTGTTCCATGACACTGATCAGGAGCCGGCTTCCGTCCGGGCTGAATACGACCTGTCAGGCCAAGTCTGAACGTGCCATGCTCCTGATCGGCTTGCCATCTTCCGCGTTCCAGATACGAACGGTGCTGCTCGCATGCCCTGGGCCGCCGCGAAGCTTCGACCGTCGGGACTAAAGGCAGCAGATCGATGTCGCAAGGACCATGCACGGTCGCTATCTTTGTCTCCGGTTTGCGCATCCCAGACCGCTGGATCACTCGGCGTCCGACTGCGGTGAGCACGCGCGTGCCGTCGGGGCTGAACAACGCCGTGTGGAACTCGCCGGGCTGATGAAGAACAAAAAGCTGCTCGCCCGAAGCAGCGTTCCAGATGCGCGCGGTGCCGTCGCGAGCGGCGGTAACGACGCGGCTTCCGTCCGGGCTGAACATGGCTCTCTCGACCAGCGCCCTGATGGCCCTTCAAGACCGCGATCTCGGAACCGTCCTGGACATTCCAGACGCGCGCCGTCTTGTCGTAAGACGAGGTGACAATGCGGTCGCCGCTCGGATTGAAAGCTGCATATGTTACGCCGGCGTCGTGGCGGAAGATCATGGTTTGACGGTGCGCGAACAGAGCCTTGTAGAGGGCCGCCTCCGCTTCGAACAGATATGGCCGGTCCGGCGCGGTCATGTCCTTCGGCAACGCTTCCAGAGCCAGCAGGATTGCGGCCTCGGTGTCGCCGTCGCCGCGGTCTGTTGTGACAGAAACGAGAGCGAAAGAGACTGATTGCGCAGGGCCTGGTCGCGCGCCTCGAGCGCCTTCGCCTCGGCGGCCTTGCTTGCTTCTCGGCGGCTTGCGCCTGGCTCGCGCTGTTTTCGGCCAGCTCGGCCTGGCGCATTGCCTCCTGCTGTCCTCGGAACCCAACGAACGCACCGGCACCGGCCACGATCGCCAAGACCAGCGCGACGACGGCTGCATAGCGGGTGCGTCGCGCGAGCCGTGTCGCCGCTGCCGCCGCCAGGCTCCGGCGTTCGGCCTCGCGCTCCAGCCGCTCGGCCTCGCGCTCCAGGCGCTCCCGCTTTGCTGCCTCGGCGGCCTCGATCCGCGCGCGCTCCGCTTGTCGCTCCTTCTCCTCCCCTCCTTCTGCGCGGATGAAGATGCCTCGATGTAGGCGACGATCTGATCGTCGACTTCCTCACGTCTCGACAGCAGCAATTCCTCGCCCTCGGCGAGCCGCTTTCCGGCGGGCAGCAAGAGCTCCGGGTTTTTGTTGTCCGAGAGCCATCGACGCGCGTCGGTCTGGAGCCGTGCGCGCGTCTCGAGAAAGCTTCGGTTCGCGTTGACGATGTCGCGGGCGCGCGGCCAGCGGCTCAACAGCGCCTCATGCGCCACCCGGATGACAGCATGGCCTTCGGCATCTTCGTCGCTGACGAGAAGCCGGGCCGCGATCAGCGCATCGACAAGAGCCGATCGTGCCGGCGTTCCCGCCACTTCGGCGAGCAAGGCGGGACGCGCCGTGACGGTCTCATCGCCCAGACGCACCGTGGTCAGGGCCCGCAGCACCGCCGGCAATGCTTCCTGGATCTCGGGCGGGAGCGCGTCGACGACTTCATCGGCGCGCCGCGCAATCGCGCCTTCAAGCCGCCCAGCGCACGATAGGCGGCAAAGGTGAGCAGCCGGCGCTCCCGGCCGGCCTCGTAGAGCGCATCGAGCACAAACTCGAGAAGCGGCAACGATCCGGGATCGGCAGCAGCCGCCTCCTGCAGCACGTCCTCCAGCCGGCCCTGATCGGCGTTCTCCTCGAAGCGCAGGCCGGCGGCGCGCGCCGGCTCGCGGATGATCTGGGCGATCTCCGGGCCGGTCGGAGGCAACAGCTCATAGCTGCCGAGGCCGTCCTTCAGCGCCGAGAAGCCTGGAACCTCGCCGCAGCGGTGAAAGAAATCCGCGCGGATCGTGCCGATCACCCACACGAGCCCGCTGCCGGCAAACGCCGCGAGCAGCCGCACGAGCGCTTCGCGCGACGCCGGCTCCGTCTCCGTCGTGAACAGCTCCTCCATCTGGTCTACGGCAAGCACCAGGCGCGCCTGCGATGGGGCCGACGCCCGCAGCCGTCGCCGCCTTGCCAAGCGCCTGGCGGATCAGCGCCAGCGCCCGTTCGGGGGCGCTGCGAAACAGATTCGCCAGCTCCGTCGCCGTTCTCTCCTGAGCGAGTTCCGGCAAAGCGCCGTCACGAAGCAATCCCGCCGCCAATGATGCGATCGCATCGGGCCCCTCCGAGGGGCGGATCAGGCAGCGCCGCCACAGTGCGATGCCGGCACCGCGCCGGGTCGGGTGATCGCTGGCAGCAGCCCGGCGCGCAGAAGCGACGACTTGCCCGAGCCGCTCATGCCGTAGATCAGCAGGAACGCCTTGCCGCTGGCGGCCAGCTGCTCCAGCCTCTCGGTGCAGGTGGCGATGGCGCGCGCGCGGCCGAAGAACAGGTCGGCGTGATCGAATTCGAAGGCGTCGAGACCGCGGAAAGGCGACTTGACCTGCTCCTCCGAGGCGAGCGGCACGCGATAGGCGCGCACGGGCCGGGCGATGTTCTTCACCTTGTGCTCGCCAAGATCCAGGAAATCGAGCGACAGCCGATCGCGAACCTGCGTATGGATCGCTTCGGAGACACATATCCCGCCCGGCGGTGCAAGCGCCTCCAGGCGCGCGGCAACGTTGACGCCGTCGCCCATGAGATTGTCGCCGTCCACGACGATATCGCCGAGATTGATGCCGATGCGAAATCGCATGCGGTTCGGCTCGGGCAAGTCGGCGTTCCGCTTGTCGATCGCCAGCTGGATTTCGGTGGCGCATCGCACCGCCTCGACCGGGCTTGCGAACTCCGCGATGACGCTGTCCCCGGCGCTCCCGAAGATGCGGCCCTCATGGTCGCGCGATCAGCCCGTCGATGACCTCGCGATGAGCCTTGAGCGTAGCAAGCGTCGCTCTCCTCATCCTTGCCCATCAGCCGGCTGTAGCCGACCACATCGGCTGCAAGGATGGCAGCCATTCTGCGCTGAACGCGATCCACGGCCATGCCCGCTCCCGCGGCGCCTCTTGCAGCATCTTAGGCGAAATAGCGGCGGATGAGGAGGCGGGCGCAAGATGAGCCCATCGCCCGGCGGTTCGCGGCGAGGCCATTTCGGACCTCAGTTTCGCTACTTCCGGCAGCCGAATGCCAGGGGCGTAGTAGGTTCTGGGATCGCTTTCGGTTGAACTGCTGCATGCCGAAACGCTCCGCATTGAGTACAGCATTCCGAACAACGTCAGGGCTGTGTCAGCAGCGACCACAAATTGAGGTGCCGCAGCATTCGTTGACACGCCCGCCTGGCGCCCCGGCTCGCCAAGATTGCTGTTGAGCAATCTGGTTCCCGGATACGATTTCAAGCTCGTGTTGGTCTAAAGGTTGGAAACCGGAGCATCCCGGGGCACTACCACGCCACGCGATAGCCCATCGGAGGAAACGGAGACGGGGATGTTGATTGCCGATGACTAGTGCTGCATCAGTGGCCCCGCGTTTGGCGCCGGCGATCACGGGGCAACCGGCTCTGGAACCGGCGCTGAGCCCGCATGGCCGGCTCACCCTCCAGGAATTGGCCAAGGCGGCAGAGACGGCCCCGAGATCGGCAGCGCGGCTGAGCCAGGCCTTTGCACGCGGCGCCGGACATGGGCTGTTGTCCCTGGGAGCCGATGAGGTCGGCAGCGCATTGCCGCCGGTGCTGTCCTATTGGCGGGAGCTCGGGGTTCGATACGTAACGGCGTTGTGCGCTTTGCCGGAGATAGCCGACCGCAGCGCCAAACCTCCGGTGCCTGTACCGGGGGACGATGAGCTTGCGTCGATGGTGGCCGCTGTCCCGCCGATGCCCGGCGCCGAGTATGTCACCGCTGCTGTCCTGGCCGATCAGTGGCGTGAGATGGATGCGGCCTTCGACGCCGAGTTGGCGGAAGCCGGTGTTACCGTTCAAGCGTTCCTGAAACGCCGCAACCCGGCCTGGAACCTGGTCGGCCGCGTCCACTTCAACCTCGCGGAGAACCGCAAGGACGAAGAGACGCCATTCGCCTTCCTGGCCACGTACACGAGCAAGCTGTCCGCGGCATCCAAGGCCCAGCACCTGCCGCTCGGCAAGGCTCTGCAGGAGTATGCCGGAGCCAGGAATTGCGAACGCCTCTTGTCCTTGCTGGTGCCGGTGCAGCGCGCCGCGGAGCAATGCGCCTGGCTGAGAGCGATGGTCGAGGCGGGCGAGATCTACCATCCATTGCGCTGGAAACCGGACGACGCCGTGCAACTCCTGAAAGACGTGCCGATCCTCGAAAGAGCCGGCGTCGTGGTTCGCATGCCCGCGAGCTGGCGCATGAACCGCCCTGCCCGCCCGCAGATAAGGACGACGGTCGGAACCAAGGTCCCCGCACAACTGGGGCTGGATGCCGTTCTCGACTTCGACATGGCCCTGACCCTCGACGGTGACACGCTAACGGTCGATGAAGTCAGGACGCTTCTGGCGCAGTCGGACGGGCTCGCGCTCATCCGGGGGAAATGGGTCGAGGTGGATCATGAACGGCTGACCCGCACGCTGGAGCAGTTCCGGACAATCGAGCAGCGCGCCGCTACCGACGGCCTGTCGTTCGGGGAGGCGATGCGCCTGTTGGCCGGCGCCGGCATCGGCGAGGCCGGCAGCGACAACGACTCCGTGACCGAATGGAGCCAGACCGTGGCCGGGCCGTGGCTGGCCGAGACGCTGGCGGCCCTGCGCCGCCCCGACTCATCGACGCGCGTGCATCCGGGCCGATCCCTCAAGGCGACGCTGAGGCCGTATCAGCTGGCGGGTTTGCAGTGGCTGTATCTGCTCACCAAACTGCGGCTGGGCGCCTGCCTCGCCGACGACATGGGGCTCGGCAAGACCATCCAGGTGCTGTCCCTGCTGATGGTGCTGAAGGAAAAGGAACAGCCTGGCGGAGCGCGAAAGTCAGGCCGCAAGCCGAGTTCTGCTGGTGGCGCCAGCGTCGCTGCTGGCCAATTGGGCCGCCGAGATCGCCCGGTTCGCGCCGAGTTCTCACGTCGCTCATTGCCCATCCATCCGCGATAACGCCCGACGAGCTGCGCGCGCTGGATCTTGAACGCCTCGCCGATATCGATCTGGTCATCACCAGCTATGGCACGTTGTTGCGCACGCCGGGACTGATCGGCACATCGTGGCATCTCGCCATTCTCGATGAAGCGCAAAACATCAAGAATGCGGAGGCCAAACAAACCAAAGCCGTGAAGCAGCTCAAGGCCGAGAACCGGATTGCGCTCACCGGCACTCCGATCGAGAACCGGCTCGGCGACCTGTGGTCGATCTTCGACTTCCTCAATCCGGGACTGCTCGGCTCAGCCAGGGAATTCACGACCTTCGCCAAGCAACTGGCCGATGCGCCCAACAACTCCTATGGCCCCCTGCGCGAGCTGGTGCGGCCCTACATCCTGCGCCGCCTCAAGACCGACAGGAGCATCATTGCCGACCTGCCCGACAAGACCGAGGTTAAGACCTACTGCCCGCTGTCGCGCCGTCAGGCGGCGCTCTACCAGGAGTCGGTGCAGAACCTCGCCAACCAGCTGGAGCAGACCGACGGCATGCAGCGCCGGGGGCTGGTGCTGGCGTCCCTGATGCGGCTCAAGCAAATCTGCAACCACCCCTCGCAATGGCTCGGCGACGGCCTCTGGGGCGAGGCCGATAGCGGCAAGCTCGGGCGCCTGCGCGAGATCGCGGAGGTCATCTCGGACAAGCAGGAGAAGGCCCTGCTGTTCTCCCAGTTCAAGGAGACGACCGCGCCCCTGGCCGCGTTTCTGGGCCAGGTGTTCGGCCGGTCCGGGCTCGTGCTCACCGGCGAGACCGAGGTGAAAAAGCGCAAGGACCTGGTGCGGCAGTTCCAGGAGGACGAGCACGTGCCGTTCTTCGTGCTGTCGGTGAAAGCCGGCGGCGCCGGTCTCAATCTTACCGCCGCCTCCCATGTCATTCATTTCGACCGCTGGTGGAACCCGGCAGTCGAGAACCAGGCGACCGACCGCGCCTTCCGCATCGGCCAGACCAAGAACGTTCTTGTGCACAAGTTCGTTTGCCGCGGGACAGTCGAGGACCGAATTGACCACATGATCGAGCAGAAGAAGCAGATGGCCGGGGACTTTCTCGGGGGTGGCGCCGAGATGCTGTTGACCGAAATGAAAGACGAGGAGCTGTTGAAGCTCGTCGCCCTCGATCTCAAGACCGCGCTGAAGGAAAGTTAGGCAATGAGCTTCTATTCCTGGAGACCCTACGTTCCGGTGGCCAAGCGGCGGCTGCAGGCAGCACAGAGGCTCCTCAAGATGCGCGGGAAGGGGCAGGGCTTTTCTCCGGTGGTGATCCAAGGGCGCGCCATCGCCTCGAGCTTCTGGGGCAAGTCCTGGTGCAGCAACCTCGAGCGCTACAGCGACTATGCCAACCGGCTGCCGCGGGGCCGCACCTATGTGCGCAACGGCTCCGTGCTGGATCTGAAAATCGCCAGGGGCGAGGTCGCCGCGATGGTAAGCGGATCCGACCTGTATAAGATCAAGATCGGCATTGCGCCGGTGACGCAACGCCGCTGGCAGGCCATCTGCAGGGACTGTTCCGGCAGCATCGATTCACTCGTCGAATTGCTGCAGGGTCGGCTCAACAGTAGCGTCATGGACCGGGTGTGCCGGCAGGGGGATGGGCTGTTCCCGACCCCGGACGAAATCAGGCTGTCCTGCAGTTGCCCTGACTGGGCGGAAATGTGCAAGCACGTAGCGGCGGCGCTCTATGGCGTAGGAGCGCGCCTCGATGAGGGGCCCGAGCTGCTGTTCGTGCTGCGCGGCGTCGATGAAAAAGAGCTGATCGCCGGCGCCGGCACGGATCTGACGCCAGGCAGGGGCGCGGTGCCAAAGGACAAGGTCCTGGCCGACGATGACATGGCGGCGCTGTTCGGCCTGGACATGCTTGAGACAGGGGCTGAGACGAGCGCTGAACTCGCGAGATCCGAGACGAGGCCGACAGCAGGTTCCCGGCGCTCGCGGGCGGCGCACAAGACGGCGAAAGCAGCGGCACGCAAGCCTTCGCGGGCCAGCAAGATCGAGCCGACCCATGAGCGGGCGCCGTCCCGGTCATCGGTCAGGCACGGCAAGACGCGGGCGCGCAAACAGAAAGGCTAGGCTTCGATTTGTCTCGCCCCGGGAACGGCAGCCAGGATGTGGCCGGTCCAGAACTCCGACTTGCTCAGGATGGAAAAGCGTTTTCCGTCACCGGTGACGGGGTCAAAGCCCTTGATGGCGATCGTGGAAAGCGCCGGCGCGATACGGGCAAGGCGCGCATCGAAGTCCGCGCCATAGGCACGGTAGTGCTCGTTCTTGTCGGGGTCCGGATGACCCCAGTCCTGGGTCGGCTCGCCGTGTTCGGTGCGCGGATAGGCCAGCACCAGAAATCCCTGCGGAGACAGGATGCGGGTGAGTTCCAAAATCGCCCGTCGATCGTCGGCCACGTGCTCGATGACATGCGAGCAGACGACGACGTCATAGCTTTCGTCGGCGCGCTCGATCGCCTGCACGTCGATGGAGTTGTCGCCGCCATAGATCGACACCTCGGCAGAAGCAAACCAGCGATCCTCGACGATCGGGTCGGAACTGAACCGGATCAGGGAAAGGCGCGCAAAGCGCTCGGGGATGCGGAAACTGTCGATCGCCTGGCGCGCCACGCGGTGGCGTTCGAGCGACCCGCAACCAGCGCAGCGCGGCGGCAGCCCGCGTTCGCTCACGCGGCCGAAGGGGCCGGGAACAAACCGAAGTTCTCCGCAGATGTTGCAGGCGGACATTGGTCTCCGCTCCACATGGGGCACGCCCCTTCAATAGGGCGCCACGCATGTAAACGTTTCCAGGAACTCTAGCGCAACTTCGCTTCGCGCAGTCGCATGATGTGATGCTCGATCTCGGTATGCAGCGCTGCCGCATCGCCCGCGGCCAGGAGATCGCGCAGCCGACGATGTTGCGGCCCGATGGTCTTGGCGTCGCGCTCGTCGCGGATTTCATTGCCGAAAACGATGAACACGTGACGGGCGAGCGCTTCCCACAACGTGTTGACGATGGCATTTGCGGAGGCGTGACAGATTTCCCGATGAAAGTTGAGATCGGCCTTGCTGACCTCGATCCACTCGCGGCGTTCGGCAGCCCGTTCCATTTCCCCGATGCGTTGATCGAGCCGGGTGATGAGCTTCGGGTTCGCTTTGCAGGCGAGCGCGGCATCGCGCAGCGCGATCCTCTCGAGAGCGATGCGAGCCTCGCAGATCTGGCCCACCCTGGCGTCGTCGAAAGAGACGATGCGGCTGCCACGGTGCGGAACGCTCTCGACAATGCCCTGCGCCTCGAGAATCTTGAGCGCCTCGCGCAGCGGCACGCGGCTCATGTTGAGGAGACTGGCGAGTTCCGTCTCGACAAGCCGCTGTCCAGGCTGCAACGCCCCCGATGCCACGCCCTCGACGATGGCATTGGCGGCCTGGTCCGCGAGGCTCGGCGACCGCGCCATGCTGAGGATCGGGAGACTTGAGGTTTCCGGCTCCAGGATGCTGGACATCGCTTCTTGCCTTGCTCTTCCCGCTCTGTATACAATTAGCACGCTCAGGACAACCGCCGGCACAAGGGAGAAAGAATAAAGAGATGGGAGAACTCCTTCGCGGCCGGCGGGCCTACGTGACCGGCGGATCGAGCGGCATCGGCGCTGCCGTTGTCGAGGCATTCGCCGCTGAAGGCGCCCACGTTGCCATCGGTGCTTCGCGACACTCCGAGGAAGCCCGCGCAACCGCCAAACGGCTGGCCGCCAAAAACAGCGGTAGTGCTGTGGTCGTCCGGGCGGATTTGTCGGACCGCAAGGAGACGGACCGCGCCGCCGACGAGGCGGTGAAGGCGTTGGGCGGCCTCGACATCTTCGTTCACTGCGCCGGCATCGACGTGACCAAGACCGCGCCAACCCATGAGACGCCCGATGAAATCTGGGATCGGATGATCGCCCTGCATCTGACGGCCGCTTTTCGCCTGAGCAAGCGGCTGCTGCCGGCCCTGCTCAGGGGCAGCCACTCCTCGATCACCTTCATAGGTTCGGTCGCCGGACTCGTCGCATGGGAAGGCGACGTCGCCTACAACGTCGCCAAGGCCGGTCTCCATCACCTCGCCCGTTGCATCGCCGCCGACTATGCGAAATCGGGACTGCGCGCCAACGTCATTGCGCCCGGCGTCATCGATACGCCGCTCACCCGCGGCTATGCGGCAGGCATGGACGGCGGCGAAGAGAGCGGCATGAAGGTTCTGGCCGCCCTGCATCCGATCGGCCGCTACGCCAGGCCGGAAGAGATCGCCGGGGCTGCGGTCTTTCTCGCATCCGACAAGGCGGCTTTCATAACAGGCGCCGTGCTGCCGGTCGACGGCGGCATGACGATGGTGTGACGAGGAGCGGAACGCGCGATCATGGCACAGCAGACGATGATGGCCGCGGTCTGCAAGTCGCCCGGCGAAGGCGACGTGCTCGAGCTGCGCGAAGTCCGCATCGATGATCCGCGGGAGCTCGAGGTGCGGGTGCGGCTGCTCACGACGGGCATCTGCCGCAGCGACATCCACTACCTGCGCGGCGTATGGGCGCACCCCAAGCCGGTCATCCTCGGCCACGAGGCGTGCGGCGTGATCGAAAAGGTAGGGCCGGGCGTGCCGGCTTCCCGCATCGGCGAAAAAGTCGTGCTCACCTTCACGCCATCCTGCGGCCACTGCCGCTTCTGTGTCAGCGGCCGCAGCGTATTGTGCGAGGAAGTGGCGCGGGCCGCCGCGCAAGGCACCATGTGGGACAACACCACGCGCTTCTTCGAGCGCGACGGAACGCCGATCCACCATCTGAGCCTGGTCTCGTCCTTCTGCGAGATGACCGTCGTGCCCCACAACGGCGCCATCACCATCGAACCCGAAGTCTCGCCGGAACAGGCGTGCCTTCTCGGCTGCGGCGCCATGGCGGGTATCGGCGCTGCCTTGAATACCGCGATGGTCAGGCCCGGCGACAGCGTGGCCGTATTCGGCTGCGGCGGGGTGGGCTTGAGCGTCGTTCAGGGTGCGAAGCTGTGTAACGCGTTGCCGATCGTCGCGGTGGACATCCGCCCCGAGAAGGAGGCGGAAGCGCGGCGCTTCGGCGCCACCCATTTCGTCAACGCCGCCCTTGGCGATCCGGTAAGCCAGGTGCGCGAGATCACCGGCGGCGGGGCAGACTTCACTTTCGAGGCAACCGGGCAGACCGAAAGCGCGGAGCTCTGCTACCGCGCGACCTGCCGGGCCGGGACCACGGTGCTGATCGGACAGCCGACGGAAAACGCGGTCGCCGGATTTCCGCCCTACTGGATTGCCCAGGACGAAAACCGCGTCATCGGCTCGAGCTACGGCTCAACCCGCCCGATGGTCGATTTTCCCAAGGTGTTGCGGCTGGCGAGGCACGGCTTGCTCGATCTTGAGTCCCTGGTTTCCGAGGTGTGGCCCTTCGAGCGCATCAACGAAGCGATCTCGCTCGTCGAAACCGGCCGCGTAAACCGCATGGTGCTGCGTTTCGACGGCGCCTGATTGAATCAGTGGCAAGTGCTGCCAGGCAAGGCAGCGGAAAGTAAAGGAGAAAGTGACATGACTTCAAAGTTCAGACTGGACCGCCGCAGATTCCTGGCGGGTTCCGCAGCGTTGGCAGGCGCCGCTGTCGCTGCGCCTGCCGTGCTTCGCGCCGCGGACCGTGAGTTGCGCATTCTCACCTGGGAGGGTTACGCAGAGCCCGAATGGCTCGAACCCTTCAAGAAGGCGACCGGCGCCACGGTGAACATCGTCTATTCCGGTTCAGCCGATGAGATGTTCGCGAAGATGCAAGGGTCGCAAGGTGCGGACTTCGATCTCGTTTCCTTCGACACATCGCTGTTTCCCCGCTATGTTGACGCCAAGCTGATCCAGCCGTTCGACATGTCGAAGCTGACCAACTTCGGCAACGTGGCGCCGGAGTTCCAGCAGGTCGCGGCGGTATGCGCGGCGAGGAGCGCTTCGGCATGCCGTTCGCCTGGGGCTCGTTGCCGCTGGTCTACGACACCGCGGCTTTTCCGACACCGCCCGAGTTCGTGGGAAGTGATGTGGGATCCCCAGTATGCCCAGCAGATGCTCTGGCAGGACGACGCCAACAACTCGATCACGCTCGCCGCACTCATCCTCGGCCTGGCCAATCCCTATCAGCTGACCGATGATGACTTCGCGAAGATCAAGGCGAAGCTCATCGAGCAGAAGAAGCTGTTGCTCAGCTACTATGCCGGCTTCGACGACGGCGTGAACCTGTTCGCACAGAACGGCATCAAGCTCATGTATTCGATGGGCGAGCCGCAGGTGCCTGCCCTGAATGCCAAGGGCGTGAAGGCTGCCCTCACCATCCCCAAGGAACGGGCCGTCGGCTGGCTCGATTGCTGGGAACTGAGCGTCGGCGCCAAGGACAAGGACCTGGCGCTCGAATGGATCAACGCCTGCCTCGACAAGGCGGTCGGCAAGGTGCTGACCGAAAAACACAAGTACGGCAACACCACCAACCTCGACGTGAACAAGACCGCCGGCCTGACCTACGGCGACAAGCTCTCCTGGCTGGAAACGGCGGAAAACTACGAGAAGCGCGTCGCCACCTGGAACGAGATCAAGGCCGGCTGATCTCGCTCAGTAATCCAGCTCTCCCTGTCGGCAGATCAGGGCCGGGGATCATGCACGGATCCCCGGCATCCACATCCCTGTCCCTTCGCACAAGCGGGAGGGAACTTCACCGGGATGCTCATGCATCTGACGACGGTCTCTCCACACCTGACCAGTGCGCCGCCGCCGCTGAAAATCACCGACATCGAATGTCATGCGCTGCTGGCGCCCGACTTCGATACGAGCTTCACCTCTTCTGCCCAGGACAGCCTGGTCGTCGTGATTCACACCGACGGCGGCGTTTCCGGAGTGGGCGAATGCGATGCCAACCCATGGATGGCCAAAGCCTGCATCGAGGCGCCCGGCACCCACACCATGGGGCTGTCCATCAAGGACATGCTGATCGGCGCCAACCCGTTCGAGATCGGCGAACTGTGGCAGCGCATCTATCTCGGCACTGCCATGAACGGCCGGCGCGGCATGGTCATTCATGCGCTGAGCGCCATCGACATGGCGCTCTGGGATCTGTGCGGCAAGGCGTCGGGCCAGCCGGTCCATGCCCTGCTCGGCGGCGCGACGCGCCAGCGCATCACGCCCTATGCCTCATTGCAGCCGGCGGGCAAGCGTTATGAGGAATATCGCGACGCCTTGTGTGCATCCGCCGAGCGCGCGAAAAGCCTCGGCTTCACCGCCATGAAGACCGAGGTGACCATGAACGGGCCCTATGCGCATGGCAGCATGCGCGAGAGCTACGACCGGCATACCGAGGTGCTGGCCGCCGTGCGCAAGACGATCGGACCGGACGTGACGCTGATGGTCGATGTCCAGTACCTGTGGGAGGACGCGGCTACCTGCCTGTCGGTCGTCAAGGACTGGGCGGAGTTCCATCCCTATTTTCTCGAGACGCCGCTCTGGTCGGACAATGTTCAGGAAATGGCCAAGCTGGTCGAGAGCGCGCCGATGCCGATTGCCTGCGGCGAGTGGCTGGCGACCCGCTTCGAATTCCGTGAGCTCATGGATGACGGCAAGGTGCAGGTGGTGCAGCCCGATGTCGGCCGCGTCGGCGGCATCGGCGAGGCCAACATCGTCTGCGCCATGGCCAAGGAGCGCGGCCGGACCATCGTGCCGCATTGCTGGAAGACGGGCATTTCCATTTCGGCGACTGCGCATCTGGCCTTCGTGACCGACCACTGCGCCTTCATCGAATATCTGCCGCCGCAGCTTTGCCACGAGCGGCTGCGCCGCGAACTCGCCCACGAGGAGCTGGTGCTCAATGCCGACGGCACCATCCCGCTGCCGGTGAAGCCCGGGCTGGGGGTGGAGGTCGACTGGGATGTGGTCAAGCGCTATCGGGTGGCGTGAACGGAACACGTGATGGGCCTCGAAATCAGGAACCTCAGCAAGCGCTACGGTGAGGTGACTGTTCTCCATCCGATTTCCCTCGACGTGGCCAACGGCGAGTTCCTGACGCTGCTCGGCCCTTCCGGCTCCGGCAAGACCACGGTCCTCCGCCTCATCGGCGGGTTCACCGAGCCATCCGCCGGCGCCATTCGATTCGAGGGCGCCGACATGACCGGATTGCCGGCCAACCGGCGGCCGTTCAACACCGTGTTCCAGGACTACGCACTGTTCCCTCATATGACGGTCGCCCAGAATGTCGGCTATGGACCGCTGGTGCAGCGGCGTTCACCGGCCGACGCCGCGCAAGCTCGTCGATGAGACCCTCGAGATCGTCGGCCTTTCCGGGCTGCGCGAGCGCTACCCGGCCCAGCTCTCCGGCGGCCAGAAGCAGCGCGTGGCGCTCGCCCGCGCCATCGTCTGCGAACCCAAGGTCATCCTGCTCGACGAACCGCTCGCGGCGCTAGACGCCAACCTGCGCCGGCAGATGCAGGTGTTCCTCAAGCAGATCCAGCGCCGCATCCAGACGACCTTCGTCTTCGTTACCCACGACCAGGACGAGGCCATCACCATGTCGGACCGCATCGTGGTCATGAGCCAGGGCAGGATCGAGCAGCAGGGAACCCCGAAGGATCTCTACTACCGCCCGCGGACGCGTTTCGTCGCCGGCTTCTTCGGCGACAACAATCTCATCGATGGCGCCATGGCCGAGCCGGGTGTGGTTGCAACGGCGCTTGGCCTGCTGCCAGCCGCCGGCGCTGCGAATGTCGCTACCGGCCGCAAGGTGCTGCTGGCCATCCGGCCGGAGCATCTGCGGCTGGGGCAAGGCCAGGCACGCATCCCGGCCGCCGTCGAGGAAGTGATGTTCGGCGGCGCCATGACCCGGCTGCTGGCGGGCACTGAGGCCGCACCGGGCTTCAAGCTCGATGTGCGCCTAACCGGTGAAGACCTCGACCAATCGCTCGCCGGTCGGCAAGCGCATCACGCTCACCTACGATCCGGCAAACGCCGTGGTCATCGAGGAGTAAGTCACCGTGCCGTCCCGGCTTGTCCGCTGGCTGATCTTTGCCGCCGTAGCTCTTGTACCGCTGGCCCTGGTCGCCGCACCGATCGGCTCGTTCCTGCTGCTGTCGCTGTTTCGCGCCGAGAAGCACCAGATCATTCGCGACGTGGCGCTCACCAACTACGCCAACTTCTTCGGCAACTGGACCTACTTCGGCACGTTTCTGGGAACGCTGCTGCTTTGCCTCGAGGTGACCCTGCTATCGGTCGCGCTCGGCTACCCGATCGCCTGGTTCATCTGGCGCCAGCGCGGCAGCCGGCGTTACCTGCTCCTCCTGCTGGCGGTGGTGCCGCTGTTCATGAGCTATATCGTCAAGCTCTATACGCTGCGCTCGATGCTCGGACTCAACGGACTGCTCAGCCGATGCTGCTGGGCCTGGGCGTGCTCGACCGGCCAAGCCACATCTTCCTGTTCAATCAGCGCGCCGTGCTGATCACCATGGCGGTGATCTATCTGCCGTTCGTGATCCTGCCGATCTTCCTCGCGCTCGAGCGCATTCCGCGCTCGCTGCTGCACGCCTCCGTCGATCTTGGAGCCGGCGCCTGGGCTACCTTTCGCCGCGTCGTCCTGCCTCTGTCGCTTCCCGGCACCATCGCCGGCGCGCTGTTCGCCTTCGTCCTGGCGCTCGGCGATTTCATCACGCCGCAGATGGTGGGCGGCACTACGGGCTTTACCATCGGCCGGGTGATTTTCTCGCAGTTCGGCCTTGCCTACGATTGGCCCTTCGGCGCCGCCATGGCGGCGGTGCTGCTCGCCGTGGCGCTCGCCGGCATCGCCATGGCGGGCTTCGCCGCCAGCCGGCAGCGGGTTTGACCGATGCGCAAGGGCAACGAGCGCAACGCTGAGATCGCGGCGGGCCTCCTGACCGCTGGTCGTGTTTGCCGTCCTCTATGCGCCCCTTATCGTTGGCGTGCTGTTCTCGCTGGTCGAAATCCGCCAGGGCACGATCCGCTGGGAGACCTTGAGCTTTCGGCCCTATGTCACGCTGTGGTCGAACCCCGGGCGTCCTGGCCGCGCTGTCGAATACGGCGTTCGTCGCCTTTGTTGCGGTCACCATTGCCTCCCTGCTCGCCATTCTGCTGGCGCTCTACACTGAATGGCGGGGAGCCGTCGGCCGGCGGTTCCTGGAACTCATCATCTATCTGCCTTTTCTGCTGCCACCCATGGTCACCGGCCTTGCCCTGCTGGTGGCCTCCGCACAACTCGGCATCAACCGCGGCACCGCAACGATCATCGTCGGCCACACTCTCTTCGTGCTCGCAGTGGCGTATCGGCTGGTGCTGACGCGGCTGCAGGCGCTGCCGCCGTCGCTGATCGAGGCCTCCTTCGATCTCGGCGCCAGCCGCTGGCAGACATTGCGCTATGTGCTGTTCCCCCACCTCGCTTCGGCGGTGATGACCGGCGCCGTTCTCGCCCTGACCCTGTCGTTCGACGAAACGCTGATCACCACGTTCCTCGCCGGCGACCAGATGACGCTGCCGCTGCGGCTGTGGGCGATGATGCGGGTGGGCTTCACGCCCGAGATCAATGCCCTGGTGACGCTGGTGCTGCTGGTATCGATTGCTCTCGCTATCGTGATCGCCTGGCGGCTGAAGCCCCAGGGGGAAATGGAGGAGGACTGAGATGAACCGGGAGAAGCGGCTCGAGGGGCGCGTGGCGGTGGTCACCGGAGGCGCACAGGGCATCGGCTTGGGAATTGCCTCGCGGTTGACGCAGGAGGGTGCCGCCGTCGTGCTCGCCGACATCAAGTTCGCGACCGCCCGGGATGCTGCAGCACGCCTGAACGCGTCCGGCGGCAGGGCTGAGGCTGTCGCGGTCGACATCGGAGATGACCAGTCGGTTTCGGCACTGGCCCGGAAGGTCGACGAGCGATACGGGCGCTGCGAGATTCTCGTCAACAATGCTGCCATCCAGGACACCACCGGCATCGCCAGCTTGTCGATGGCGCGCTACCACGAGATCATCCGGGTCAACCAGGACGGCGCCGTCCGGGTGACCCTCGCCTTCCTGCCGTTGCTCAGGAAGGCGGGCGCCGGCCGGCGCATCCTCAACATCGCGTCGATCATGGGCATGCGCGGCAGCCCCGGCGCCATTCCCTATTCGACGGCCAAGGGCGCCATCGTCAATTTCACCCGGGCGCTTGCCTGCGATCTCGCCCCGGAAGGCATCATGGTCAACGCGATCGCGCCGGGCTTCGTCGACACTCCGATGTCCATCCTGCCCGACGGATCGCATGAATACGATTCCGACTGGTTCCGCGACATCTACGTGAAGTACGGCCGCATTCCGCTGCGCCGCTTCGGCAATCCCGGCGACATGTCGGGCCCCGCCTACTTTCTGTGCTCGGATGACTCGCAATATGTGACGGGGCAGATTCTGCTGGTCGACGGCGGGGTATCCGCGACGTTCTGAACCCGCCCATGCCCGACGCAGACCCTGTCGCTATCGAGACCGCACACGTTCGCGGCCATGTGTACCGTACCGCCGCTCTCTTTACTTCGATCGAGTTCCGCCAGGCACGTGGGCGCTGGGTACGCCCCTTCGCGGAAGCACCCTGGCCGGACGCATCCGATCCGGAGATTCCGGGCCACCTGCAAAGACTTGGCGGAGAATTCTTCTGCATGCCGTTCGGCGGCGGCGGCATCGTTCACAATCCCGCACCCGGCTGGGAGCGGCTGGCAGAGGGTCCCGTTGACACCCCCATGCACGGCCCGGCCGCCAATGATGATTGGCGCCTGATCGATCGGCGACGGGATCGCGTGACTCTCGCGCTCGAATTTTCCGAGAACTTGCCTGTCCGGCGCATCGAACGCACCATTGCGCTGGCGGCAGACCGGCCCCGCGTCGAGATCGGCATTCGCATCGAGGCGCGCAGGCAGGGCCTGGTTCCTGCAGCCTTTCATCCAATCCTGCGTCTGCCTCACCTCCCCGGAGGTCTGCAGGTGGACGCCAATTTCGACTTGGGCTTTACCTATCCCGGCGTGTTCGATCCCGATCGCATGGCCTGCGAGCCCGGCCGGAATTTCGACAGCCTCGCCGACGTGCCGAAGCGGCGCGGCGGCCGCATCGACTTGCGCCACCTGCCGCTTGGGCCGCCGACTGAGGACGTCGTGCTGATGGCCGGCATTCGCGGCCCGGTCCGGGCGCGATTTAAGGAGGAGGGTTTCTCGCTCGATGTTCACTGGAGCCGCGACCTGCTGCCGCACTGCATGATGTGGGTTCATGATCGCGGGGCGGACGGCAAGCCGTGGGGCGGCCGCTACCGCGGCCTTGGCATCGAACCCGTGGCCGCCGCCTTCGACGGACCCTGGTCCCTCTCAGCCGGTCCCAATCCGCTCAACGCCGTCGGCTTCTCCACGGCACTCCGCATCGGGCTCGAGGCAGCGACTCAGCTGTGCTGCACCCTGGAAGTTTGCGAATAGCGCCGCGAGAGATCCACCTTCTTTGGTCATGACCGGTCATGACCAAAGAAGACGATTAGATTGGGTCCTCCCATTGTTTCCATTCCTGAAGCGCATGGCCAGAGAGCCGGTGGGCTGTTGCCTTCCAGCTGCGTCTTCCCATCGGCTCGCTTCTATCAGTTCAGCCGCGAACTCGGATCGTATCGAGAGCCGCCCAATTGGCCGCCTAGTACCAAGTTCATCGGCGAATCAAGGCGATTAGGCGCGCCGCCAAAGATGTGTCGAAGTGGTTCAGTGTAATGCTCGAGGTGCGCGAATTATCGACCGACAACTGACGCCGCCCTGGGCTAGCGCCGCGACTTGTTATCTGACACCAAGCGCCCCGGCATCGGAGGGTCAATCCGGTCGCCGGGGCGCTCTTAACGCTAATCTAATGGATTGATACTCACGGCCAATGCCCAGATGCTGGGGGGTTTTCCGGCCGGGGCGCCAGTCTCACTTTAGTACGTACTCGGGACAAATCGTGAGCGTGAGACTAGGGGAACAACGCGGTGGCCCAGAATAAGTTCCCGGCGAGGAAAAGCCCCGGCGGACGGGAGCTTGCCCTGCCTCTCAGGGCGCTGGGCAAAACTTAGGGGACCGCACGGCGCGATGCTCCCGACGCAAAATTCCACAGCGCCGGGTCGAACGTGGAGTGCGAACGGCGTAGTGGTTTTTGCTAAGCTCGACGTGAACCCGGGACGATCAACAACTTTGTTGCTTCCGGCGGCCAAAGTCCTGAAGCGATTGGAAATCGGGCCGGGACAATTCTCAAATCTCATCGCAGTGGACCGCAGCAATTGGTTTGATAGGGTTACTAGTTCATCTTTTCTGGGCAAAACTTAGGGGACCGCACGGCGCGATGCTCCCGACGCAAAATTCCACAGCGCCGGGTCGAACGTGGAGTCCGAACGGCGTAGTGGCTTTTGCTAAGCTCGACGTGAACCCGGGACGATCAACAACTTTGTTGCTTCCGGCGGCCAAAGTCCTGAAGCGATTGGAAATCGGGCCGGGACGATTCTCAAATCTCATCGCAGTGGACGAAGCAATTGGTTTGATAGGGTTACTTATCACCCAAGGCCAATGTTCGAACCTGATACCGGAGCCCTCAGAGACCGCGCTGAACTCAGCGGATAACCGGCCCCGCCCATCCTCAAAATGAGGCAACTTGGTAGAGATGACGTTAGAGATGGGGTTCGGCCGATCAGCGACTTTCGTACTTATGAGTGTAATCGGGCGAAGGGCGATGTGACTGTTGATTTGCCGGCGCAAGCGATCCTCGCTCGGCATAACATGAACGGGCGATGGTGAGCTGAATGCTCCAGAGATCGGTCCGGGACGGTCAGCAAACTCCATTGCTTGGGCGGAAACCGACGACATGAACAACGCCACGGCCATGACAGCCGGAACTCTTAATATCAACATTATGAGAACTCCCGAAACCTCGTCCCGGTGTGTAAAATTGCATGCAAGTCCTTGACCAAAAGTTTACGCACACCCTGCAAATCCCATCACTCGAGATGTTGTCGTAGGCACTGCAGCCATCAGCAACTCAGAATGCATGGTAGAGGCCGCGAGAAACGGCATGAATTTGAATTGGATAGGGGCGGGAGGCGCATGGTTAGCCAAGGGAATCGACTCATTTACCAAGAAAATAAATTGGCAGGACGACACTACTTATTGTGGCGCTTTAGCGTCGAATGGCGGCGGATAGCCCGAGCCTTTGCGTTTCGGCACAGCGGCGATGTCGATCTCGGGCATGGCAGTCTTCCCAGCGATCAGCGACTGAGCTTATGCGCGGCCAGCGCATTGTGCCGTGCGCACCTTCACGCACTATGATTTCAATTCCGGGGGTTTTTCAGTGTCAAGAGCAAGCCGAAATGCGGCTAGCGCGGGAGCGGTCAACTCTACCGAGACGCTCGCTTCTTCGCGGTGCCTCTTTCAAGCGAGCCGAGAGAAAAAGTCATTTACGCCAAGGCTGCGGAAAGTGGGCTCCGCAATAATCCGCCGACGCGGATCTCGTCTACGTCGGTCTAATGACTCCGCCGGAGGTAATTAGCGATACGCGGCGCAGGGCGCGCTGAAGAAGAACCTTTAAAAAAAAGCGTTCGGCACTGGGCCGAACCAACTGTTCGGTGACCGTATTGGTCAACCCGCTTTCATGCGTGTCAGGACTGCCTTGTGATGCTCGATGCTCTCTGCCCGGAACGCAAGCTGTTCATAGATCAGGGCCAGGTCGATGCAGACCCTTTTGGTCCCACGATACCTCGCCAGATCCGCAAGTTGCCGACATTCATCTGCCTTCAGGTGAAAATGCTGTGTCCGGGATTGTAGATGGTCGTCAGGCGTCATTTCATGATCCCCGCTAAAAGCCATCCGAATGCCAAGAACGTTAGACGGTGGGGATTGTTCCATGACCCGCTCGAAAGAAGGCTCACTGTCAGAGACCTCACTTTCAGCTGGCCCACGTATATGTTCGCGAAGAAGAAGCGATGCGATTGACACAATCTATCGCCGGCAGAGGCGCGCAAGAATGCGGGGATGATCGCCAAGCTGCCTGAGGAAGCAGAAGCGGGATTGAGGGACTACGTGATGTCGGCCGCTTTGGCTGCCTTCTCCGGGCACGTCATCGTCGTAGGCCGACAACCGCGAAATTAGAAGACGCCCCGGCGTGGAAACGGATTCCGGCCGGGGCGCAGGTCCTCCCTGGAAGGCCCGGCGGGATGGATTGCCGTCCGGTGCCTGTGTTTTTTTCGACACCCTCCGGTTGGTCGGGGGCTGGGTGGGTGTGTCTTTGAGGCCGCCTTAACGCGGCTGCGCTTGAAAGGTTCCAAGAAAAAGACGCCCCGACGCGGAAGTAGCTAACCGGTCGGGGCGCTGATCTCACTCAAATACGTACTTTGGGACAACGTGAGTGTGAGATCGGGCGAAACAACGCACCAACCCAGATTAGGTTCCGAGCGAAGGAAAGCCCCGGCGGGAGGGGATGCCCGGCCGGGGCTGTTTTCTCGACACCCATGTTCGGGGGGACACGGCGGGGCGGGTGTCTCTTGAGGCCCCCTAACGCGGCTTCGCTCGAAAGGTTCCAAAAGAAAACCCCGGACGAAGCCGGGGCTTGAAGGTCGACTTCCTTCTTCCTTGCGTTCCCCCCTCCATCCTTGAGGGCGCGAGCGGTAGCTCCTATGCAGCGGGCTTCGCCTTCAGGTCCCGCTCCAGCCCGTAAATTTCGGCTGGCAGCCTGCGAATCAAGGCAATGACGTGATCCAATTTAGATTGGAACTTGGCTATTTCGTGGTCATCGATTATTGCGAAGCCAGCCTGGCAATTGCAGCCACGTCGTCTGCATCCTGAGGCTCGACGATCAGCGTTTTTCGCCTCGACGGCCCGTAGTTGCGGATCGAATTCGCAAGACGCTGTCCTGTACGCCACGCTCGCGGGCTTCATCTCACCACGGCGAGTTCTGGGTACGCTGCAGCCTGGCAATTTCCCCGCCCGGCCCCCTTAAAAGGCGGTGGCGGGGTCGCCTGCACTCGGTGCTGCGGGGCACCAATGTGAACGATAGCCAAACCCAACCTTCAGGAGGTTTTCACAATGGCTCCGGTAACATTGCCGCAAGAAGTCGAGGACTACACAGCAAAGGACATGGAAAGGGTACAACCGTGGATACTCTCACCGCCATCGTCTTCATCGCCGTTATTCTTGTTTTGGTGGCGCCGATCGTCGAAATCGCCGTGAAACGGCCCGAGATTTTCTTGGAGCTGAACGCGGGCACCCGTGCATTTGCCGAGGCACCCCTACCGAAAGGTGCGTTTATGGAGGCTGCCGCAGAGGACCGCGAGGATGGCAAGACCCCCACCAACGGCCGCCCCAAGGTCGAGGTGACGCACTCGGGTCACGAGCTTCTGGCAGCCTGACATCACACTCGGCAGGCTCGAAGAGAGCCAGTCAAAATTGAGGAGCAGCGCGACCCTCTGGTCTGTTTTAGGCCGGCAGTAGCCGTCCCATGAAAATGAAGCCCCGGCGGGAGGGGATGCCGGACGGGGCTGTTTTTTATCGACACCCGCGGGGTGTTCGGGGGGCAGGCGGGTATCTCTTTTTGCAGCCCCGTAACGCGGCTGCGCGCGAAAGGTTCCAGGGACCCAAAAAGCCCCGGCGTTCCGCACCGGGGCGGTGACCTTTAGGAATGTCTCGGGTGCCAAATCCGGGACGGTGGATAAGCACAAGGGGCGGGAGATGGTTCCCAACATTTTTCACTGGGGCGGAACCCGACGGCCGCCACCGACGTTTCGATTTAGCTGACATACCACGGGGCCGGTTCAATGAACTATGACCCGATGCGCGATGGGAACAGGCCGAATGATGCGCTGTATCCGTTCCAGAGCGGCTACTGTTCCCGAGGGTCGTCAACGCCGTATGTCATCGGCCTGATCGCCCTCGCTATTCTGGCAGTCGTGGGAGTGAGCGTTGTCAGCGTAGATAGGCAAAACGTGCTTTCACAGGAAAACCAGGCCACGAACGAGGCATCCGGGCCAGGCGGTATCGTGGCGTCAATTGATTGACTGTTCTCCTCACTTGTGCCTGGCCCGCTCGCTGATTTCGTGGCCGCAGTATCTTGGCGTTGCTCAATAAGACAAATACCCTGAGGAGGGTCGTTATGAAATTTGTATTGTTGGCATTATGGACAATCGTCATGTGCGGCGTGGCAGTTTCTCAGGAGATCAGTAAAGGTCGAGCCGTTGCGATCGGTCCTTGGCAAGTTGACGCAAGTTTCACAGAAGAACGAAAGTTCGACCGGTGCGTCATGAGCCTTACAACCGCAGACGGGATCGGTGCCCGGTTCACTCGGGAGGAAGGCGGGCTTTCGCTTGTATTGACCTCACCGCGCTGGGAACTGGAGAAGGGCGTGTCGTACCCGGTAGAATTTGCCGCTGGTGCTGCGAAGTTGAAGGCAGATGTTGCAGCGACGAATGATGCGGTGCGCATTTCGCTGACGGACAAGAACTTCAATGAAGCTCTGAAAAGAGCCAACAGACTTGAAGTTCGCGCGGCCAGGTCAACGATCAGAGTTCCACTCAGGAAGAGCGCGGCAGCATTGGCTCGCCTGGAACGCTGCTATGAGACCAATAACAAGGCAGCTGAAACGAATCCGTTCGCTGTGCTCAAGCCCTAATTAGGTGTCTTAATCCCGGATTTGCCAACTAGCTTGGGAAGTCTAGCAGAGGAGATACCGATGTGCCTTCTTCGAGGAATATTGCTGGGTGTGTTGCTTACGGTCGGAGGCGCCTTCATCTACGATTCGCTTCAGAATGAGACTCAAGCGTCAAGCCCCAGACAGGAGCGCATGTTGGTGAACTGGGACGTGGTGGGCGAGAACCTGCAGGCCCTGGCCGTCCGCGTTCAGCAGGAGTTGGACAGACTGATCAGCTGAACTCCCGCCCCGGGCGGTATATGAAGACAGTGGAGATTTGCGTCGGCGGCCAGAATCGCGGCGAGGCGGCACCGAGCGCGATCTTCGGCCATGCGGTGTGGCTGCTTTCACGAGGATGTAGTGCTGGGGAAACGCTCGAAAGGGAGGCGACGGCCAACTTGTAGATACCGTGCTATTGTCTCACGAGCCGCACTCGGCGCTTGGCGTCCGCCAGGATGTTTGCGTGATCGAATGCCAGATCAAGCCGGGACCAGTCCTCGATCCAATCTGCGGCTTCGGCATCGTCTCCGGCCTTCGGCGTAGTGCCCGAAACGCGTGTCAGAAACACGACAGAGCAGGTGTGTCCGCGTGGATCTCGCCTAGGATCGGAATAAACGCCGACGAGGTGGAGCCGCCCAGCCTTCACACCGGTCTCCTCCATCAACTCCCGTCGGCAACCTTCCTCGACCGTCTCCCCGATGTCAACAAAGCCGCCACGCAACGCGTGTGCACCCTTGAAAGGCGGGTTCTTGCGACGCACCAGAAGCACGCGGTTCCGTGCATCGAAGACCACGCAATCGGTGACTAGCGCGGGAGTCTTGGGTAGGGGCATATGCGGATTCTCCTTCCGTTCTTGAACTGAGTGGTTCCCCGTGGGGCGTACTCCTACTTTGTGTCCCAACTCGCTTGGGGTATTGCCGCGACCGCGCTAGCACCATCCTCCGTCGGCGGCCTCCTAGCGACAAGACTATGGCTCTCGACTTATGCGCTCCTCTTTGGCACCGCGCTCTGGTCCTGGCCGTCCAGCTGAAACGACGAGCGGCGTATCGAAGATGTCCGTCACTAACCTGTCGTAAAATGCGAGCCAGTTGACGGCCATTAAGGCGGCATGAGTAGCCGCCTATTGTTCATCCGAACGAGTCTTCGTGCCCGCAAACCCAGGCATCACTTGTCGGAGTGTCGATATGAGCCGGTTTCTGATCATCTTGAGCGTTGTCTTCCTCATCGCCGGTCTCTTGTGGCCGATCTTGACGACGCTCGGGGTCGGTCGGCTGCCCGGCGACTTCGTCATCGAACGCAAGAACCTGCACATTTATTTTCCGCTCGCGACGTCGCTCCTGATCAGCGTCGTGCTGTCTCGTCTTGTGGCTGATCAATCGCTAGAGCACCTTGCGGTTGGTTTGAATCATAAATCTGTTGGCTCGGGGATTCGAGTGCGCCAACTACATCAAAAACGCAGGCTATGCGTGAAGTCAGCTGCAAGATGCTCTAGCACCAGCAACGCTTCAAATGCAGGTTAGGTCCAGCTTTGCCCTGTCGCGATTGTCGAACTGGAACTAGGGCTTAAACTAAACTAGGGCGGATGTTGGGGTGAGATGATATCTGACCTAAAAACAATCACTTAATCAACAAATATGGCGGAGAATTCTTCTGCATGCCGTTCGGCGGCGGCGGCATCGTTCACAATCCCGCACCCGGCTGGGAGCGGCTGGCAGAGGGTCCCGTTGACACCCCCATGCACGGCCCGGCCGCCAATGATGATTGGCGCCTGATCGATCGGCGACGGGATCGCGTGACTCTCGCGCTCGAATTTTCCGAGAACTTGCCTGTCCGGCGCATCGAACGCACCATTGCGCTGGCGGCAGACCGGCCCCGCGTCGAGATCGGCATTCGCATCGAGGCGCGCAGGCAGGGCCTGGTTCCTGCAGCCTTTCATCCAATCCTGCGTCTGCCTCACCTCCCCGGAGGTCTGCAGGTGGACGCCAATTTCGACTTGGGCTTTACCTATCCCGGCGTGTTCGATCCCGATCGCATGGCCTGCGAGCCCGGCCGGAATTTCGACAGCCTCGCCGACGTGCCGAAGCGGCGCGGCGGCCGCATCGACTTGCGCCACCTGCCGCTTGGGCCGCCGACTGAGGACGTCGTGCTGATGGCCGGCATTCGCGGCCCGGTCCGGGCGCGATTTAAGGAGGAGGGTTTCTCGCTCGATGTTCACTGGAGCCGCGACCTGCTGCCGCACTGCATGATGTGGGTTCATGATCGCGGGGCGGACGGCAAGCCGTGGGGCGGCCGCTACCGCGGCCTTGGCATCGAACCCGTGGCCGCCGCCTTCGACGGACCCTGGTCCCTCTCAGCCGGTCCCAATCCGCTCAACGCCGTCGGCTTCTCCACGGCACTCCGCATCGGGCTCGAGGCAGCGACCCAGCTGTGCTGCACCCTGGCGGTTAGCGAATAAGAGTGGAGCCTTCACCGCATCAACCCGCAAGCGTTACCAGACTTGCGGACAGTCGCTTTCACCTCGTCAATTTCAGTGCCGTCGCAACCGGCAGGTACAGCGTCATCGGGCGCTCGACGAGCGGACTAAAGCCGAAGCCTGCGTAGAAGGCAGCAGCTCTGGCGTCGATAGCGTCGGCAAAGATGGCATGCACTCCGATCGGAGCCGACGCCACGGTCTTGATCGCGTCGAACAGCAGAGCCTCCCCCAGTCCGCAGCCGCCAAAACGCACGTGCCTGGCCAACCAGCCTATCAACGCTGCAGGAACCGTTGGATAGCGCGGCAACTTCCTGGCGAGTTGCTCCGGCACCTCGGTCAATGGAACATTGCTCGAGGAGAGGGTGTAGAATCCTGCTGTGGTGCCTGTCGCAGGATCAACCGCGACAAAACAAGTGGCGTATTTGCGCTTTACATCCTGGGAAACGGACCGGCGAAAGTAGGTGTCGATCCGGTCACTGCCGCAAGTAAAGCCCGACCGGTCGTGCGCCTTCGACAAAGGTTCGATCGTGAATCGCGCCGTCACCTGCGCTCAATGAGCTGTGCATGGCGTTTGGCTGCCCGAACAAGCCGTGCTCGGGGCTCGGGCGGATTGATCAGGGCCTCGGCAAAGCGCACCTGGTCTTCACGCGTGAGACGAATGATGTCGGCCTCTGCCACGACTCGCCTGGCATCCTCACCGGCTGTTGCAAGCAGGTAGCCAGTCAGAGTCATACCGCGCAGTTTCGCCGCGCGCTGCATCCGGCGATAGACTTGGGCCGGAATGCGCGCCTCCAGCCGAGCGGTGGCACTCGTTTTAGATATCCTGGGCATTACACCATCCTTTTTCCTCCGACTACTATACGGCAAATTGCCGTAAGACTCAACCAACCTGGGTAAGCCACCGTCGAGTCTCATAGGATGGGCCGGGGCAAGCCCGGTATGATGATGTTTCTGTTAGACCGCTATTCCTGGAACACTTCTTCCCGCTTCTTCGCCACCGCCGGCAGGAACACGACGATGAGCACCAGGGCGGCCAGGACCATGAGCGCGGCGCTGAGCGGCCGGGTGAGGAACACCGTCGGATCGCCGCGCGCGATGATCATCGCCCGGCGCAGGTTCTCCTCGAGCATCGGTCCGAGCACAAAGCCCAGAAGCAGGGGCGCCGCCTCACAGTCGAGCTTGACGAGCACATAACCGACGAGACCGAACAGCGCCACGGTGAACAGGTCGAAGGCGTTGTTGTTGACGCTGAACACGCCGATCGAGCAGAAGGCGATGATCGCCGGGAACAGCGCGTAATAGGGAATCTGCAGGAGCTTCACCCACATGCCGATGAGCGGCAGGTTGAGCACCACCAGCAAGAGATTGCCGACCCACATCGAGGCGATGATGCCCCAGAAGAGTTCGGGACGCTCGGTGGCGACGTTCGGACCGGGGGCGATGCCCTGGATGATCATGGCGCCGATCATCAGCGCCATGACCGGATTGGCGGGTATGCCGAGCGTCAGCATCGGAATGAACGATGTCTGCGCCCCCGCGTTGTTGGCAGCCTCGGGCGCGGCGACCCCTTCGATGGCGCCCTTGCCGAAACGCTGCGGCGTGCGCGAGATACGCTTCTCGACCGAATAGGCGGCGAACGCCGCCAGGATGGCGCCGCCCCCCGGCAGAATGCCCAGCGCCGAGCCGATCACGGTGCCGCGCACGACAGGCGCGGCGATGGCGCGCAGATCCTCGCGCGTCGGCATGAGGCCGGAGACCTTTTTCGTCACCACGTCGCGATCGGTTTCATTCTCGAGATTGCGCAGGATCTCGGCGATGCCGAACACGCCGACCGCGACGGCCACGAAACTGAGACCGTCGGAAAGCTCGAGCAGGCCGAGCGTGAAACGCGGCGTGCCGGTATAGATGTCGGTGCCGACCATGCCGAGCAGCAGGCCGAGCACGATCATGGCGAGCGCCTTGAGGATCGCTCCATGGGCGAGCGCCACGGAGGTGACGAGCCCCAGCACCATGAGCGAGAAATATTCCGCCGGCCCGAACTCGAGCGCCACACGCGACAGCGGCGGAGCGAACAGGGCGAGCAGGACGGTCGCCACCGTGCCGGCGAAGAAGGATGCCAGCGCCGCGGTCGCCAGCGCGGGCCCGGCCCGGCCCTTGCGCGCCATCTGGTAGCCGTCGATGGCGGTGACCGCCGAGGACGATTTGCCTGGAAGATTGATCAGGATCGCCGTGGTCGAGCCGCCGTACTGCGCTCCGTAGTAGATGCCGGCCAGCATGATGAGCGAGGTCGCCGGCGACAGCGTGAAGGTGATCGGCAGCAGCATGGCGATCGTCGCCGTCGGCCCGATGCCCGGGAGGACGCCGATCAGCGTGCCGAGGAGAACGCCGAGGAAGCAGTAGAGAAGGTTTACCGGCTCCAGAGCGGTGGAGAAGCCGAGCGCGAGATTGGCGAGCAGGTCCATGGGGTGTGCTCGTCATAAGCTCAGCCACGGGCCTTTGAGGCGCAGCGGAAGCCCGAGCCCATAGCTGAACACGAGCACGCAGAAGGCGGTGAGGCCGAGGGTCAGAAGCGAGGCGAAGCGAACGTTGGCCCGCCGGCTGGCAAAGGCGGCGATGAGCACGGAAAGAGCGACCGCCGCGACGAGGCCGAGGCCGCGGACGGTGAGCCCGAAGATGACCGGGGCGGTCAGGATGAGCGCCGTTCCCCGCCAGGGAATTGCGCCCAAAGGCGCCGGGCCTTGCGCGAAAGAACGCGCCGCGATGACGACACCCAGCAGCATGAGAACCGCGGCGAGAACGAGCGGGAAAAAGCCGGGACCCATTCTGAGGGCCGAGCCCACTTCGAGCTCGCGCGCGCCCACCACGAACAGCGCGCCGATCGCCACGAAGATGACGCCCGCCAGGAAGTCGCGCAGGTTGACCGGCGGCATGGCCGAGCGCTCCGGTTCGTCAGTCGGCGAACTCGCCTGCGGCCTCGATGATCGGCTTCCAGCGGGCGATCTCGCTTTCGAGCTTGGCCTTCAACGCCTCGGGCGTAGCTTCCGCCTCGGTCGACGGCGCAGTGCCGAGTTCGGCGAAGCGGCTCTTCACGGTGTCATCGGCAAGCGCCTTCTTCAGCGCGCCGTTGAGCCTGGTGATCGCCTCCGCCGGTGTACCCTTCGGCGCGTAGAGCCCATGCCAGATGCCGAACTCCATGCCTTCGAGGCCCGCCTCAGCGGCGGTCGGGATATCGGGAAGGTTCGCCAGGCGCTCCTTGGTGGTGGAGGCGTAGGCCTTGATCTCCTTGGCCTTGATCTGGTTGGTGGTGTTGGTCGTCTGGTCGCACATGAAATCGACCTGCCCGCCCATCAGGTCGGTCAGGGCCGGACCGGTGCCCTTGTAGGGCACGGTGGTGAGCTTGGTGCTCGATTTGCTCATGAACAGCATGCCGCACAGATGCGAGGCGGCGCCGATGCCGGCGTTGGCGTAGGTGACCTTGTCCTTGTTGGCCTTGACGTAGTCGATCAGCGATCTTGAGGTCGGACGGCTCGAAATCCTTGCGCGCCACGATCATCATCGGCACTTCGGTGACGAGGCCGATGTAGTCGAAGGCTTCAAGCGGCTCGTACGGCAGCTTGCGATAGAGCGTGGCCGACGTCGCCATGCCGATGTGATGCAGGAGCAGCGTGTAGCCGTCGGCCTCCGCCTTGGCGACCCGCGCCGCACCGAGCGTGCCGCCGGCGCCGCCCACGTTTTCGACCAGCACCTGCTGGCCGAGATCGCGCGACATGGCTTCCGCCACGAGGCGGGTGACGGTATCGGTCGGACCGCCGGCCGAAAACGGCACGACGATGGTGATCGGGCGGTCGGGATAGCTCTGGGCCATCGCCATGATGGGCGCAAGCACGAGCGCAATCAGCGAACAGCAGCAATTTGCGCATGGTTTCCTCCCGGTTGGTTCTTGCGGCACGACGTGCAGCTTTGGTCCGGCAGATTTGATGCTTTCCGCAGCGCCGTCAACCTCGGAAAGAACGGCTATTGCACTTCTTGTCATTTTCCAAATCAGCATGCGGGGATAGGACTGTTGGTGGCAATCGGCGGTGAAGTGGAGCGCGCGGCGGATTCGCAAAAACGAACAGATACTCCATGACCAAGCCGCCCTTGAGCGGCGCTTCGCCACCAAGCAGCCCCGTCTCATCTCCCCGATGCTGTTACTCTGAGAACGCCGCTGCCAGGGCGTGTATGGAGGCACGCGCTCGCGGTCGCCGTGTAGTCTCCACGGCGATCAGTAAATGGCGTAAGTCGAGTGTGGCGGAGACGATCTCGGGCAGACTCGGGGTCACTCAGCTTGCGGAATCCATGCGCGCTCGCCAGCTATGTCAACCAGCTTATGTCGCCTCTTGGCACAACTCTGTCCTAAAATGGTGGGCAGAGCATGTCTGCTCTGCCCAGGTACTTCAGACATCAACCTGCTCGGCTATGGCGAGTGCATCGTCTACCTCGATGCCGAGGTAGCGCACCGTGCTCTCAATCTTGGTGTGTCCCAATAGCAGTTGGACGGCGCGTAGGTTGCCGGTGCGGCGATAGATGAGAGTCGCTTTCGTTCGACGCAGCGAGTGGGTGCCGAAGAAACCTGGATCCAATCCGATGCTTGCGATCCATTCGGACACCAATCTCGCATATTGTCGTGTCGTCATGCAGCGTCCGCGGTTGCGACGACTTGCGAACAGGAAATCGCCGGGCTTTTTGCCGGCAGCCTTGATGTAGTCATCGACTGCCTCTCGTGTCTGTTCGGTCAACTCGAATCTGACGGGACGTCCGGTTTTCTTTTGCCGCACGGTTGTGCGATCGATGGCCAAGCCATGCGGAGCAACGTCCTCGACCTTGAGGCTGATGACGTCACAGCCTCTGAGCTTGCTGTCGATGGCGAGATTGAACATTGCGAGATCGCGAGTTCGACCTTCGACTTGCAGCTTGGTCCGGATCGACCAGACATGCTTCATTCGTAATGGCGGTTTGGCGCCAAGCAGTTTGCCCTTATTCCACGGGACTTGGCGGGGGTTTAGTGGATCGCTACGTCTACATCTTGCATGGGTCATTCTCCTCTGGAAACAGAGGCAGACCAGCATGCGCCAACCCGGAGTCGCCAAGTTTCAAGTCTGCTTTCAGAACATTGCGGCCGCGCCGTCGCTATCGACCTTAATCACTGGGTCGCAGTTTCACATTTTAAACGCCGCCGGAGGTCCAAAGCGAGCCGCATCCCAGATCCTCAAGCCCCTCGCGCACGCAGGACCGCGCTTCACTACCACGGCCGAAGCGACGCGGCGCTGGTGAGCGCATCGGCGACGATTTACCCCGGATGGTGTGAGGAACAAATCCAGTCCTTTGGCCGAGTTTTACTGATTGCTATATGATTGCTAGCTCGGTTTTTAAATTATTTGCCGTTTAGTTAAGCTATTGAATTTGTTGGCGCACCCGACAGGATTTCGAACTTGTGACCTCTGCCCTTGTAGGGCACAGTGGTGAGCTTGGTGCCGATGTTGCTCATGAACAGCATGCCGCACAGGTGCGAGGCGGCGCCGATGCCGGCGTTGGCGTAGGTGACCTTGTCCTTGTTGGCCTTCACGTATTCGATGAGCGACTTGAGATCATTGGGTCGAAATCCTTGCGCGCCACGATCACCATCGGCACCTCGGTGACGAGGCCGATGTACTCGAGGGCCTCGAGGGCATTGAAAGGAAGTTTTCGATACAGCGTGGCCGACGTGGCCATGCCGATATGGTGTAAGAGCAGCGTGTAGCCGTCGGCTTCCGCCTTGGCGACCCGTGCCGCACCGAGCGTCCCGCCTGCGCCGCGTTACGTTTTCGACCAGGATCTGCTGGCCGAGGTCGCGCGACATGGCTTCCGCAACGAGACGGGTGACGGTGTCGGTAGGCCCGCCGGCTGAAAACGGCACAACGATGGTGATCGGGCGGTCGGGGTAGCCCTGGGCCATCGCCGCGATGGGCGCGAGCGCGAGCGCGATCAGGAACAGCAACAATCTGCGCATGGTTTCCTCCCAGTTGGTTCTTGCGGCAGCGACGACGTGCAGCTTTGATCCGGCAGATTTGATGCTTTCCGCAGCGCCGTCAACCTCGGAAACATCATTCCCGTTCGGCAGCCTCTCGCGTTTGTGTGAGACGTGCCAGCGTCTCGATCGTCGAGGGGTCGGCGATGCCGTCGACCCGTTCCGGGCGGAAGTGCCGCTGAAACGCCCGCACCACATGGCCGGTCGCCGTATCGAAGCTGCCGTTGACGGGGATGGCGTAACCGAAGTTCGCCAGCCGCCGCTGCAGCGCTTCGACCTCCTCGCCCGCATCGCCGCCGCAGCAGTCCGCCCTGCTTCCCGAATGGGCGAAGGCTCGACCCACTGTCCGACCCCCGCCCGATGGAGCCTGCCCCACGGAAACTTCTCTCCGGGATCGATCTTGCGCGCCGGCGCCACGTCGGAGTGGGCAAGCACGTCGCAGGCGCGGATCGAATGGCGCCCGATGATGTCGCGCGCCAATTCAGTGACCGCCTCGATTTGCGGGTCGGGGAAATCGCGGTAGCCAAGCTCGTGACCGGGATTATGCACTTCGATGCCGATCGAGTGCGAGTTGATGTCGCTGATCCCCCGCCACTGGGCAACCCCGGCATGCCAGGCGCGGGCGCTTTCATCGACCATCTGGGTGATGCCGCCCTCGTCATCGACGAGATAGTGGCATGACACGCCGGACCGCGGATCGCACAGCCAGCGGCAGGCATCCTCGGCGGTTCGCATGCCGGTATAGTGGAGGATGAGCAGGTGCGGGCGCGCTCCGCCCTTTCCGCTCCTCGATGTTGGGCGACGGACACCAGCGGTGATCAAGGGCGGTTCGGATCAAGCGGCGCGCTCCCGAAGAATCTGCGGCATAGGCCGTGGTGATTGCCGCGAGTTTCTCCGTAGCGATGGCCACGAGTTCCGGCGGCACGCCGGCCGCGATATGCCGGTCGGGATGATTGTCGCGCACCAGCTTGCGGAAGGTCTTGCGGACCTCCTCATCCGATGCGCCGGCGTCAAGCCCCAGGATCAGATAGGGGTCACCCCTGGCGGGCTTCACGTGGCGGGCCCGGATGCGGGCGAAATCGCGCGGCGCGAAACCGAATATCTTCGCCACGGCCTGGAGATAGTGCAGCTCCCTCTCGTGCACGCGCCCGTCGGCCTTGGCGATATGGAACAGACCGTCGAGCACGTCTTCGAGAACCTGCGGACGCCTGGCGAAGAGCTTGCCGACGTGTCGCGCATATGCGTCGTAGCCTGCCACCTCCTGCTTGGCGAGATTGAACACCCTCGCCACGTTGGCGAGTTCGCGCGGCGGGATTTTGAACACCTGCTTGAAGGCCGAAATCTCCTCGCCGGTGACCACTCCGTCGGCCTTCGCCATCTTGGCGCCGAGCGCGATCATGCCGATGGTGAAGGCCACCGACCTTTCAGGGTCGGGCGGAGCGCGGCGGGCCTTCGCCACCTGGCTCAGAAACCCGATGACCGAACCGCCAACGCCGCCCAATACCTCGAGGATACGGGTCCAGATCGACATGCGGCGGGACAATAGCGGATTCGCATGTCTGTGCTACGGCTGGCGCGCTTGTCCGGCTCCTGCCCCCATGCAATTTTTGCGGGCATGCCGGCAATTTCCGCGACCACCCGCGGCTACCTCAACGGCTTCGCGGCAGTCGCCTTGTTCGGCCTCACCCTGCCCTTCACCCGCCTTGCGGTTGCCGAGCTTCCCCCAGTGTTCGTCGGCCTCGGACGTTCGATCGTCGCGGCCGCCCTTGCCGCTCCCGATGCTGTTGCTGGCCCGGGCGCCACTGCCAAGTGTGCGCGACGCAGGGCGCCTCGCGGCCATGGCGGCGGGTGTGATTGTCGGCTTTCCCCTGCTCTCGGCAATCGCCATGCAGACAGCGCCGGCTTCCCATGGCGGAGTGGTATTGGGGATCCTGCCCCTGGCAACCGCCGCGATGAGCGTGGTGTTCGCGGGCGAACGTCCCTCCTTCGGCTTCTGGCTGTGCGGCATCGTCGGCAGCGCCGCCGTCGTCGTGTTCGCCCTTCTCGATGGCGGCGCGCAAGTCTATCTCGCCGACGGCCTGCTGATCGCGGCGGTGATCTGCGCCGCGGCGGGATATGCCATCGGCGGTGACCTGTCGCGCTCCCTCGGCGGCTGGCAGGTCATCTCCTGGGCGCTGCTGTTCTCCCTTCCGGTGCTGCTGCCTCCGGTTCTGTGGGTCCTGCCGCAGGTAAACTGGCAGGCGTCCTCAGGAGCCTGGCTGTCGTTCCTCTACGTCGCCGTGTTCAGCCAGTTTCTCGGCTTCTTCTTCTGGAACAAGGGCATGGCACTGGCGGGTGTGGCGAAGGTCGGTCAGACCCAGCTGCTTCAGGTGTTCGTCACGCTGCTTGGCTCCGCGCTGCTTCTGGGGGAAGCAATCCGGCCCGTCACCGTGCTGTTCGCCGGCATCGTGGTAGCCGTGGTCGCCCTTGGCCGCAGGATGGCGGTTGCGCGCGTCTGATCGGCGCTATTCGATGCCGGCTTCGCTGCGCGGCCGGTATGGCTTTTCGAGGCTTTCCGCGACCTCGGGATCGAGCTTGATCGATGATGCCGCGATTGCCTCTTCCAGTTGCCTGAGCCTCGTTGCGCCGATGATCGGCGTGGCAACGCCTGGCCGCGACAGAACCCACGCGAGCGCCACCTGCGCCATGGATCGCTCGAGCCCGGCGGCCGCCTTGGCGACGGCGTCCAGAATGGCCCGGTCGTGCGGCGCGCCATAGAGCGTTGGCGTGTAGTGGTCGCTCTTTATCCGCTTGGTTCCGGCTTTGCCGGCCGGCCGCGTCAGCACGCCGCGGGCGAGCGGACTCCACGGCATGACCGCCACTCCTTCCGAGCGGCACAGCGGCAACATCTCGCGCTCTTCCTCGCGGTAGAGCAGATTGTATTGGTTCTGCATCGATATGAAGGGCGCAAGTCCATGCTGGCGCTGCAGCCCGAGCAGCTTCATGAACTCCCATGCATGCATCGAGGAGGCGCCGATGTAGCGCGCCTTGCCGGCGCGCACGACATCGTCGAGCGCGCCCGCGATCTCCTCCATCGGCGTCGTCCGGTCGAGGCGGTGGATCTGGTAGAGATCGACATGGTCGGTGCCGAGCCGCTTCAGCGACCGGTCGATTGAATGCAGGACGTGCTTGCGCGACAGGCCGCCGGAATTCGGCGCCGGTCCCATTTCGAGACCCACCTTGGTCGCGATTACGACCTCGTCGCGCCGCGCCAGCGACTTCAAATGCTTGCCGGTAATCTCCTCCGAGCGACCGGTGCTGTAGAAGTCGGCGGTGTCGAAGAAGTTGATGCCGGCGGTCAACGCTTTTTTGAAGAAGGCCTTGGCGTCACGCTCGTCGAGAACCCACGGCCGCCATTCGGTTGAACCGTAGCTCATGCAGCCGAGGCACAGCCGGCTGACTTTCAGGCCGGTCCGGCCAAAACTTACATAGTCCACGCGATCACCGCTTCTTGAAATAATGCGACAGGTTGAACACCGGCCGGTCAACATCGAGCCCTTGCGTCAGCCTCCGCTCGACATGCCAGGCCCGGCCGGCGGTCCACACCGTGGCCCAAAGGACGGGAACGGCCGCGAGCGCGAGGAGGACCCAGCAGCGCGACATCCGGCAGCCCCACGAGCTTGACCAGCGCCCAGGCGACCGCTGCCAGCGAGGTGGCCGAAAATACCAGCGCCAGCAAGGTTGCGCCGGAGGCGGCAATGGCGCTGCCGAGCGCACTTTCCTGCTGCGCTTTCTGCGTTTCTGTCATCGTTCCTTTACGATGTTTGGTTCCCGATGGCCGGCTTTCGCCGGGGTGACGGCGGAGGAAGCGCACACAAGCGCAAACGCTTCTGCGCTGCAATCGAAATTTCGATTCCGCGTCAACCGGTTGCGCGGCCCGGCGGATTCATATTCTCCTATGCCTGAGGTGTTCACCATGGCGAAGCGGGGGCTTGCCGCTAAGGGCAAGTGGGACTTCTGGATTGATCGGGGCGGCACCTTCACCGATATCGTCGGCCGTGCCCCCGATGGCGGCATTCGCGCCCACAAACTGCTTTCCGACAACCCCGAAGCCTATCCCGACGCCGCCATGGCCGGCATCCGCCAACTCATGGGCATCAGCCCGCAGGCAGCTATTCCAGCCTCCGCCATCGCCAGCATCCGGATGGGGACCACGATCGCTACCAACGCGCTCCTCGAGCGCAAGGGCGACCGCACGCTGCTCGTCATTACCGAAGGTTTCCGGGATGCGCTTGAAATCGGTTATCAGGCCCGGCCCCGTCTCTTCGACCTGAACATCGTCAAGCCGGAACTGCTCTACGAGCATGTCCTCGAAGTCAGGGAGCGCCTGAGCGCGGATGGTGAGGTGCTGGTGCCCCTCGATCTGCTCCAGGCGCGCGCCGGCATGGCAGCCGCCGTTGCCGGAGGCATCCGCGCCATCGCCATCGTGCTCATGCATGGCTATCGTTTTCACGATCACGAACGGCAGCTTGCCGAGCTTGCCCGCACCCTGGGCTTCACCCAGATCTCCGTTTCGCATGAAGTTTCCGCTCTCATGAAGCTGGTGGGACGGGGCGATACGACGGTCGTCGATGCATACCTTTCGCCCATTCTGCGCCGCTATGTCGCCACCGTCGAAAAGGAGTTCCTCGGCGCGCCCGAGGGCGGCGCGCCCCCCGGACGCCATGACGGCCCGAAGCTGATGTTCATGATGTCGTCGGGCGGCCTGACCGCCGCCGATCTCTTCCAGGGCAAGGATGCCATCCTTTCCGGTCCGGCGGGCGGCGTCGTGGGGATGGTGGAAACCGGGCGCATGGCGGGCTTTCGCCGCCTCATCGGCTTCGACATGGGGGGAACATCAACCGATGTGACGCATTTTGACGGCGAACTCGAGCGCGTCTTCGAAACCGAGGTCGCCGGCGTGCGCATGCGCGCGCCGATGTTGCGCATTCACACCGTGGCTGCGGGCGGCGGCTCGATCCTGCATTTCGACGGCTCGCGTTTTCGCGTCGGCCCGGACTCCGCCGGCGCCAACCCCGGCCCTCTCTGCTATCGCCGCGGCGGACCCCTCGCCCTGACCGATGCCAACCTGCTGCTGGGCAGAATCAATGGCGAGTACTTCCCGAAGATCTTCGGCCGCGGCGGCAACCAGCCCCTCGACACCGAAGCGGTGCAGCGCGCCTTCACCGCCCTCGCGGCAGAAGTCGGCGACGGGCGAACGCCGGAGGCCGTGGCCGAAGGCTTCGTGAAGATCGCCGTCGAGAACATGGCCAACGCCATCAAGAAGATCTCGGTGGCCCGCGGCTATGACGTGACCTCTTACGTCCTCAACTGCTTCGGCGGCGCCGGCGCCCAGCACGCCTGCCGGATCGCCGACACCCTCGGCATGGCCACAGTGTTCATCCATCCTCTGGCCGGCGTCCTATCGGCGTACGGCATGGGACTGGCCGATATACGCGCCCATCGCGAACAGGCCCTGAACAAGCGGCTTGGGCGGGATGCGGTTGCCGCCGTCCGCGAGACGGCACGCTCGCTTACCGCTGCGGCACTGGATGAACTGAAGGCGCAGGGCCGCTCCGCCCGAGGGCGCTGCCGTCCGGGTGGGTCTGCACCTGCGCTACGCCGGCGCCGACACGACCCTGCTCGTCGGCTTCGATCGGCTGCCGGTCATGCGGCAGGCATTCGAGAAAGCACATCGCAAGCAGTTCGGTTTCGTCACCGGCGGCCAGGAGATCATGATCGAGGCGGTGTCGGTGGAATGCATTTCCGGCGGGCTGAAGCTCAGCGAGCCCGCGCAGCGGCTTGCCGCCGGCAAGCCACGCGCCATCGCTCGAAGCCGGATGTTTTCGGCCGGCAGCTGGCGCAAATGCCCGGTTTACGCGCGCTCGGAGCTGAAGCCCGGCCAGACGATTGCCGGACCGGCGCTTCTCGTTGAGGACCACAACACCGTGGTCGTGGAAGACGGCTGGCGGGCCAGGCTCACGGCCCGCCAGCATCTTGATCCTGTCGCGAACGCGGCCGGCCCCGAAGCGGTTCGCGATCGGCACCGATGCCGATCCGGTGATGCTGGAAGTCTTCAACAACCTGTTCATGAACATCGCCGAGCAGATGGGCGTGACCCTCGAAAAGACCGCCTATTCGGTCAACATCAAGGAGCGGCTCGATTTTTCCTGCGCCGTTTTCAGCGCCGAGGGCGAACTCATCGCCAATGCACCGCACATGCCCGTCCATCTGGGTTCCATGGATCGTTCCGTGGAGACGGTGATCGCGCTCAATCCCGACATGCAGCCAGGCGATGCCTTTCTGCTCAATGCGCCCTACAACGGCGGCACCCATCTGCCCGATCTGACGGTGGTGACGCCGGTATTTGGCAGCCGCCAGGAGCGCATCCTGTTCTATGTCGCCGCCCGCGGCCACCATGCCGATGTCGGCGGCAAGGCGCCCGGCTCGATGACGCCGCGCGCCGGGTCGATCCTCGAAGAGGGGGTGCTGATCGACAATTTCAAGCTCATGGAACGCGGGCGGCTGCGCGAGCGCGAACTGCGCGCCCTGCTCGCCGCCGGCCCCTATCCGTGCCGCAACCCCGACCAGAACGTTGCCGACATCAAGGCGCAGCTCGCCGCCAACGAACGAGGCGTGCAGGAGCTGCTCAGGATGGTGGCGGGGTTCTCTCTGCCGGTGGTTGCGGCCTACATGCGCCACGTGCAGGACAATGCCGAGGAAAGCGTCAGGCGCTATATCGGCGCGCTGCGCGATTGCGAATTCTCCTACATCATGGATCAGGGAACGGTGATCAAGGTCAGGATCACGATCGACCGGAAGAACCGGGCGGCGCGGGTCGACTTCACCGGCACCTCGCCCCAGCAGGCGACGAACTTCAACGCGCCTCGCCCCATCGCCCGGGCCGCGGTGCTTTATGTCTTCCGCTGCATGGTCGCCGCCGACATTCCGATGAATGCCGGCTGCCTCAAGCCGATCGAGATCGTTGTTCCGCCAGGCTCGATGCTGTCGCCCGAATACCCGGCTGCCGTGGTTGCGGGCAATGTCGAGACGAGTCAGGCGATCACCGATACGCTGTTCGGCGCCCTCGGCGCCATGGCCGCCGCCCAGGGCACCATGAACAACACCAACTTCGGCAACGACAGGTATCAATATTACGAAACGATCTGCGGCGGATCGGGCGCCGGCCCGGGCTTCAACGGCGCTGACGCGGTCCACACCCACATGACCAATACGCGCCTCACCGATCCCGAGGTGCTCGAGTTGCGCTACCCGGTGCTCCTCGAGCGCTTTGCCGTCCGGCGCGGCACCGGCGGCCGCGGCAGATGGCGAGGCGGCGATGGCGTTGAACGGGTAATCAGGTTTCGCGAACGCATGGACGTTTCCTTCCTGCACGGCCACCGCCGTGTTTCGCCCTATGGCATGGCCGGGGGCGAGCCCGGCAGGCGCGGCGAAAACTTTGTTCGCCGCGCCAACGGTTCGCTGGAGAAGCGCGAAGGATGCGATCAGCTGGTCTGCGAACCGGGGGATGCCATCATCATCCGCACGCCCGGCGGCGGCGGCTATGGCCGCGCCTGAGCCCTATCCCGGAAATTGCGGGGCGGTTTCTTGTACACTTTGAGGCCGAAAGGCCTGAGCAGTCTCTCTGGCACGGGCAGCAGGCCGTCGGGGGAGGAAGCCAGAGCGAAAGTCCGGCGCCTGAGTTCCTGAACGAGGTCGCCGCGATCTGCGAACGCCGCCAGTTCTTCGGGGGGAATGGGGCGGCCGACCCGGACCTCGAGGAGGGTACCGATGCGGCGTGCCGTTTCGCGAAATACCAGGGACAGCCGCAGGGTCATGCTGACGTGGCTGGCGAGCTGAAACAGCCGGCTGTTCTGACCCACGAAATAGATGGGCACGACCGAGGCGCCCGTTCGGCGAATGAGCTTCGCGGTGAACGGGTGCCATGCCAGGTCGATTGCCGGTCCTTTGAGCGGCTTTTCACTCGTTGATACTCCGCCGCCCGGGAAGATGCCGATGGCATGCCCCTTCCTGAGCCACGCCTGTGCTTCCAGGCGCGAAGCAAGCACGGTCGCCCGCGCGCTGTCGGTGTTGGCGAAGTCGATCGGCAGGAGATGCTCTCTGGCCTCCGGATCCTGGCACAGCACACTGATGGCCAGCACCTTGACATCCGGCCTGACCTTCATCGCCAGCCAGGTCAGCGTGATGCCGTCGAGCACGCCGTAGGGATGGTTGGCGACAAACAGCACCGGGCCCGTCCGCGGCACCAGGTCGAGCAATCTTCTGTCATAGCGAACATCGAGCCGGAGCAGCCGCACCGCAGCGTCGAAGAATGATTCGTCCTTGCGGCGGTTGCGTTGATGCTCGTTATAGAGCCGGCGAAGCTTGCCCTGGCCGCCCACTTTTTCGATGGCGCGGATAAGCGTCCGCTGGAGAAGCGGCTGATCTTCCGTCGAGTAGGAAAATCGCACCCTCGCGGGCAGACCGTGCATCGCTATCTTGTTCCCGGCTTGTACTGCGGCGGAATTGGCGACACCGTCATCCCATCGATCGTGCTTGCGGTTGATGACAGGCTGGTGACGGTTTCAACTGTATCCACTTTGCCTTCCTCGGGCTTGACCCGAGGACCCAGAGGATGCCGGCCGCAGGTGCGTGAACCCCTGGTCCCTCGGCTCTCCGCCGAGGGAAGCAAGAAGAGGAAGCTGCATCACGCAGCGTTCGATTCGACGGCTGTCAGGCCGAGCACGCGGCAAATGGCATATACCAGGTCGGCGCGGTTCAGCGTGTAGAAATGAAACTGGCGCACCTCCTCCCGCCGTAGCGCTTCGATCTGTTCGGCGGCTGTCACGGCAGCGACCAGTTTCATGGTCTCGTGATCATTCTCGAGGCCCTCGAAACGCCGCAACAGGGCAGCCGGAATGCTGGTCCCGCAGCGACGGGCGAATTCTCTGACCCGCGCGAGATTGGTGATCGGCAATATGCCGGGCACGACCGGCACGCCGATCCCCCGCGCCCGCACCCGGTCGAGGAATCGAAGATAGGCGCTGTTGTCGAAGAAGAACTGAGTGATGGCCCGACTGGCGCCGTTGTCTACCTTGGCGGCAAGCAGGGCGAGGTCAACTTCCATTGTGAACGACTCGGGATGCTTCTCCGGATACGCGGCCACCGATATCTCGAAGTCGCCAAGCCGGCGGATGCCGCCGACCAGATCTGCTCCGTTGCGGTAGCCTTCCGGGTGAGGCTCGAATTTTGTTCCCGGTCCTTGCGGCGGATCGCCCCGCAGCGCGATGATGTGCGAAACACCGGCGGCAGCGATTTCCCGGATCACCTCATTAACCTCCTGCCTGGCCGCGCCGACGCACGTCAGATGCGCTGCCGGGCGCAGCGAGGTGGTGCGCGCGAGCTTGGCAACCGCATCGAGTGTTCGATCACGCGTCGTCCCGCCGGCGCCATAGGTCACCGATACGAACGCCGGGCGCACGGCTTCGAGACGCCGCACCGCCCGCCAGAATCCATGCTCGGCGGCGCCGGTTTGCGGCGGAAAGAACTCGAACGAGACGGCGATGTCCGCCGGGGCGGCGGATTGGCTGTCAGCCATGCGAAAGCCTTGCTCCGGTGACCCGGGCGCCGCGCTGCGCTTTCGCCGCGAGCCATAGCGATACCGTGAGACCGGCCTTGCCCAGCTTCATCGGCGGCCTGAGCGTGCTGAATTGGACGAGCTCCAGGCCGGCCCGGTTCAGCCAACCCGTCATGTGCTCAGGGGCGATACCAAGCCGGCGGTGCGCGTGATCAACCGCGCAAATACTCGAGATCATGGGGCGCGAAATCGACGACCAGCAGCCGGCCGGCGCCCTTCAGCACGCGCGCCGCTTCCATGAGCGCTTTCGCCGGCTCGTCGAGATAGTGCAGCACCTGATGCATCGTGATCAGGTCCACCGTCGCCGCAGCCAGCGGCAGGGAGGCGATGTCACCTTGCCGGACCCTGGCATTGCGCAAGCCGGCCCGTTCCAGATTGGCTCGCGCGACGGCGAGCATTTCGCGGCTTGCATCGATGCCGATGGCACGCCCGGCGCGGCCGGCCAGCAGCTGCAAGACCCGGCCGGTGCCGGTTCCAAGATCGAGCAGCGTATCGATGGGAGCATCGCCGATGAGTTTGAGCAATGCAGCTTCCACCTGCCGCTCGCTCACGTGGAGCGAGCGCAGATGATCCCAGTTGACGGCGTTGGCCTCAAAGAAGCGCCGTGCAGCCTCCTGCCGGGCTTCGCGCACGCGCGCGAGCTGTTCCACATCCTGGCTGAGCTGCGTCCCGGAGCCCGACAGCAGATGGAGGACCGAGCGCGCCAGTTGGGCGGCCGGTCCGTCGTCCTTCAGCCGGAACAGCACCCAGCTGCCCTCGCGGTAGCGCTCCAGCAATCCGGCATCACACATCAGCTTGAGGTGGCGGGAGATGCGCGGCTGGCTCTGCTTCAGAACCTGAGCGATCTCGCTGACATTGAGCTCGCCGTGCGACAACAGATGCAGGAGGCGCAACCGGCTCGCTTCCCCGATTCCCCTCAATCCTGACAACAGGTCTTCCACGCGCCCTGCCTCGCTCCCTCGCGTCACAGGTAAACATAGAGATATAAATATATCTTTATGCAGCTTCCGGCAATCGGATTCCCTTTTCGCCGGTTGTCGCCTGAAGATCGCCGCCCGCCAGCCGCTATTGTCTTCCGCCACGGTCCAGGCGCAACCTCGATCGTTGGAAAGCGCTCGGCATCTTCAAAAACGGAAAACGATCTGCTAAGGAACTGCGGGGCAGTAGACCGAGTGCCGCACTTCACCGGATTGTCATCCACTGCCGACAGGGTGGCGTATGATGTCTTACAATGATGATTGCCCCGTGACCCGCCGCCGCATCGTCCATTTGCTGCTCGGGGTTGCGGTGTTGCCGCTTGTCGGCGGCGGCATTTGCCCCGCCGCCGCCGCGACGGGGCCGGAAGCCTATGTGCAGAGCCTCGGCAAGGAAGTCATCGCCCTGGCCAACGGCGGCGCCAAGGGCACCGCGCTGCGCTCGCGGTTCGTATCGCTGCTCAACAGGCACTCCGACGTCAGATCGGTCGCCCTGTTTTCGCTCGGGCCCTATCAGAAGGATCTGCCGGCCAACCTGAAGAGCGAGTACTTCAGGCTTGTCATCGAATATACCGCCGGATTTTTTGTTTACTACATCAAGGATTTCGCCGGCGCCCGCCTGGAGGTGAAATCGTCGACAGCCAGCGGCAAGGCTACCATCGTCGACAGCTCGATCCAATTTGCGGGCGGCAGCACTTCGCCGGTCAAGTGGCGTGTCGTGGGCACCGGAGGAGGCCTGCGCGTGAGTGATGTCAACGTCCGCGGCATCTGGCTGCGGCTGCAGATGCGCCAGCAGTTCACCTCGGTTCTCAAGAGAAACCGCGGCGATTTCGACTGCTCTCCTCAAGTACCTGAAAGAGAACGCTTGACCCGCTGCCACAGGTGCGGCCGCTGCCTGCACGATCGCGCCCGCCATACTGTGAGCACTTTGGCGACAAGAATATGCGAGGCATCGCCATTCTCAGGTTCCGGAAGAGGTGCACCATCGTGAAGAGACCCGATAGCGGGCCGCTGACGGCGGCGAGGCGCCGCGTGCTTCTGGGCGGTGCGGCCGGGCTGGCCTGGGCTCTGTCCCCGGCCCGGATCACGGCTGCGACCCGCGAGCACCCATCCAAGATCTTCATGCGCAAGGCGGCCGCCGATCTCTTCGCCGCTCACAAGCAGGGCACCGTTTCGGCTTTCCAGTCAGCCATCGAGCGCAACGCCGACATCGGCACGATCGGCGACTATTCGCTGGGTCAATATCGTGACCGGCTTCCTCCTTCCCAGCGCGCCCGCTACTACGCCGGGGTCGGCCTGTTCATGGCCCGCTACTTCGCCGATCAAACCCGCACCTACCGCATCGCCAAATGGGATATCGGCGAGGCGACCAAGGACAAGAGCGGCGAGTTTCTGATCTCGACCCGGGTGACCCTGCTGTCGGGCGGCGCCTACAACGTCGTGTGGCGCGTGTCTCCGCGCGGCAAGAGCTACCGCATTACGGATGTCAAGGTTGCCGGCTTCTCGCTTGTCTACCTGCAGCGCGGCCTCTTCGTATCGTTCGTCCAGAAACGCAAGGGTGACGTCAATCAGCTGGTTGCCGTGCTGAATCGGTAGATGGCTTCGTCCCTTTTCAGCGCGCGAACTGCTTGTATTTGATGCGTTTCGGCAGCACCGCATCTTCGCCCAGCCGGCGCTTCTTGTCCTCCTCGTACTCCTGGAAGTTGCCCTCGAACCATTCGACATGGCTGTCGCCTTCGAAGGCCAGAATGTGCGTCGCCAGCCGGTCGAGAAACATGCGGTCGTGGCTGATGATGACGGCGCAGCCGGCGAAATCCTCCAGCGCCTCCTCGAGCGCCGCCAGCGTTTCGGTATCGAGATCGTTGGTCGGCTCGTCGAGCAGCAGCACATTGGCGCCTGACTTGAGTATCTTGGCGAGATGCACGCGGTTGCGCTGGCCGCCCGACAACGTGCCGACCTTCTGCTGCTGGTCGGTGCCGCGGAAGTTGAAGGATGAGGTATAGGCGCGCGAATTGACCTCGCGCTTGCCAAGGCAGAGAACATCGTTGCCGCCGGAGATCTCCTGCCACACCGTCTTGTCGGGATCGAGCGTGTCCCGGCTCTGGTTGACATAGCCCAGCACCACGCCTTCACCGGTTCGCAGTGAGCCGGCATCGGGCGGCTCTTCGCCGGTGAGCATGCGAAACAGCGTGGTCTTGCCGGCGCCATTGGGGCCGATCACGCCCACGATCCCGCCGGCCGGCAGCTTGAAGGAAAGCTCGTCGATGAGCAGCCGGTCGCCGTAGCCCTTGCTGAGCCGGTCAGCCTCGATGACGATGTTGCCGAGCCGCGGTCCGGCCGGAATGACGATTTGCGCCTGGCTTGACTGCAGCCGCGCTTCGTTGGCCTTGACCAGTTCCTCATAGGCCTTGTAGCGGGCCTTCGACTTGGCCTGACGGGCCCGCGGACTGGCGGCGATCCACTCCCGTTCCCGTTCGATGACTTTCTGGCGCGCCACGTCCTCACGCGCTTCCTGCGCGAACCGCTTGGCTTTCTGGCCGAGATAGGCGGAGTAGTTGCCTTCGTAGGGAATCCCGCGCCCGCGATCGAGCTCCAGAATCCAGCCGGTGACATTGTCGAGGAAATACCGGTCATGGGTGACGATGAGGATCGCTCCCGGATACTCGCGCAAATGGTGCTCGAGCCACTGAACCGATTCCGCATCAAGATGGTTGGTCGGCTCGTCGAGGAGCAGAAGGTCGGGCTTGCGCAGCAGGAGTTGGGTGAGCGCGACGCGCCGGCGCTCGCCGCCGGAAAGCGTGTCGATGCCGGCATCGCCCGGCGGGCAGCGCATGGCATCCATCGCCTGCCCGACCTGGGATTCGAGGTCCCAAAGGTTCTGGCCATCGATGATGTCCTGCAGCTTTCCCGGCTTTCTCGGCATTCGCCTCCGAATAGTCGGCCATCAGCGCATTGTATTCATCGAGGATGGCCTTCTTGCCGGCCACCCCGGCCATGGCGTTGCCCATGACGTTGAGCGCCGGATCAAGTTCGGGTTCCTGGGCGAGGAATCCGACGCTCGCTCCCTCGGCAACCCACGCTTCACCGATGAAGTCGGTGTCGAGGCCAGCCATTACCCGCAGCAGGCTCGACTTGCCCGAGCCATTGGGGCCGAGCACGCCGATCTTGGCATCGGGGTAGAACGAAAGATTGATGTTCTCGAGAACCTTTTTGCCGCCGGCATACGCCTTTGTGAGGCCGTGCATGTGATAGATGAACTGGCGCGCCATAGGTACCCTTGTTGCCGGGTTTGATCCGGCCGGAGGTGGAAGCGCAGCGCTTCTAGAGCAAGTTCGGCCGAAGTGGAATCACTTTGGCGACTTCTCTCGTTGGGGCCGGACCACCGCGCCAGCGGCGATGTGTAGGCCCCGTGTCTATGCGGTGGGATTTTGCGCGAGCGCCTTGCGCTCAAAGGCCTCGGTGATCGCGCGCTGAAGCTCTTCGCGACGGTAGGGTTTCATGATGATGTTGTCCTTGAGGCGGGGCTCCTCGGAGTGGACCATGGCCCCTTTCGGATATCCCGACGTGTGCACGATGAGCAGGTCGGGAATGATCTGCTGCGCCGCCTGGGCCACGTCGAAACCGTTCAATCCGCCCGGCATGACGACGTCGGAAAACATGAGGTCGATGTCCTTGTGTTCCTGCAGAAGGCTGAGGGCGACGATTCCGTCCTCGGCTTCAATCACCTCATAGCCGAACTCGGTCAGAAATCCCGCCGCTACCTCGCGCACGCCTTCCTGATCCTCCACTACGAGAACCTTGGCCTTGCGCTTCGGCTCGGCGGCGGCGCGGGTGGTCACCGCAGGCGGATCGTGCGGCACCGGGGCAACCGAGCGGCTCGCCGCGGCGAAGGGCTCCGGGACGAATGGCGGCGGGGTCGGCTCGCTCATCGGCGCTGCCGCCGCCGGGGGCGGCAATTCGACCCGAGCGGCGATAGGCCTCTTTGTTTCGGCGGTCGCCGGCGCAACGGATGCGACGCCGGCCACGCCACCCAGCGGCAGATACATCCTGACCGCGGTACCCCGGCCTTCCTCACTTTCCACCCGCAGATACCCGCCGGACTGGGTCGCAAACCCATAGACCATCGCCAGACCGAACCCGGAACCAGCGCCTTGCGCCTTGGCGGTGAAAAAGGGCGGAAACACCTTGTCGAGATCCTGTTGTGCGATCCCGGCGCCGTTGTCGATTGCCGCGATCGTTACATACCGCCCGGCCTTGATGTCGGGGTTGTCGGCCTCATCAGCATGATCCAGCAAAGCTTCACGGGCTTGCACAACCAGGCACCCGCCCGACGGCATGGCGTCGCGCGCGTTCAGGGCCAGGTTGATCATCGCGGTTTCGAACTGCGCCGGATCGACGCGTATGGTTGCGTCGGCCTCCATCAGATCCAGTTCGAGCGCAATCGTTTCACCGAGCGTACGGACCAGCAGCGGTTTGATCCTGCTCAGCAGATCGTTCACCGGCTCGTCCCTGGGTTCGAGTTCGCGCTGTCGCGAGAAGCTCAAGAGCTGCCGCGTCAGCTCTGATCCTTCCTGCGCAGCGCCGATCGCCTCCTTGACCCTTCCCAACGCCTTCTTGTCGTCCTTGAGCGCCACCTCGATGAGGTCCAGATTGCCCATGATCACCGTCAGGACATTGTTGAAGTCGTGGGCCAGCCGGCCGGTGAGCTGGCCGACCGCTTCCATTTTCTGCGCCTGCTGCAGCTGCCTCTCCGCCTGCCGCCGGCTCGTGGTGTTGACGATCTGAACCACCAGATGATCGATGTCCTGGCGCTCGGTGCGCACCAGCGACACGCTGGTAAAGCCCCAGGCCAGCGGCTTGCCGCCGCCGACGTAGCGCAATTCCATTTTCAGCGACGGAACCTCGCCGACAATCAGCCGGCGCATTGCCGACAGGAAGCTTGCCTTGTCGTCCGCGTGAATGCTCTCATCGAAGGCGAAGTTCGACAGCTCTTCATCGCTCCGCCCCGACATTTCCTTGAATGCCGGATTGTGGGCGAGCACCCGACCGTTCGGCGCCACGAGCACAATGCCGTGAGCTGCCGCATCGAAGGCGCCGCGAAAGCGCTCCTCCGATCGCTGCAGCGCGGTCTCGGCCGAGCGCCGGGCGGTGACCTCGTGGAGAATTACGATCGACCGCTCGATGCGCCCCTTGCCCCCGCGGTAGCCGTGGGCTGACATCAGCATGTTCGCGGACCGGCCGCCCTTGCGGTGCATCACGATTTCGACATGCCGAATGACCGCACTCTGGAGATAGCGCGGATAGACTTCGCGGGTCAGGCGCTGGCGAGAGTCGGCATCGAGAAGCTCGTGCCAGTGACGCCCGTTCACGTCAGCGAGCGTGTAGCCGAGGGTGTCCATCCACTGCTTGTTGACACTTGATATACGGCCTGCCCCGTCCATGCAGTGAAGGTTCATCGGCAGGTTGAACAAGAGCTGCTCGTAGACGCGCCCAGTGGTCTGCCCGGGGAAGAACCGCAGATAGTCCTCGACCGGCGCCTCCTGGCGCTCGATGCTCCAGCTCGTCGGCACGCGCTGGCCGGCCAGCCTGTTTTCCGGCCAATGACTTTCCTGCCCCTGAACTCATGACTGGTTCCCGGTCAACTGCCCCCACGGCCCGATGAAACTAGTCATCATTCCTTAATTCCGGGTTTCGTTAACCAGCCGGAAACTAACCAATTTCGGCGGCAGGCAGGACGGTACCGGACAATCTTTTAGCCGGGTTCCGCTTGTAGCAACCAGTTCGGCATGCCCATCGTGCGGTACAACGTGGCTGCAGCGGACAGGTGCTCCTGAGCCAACCTGACCTGACCGTTACCCTTGAATTGTTTGCCAAGCGCCAAGTTACAGTGGGCGACGAGTGGTCTCATGCCGAGATCGGAAGCTCGCGCCATTGCCTTGCGGTAGTGCGTCATGGCGCTGTTCCCACCGGATCCGTCGTGACGTGCAGCAACCTCGCCAAGCAGGCGCAGGGCCCAGGCTTCGAACCCGCGCTCGCCCCGCCGGCCGGCAAGCAAAAGGGCGCGATCGGCGCTTTCGCGAGCTTTATCGGTTTTGTCCGCAAGCAGGTAAGCCTCGCCGAGTTGCACGATGCTGATCGATAAGAAATGCTCCATTCCCGTCAACGCGTAGTCGGTCACCGCCTGCTCGAGCAACTTTATCCCTTCTTCTACGCGTCCGGACTGCGCGTTCACATGCCCAAGAAGGGCCATGACCAGGGGTGCTTGCACCGCGATCTTCCAACGGTGGCATTCAGCGGTCGCACGCTCAAGCAACGGGCTTGCCTGAAGCAACTCACCTTGCACGTTCTTGACATAGGCAAGCCCCAGATAGGCCCAGGAGATGCTGAATGGATGGTCGAACTCCTCCGCCAACTGGATCGCTTCCCGCCCCTGAACGTCTCCCTCGCCCAAGCTGCCCCGCTCAGCGAGGGCGCGTGCCAGATAGACGCGCGACTGCACAGCTGGCATTACGACCCCGAACCGTTCCTGTCTCCGATTGCCTCGCAGGGAACCAATCATGGTTCGGCACACACGCTCGGTACGCGAGTAGTCTCCTGAGATGTAGCTGGCCCAGGCAAGGTAGTATTGGGCTGCCGCTTGAAGTCGAATCTCGCCGAGCACCTCAGCGATGGCTTCGGAGCGCTCCGCCAAAGCGTGCGCCGCGTTCGCGTGCCCGCCGATCGTCAAATAGAGGCTGCTCATATACGCAGAGACCCATCCGAGGCGCGACTGATCGCCGAGCTCTCGCGCCAGTTTTTCCGCTTCCAGCAAATATCCTTCTATCCTTCCGTACTCGGCCAGTGGATACAGCGCGCTGCGAAGTTCGCATCGCAGGTCGATCGCTTGCTCCCGCGTCTCCTGAGTCTCCGGAAGCTGAGCGAGCCAGCTCAGCGCCTGCTCATAACGCGCCACTGCCTCGCGATTGGATGAGCGCGCGAACGCCTTGGTTCCCGCCTCTCGATTGTATTGCGCGGCTTTCTCAGCCAGATCCCCGCAAGACGCGTGGTGAGCAAGTTGCTCAACATGTTCCATGCGGCGATCCGGCGACAGCTTCTCGATTGCGGCGACGATCGCGGTATGAAAGTGACGCCGTTGGTCAGCCAGGAGCGATCCGTAGGCAACCGCGTGGGTCAATGCATGCTTGAAGGTAAAGTCAGGGTCAGCTGAGAAACCGGTCTGCAAAACAAGCTCCGCGCTCTGCAGTCCCGCAAGGGCCAACTGGGACTCTCTACCGGGCAAGTTCGCAATTGTTCGCAGAATGCCGTTTCCGAAATCCTTGCCGATGGCGGCTGCCGCCTGCAGCAGGTGCTTCTCGCCTGGGGTAAGACGATCGATGCGTGCTGCGATGATTGCCTGTATCGCCGCTGGAACACGGAAGTCGCAGAGCCGCCGGGACAGGCGATAGCTTCCACGCCGGCCCACGAGCGTCGAGTCGTCGGCGAGCGAGCGGACCGACTCCTCCAGAAGGAGTGGATTGCCTTGCTTCTGCAGAAATTGCTTCAAATCAGCCAGGCTGGGATCGTTCCCGATCAGGTGACATAACAGCTCGCTACTCCGATCGGGGTCGAGTTCCTCGAGGCGTACTTGCGTGTAGAAGCTCTTGCCGCCCCATCGGTGCTCGTAACTCGGGCGGTAGGTCACGACAATGAGCACCCGCGCAAGGGCGACGCTATCAACCAGGACATCCAGAAAGGCCTGCGTTTCGCTATCGATCCAATGCAAATCCTCAAAAGCCAAGATAATCGGCTGGTTTCGCGCCTCCCGCAGCAATAGTCGCTTCAAAGCGTCGAATATGTGCTCACGACGCCCGGCAGGCTCCAGTGCCTGCCATACAGGATCATCAACATGTTCATCGATGAGAGTGAGGTGAGCGGGAAGATCGGATATGACATTGCCATCTATACCATCCAGCTTTCTAACGACCTTGGCGTGACGCATGACCGCATCGTCGCTCGCCACGATCTCGAAATAGGCCTTCAGCAGATCGGCCAACGGCTGATAGCTCGTCGGCGCACGGTGGGCGATGGCTCCCGTAATGAATGCCAGCCAGGGGCCGGCCTGCGCACTGCGCATGAATTCATAGAGGAGGCGTGATTTGCCGACACCGGGGTCTCCGATGACTGCTACAACTTGACCATGTCCATGATATGCATTTGCGGCTGCTTTCTCGATATGCTCCATCTCCTTCGTACGACCAACAAACGGGGTTAATCCGCGAGCCGCCCTGACCTGAAATCGCGTTTGTGCGGGTACCATTCGAACGAGCTCGAGTACGGGTTCCCCGCAAGCCTCCACGGCAGCTGCGCGAGGGCGCGTCACTTGCACGTACCCTCCAACCAGCTGCGATGCTTCGGGACTAATCAATATCGATCCACTGGCGGCCCGCCCGAGACGGGTGGCTTCTCGTATGGCCGGACCCATCACCCGGAGCGCAGCGTGTTCCCGGATGTCGGAAATTGGCCGGGCTACGATCTCTCCGGCGGCAATCCCGATACCCATGCGCAGCTCGTGAGGAGCGATCTGTGTGATGTCGGACAAGCTTTGCCCCACAGTCGACTGGATATCCGTCGCCGCATAACAAGCTCGGACTGCATGGTCCTCGAGCGTTAATGGCACGCCAAATACCGCCACCACACCGTCCTCGGTAGTGGAAGTGACCGTGCCTCCGTAGTGTTCGATTACTCTCGTGAGCGCGGCGAGCAAAGCCTCATAGATTTTAAGCGCTTCCTCGGAGTCGTGTTCTGCGACCTGAGCCAGGACCCTGCTGATTTCCACATAGACAGCCGTTGCCTGTTTTCGGCCGCCAACTTCAAGAGGCGACACGACCGACTCCGCGGCAGCTCCAAGCTCCTTTAATATCGAGAGCGGCGGCGCTGGCGCGCGAACGGGGGCCGTGACCGGCGCGTCAAGCATGTAGCCCCGTTTAGGGACGGTCTTAATCAGAGCTTGCGCGCCGACGCCGAGCGCCCGGCGCACCTCGCTGATGCATTGGGTTAACGAGTCTTCGGTAACAGTGACGTTTGGCCAGATGACCTCAATCAACTCGTCTTTTGGAACGATCCGCTCTGAGTGCTCAACGAGGTAGCGCAACACCTCGAAGCTCTTTGGTCTGAGGTCAACCCGTCCCGCAGGCCCGACTAGGCACATTCGGGCCAGGTCGAGGTGGAATTCTCCAAATTGCAGCGAATCGCCCACAATGGCCACACTGCTCCGACCTCTGTCGAGTAGTTGGATACTACACCTGCACCGAAATTTCAGGAAAGCTTCCGGGAACTTTCGGGACCCCGGCGTCGCCTGGTGGTTCAATGAGCGAACACCATCAAAGGTCCTAGGAGACCGGCAACAGGTCCTAGGAGACCAGCAACCCGGCTTATGGTTGCTGGCCGGTGCACCAAAAATAGCGCCCTTTCCTCGATGCTCCCCAGAGGAGTAGCGTGATGCACAAAGCGTTGGTCGTATCGCACCGTCTAAGCGTGCATTTGATGGCACACGCGCTGATGATCGGATTCGCTGGTAGTTTACCAGCGGGCAATGCCCAATCCAAAAAGGTCGTCGGGTGCTGTGTTGACGACGGGGGCTCGAGCAGCGGCAATTCCGGCGGCGGCGGTGGTTTCGACTGCGCGGAAGCCAGCTTCGGCAGTCCGCAACAGAGATTACCCGATAGCTGCGCTGCTTTGCCCCGTCGTGCGCGCCATTCCGACCCTCAAGTGAGTTTTCGCACAGCGCGGGGGTTTCTTCTCAGTTACGCTCAATCCAAGAATCCCGGAGCAGAAGCTCAGGTTCATAGTTCAGGAGCACTCAGAGCATCGGTTTCGACAATATCGTGGGGTGCGCTCGGTCACACCCATTAGTCTTACTGAGTCAGAAAGTCGCGGGCGGGGCGCGATCCGACTCAGATAAGCGGAGAGATTCAGACATCGGCGGAAGGGGGCTGATATGGATCTCCGAGCGGCAGACGACAGTGAATCGCGGTTTTCGGCTTATGTCGAGGGGCTTGTGAGGGTGATTGGTCACGCCGACCGTGCTGGGCCTTTGCGAGACTATTGCGTCGGCCTGATGATGCCGTGCGAGCGCAAGAGCGTCGAGCCGATGGCGGCGGTGACGGCGCCTGGTCGGACGGCGGCGCAGCATCAGTCGCTGTTGCATTTCGTCGGCAACGCGGCTTGGTCGGACGAGAAGGTCTTGGCCAAGGTTCACGAGATGGTGTTGCCGGCGATTGAGCGTCACGGTCCGGTTGAAGCGTGGATTATTGACGACACCGGCTTTCCGAAGAAGGGCGGGCACTCGGTTGGCGTGGCACGGCAATATTGCGGCCAGCTCGGCAAGCAGGATAACTGCCAGGTTGCGGTGTCGCTGTCGCTTGCCAATCACCATGCAAGTCTGCCGGTGGCCTACCGTTTGTATCTGCCGGAAGACTGGGCGGGGGACAGCAACCGTCGGCGCAAGACGGGCGTGCCTGAGGATGTCTGCTTCAAGACCAAGCCCGAGATCGCGCTTGAGCAGATCGATGCGGCCTGCAGGGCTGGCCTTCCTCGCGGCGTGGTGCTGATGGACGCGGGGTATGGCTGCAATACTGACCTGCGCGCCGGCATTAGCGCGCTGGCGCTGTGCTATGTCGCCGGCATCCTGCCGCAGACGTCTGTGTGGGCATTGGGTATGATGCCGCTGCCGCCGAAAAAGTGGTCGGGTCGCGGGCGACCGCCGAAGCTCATTCGCCGGGACGACAGGCATCAGCCGCTCTCGGTCAAGCAAATCGCTCTCGGCCTGCCAAAGCGCGCTTGGCGTACGATCAAGTGGCGGGAGGGGACGTCCGAGCGACTGTCCTCGCGCTTTGCGCGCATGCGCGTTCGTGTCGCGCATCGTGATTACAATCTCACCGGCATCCGGCCAGAAGAGTGGCTACTGATCGAGTGGCCAAAGGGCGAGGACGAGCCGAGCAATTACTGGCTCTCAACGCTTCCGCCAGACATCGCCTTCCGCTCGCTGGTCAACATCACCAAACTGCGCTGGCGCATCGAGCGCGACTATCAGGAACTCAAGCAGGAGGTCGGGCTCGGACATTTCGAAGGGCGCGGATGGCGCGGATTTCATCACCACGCCACGCTGTGCATAGCAGCCTACGGATTCCTGATCTCCGAGAGGGAGAGGATTCCCCCCTGTGGACCTCGTTCCACCACGTTGTTCAAGAAACTTGCGGTTCCCGACGGTTATCGACCCAGGGGCTCCGCCGCTGCGACCCGAACGCCATATTCCGAACTCCGTCGCAACCATGCGCCGGCGATTAATCATTGCAATGGTCAGGACTCTGTCGCGATGCCCCTGCTGCGCAACTCAAATCCGGAGACCCCCGTCTCGAAGTCGTTCATGACGCAGTAAGATTAGCAGGCTGCTGAAATAGTCAACTGAGTGGAGTGATTTTCTCCGGATACGGACCAAGTCGTTATCGATTGTCCGCGCCTTGCGCGGCTTGGCAAACAGATTTTGCTCATTTTCGGCTCGAACTCTCAACTCCGGACAAACTCATCCCACAGCCGCCAGAATGTTGCGGATGCGGACGAGATTGTAGGCCGCTGCGGTGAGCACGAAGAACCACTCGACCAGCTTGCGCCCGCAGTGTCTGGTCTTGCGCATGACACCCACCGTCTTCATCCAGCCAAAGGGTTCCTCGATCCGCTTGCGGCTGATCTGGCTGGTTCGGTAGCCGGGATGGCGCGTGGTCCGCGCATCGATCGCCGAGCGGCGCCGCTTGTTGTTCTGGGCGACATGCGGCACACAACCCTGTTCACGGCAGCCCGCGACGAAGGCGGCGGTGTCGTAGTTCTTGTCGGCGCCAACGGTGCTTCCCGGACCGGCATTGCCGGCGATCATGTCGAGGGCAGCTTCGCGCTCGGCAGTGCCGGTGGCCTCCGTCAGCTTGGCATCGACGATGAGACCATGGCGGTTCTCGGTCATGATGTGGCCCATATGGCACAGCTTGGCCTCCTTGCCTTGACCCTTGCGGAACAGCCGCGCGTCGGGGTCGGTCGTGGAAGCGTGGGTTTCATTGGATCTCTTCTCGCCATGGAAGTCGCGCTCGCCATTGCGCCCACCCCCCTTGCGCGGGCGGCTTGCGGCCATCCTTCGGCACAAAGCTCTTCATGCCGGCCCACGCCTCGATCAGTGTGCCATCCACCGAGAAGTGCTCGCTCGACAGCAGCCCGCGCACCTGGGGCAGATTGAGGACCCCGGTCATGAACTTGGCGGCAACTTCGCCGTCAAGAAGCCGGTCGCGGTTCTTGCAGAACACGGTCGCGTCCCACACCGCATCATCCATCGACAGACCCACGAACCAGCGGAACAGCAGATTGTAGTTGAGCTGCTCCATCAGCTGCCGCTCGGAGCGCACACTATAGAACGCTTGCAGCAGCAACGCGCGCAGCAGCCGTTCGGCGGGATGCCCGGCCTTCCATCTCGCGCGTACAGTCGCGCAAATGTCCGCGACAGACTGTCCAGCACCTCGTCAACCAGCGCCCGGATCGGGCGCAGCGGATGGTCCGCAGAAACCCGCCGCTCAAGATCCACATAGCTGAACAATTGTGCCGGCCGCTCGTCAATTCCGCGCATCGCCTACCCCTCGACACTCGCGAATCAATCGCAGAGAATCATGCCGGCACGGAATCACATCCAAACCGTCTCGAAAACAGACTTTTTCAGCACCCTGCTAGAAAAGAAGGAGCTGCGCCATGCGTTCCATCACCTTTAACATCGGCCCCGGCCTCGAACTCACTCTCAGCGAGCAGATGGACGGCTCCATCCTGTTCGAGCTCGAAGGCATCGGCAACCTCGTAGACATCCGCGGACTCTTCTTTGATGTTCGGCACTCGTCGCTGCTGAGCAATCTCGTGGTCAGTGGCGAGGATGTCACCAGCTCCGTTTTCACGGAAGAGGGGGTCACAAAGGTCAGTCCGGCCGTCAACATGAATGGTACTGGCATTGCGCCGTTCGATGCCGGCATCGGGTTGGGCACGGTTGGCGTTGGCCGCGATGAGATCCACGACACGCAATTCACACTGTTGACCCGCGATGGCACCGCTCTGACGCTCGACGAACTGGCCCACGTCGATTTTGGCGTCAATCTAGGCAGCGCCGTCGGCAAATCCGTCACGTTCTCGCCGGCCGCCCCCAACGCCTTCGACGACGTGACGTCTGCCCCCGAGGACCAAAGCACCGGACTTACCATCCTCGCTAATGACACGGACGAGGACGTGGGCGACGTTCTGGTTGTCACCTCGGCGACAAATCCGGCGCACGGGACCGTGCAGGTCGCGGCCGACGGCAAATCAGTCATCTACGTCTCGGACCCGAACTACAGCGGGCCCGATTCCTTTTCCTACTCCATGTCCGATGGAAATGGCGGCAAGGACACTGCCAACGTGACGGTGGACGTGATCGCGGTGGCGGATGCGCCCAACCTTTCGGTTGAGGTAAGCGCCGGCAACGCCGTAAACGAGATCAAGCTGAGGATCACATCGAGCGTCACCGACACCGACGGTTCCGAGTTCATTGATCGGCTCGAATTCGCAGGCCTGCCGCCAGGCACGCAGATCATCGAGGCTCCGAGCGGCACGCTCGATGAGCCCGGCATGCCTACCACGCTCGTCAAGGACGTGACGCTCGTTCTGGCGCCAGGCTTCGACTACAACTTCGACCTCGCCGTTAATGCGTTCTCGAAGGAGTTTTCGAATGGCGACGACGAAGCGGCCGTCGCGACGACACACGTCGCATACGAATCGAACACCAACCTGTTCAATGAGAACTTCGTCGCACAGGGCCAGAGCATCTGGAGCACCGGCGATGAGTTCAGGTTCACATTGGACGAGTTTTTCGGTATTGAAGAGGGCCTTCCCCCGAAACAGCTCGATTTCGGTCCGGTTTACGCCCGCGCCGCAGCCCTGATCGAGGCTGGGCTTGATATCGACATTCTCCTCCAGGGCGGTGATATTGATGCCCATGTGCCGATCGATGTCACGTTCGACACAGCCTACAACCGCACGACTGACCTGTTCGTAATCGATCCGAGCCTGATGGTCGCGGCAGGAGGCGGGTTCACCACGGTCGGTCCATCCGGGCACGCCAAGGTCGACTTCATCTTCAACTATGACATCGGCGGAGCAGTCGGCGTAGACTTGCCTTTGCTGGATCCTATCGATGTTTACGGCATCAGTGTACGCGACGATCTCTCAAAGGAACTGATCAATCTGGACAGCGCCAGTCTTTCGGCTGAGCAAGATTTCGGGCTTGGCATCACCGGCGGCATCGCCTGGCCCAATGTCAGCACGACCGGCGTCCAGTCGGGAGCGAGCCAATTCTCGTCGATTGACGCTACCGAAGCTTCCAACAACTTCCTGCACGTCAATGTCGATCTCGATCAGGCGTTGGCCGACATCTTTCTCGGCGGCGTGAATCCTTTCGACATCAACGTCCCCTATGATCTCCTGCTCGTGGATGGCACTATCAATTTTGAGTTGCTCGATGCTGATTTGTTTGGCGGCCTAAACTTCCTGCAGCAATTCGAGCTGTTGATGAATGGCATGAAGGGAACTCTTACCTTTGAGAACGGAACGACGCGCGAGTTCAATTTCACGGAAGAAATCAACTTAACGAATGCGTCGAGCTATGACTTGATCGCCAACGGCGGAGACGGGGATGGCTTGGTGGAGTTCGGCGTGACATTGATGCCGCTCGCTTCGCTTGAAAATACTACCGCGGTCAACTTCAACGCCGGCTACAACTTCGACCTCATCAAAGGCCAAGTGACCTATGATACCGCCGTGGATGACGGCACAGCGTCGTTTGGCCCGCTCGTCGATTTGGGCGGCAGTCTGGATATTGCTGCAGTGCCCGTTTTCGACGAGCCCGCTTTCGCCATCAACTTTCAGCCGGAGAGTGTCGAGTTCTTCGCCTGATAGCGCCATTCAGCTGACCAAAACTGAATTCTCTCTTTGTAGTAGCAACCAGATCTAGGCGCGGTGAAGCAGGTGGTTGCGACTACCAGATAAGGAAAGCGTGTCAACGCTTCACTCATGCAGTTCGGTCGCGAGCACGGGCTCTGGTAGCATGGCCAGAAAAATGACGCCTCTGAGTTCTTCAGTACGGCACACGACGCGTGTCGCGCTAGTGTGGACCGGCATGATCAGCCTCGCCGTCAACGTGCTGATGCTCGCGATGCCCCTCTACATGCTGCAGATCTTCGATCGTGTGCTGACCAGCCGCAGCCTCGAAACCCTGCTCGCGTTGACGATCCTCGCTGCCTTTGCGCTCGCCTGCCAGGCTATGCTCGATCACGCCCGCCGGGTGGCACTGACGCGGCTGGCCTCCTGGCTCGAGATCAAGCTCGGCGGCCATCTGGTGGGAGCGAGCCTGCTGCGCTCGCTACGCACCGGCACCCCCTCGGCCGAAGGATTGCGCGATCTCGCGGTGGTGAAGAACTACCTGGCCGGCGGCGGCGCGCTCCCGCTCCTCGATTCGCCGTGGACACCGATCTTCCTCGTGGCAATCTTCCTCTTGAGCCCGCCGCTTGCCGTGGTCGCGGTTGGGGCGATGGTTCTGCTGCTCGGTCTTGCGACCTTGAGCGAATTCCTTGGCCGGTCCGGATTGCAGCGCGCGCGCGAGATCGAGGCGAGCGCCAGCCAGGAGATGACCTTGGCGCTTCAGAACGCCGATACTGTCCAGGCCATGGGCATGATGCCGGCACTTATCGAGCGCTGGAATACGGCAAGCAGCGAGGCGGTCGACAGTCACGAACGCGCCGATCACCGGATGAATTTCACCGCCTCGCTCGCCAAAATGTTCCGCTTCGCGTTCCAGGCCGCGATCTTCGGCATAGGCGCCGTACTGGTGCTCCGAGGCGAGTTCACGCCCGGCGGCATGATCGCGGTGTCGATCCTCACCGCCCGCGCGTTGGCGCCTATAGACGGCGCCGTCGGTGCCTGGCGCAGCGGCATCCAGGCGAGGGACTCTTGGCGCCGCATCCAGCAGCTTCTTGGCGATGCACCACAGCCCAAGCGCGTGTTGGCCCTGCCGCGCCCGGATGGCGATCTGGAGCTCTCGGAAGTCTCCTACGTTTATCCCGGGCTTCGGGAACCGGCGCTGCGCAACGTATCCTTCCGCCTGCCCAAAGGCCAATCGCTGGCAATCGTCGGACCGGCCGCCTCGGGCAAGTCAACGCTGGCCCGGCTCATCGTCGGCAACCTCGTCCCGGCCTACGGCCACGTGCGCCTCGCCGGCATCGAGCTCTCCAACTGGATGCCGGAAGATAAGGGCAAGCATGTCGGCTACCTCGCTCAGGACGTCGAGCTGTTTGCTGCCACGGTCCGGGAGAATATCACCCGCCTCACCGACACGCCTGAGGGCGTAGTGGAGGCCGCACAGCTCGTCGGCGCCGATGAGGTGATCTCGCGGCTTCCTCAGCGCTACGATACGCCGCTGGGATCGCGAGGAACGGTTCTCTCCGGCGGCCAGAAGCAATCGCTAGGGATCGCACGGGCCGTATGGGGCAACCCGTGCCTGGTCGTGCTCGACGAGCCGAACTCCAATCTCGACCAGGAGGGCGAAGCAGCACTGACCGCGGGTCTCGCAAGGCTCAAGGAGAACGGAACGACAGTAGTGCTGGTGAGCCACCGCCCGGCTTTGCTCCAGCAGGTCGATAACGTGTTGGTGCTACGTGCCGGCAGCGTCCAGGCATTCGGGCCCAAAGGCACGATCATTCCGCGCTTGATCGCTCCGGCCGCCGCCAAGCTTGCGGGCACGGGAACCTGATCGCTCGAGATGCTGCCCATGAAACCGGATCGCAATACCGCGGGTTACGTGCCATCGCCGATCCCCGAGCCACCGCGGGCGCAGTCGCTGGGGCTGGGGCGTGCCATCATCATCGCGGTGTGCACCGGCGTGGTCTTTTTCGGCGGCTTTCTCGGCTGGGCAGCGGTGGCGCAGTTGGAAAGTGCTGCGACAGCGACCGGGGTGATCGCCGTCAGTACTCAGCGCAAGACGATCAAGCACCTCGAGGGCGGCATTGTCCGCGAGATCTGGATGCGCGAGGGCGAGACGGTGAAGGCCGGCCAGCTGTTGCTTAGGCTCGACGATGTTCAGGCCCGGGCTCGCCTCGACCAGCTTCGGCTCGCGCATCGCGGGGCCGCCGCATTGGCGGCGCGTCTGGCTGCCGAGCGCGACGGTGAGCTGGGCGTGAACTTTCCGGATTGGCTCCGGGTCGAAGCCGGCGATCCCCGGATTCGGGGGTTGATCGAGGTGCAGAGCCAGGTGTTCGAAAGCCGCAACCGCGCCTTCGCCGGGAAGGTTGCGATCCTGAGGCAGCAGAATCTTACAGTCCCGCCAGGAGATCGAAGGCTTGCAGCAGCAGATCGCCGCCGAGAATCGCCAACTCGACCTGATCGACGAGGAGATCGGTGACACGGACAACCTGCTAAAGAAGGGATTGGCCGAGAAGCCGCGCCTGCTGGCACTGCAGCGCCGCCAGGCGGAGATCCAGGGCAGCATCGGCAAGAATCGCTCTTCGATCGCCCAGGTGGAGAAATCGATCGGCGAAGCGGAGATCAAGATTGCCGAACTCACCACAGCGCAGGTGTACGAAGCTTCGGAGAAGCTGCAGAAAACGGAATCCGATCTGCACGAGCTGACGGAACGGCTGCGCGCTGCCGAGGATGTGCTTGCGCGAACGGACATCCACGCGCCCGTCGATGGCGCCGTCCTTGGGCTGCGCATCCACACGAAAGGTGGCGTCGTCTCGCCCGGCGAGGCGTTGATGGAGATCGTGCCGGCGGGCGATCTGCTGGTGGTCGCCGCAAGGCTGAGTCTCGAGGATATCGATGCGGTCGAACCGGGCCTGCCGGCGCAGGTCCGGCTCACCGGACTCTCGTATCGGCATGCGCAACCGCTTGAAGCCCGCGTCCACTCCGTTTCCGCCGACAGCATTACCGACCAGCAGGGCGAGCGCGCCTACTACCTTGCCCGCCTTGAGCTGGCGGAAGGACTGCCGCCGGGCGTGAGGCTCCAGCCCGGCATGGAAGTTCAGGTAATGATCCGCACCGGTCCGCGCACCCTTCTCGAGTATCTCCTCGATCCGATCACCAAGAGCATCGAACGTGCCATGCGGGAGCAATAGTAGAACTTGCCGATCTACGAGTTGGCGAAGTCTTCCTCTGTTTCGGTCGATTAACAGGTGACGGATCCAGGGCGATGCCGCCGAAAGCCCGCGCCATTGCCTCCTGCTGGGCGGGGTCAATCTGATCTACTACTGGCGAAAACTGAGCTCGTCGCGAACAGTGCTCCTACGATCTCCATTTGTATGCTTCAACGTCAACTCGTTGCCACCGGCCGGCCGATCGCCTCCGCCGTCACCGTGGCGGCGAACAGACCATTCTCATCTACGGCATCCGGCAACAATTGCCTGTCGATCCGGATTATGACCTCGGGCTCGCCAGCGCCCATGGCGATCACCGCGGCCCGCGCCGCCATGGCGGCAACCGCCTGGGCTTTCGCCAGGGCGGGCCGCGGCGCGTCGAACACCAGCGTCCCCTCCGGCGCGTAAACGCGAAATGCGCCGCCGCCATCGCCCGCCACTTCGACGCGGACGGTTCGCGCAACGACGCCCGTTGCGGCACCGACCGCGTTGGCGACCTCACAATGGGCAGGAAAGACCACTTCGCACTTCAGCCGCCGGCCTACCTCGGGGTAGTAGATGCGGACCGGCGCGCCCACGGCGACAACCGGCACGCTGGGCGAGATCGCAATCCGCGTCATGCCGACGCCCTCCTCGCCCCGGCACACCGCATCGATGATTTCCGCATCCGTGACGGCCGTGTCCAATCCGGGCGAGAAGGCAGCATCGAGCAGCACCCGGCCCGCGCGGCGCACCGTCTCCGACCACACTTCGAGGGCAAAGCGCCGGGTTTGCTCCGCAGTCGGCATTTTCATATCCCGGAAGCGAACGGCAAGCGCTGCCGCCTTCTCGGCCGCCGCGCCGCACCAGTTGCTCTGCAGCCCCAGAACATGGGCTGCATCCGAAGGCGTGAAACCGGACACCTGGACAAAGCCCTTTCGTTGCAATGCAGCGACCGCCCGCTGGGCGCCGGCGCTCACCGCAACCTTCGGCGAGCGCCACCGGCGTTGCAGTAACCCGCTTCATGATTTCAGTTTCGCGCTGCGAGAGTCCCCCTGCCTTGAGAGCCGCTTCTTCGCCGGCGCCCGCGGGCAGCATGATGAAGCGGCCGGCGAGCGAGTTGACCTCGGGTTCCGCGAGCTGCATCTCCAGGGCGGTGGTGACTACGGGAAATTGTGCCGCCAGCAGGGAAACCGGTACGAGACGCTGTGGGCCGACGGCCATCGCGCCATCGACACCAACGATCACTTCGCTGTCGCCCCCCAGCCCGACGGTCTTGATGTCGATGGCCTTCACCATGGTGCGCCAGCCGCCGACCTCCGCTCCCTCCTCGGCCACCCGCGGCCTTCCGTGCTGCAGAATTCCGACATCGGTGGTCGTGCCACCCATGTCCGCCATGATGAAGGTGTCAATTCCCGACAGCCACTTTGCCCCGACAACGCTCGCCGCCGGACCCGACAGCACCGTCTCGATCGGCCGGGACGCGACCGTTTCGGCAAGGGCAAGCGTGCCGTCGCCCTTGACGATCATCAGCGGGCAACCGATCCGATGTTCGGCCATGGCCCGGAACACCGCGGCGATCAATCTGGAAATGCGCGCGATGAGGCGGGCATTGAGCGTCGTCGTCAGGGCGCGCCGCGGTGCATCGAGAGCCGATGAGAGTTCGCTGGACACGCTGACCGGCTTGCCGGTTCGCGCCACGATGATCTCGCGCGCCCTGATCTCATGCTGCGGGTTGCGCACCGCGAACTGCGCCGCAACCGCAAAGGCCTCGACCTTGTTTCCGTGTTCGGCAATCACCTTCTCCAGCGCCGCCTCGTCGAGGGCCGAACTCTCTTCGCCGTTGTGATCGTGCCCGCCGGCAATGACCGCCGTCGGCATGCCGGCAAACGCGGCTGCAATGCCGCTGCGGGCGGCCATCCTTCCATCAAAGCCGATGAGCACGCTGCACACTGTAGAGCCATGCCCCTCGACGACCGCGTTCGTCGCCATGGTCGTCGAGACGGAGACGAGCGAGATTACCTTGGCGTCAAAACCGTCCGGCAGCGCCGCCATGGCTTTCCCCATCGCCTCGCGCACGCCGTGGGCGAGATCGCCCCGGGTCGTAAGCGCTTTCGCCGAAGCGATCACTTCATGGCTGTGCGCGGCGATCACCACCGCATCGGTATAGGTGCCGCCCGTGTCGATGCCGATGAGATAGGTCTGCGTCATGCGGGGATGCCGGCGATCAAAGCATGTTACGGAAAAGTGTACACACGTTTCCGTCAGCAGCTTGATCCAAGTGGCGGCGGGCCAACTTGTTTTTATTTACCCTCTCCCCCGACCGGGGAGAGGGCGAGGGTGAGGGGGCTTAAATGAAGCTGCCGCGCGTCGATGCCGCCGCAAGCTCAGTCGTGCACAGACCGAAGCGGCAGAACTCTCTGGGCTGAAAGCGCAATCAGTTTCTATCGGGCAAAGGCGTTTCGGGTCGCCCGACCCTGGAACCTGGACATCCTGATGAACCTCGAAGGTGTGCTGGCGACCATTCGGGCCGAGTGTGATGAAGGCTCTGCCGCGTCGTGACTTCCGCCCCTCATCCTGCCCGAAAACGGGGAGAGGGTTGATTAAGAGGAATGCCGCCTCGCGTGCCGGCTCGTGGATTGCAGTGCCCGAGGCGACGATGAGGCCGCGGGCAGCGGTGAGAGCGCCCGGCTGCAGTTCGAGCCCTTGAAAGCGCTCCCGTTCCACCGGTCCCGGCAGTTTCAGCCTTCCGGTCGAAGCCGCTGAAAATCCGAACTTGCCATAGAAGGACTGATCGCCGACCAGCAGAATGGCGCGGTGACCCGAAAGCGCCGCTTCATGGATGGCATGGCGCATGAGCATCGAGCCGATACCCCTGCCTTGTATTTCCGGCGCTACCGCCAACGGTCCGAGCAGCACCGCCGGACCGCCGGTGCCGGCAACGACATCCCACAGCCGCACCGTGCCGACCAGCCGGCTGTTAACCTTGGCGGCAAAGGAAAGCCCGGGCGAAGGCATGCGGCCCCGCCGCAGCGCCTCGCAGGTCTTGAGAAAACGCGCCTCGCCGAACACGCGATCGAGAAGCTCCTCTCGCGCCACCGCGTCCGCAGCCGTTTCCTGTCCGATGACCGCCATCGCCGACACTCCACCCAGTCGATCGGCGCTCAGATGACGTAGGCCTGCAGCGGCGCGAAACCGTTGAAGGCGACCGATGCATAAGTTGTCGTATAGGCGCCGGCGGCGTCGATCAGCACCTCATCGCCCACCGTCAGCGACAGCGGCAGGTCATAGGGCGTCTTCTCGTAGAGCACGTCGGCCGAATCGCACGTCGGGCCGGCGACCACGCAGGGTCCCTTCGCTTCACCGTCGCGCGCCGTGATCAGCCGGTAGCGGATCGCTTCCTCCATCGTTTCGGCGAGTCCGCCGAATTTCCCGATGTCGAGAAATACCCAGCGCTTGTCATCGCCGGCCTGCTTCTTCGCGACCAGCACGACTTCCGCCTTGATGGCGCCCGCCGCCGCGACCATGCCGCGGCCAGGCTCGATGATCGTTTCCGGCAGAGCGTTGCCGAAATGTTTGCGGATGGCGCGGGAGATGAACTGGCCGTAGCGCTGGACTGCCGGCACCTCTTTCAGATAGCGGGCGGGGAATCCGCCGCCGAGGTTGACCATCGACAGCGTGATGCCGCGCTCGGACAGTTGCCTGAACACCCAGGCGGACTGCTTCAGCGCTTTGTCCCAGGCGGGAAGATTGGTCTGCTGCGAGCCGACATGGAACGAGATGCCGTAGGCCTGCAGGCCGAGCCCATGGGCACGCTCGAGAACGTCGACCGCCATGTCGGGCGCACAGCCGAACTTTCGCGACAGCGGCCATTCGGCACCCGCGCCGTCGGCGAGAACGCGGCAGAACACTCGCGCTCCCGGTGCGGCGCGCGCGATTTTTTCCACCTCGCCCACGCAGTCCACGGCGAACAGTGCGATGCCCAGTTCGTGAGCGCGCGCGATGTCGCGCTCCTTCTTGATCGTGTTGCCGTAGGAGATGCGGTCGGGCGTGGCCCCGGCCGCCAGCGCAAGCTCGATCTCCTTCACCGAGGCGGTGTCGAACGAGGAGCCGAGATCGGCGAGAAGACCGAGTATTTCCGGCGCCGGATTTGCCTTGACGGCGTAATAAATTCGCGTGTCCGGCATGGCCCGCGCAAAAGCCAGGTAGTTGGCGCGAACCACCTCGAGATCGACAACGAGACACGGCCCTTCCGGGCGTCGTTGCGCAAGAAAGTCCAGAATTCGCTGCGTTGCCATGGGGATTCCTCCAAGCAGTTTCGCGAGCCGGCACGCGCAAGCCGTGGCGCCATGTGGAGCTGCGCCAGGGCCCGCTAGCTGCGAACCGGTTCGAAAGACCAGACAGACGGCGGGATCAGACCGCCGGCTGCGCTTTTTTCTGCCTTGGCTTGGTAGGGTTTCCCCGTCCGCACTGCCGGCAAGGATGGTGTGCCTCTTCAGTACTGCCCGTCGTTGGACTGACGAACTCGAGACCGAAAAAGCCCGCACCGTCGTTGCTTCAAGGCACCCGCGATTTCTTTTCGAAACCGCCAACGGCTCCTGGCCGTTTGTACCGGACCGCTTGTCTCGCTCTTGGGAGAAGCGGTGGGCGCCCACAGGCACGTGCGACTTTGGGCAGCGGCTATATGTGAGATTCTCTCTTAATATTCAATGACCAATTTTCATCGCTGACGCTTTTTTGCGCGGCGGCCGATCGGACTCCAGGCGCAATTCTTCCCCGCGTGCCGCAGCGGAGCAACCTGCGGGCGTCTGAATGAGATAGAACTGTCGCCGATGGTTGGCAGATGAATACGCGGCGCGGTTATTCGATGGCCGTGAAGATCCTGCTCGCCTATCTGACGGTTGCGCTCGCGCGTTCACTGATCCCGTGCGCCGAGTTGATCGCATGCGCGCGCGCCACGTGCCCGGCAATCACCCTCAGTCTCATCGTCCTGCTCGACACGGTTCTCAACCCGGCCTGGTCGTGGCTGGGCGCAGGCGAGATCCCCTCTCCGGCAGCCTTCATCGGAGGAGCAACCATCGTCGGGGCAGTGCTGGCGAGCATTGTCGCCGGGCGGCGCCGATCCCTTGCTCAGGGCTTACCCACGACAACGGGCACAATTCACCTTATGCGGGGCATTTTTCCGGGTTTCGGTGATTCGTTCGTCCGGCAAGCATCGTTGCCCCAGATTCGCCTCAAAGTATCCACATTCCAGCGCAAACTGTGTATGGTGCGGTTGCTGGGGGCAGTCCTTACGCGCGGGCTTAGAGGGGTCCGCCATGCGGCGGGTTGGGTTTCGGCGCAAGTTCCAAGTTTGCAAGTCCCAAGTAGCAAGTTCCAAGTAGTGAGGCGGATGATGGCGTGGGCTTTCCGGGCGGTGTGCCCGATCCTATTGATGCTGGCGACTGTGGTGGCTGCGGGAGCCCAGAACTCCCGCTGGCGGACCGGCTCCGGGCACGCCGGCGCACAACCAACTCGTTGAGCAGGTCAACGGCGGGACCATAGGCATCATCAGCGGCAGCATCACGGGCACCTACAGCCGGATTGCAACCGACTTGTCGGCGGTGCTCGATGATGGTGACGCGCTGCGAATTCTGCCGATCATCGGCAAGGGATCGGCCCAGAACATTACCGACATTCTGTATTTGCGCGGTGTCGATGTCGGTATCGTTCAGTCCGATGTGCTCACTTTCGTGCGCGACAACGGCCTCTACCCTGACATCGATACCCGGATCGCCTATCTCGCCAAGCTCTACAATGAAGAAGTTCATGTCCTGGCGCGCAAGGACATTGCTTCGCTCAAGGACCTGGCCGGGCGCAAGGTCAATTTCGCCAACGAGGGAAGCGGCACCTACATCACCGGCACCACCATCATGAAAGGTCTCGGCATTACGCCTGAGATCACCACGTTCGACTACGAGCTGGCGCTGGAAAAGCTGAAGAACAGCGAAATCGACGCCATGTTTTACGTCGCGGGCAAGCCGGCGCCGCTTCTCGTCGATATCAAGCCTGAGGACGGGCTGCACATCCTGCCGATCGAGCTCAACAAGGAGCTCGAGGGCATCTATCTGCCGGCCGATTTCTACCCTGCCGACTACCCTGGCCTCATCCAGGAGGGAGCGGTGGTCAACTCGGTTTCGGTCGGCGCCATCATGGCGGTCTTCAACTGGAAGCGCGGGTCGGTGCGCTTCAACAAGCTCAAGCGTTTCGTCGAGGCGTTCTTCAGCAAGTTCGACGAGTTCGCCAAGCCGCCGCGGCACCCGAAATGGCAGGAGGTCAATCTGGCGGCGGAGGTCGCGGGCTGGCAGCGCTTCGAGCCGGCCCTGGCGTGGCTGGCGACGCGCAAGGAGGTCGTCACGGCTCAGGAACAGCAGGTCGAGCAGTTCAAGTATTTTCTGCAGAGCAGCGGCCTGGATCAGAACGTCAGCGAAGCGGACCAGGAGGAGCTTTTCAAGCGTTTCCTGAAGTGGAAGGAAACACGCAACCAGTGAGCAAACCCGATGCAGCAGGGAGTGCTGCCCTCGTGTTGAGGAGTAAGTAGCGTGAGTAAGAGCAAAGCCAAGACCGTTTCCGCGGGTTCGACGAAATCCCCGGCGAAGCAGAGGCTGGACAGGCCGGTATCCCAGCAGCGGAAAGAGGCCGCCGAGCAAACTGCACCCGAGAAGGCCGGCGACCAGCCACGGCCGGAGGCCGCCGCGCATACCGCGCTCGCAGCCGTGACAGCGGCGGAGGCCGCGCTGGCGGAGCGCCGGCAGATGTTTGCAACCATGCGGCGCAATATTGCCGAGGGCGTTGCTGCTGCTTGCAGTGCCAACTCCGAAAGGAAGGCCAAGGTCTCCCCGACGGTGCGAAAGGTTGAAGCCTTCAGCGCCACGCCCGCCGCATGGTCACCCGAAGAAATTTTCGAGTCTCCAGCTCATCTTGCCGAACCTCAGCCATCCTTAAACCCCAATCCTCCCGTAGCCTCTCCGTCGTGGAAGCCTCGCGCACCGGTGGTGCCGCCGCCTTCGGGGTCGGCGGCAACTGCGGCGGCCGGGCGTGTGCGGCCGAGCATGGATGCCCGATTCGATTGGGCATCTTTCGCTGAACGGGAAAAGGGGAGGATCGCCGCAATGATAAACACAAGGCCTGCCAGCGGTTATCCCCTTGCCCCGCGTGCAGCCTGCCCTAGCCCCCAAGCGCGCCGGCGATCCGGTGTGGGGCGATGCCTGGAAAGAGCCCCCGACCGTCGAACAGACGCTCGCCAAGCTGACCGAAGCCCTGTCGCGCGATCAGCGAGCCACGAGTTCGTCCCGAGCGCTTCCCAGCGCCAGAAGAGATCGCCCCGGCAAGGGGCGCGTATTCCCTATAGCCGCGGCGTCCTGTGCCGTGCTGCTGGCAGGTCTGGGGGGTCTCGCGGTCGCTTATGGTTGGCCGTCGGACGGCTTGGCGATAGGTCGCAGCATTTCCGCGCTGCTGAGCAGTGTCCCGGCAGCAGCCACAGCCGAGGCGCCAGCCCCCCTGGCTGAGCCCGCTGTTGTAGCGGCGAGTGAGCCCGAGGCAGAACCTGCGGCCGAAGCAAGTACGCCGGATACGGCCCCTTGCGGAAACCGTGGCAGTCGAGCGCGGCAAGACAGTCGCGACGACGAAGCTCATGGTTGCCGACGCTGCCGGCGAGCCGCTCCAATACATTCCGCTGTCGATCAAAACCGATTCCACAAACGGGGCTGACAAGCTCGCCATCAGACTTACCGGGCTTCCCAGGGAAACCGTGCTGACCTCGGGCGAGGACCTCGGCAACGGCTCGTGGCTGCTGAAGTCCGGCGAGGAACAGGATCTCAAGCTGGCGGTCCAGTCTAACGCGCCGCGTGAGATCACGATCGGCGTCGAGGCGATCGAGGTGAAGACCGGCGAGCTCGCCGCGCCGCCGCAGGATCTCCGCGTGAAGGTGTTGGCGCCCAAGTTGATGGTGCAACCGGCCGCCGACACGTTGAAACCGGCGGTGGAGCCAGTGGAACAACCTCCGGCGGTGGCGGTTGCGACCGCGAGGCCGCCCGCCCTGGCCGCGCCGCAACCGGCGAAGATCGTTCCCGACCTGGAGCTTCCGGCTCTTCCTGAGGTTGACCAGGTGCAGAGCGCACCGGCGACAAAGGTTGCCGCCGCAGAGCCGACCGTCCCTCTCCCGCCCGCGGAAAAAGTTGTGGCGGTCGAGCCGGCGGCTTCGGTTTCCAACGTGGAGAGCGCCGCCGTGGATCCGCTCATCGTTTCGTCGGTCGGAACCGCAACAGCCCCGGCGTCCAAGCCCGCGAGCGACACTATTCCCGGACTCCTATCGCGGGGCGACGCGCTCATGAGGACAGGCGAGGTTATCGGCGCCAGAAGCTATTACCACCGCGCCTACAACCGCGGCGACCCGACCGCCGCCCGCAACATCGCCCGCACGTACGATCCGGTGGTTTACGCCGACCTGAACGTGCTGGGATTGAAACCGAGCGCTGAAAAGGCGCTCGAGTGGTATGGCAAGGCGCAGGCCGCAGGCGTTGCCGAGGCAGCGTCCGATATCGAGGCGCTCCAGTCGTTCATCGCCAAGCAGTAGCACTAAATCACATTCATATCGTCATGGCCGGGCTTGACCCGAACAGGTCATGACGGTGGTCTTGCTTCGCTGCTTGTCCTGATCGCCGGCGGCTTTTGCTAAGGTATAGCTTGGCGCTACGTCCATCGCCTTTGATGCGCAGCCGCAGGGCAGCAGCGCAAACGGTGCAACTGGAGTTTCATGGCCGTCCCCAGGTCCTCGATACGATCGCCATCAGTAACTTGGAGCGAAAGACCTGCTGTGCTTGCGCTCTGTATACGAACCAAGGCAGCTCGTATCACGAGGTAATGCCAAATTTTTGCGATTTGACGCCAATGCCCGGCGACGTGGAGAGTTCAGCACCGCGGGAGGCTTCGCAGGCTATCGCGAAGATTTTCTAAGGGCAGCCGGTATGGCGCATCAGGTCCTTCCATTCCGAAATGGGAAGGGCCGTGTTGAACATACGCTTGCCCGCGCTGAGCATGATGGCTGCCAGCTTGAGTGTCCCGTCTATTCGGATGAATAGCGGCCCACCCGAGCTTGCTGGGTGAGTATCGCAGTCATTGAACCAAAGCAACCGGCCGGGGTCGATTTGCAGCAGGCGGCAATTCAAATGAGCCGAAGGCACAAACCGCCGATCCGCAGAGTAGGCAACGTGCACGAGCCGCAAGCCAGCTTCCACGATGACATCCTCGGCCAAAGGTACGGGCGCGATCGGCAGCTCTTTGCTCAGCACAATTGCTACCGAGTCTTTTGCGAGGGCGCGAAGCGGTGTCTCTTGTGCTGGCCGAACGACGAATTCGTAGTTCCTCGGGAAATGCAGACACTTGGCCGTCGCGTGCCCCTTGTTCTCCGCTCCTCGAACTCCCGCAAGAAAATGGATGTCACGCAACGGGAAAGGCTTCTTGCTCGAAGGGTTCATGATGCAGTGCGCCGCCGTCAGCACAAGGTTCGGAGCCACCAAGGTTCCAGTGCATCGCTTGGCCATTCTGTAGCCGCCGACGTTGATCTGGCCGATAGCGTCCCAGGGTGGTCCCGCCTCGTCGAGGCGCACACGGTCATCCTCTCCGATGATGCCAGGGTATAAGTCCCGGCTTGATGTCGGTTGGATGGCAGTCATTAGAACTACGCATGCCAGCAAGTAAGGCGCAACTCGGAGCCCGCGTTGGCTATTGATCATGCAAAGCCCTTCGCCAAAAATTGCACTGCCCGGACTGCAGTTTCGCTCTTGGTGCCAGAAATCTCAAGTCGCCAACTCGGCCGATCATGACAACCTATCTTCCGTCATCTTGCGGGTTGTCCGGTTGTACGGCTTATTCAAAAAAATCGTCCGTCCATCGATGTGGCGCAACGCCTCCTGCCTGTCTTGAAGGGACACGCTACTCAGGACTTCTACTTGGCTGTCTGTCGGGCTTCTTCGCGCCAGTGACGTTCCCGGCGATCGGTGCTATTGCGCTGCTCGCCTTTTGCTCGGTGCCGGCTCAGCCTTCAAGCTTTTCTTCAGCGCGTTTTCAGAATTCTCACAAACGCAAACCTGCGGCGGCGAACGCCCGATGGGTGGGCGGTTTCGTCTGGCCGCGCACGGTCCTCAGTGCTGTGCGACGGATGCCTGCCGAACTGCAGAGAACCACCAGCGGGTCCTTCAGCTGAGCCTGGCTAGAGGATGGAATTCTTGGGCTTGCTTTCCCGCATCCGCGGTGCCGAGAGCGGCGGCATAACCCGCCTGCCACAGCGCATAGAGAACAAAAGGGTGTGTCACCAAGAGCCCACCAAGCAGCGACCCCGCAAGTAGCATTAGCAGGCACGACACCCACTGCCGACTAAATGGCAAAAACACCACCGACATTGCAGTGAGACATGTGGCACCGAACAGGCCGGCTATCATCCCGATCAATCCTAGACCGTTGACGTTGCCATGAATGCTGACCGCTAGGTTGGTAGCGGCGAAGTTCGAACCAAATGCCCCTAAGATGTAACTGACGCTCTGTCCGAGCTCCGCGAGGTTTTGCCGAACAAGCCAAACACCGATAACAACACCAAAGACAAGTCCTGGAATCAACGAGAACTCATCGAGGTGAAGAGCTTTCGCCCGTCCCAGAACCAGGATGGGTATTTCGTAGCCGCGGAAATCACCGATATCCGCAATGTAGATAAGAAACCACGAGATAGTACCGGATAAGAAGCCTAGGGCGGCAAATGCAGAAATTTGGTAAGTCCTTGCGGTAGGCTTGTAACGTTGCCTCCCGAGCTGCCGGTCCAGCTGGTTTTTCTTTCGTCGCAGATCGTATCCATAGTAGGCGACAAAGCCCAATGCGACGAATGCGGTCGCTAGCGCGAAGTTCGCTCCAATCTCCAGCCAAGCGGACCACGCCATATCTGGCTCTTTCTGTATTGCAGAAACCTCAGGTTCGATTGAAGTCCGTTGGGCGAGCAGAACAACTAGTCTTAGTCTAAGTACGAGTTCGAGAGCTTCCGCTGACCCTTGCTGGCTAAGACTGAATTGCTCCAAATCCCTACCGGATGTTCGTACAGGGCGTTTATTTCTGCGTAGAGGTCAATTCGCGATCCGTTTCGCGCCTGACGAAATGTCAGGACTCTTAGTATGTCCACTGACGTAGGCTAGGAGACCGCAGGCCTTCTGGCGGTGATCAAATGCAAAGCCCTGACACCTCAACTCCCTTTCACAAAGGAGAATGCAGTTGACGTAACCAAAGTTCGGCACCTTTCGATAGAGTTTGCCATTCAGGTTTGTAGCTGAATACAGGTCGAGGCCTGAGGCTTTCAAATCGGCTTTGAGACGCTCATCGTATGACGAGAATGCAATCGGGTTCGCAATTACTGTGGTCGCGTTGCTTTTCAAAAAGCAGGCATACGCCTTCTTGTTGTAGGAGAGCGCGCGACATCGAGGATATGAAGCGCAAGCCTGCTTACATTGCTCGATGGTGTAGTTTAGGTTCGGCATGTTGGGAAGATCATGGCCAAGAACATCAACGCCATCGTGATCCACGAATGCGGTAAGAAGTTCATCGGGCGACGGAGGAACGAGCTTCCTCCGTGGCGGCAGTGGAGGTTCCGCTCCGCCAAGCAGGTTCCACTGGCGTAGCTGATCGTGGTCGATAAATTCCATCGTTTGCGAAGGAATTCCGGCCATCCGGTGAAAAAGATCGGTCTTTACGCCCATCCGCTCCAGGTAGCTTATTATTTCCGACGATAGTACCTGAGCATCTTCCGTGGCCGAGATCGGATCCTTGGCATTTGGGTCGTGGAATCGGTGCACGCCAATTTGTGCCGCCTCCGTTGCCGTTCGGCGGGCACCACCGGCCAAGACGAATACACACGCAGAAAGGCAGAAGCTCTTTACCTCTACGTTCTTGCCTGATCTCGCAACCAGGTCCCTGAGGCCAGCAACTCGGTAATAAGGCCACCGACGCTATTAATTTGAAGCAGATCGAAATCTCTTTTCTTAAGCGCCGTGAGGAAGTCGAAATCAATGTCACCGCTATAATAGAGCGTGCGTCCGCTCATCACGATCTTGGGCTTCTCGCTTCCAAATGGATTTCTGCCGGGCGAACTGAAGTCGTGTACTTCGAAGGTCTTGTTGTCGTGCCAAGCACATTTTGTTGCCAGAGCTAGAGCGGCGGCGTCGGTCAACCCAACTTCCTGAAGGGTAGCCGACGATGCTATCGGGGCAGTAGGTATGGCTGTGGGTGTATTTCGATAGACCAGTGAAACTTTGACCAACACTCCTTTCACATCGCGATCGGTATAACACCACGCATTCTTCCAGATGGGATCGGATTCTTTTTCAAAGAAATGACCCGCAGTGATCTCCCAAGTCTTGCCAAACATTCGGACAGTCTTTGACGAGAAAATGTTGTAGTTGGTGGTTACTTTGTCCGGGGGCTCGGTGGGCGGGGGGTACGGCTTCTTCTCTTTCCTTTTCTGTTTCGACAGTTTCTAGCTGGTTATCGTGTTTCTTCGTCTCCGCCTCGGCAGAGCCGCTTTTGGTGTCCGCCTCGGGAGATACTGACGCGTCGCTCCTTTCATTCCCTAAGCTGCTATCCTGTTGGTCCGCAGGCACGCTCTGCGGCTCCCACAAGCCAAGATGCATACCGAGGCCGATGCCGACTGCTGCCAGGGCGACTGCGCCGCCAGTGGCCAGTCGCCGGAATGAAGTTGCACGTGCTCGCTTGTGGAGTGCTTCTGCTTCAGCATGAATGGCCGGAATCGCAGCCCGGCGCACAACATGCTCGACGGCCTGTTCCAGCAGGGTCGTGTTATGCCGGACTTCCATGCGCACTCCTTTTGGTCGAAATCGCTACCAAGTCAGCGATTTCCTTCGGCATCGTCTCGGTCAGCGCCCGTCGAACCACTTCAGGATCATCGGTAAGGATTGGCACATAAAGAATTTCCTTCACGATCTTTTCGGTCGGCCTCTCGACGATCTTTTCAACCTCCTTCTCCACCAGAACTTCGAAGGGAACTCGCTTTGTCTTAATTCGTCGAAAGCGCCATTTCACCAGCCACTTCCTCATGAACCTAGCCAGCTTGCTTTCTTGTTTCAGTGTGCTGCCTTCGGCGATCTTCTGAAGCCCCAGGGCCACCATAGCGGTGAGGGGTCCTGCTAAAGCTGCCAAACCTGCCAAGGAACTGAACCAAATAACCGCGACAAGATTGGCTTGGCCCACCGATACGTCTTCGGGCTCCTTGCCATAGAAACGCGAAGCAAGTCGGCGCACCTGGTCGGTTCTTGCCATGGGAATGCGCACGGCTTCGATAGCGGCCAACTGCTTTGCAATCTGATCCTGTCGAGCGCGATTCGCCGCAATAACCTCGGCTTCGTTTGCCTCCGCCGCTTGAGCGGCGCTCAGTGATCGCCTCGCATCATCTTGCTGACGGCTCCATTTTTCATCCGATGTTGCGAGTGCCTGAAGAAATTCGGATCGTTGCTGCTCCAATTGTTTGCGCTGGGCACTACCTTGGGTTTCGCCCGCGCCACGAAGCGTCTCAAACCGCCCTCGAAGACGCACGATTTCCTCATCGAGCGCATCGATCTGGGGCTGATGCCGCCCAATGATGCCCGGGCGAGGATTCGGGAGCCGATGCAGTTCTTCATCCCAACGCTTTTTCTGTTCCCAGGTAGCGTTTGGGTTGACATTCGCTCGACAAAGCTATCTCTCTGGCGCTCGAACTCTTCGACGGCGTCTTTGATTGCGCGATCGCGCTCAGCTACCAGAGAGCTACGCCGCTCCTCCGCCTCTTCAATTGATCCCGTGCCCGCGCGGCTTCGGGGGATAGGAGAACCTGCCCCTCCAGCTCACGATCTAGAACGCCGATTTGCTCAAGGATCGACTTCCGTTCCTGCTCCGCCAGCGCGGAAATTCTTTCAATATTCTTTTGTGCTTGCTCCAACCAGGTTTTCCTTTTGCGCCTGAAGAATTGTGCTTTCGAGGTTTTGGTGCTCTGATTTCAGAATTGTTATCTGCTTGGCCAACTCGTCATACTTCAACTGCCGGAGGGTCGCTGCGCGCTCCAGGCCGATGATCCGACGGTTTCGAAAGTGATGGCGGCAAGAGCAATCAGGAACAGCAGAAGAACTGGCTTCCAGAGCCAAGAGGCCGAGAACAACAGGGTCACCAACCGGGATCTTGGTAAGTTCGGCGAGTGCCACCATGAAAAATGGAGCACTTGCCAAGGTCAGCTCCATGGCGGTTACTAATTCACTCGCGGCAAACGCTTGATAACCCAACGCTTAGACCGGTGGTAAGCCCGATGATGGCTGCCGTGATCTCTAACGCCCACGCTCCGCGATAGGTCCACTGACCATACACAGCAAGCTTTCAACCGAGGGGCTCGGCCATCTTGTGCTCCTATTGTTCCAGCGCAGCAACTCGCTGGCGATGATCAGGCAAACATTCTCCTCCTTCGTCCGCCAGCCTTTAAGTCAAGACGATCTGACGCAACTGGCCATAGGAAGCGAGAGACAAAGGGGCGGACTTTCGCTCACATGAAGAGAGCCCATAAGTTTGCCGTCCAAATCGAACCCCTTGTAATGCTACACGGAAGGCACGCCTACGCCCAGCAGTGGCAAATCTGAGTGCAAATCACTCTCAAGCACAAAAATGACGTTACCGAGTTCGTTCCAGTTCCAGTTCATAGCCCCAGCTTCCTGACGTAGGCGCGACGTGGCAGTGGGCTCGTCGCCTAGACGCTCAAAATGACGATAACCACAATGGTGATGCAGACGATCAGAATACCTGCTGCAAGCTCCATCTGATCGCTGAACTTGTACTGCTTCATGGCCATGCGATAGCTCACGTCCGCTCCTCCTCCGGCAGGTGGTTCTCGATCAGAGCTGTGACGGCGACTGTCATCGCCCTGTTCGTCATTGTTTTCGGTCACGAACCGCCAATCGGTGCAAGCGTTAGATATACGAACCAACGCAACTCGTATTGCGAACGGATGCCGTATTCTTGCGATTTGAAGTCAATGCTGCTGGTGACTTGGAGAGTTCAGCCTCGGTGAATTTCCCTTGGTGTCTTTCCGGTCCAGCGCCGGCAGGCGTGGGTGAAGGCACTCGGGCCGGCGTAGCCGAGCAGGAACGAGACCTGGGTCAGCGACAGGTTCGGCTCGTTCAGATACCGGAGCGCCAGCTCATGGCGCAGGCGGTCGACAATGTCCGCAAAGCTTGTGTCGAGATCGCTAAGCCTTCGGGCAAGCGTGCGGCAGGCGGCTCCCCATGTAGGAAAGCGCATCCGCCTTGCGGGGATCGGTGCGGGCATCGAGTTTCGCGCCATAGCAATCGTGCTTGAGCTCGCGGGCAGCGATCTCCATAAGTGCGGCGTGCCGGGTGAAGGGGATCCAGGCTTCTTCATTGTTGATGGTGCGCGCCTCCAGTCCAGCCTCGCGCAGGGCGCTCTCTAGATCGACGCCTGCCTTGCGCAGCTCGCCCGCTACAACGTGCGCCCACGCGGCGCTTACCGAGTTTCCATCCCCGCTCGCCATTTGACCCTTCCTTGTCTGCTCGCATCCGAAACTCGCCTGCCACGCGAAGCGCTCAGTTTTTCCAACAGATCCGCTCGTTGTTTCAAGCAGTAGCACTGACTCACATTCATATCGTCATGGCCGGGCTTGAACCGGCCATGCATTTTTCGGCCGCAGCAAGCGTCTGCGATCCAATCCGCAGCAAGATGATGACCGATCATACCGGCCATGACGGTTGGTTGGTCGAGGATTCCTTTTCAGGCCCTCTTGCCTCGCCGGGATGGTGCAGGCGGACCGCCGTAGCCCGCAAAGCTTCTGACGACGCCGTCGATTTCCTGGTCGCTCAAGAATCACCATGCCGCCGGCCTGCTGGGCATAGTAGAATTGCCGCGCGATCGTCTCCAGTTCGACGGCAAGCCACATCGCTCTTTCCAACGTGGCTCCCGCGGCGATCATGCCGTGATTGGCGAGCAGGCATGCCTGGCGATCTTTCATTGCCTTCAACACATTTGCCGACAGTTCCGCGGTGCCGTACCGGGCGTAGTCGGCGCAGCGCACGGAATTGCCTCCGAACGCGGCGATCATGTAGTGACAGGCAGGAATGTCCCGGCGCGCGATCGACAGCACGGTCGCGAACGTGGAGTGAGTATGAACGATGCCGCCGACATCGTTGCGCTGGCGCATGATGTCGAGGTGAAAACGCCATTCGACGGACGGCTTCAGGGGTCCGCTCCAGCTGCCGTATTCGCCGTCGATCGGCATTGCGGCGATCATCTCGGGCTTGAGGATGTCATAGGGCGTGGCGCTGGGCGTAATCAGCATCATGCCTTCATGCCGGGCGGAAATGTTTCCCGACGTCCCCTGGTTCAGGCCGGAAGCGTTCATGAACCGGCATCTATCGATGATGGCTTGCCGAAGTTTTCGTTCCTCGCCGGTCATCGGCGTTCCTCCCCGGTAAATTCTCATTGGCCCACTCCGACGTATTGCTGCGAGCAGCGACGGGTTGCTTCTGAGCGCTTCTGTCGCCACTTCCTCGCGGGTCCGTCCGCTCTCGATGAACACCACGCGATCGGCAGTGGCCAGCACGACGTCGATGCGTTGTTCTACCAGGAGCGTGGCCACTCCCCTGGTTTTCAGCTGCCGTATGGTATCGCAAACGCGCGCAATCATGGCGGGCATCAAGCCCTCGGAGGGTTCATCGAGCAGGATCGCTTTGGGCTCGACGCAGAGCGCGCGCGCCATCGCCAGCATTTGCTGCTCGCCGCCGCTCAATGTGCCCGACCGCTGATCGAGGCGCTGGCTGAGCGCCGGGAATAACGCCAGCACGTCCTGCAGTGTCTGCGGGCGGCTGCCGCGCGCCAGCATGCCGATCTCCAGGTTTTCCGCAACGCTCAGGTTGGCAAACAGGCGCCGGCCCTGCGGCGCGTAGGCAATGCCCTGCTTCGGAACTTCGTGCGGAGGAAGCCGGGTCAGGCTGGTTCCATCAAGCAGCACCTGACCGGATCGGACCGGCAGCAGCCCCATGATCACCTTCAGCGTTGTCGTCTTGCCGGCGCCGTTGCGGCCGAGCAGGCACAGCACTTCGCCCGCCGCGACGGAGAACGAGACACTCGCGCAGGACATGAACGTCGCCGTAGAAGCAGTTGATATCGCGGACTTCGAGCATCAGCTTCCGAGATAGGCTTGCTGCACCAGCTGGTTGGCGCGAATCTCCGCCGGCGACCCGTGCGCCAGGATGCGGCCATTGTTGAGAACGGTGATGCTGGAGGCGACCGTCATGACCACCGCCATGTTGTGTTCGATCAGCAGAACCGTCGCATGCTCCGCAATCCTGCGCACGAGATCGATAAAGCCGGCGACTTCCGATTCCGAGAGCCCCTGAGTCGGCTCGTCGAGAATGAGCAGCAGCGGTTCGAGCGCAATTCCCATCGCCACCTCCACCAGCCGTTGATGCCCGTAGGACAGCGAGCCGGCCCGCTGGTGCCGCCGCTGCAGCAGACCGACCTGGCAGAGCGCCGCCTCGGTGCGGCTCCCTGACAGCGCGCTCGGCCCGTTTGCCTGATCCGCGCCGCGCCGTCCGCTGCGCGGCAAGCGCCACATTGTCGAACACCTCCAGGCTGGCGAAGATACTCGTAACCTGGAAGGTGTACGCGATGCCGCGAGCGACGCGCGAATGCACGGGCAGGCGCGAAATATCGGCGCCGGCGAAGAGGATTTTTCCCGCGGTCGGGCGAACGCGGCCGCAGATGAGGTTGACCAGGGTCGATTTGCCCGCTCCGTTGGGTCCGATGATTGCCCGGATTTCGCCCCGGGCGACGTCGAAATCCACATTGTCGACGGCTTTCACGCCACCGAAATGGCAGCTCAGCCCGCGCGTCGAAAGCAGGCTCACGGCAGCCATGGCGCGACCTTCTCGCGCACCATTCCCATGAGACCGCGCGGAAACCACAGGATCAGCCCGATCAGCGCCAGCCCGACCACCAGCAGGTACGCCGAGGTATGGCCGCTCGCGATATCCACCAGATAGAACATGAGCAAGGTGCCGACCAGCGGACCCAGCACCGTGCGCACCCCGCCGAGCAGCACCCACAACAGGGGCAATATCGAATACTGCACCGAAGCGAAGGTTGATCCGGCGTAGGCGAACAGCAACACGTACGAGGCGCCCGCGGCCGCCGAGATCGATCCGGAAGCCACCAGCGCGGCCAGCTTGTACAGGATAGGTATTGAACCCCAGCATGCTGGCACGCTCCTCGTTTTCGCGAATGGCCGCCAGCACACGTCCAAACGGCGAGCGGACGATCATCAGGCAGGTGAACAGCGCCGCGGCGAGTAAAATCAGCGCGATGTTGTAACGCGTCGCCGCGTCGGTCAGGTCGACGGTGACGGAAGCGACGCTGAACCTCCGGAGCTCCTCGCCGAGAACGAACCCCTCATCGCCCCCCGTCACGTCGTTGAAGAGGAAGCGTAGCCAGGAAAAATGCCTGGGCGAGCATCATGCAGACGATCATGAAGAAAGCACCGGTGGTGCGCAGCGCGACCAGGCCGACCAGCGAGCGACAGCGCCAGGCCCGCCAGCACTCCGGTCAGGAACGCCGGCGGCGGCGGCAGCGACAGGTCGCGGCTCGCCAGCCCGGCCGCGAAAAGCCCGGCGGCAAAAAACATGGCGTGGCCGAGGCTCAGCAGACCAGCATAGCCGAACAGCAGATTGTAGCCCGCGGCGTAGGTGGCCAGCACCATGATGCGGGCAAGACTCAGGTGGTGATAGTCGCCGATCACAAACTGCATCGCAAACAGCACGCCGATCACTGCCGCAATGCAGGAGGGTTCCCCTGTCCACAACGGCGGCCTTCATCGGACGGCCCCGCCGAACAGTCCCTGCGGACGCCAGACGATCGCCAGTGCGACTGCCAGAGTGGCGATGATCTTGGCGAGCGTCGGCGAGAAGAAAACCGAGATAATGCCGTCGCCAAGCCCGATGACCGCCGCGGCGGCAAGCGTGCCGGCGAGATTTCCGAGTCCGCCGAGAATGACCACGATGAACGACAACAGCAGCGGCGCTTCGCCCATCAGGTAGTGCGCCTGCTGGATCGGAACGATCAGAACGGCAGCCAGTCCCGCGAGCCCCGCTCCGAAGGCGAATACGACTGCATAGATGCGATCGACGGAGATGCCGAACGCCTGGGCCATTTCCCGGTCGAACTGCGTGGCCCGCATGAGCAGGCCCAGTTTCGTGCGCGTGAGAACGAGCCAGGTTGCCGCAACCAGCACCAGCGAGGCGGCGATGACGACGAGTTTGTAGCCCGAATATCCGAACCACGGAAAGAGCACGCGGAAATTTACCGGCGCGGCAACCGGCCGTGCATCGGGCCCATAGAACATCAGCGCCAGCTGCTGGATGACATAGAGGAGGCCGATGGTGGCGACGATCGTGGCTTCCGGTTCGTAGTGGAGGCGGCTCAGCACCAGCCGCTCAAAGATGAGCGCGACCCCCGCAACCAGCAGCGGGGACAGGGCGAGGGCAACCAGAAATCCGATGGCCGGAGGACCTGGAATTGCATCGGTGATGGCCCAGGCGATCACCGCGCCGAGCATGAACAGCTCGCCGTGAGCCACGTTGACGATCCGCATGACGCCGAATACCAGCGACAGTCCAAGCGCCATCAGGGCCAGCGCCGATGCGGTCACCAGACCTTCAAGTACGGCGAGAAAGAGGTGCGGTCCGAAAGCCAAGGATTGCCGGGATGGTCAGGCGTTGCTTGTTACTGCGAGCGAATATGTTGCCGCTTCGGGGCGGCCTGGTGACCGCTTCGGGCGCCCCCTTTCATCATTTCGGCGGCACGAGCTTGTTAAAATCCGTCATCCCCGCGCCAAGCGGGGATCCAATGAAGCGGCGCAGCATCCTCATAAATTGAGAGGTCTCGAAGAGGTCACTACAGGCAGGGTTCATTGTCGCGATGAGATTCACCACTGGATCCCCGCTTGGCGCGGGGATGACGGTTTTTGGTTAGGTGCAGAGGAAGTGATTCCGCTGCGCCGAAGAAGGCACTACAGCGCCATCTTCGTGTAGTCGGCCTCGGGCTCGTACAGTCCTTCCTCGATGGTGGTCCGGTGAACGGGATTGAGCTTGCCTCCCTCCACCTTGGAGATGTGCTGATGGCCGAAGCTCTGGTGGATCTTGCCGTTGAATACCTTGCGCCCCTGGGGATGCTCCTTGCCTTCCTCGAAAGCCTCGAGAGCCTCCGTCGCCTCGATGAGCGCCGCCTTGTCGGCAGGAGACTTGTAACCGCTGTCTTCCATTGCCTTTTTGATGATGTGCAGCGTCTCCCAGCATCCGAACATGTGCGAGAAGGTCGACACGTCCTTGGCGTCGTCCACGCTCGCGCCGTTGGCGTCCACGCCCACGCGCTCGCGATAGAACTTGTCGTGCTCGCTCTGCTCCTTGGCCGCATAGCGCGGATAGGCCTCCCAGAAATAGGTGCCGTCGAGAAACTCCAGTCCCGGCGAGGCGATGTCGACGGCTTCCAGTGAATCGATAAAGCCGAAGATTTGCGGGCGCCTGGTGCCGAAATGTTCCCCCAGCTCCTTGACGAAGGTGAGCACGGCCGGCCCCACCATCACGTGATAGAGAACCTCGGTGTCGGCGGGAATTTGCGGAAAGTAGCGCGTGAACGAGCTTTCGGTCGGCGGTATGGCGATGAGCCCGATCGCTTTGCCTCCCTGTTTTTCGATTGCCGCGGAAAAGTAGTCGCGATGGTCGTGGCCGAAGGCGAAGTCCGGAAAGATCATCGTTACCTTCTTGCCGAGGTTGGCGGCGATCCACGGCGCCATCGATATCACCTGCGACTTGACGTCGGTGATGCCGGGCTGGAACACGTAGCGGTTGAGCGCGCCCGAGGCGACATGATGGCCCTCGCTCACCACGAAATACGGCAGCTTCAGCTCGCCGGCCCGCGGCGCCGAACCGATGACGACATGGGAAAACAGCGTCCCGAACGCCACGTCCGCCTTGTGCTGGGTAGCGAACTTCTCGACGACCTCGGCGCCGCGCTTGGGATCGGTGCCGTCGTCCTCGGCGATGATCTCGATGGGTCTGCCGCCGATGCCTCCGCCTTCGTTGATGAGCTTGGCGGCAGCCGTCGTCGTCCGTTCATACCAGCGTCCGTAGGAAGCCCCGATGCCGGTGCGGTGGACCTGGAATCCGATCCGGATCGGTTCGGAGCTTTGCGCCTGGGCGTAGCGCACATAGCCGGGTCCCCATGCCGAGGCAGCGACTGCGCCGGTCGCGGCAGCCAGCCCCTTGAGGGCCGAACGGCGGGTGATGTTTTGCGGTTTTTCAGTCGACGAAGGTTGTCATCGGAAGCCATGCACGAGTTCTCCCTGAGGAATATACGCCGTCGATGCGAGAAATTCGGTTCTGAGCAAATCATTCCGGTCCGCAAAACACAATACCCGGGAACGGCCGGCTCATGATTTGCCGGAACCGTTGATCGAAGACAGGGCGTCGATGAGCCGCGGCACGTAGCGCCCGCCATAGCCCAGATTGTCGGCAAGGATATATGTCTGATGGACCGCTTCGGCGACGAATGCCGCCACCGGCAGCTGCTCGGCGATCGAGGTGTAGTAGCGCAAATCCTTGCGCGCATTGCTGATGGCGAACTTGGCCGAGCTGTCATCGTTGTTGAGCGGCACGTTGATCAGGCGTTCGAACATCACGGACTTGGCCCCGCCCGACATCACGATGTCGCGCAAGGCGGTCATGTCGATGCCCGACCTGGCGGCCGTGACGATGGCTTCCGAGACGACCGCTGCGGTTCCGAGCGCAATGAAGTTGTTGACGAGCTTCAGCGCATGCGCCGCCCCGACCCCTCCGGCATAGACGATGGTATCGGCGAAACAGGACAGGATCGGCCGCAGTTCCTCGATGACGGCCTTGTCGCCGCCTACCATCAGCGCAAGTTTCCCTTCCTCGGCTTCCTTCGGAGTGCGCACCATCGGGGTGTCAGCAAAACGCCCGCCGCGGGCGGCGACCTCAGCTGCAATTCTGCGCGTCGAGTGCGGCTCGGCGGTTGTGCAATCGGCGATTGTCAGGCCTGGCCTGAGGCCGGCCAGAATCCCGTTTTCGCCATAAACCGCCTCCTCTACCTGCGGCGATCCGGTGACGCACAGGATGATGACGTCGCTGTTCTCGGCCATCGCCCGCGGTGTCGTGGCCTCGCGCGCGCCTCGCCCAAGCAGGTCTTCGACCGGAGCCCGGTTGCGATGGGCCAGCACCGCGAGCGGATATCCTTTGGCCAGGATGTTCTTGCCGATGCCATGTCCCATCAGCCCGACGCCGATCAGCCCCACACGAGTTTTTTCAGCCATTGTTTTCATCCTCATGACCGTCCCCGGACCTGATCCGGGGATCAACCGGCCATCCTCTCCTAAACCCAGCCGCCATCCACGATGAATTCCTGTCCGGTGATCATTTTGCTGTCGTCGGATGCAAGGAACAGCACCATCGCAGCGATATCCTGCGGCATGACCCTGCCCTTCAGGCACAGGTTTTCGTCCATCTGGCGCTCGCCTTTTTCGTCCACCCAGAGCTCGAGCTGGCGCTTGGTCATGACCCAGCCCGGGGCAACGATGTTCAGCCTGATGCCGGACTTGCCGAGGTCGCGCGCCAGCGACCGCGTCATGCCGTGAACGGCCGCCTTGCTGGTCGCGTACACCGGGTAGCCGCCGACCGGAACCATCCAGCTGATCGAGCCGAAATTGATGATCGACCCGCCGCCGGCCTCGATCATCGCCGGCGCCACCGCCTGGATGGCGAAGAACTGGTGCTTGAGATTTACGGCGATCCGATCGTCGTAATAGGCCGGCGTCACCTTCCGCCAGTCGTGGCGCTCGTCGTGCGCAGCGTTGTTCACGAGCACGGTGAACGGGCCGCACTTTCCGGCCAACGTGGCGATTGCCTCCTGGAGCGCGGCCGTGTCGGTGACATCGCAGCAAGCAAAGTGAACAACGCTCTTTTTGCCCGCGACCTCGGCTGCAAGAGCCCGGCCCTCACTCTCCAAAACATCGACGAACGCCACCCGCGCACCCTGTGCTGCGAACGCTCGCACGATCGCTTCGCCGATGCCGGTGGCGCCGCCGGTAACGAATACCGGCCGCTCCTTCAGACTTTTGTAGGAGGCGTCGATCATCGTTTGCGCACTACAGGCTACGCACCGAGACCGATACGGGCGAGGCGGTGGCGAGCGGATTGGCAAGCGGCAGCCCGAACTCGGCCGCTTCGATCTCGAATACGTCGCCCGGCTGCGCGCGTACGCCGTCTGCGAAGCTCAGCGTCGCCGTTCCGAACAAGTGCACATGGATGTCACCGGGTTTGCGGAAGACATCGTACTTGAAGTGATGAGCTTCCAGATTGGCGATGGCGTGGGACATGTTCGCTTCCCCGGACAGGAAGGGCTTTTCCCAGATTACTTTTCCGCTCCTCCTGATGCGCGACGTGCCGCGCACATCCTGCGGCAGCGCACCCACGAGGAGTTCGGGGCCGATGGCGCTTGACCGCAACTTCGAATGGGCCAGGAAAAGATAGTTCCGCCGCTCCATGATGTGATCGGAGAACTCGTTGCCCAGGGCAAAGCCCAGGCGGAACGGAATGCCGTCGCCGGCGATGAGATAAATGCCGGCGATCTCCGGTTCCTCCCCTCCGTCTTCGGCAAAGCTCGGGGAGGAAAGCGGCGCGCCCGGGCCGGGAAAGCAGGGAGCCGTCCCCCTTGTAGAACCATTCGGGCTGAACGCCGGGAGCGCCGGGCGGCGGCTTACCCCCCTCGAGACCCATGCGGAACATCTTCATCGAGTCCGAGAGCGTCTCCTCCTTCGCCGGCTTGTGCATGGCGTCCCGGGCAGCGGCCGACCCGAGGTGGGTAAGACCGGTGCCGGTAATGATGAGATGCGCAGGATCCGGATGATCGACCGGCGGCAGCACGCGTCGCTCGGCAAGTGCCTCGGCTATATCGACGTTGGAACCCAGTCCATGGCGCTTGACGGCCTGGACAAGCCCTTCACCGCGCCTGATCGCTTCGTCGGCAAGGTCGCGGACCGAAGTCACGCCCTTTACCGGCCGATAGCTTCCGTCATCGAAAGCGATGACCTGCCGCTTGCCGTCCCGCTCCTCGATTTGACTCAACCGCATGACTTCACCGGTGCATCGGACCCGTCGCTACCGGTGCCGAAATTTGCAATTCACCGCATGATAGTATTAGTGCGAGAAAGTTGGCAACGGGCTCGCCGCCCGGGCATGCGCCCACCCACGAGGAAACCGCGTCCATGACCTCCCCGAAACGAAAGCTTCGCTCCCGCGCCTGGTTCAATAATCCCGACAATCCCGACATGACAGCGCTCTATCTCGAGCGCTATCTCAACTACGGGCTCACGCGCGAGGAGTTGATGGGCGGCAGCCCGATTATCGGCATCGCACAGACGGGTTCCGACCTCTCACCCTGCAACCGTCACCATCTCGAGCTGGCCAAGCGGGTGCGCGACGGCATTCGGTCGGCGGGCGGCATTTGCATCGAGTTCCCGGTGCACCCGATACAGGAGACCGGCAAGCGGCCGACCGCTGCCCTCGACCGCAACCTCGCTTATCTCGGACTCGTCGAGATCCTCTACGGCTATCCGATCGACGGCGTGGTTCTGACGATCGGCTGCGACAAGACCACGCCCGCCTGCCTGATGGCGGCTGCTACCGTCAACCTGCCGGCCATCGCCTTGTCGGTTGGGCCGATGCTGAACGGCTGGCACCGCGGCGAGCGCACCGGTTCCGGCACCATCGTCTGGAAGGCCCGCGAGGAACTCGCCCAGGGAAAACTGGACTACGACGGCTTCATCGATCTTGTCGCCACCTCCGCGCCGTCGACCGGTTTTTGCAACACCATGGGTACGGCGACGACCATGAACTCGCTCGCCGAGGCATTGGGCATGCAGCTTCCAGGCTCCGCCGCGATCCCCGCGCCCTACCGTGAACGCCAGCAGATGGCCTACGCCACCGGGCGGCGCATCGTCGCCATGGTGGAGGATGATCTCAAGCCCTCCGACATCATGACCCGCCAGGCGTTTGAAAACGCCATTGTGGTCAACTCCGCCATCGGCGGCTCAACCAACGCGCCGATCCATCTCAACGCCATCGCCCGCCACCTGGGCGTGGCCCTCGACAATGACGACTGGCAGCGCATCGGCCATGCCATTCCGCTGCTCGTGAACCTGCAGCCGGCGGGCGAATACCTGGGCGAGGACTATCACCATGCCGGTGGTGTTCCCGCGGTGGTCGGCGAACTCATGCGCGCCGGCCTCCTGCCGCACCCGAATGCCAGAACCGTCAACGGCCGCACCATGGGCGAGAACTGTGCTGAGGCCAGGATCGTCTCACCCGACGTGATCCGCACCGTCGACCGAGCGCTGAAGCAGAAGGCCGGCTTCATCAATCTCAAGGGCAACCTCTTCGACAGCGCCATCATGAAGACGAGCGTGATTTCGGACGAGTTCCGGACCCGCTACCTGTCGAACCCTGCCGACCCCGACGCCTTCGAGGGCCGCGCCATCGTGTTCGATGGCCCCGAGGACTATCATCGTCGCATCGACGACCCGAAGCTCAAGATCGACGAGACTTGCGTGCTCTTTATTCGCGGCGCCGGACCGATCGGCTATCCGGGTGGGGCCGAGGTCGTCAACATGCGCCCTCCGGCCTATCTCCTCGAGCGCGGCGTACACACCCTTCCCTGCATCGGCGACGGCCGCCAGTCGGGAACCTCCGGGTCGCCTTCCATTCTCAACGCATCGCCGGAAGCGGCGGCAGGGGGCGGATTGGCGCTGCTCAGGACCGGCGATCGCGTACGCATCGATCTCGGCCGTGGCGAAGCGAACATCATGATCGACCAGAAGGAGCTCGAGGCAAGGCGCAAGGCCCTTTCCTCCGGCGGCGGCTACAAGTTCCCACCCCACCAGACGCCCTGGCAGGAGATTCAGCGTTCGATGGTCGATCAGCTCGACAAGGGCATGGTGCTGAAGCCGGCGGTCAAATATCGCGACGTGGCGCATGAATCGATGCCGCGCGACAATCATTGACGTCCGCATCGTCTGTGTGCGGATCGAAGAGGATGACCGGGTCAGGCCCGGCCATGACGGATTTAATAAACGTTACCCGCGCCCGATGAATGGCATCTTGGTCGCCATGACCGTCAGGAACTGGATGTTGGCCTCGAGCGGCAGGGAGGCCATGTGGACGACGGCATCGGCGACATGCGCCACGTTCATGGTTGGCTCGGGGGCGAGTGAGCCGTCGGCCTGCGGCACGCCCTCCTTCATGCGCGCGGTCATTTCGGTGGCGGCGTTGCCGATATCGATTTGACCGCAGGCGATGTCGTACTTCCGGCCGTCGAGGGCGGTTGAACGGGTGAGGCCGGTAATGGCGTGTTTGGCTGCGGTATAGGGTGCGGAGTTGGGCCGCGGCACGTGCGCGGAGATCGAACCGTTGTTGATGATGCGGCCGCCACGCGGCTTCTGCTCCTTCATCAGCCGGAAAGCGGCCTGCGTGCACAGGAACGCTCCGGTGAGGTTGACGTCGATCACCTGTTTCCAGTCCTCGTAGGCAACCTCCTCGATGCTCGCCCCAAGGGCGGAGACCCCGGCATTGTTGAACAGCACATCGAGGCGGCCGAACTCGCGTTTCGTCGCCTCGAACAGCGCCACAACCGAACGCGGGTCGGCAACATCGGCGGCAATCGCCAGCGCGCGGCCGTCGTTGTCGGTGATCTCGTCCGCCACCTCCTCCACCAGTTTTTTGCGCCGGCCGGCCAGGACGACGGCGAAATGATGCCGGGCGAGTGCTATGGCCGTTGCCTTGCCGATGCCGGTGCCAGCCCCGGTAACCATCGCTATCCTGGTTGCGTTCATGGCCTACCCGCCTATCTCGCGTTGCGCCTGGCGCTTGTGGGCCGCCAGCGCCATCAGCCGGCGATCGCGCCAGCGCAGCCGTTGCTGCATTGCCTGCTCCGGCATCTGCCTTCGCCGCTCCCGCTCCACCATGTCGAGCACCGGCCCTCCCCAGTCCACCCGGCGTTGCATCTGCGGGAACAGGCGCTCGTAGATGTTCTGATAGCGCTCGACGTAATCGCGCACTCCGCCCGGCGCGTTGAGATCGATGGTTTCGAACGGGCCCATGAAAGACCAGCGCGTCGCAAGTCCTTCGCGGATGCCGAGGTCGACGTCCTCCACGCTGGCGAAGCCGTCGGCGACGAGGCGGAACGCCTCCTCGAGCACCGCCCCCTGCATCCGGTTCATGATGAACCCGTCGATCTCCCTTTTCATCACCAGCGGTATCTGGCCGGCGGACTCCATGAATGAACGGGTGCTCTCGACAGTTTCAGGCGAGGTCCAGGGCGCCGGTACGATTTCGACCGCCCGGATGAGATAGGGCGGATTTAGCGGATGCACGACCAGGCAACGATGGCGGCCGGCCAGGCCGTCGGTGAAGCGCGACGGCAGGAGAGCTGAAGTTGAACTCGCGACCACCGCCTCCGGCGAGGCGAGGCGGTCGAGCTCGGCGAAGACAGCGCGCTTCGTCGCCAGCTCTTCGGGAGTATTTTCCTGAATGTGGCTCGCGCCGGCAACGGCATCACCGAGGTGGTCCGCCGAGCGGATGCGCGACAGCACGGCCTTCGGCGCCTCACCGTTCAGGAGATCATAGTGCTCAAGGTCGCCAGCAATGCCCGCGATGAATTGCAGCGCCCCGGCAACCTGTCCGTCCTCCCGATCCCAGAGCGCCACATCGTGGCCGGCGCGCGCGAAACTCAACGCCCACGCGCGTCCGATGAATCCACACCCGATGACAGCCGCTTTGCCCATGATCGATGCCCGTCGTCCACGCTCGATTGAATTGGCGTTCCTGTCAATCGCGGAAAGCATTGAGAATTTGACACAGCCGGTAGCCGGCTGGTCTATTTGCCGAATGACAGCGGGTCCTATTTTGGTGACGGGTTTCGAGCCCTATGGCGGACGAGGGCTCAATCCCGCCCACGAGGCGATGAAGGCGGTCGACGGCCTGCAGATCGATGGCGTCAGGATAGTCGGGCGGGGATTGCCGGTCGCGATCGCATCCATTGTGCCGCGGATCGAGGCGCTGTTCGGCGAGCTCCGGCCCGCGGCGATGATCGGACTTGGACTTTGGCCCGGCGAGCCCGCGATCCGCATTGAGCGCGTCGGCATCAACCTCGCCGACTTCGAGATTGCCGACAACGAGGGCACGCTCGCGCGCGACGAGGCCGTCGTGCGCCAAGGACCCAATGCGCGTTTCACGACTTTGCCCGTGCGCGGGATCGAGACCGCCTTGCTCGCCGCGAACATTCCGGTGCGACTGTCGGCGACGGCGGGGACGTTTCTGTGCAACGCCTGCCTCTACAGCCTGCTCGAAGTGGCCGAATGTCACCCTCCGCCGATACCGTGCGGTTTCATTCATGTGCCGTATGCGCCCGAGCAGGTGGCCGACATGCTCAAGCGGCTGCGCAGCCAGAAGCAGCTTGAAGTGCACCAGCGTGCAGATCTCGCTTCCATGGAGCTTTCACGGATCATCGAGGCCGTCCGGGTCACCCTTAGCATCGTCGCCGCCGGGCCGGCAGTGCCTCCGCTTCGATCCCAGCGAGGTACAGCCGTTCTAGCGGGCGACCACGGCCACCCAGTTCATCCTCGATATGGATGCGGATGATTTCCTCAAACGAGGACTCGGCCCTGAAGCCCAGCTTGAGCGCCCGGCGGGCATCGAACGCGCGCGGCCAGCCCGCCACGATGCCGGCGACCACCGGATCGGGCTCGCGCCGGATGCGTTTCACCGCCGCATCCCCGGCAACGCAGCGCAGCGCCTCGATCTGTTCCCCGACCGTCGCTGAAAGGCCAGGCATCGTGAGGTTGCGCCGGTTGCCCAGCGGCTCCAGGTCCATTCGCAGCCGCATGCAGCAGGAAGGCAACGGCAGCGCGCGGGCTCGCATGCCAATGCCGCACGTCCTCGCCGACCGGCAGAACAGCCTCTTTGCCTGCCAGCGGCTCGCGCAGGATGCCGGAAAAGAAACCCGAAGCCGCCTTGTTCGGAGCGCCCGGCCGCACGCAGATGGTGGGAAGCCTGATGCCGATGCCGTCGAAGAATCCGCGGCGCGAATAGTCCGAAAGCAACAGTTCGCACATCGCCTTCTGCGTGCCGTAGGAAGTGAGCGGCGCCGTCAGGAACTCGTCATGGATCGGTTCAGGAAACGGCGTTCCGAACACCGCGATGGAAGAGGCGAAGACAAGCCGTGGACGATAGCTACGTTCCGGCAGGCCTTGCGGATCGCTTCGAACAGGTTCCGCGTGCCGTCGAGGTTGACCCGGTAGCCCTTCTCGAAATCGGCTTCCGCTTCGCCCGATACGATCGCCGCCAGATGGAAGATGATGTCCGGCCTTCCGCCAACCAGTCGCGTCGCCTCGCCTTCCCTCGCCAGATCGGCGGCAACGATCTCCTGGCGCGCCCGCAAATCTTGCGCCCGCTCAGGCTCGACGATGTCGGCGAGCGTCAGCTTGTCGATCCCGCGCTCGCGCGATCCGCCCGCTCCGGGCCAGTTCCTGCGTCAGTTTGCGGCCGATCATTCCCGCCGCGCCGATGATGAGTATGTGCATGGCCGCTACTGTTCCAGCCGGCGGGAACCTTTGCAACCGTTCAGCACGATCTACATGGTCCCGGTCGAGGACCTCAATCCCGACAAGCGGTTCGACGACCTGGCCTCTCCCGGCGGCAATGTCGATCACGTTGACATCTACTTCAACGCCGGTCATCCAGGCGTCGAGAAGCCTCATGCCCACCTCGTGCTCTGGCACGTGCCGAAGGCAGACGAGGCACGGGTCGCCCAGTGAGACTCTCACGCCGCAAAGTTTTTTTCCGGCCTCCTCAACCCATCGTTTTCACGAGCGCCTCGAGGCCATGCACCGTTGACACGCGCGGCCGCCAGCCGAGTTCTACCAGTGCCGAAGGGTCGGCGACCAACGGCTGCGCCAGCCGCTCATACCAGGCCGGGTGTCCGGCGACATTCAGAGCGAGCCGCAGCAGTGATGCCGGCACCGGAATGAGCCCGGCATTTCGGCCGAGGCCCTTGCGCATGGCGGCGATCATCTCCGGCACCGTCAGGGCGTCGGTGTCTGCGACGATGAAAGGGCGGCGCAGGGATGCCGCCGAGGCGAGGACCGCGTCGACTGCATCAACGAGATTGTCTGCAGACAGTAGCGATCGACGGGCCTTTAGCCCGCCAAGCGGCAGCGGCAAGGGGGAGCGTGCGAGTTTTGCGAGCGCCGCTAGGTTGCCTTTGACTCCGTGGCCATAAACCAGCACCGGACGCAGGGCAACCCAATCGATGTCCAGCTCCGCGAGTGCTTGCTCGGCTTCAAGCTTCGACCTGCCGTAGGCGTCGGTCGGCGCCGCTGGCCGCTCTTCCGTCACCGGGCCGTCGGCAACAACTCCGGTCTGGGCCCGGATCGAGGAGAGGAAGACGAAGCGGCCGACGCGCGCCCGTTGCGCCGCGCGCGCCAGATTGCGGGTAGCCTCGGCATTGAGGATGCGATGATCGGCCTCGGGTACGCCCGTCGCTCCATGAGCGACACCTGCCGAGTGCACGACCGCATCCACCCCCTGCAAGGCGGCCGACAGGTTCTGTGGGCGCGCGAGGTCACCGATGACTGCGCTGGCGCAGTCGAGTTGCATATCGATCGGACGCCGCAGCAGCACGCGGACGAGGTACCCGCGCCGGGAAAGCTCGCGCACCAGATGCCGGCCGATGAAACCGGTCGCTCCGGTGATCGCTACACTGCTTCCCGCACCAAATTGTCCTTGCCTCGCCATCGCCCTGTCCAGCCCCAGCAACCAAACACAAGTCTTCACGATCGGGATTACATTGCCGTTGCGCTCCTCCAGTGTCTAACCTCCCTGCCCGACGATTGTAACCCGGTAGCAGGATAGACGCCGATGACCCGTGGGCTCAGCCTTGGCGCAGTCACCATCCACCAGGTGGTGGAACAGGAGGCGCCGTTCTTCGATTTTCGCAAGTTCTTTCCGTCCCTCTCGGATGAAGCCTTCAACCGCCATCGCCACTGGCTGGCGCCGACGTACCTGGACCCAGCCACGGGCAGGATCGTGCTGCGCATCCAGAGCTACCTCCTGCGTACCCCGCATCACAACGTTCTGGTCGATTCCTGCGTCGGCAATCACAAGCCACGGCCGGCACGGGCGTTCTGGAACATGCTCGACAGCGACCGCTATCAAAGGAACCTCGCGGCAACCGGTCTGCTCGTGGAGGACATAGACTATGTGATGTGCACCCACCTTCATCCCGACCACGTCGGCTGGAATACACGTCTTGAGAACGGGCGCTGGGTACCGACCTTTCCTTCCGCCAAATACATCATGGCCGATCGTGAACTGGCGCATTGGGCCGGCCGGCACCAGGAGACACCAGAGACCTGTCCCTGGATGGCCGACTCGGTGCTGCCGGTCATCGAAGCCGGGCGGTCAGAAATCGTGAAAAGTGATCATGTACTGGATGATCTGATCCGTCTCGTTCCGACGCCGGGCCATACCGTCGATCACTACTCCGTAGAGGTGGGGACTGCCGCCCACCGGGCCATCATGACCGGCGACATGATCCATTCACCGCTGCAGGCGTACGATCCCGACCTCGGCATGTTTTCGGATTTTGACTCCGCACAGGCGGCACGCACGCGCCGCCAGTTGCTCGGCCGCTATTGTGACACGTCTGCGCTCTTTTGCACCGCGCATTTCCCGGGATCGTCCATCGGGCGCTTCATCAGTTCCGCGCGACAGCTTCCGATTCGTTCCGCTCGAGACGACCTAGCAGCGCAGCACAGTCATCCGGACGACATTCCAGTCGATCCAGATATCGTAACTCGGCTCAAGTAACCCTTCTGATGAGTTTAACGATCACCAGCAGGATGATTGCGCCGACAAGAGCCGCAAGTATCCCTCCGACGACACCCCCGCCGAGCGTCAGTCCGAGCGCCGGGAAAAGGTAACCAGCGATGAGTGACCCCAGGATACCGATCACAACATCGGCCACAAGGCCGAACCCGGTGCCCTCCACGATCAACCCAGCCAGCCAGCCGACAAAGCCGCCAACGATAATGATTATGACAAGGGCCCACAAGATGCCGACTCCCGATGCGATTGTAGTTTCCATACATCACCTCTTCATGCCGGCACACGATTCGCCCGGCTGCTACGCATCTCTCAGCCGCAGCACAGGCTGGAGTCAAGCCGGTCAGAAATCCATTGCTGAGGGTTATCAGCCGCAACATCGCCGGCCGTTCGGCAAGTGACTCCACCCGGTAGTGTCTCGAAACACTACCCTTTACCCTGCTCGACAGGGAAGGTTGATTTGATATGGTGCCAGCGTCTCACGCAGCCTCTCAATCTTCGGATTCTCTAAAGTGATGGCATCGTCTTCGGCGCGGAAAACGGCAAATTCGCCGCGTTTTTGGTACGACAGCGTCGCGCATCCGTCGCAACACCCCGTGATCTATCATGACGGCCGTCATCACGTGGCTTGAGGAGATCGTTAGCAACATCCCCCTCCCGATGCTGGAGGTATGGGGGCGATTCGCCTATATCGTCGGTCTCCTCCTGGCTATCTGCGCATTCGGCGGCTTTACGTTCCGGATCGGAGAGCAATGGGGATTCGGCCGGGCGCGGCAGACGTGGAATGTGAAGGCGTTTCTGAGCGTGCCGCTGACGTTCGTGCTGATCATCGCGACCGGCTACATCGGATCATTCATCGTGTTGGTACCGGGCGCACAGACGTTCGAATCCTTGAAGGATCTGGTCGTGCTGCTGAGCGTCGTCCTTCTGGGCTACCCGGCGCTCATCACCATTCCGTTCGCGTACGGGTTGTCGGACTTGATTGAGGGCGTCCCTCCGGAGTTCCTGCTCGCCTGGCTGCCGGGATATTTCATCAATCCCGCGTGTTTCTGGATTGCCCATCAGTTCTTTGGCAAGAATCCCGACTTTCGGATGGCTAGGACGTGGTGGCGATATCTCGCAGCCGCCGTCTTGTTCATGACGCTGGAACCCGTGTTGTGGGGGTACGTGTGTTCGGATCAGTTCCCTTCAGGGATTTCCTATCACCGCATCACGCCGGCGCTGTTCTTCACGACGTCGATCACCTGGGCAATGGGGCCCGTGGCCTTTTTGGTCGCCCTGCCGCTGGCCAGACGGTTCGGATGGTTCTGGGCGGAGATCCCCGGACACGTCAGAGAACGCGCGATTGGGAGCAGGGAGTGGATCTGGGAAGCAGGCCGCGGCGAGACGCAGGGCAACGCCGACGCGGTGCAGGAAGGCCTGCCAATCCTGATGTTCATCTTCACGCCGTTCATCGCACTGGTGCTCGTGATGATTGGTACCACGGCGATTGTCGCGCTTCGGAGCGCAGACGATGATGCAGCGAAGCTGGCGACGAACCTCCATCAGGCAATGTCGGCGAACATCCGTATCCGGCTGGACGACTACCTCGCGCGTTCGCCGTCGCCGACAGGCGCCCAGCGCCAAGACACTCTCGTCTCTCTGCTGCGAAGCCAGGCCGTCGGCACGCAGGGTCGAGCCTTCATCCTTGACCAAACCGGCAAGATGATCGCCTCGTCCGCTCCCGTCGGCGACCCGGTGGTGGAGAGTGCGGTTGCAGCTCTGGCGCAGCACACTGGTCCGTCGGGCCTGTCTGCACCATCGACGGAGTTCCAGTTCGATTACGTCACGGCGAGGCCGCTCTCACGGGAAACGTGGCTGACCTACGCGACCGCATATCGCGACGAAAGCGCCGGCCATCATTGGACTCTGATCACGGCCATGCCTCAAGCGTTCTATTTGACGGGCTTGCGCACGGCCAACAGCCGTTCCGCGATGGTGTTCGCCCTGGCGCTGGTGCTCTCCCTCGTGCTGGCCGCAGCGCTGGCGTCGGCGGTGAGCTCGCCACTCCGGCGCATGGCGCAGGCGACGCGGACGATGGCTCACGGGGACCTGAGCGTACGTGTGCCAGGTAGCAAATTGGAGGAGTTGGATGCCCTCGCGGAATCATTCAATGACATGGCGGCCAGACTCAAGACATCGTTTGAGGCCACGCAGGAGGCGCAGACGGAGCTCGCGCGAGTGGCGCGGCTCACGACGATGGGCGAACTAGCGGCTTCCATCGCCCATGAAATCAACCAACCGCTCGCCGCGATCGTCACCCGTGGAAACGCGGCGCGCCGATGGTTGACGCAGGCCCCGCCCAATCTCGAGGAGACGAGGAACTCGCTCGAAGGCATCATCAAGGACGGCAATCGCGCAGGCGAGGTGATCACTCGCATTCGGGCGCTGCTCAAACATCGCAAGCCGGAATACATTGAGCTCGACGTCAACGAGGCGATCCGAGAGGTCCTCGCACTGGCGGCGAGCCCGCTGCGGAACCGCGCGGTAGCGGTTCAGACGATGCTGCCCGCGGATCTGCCGCTGGCATCGGGCGATCGCGTCCAGCTGCAACAGGTCATCATGAATCTGATCATGAACGGGGCGGACGCCATGGGCTCCGTCACCGACCGACCTCGCGTCCTGCAGATCGGATCGAAGGTCGACGGCGAAGGCAGCATTCAGGTCACGATCAAGGATTCCGGCACTGGAATCGAGGAAGCGATCCGCAATCGCATCTTTGATCCGCTGTTTACGACCAAGCCCACAGGCATGGGTATGGGGCTATCGATTTGTCGAAGCATTATCGAGGCGCACGGTGGCCGACTCTGGGCCTCGCCGAGCACACCGCACGGCACTGATTTCCAGTTCACGATCCCCAGTGCAGATCGGCCCATGAAGTCTGCATGACAATGGCTGCTACGGATCGACTTTCAATGTCTCGGCGACTACCGCCACAAACGGCTGCTCAGGGGATTGCGTAGGTGGCCATGCCGGCCGTATCTCCGTAATCAATGGGACGAATTCAGGAACTGTTCCACCCGACTGCGCTACTCGACACGAACGGCGCAGCCTCTGCGGGCGAAATGCAACTCCCGGATATCTTGCAAAACCCGCCGACGCTCACGCGTTGCCGATGGTGTGTCTACCGCTGCCCAGATGCGCAACAAGTTTGGCCTGTTGCGCCCATAGGTTCTGGTGCTACGAGAGCAAGAAGTAGCGCCGCTCTCAACCCGGCGTGGCTAGTTCACTTGCAGAAACGACGCCGTCGATGGCCAGCGAGTACGTTCTCCAGACGAATGACCTGACCAAAGAGTTCAAGGGGTTCACCGCCGTCAACAGGGTAAACCTGAAGGTTAAGCGCGGTACCGTCCATGCCCTGATTGGCCCCAATGGCGCCGGCAAAACTACCTGCTTCAACTTGATCACCAAGTTCCTGCAACCAACGACCGGCACAATTCACTACAACGACCGGGATATCACCCGGGCCAAACCACACGCGGTGGCGCGCATGGGACTGGTGCGGTCATTCCAGATCTCGGCAGTGTTTCCGCATCTTTCGGTACTTGAGAACGTGCGCATCGCGCTGCAGCGCTCACTCGGCACCTCGTATCACTTCTGGCGCTCGGAGCGCTCCGTCAATGGGTTGGACCAGCGCGCGCTGCAGCTGCTGGAGGAAGTCGGCATCAAGGCCTATGCCGGATTGCCGGCCATCGAGCTGCCGTATGGCCGCAAGCGGGCGCTGGAAATCGCAACCACACTTGCCCTCGACCCGGAGGTGCTCCTTCTCGACGAGCCGATGGCGGGTATGGGTATGGAAGACGTCCAGCGCACCTCCGCATTGATCCGCCGAGCCGCCAGGGACCGGACCGTGCTGATGGTGGAGCATAACCTCTCCGTCGTCGCGGACCTGTCCGATTGGTTGACGGTACTGGCCCGTGGTGAGGTCCTGGCGGAAGGCCCTTACGCAGACGTCTCGAAGAACCCGCAAGTGATCGAAGCTTACATGGGCACGGGCGAAGAGGTCCGCCATGCCTGAGGCACAGCTCGCCGTCGTGGATCTGCATGCATGGTACGGCGAAAGCCACATCCTGCACGGCATGACCTTTGAGGTAAACGCCGGCGAAGTGGTTTCGCTGCTTGGGCGCAACGGCGCCGGCAAGACCACTACCATACGCGCCGTCATGGGCATGCTGCCGAAGCGCAAGGGCTCGGTACACTTCGAGGGTCGGGAGTTGATCCGCCTGAAGTCAGACCGCATCGCCCGGCAGGGCCTTGCCTATTGTCCTGAGGAACGCGGCATCTTCGCCAGTCTCAACGTGCGCGAGAACCTTCTGCTGCCGCCCAAGGTCAAAGAAGGCGGACTATCCCTCGAGCAGCTCTATCAGCTGTTCCCCAACCTGAAGGAGCGCAGCGCCAGTCAGGGCACGAAGCTCTCAGGAGGAGAACAGCAGATGCTGGCCGTCGCCCGCATCCTGCGGACGGGGGCCAAGCTGCTCCTGCTCGATGAGCCGACCGAGGGACTAGCGCCGGTCATCGTTCAGCAGATCGGCAGCACCATCCTCATGCTTCGCGAGCGGGGGTTCACCATCCTGCTCGTGGAACAGAACCTCCGTTTCGCCGCGGCTATGGCCAACCGGCACTACGTCGTTGAGCACGGTCGGGTGATCGACATGATACCAAATGCTAGCATCGCCGCGAGCAGGGAGAAGCTCAAGGTCTATCTCGGAATCTAGTCTGCAAGAAGGAGTAGCAAATGAAACGTGAATGGAAGGCATTCGTGGTCGCTGGCGCCTTGTGCGTCGGTGCCAGTGCTGCACAGGCCGAGTACAGCGACGGCATCATCAAAATCGGCGTCATGAACGATCAGTCCGGCACCTATGCCGACCTGTCCGGCCAAGGCTCCGTCTGGGCTGCCAGGAAGGCGATCGAGGACTTCTGCAGCACGGCCAAGTGCCACGACAAGATCGAAGTCGTGTTCGCCGACCACCAGAACAAGCCGGACATCGGCTCCAATGTGGTGCGGCAGTGGTATGACGTCAACAAGGTCGACATGGTGGTCAACGTCCCTACCTCCTCGGTAGCATTGGCAGTCAACACCATTACCAGGGAAAAGAACAAAGTCTTCCTCGTGTCGGGCGCTGCGGCATCCAGCCTGACGGGTAAGGAATGCAGCCCCAATACGATACACTGGACCTACGACACATGGGCCCTGGCCAACGGCACCGGCAAGGCGATCGTCACGACCGGCGGCGACTCCTGGTTCTTCCTCACCGCTGACTATGCCTTCGGTCATTCGCTTGAGGCCGATACTGCGGCGGTCGTCGAGAAGAACGGCGGCAAGGTCCTGGGCAAGGTGCGCCATCCCTTCCCGGCGCAGGACTTCTCGTCTTTCCTGCTGCAGGCTCAGCAATCAAAGGCAAAGATCATCGGCCTTGCCAATGCCGGGGCCGACACCACGAACGCCATCAAGCAGGCCGCCGAGTTCGGCATCGTCGAAGGCGGCCAGAACCTTGCCGGCCTGCTCATCTTTATAACCGACGTGCACGCACTCGGTCTGGAGACGGCGCAGGGCCTGATTTTCACCGAGGCCTGGTACTGGGACAGCAATGACGCAAACCGCGCGTTCGCCAAGGAATTTGCCGCAGCCAACAAGGGCAACATGCCGACCATGGTGCAGGCAGGCGTCATATTCGGCCGTAACGCACTACCTGAAGGCTGTGCACGAGCTTCAGAGCGACGCCGACGGCGCTGCCGTGGTCGCCAAGATGAAGTCCGCTGCCTACTGACGACAAGCTGTTCGGCAAGGGCACCATCCGGCAGGACGGCCGCAAGGTCCACGACATGTATCTATTCGAGGTCAAGAAGCCGGAGGAGAGCACCGCGCCGTGGGATTACTATAAAGTGCGCGCGACCATCCCGGCGGCCGAGGCTTTTCGGCCCCTCGATCAGGGTCAGTGCCCGCTGGTGCAATAACCGCTTGGCGATAGCAGGTCCCGGGCAGAATCCGCTGTCCGGGAATTGCCGCTGCGCCCGTAGGAATACGCGCTCCGTGTTTGAGCTGATTGGTGTGGCGCCGCAGGCTCTGTTCGGCCAACTGCTGCTGGGCCTGATCAACGGCGCGTTCTATGCGCTCCTTTCGCTCGGGCTCGCCGTGATCTTCGGGCTCATGAATGTGATCAATTTCACGCACGGCGCCCAATACATGATGGGTGCGTTCTGCGCCTACATGCTTCTCGCCTACTTCGGCATTCCCTATTGGGGCGCCCTGATCGTCGCTCCCGTCCTCGTCGGCATCACGGGCATCATCATCGAGCGCCTGTTCATCTCACGTCTCTATCACCTCGATCATCTCTATGGCCTGCTGCTTACCTTCGGGCTGGCGCTGATCATCGAAGGCCTGTTCCGGCAGCAGTACGGCTCCTCGGGGCTACCCTACGCAAATCCAATACCCGGCGGCGCCAACCTCGGCTTCATGTTCCTGCCTTACTACCGCGCCTGGGTGGTGGTGTTCTCGCTGCTGGTGTGTTTCGGCACCTGGTTCATGATCGAGAAAACCCAGCTCGGATCATATCTGCGCGCGGCCACCGAGCGCCCCGACCTGGTGCAAGCTTTCGGCATTGACGTGCCGCGCATGATCACGCTGACCTACGGCTTTGGCGTTGGTCTCGCTGAACTCGCTGGCGTGCTGGCGGCACCGATCTATTCGGTCAACCCGATCATGGGATCCCACCTCATTATTGTCGTGTTCGCGGTTGTAGTGATTGGCGGCATGGGCTCGATCCTGGGCTCGATCATCACCGGCTTCGGCCTCGGCGTTGTCGAAGGCCTCACCAAGGTCTTCTATCCGGAGGCCTCGAATACCGTCATCTTCATTATCATGGCGATCGTGTTGATGCTGCGCCCGCAGGGCCTTTTCGGAACTCCCAGGTAGAAAGCGCGATGCAGGCAACGAGCAACCACACTCTGGGTGCGTTTGCCGCGCTGCTGGCGGTCGGGCTGGTGGCGCCATTTGTCATCTATCCGCTCTTCCTGATGAAGGTCCTATGCTTTGCCCTGTTCGCATGCGCCTTCAACCTGCTGCTCGGGTATGTCGGCCTGCTCTCCTTCGGGCATGCCATGTTCTTCGGCTTTGCCGCCTACGTCTCAGGATATACCGTCAAGGTGCTAGGCTGGCCAACCGAGGCCGGCATTCTCGGCGGTGTAGCAGTGGCGGCGATCCTCGGGCTCGTGGCAGGCACCATCGCCATCCGGCGTCAGGGCATCTATTTCGCCATGGTTACCCTGGCCCTGTCACAGATGGTGTTCTTCTTCTGTCTACAGGCGAATTTCACCGGTGGTGAGGACGGCATCCAGGCGATACCGCGCCGGCCGCTGTTCGGTCTTCTCGATATCAGCAACGACCTTGTATTCTACTATGTTGTTCTGGCGATCTTCTGCGCCGGCTTTCTGATCATCTGGCGCACGATCCACTCCCCGTTCGGACAGGTGCTAAAAGCGATCCGTGAGAACGAGCCGCGCGCCATCTCCCTCGGTTACGCAGTGGATCGTTTCAAGCTGATCGCGTTCGTACTGTCGGCGGCGTTGGCCGGTCTCGCGGGTGCCACCAAGGCCATCGTCTTCCAACTCGCATCCCTTACCGACGTGACCTGGCAAATGTCGGGCGAAGTGGTGCTAATGACGCTGGTCGGGGGGATGGGCACGGTATTCGGCCCCATCGTTGGCGCAGCTGTCATCATCACCATGCAAAACTATTTGGCCGGCTTCGGCGAATGGGTCCTGGTGATCCAGGGTGCGATCTTCGTGGTCACCGTGCTACTGTTCCGGCGCGGCATCGTTGGGGAGATACTGGGACGAGCATTCAATCGGCGTGGACGCGGAGAATCGAGGACTGACCTCCCGGTGTCACGCGTGGATAGCCGGGCCAAATAAGTCATTTGTGCAGCGTTCTGCTGTGACCTCTTCGACATTGAGGGCCGCGAAGATCCAGCGCATCTCCGGCATATCGTTGATGACAGCACGAACCGGCCAGCGATCGCCGCCGGGGTACACGCCAGCCGTGCGAAGTCGCCACCTGTTCTATGTCTTATATTTCTATGTCTTATATTATGTGCCATCGGGCAAAACGCCAGCGTGACCAGCTGCTGCGAAGCCCGTATGTTGTCTGGCCGCCATCTTGTCTGTACGAGTGCCACCCATGCCTGCCCCTGATCACATCTCGACCGGCATCCGTGTGGCGCTTCTTTCCTTGCTCGTTTTGTCACAGCCCGGCAAAGCGGAAGCCGATCGCCCGCAATTTGCGAAGGCACGCGAGTTTTATCGCGAGACCGCAAGGAAGGAAGCCCTTCGCCATGACATACCCTTCCCTCTGGTCGATGCCGTCATGGAAGTGGAAAGCGGCTACGACCCGCTCGCACGGGGAAGCACAGGCGAAGTCGGCCTCATGCAGGTGATGCCGCAGACTGCTGTGCTTCTGGGATTTAAGGGGAGCGCGGCGGAGCTTGCCGAACCCGCTGTGAACATAGCACTCGGCACCCGGTACCTTGCCCAAGCCTGGAGACTCGCGCGGAATGACATCTGCACCACGGTAATGAAGTATCGGGCCGGTCATGGGGAGAGCAGGTTTTCAGGCCTTTCAGTGAGATATTGCGCGCGTGTCAGGGCGCACCTCCAAACCAACGGTTTCCGCGTATCGGGGGATTTGCCGAGAGTCAATTCCGTGTTCGCCCAGTCAGGGCCGGCAACAAGCACACGCCAGCCCAGCTATCCCAAACTCAAGCTCGCCGCGTTCTCCGGCCTCTCGGCGTTCGGTGACTGGATTTCATATGGCAACGGGCACGTCTGGTTGCCCAGCAACATTCAGCCAGGTTGGCGTCCATATACCGTAGGCCGTTGGGCACTCACCCAACGATACGGTTGGATGTGGGTTTCCGACGAGCCGTTCGGCTGGGCGACCTATCACTACGGCCGCTGGGGTTTTGATAAGGACACGGGCTGGTACTGGGTGCAGGACAGGCACTGGTCGCCGGCCTGGGTATCCTGGCGGCGCTCCGCCAGGCATATCGCGTGGGCACCCCTGCCTCCGTCGGGCAGTGGCGCTGACGTCAGCGCAAACATCGAGTGCTGCCTCATCCCTGTTGATCGCTGGACCGCCGTTCCCGTCAAAAAATTCCTGGAAGGCAATCTGTCCAGCATCGTTGTCAATGACGCGCTCAGGGGAGCTGAGCCGCTCGGCTCGGTTCGGGTTGAGAACCACATTGTCGTCAACAGAGTTTTCAGCTCTTCCTTTATCGAGCAGCAGACCAATCGCAAGGTGCCGGTTTATGATGTGAAGCAGGTCGGCAATACCGAACAGATGACACGCGACCTCGGCAACCAGATCGCTGTTTTCCGGCCAAAGTAATTCAGCGGCATCTCATAAAAATGGTGGTGGACGCAGTCGTAAGCAAACCAGTCTCGGGCTTGGAATTCGCTCCAATACAGGGAATTTGCGCGTTTTCGTGGCCGCTTGTCCGCTTCTTGGGGAAGAAAACTCCGATCATTCAGTAGTTTACCGGGAAATTCCCTGCTCGCTGGAACAGGGAAACATTTCCCCCTTAACAGGGAATGCACTTTCGCAATCAGGGAATACGTTGCGAGGAACCAGGGAGATCGCCAAGCAAGCAATCTGCAGACCGCTTAGCGCAATTGGAGTGATGGCTTTGCCTACCGTCATTCATATCGTCGATGACGATGCATCGTTTCGAGCTGCAATTGGCGGCCTCCTGCGGGTCTCCGGCTATGAAATCGTCGTGTACGAATTGGCAAGGCAGTTGCTGGAGCGGTTGCCCGATGATGTCGGGCCCAGTTGTATTCTACTCGATGTTCAAATGCCTGATCTGGGCGGACCCGAATTGCAGGGCCGTCTGGCCGAGCTGGGTTCAACGTTGCCGATCGTCTTTCTGACGGGTCATGGAGATATTCCGACGACCGTGCAGGCGATCAAGGCCGGCGCCGAAGATTTCCTGACAAAACCTGTACGGAAGGACAAATTACTCAGCGCAATCGAGCGTGCAATTTCGCGTCACCAGAAAACACGCGAGCAGCTCGATCGACTGACTGAGCTCAAAGCACTCGTAGGCACTCTAACGCCGCGCGAGAGAGAGGTCTTCAATCTGGTTGTTCGAGGAAAGGTGAACAAACAGATTGCTTTGGAACTAGGGATTTCGGCGCGGACAGTCAAGGCACATCGGCAAAGAGTGATGGAGAAGGTCCGAGCCCAGTCGCTTGCAGAGCTCGTATCGATCGCTGAACGTCTCGGCATCTGAATACGCCCTGCTCACGTAGATCGAGCGAGCGTGCAGCTACACCTAGCAATGTTCCACCAGGTGAAGTCACCGTTCAGTGCGCCTGCCTTTGCTGGAACGCCGACGCCCTCTCGACCGCACCTAAGAGCAATTTGGCCCGAACCGGTTTCACAAGGTATTCGAAGCAACCCCCTTCAAAGGCCGCCTTCCGGGTGATCTCGCTATCATCGGCGCTGACAAATATGACCGGAATCGAAAATCCAGAGAGCGCAAGCTCTCGCTGCAATTCGATCCCTGACAAACCATTCAAGTGAACGTCCAACACGAGACACACAGCAGCGCTGGGAGTAGCGCGGCGATGGAATTCTTCGACGGAGGCAAACACTTCGACATCAAAACCATGCACTTTCAGGAGACGCCCAAACCCTTCGAGAATGCCAAGATCGTCATCTACGATAAACACTACCTTTCGTGCCATCACGAACCAACACCCCAAGTATTAACGGGGCGCCACGCCACCCCTTGCAAACTGATGCTTCCGAGTACTCGTGACTACACTTGTCAAAATGACTTCAGTGACTCTTGAAGTACAATTTCCCCAAACCCCTATAATATGGAAACTCTGATCATCAGTTTTGATCCTGATCAATTAATACATCAGATATCGACGCGGTCCCGGCGCATGCCTCACCCGGTCGGCAGGCCTAGACCCATAGCGCGCAATCTGGCACCCCGCCGCGCGAGTGATGCCTTGATGTATGTCAATGCGGCTGCCCGTTCTGTTGCTTAGAAAACCGGGATTGAGGCCAAGCTCGGGCTCACCCAATGAATGGCTTATCCTGAAAGGCGAAGGGCTACGCCGAACTGTGAATTATCTGCCCCTAGTCAAAATATATGGATTGCTTCGCAGCCGATGCGGCGCAACTATTTTCAGGCGAGGAAGACCAGTGAGCGAGTTTCTTTTCGGGCTACACTTCGGCCCCTTGAACAACAAGGCGAACCGGCTCGCCGGGAAGCACGGCGCTTACACTGAGCCACACGGGCAAAAGCGCGGCTGGTTTATTTGTCCTAATCGTTGCAGCCCGCATGATCTAGAAACTGCCAAAACCGTGCTCGCCGGCATTGAGGCGACGGGTTATGCCTTAAGGAAGAGGAGCCATTGACTGTGCGTCTTGAGTTTTATGGGACATTAGTCAGGGTGGCGCTCTTGAAGCGGGTTGCTTCGAATACCTTGTGAAATCCGGTGGCGTCTTGGCCAACGGCAGACTGATGCGGAATATCGCGCCTCTTCCGTCCTGGTTCTCGGCCCATATCCGGCCGCCGTGAGCCTCGACAATCTGGCGTACAATGGACAACCCCATGCCCATGCCATGCTCTTTCGTCGTGAAGAACGGTTCGAAGACCTTGGTTAGTTTATCCACTGGAATTCCGGGACCAGTATCCGCTATGGAAACCTCGACCGCCGCCTCTCCCGACAGAGCCGTATTAATGGTAATTCTGCGCTCTCCAGTGCCTGCACCGGCCAGTGCTTCCATTCCGTTTAAGGCCAGATTCATTATTACCTGCTGAAGCTGAATTCGATCACCGTCAACTCGGGGCGCCTGAGGGGCCAGCATACTTCTCATCGTGATGTTCTGTGCGGCTGCCTGGTCCGAAAGAAATTCAAGGACTTCGCGTACCGCTTTATTGAGATTGATGCGTTTGACTTCGACTGTTCTCTTCTTGAGGAGAGTCCGCAGCCGCCGTATGGTTTCACTGGCCCGCTCGTTGTGGCGCACGATATCCGTGAGGATTTGCTTGATCTCGTTCAGGTTTGGCGACGGAGAATTGAGCAGCACTTCTGCTGTCTCAGCATTGCTGAGAACTGCACCAAGTGGTTGGCCAAGTTCATGCGCGATTGATGCCGATAGTTCACCTGCCGTCGCATGACGGTTCATGTGCGCCAGCTCAGCCATCCGTTGCCGCTCTTCGAATTCAGCCCTGCGGCGACGGCGGCGCTCATAAAGCAGTGTGCCGATGAGACCGCTTTGCAAGAACACCATGGCCGCTATCGCTGCAATCTCCGACGGGTATGCTTCCCAGATGGTCAGAACGCGATTTCGAATCTCGCTGCCAGGAGGCAGATCGCCTTCGCTGACGCCCCATCGCTGCATCTGTCGCCAGTCGAAAATGGGCCGAAAGGAATCTCCGGTCGTGATAGGAATGCCCGCTGGGCTTTCGCCGTCGAGGATGCGCAGCACCTGCGCTGCGGCTTCTTTGCCGATGATAGCGGGTAGTGTGAAGTACCCGCCAATGCCGCCGCGGTCGAGATGCGTCTCAATCGAGAGCACGATCGGCCGATTTGCCACCTCGGCGATCATCGCCAGCGCATCACCTGGACGACGAAAGACCCTGGCACCGTCCGAAAACAGCGCCGTGTAAAGGATGGCAGCATCGTTGGGGAGCGCCGCGACCCGCTTCCGCAGCTCCGCCATTGGTAGACCGGTCAGATCCATGACTTCCAGCTCGGCGGCGACAGCCGGAAGTTCGTCCTTAAATTGGCGGAAGATCGGTTGGGTCTCGAAACGGTCACCGACGATCGCCACGCGCTTAAGGCCTTTTACTACGACGCGAGCCACTGCCACCATGTCCTGAAGCCTGAGGCGGGTCATCCGTCCGGTGACGTCGTCGGGAAGGTTCGACCCAGCGATTGTCGCCTCGTCGACGAAGGCAAAGACGATGGGGATACCCGGCCAGAGTTCGGCACGCCGTCGAAGCGCGTATTCGAAAGCGACCGGTCCCACGGTGACGACGATGCCAATTGGCGTATCTCTATACTTCACTTCCAGATGCGCCCTCAGGCTTTGCTCATATTCGGGGCCAGGGAAGCGGCTGAGATCGAGATTCTCGACGTAAATGGTGACCGGCGATGTGGCACGGGCGTTCACCTCCGACTGCAGTCCCCCATAGATGGCCGCATAAAACGGGCTCCTTACGTCGGACTGTTCCAGAACCAGAATGGATCGCGGCAAAGGTCCCGCAGCAAACGAAGGCCAAGGCGCCAAACAGGCGGCCAGCGCAGCCAAAAGGAAGACGATCGTCGCCAGACAAGCCCCGACGAGCCTTGGTGCTCTGAACAAGTCTACACGGTGGCGTAGTCGAACCATTACTGCGAAGAGGCGGCCCTCCTGAAGCCAGCGCGTTGCGCGCGCGTACCACTGAAGCGCACCCTCCAGGGTTGTTTCCGTATGCCACCAATTGTCATCAGATGGCCGGACTTCGTAGTCGCCGTTTCGTCGAGTGCAGTAGACGTAGCGACCAGTAGGAAGCTCCCACACGCGCTCGTCTGGTCCGCGCGGGGTGTGTGCTTTGACGAAATCAACGCGGGTTATTGTGCAGCCTCCGCTCTCATTCTGCACCGAATACCGCCATGTTAAGTAAGTTGAAGTTGGAACAGATTAGTCACCGCCCTCACACGCTTCCATCGTGAATATGTTTCCTTCGTACAACACGGTGTTCGGGCCGACGATCCGGACGGCTCCAGGGTTCAACAACGCTGCGGCGGGCGCTTCCTCGCCGTAGTAAAGCACAAACTTTCCATCGGGGTTTACCTCAAGACTTTGTTCGACCCCAGTCGGGGAACAGAACAGCATTCCTGCCAACAGCACTTGCATGACCGTTAACCCTAGTCAGCCCTCCATTCTCAAGGGCGGGCCTTTTCGTTCTTCGGCCACAGGTCCGGCAGCCTGGAGATGGCCAGAGCGATCTTCTCGGCTTCCGCGGGCGACAGATGGTCAATCCGCATGATCTCCTCAATCAAGCATTGAGTGATTCATGGGCGGTCGGCCTCAAGGAGGGGCCGACCGATGCGGCGCTATGCAATTCGCGATGACCAGTGGGAGCGGATCAAGGACTTTCTGCCGGGCCGCGAAGGCCACGTTGGCGGAACGGCAGAGGACAACCGGCTGTTTGTTGACGCGGTTGTCTACAGATTTAGAGCCGGCGTTCCGTGGCGCGATCTTCCCGAGCGCTTCGGCGACTGGAACATTGTCTACCAGCGCTTCAACCGATGGGCGAAGAGCGGGGTTTTCGAGCGTGTTTTCAAGCTGTTGGCCAGTGATCCCGACAACGAGTACATGATGGTCGACGCAACCATTGTTCGGGCTCACCAGCATAGCGCGGGGGCTCGAAAAAAAACGGCGAACAAGCGATCGGCCGATCGCGTGGCGGATTGACCAGCAAAATACACGCGCTGGTCGATGCTCTCGGCAATCCGGTGGAACTGATGCTCACGCCAGGGCAGGTCCACGATCTGGCGTGCGCGGAACCGCTGATTGAAAACGCTGACCCCGAGGCCCTGATCGGTGACAAGGCGTTCGACGCCGATCCGCTCATTGATGCCCTGACCGAGCGCGGAATCACTCCCGTCATCCCGCCGAAGGCCAACCGCAAGACCAAGCGGGCCTGCGATTTCGCGCTCTACAGCGAACGCAATCTCATCGAGCGCTTCTTCAATAAACTCAAGCACTTTCGGGCCATCGCCACGCGCTACGACAAACTCGCCAGAAACTTTCTCGCCGGAGTTCAATTGGCTGCCGCTATCATCTTGCTCAACTGAATACAGGCCCTAGGGGGCAGTCGGGGCGACCATATGCGGCCATAGCTTCAAGAGGGGCGGATTAGGCGGGTCTTCGAGAGCAATTCGCGAGCTCACCGGTTAGGTCGGTATTTCGCTGTGATGTCTCCTGTGGGTCAAACTCGGCTGTCAGCCATCATCATCGTCTACCTCACGCACGCGACATCGCCCGGCGCAGGTTGGCATCGACCTTGTCGAGAAAGCCTTCCGTGAACAGCCATCACTGCGTCGGCCCCACCAGGACCGTCAAATCCGACCCGGCACGGAAGTGGCTAACCGGCCGGGGCGCTGGCCTAAGCTTAGCTGTTTGGGACACGCATAAGGTGGACCGGCGGTGCTAACTCGCCCGGCCCGAAAAGGTTCCCGATGGAGAATGAAGGCCCCGGCGGGAGGGGATGCCGGCCAGGGCCTGTTCGCTGCGCGCCTCCTGTTCAAATCAGTTCGCCTCAGCAGTTGTGCTCGGTTGCAGCACGCGCCTTGTGAACAGTGTCTGAAGCAGCTGCTCAACTCACATTCATCAACGAGGCATGCCGGCGAGCTTGTTCCCTACGGGGTCCTGCCGCTCAGGGCGCTGGGCAAAACTTAGGGGACCGCACGGCGCGATGCTCCCGACGCAAAATTCCACAGCGCCGGGTCGAACGTGGAGTCCGAATGGCGTAGTGGCTTTTGCTACGCTCGACGTGAACCCGGGACGATCAACAACTTTGTTGCTTCCGGCGACCCAAGTCTTGAAGCGATTGGAAATCGGGCCGGGACGATTCTCAAATCTCATCGCAGTGGACGAAGCAATTGGCTTGATAGGGTTACTTATCACCCAAGGCCAATGTTCGAACCTGATACCGGAGCCCTCAGAGACCGCGCTGAACTCAGCAGATAACCGGCCCCGCCCATCCTCAAAATGAGAAAACTTGGTAGAGATGACGTTAGAGATGGGGTTCGGCCGATCAGCGACTTTCGTACTTATGAGTGGAACCGGGCGAAGGGCAATGTGACTGTTGATTTGCCGGCGCAAGCGATCCTCGCTCGGCATAACATGAACGGGCGATGGTGAGCTGAATGCTCCAGAGATCGGTCCGGGACGGTCAGCAAACTCCATTGCTTGGGCGGAAACCGACGACATGAACAACACCACGGCCATGACAGCCGGAACTCTTAATATCAACATTATGAGAACTCCCGAAACCTCGTCCCGGTGTGTAAAATTGCATGCAAGTCCTTGACCAAAAGTTTACGTACACTCTGCGAATCCCATCACTCGAGATGCTGTCGTAGGCACTACAGCCATCAGCAACTCTGAATGCATGATAGAGGCCGCGAGAAACGGCATGAATTTGAATTAGATAGGGGCGGGAGGCGCATGGTTAGCCAAGGGAATCGACTCATTTACCAAGAAAATGAATTGGCGGGACGGACACTACTCATTGTGGCGCTTTTCGAATGGCGGCGGATAGCCCGAGCCTTTGCGTTTCGGCACAGCGGCGATGTCGATCTCCGGCACGGCAGTCTTCCCTGCGATCAGCGACCGAGCAGCGCACACCTACGGTTTCCGTTCGCCTATGTCTACGGCCGCACGGAGCATGTACCTTGATCACCTGACGACCGGCTCAAGCTGCTGAATGATCGCATGCAAGGCCGTTGCGAAGCCCGGCGGCCCCGTCTCCTCGGAACCAGCCAGGAACCACGCGAAGATCTAGTGGGCTCACAAAGTCCATGCGAATGGCGTAACCCATTGAAAAAATTGGTGGGCCCGGGAGGACTCGAACCTCCAACCAGGCGGTTATGAGCCGCCAGCTCTAACCATTGAGCTACAGGCCCGGCCGGCCCTGCCCTATAGCAGTTCGAAGCCGTTTGCCATACCTTGACCACTCGCCCGCGGGAAAGCTGCGGCACCAGATCCATGAACCGTTCCGTTGTCCATCCGACCGCCCTCTCGCCCGAGCAGGCAGTGGAAGAGCTGGTCGTGCTCTACGACCAGGCCGCCGGCAGCCTGCAAACGGCGCTCGAGCGGTTCGTGAAGTCGCGCACGCCGCCTTCGCCGGAAATGCGCGCCCGCTTCTGCTATCCCGAGCTTCGCGTCACCTACGCTCCCGATGCTCCACAGCCATCGATCGCCCGCGCCTATGCAAAGTTCCAGGGCGCCGGCGTCTACGCCACGACCGTCACGCAGCCAGCCGCCTTCCGCAACTACCTGACCGAGCAGCTGCGCTACCTCGTCACCGACTACCGGGCCGAAATTGCCGTTTCCATGAGCAGTCAGGAAATCCCCTACCCCTACGTTCTCGACGAGGGCGACGAGCTGGGTCACGGCGGCGTTCCCGCCCAGGAACTCGCCCACCACTTTCCGGGCGCCCTGCTTTCGGCAATCGGCGATGAGATCGCCGACGGTACCTGGACCTCCGCACCAGGAGGGCAGCTGCCGCTCGCGCTGTTCGATGCGCTGCGCGTCGATTATTCGCTGCGCCGCCTCGTTCACTACTCAGGCACCGACTGGCGCCGGTTCCAGCCCTGGATCGTGCTCACCAACTATCATCGCTATGTCGACCAGTTCGTGCGCTGGGGCGTGTCGCAACTGGCGGAGGAAAGTCCGTACGCGGAGCTTCATCTTCCGGGCGGACAGGTGCTGACCCGTGGCCTCAGCGCCCACCGAGATCGATCAGCGCCTTCTGGCCGTGCTGTGGCATCGCTACCAGATGCCGGCCTATCATCTCCTTCGCAGCGACGGCAGCGGCCTCACCCTCGTCAACATCGGCGTGGGTCCCTCCAACGCCAAGAACATGACCGATCACCTGGCGGTGCTGCGCCCCCATTGCTGGCTGATGATCGGCCATTGCGGCGGCCTGCGCCAGTCGCAGCGCATCGGCGACTATGTGCTGGCGCACGGCTATCTGCGCCAGGACCGCATTCTCGACAACCTTGTGCCCCCGGACATTCCGGTGCCGGCGCTTGCCGAAGTGCAGGTCGCCCTGCAGGAAGCGGCGGCACGGGTGACCGGCGAGCGTGGCGAAGCGCTGAAGGCCCGCCTGCGCACCGGCACGGTGGTCACCAACGACGACCGCAACTGGGAGTTCCGCTGGACCCAGGAGCGCAGGCGCATCAACCTGTCGCGCGCCATCGCCATCGACATGGAATCGGGAACCGTTGCCGCGCAGGGCTACCGGTTGCGCGTGCCCTACGGCACGCTGCTGTGCGTGTCCGACAAGCCGCTGCATGGCGAGATCAAGCTGCCGGGTGCCGCCAACGCTTTCTACGATCGGGCGGTTGCCGAACATCTGATGATCGCCATTGCCGCACTCGATGCGCTGCGCATCAACCGCACGGGGCTGCATTCGCGCAAGTTGCGCAGTTTCGATGAGCCGCCGTTTCGCTGAGCGCCGGCAATATCGGATGCTCGGACGCGCGCCCACTGATATGTGCGCTGCGATGGCGGCTTGTGCAGGAAATAGCGATCGCAGGTGGTGGCGCACGCGGGTGGGTGTGAATCACGTTGGCGTGAACGTTCCCTGCCGCGATATTGTCGCAATCAGCGGTCACATGTCGCAGCCCCGTCTCGACCATCTCGAAGAGAAGCAAATTTCATGACCAGAGCCGGCCTCGGCCTCGCAATGCTCGCTGCGGTTCTTTCTCCCCTCGCCGCGGCGTCCGCCGCCCAGGACGCGAAAGCGCCGCCGCGGACCCTGGCGCTGACCGGGACAGGCGAAGTGCGCGCCAAGCCCGACATGGCCATGGTGAGGATCGGGGTCATGCGCCGCGCCGCGACCGCGCGCGAGGCGCTGACTGCCGGCAACGCAGCGATGACGGAGGTCATCGACTATCTGAAGCAGTCGGGCATCGAGCCCAAGGACATCCAGACCGTCAATTTCAGCGTGAATCCGGTCTATGTCTACGACAGCAAGAACCAGGAGCCGCCGAAGATCACCGGGTACGACGTTTCAAACGAGCTTCATGTCACCATCCGCAAGCTCGAGGAACTGGGGCGCGTTCTCGACGAAGCCGTCAGCAAGGGATCCAACCAGATCCATGGCGTCGAATTCACGATTGCCGAACCTCGCTCGTTAGAGGACGAGGCACGCCGGCGCGCTGTCGCCGACGCGGCCGCCAAGGCCAAGCTCTATTCCAAGGCAGCAGGCGTGACGCTCGGCCGGATCCTTTCGATCGCCGAATCCGTTGTCATGCCCCCGGTACCGGTCTTCCGGAAGGCCGAGCGCATGGCTGCCCAGGCAGACGCCATGGTGCCTGTCGCCGAGGGTGAGCAGGTCGTCGAGATGCAGGTCAACATCTCCTGGGAGATCAAATAGCGTCCGGCGCCCGCTCGGCGTTTCGCGCCGAAGCTGCGGAAGGCGTTATGGCCCCATGCCCATCTGTGAAGCCGATCCGTGGCGCTTTCAGTTCTTCGAGGGCATCGACTGCCCGGCGCATGTCCGCATCCCGACCGAAGATGCGGATGCCTATCAGTGGTACCCTGACTACTGCTGGATCTATGACAAGCTGCGCGTGGCGCTCAGTCAGGGCATGGAAGCGGCACCTCACGGCGTCATGCCGCGCCGCTTTCCTGTTTTCTCCAAGCCGATGGTCAACCTCAAGGGCATGGGCGTGGGCAGCGGCGTGCTGCGCAACGAGCGGGAATATCAGCGCCACTATGCCCCGGGGCACATGTGGATGCCGTTACTCGACGGCGAGCACGTCAGCACGGACTGCGCGCTGATCGACGGCAGATCGGTTTGGTGGCGCCACTCGACCGGCAAGCCGCTGAAGGACGGCATGTTCGACTACTGGACGGTCCACGCCGCCCCCCGCCCGCACCTCGAGACCACCCTGGGCGACTGGCTGCTGCGCCACATGAAAGGCTACTCGGGCCTTGTCAACTTCGAGACCATCGGCGGCGCGATCATCGAGGTTCACATGCGTTTCGCCGACCAGTGGCCGGACCTCTACGGCGAGGGGTGGGTCGAGGCGATCATCCGGCTCTACTCCGAGGGCGTGTGGAAGTTTGCCGATGCAGACAGGAAGGACGGGTTCAGCGTGCCGCTGTTCGGTCGCCACGGCCGCCGGTTCCGGCATCCGGCACCCGATTGTGTGGCAAAGGTGCTGGGCCTGGCCGGTGTTTCCAGCGTGCAGATCAGCTTCCACGAGAACAAGAAGCCAGGCGATCATGCGATGCCGCCGGGCGGCTTCCGCCTCGGCATCATCAACGCCTTCGGGCTCGGGCACGGTCTTGCGGCACGGCGGGTGCTGGCCGAGGGCTTCCCCAAGGGCTCGGTATTTCTGCCGCGCCGGCCATCGGCTCGCGATCAGGGACTTCCCGCGCTCACTTCGGCCTGGGGTCGGTAAGTCCTTCGTCCGGCTGCGCAAGCCTGCCCCGGCGCTGCAGGCGCACTGCCTGCACGAGCGCCCGTGCGGCGTTTTTTACTTCGCCCTGGAAGTCCCGGTCCTTGTCGAGATCATCGTGGCTCGTCGCATAAGGCTCGTAGTACCCGACATAGCTGCCGATCGCCGCCTTTCGACCCGCCGGAATGAGTCCCATGTCGATGAGCCAGTCGGACAGGATCCGGCGCAGGTTCTCCACCCCCGATGCATCGCCATGGACCACGACCGAAAACAGCCGGCCGCCGAGATGGCGCGGATAGCCCCAGCCCTTGAGTTCGAGCTCTTTCGCCTTCTTCGGGTCTTTGCCGTCGGTGGTTGTGGGATCCGGATTGCCGCCGTCCGCGCACACCAGGCGGTCGATCATGAGCTTGAGGGAGCTCGGCGCCTGGTACCAGTTGACCGGCGTGACGATCATCACCCCATGGGCCCGCACCCACATCGGATAGATGCTGCTCATCCAGTCGTTCACCTGTCCCATGGCGTAGTTCGGATAACACGAGCACGGCCAGTGGCAGAGCGGCATGGCGGTGGATACGCAGGCCTTGCAGGGATAGATGACGCGGCCGTATTCGGAGGTGAGCCGCGACAGATCGAGCACCTCGACCTCGAAACCCCTCTCACGGGTCACGATGTCTTTTGCCAGCATGGCGAGCCGCCACGTCTTGGACATCTCACCTGGACAGCTCTGGTCGGAACGCGACGACCCATTGACGATGAGAATGCGCGACCTGGACGCGGGCGATTGATGCTCGCGGCGCGCTTCCTCGATGCGGCGCCGCGTCTCGAGCCATTCGACCGGCAATTGCTGGTCAGGCTTGCTGAACCCCCGCCCGGCCCGCCGCTTGCGCGGATTCTTGTGATACTCGTCGTAGGCCTTCCAGGCGCTGCCGATGATCGCGTCAAGCTCGGTTTGGTTGGCCTCGAACAGCGGGTCGAAGAACCGGTCCATGTAGCGTTGCCTGAATTCCTCCCTGGTGAGCTGCACGCTCGGCATTCCTTTGCGCACCCTGACCCTGGTCATAGGCATTTCTCCCGGCTTTGCTTTGATCGTCAGTCGCTCGGCGGCGCGGAAGATGCGCCCTGGTATTCAGTGGAGAGAGTATCGAATTTGTCGGCGATCAGCGCGTGCGCAACAACTACTTCGTGGGTCGCTCCCAGCGCCCTGTAGAACGCCTGCGCATCCCGGTTGCCCGGCGTGGATGCCCACCACAGATAGACGCAGCCTTCGGCCTTGGCACGATTGGCGACGGCAGCCACCAGCGCCCGCGCGATGCCCCGGCGCCGGTAAGCCGGTGCTACAAAAAGGTCGCACAGATAGTAGCCCGGGGCTGCCCATCCCGATTCGTACGACGGCGTGTGCGAAGCATAGCCGGCGAGCTCGCCTGCAACATCGGCGACGAACACCCGGATGCGCGGCCGGCTGCCGAACACATGTTCGCGCACCGCCGCCGGAACGAAGTGCTCCGTCGGATCGCCCTGGCTTTCGTTGAGCTGCCGGCCGAGCGCAGACAGCGCGTCCACGTCATCGACGCGGGCCGGCCGGATGGTGAATGCCTCTCGTTTCTGCATTTCAGACGAACTTCGGTCTGACCATTGCACATGACAAGGCAAATGCCCACATTATCGCATCTCCTGGAACAGTGGGTGATTCATGTCCCTGACCATGTACGCCATCGCCATCCCGCCGATGAGGCGAATGTTGGACAACCTGTCGGCCATCCTCGATAAGGCGGCGGCCCATGCCCAGGCGAAAAAAATTGATCCCGACGTATTGCTTGGCATGCGGCTTTCGCCGGACATGTGGCCGCTGCTCAGGCAAGTGCGTGCCACGAGCGATTGGGCCAAAGCGGCGGTATCGAGGCTGACCGGACGCGAGCCGCCGAAGTGGGAAGATGGAGAGAAAACCTTCGCCGACCTGAAAGACCGGCTCGCCCGCTGCCGCGAACTTTTGAGCGCCGCCAAGCAGTCCGATTTTGAAGGTGCCGAGCAGCGGGACGTTACTTTCCCGGCGGGCGGCGAAACGTTGACGATGAAGGGCGCCGACTACCTTTCGAACTTCGCTCTTCCAAACTTCTATTTTCACGCCACTGCCGCCTACGCAATCCTGCGCCATGCCGGCGTCCATCTTGGGAAGGTGGACTTCGTCGGGAAGCCGTGAGGGCTGGCGCAGATTACCGAGATTTAACTCGGCATTTGCCGCCCGAAGATCAACGTTTGCTCGGTCAACCTGACGAGGAGATGTCAAATGCAAAGTCGCATCAAAGTTCTGATCGGCGCTTCTGCAGCCGCAGCGCTCGCCATCGCCGGCGTGGCCTCGCTCGCCCACGCCACTCGCGGCTGGCATCATGGCATGGGCATGCAGCGGCATGGTCGAACGCTACGACGCCAACAAGGACGGCAAGCTGAGCCAGGAGGAAATCGATCAGAACCGCTCCCAGTGGCATGGGGAGTTCGACGCCGACAAGTCGGGCGCCCTGTCGCTCGCCGAGTTCGAGGCGCTTTGGCTCAAGGCCCGGCGTGACCAGCTGGTGCGCGAATACCAGGAGTTCGACCGCGACGGCGACGGCAAGGTCACGCTCGACGAGTACAAGATGCCGATGGCGATGCTGGTGCAGAGACAGAGACGTGAACGGCGACGGCATGCTGTCGCGCGAGGACCGGCGCTCACGGCGCGGGCAGGACGACGACGAGGACAAAAAGGACGAATAGCGCCGGCTCGATCAGACGCGGTTTCATGGGGCCCCGGGAGGGGCCCCTTTGTTTTCGGCTCTCTCGAACATGCGTTCGCCCTGTTCGTCGACGATCTGCCGGCCCTTGGCGAGCGCGAGATCGGCGGCCTCGTCGAGTGTTGCGAAGCTGTCGGCGCGGATGAACTTGTGCTCCTTCCGCACCCCGTCGATGTCCTTGGCGATCACGCCTGCCGTCTGGTATCGGCCGCCTTCCTTGTAGGGTCGCGCCTCGATCAGGAAGCCCTTGTGCTCGGCCTGCTTGGCAGCCGCGGCCGGCTCGCTTGTCCGTCCGCCGCCTCGCCCGAACAACGACTTGAGAAAGGACATGGCTCGTCTCCGAGAACGCGTAAGGCGAAAGGTAGCTCTAACGGCGTATTTCGGTGCAAACGGAATGCCCGCGTGCAATGCGGCCCTGTCAGCAGTCGCCATCCCATCATTGTCGTCATTCGCGGAATAAGCCGAATGGAAAGGCGAGAACCGCGCCAGCAATGACGACATGCAGGCGAGCAATGAACGCGTCCTCAGTTGTCGAGGAAGCTCCTGAGTTTGCGCGACCGCGACGGGTGCTTGAGCTTGCGCAGCGCCTTGGCCTCGATCTGGCGGATGCGCTCGCGGGTCACCGAAAACTGCTGGCCCACTTCTTCGAGCGTATGGTCGGTGTTCATGCCGATGCCGAAGCGCATCCGGAGCACACGCTCCTCGCGCGGCGTCAGCGAAGCCAGCACCCGCGTCGTCGTCTCGCGCAAATTGGCCTGGATCGCCGCGTCGATCGGCAGGATGGCGTTCTTGTCCTCGATGAAGTCACCGAGGTGCGAATCCTCCTCGTCGCCGACCGGTGTCTCGAGGCTGATCGGCTCCTTGGCGATCTTCATCACCTTGCGCACTTTCTCGAGCGGCATCGACAGCTTTTCGGCCAGTTCCTCGGGCGTCGGCTCGCGTCCGATCTCGTGCATCATCTGGCGCGAGGTGCGCACGATCTTGTTGATCGTCTCGATCATGTGCACGGGGATGCGGATGGTGCGCGCCTGATCGGCGATCGAGCGGGTGATCGCCTGGCGGATCCACCAGGTGGCGTAGGTGGAGAACTTGTAGCCGCGCCGGTATTCGAACTTGTCCACCGCCTTCATCAGCCCGATGTTGCCTTCCTGGATGAGGTCGAGGAACTGCAGGCCGCGGTTGGTGTATTTCTTGGCGATCGAGATGACGAGGCGAAGGTTGGCCTCGACCATCTCCTTCTTGGCGATCCGCGCCTCGCGTTCGCCCTTCTGCACCATGGCGACGATGCGGCGGAATTCGGGGATCTGCAGGCCGGTATCGGAGGCGAGCGAGTGGATTTCCTCGCGGAGCAGCTTTACCGTGTCCCTTTCCTCCGCGACGAAGCGCCTCCAGCCGAACTTCGACAGCCTGGCGATCCGCCTGACCCAGTTGGGGTCGAGCTCCTCGCCCTGGTATTCCTTCAGGAACTCCTCGCGTGGAATGCGGTAGGTCTCGGCGAGCCGCATCAGGCGGCCTTCAAGCGAGATGAGCTGCTTGTTGATGCCGTAGAGCTGGTCGACCAGGGCCTCGATGCGCGCCGCGTTGAGCGACAGCGACTTCACGTCGGCGATGATTTCATCGCGCAGCTTCTTGTAGCGCCGCTCCTGGGAGGTCGACAGTGCGGTCTTTTCCGCTACTTCCTGGTCCTGAAGCTTGCGCAGCGACTTATAGGTCTTGGCGATGCGATCGAAGGTCTCGAGCACCTTCGGCTTCAGCTCCGCCTCCATGGCCGCCAGCGAAACGTTGTTTTCCTCGTCGTCCTCGTCGGGCTCTTCCTCGGCGCGCGGCGTATCGAAGTCCTCCGGCGACAGCACGTCCTTATATTCATCGTCGCGAGCCCTGGCCCGCTGCATGAGCGCCATCCGCCGCTCGCGCGGACTCTCGGGCCGGCGCGGCTCGATTTTCTCGATGGGTTTTTGCGCTTCAGCCGCGATCGCCTGCACCGGGGCGGCCTTGGCGTCGGGGCCGGCGTAGGTGGCCTCGAGGTCGATGATGTCGCGGAGCAGGATCTTGCCTTCGTTGAGCTCGTCGCGCCAGATGATGATGGCCTGAAAGGTCAGCGGGCTTTCACAGAGGCCTTGTATCATTGCCTCGCGGCCGGCCTCGATGCGTTTGGCGATGGCAATCTCGCCCTCCCGCGACAACAGCTCGACCGAGCCCATCTCGCGCAGATACATGCGAACCGGATCATCGGTGCGGTCAGCGGGGAGAGATTCCCGCTCGACCTTCATGGGCACGGCTGCCTCCGGGGCCTCGGCTTCCGCCGGCGCCTCCTCGGCCTCCTCTTCGGCATCGACGACATTGATGCCCATGTCGGCGAGCATGGCCATGGTGTCCTCGATCTGCTCGGAGGACACCTGCTCGGAGGGCAATACCGAGTTCAGCTCATCATAGGTCACATAGCCGCGCGCCTTGGCGGCCTTGATCATCTTCTTGACCGCCGCGTCGGTAAGATCGAGCAGCGGGGAGTCCGAAGTTGTCCCGGCCGGCGCTTCCGGTGCTTCGGGTTCTTCCTGATCGCCGCCCTGCGGCTGCTCGTCGTGGGGCACGCGTATGGGTGCACGCTGCACACCAGGCTTCATCTTCAGCCCTGCCGGGCGGGCCACTGCTGCTTTCGCCATCGATCCTTTCTTTCATGGCCCCGTTCTTGGGGCCCTTTGAGGGGTCGTGCTACCCATACCCTGAGTCGCAGATGCGACGCCCGCATCGAAACCTTCTCTATCCACACCGCAACGCGAAACCGTCAGGCTACCGGTTCCTGGGGTCGCCCGGAAGCCTCTCCGAACCGCTCAATCTGGGCTTCCTCGCCGCGGCCGGAAGCCCGTTGTTCGAGGATCCCATTGAGTTTCCTCAGGTTTTCTTCCGAAGGATTTTCGGCAAGCTGGGCTTCCGCGGCCTTGAGCTCTCGGTCGAGCGTCACCTTGCGGTGCAGATCAACCATATGGCGGAACCCGGTGCGTACATCCTCGGCGGCCGCGTCCGGCTGCACAAACCACTCCCTAAGCCTCTGGAACTGAGCATCTATCTGCTTAAGGAGCGGCCCGAAGCCCTTGCGTGTCAGGTGGTCACGCAAAACGGCTGCGTCAAGGCTCGCCTCAAGAGCGGCGGTATCTATGATTTCCCGCCTCGCTCTGTCAAGTTCGCGCCTCGAAAACTCGAGTTCTGCAAGATTTTCGGTGAATTCCTCGAGCAGGCGGGGGTGGTTGATGACCGCCAGGAGGATGGCCCGTTCGCGGCGGGCCGCACTCCAGCGTCCATCGAATGCCGCGGCCTTGAGGCTTGCATGGGGAGGCAGCGCATAGTCGTGCGGCATTAACACTGTGCGGTGGCCGGACTTCCGGTTAACGACGGGCCGGGGCGAATGCGCGGCGGCGCCCGAACGCTCCGCGGCCGCGAGCCCGCGGTTCCCCCGCCGGTCCCCACAACTGGCTGACCCGGGCGCCCATTTCCGACTGGTAGTGCTGCCGCACCTTCGGATCGCCGATGCGGTCGATTTCCGCTCCCAGGTCGCGTTCGAACTGCGCCTTCTTTTCCGGCGTTGAACGGTCGTTGAGTGCGAGCGCCCGCCCCCACAGGACGTCGCTCATGGTTTGCGCCGCATCGATGACCGCCTGGACGGCTTGCGCGCCGTCGCTTCGCAACAAATCATCGGGGTCCTGGCCCGCCGGCAGCAGCGCGAAGCGCAGCGACTTGCCCGGCAGGAGGAGCGGCAACGCCATGTCGAGGGCCCGATCTGCGGCTCTTTGCCCTGCGCTGTCGCCATCGAAGCACAGCACCGGCTCGGGCGCCGTGCGCCACAGCAGCGCCAACTGATCCTCGGTCAGCGCGGTTCCCAGCGGTGCGACCGTGTTTGCGAAACCGGCCTGGGTCATGGCGATGACGTCCATGTAGCCTTCGACGGCTATGATGGTGCCCTTTTCGTGGGCCGCTCCGCGTGCCCGATCGAAGTTGTAGAGAACCGTGCCCTTTCGGAAGAGCGGAGTATCGGGCGAGTTGAGATACTTCGCGGCGACTTCCGCCGACATTGCCCGCCCGCCGAAGGCGATGACGCGGCCGCGCGGATCGAGGATGGGGAACATGATGCGGTCGCGGAATCGGTCGAAGGCAACCGGGATATCGTCACCGGCGACCAGAAGACCGGCGCTGGTCATCTGTTCGAGGGTGACCTCCTTGCCGGCAAGATGCGTTTTGAGCGCGAACCGGCCGTCGGGAGCGTAACCGATGCGAAACTGGTGCTGAATGGAACCGGTGACCCCGCGGTCGGCGAGATAGCCGCGCGCCGCCGCCCCGCCGCCGGCCTGAAGCTCCGATTCGAAAAAGGCCGCCGCCATTTCCATGACCTCGTAGAGCGAGGCGCGGACATTGTCGCGTTCCTGATCGGCCTCCGTCACCTGTGGCAGCGGCAGGCCCGCTTCCATGGCCAGCCGCCCGACCGCTTCGGCAAAGCTCACCGCTTCCTTCTCGACGAGAAAGGTGAAAATGTCGCCGGTAGCCTGACACCCGAAGCAATAGTAGCGGCCCTTGCGGTCCTCGGCGTGAAACGACGGCGTCTTCTCGCTGTGGAACGGACAACAGGCCCAGAAATCACCCTTGGCGGGATGGGACTTGCGGCGATCCCACTGCACCTTCCGGCCGACCACCGAAGAGATCGAAACGCGGCCGCGTATTTCGTCCAGAAATGCCGGCGGATATCTCATATCTGCATTCCCTCAGCGAAGCGCGCGCACCTTCGATCGGGTCGAGGGCAGGCTTTGGCGGAATGTGCTCCAACGCAGGAATCGTGGGGAGCTTACCTCCAAAAGCCACAGCGTACCCGGTTTCGTCCACAGGAATCGGCCTCGAAACCTGAATATGGAAGCAGTGGATGTCGTGCGCACTCACCTGAACGGAAGAGCCCATTTTCGAGCTCGCGGTCGCGTGGCTTTCGCTGCCTCGTATATCTCGATGTGTCTCTCCTGCCGGCCATGAGCGGCAGTGGGCGTCGCACTTGCGAGCCGAACTGCGGCGTGACAAGGTGACGGACGCGAAAACGGGGTGAAGCAGATGAAGGCAATGTACACAGCGCACGCGACTACGACCGGCGGTCGTGAAGGTCATGGCAAGACCCAGGACGGCAAGCTCGACATGAAACTTACGCCGCCGAAGGAAATGGGCGGATCAGGCGCCGGCATCAATCCCGAGCAACTGTTCGCCGTCGGATACTCGGCCTGTTACCTCGGCGCGCTCAAGTATGTCGCGGCCAAGCAGAAAACACCGATCTCGGACGACGCCAGCGTCACCTCTCATGTGACCCTGGGCTCGCGGCGCGACAAGAAAGGCTTTGGTCTTGCCGTGAAGCTTGACGTCAGCCTTCCGGGCGTTCCCAAGGCCAAGGCGGCGGCACTGGCCAAAAAGGCGCACGTTGTTTGCCCGTATTCGCATTCCATCCGAAAAAACGTGAAGGTCGTAACCAGTATCGTTTGAGCCGGCTTTCAGCCCGAGCAGTCCTTTGACGAGCGGCCCGGCCTTCGAAAAATCCATTCGCCCCGCATAGTCCGCCTTCAAGGCGGCGATTACTTTGCCCATGTCCTTGACGCTGGCCGCACCGGTCGCAGCGATGGCTTCGGCGATTGCGGCCTTCATCTCCTCTTCGCTCAGAGCCTTCGGCATGAAGCTGGAAATGACCTCGATTTCGGCTCGCTCGCGGGCCGCCAGGTCTTCGCGCCCTGCCTGCTCGAACACCGCCACGCTCTCCTGCCGCTGCTTCACCATCTTCGCCAGGGTCTCCAGGATGTGCTGATCGCCCACGCCGGCATCGGGCCCCGCGGTGCGGCCCTGAATGTCGCGCTCCTTGATCGCCGCATTGATCAGGCGCAGCGCCGACACTTTCGGCTTGTCGCCCGCCTTCATCGCCTCCTTGAGAGCGGATTGAACCCGTTCACGCAATCCTGCCATCAGGCTTCCTTTCACTTGCAGTCACGCGCTGTTGCTACGCTCCCCCGATTGACCCCGCAACCCTCCGACGCAGCCATGCGGCGATTTCCACTTCGCCCGATAATGCTGTAGAGCCTCGCCATGCCGCCGAAGCCCGCCACCGCACATGTAAGCCGCAAGGTCGCCCGAGACGGCGCCTGGCAGCCCCGGCGGCCGACCGCGCTCCTGGTGCTGGCGGACGGCACCGTCATCGAGGGTCAGGGCCTGGGCGCGGAGGGCACCGCGGTCGGCGAAGTCTGCTTCAATACGGCGATGACCGGCTATCAGGAAATCCTCACCGACCCCTCCTACGCCGGCCAGATCGTAACCTTTACATTTCCGCACATCGGCAATGTCGGCGCCAACGAGGAAGACATCGAGACCTCCAATCTTGCCGCCTCTTCCGGCGTTCGCGGCTGTGTGCTCAAGGCCACCATCACCGACCCGGCAAGCTATCGCGCGACCCGCCACCTGGATCGATGGCTGAAGGCTCGCGGCATTCCTGCCATTTCCGGCGTCGATACCCGCGCCCTGACGTCGCTCATCCGGACCCGGGGCATGCCGAACGCCGTCATCTCCCACGGGCAGGCGGAGAGCTTCGATGTCGGCGCGCTGAAACTTCAGGCCGCGGAGTGGCCGGGGCTTGAAGGCATGGATCTCGCGAAGGAAGTTTCCGTGACCCAGCGCTACGGCTGGGATGAAACGTCCTGGAAGTGGGGCATCGGCTTCGGGCGGCAGCATGCCCCCGACCATCATGTCGTCGCCATCGACTATGGACTGAAGCGCAGCATATTGCGCTGCCTTGCCTCCGCCGGATGCACGGTGACCGTCGTGCCGGCAACCGCTTCGGCGGAAGAGGTATTGGCGCTGGCGCCCGACGGAATATTTCTGTCCAATGGCCCCGGCGATCCGGCCGCCACGGGGCGCTACGCCGTCCCGGTCATCCGCAACCTGATCGATTCCAGGCTGCCGCTGTTCGGCATCTGTCTCGGCCATCAGATGTTGGCGATCGCGCTCGGCGCCAGCACCCGAAAGATGCACCAGGGACATCATGGCGCCAACCATCCCGTCAGGGATCTCACTACCGGCAAGGTCGAGATCACCTCGATGAACCACGGCTTCATGGTCGATCGCGGCACATTCCCGCCGGGTGTAGTCGAGACGCACGTATCGCTGTTCGATGGCTCGAATTGCGGCCTCGCAGTTGAAGGCCGGCCGGTATTTTCCGTGCAGTATCACCCGGAAGGATCGCCTGGCCCCCAGGACAGCCACTACCTCTTCAGGCGGTTCATCGACCACATGGCCGAGGCACGGCGAGAGAGCCTGACGGCAATCGCCGCCGGCTGAATCGCCCCGCACCCGTTTTCACAACGCCGAGGCCGGTTTCCTTTCGCTCCAGGCATGGGCGCGCTCATAGGCATGGGCTGCCCGCAGCACGGTCCAGTCGTCGAACATCCGTCCGACGATCTGCAGGCCCACCGGCAGGCCCGCCTTCGTAAAGCCGCAAGGAACGCTCGCCGCCGGTTGCTGGGTGAGATTGAACGGATAGGTGAATGGCGCCCAGTCGACCCATTTGCCCTCGCCGACCCTGCCGGGCGCCAACACGCCAACTTCAAAGGCGGGGATCGGCAGGCTTGGTGTCACCAGAAGATCGAAGCGCTGCATGAACAGCCGCATGTGGCTGCCCAGCGAGCGCACGCTGGCGCGTCGCATCGAAATATTGTTCGAGCGTGATCGCCGTCGACTGCTCGGAGAACCTCGGCGAGGCCCGGATCGAGCAGCGCTTTTTTGCTTTCCGGCAGGGGGGCGAGAAGATTTCGCGTCCCCGACCACCACAACACGCGGAATGTATCGGCAGGATTCTCCAAGCCCGGATCGGTCTCCTCCACCCGGGCGCCGAGGCGCGAGAGCTCCTCCACCGCCGCCCGAACGAGGTAGCGCCACTTCGGTGTCGACCTCATGTCCGCCGAGGCGCGGACTGAAGGCGATCCGCAGCCCCTTGATGCCTCCGCGCAGCGCCTTCACGAAGTCGCGTTCGTCGTAACCGAGGGCATGCCAGTCCCTGGCATCCGGCTGTGAGATGACGTTCATCATGATCGCCGCATCCTCGGCCGAGCGAGTCATCGGACCCACGTGCGCAACCGTGCCGAACGGACTTAAGGGGAAGGCCGGCACCCTGCCGAAGGACGGCTTGAGGCCGAAGATCCCCGTAAAGCCCGCCGGGATGCGGATGGAGCCGCCGCCGTCGGTGCCGAGCGCCAGTGGTGCGAAGCCTGCCGCCACCGCGGCCGCCGAGCCTCCGGATGAGCCGCCGGGTGTCTTCGACAGATCCCATGGATTTCGCGTGACGCCCGTGAGCGGCGAGTCGGTTACGCCCTTCCAGCCGAATTCAGGCGTGGTCGTCTTGCCGAGCAGCACTGCTCCGTGCTCGCGCAGGCGCGCCACGGAAGGCCCGTCCTCGGACCACGGCTGATCCCTCTCGATCGTGCGCGAGCCGCGCAACGTCGGCCATCCTTTGGTGAGAATGAGGTCCTTGACGAGCGTCGGCACCCCATCGAGCTGTCCACGGGGCGAGCCCTTCAGCCATCGTTTCTCGGCTGCCCTGGCACTCTTGATCGCAGCCTCCTCATCCACCAGGCACATTGCATTGATGCCGCCATCCTTGGCGGCGATCTGCTGCAAAACCGCTTTCGTGGCCTCGACCGGCGAGATGCGCCTCTTCCGGTAGCCGCGCAACAACGCGGCTGCGGAAAGCCAGTGAAGTCGCGCTTTTCGGACAAGTGTGCCGGTTCCAGAGCCTATTCGGTCGCGACGAGTTTTCCCGTGTACAGCACGGGACCGGTTGGCTGGCCGGTGGGTGAGCCCCCCTCGGGCTCGAGGCTGATCGCCAGCACCGCATCGGCAACTTCGGTCCCCGATGCCGCACCAAGCCGCGCGGCCGGGATTTTCAAGGCGTCTTCGATGACGCCGAGGGATTGGGGCTTTTCGCGCCCGCCGCCAACCGCCCACAGTTCGAAACTCTTCCCGCTTTGGCTCTCGGCCGCGACCCGCCTGACCGAAATTACCCCGCGGTCGAGATCGATCGAGGCGACGAAGGCAGGTCCTGGGCCCTCCGTCTGGAGCACCGCCACATAATTGGCTGCTTGGAGCCGCGGGCACGCCCGGCACGGGTGGCCGGAGGGCGATGAAGGCGGCCAGTGCCGCGGCAGCCGCACCGCTCAGCAGGGAGAATGTCTGCCAGCCCCGCAACTGACGGTGCAACTGGGCAACTTCGCCGCGATTCCTTCCAAGCTCGGCGATGCGCCGGCTGAGGATGTCCTCAAGCTCAGGCGGCGGTTCGACCGGCGCGGCCGTTTCGTTGAGCGGCGAAAGCCTCGCCTCCCAGGCCTCTACGGCCCGCTTGAGGTCGGGATCGGTGCGCAGACGAAACACCGCATCCGCGCGCTCGGCAGCCGTGAGCGTGCCGAGCACATACTCCGCCGCCAGCGACTCCCGTTCCTCTTCCAGCTCAGTCGCCGTCATCGATGCACTCCTTGAGCGTCATCAAGGCTTCGCCGCAGCATGGACTTTATCGTCGCAACGGGGCGCTTATCTCGTTCGGCAAGCTCCTCCCGGGAATAGCCATGGCAATAAGCCAGCACCACCAGCAGGCGCCGGTCCGCCGGCAAACTGTCCAGGCATCGGCGGAGGCGAACGTATGCCAGCCCGCTCTCCTCTGCGGAGCCCGAATCAGCCGCCATGGTCAGCAGCACATCATCGCTTACCGATTGCCGGGAAATACGCTCGGCCGAACGTCGTTGCAGGTCGATTGCCTGATTGCGGGCGATGGTTGCCATCCAGGCTATCGGCGATGCAATTGCAGGATCGAACGAGCTGGCCTTCTGCCATATCCGCACGTAGGTCTCCTGCAATGCCTCTCCGGCTGCCTCATCCTGCTGCAAGATACGGCGGATGATACCGTTCAGTTTCGGAGCCGTGCGCCGGTAAAGCTCGGAAAAACCGGCCTTATCGCCGCGCGACACGCGGGCGACGAGCGAGGCGAGCTCTTCCTGACCGGAGTTCAGCATGGATCAACTAGGTTCGGGGAATTGATCCCTGAATGCAAGTATCCGCCCCTACCTGAAGCCGTCCACCCTGCTCGAAGTAGCCTTCGAAGGAAACGGTCTGTGCCGCGCCGTCGCGCAGCAATGGCAGGAAGCCCGGTTCCCGCGCCATCCTGTCGATCCCGCCTGCCGTCGCGCCTGCAAATGCCCAGGAACTCAGGCCGCCGCGGCTCGCTGCGTTGCTGAGCCACATCCACTCGCCGGTAGGCCAGACCGAGCCGGCACAAGATCATTTGCACCTTGTGAACATTTCCCGACTCGAGATTGCCGAAGAGCGTCAGCACTACTGCCGCTCCTTCTGGCAATCCACTGGCCCGAACGCTTCGCGTCGGACAATACATATGAGAAAAAGCACTATATTACAGATGTTTACGCGTTCCAGTAGGACCGGACATTCATACCGAGGCGGCGACATCGAATCTAAACGCCAGATGAACGAAGTGTTCAGCCATGGTTCGCATTCGCTGATTTACCATGCCTCAACATCGCGACGGACAGATCGCAACAGGAGCAAAAAATGTTGAAGGGAATCGCAACGGCCACGCTGGGCTTGGTGGCGATCATGGCGTTGAGCCTGGTGGTGACGGAGGCCGAAACTGCCACGGCGAACGGAGCTGCGGCCAACATGACCGTAATCTACAAGACCTCGATCTTTCCGACCAAGGACAACCTGACGGTGGAGTCATGCCTTGTTTCGGCCTGCGAGGACGCCTGAGCCATTCTGCCCTTGGCAATGATCCGTTTCAAACACCGGGAAACCGCCCTGAGCTGCTCAATGTCCCGCCCCTCTCGATGAGTACGACGGCGGTTTCCCGGCTCCCGCCAAGCATTCATCGACATACTTCCGACCTGCTGGAATCGAACCGACGTCAGGGTTCTCAGTCGGGAGCCCTGACTGCCATCAGCCGACGCCACCGCGTACCAGTCTGCTAACCGCTGCAGAAATTTATCCGTCTTGTCCCCTTGCAACTTGGGAGCAATGAGCTAGTAACAGGGTACTTGCCTGCGCCGGCACTAGCGGCAGCACGGTTGTCAGTCAAGTCCTGAGCCGCAGAAACAAGCAACCAGGCGTACTGGTGTGGCGGGATTGGCCGATGGATAAAGCAGTTTGTCAGCCAGCCGGACGTGTGAGCGCAGGCATGCGCGCCAGCATGAAGACTTTATGTCTCGCCTCCTTTGCGATTGTGCTTCTTGGCCTCGCCGCCGGTCCGCTCTTCGCGGCCGCCCGGACCTACACCGATCCCATATATCTCGGCGATCCGGTGCACCGTTGCCTGGCCAACAATACCGAGTGCGGGAAACCTGCTGCCGATGCATTCTGCAAGCTGGAAGGATATGACAACGCCCTCTCGTTCCAGGTGATGAAGGATGTGTCCCGCGTGGCGACCGCCCGCACGGTTGACACCGGAACCGTTCTCATCGCCCCGGAAGCGCATCCGTTCCAGCTGGTAAAATGCTGGCGTCCCAGCCAGACGCCGTCATCGGTCATTTTCAAGGCATCGACCGTCAAGGACGTTGAGGTCCCGAAAATCTGCGACATCGGCAAGGATTGCCGCAAGGTTGCGGCCGACGGCTGGTGCATCAATCGGGGCTTCAGCCTCGGCGCAACAGGTTACGAGCTCGCGCCGACAGAGCGGTCGTTCCGAACGATATCCTGCGCCGCGCTTTAGGATGTTCCGGTGTCCGCCTCCGATCGCAGCAATGTCTAAGATGGCCGGGTTCTCGTGAAGGCTTCCCGGCGCATGACGTTCGTGATATGAGTTTCGCTGTTACGCACTGTGCGGTTCGCCGCTGCGCAGTCGAGGGTAATTCCACTTTGCCGGCAAATGCTGTAGGCCGACATTCCTCGAACCATGCCCAAACGCACCGACATTGATACCGTCCTTATCATCGGGGCCGGGCCGATCATTATCGGCCAGGCATGCGAGTTCGACTACTCCGGCACCCAGGCCGTAAAGGCGCTGAAGAACGAGGGCTATCGCATCGTTCTGGTGAACTCGAACCCCGCCACCATCATGACCGATCCGGAGCTCGCTCACGCGACCTACGTCGAGCCGGTAACCCCTGAAATCGTCGCCAAGATCATCGAGAAGGAACGCACCGCCAGGCCGCATGACAAACTCGTGCTCCTGCCGACCATGGGCGGCCAGACCGCCCTCAACACGGCTCTCAGCCTCAACAAGTCAGGTGTGCTCGCAGCAATGGGACGTAGAGATGATCGGCGCCACCGCGCCGGTGATCGACAAGGCCGAAGACCGCGAGCTTTTTCGCGAGGCGATGCGGAGGATCGGGCTGGCAACACCCCGCTCGATGCTCGCCCACGATCTCGTGCGGAGCGCTGGGAGCGCTCGACCACGTCGGCCTGCCGGCCGTCATCCGTCCCTCCTTTACGCTCGGCGGCACCGGAGGCGGCATCGCCTACAACCGCGAGGAATATCTCGAGGCGGTCGAGCGCGGGCTCGACGCCTCACCCACCCATGAAGTGCTGGTCGAGGAATCCGTGCTCGGCTGGAAGGAATTCGAGATGGAGGTCGTTCGCGACAAGGACGACAACTGCATCATCGTATGCTCGATCGAAAACATCGATCCGATGGGCATCCACACCGGCGATTCGATCACTGTCGCTCCCGCCCTCACCCTTACCGACAAGGAATTCCAGATCATGCGCAACGCGGCGATCGCGGTATTGCGCGAGGTCGGCGTCGAGACGGGCGGCTCGAACGTCCAGTTCGCCGTCAATCCGGCCGATGGCCGCCTGGTGGTCATCGAGATGAACCCGCGCGTATCGCGCTCCTCGGCGCTTGCCTCGAAGGCTACCGGATTTCCGATCGCCAAGGTAGCCGCCCGGCTGGCCGTCGGCTACACGCTGGACGAGCTTGCGAACGACATCACGGGCGGCATCACTCCGGCGGCTTTCGAACCGACGATTGATTACGTGGTCACAAAAATTCCGCGCTTCGCGTTCGAGAAATTTCCCGACGCCGAACCGTTGCTCAATACCGCCATGAAGTCGGTCGGCGAGGTCATGGCGATCGGCCGCACGTTTCAGGAAAGCCTGCAGAAAGCGCTGCGCGGATTGGAGACCGGCCTGACGGGCCTGAATGAAGTCACAATCACCGGGCCGGGGACAAGTGACGACGGCAATGCGGTGCGCGCAGCTCTCGGCGCACCGACCCCGGACCGCATCCTGAAGGTGGCGCAGGCCCTGCGGCTGGGAACCTCGGCTGAAACCATCCACGAGGCATGCGCCTATGACCCGTGGTTCATTGCGCAGATCTCCGGCATCGTCGCAGCCGAGGACAGGGTTCGCCGCCATGGCCTGCCTGACGATCGGTCAAACCTCCACGCGCTGAAGGCCATGGGCTTCTCCGATGCCCGGCTGGCCGAGCTTGCCGCAACCAGCGAGCACCGGGTGCGGAAGCTTCGGCACCGGCTCGGCGTGCATCCGGTATTCAAGCGCATCGACACCTGCGCGGCTGAATTCACTTCACCGACCGCCTACATGTATTCGACTTACGAAACCCCCATCGGCTCCGACAGCGGCAACGAGGCGAAGCCGTCCGACCGCACCAAGATCATCATCCTCGGCGGGGGCCCGAACCGGATCGGACAGGGCATCGAGTTCGACTATTGCTGCTGCCACGCCTGCTTCGCGCTGCACGAGGCTGGCTATGAGTTGATCATGGTGAACTGCAATCCCGAGACTGTCTCGACCGACTATGACACCTCGGACCGGCTGTATTTCGAGCCGCTGACCGCCGAAGACGTGCTTGAGATCATTCGCACGGAACAGCTGGCGGGTGAACTTCGGGGCGTGATCGTGCAGTTCGGCGGGCAGACTCCGCTCAAGCTCGCCGTGCCGCTGGCCGACGAGGGGGTGCCGATCCTCGGCACCACTCCCGATGCGATCGACCTTGCCGAGGATCGCGACCGCTTCGTTCGACTGCTCAAGAAACTGAAGCTTCGCCAGCCCGCCAACGGCGTCGCCAAATCTGCTGCCGAGGCGCGCCGGATTGTCGAGCGCATCGGCCTGCCGGTGATGATCCGCCCATCCTATGTGCTGGGCGGGCGCGGCATGGAAATCGTCCATGACCTCCCGCAGCTGGAACGCTATATCCACGAAGCAGTGAAGGTGTCGGGTCGCAGCCCGGTTCTCATCGACAGCTATCTTTCCGACGCCATCGAGGTCGATGTCGATGCGCTGGCCGACGGCGACGACGTCTTCGTCGCCGGCGTCATGGAGCACATCGAGGAGGCCGGCATTCACTCCGGCGATTCGGCCTGTGCCTTGCCGCCCTACTCCCTCGAGCCGTCCACGATCGCCGAGCTTGAGCGCCAGACTCGAACCCTGGCCCGCGCCCTTCGGGTTGTCGGCCTGATGAACGTGCAGTTCGCCATCCAGAACGGGAATATCTACGTTCTGGAGGTGAATCCACGTGCCTCGCGCACGGTCCCGTTCGTGGCCAAGGTCATCGGCGAGCCGATCGCCAGGTTGGCGGCTCGCGTGATGGCCGGCGAGACGCTTGCCGGCATGCACCTTAAGTCGCGCAAGCTCGATCATGTCGGCGTCAAGGAGTCCGTGTTTCCGTTCAACCGTTTCCCGGGCGTGGATACGCTGCTGGGGCCGGAAATGCGCTCCACCGGCGAGGTCATGGGGCTCGACCGGGACTTCGCGGTGGCCTTTGCCAAGAGCCAGCTTGGAGCCGGCAACCGGATGCCGCTCGACGGGACGGCCTTCATTTCCGTTCGCGACGGCGACAAGCCGAAGATCGTCGCGGCGGTGAAGGAGCTTGCTGCGCTCGGCTTCAGGGTGATGGCGACCGGCGGAACCCAGCGGTATCTCGCCGAGCGCGGTGTTGGCTGCGAAAAGGTCAACAAGGTCCTGGAAGGACGCCCCCACATCGTCGACGCGATGAAGAACGGCAGCGTGCAGATCGTGTTCAACACCACCGACGGGCAGAACGCGATCGCCGACTCGAAATCGTTGCGCCGGGCTGCCCTGATGGCCCGGGTTCCCTACTACACGACCGTCTCGGGTTGCCTGGCCGCCACCCGGGCGATCGCGGCGTTGAAGGCGAAGACCCTCGATGTCAAACCCCTGCAGGCCTACGGCAGCGGCTAGATGCTGCAAGTATTTGCTCCTGCGTAGCGCATTACGAGAACTCTTGAAACCGACCGCCGGGGCGATTACGATCAGGGAATCGACGGGAGGCCTTGAAAAAAGGCCTCCCGCGGTTGTTAAGGCCACGTGTGACATGCCGGGCGAGCGCTTGAGCTGGTCCGGCGCCACAGCCCAAAGAGGCTTAGTGAAATCCTACGGAGGCGCTTGCGCCGACAGTAATGGCTATTGATGGACTTAGAGTCATGGAAAAGGTTCCGATGACCTCGCTTGGCCACCAGGCGATGCTGGATGAAATCAAGCATCTGAAATCGGTGGAGCGGCCGCGCATTATCAAGGCCATTACGGACGCCCGCTCGCACGGCGATCTGGCGGAAAACGCCGAATACCACGCCGCCAAGGAGCAGCAGGGCTGGATCGAGGCCCGCGTGGCGGAGCTCGAGGACAAGGTTTCGCGCGCCGAAGTAATCGATGTGACGAGGTTGTCCGGCGACACGGTAAAATTCGGCGCCAAGGTAACTCTGGTCGACGAGGATACCGAGGACGAATCAGCCTATCAGATCGTCGGTGAATTCGAAGCTGATGTGAAAAAAGGCAAGATTTCGATTACCTCGCCGATCGCGCGGGCCATCATCGGCAAGAAGAAGGGTGACTCCGTCGAGGTCATGACGCCGGGCGGCGGCAAGAGCTACGAGATTCTCCGGATCAGATACCGGTAGAGCAAATTGCCTCAGCGTCGAAACCGAGCTCGGAGATGATCTGGCTCACGAGCGCGACGATCGTGTTCATCGTCTCCGTCCTCGCGGGCTATCCTGCCTCGAGTGCGACGCCGCTCCTGTTTGTCATGACGACCACCGCGCCGGGCCCGTCCAATTCGGGCGCCGAGTTGTCGGCGACGACCCCGGCGGTGCTGGTAGCGGCCAGGTCAGCCGTCGCGCAGGGTCGCCATGCTGACCCGGAGCTCGAGGCGCTGCTGCCAACGACGCTGGGCGGCGCGGCGCTGACCGTCGAGAGCCAGGCCGGCACGGACCTCGCAACGAACAGCTCGGCGTTCGATGCGTTTCTGGCCAGCCTTGGCAAGACCCGGGCCGACTTCTCGATCGCCAGTGCCTATTCGCCAGGAGGGCTTAAGGCTGCGATAGGAGCCTGGCGCGTCAGGGGCGCCGATCCCGCCCTGCTGCTGCCGGGTTTCAAGACGGCCGTGCAGGCCTCCAGCACGACGCCGCTGACTCAGGTCGAGGAGATTCTCGCTGGACGTGCGGTCACCCGCATCGGCGACCCGGGCCAGCTGACGCGGGGACCGCTCTACGTCTTCGTGCGCGGCGATGCCCTCTTGTTCGTTCAGACTTCCGAACGCGCTCTCGCCGGGGAGGCAATGGAAAAGCTGCCTAAATAGGAGCCCGGCGCGCTGCCGAGCTCCCGCGTCACGGCGATACCTGCATCACAGCTCGGCGTTGACGATGAACCCGGCGTCCACCAACAGCGTCGCCGAAGTCACGTAGCTCGCGTCGTCCGAGAGCAGGAAGGCGATCGTCGCAGCCAGCTCGGAAGGCTCGGCAATGCGGTGCAATGCGATGCGCTCAAGGTAGTACTTCATGACGTCGGGCATATCGAGCATCGGGGCGCTCATGTTCGTGGCCACGGCTCCCGGCTCCACGACGTTGACGCGGATGCCCTGCCCACCCAGCACCGAACCGAGGGCCTTTCCCAACATGCTGATGGCGCCCTTGGTGCCGCAGTAGGCGACCTGCGTTGGGGCTCCCACGTGCGCTGAGATGGAGCTGACCATGACAATGGCACCGCCGTGGCCCTCCGCTGATCATCTGACGCGCTGCCTCCGTGCACACGACCCACGTGCCTCGCACGTTGGTCTCGAACAGCCTGTCGAAGTCCTCGATCGACGTAGCGTCCCAGGGCATGAAGGGGTTGATCGCAGCGTTCGACACGACGTAGTCGAGGCGCCCCCCGCGCTGAGCCACCTCCTGTACCATGGCCTTGACGGCCTCCGGGTCGCGCATGTCGGCGATCACGGGGAAGGCCTCCCCGCCCGCCTCCTTCACCAGCCGCAGCGTCTCGCTGGCATCGCCGGTCGGCCGTTGGTTCACTGCGACGAGAGCACCTTCGGCGGCGAGGCGCACCGCCGTGGCCTGCCCGATGCCGGCGGTGGCTCCCGTGACAAGAGCCACCTTGCCCACGAATCGACGTTCCATGATGTCCTCCTGCGCGCGACGGCCTGTAGCGGCCATTCAGTCTCCGCAGTCGCCCGGCCCCCGGGTGTTCGGACGGCTGATCAAGATCAGAAGATGGCGATGGGGTTCCAGGGCGAGCCAGTGGCGCCAGGCAGACGAAGGGGCAGTCCCACCACCAGGAACTCCCAGCGCCCCTCCTGCTCGCAGGCCTCAGCCAAATCCTCGAGCTGCAGGCTGTCCGAGATGCACATTCCCATCGCCGTCAGCTGCAGCGGATGGATGGGATAGGGCATGCCCTCCACGTTGCTCGGGACGGTTTCTCCGTCCCCGTCGGGAAGGAAGGCAGCAATGCGCCGCTCATGCATCCACGGGATAGTATCGACATGCAGGCCCGCCTTGCCCTCGCCGGCCGGCGGGTACTCATTGCTCCAGGCGCCCAGCGCCAGACGTCGGGCATGGTGACCGGTCCGGAACACCAGGATGTCGCCTTCGCCGAGCCGGACGCCCTGGGAGGCCTCGATCGCCTCGAGCTCCTTGCGGGTCACGGCCTCGCCGGGCTCGAGCCAGTCGACCTGCCGGTGGCGAGCCGCGTCCAGCAGGACGCCGCGACCGACGATGCCGGTGGCGTACGCGGCGATGCTGCCCCACTCCGAGCCGCGCGACGTCAGCAGCGAGGCCGGCTTGCCGTTGTAGAGTTGCCCCCGATAGGCGACGTGATTGAGCGCATCGACATGGGTATGGCAATCGCCATGGCTGGCCATGCCCAGGAAACACATGCCGAATGACAGCCCGCTTTCGCTGATGGGGATGTCGTGCATGAGCGACATGAAGTGCACGGCGGGATTGGGGTTGTCAGGCCCGGCCGCCTTGTTGATGGGGATGGCCATCGAAACGGTGCGCCCGCTCTTCACCAGGGCGGCGGCGGCGGCCACCTTGTCGGGTGTCAGGTAGTTGAGCGTGCCACGCTCGTCATCGGGTCCCCAGCGCCCCCAGTTCTTGACCGCCTCGAACATCGCGTCGAAGGCCGCAAGGGTGACAGGAGCGGGCGGGGTCAGGGTTCGCGTCATCGTCGGGTTCTCCGCAGGTTGCACGTGACGCGCCGGCATGCGTGCAGGGCCCGGGAGCGCGGCGCTCCCGGGCAGGGATGGCTCGTGGCGGCGGAGCCGATGCTATTTGGCGCCTGCTGTGGCCGCGAGGATGGTGTCGACATTGTCCGCGGTGACGAAGATCAGCCCTGAGTCGCCGATGGCCGGCAGCGGGTTCTGGAGCCAGTGATCCATGTTCAGGGCGCGGATGATGTCGTTGTGGAAGGTGTAGAGGTACGAGACGGCGAAGAAGTCCATCGTCTCGTACTTCTCCATGTTGATCATCTTCACCGTGCCGTCCTTGATGGTGTTGAGGAAGTCACGGCCGGCCTCGTTGGAGGTGACGATGATCTTGCCGGCCTTGCCGGCCTCGGTGACGGCGCGCACGATGCCGGGGCCCGCTTCGGAATCGAAGCCCACCATGCCGGTCAGGTTGGGGTGGCCCTGGATGATGGCCGCGGTGTTGGCGGCCACCTGCTCGACGTTGGTGCCGGACTCCTCGTCGGCCACCACCTTGACGCCCGGGCACTCCTTGGCGAGCGCGTCGCGCAGGCCCTGGCGGGCCTGGATGAAGTTGCTGGCGGCGAGGAACGAGATGGTGCCGATCTCGCCGGCCTTGAGGCCCGCATCGGCATGGTAGCGGCACTGGTACTGGCCGTGCTGATAGCCCAGGTTGTACCAGTTGGTGCCCAGGTAGGTGAGGCGCTTGGACATCGACAGGTCACCGTCGGTGACCACCGTGGGAACCTTCTTGTCGATGCACTTGTCGACCTCGGAGGCCAGCGCATCGTCCCAGCCGCCCACGACGATCACGCCCGCCGGGTTCTTGGTGCATTCGGCATCGACGGTGGTGATGAAGGCGGCCAGGTCGACCGACGTGGGCCCGGCGATGCGGACCTTGACGTTGAGCGCCTTGCGGGCCGACTCGAGACCCGGGTAGACCCGCTCCACGAACAGCGGCAGGTTCGAGGCGTTGCTGATCCAGACGTACTCCTGATCGCTGCGGCTCGGGTCGCCGATCGGCACGTTCAGCCCCGTGGGCCCGGCGGCCGCCTGGGCGGAGCCGGGATCGGTCGCCGCGAGGATGGTGTCGACATTGTCCGCGGTGACGAAGATCAGGCCCTGAGTCGCCGATGGCCGGCAGCGGGTTCTGGAGCCAGTGATCCATGTTCAGGGCGCGGATGATGTCGTTGTGGAAGGTGTAGAGGTACAAGACGGCGAAGAAGTCCATCGTCTCGTACTTCTCCATGTTGATCATCTTCACCGTGCCGTCCTTGATGGTGTTGAGGAAGTCACGGCCGGCCTCGTTGGAGGTGACGATGATCTTGCCGGCCTTGCCGGCCTCGGTGACGGCGCGCACGATGCCGGGGCCGGCTTCGGAATCGAAGCCCACCATGCCGGTCAGGTTGGGGTGGCCCTGGATGATGGCCGCGGTGTTGGCGGCCACCTGCTCGACGTTGGTGCCGGACTCCTCGTCGGCCACCACCTTGACGCCCGGGCACTCCTTGGCGAGCGCGTCGCGCAGGCCCTGGCGGGCCTGGATGAAGTTGCTGGCGGCGAGGAACGAGATGGTGCCGATCTCGCCGGCCTTGAGGCCCGCATCGGCATGGTAGCGGCACTGGTACTGGCCGTGCTGATAGCCCAGGTTGTACCAGTTGGTGCCCAGGTAGGTGAGGCGCTTGGACATCGACAGGTCACCGTCGGTGACGACGGTGGGAACCTTCTTGTCGATGCACTTGTCGACCTCGGAGGCCAGCGCATCGTCCCAGCCACCCACGACGATCACGCCCGCCGGGTTCTTGGTGCATTCGGCATCGACGGTGGTGATGAAGGCGGCCAGGTCGACCGACGTGGGCCCGGCGATGCGGACCTTGACGTTGAGCGCCTTGCGGGCCGACTCGAGACCCGGGTAGACCCGCTCCACGAACAGCGGCAGGTTCGAGGCGTTGCTGATCCAGACGTACTCCTGGTCGCTGCGGCTCGGGTCACCGATCGGCACGTTCAGCCCCGTGGGCCCCTGGGCGCGGGCCGGCGTGCCGACCGCGATCGCCATTAGCGCGACCAGCGCGGATGCGCAGAACGCATTTCGTCTCATGATTTCCTCCCTGTGTTATCCCTTGCGCCTGTCACTGGACCTTTCGTCGCGAGTCCAGGCGCACTTCCTTCGAGTGGTTTCGCCGATGTCATCGTCAGGCGCGGCCGCGCCATCCGCGCGAACTGGTCCAGCCCGACGCTGACCAGCAGCACGATGCCTACCACGATGAGCTGCCAGAAGGGGTTGATCCCGGCGATGATCATGGCGTTCTGCAGCAGCGCCATGAAGAGCACGCCCAGGAAGGCGCCGAAGATGGTGCCGACGCCACCCGACAGGCTGGCGCCACCCAGCACCACCGCGGTGATGACCTTCAGCTCGACACCTTGCCCCGCGAGCACCACGGCAGTGTTCAGGCGTGACGCCAGCAGACGCGCCGGCAAGGCCCGCCAGCAGCCCCATGATGGCAAAGAAACTGAACACCGTCCGATCGACGTTGATGCCCGAAAGCTTCGCCGCCCTGGCGTTGCCGCCGATATAGTAGGCCTGGCGGAAGTAGCGGGTGCGGCCCACCAGGAAGGCGAACAGCAGGACGATGACGGCCATGAACCAGAACGGCGAGTAGATGCCGAGGATCTTCGTCTGGCCGAAAACCGTGTAGCCGTTGCCGATGTTGGTGACGCCGGCGCCGGAGACGAGCTGCAGCCCGCCGCGGTAGATCGACAGCGTCGCCAGGGTGGCGATGAGCGCATTGATCTTGAACCTGGTGACCAGCACGCCGTTGATGACTCCGAGCAGCACGCCCCATCCGCAACCGATCAGGAACGCCACGATGGGAGGCAGGCCCAGGTTCTTGGCGGCCAGACCGGCCATGATGCCGGAGAAGGCGAGGATGCCGCCGATCGAGAGGTCGAACATGCCGCTGATCAGGAGCACCATCATCCCGCATGCCAGGATGCCGGTCTGTGCGGTGTCGAGCAGTACGACGGCCGCGTTCGCTGCGCGCGGGAAGGTGGTCGGCTCCAGGATGGTCATCAGCGCGACGAGAGTCACGATGAGAACGATGAGCAGCAGCGGCCGGTCCGTGGCGATGCGGACGAGCATGTCTCTGCCGCGCGTCCGCTCGATGGCCGGGCTCTCGATCGACTTGCCGTGAGTGGCCGCAGCAGCTGCTATCGGCGGCCGGGACGTCCCTGTTCATGTTGCACTGCCATGTTGTGCTCTGGGGGCGGCGAGCTCGAGGATGGCGATCTCGGTGGCTGCCGCGGCGTCGAGCTCGCCGACTACCCGGCCCTCCGACATGACCACGATGCGGTGCGCCAGCGCGAGGACCTCCGGCAGGTCGGAGGACACCACCAGGAGGGCCATGCCGCCGGCGGCCAGGTCGCGCAGGATGCGGTAGATGTCCGCCTTGGAGCCGACGTCCACGCCGCGCGTCGGCTCATCGACGATGAGGATGCGCGGCTCGCGCGCCAGCCACTTGGCGAGCAGCACCTTCTGCTGGTTGCCACCCGACAGGTAGCGCACCTCGCGATCGACGCTGGGGGTGGCGATGCGCAGCTCGTCGGCGTACTTCTGGCTGACCTGCCGCATCTCGGCCTCCGGACAACAGGCCCGAGTGCGTGTAGGCGGCGAGGTTGGCGGCGACCACGTTGGCGGTGATCGAGAAGTCGGTGAAGAGCCCGCCTTCCTTGCGATCCTCCGGCAGCATGGAAATGCCCGCAGCCATGGAGTTCGGCAGGACTGCGCGGCCGCAGCTCGCGGCCTTCCACCAGCAGGCTGCCCGACTGGATGGGTCGCGCCCCGAAGATCGCCTCGCAGACCTCCGAGCGCCCGGCGCCCAGGAGGCCTGCGAGGCACACGATCTCGCCGTAGCGCAACGAAAGGGATGCCGAAACCACCGGATCCGCGACGAGGTCCCGGACCTCGAGAGCGACGGCCGCATCTGCGGCTGCGCGACGAGGATCGGGCTCGAAGGAAAGCTCGCGCCCCACCATCAGCGAGATGAGCTCCTTGGGCGTTACAGATGCCGTCTCGCGGACACCCGTGACGCGGCCATCCTTCATTACCGTCACGCGGTCGGAGATCTCGAAAATCTCTGCCATCCGATGCGAGACGTAGACGACTGCAACGCCCTGGGCCGCCAGGCGCCGGATGACGCTGAAGAGGTGGCGCCCTTCGTTGATGGTCAACGATGAGGTGGGCTCGTCGAGGATGAGCAATCTGAGCTCGTGCGAGAGGCCCTTGGCGATCTCGACCATCTGCTGCTGGCCCGGTGATAGCTGCGCGACGGGTGTGCGGGGGTCGATATCGACCTCGAGGTCGGCAAGGATCCGTCGCGTGCCGTCGTACATCGGGGCCCGCCGGATGACGCCCACGGCGTTGACGGGCTGGCGACCGGCGTAGACGTTCTCGGCCACGCTCAGCGCTCCCACGAGGCTGCGCTCCTGGTAGACCATGGCAACCCCGGCGTCCGCGGCGCCTTGTTCGTTCAGGCCTGCGATCGACACGCCGTCCAGCTCGATGGCGCCACTGTCCGGCGGGTACACACCTGCGACGAGGTGCATGAGCGTGGACTTTCCGGCACCGTTCTCGCCGATCAGCGCGTGCACCTCGCCGCGCCGGACCTCGAGGGACACGTCATCGACGGCCCGGACGCCGGGGAAGCTCTTGATCACTTTGCGCATCGCCAGGCGCGGTGTCTGGGACCGCGATGCCCCGCCGCCATGCTCGGGTCCACCGCCGGATGCCCCGGCCCTCATTGCCGTCTGGAGAAGAGACAGGCTCTCACGCTTTGCGCCGCCGTCATCCTGGCCACCTCGGCGATATCGCACATACTCGTGACCAACGTTCCTGTCGACCGCCCGGCGGACGCTGCATGGACGGACTATGCAATGTCAGGATGGGTCAAGTCAAAAGGATGCTCACTTCCTGCCGCTGCACTTTTCTCTGGAAGGTCGCGGTGAGGAGCGCCTCCTTTCACTCGCCGGAAATCTTTAGCGCGCGGATGCTTCAGCGCGGCGCACCTTTTTGCGCCAGCGGCACACCCGGCTCGTATTTGGACACCCGCAACGTGAGGGTAGTTTTCACGCTGTCGACATTCGGCGCCTTGGTCAGATCGTGGATGACGAATTCCTGGGCCGTATGCAGGTCCTTGGCCACGCACTTCAGGATGAAGTCCACCTCGCCGGACAGCATGTAGCATTCGCGCACGATCGGCCACTGCCGAACCTGCTGCTCGAAAGCCACCAGATCGGCCTCGGCCTGACTGTGCAGACCCACCATCGCGAACATGGTGAGATCGAACCCCAGCTTCGAGGCATCAAGCACCGCACGATAGGAGGCGATGACCCCTTGTTCCTCGAGTGCTCGCACCCGGCGAAGGCATGGCGGGGGTGAGATGCCCACCCGGCGCGCGAGTTCGACATTGGTCATTCGCCCGTCCGCCTGCAATTCGTGAAGAATCCGCCAGTCGGTATTGTCGAGCCTGAATCCGCGCGCCATGTCCAGCATCCTTCGCTTTCTAGCGTCAGGATATGTCAGGACCGGATATCAGCAATAATGTTTCAAGATGAGCCGCTGTTGATCCGGACCACGATTTGCCGCTAAGCAGAGACAGATATGCTTTTTTCTCATGGATCAAGGCCGCAACCGCGATGGCGAGACTGCTCTGTCGATAAGAATTTGCTCCAAGTTATTGATTCTGCGCACTTTTCCCCAAGGCGAATGGTTTCACTTCGCCTGAGAAGCCAGTAGGTAGCGGGTTCTGAGGTCCCAAAATGGTCAACAAGCACAGCAAGCTCATAATTCTCGGCTCCGGCCCGGCCGGCTATGCGGCCGCCATTTATGGCGCGCGCGCCATGCTCAGTCCGATCCTGATTCAGGGCATCCAGCCGGGCGGCCAGCTCACGATTACGACCGACGTGGAAAACTACCCGGGCTTTGCCGACGTCATCCAGGGGCCATGGCTGATGGACCAGATGCGCCTGCAGGCGGCGAATGTCGGCACCGAGGTGGTTTCAGATCACATCGTCGAGGCAAATCTTCGCGCCCGTCCCTTCGAGCTCAAGGGGGACAGCGGCGCCCGCTATACCGGCGACGCACTGATCATTTGCACCGGAGCTCAGGCGAAGTGGCTGGGCGCCCCCGGCGAGGAGACCTACAAGGGCTTTGGCGTTTCCGCCTGCGCGACGTGTGACGGTTTCTTCTATCGCGACAGGAAGGTTCTGGTCGTCGGCGGCGGCAACACGGCCGTCGAGGAAGCGTTGTTTCTCACCCGGTTTGCGCGCGAGGTCGTCGTCGTCCACCGCCGCGATGCGTTTCGGGCAGAAAAAATCCTGCAGAACCGCCTTTTCGCCAACCCGAAGATCAGCGTCCTGTGGAATTCGACGCTCGAGGGGGTGCTCGGCACGAACGCTCCCAAAGGGGTCGTCGGAGCACGGCTCAAGAACGTCGTCACCGGGGCGGTGAGTGAGGTTGCCTGCGATGGCATCTTCATCGCCATCGGTCACAGCCCGGCCACCGCACTTTTCACCGGTCAGCTGCCGATGACTCCGTCGGGCTATCTTGTCACCGGCGACCGTTCGACCGCCACTTCGATACCCGGCGTGTTCGCGGCTGGTGATGTGACCGACGATGTCTACCGGCAGGCGGTAACAGCCGCCGGCATGGGCTGCATGGCCGCCCTCGAGGCGGAGAAGTACCTTGCCCACGACGCCCAGCTGAGTGCGGCTGCCGAATGAACCTGCAATCTCCGCCCGCGGCGATGGATTGGGACCGCCTGCGCATCTTTCATTCAGTTGCCGACGCCGGCAGTTTCACCCATGCCGGCCATGAGCTGGGCTTGTCGCAGTCGGCGGTCAGCCGGCAGATCAGCGCGCTCGAGCAGGAGCTCAACGTTCCGCTCTTTCACCGTCACGCCCGCGGCCTGATTCTCACCGAGCAAGGCGAGATGCTCTACCGTACCGCACACGACGTGTTCACCAAGCTGGCGGCGGCGCAGGCGCGGCTCATGGATTCCAAGGACAAGCCGACCGGCGAATTGCGGATCACGACCACGGTCGGTCTCGGTTCCATCTGGCTGACGCCGCGCATTGCCGAGTTCATCGAGCTCTATCCGCAGATCAACGTCGTGCTCCTCCTCGAGGACCGGGAGTTGGACCTGTCGATGCGCGAAGCCGACGTCGCCATCAGATTGCGTCGTCCGGTTCAGCCCGATCTCGTGCAGCGCAAGCTGTTCACGGTGCACCACCACGTCTATGCGTCGAGCGACTACATTCGGCGCAAGGGTCTGCCCAAGAAGCTGGCCGATCTCGACGACCACAACATCATCGCGTTTGGCTCCACGACCGGTTTCTGGACCAACATCAACTGGCTGGAAACGGCGGGACTGGCGCCGGGCAGCCACCGCCGGGCCACGCTCAAGGTAAACAACGTCTATGGTCTGAGGCGAGCCGTCGAAACCGGCCTCGGCATCGCCTCCCTGCCCGACTACATCGTCACCAAGGAGTCCGGGCTGGTGCAGATTCAAATTCCAGCCGAAACGCCGTCGTTTGACAGTTACTTCGTCTATCCGGAGGAACTGCGGGATTCCAAACGTGTTGCGGTGTTTCGCGATTTCCTGGTGTCCAAGGCCAAGGAATGGAGTTTCTAGTCACCTCACCCCGGATCTACTTCGAGAATCGCGCCCAACTGAAAATCTCTCGCAGCAGCCCCTCGGGGATTTGACTGTGCTCATCCGCCGATACGTCCCTCTCACATGGCGTAACACCGAAGTCTTCCCGGGTCTGCTCGTCCAGGCTTCGAAAGAACTCGTCTGCTCGCCCGGCGAACAATCTGCCATTCAGGCCTTCCAGCAATGACCGAATGCTCGCCATAATGACGGTGCGGTAACCGGTGATTGCAACCCCTTCTGGCACTGAGGGAGAAATCACGCTCATCGGGCGTTCCTGCACAAGGGTGGTTCCCTGGACGATCCGCAAAGCCTTTTGCTTCGCCAAGACATGAAAGAGTTTGACAACGCGAATTAATGGATGTCAATCTGATATGGATACAGCTTTTCAATGCAAATTTCGCATCTATGTCCAGACCCACCATTCGCGACATTCCAAATCTTTCTGCCAAGCACCTGCAAGCCGTAGTGGCGCTGACGAGATTCGAGAGCTTCGTCGCAGCAGCGTCCGACCTCGGGATATCGCAGCCGGGGCTGAGCCGGATCATTCAGCAGACAGAATCCCGTCTCGGTGTGAAATTGTTCGTGCGCGGCAAGCGCAGCGTCGTGCAGACCGATGCAGGCCGGGAATTCATCCCCGCGGCGGTGCGGCTGCTGGCCGAGCTTTTGCAACAGACGCAGAAGGTGAGAACGCTGGATGGCCAGATGCGGGGCCAGCTTATCATCGCAAGCATGAACTCGATCACCCATCATCTGCTTCCCGCAGCCCTCGTTGACTTTCGCAAGCAGCATCCGAAAATGTACGTCCACATCCGGGAGGGCCTGGCGCCCGATGTGCTGCAGAACGTACGCAGCGGACTCGCCGACTTCGGCATCGGCGTTGCCGATGCGCTGCCCGGCGGCATCATCGCAGAATTGGTCGCCGAGGAGCCGTGCTCTGTCGTGCTGCCGCATCGGCATCCGCTTGTGCGGAAACCGGTGATCAGACTGAAAGACGTCGCCGATGAGCCGATGATATCGATGCCGGTCGAGTCCTGGTTTCGACGCAGCATTGATGTTGCCGCCAATCGCCATGGCGTCGTGCTCAACCACAGCATCATTGCCAGTCAATTCGGCTCCCAACTTCGTTTTGTAGCGGCAGGCCTCGGCATCGCGATCGTGCCGGCTGCCGCCGTTCCGCCAACCGGCGACTACTCGATCGTGGTGCGCCCGCTTCGACCGGCGATCACACGACGCGTAGGGATCCTGCGTCTTGCGGAACGCCCGCTATCTGTTGCGGCAGAGGCGTTTGTTGATATTTTCCAGCCGAAGTTCCTGTCTGCAACGCATCGGCATCATGGCAGGCGGACACGGCCGTCACGGAACAGTTGAGCCGGCGCAGAGGTAACTATGAACGCCATCATTGCCATTCACCCGTATAAGGCGGAGGGCCTCTGGGTCTTCGATGACGACAGGGTTGGTCTTGTTCAGGAGCCATTTATTTCAGGCGCTGATGAAATCATCGAGCGAATGGTGGCCGGCCTCGACCATCCGGAGCATGGGTTCACCTTGCTGTTCTCAGCCAACCCGTTTCCGGGACACGAGGTGAGCTTCGAGTGGCGGCGGTCGGAGATGGGTGGTAATTGGTACTACAGTTCGGAGCTGGATGCGGAAGGCTGGTTGTGTCCAGCGTTGTTCAAGTATTTCGATGCGGCGCCTCGCAGGATCTACGCACAATTCAAGGCAAAGAAAGACGTTGTGCCAGCCTGCTAACAGCCGTTGCACCCGCACCGGCGTCCTTCCTGACTTCTTCATCGGGGCTCATGCTGTCAGCGAACTGCCGTCACCCGCGATGCCAGCCGATACCGTACGTACTTTCCGTCGCTGGCGCTGATCACACCCGAGTCCTCAGCCGCAAGCAGCGCGGTGCCCGCAGATTCACGCCAGCAACAGTCTGTCGTCGGACAGTGGTTCGCCGCGGTGCCTGGCGAAGAGCGCCAGCAGGTCCGGCACGTCGAGCCCCTTGCGCTGAGCGCCTGCGACGTCGAGTACGATCCGCCCCTCGTGCAGCATCACCATGCGTTCGCCGTGGTCGAGCGCCTGGCGCATGGAGTGGGTGACCATCAGCGTGGTCAGCTTCTGCTCGGCGACGATCCGGGCAGTGAGGCCGAGAACGAACTCGGCGGTTTTCGGATCGAGCGCCGCCGTGTGCTCGTCCAGCAGCAGGATCTTCATCGGCTGCAGGGTGGCCATCAGCAGACTGACGGCCTGGCGCTGGCCGCCCGACAGCAGACCCATCCGATCGGCAAGCCGGTTCTCGAGACCCAGGTTCAAGAGCCGAAGACGGCTCCGGAACTCGTCGCGGCGGCACCGGTCGAGGGCCCGCCCCAGGCCGCGGCGGCGGCCGCGGGCGGCAGCGAGCGCCAGGTTCTCCTCGATGCTGAGATCGGCACAGGAGCCGGCCATGGGATCCTGGAACACGCGGGCCACGAACCGGGCCCGCCGTGACGCGGGCCAGTCTGTGACATCAGCACCGGCGATCTCGATCCGCCCGGTCGCCAGCGGCGCGTCGCCGGTGAGCGCATTCAGCAACGTCGACTTACCGGCCCCGTTGGAACCGATCACGCTCACGAACTGGCCTTCCGGAATGTCGATGTCGAGACCCTGCAGCGCTCGCGTCTCCATGGGCGTGTCGCGGTTGAAGACGACAACGATGCCCCGGGCGCGGATCATCGCTTGGCGGCCGCGGCCAGCAACGCCCGCACCGGATTGCGCGCCCCCGGCAGGATCAGGGCCACCGCCACCAGCACGGCCGTGACCAGGTTGAGGTCGGAGGCGCTCAAGCCCAGAAAGCCGGCATTGAGCGCCAGAGCCACCGCCAGGCGGTAGATGACGGATCCAGCGATGCAGGCCGCGATCCACACCGCGATCGAGCGCGTGCCGAAGATGGCCTCTCCGACGATCACCGCCGCCAGGCCGACGACGATCGTGCCCGTCCCCATGGTCACGTCGGCAAAGCCGTTCATCTGCGCGAACAACGCCCCGGCCAGCGCCACCAGGGCGTTGCTCAGCGCCATGCCAACATAGGTCGACCGCGTCGTGTCCACGCCCTGCGCGCGCGCCATGCGAGGATTGCTGCCGGTCGCGCGCATGGCGAGACCGTAGTCCGATGCCAGGAAACGCACCACCAGGCCCGCGACGACGGCGACCACGACGAAGGCGACCAGCGGCCGCAGATACATGTTCGCCACGCCATGGCCCTGGAACGGTGTCAGCACTGTCGGCTCGCCGATGAGCGCCACGTTCGGCCGGCCCATGATGCGCAGGTTGATGGAATAGAGCGCAATCATCGTGAGGATGCTGGCCAGCAGGTGCAATATGCCGAAGCGCAGGTTGAGCCCCGCTGTCACCAGACCGGCCAGGGCGCCTGCGCCAACGGCAACCAAGGTAGCGACGAACGGATCGACTCCGCCGACAATCAGCGCCGCCGTCGCCGCCGCACCCAGCGGGAAGCTGCCGTCCACCGTCAGGTCGGGAAAGCTGAGGACGCGAAAAGAGAGAAATACGCCGATGGCGACGAGGCCGAACACGAGGCCGATCTCGATGGCGCCCAGAAACGCGACGAGATTCATGAAGGACGCAGGCGGACCAACCCTCTTACCGGTCGCCGCCTACTTCACCACCTCCTTCGCCTTCGCGACCACGGCGGCGGGAATCGTGACCCCCATCTTCTCGGCCGCGCCCGGATTGACGAAGAGCTCGGTGATCTCCACACCCTCAACGGCAATGTCGGCGGGCTTCTCGCCCTTGAGGATGCGCAACACGATGCGTCCGGTCTGCCGGCCCACGTCGTAGTAGTTGAAGCCGATGGCGGCGAGTGCGCCGCGTTTGACTGAATCGGTGTCGCCAGCATAGACGGGCAGCTTGTTCTCGGTGCCGACCTTGATTACCGCCTCGAGCGCTGAGACGATAGTGTTGTCGGTCGGCACGTAGATGGCGTCAACCTTGCCTACCAGGCTCTGCGCCGCCGCCAGCACGTCGGACGATTTCGGCGCTGCCGCCTCGACGATCTCATAGCCCATGGCTGCGCCCTTCTCCTTCAGCAGCCCGACCAGGGTGACGGCGTTGGCCTCGCCGGGATTGTAGGGCACGCCGATCTTCCTGGCCGCCGGCGTGATCTCCCTGATCAGCTCGATATGCTTGGCGATCGGCGACAGGTCGCTCATCCCCGTGACGTTGCCGCCGGGCTTGTCCAGGTTGGTGACGAGCTTGGCCCCGAGCGGGTCGGTGACGGCGGTGAAGACGACCGGGATGTCGCTGGTCGCTCCGACCGCTGCCTGGGCCGACGGCGTTGAGATCGGCACGATCACGGAGGGCTTTTCGCCGACGAACTTCTGCGCGATCTGTACCGCCGTGCCCGGATTGCCCTGGGCGCTCTCGTACACGAACCTGAAGTTCTTGCCGTCCTCGTAGCCGGCGGCCTTCAGTTCATCACGAACTCCGTCGCGGCAGGCATCGAGCGCCGGATGCTCGACGATGGCCGTCACCGCGACCACCACGTCCTGAGCGGCGACGGGCTGACAAAGCGGAGCTCCCCCCAGCAGCAACCCGACGGTTGCCAGCAGATGACGGCGTGACCACGACATGGAAGACCTCCCTCAAGGTTGATTGGCTGGCATCAGGCAACACCCCCACACGGTCATGCGTCAAGCCTGACCTCAAGGTCGCCCTGACCTCTCGGGCTCGACACGGTGGAGCGGCGCCCAGGGTCCGCAATCCTCTTCACCGTTCCTCCGGCGGCTTCAGGTAACGGAATTGCACAAGCAGCAACAGATCGTAGACGATCTTTGCCGCGCCGCAGATCACGAGCGGCCATCCCTTGAAGGAAGCGCCGAGCAATGCGCCGCCAATGGCCGGGCTCAGTGACGCGGCAAGGCTGCGCGGGATGGAGGTGAAGCTCGCGGCGGCAGGCCGCTCGAACTCGGTGACGACCGCCATGACGTAAGAGGACCGCGTCGGCACGTCCATTTGCGACAGCGCGGCGCGCATCAAAAGCAGGGCGAGTACGACGGGCAGCGTCGGCGCGAGCGCCGCCAGGATCAGGCAAACGCTGGACGGAATGTGCGTGAACACCATGGTGTTCACCAGTCCGATTCGCCGCGCGAGCCAGGCAGCCACCGGAAAGGAGAGCGCCGACAAGACGCCCGACCAGAAGAAGAACAGGCTGGCGGCCGACAGGGACATGTCGAAGCGTTCGAACAGCCACAGGGCGAGCAGGGACTGGACGACCAGACCGCCAGCGAATGCGTCGAGGCTGAAAAGAGCGGCGAGTTTGTAAACGATACGCCGTGATGGCCCGAGCGCGGGGGTTGCCGATCGGTCCGGCGATATCCGGCGCCGCGGAATGTGCAGGTAGGCGAGACCCCCCGCGAGGCCGAGCAGCGCATAGAGGATGAACATCGACTTGATGGCGGTGAGCCGGTCGAGGCCCGTTGCGGCTAGGAGATCGGGTGCAGCGGCCAGGAGCGCCCCAAATGCTCCAGCAAGCGCGCCGACAAGACTGTAGCGCGCGAACACCCTGGTGCGTTCGGCAGCGGAGACCTCGCGCGCGAGCACCGCGTGCTCCAGCGGGACGAACATGCTGACACTGCCGCTCGACGGATTGATTGTCCCGACGAAGACGACAACCAGCAACACGGCATAGTCGTCGACCATCGCGACGGTAACGCCAGTAGCAATCATGAGCCCCGCTGCTGCCAGGAGCAGCTGGCGATAGTCATAGCGCCTGCCGAGCAGGCCGACGGTGAAGGTGAGCAACGACGAGCCGAGCAGGGCAGCCGTGGCAATGAGGCCGACCTGCAATGGCGATAGTCCCAGCGCCGTCAGGTAGACGGGCAGGAGCACGGCGACGAATCCGTCGCCGAAATCCCGCACGCCGCGCGCCAGTAGCAGGTGATTGATTGCCGCGGGCTCGGCTGATCCAACCGCAAGTGGCGTTCGCCTGGAAGACTCCAGTTTCTCAGGCAGCCCGGGCTTTGTGCGCAGCCAGCACCTGATCGGCGGTCCGTCCCGTCAACTCCACCATGTGGTCGTGCTTGAAGGTAAACGTGCCGACCCCCGACGTCGCCGATCTGAGCTCGATGATCAGGTCGGCAATCTCGCTCTCCGGCAAATGCGCCTCGATCGAATCCCAGCCTGGCCAGCCCTCGCGCCCGTCGAAGCCGAGCAGTTGGCCGCGATGACCGGTGACGATCTGATTGATCCTGCTGGTTGCGTCGCTCGGAACGTGGATGCTGACGTGCGCGATCGGCTCGAGCAGTACCGGCGAGCATTGCGGCATTCCCTCGCTCATGGCGAGACGGCCGGCCAGCCTGAACGCCATTTCCGAGGAATCGACGGTATGAAAACTGCCGTCCGAAAGATTTACGGTGAGATCGACGACCGGGAACCCGAGCGGACCCTGCGCCAGGTAGTCCTTAACACCGGCCTCGACCGCAGGAATATATTGTTTTGGAACGACGCCGCCGGTGATCGTGTCGGTGAAGGCGAATCCCGAGCCGCGCGGCAGCGGCTTGATGTCGATGACCACGTCGCCGAACTGTCCGTGTCCGCCTGACTGCTTCTTGTGGCGGCCGCGGACGGTGACCGGCCGGCGAATCGTCTCCTTGTAGGAAATGCGCCGCGGCCTCGCGGCGGCGTGCACGCCGAATTTGCTCGCCAGCCGCTCGAGCGCCACGCGCAAGTGCATCTCCCCCTGCCCCCACAACACCATCTCGTGGGTGTCCTGGTTGTGAACCAGGGCCAGCGACGGATCCTCCTCGGTAAGCTTGGCGACGGCCGATGTCAGCTTCACCTCGTCCTTGCGATCAGCCACCGCGATTGCCAAGCCGTACACCGGCGAATTGACCTCGAGCGCAACCGCTTGTTTTGCCGACCCCTTGGCGCTGGACAACGTCTCGCCGGTGGACATCCCTTCCATTCTGCCGAGCGCGGCCGTGTCGCCGGTCCGTGCACTTGTGATCTTGCGTTGTTCCGCGCCAATGATCTGAAACAGTCCGGCCACCCGCGCTTCCTGGCCGTTGCGGCCATAGAGCGTCTGGCCTTCGCTGGCTGCACCCGCAAGCACCCGGACGAGCGTGAGCTTGCCGCCATGTGCCGTATGGATACGTCTTCAGCGACTGAACGACCGTCACGCCGTTGGCAACAGCACCCAGCCGCTTCGCCGTGTCTTCGATCGACGGCGTTTCATGGCGCAGCGCCTTGAGCAGCCGCAGGATCCCGTGGCCGTTTTCGGCCGAGCCGAACAATACCGGAGTGATCAGACCGTCCCGCAACTCCCGTGCCAGATCGTTGAACACACGGTCGCGCGGAGGTTCCATGTCCGACAGCAGCTGCTCCATGAGCTCGTCGTCGTAGTCGGCGAGCTTTTCCAGCATGGCGAAGCGGGCCTCTTTCCCGGGCTCCTTCATGTCGGCCGGAATTTCAATGACTTCGCTCGCCGCGTGCTCGCGATAGACAAAGGCGCGCTCGAGAGCGAGATCGACGAAGCCGGTGGCGATGCCGTTGTTCCAGATCGGTATCTGGCGCAGCACCAGCGGCGTGCTGCTGGCAGGCTGCAGGTATGCCAAGAGATCGAGCAGGCGATTTTCCGACTTGTCGATCTTGTTGATGAACAGGATGCGCGGCACCTTGAGCCGGTCAAGCTCCTTGAGAATGAGCTGGAGGGCGGGAACCTTCTTCTCATCCGGCTCGCAAACGACCACCGCGGCATCGCAACCCGCCAGCGCCGCGTGGGCGTCCTGCATGAATTCGATCGATCCCGGGCAGTCCAGGAAGGTGTAGGTATCGCCCAGAAAATCGGTGAACGCCGTGTTGAGTTCCACGCTCATTCCGTGGGCGCGCGCTTCGGCGGCGGCATCTCCGACGGTCGAGCGCTGCGAGACACGGCCCTGGCGCTCGATGGCGCCGGTGCGAAACAGAATGGCCTCGAGAAGCGTCGTCTTGCCGCTCAGATAGGGGCCCACCAGTGCCACGCACCGGGGACCCTGGGCTCGTCTGCCCAATGCATGGTCCATCGTTCTGTCCTCCCTCTGGCATGCAGTGAGGACCGCCCCTTTTTATGGAACGCCCGGAGCGGTTCCATGCGATGCATCCTGCCCCCCCGGACACATCCGAGGCAAGGGGGATTCTACACGAGACCGAGCAAAGCCCCGCGGGTGAACCGTCAAATCCGTGGAAGTCAGTGGCCCTTGAGGGTCAACGAGCCGAATCCGCCAGCGACGTTGAAGCCGGTCTGACCCTGGACGCTCAACGGTTGCAGATTGATGGAATTGCGAAAGCCGCCGACCAGGACATTCGCCCCGAGCCCGACGCCGATGGTCGCCTCTGCTCCCGCGCCGATGTATCCGCCCGACAAAGAGCCGCGCTCCAACCGTCGCGGAGCGAATACTGCCCATACGAGCGTCGTTCCGTTCGTCACTCCGAGGTCAATACCAATTCTGGTCAGCGAGCCGGCGTAGCGATCGCGCCGCTCGCCATAAGATGACTTGAAGGTGCAATCGGCGGACTTGGTCGAGCCGATGATCCAACCGACGCCACCATTCACCCGACAGGTGAGGAGCCCAGCACGCGAACTTTCCGCACCTGCAGGCTGTGAGACAAACACCGCGAGCATTGCTGCCGCTGCAATTGAGGCGAGTTTCGTCATGCTTGTCTCCTGTCTCTTCACGAGGGCTGTCCCGAGCCGTTTAACAGGCAATGTGTTGCCCGGTGATTGTGGCATAAAGCGGACGAACGCCCGGCAGTCGGAAAGTCCGCTTCTGTTTTGCGCCCCGGCTACTGCAGATTGCCGCAGAACCGCTGAATTCGCTGGCATGCTTCCTCAAGAGCCTGGGTGCTGGTGGCATAAGAGATGCGAAAGTGCGGTTCCATGCCGAAAGCAGCGCCATGAACTACGGCAACGCCCTCCGCATCGAGGAGTTCCGCAGCGAAATCCTCATCCGTCCGGATGGTCTTGCCCGCGGGCGATCTCTTGCCGATCGCTTCGGCGCACGAGGGATAGACGTAAAAGGCGCCTTGCGGCAGAGGGCACGAGATGCCCTTTGCCTGGTTCAGCATCGACACCACCAGGTCACGCCGCTCCTTGAAGGCGAGATTGTTCCTGGCAATGAAGTCCTGCGGCCCGTTCAGCGCCTCAACCGCCGCCCACTGTGCTATCGAGCTCGGATTGGAGGTCGACTGCGATTGCAGCTTCGCCATCGCCTTGACCAGCCGTTCCGGTCCCGCGCCGTAGCCGATGCGCCAACCCGTCATGCAGTAGGCCTTGGATACGCCGTTCATGGTGAGCGTGCGTTCGTACAGACGCGGCTCGACCTGCGCCGGCGTCACGAAACTGAAGTCGTCATAGACCAGATGCTCGTACATGTCGTCCGTGAGCACCCAGACGTGCGGATGCCCGACCAGCACATCCGTGAGCGCCTTCAAATCGCTCCTTGAATAGGCCGCGCCCGAGGGATTGGACGGCGAGTTCAGGATCAGCCACTTGGTCTTGCCGGTAATGGCGCGATCGAGTGTATCCGGCCGCAGCTTGAATCGTTCTTCAAACCTGGTCGGGACGATGACGGGAACACCGCCGGCCAGCAGCACGATGTCGGGATAGCTCACCCAATAGGGTGCCGGAATGATTACTTCGTCGCCGGGGTTGACGGTCGCCATCAGCGCATTGAACAGCACCTGCTTGCCGCCCGTGCCCACCGACACCTGCGACGGCTCGTACTCGAGGCCGTTCTCGCGCTTGAACTTCGCCACGACAGCAGCCTTGAGCTCGGTGATGCCGTCGACGATCGTGTATTTCGTCTCGCCGCGCCGGATGGCAGCGATCGCCGCGTCCTTGATGTTGGCGGGGGTATCGAAATCCGGCTCACCGGAAGCGAGCGCGATGATGTCCCGCCCTTGCGCCTTCAACTCTGCCGCCCTGTTGGATGCGGCGATGGTCAGGGACGGTTTGATGCGGTCAAGCGAGTCGGCAATGAAGCCCATCGACGGGTTCCCCTGATCGTGATTGACAGCCTCGATGACCGCGGAAACCATACCCAGCCATGAAAGTCATCATCGTTGGCGGCGGCATTGCCGGACTTGCGGCGGCCATTGCCGTTGCCAGGATGCGACATCAGGTTGTGGTATTCGAGCGGGCAGCGCGCATTGAAGAACGTGGCGCCGGTCTACAGATCGCGCCGAACGGAATCAAGGCGCTTGAGTGGCTGGGCGCATGGGAGCTTCTCCGCGCCAACACCTGGCAGCCGCGATACCTTCGGTTCATGGACGGTGAAAGCGGCCGCTTGATCCGTTCCATCGCCATTGCCGACAGCTTCGACCGCCGTTTCGGCTCTCCCTATGTGGTGACGCATCGGGCCGATTTGCTGGCGGCGCTTCTGGCGACGGCCCGGTCACTGCCGGAAGTCGAGATACGGACGGACAGCACGATCACCGGTCTCGAATGGCAGGGCGACCAACCAACAGTTCGCCTGGCCGGCTCCGTGGAATCCGCCGACGCGATCGTGGGAGCCGACGGCCTGCACTCGACCATCCGCCAGTGTCTTCTCGCTGACGGCGCGCCACCGGCGAGCGGTCACGTACTGTTTCGCGCGTTGCTGCCCCGCATCGAAGCGCCCGCGATCTCCGCAGACGTCGTGCTGTGGCTCCTCTCCCGCGGCCACGTGGTTCACTATCCGGTGTCGGGAGGCAAGCTCATCAACTTCGTCGCCGTCAGTGAAACGGAACAGGACAGTAAGGCGAACTCCACGGCCGGTTCACCCACCGAAGTAGCGGCCATGTTTCCTGGGGTGACCGCCGAGTTGCGCTATCTTCTCGGTCTGCCCGGCGCGTGGCACCGGTGGCAAGCGGCTGACCGGCGACCGGTGTGTTCCTGGGGAACGGGTCCGGCCACCCTGATCGGCGATGCCGCGCATCCGATAGCGCCCTATCTGGCACAGGGTGCAGCCGCAGCACTCGAGGATTCCGTTACCCTTGGACAAGATCTGGATGGCGTGACCAGACCCGCTGATGCGTTTCGCCGCTTTGAGAGCCGGCGCATGGCGCGGACCACCCGGCTTTCCCGCCTGTCCAGAAGGCAGGGCCGCGTTTATCATGCATCCGGCTTGCACGCTTCGTTGCGCAACATGGTGCTCGCCTACGTTCCGACGAGCCTCCTGCTTGCCCGGCTAAACTGGATATACTCCTGGCGTCCCTAAGCACAGGATGGGTTGCCACACTTTCGCCGCAAGATTTCCCAGCCGGCACACAGTTCCATCCCGATCCTGCCGCTTTCATTGCCAAAATCAGGAAGGGTTCGGCAAAAGGCGGGGATATCGGTCATGGCCAGGTGGACAGCCACTGCTGTTGTTCGAACGCGAACCGGGATATCCAGTCTCGCTGCGGAGACCCGCCGGGTAGTCGATCATCACCAGGAATTCGAGGGCCGGACTCGGCGCAACATGTCGTTTTTCGCCCTGGCCCTGCTCATTGCACTCGCCGCCGCGCTGGTGCTCGTGGGCGCCACCGCTCAAGCCGGGCTGTTCCCCATCCTCTGAAGTCAGCTCTCGGGTTTGTGTATTGCGCTCCCGAAAGGGGCGGAACAATCTGCCCGATTTCCGCGTACATGAAGGCAAGAGTTCTTCAACTCCAATAGGAGGTACTGGATCATGCGTAGGCCGGTCTTGGTATTGGTTTCATCTTTGGCGCTGCTTGCCGCTCCCGCGCTGGCGCTCGCCGCCGGCGGGGGAAACAGTGGCGGCGGCGGATCGTCGAAGTGTCCGAAGGGATACCGTGTGGAGCAAGAAGCAAAGAAAGTGCGTGAAGCAGCAGCGGCAGGTTTCGCCCGATCAACAGCTCATCGATGAGGCGTGGAGGCTCGCCCACAGTGGGCAGTTCGAGGCCGGACGCATGCTTTTCGGCCAGGTCGCCGACAAATCCAACCCGGAAGTGCTGAACGGTCTCGGCTATACAAATCGCAAGCTCGGCCTGTTCACCGAGGCCATCGCCTACTACCAGCAGGCGCTGGCTCGCGATCCGGACTATGTCGAGGCGCGCGAGTACCTGGGCGAAGGCTATGTCACGCTCGGCAAGCTGGATCTCGCCAGGGAACAACTTGCGGGAAATCGAGCAGCGGTGCGGCACGGCCTGTGAGGAGTATGTCGACCTCAGGGATGCCATCGATACTGCGGTCAAAACCACAAACAAGTAGCGCGCTGAATCAGGACGGCGGATGTGCCATTGGCGCATCCGCCGTCCTTATTTGATTTCGCTCCGGAACGTCATCATGATCGGCAGCAAATCGCCGCCGGCTTCATAGAGTGTCACTGCCTTGGGGCAATGGATCGGAGGTTTCCAATGGAAGGCTCGCGCGGTCGGCTCTCCGGCACTGCTTCCCGCGTCTTTGCCATTGCGATGCTGCTGGCGGCCTTTGATGTCCCGACAGTCGTGGCCCAGGACGAGATCGGTACGGTTACCCGCCTTGAGGGCGCCGGAATACTGACGTCCCTCGGAGAGATGAAGGCGATCGACACCGGTTCGCCGGTTCATGTCGATGACATCGTATCCTCCAATGCCGGCGCGCGCGTCGAGATCTCGTTCCTCGATGGAACGCGCCTGACACTCGGGGAGAAAGCGTCGCTAAGACTCGATCGCTATGGGGTCGACGCCAGCCGGGCTGCCAATCGACTTGCGGTATTCCTGCATGGGGCGGCCCGCTACGTCTCCGGGCGCCTCCGCGCCTCGCCGAACCGCCGGATCGTCGTCTCAATGACCTTCGCATCCATAACCGTGCACGGCACCGACTTCTGGGCCGGTCCGATCGACGACGAGCAGGGAGTGCTGCTGCTCGACGGCAGGGTGGAAGTTGCAACTACCGCCGGCAAGGCTACCCTCGACGAAACCGGCGAGGGAACCGCCGTTGCAAGCGCCGACGAGGCGCCCCGCGCCCCAACACGATGGCCCGCGGAAAAAATGGATCGCGCCCTAGCAGCTACCTCGTTTTAACGCGGACGATCATCGCTTGCTCGCTGCTAATCAAGCTACGACAATCGGTCGGATGGTGGCTGATTCGGCCACCGCAGTCTGGTGGCGTTGCGTCGGCCAATCTTCAACAGCGAGGATCAATTATGGACCTGAGTGCACCGAAAACCATCACTTTCATTGCAGCAGTCGTCCTTGCAGCACTGGGAGCGGCCGGCCACTACGGTGTCATGAGCGCAACTGCGCCGCACGCGTTTCTGCTCATGCTCGTTGGCTTCATCGTGCTGGCGGTCGGCAATCTCACCCGCGGTCTCTGACCTCTCTTGTTGAGAAGCGATGGCAGCGCGGCCTTGCTTCATGGAGGCGGCTGTGGCCTGATTGCGGGTTCTTGATGGATGCCGCTAATGGAAGCTGCCGAGCTCAAAGCATTGCAATCCCCGCTCAAGGAGCGCTACCGGCGCGCTCCCGAAGATGCGGCGATCACCCTGGTCGCCGAAGGTGAACTCGCCGAAGGGGTCACCTGCTCCGTCGCAACTGCGAGGGCCCTGGTGTCTGCCGGACTGCATCCGGCGACCGGCGGCACGGGTTTTGAAGCCTGTTCCGGTGATATGTTGCTCCAGGCGCTTGTGGCCTGTGCGGGCGTCACGCTCAACGCCGTCGCCACCTCCCTTGGAATTGCGCTGCGCGGAGGACGGGTGCGCGCCGAGGGCGATCTCGACTTTCGTGGCACGCTGGGAGTGGCGAAAGATGCAGCCAGTCGGATTTCGCGCTATCCGGCTGACCTTCGAGCTCGAGGGCGACCTGAGTGACGCTGACCGCGACACGCTTGCATAAGCTCACCGAACGCTATTGCGTCGTCTATCAGACGCTTCGGGCCCCGCCGCCGATCGCTATGTCGATCAGCGACGGTTGATTCCTTCTCCAGCCGGTTGCGCTCGCCATTATGCGGGCGGATTGTTTGTTGTAGTATGGCGCAGCTCTCAACGTCGTCTCGAGCCGCTGGAGGCTTGCCATGACCGTTCAGCACATCCTCGACCGGAAGGGATCGAGTGTTGCAACGCTGCCACCCGATGCCACCATCGCCAAGGCCGCCAGGCTGCTTCGAGCAGAAGAAAATCGGCGCCATCGTCATCAGCCCGGATGGCAAGAAGATCGCCGGCATTCTGTCGGAGCGCGACATCGCCCGCGGGCTCGACGAACACGGGGTGCGCCTTGCTGAAATCACGGTCGGCGAACTGATGACGGCCAAGATCTTCACCTGTAGCCCCGGCGACAGCGTCGAGGCCGTGATGCAGCTGATGACCGATCATCGCGTCCGGCATCTGCCGGTGGTAAGGGGCGGCAATCTCTGCGGCATCGTGTCGATCGGCGACATCGTCAAGGACCGCCTCGAGCATCTCCAGCACGAGACTGAGGCCCTGCAGGACTACATCGCAGGGAGAGCCTGACAGCGCGCCCTGCGGGGCACGTTTTCCGGCCCGGCGCTCGCGCCACAGGGGCATGCACTGCTGACGCAGCTTGACAGTGCCCGCTCTTTCTCCTGCCCGCAACGTTACCTATATGTGAGCGTATCATGGGACATTCGCGCCAGGATGGCGGCTTCGAGGAAGCGGCGCAGCAGCCGTTGACATCCCATCCGGATATTCCGGCGGCTGATTCGTTGCGCCAGCGGCCGGACCCCCGGGCCGACGTGTCGGGTCCACGCGATGGTCTCGCCCACCTGCGGCCCGAACTTGCCCAGCTGCCCCTGTTTGCACCGTACCGTCCCCTGCGTCCGGAAAAGTCCGAGGGCGGCCAGCGTCTCGAGATCGTATCCGACCTCGCGCCAAGCGGCGATCAGCCCACCGCCATCGCCGAGCTTGTCGCTTCCGTGCACCGTCATGAGCGCGACCAGGTTTTGCTGGGCGTCACCGGCTCGGGCAAGACCTACACCATGGCCAAGGTGATCGAAGCCACGCAGCGCCCCGCCCTCGTGCTCGCGCCCAACAAAACGCTCGCCGCCCAGCTCTATCGGCGAGTTCAGGAAGTTCTTTCCCAACAACGCTGTCGAATACTTCGTGTCCTACTATGACTACTACCAGCCGGAAGCCTATGTGCCGCGCACCGATACCTATGTTGAGAAGGAAAGCTCGATCAACGAACAGATCGACCGCATGCGCCATTCGGCGACGCGCGCGCTGCTCGAACGCGACGATGTGATCGTCGTTGCCTCGGTTTCCTGCATCTACGGTATCGGCGATGTCGAGACCTATTCGGCGATGGCGCTGGCGCTCAAGCGCGGCGACAACGTCGGCCAGCGCGCTCTTCTCGCCGACTTCGTGGCGCTGCACTACAAGCGCAACGATCAGAACTTCGTGCGTGGCACCTTCCGCGTCCGCGGCGATACCGTTGAAATTTTTCCCTCGCATCTTGAGGACCGGGCCTGGCGCTTCTCGCTGTTCGGCGATGAGATCGAGAGCATTGGCGAGTTCGACCCGTTGACGGGGCAAAAGATGGCCGAACTCGAGAGCGTGAAGCTCTACGCCAGCTCGCACTATGTGACGCCCAAGCCGACGCTCGAGCAGGCGGTGCGCCGCATCAAGGATGACCTGCGGCTGCGGCTCGAGGAGTTCAATCGCGCCGGCCGACTTCTCGAAGCGCAACGTCTGGAGCAGCGCTGCCTGTTCGACGTCGAGATGATAACGGCCACCGGATCGTGCGCCGGCATCGAGAATTATTCGCGCTACCTGACCGGGCGCAAACCCGGCGAGCCGCCGCCGACCCTGTTCGAATACCTGCCCGACAACGCCCTGGTCTTTGTCGATGAGAGTCACGTCACGATACCGCAGCTCGGCGGCATGTTCCGGGGTGACTTCAATCGCAAGGCGACGCTTGCCGAGTTCGGGTTTCGCCTTCCGAGCTGCATCGACAACCGGCCGCTGCGCTTCGAGGAGTGGGATGCCATGCGGCCGCAATCGATCTACGTGTCGGCAACGCCCGGCCCCTGGGAACTCCAGCGCACCGACGGAGTGTTCGCTGAACAGGTGATCAGGCCTACCGGTCTCATCGATCCGCCGATCCTGGTGCGCCCGGTGAAAAACCAGGTCGACGACCTCATCGCCGAATGCCGCGAGGTGGCGGCCAGCGGGTATCGCGTGCTGGTCACTGTATTGACCAAGCGCATGGCCGAGGACCTGACCGAATACATGCACGAGCAGTCGATCCGGGTTCGCTACATGCATTCGGACATCGAAACGCTCGAACGCATCGAGATCATCCGCGACCTGCGGCTCGGAGCATTCGATGTGCTGGTCGGCATCAATCTCCTGCGCGAGGGCCTCGACATTCCGGAATGCGCCCTCGTGGCAATTCTCGACGCCGACAAGGAGGGCTTTCTGCGCTCCGAAACCTCACTCATCCAGACCATCGGGCGCGCGGCACGCAACGTCGACGGCCGGGTCATTCTCTATGCCGACATCGATGACCGGCTCGATCCAGCGCGCCATTGCCGAAACCGACCGCCGCCGTGAAAAGCAGCGGTTGTTCAACGAGCAGAACGGCATTACCCCGGAAAGCATCAGGAACAACATCGCCGACATCCTCTCGAGCGTCTACGAAGCCGACCATGTGCGCGTCGGCGCCGGCCTGGCCGAGGAAGCGCGCCCCCTGTTCGGCCACAATCTCGAGCGGGTGCTCGAGGACCTCGAAACGCGGATGCGGGACGCCGCCGCCAATCTCGAGTTCGAGGAGGCGGCACGGCTGCGCGACGAGATCAAGCGGCTCAAGGCCGCGGAGTTGGCGGTCATGGATGATCCGCTGGGCAGAGGGTACTCGCACTCGCCCGCCGGGGGCGACGAAACGGTCTCGCGAGTGGAAGGGCCCGAAGCTGCCTGGCCGAAAGCAAAGTTCGGCGCACGCGCCGCGGGTTCCAAGGGTGGCAGGCCCGGAATCCGTACGCCCAGGCGCAGGCGCCGGTAGGGATTCCACATCGTCGCGAAATGTTTTACTTTACGGCGGCCTGGCGGGCGGCGGGGAACGGAAATGCATCGGCACACTACCGTACTTGTGGCTTTGGCCTTCCTGCTCGCCGCCTGCTCGAGAGCGGGCGACGGGTCAGCCCTGCCCGAGCTGACGCCGCAGCCGTCGGGCGCCGACGCCGCGGTTCAGCTTCCCGACGGACCCCTGGACGGCGCCGCCATTCATTCCGTTCTTGTCGGACGTACCTGGAACTACGAGAACGCCGACTTCCGCGGCACCATCACGTTCAATGCCGATGGTACGATCGACTATAATCAGTCCGGCGCGGGTCGCGGCACCGGGCGGTGGCACGTTGTTGACGGCAAGCTGTGCGAGAGTTTCGATCCCGGGCCGGCCATTCCAAAGGGCCGCAAGGACATGTGTTTCCCCTTCCGCCACGTGGGTGGCAATTTCTACGTCAGCTCGACCAAGTTGACGCCCGCGAGCTAGGGTCTCGCCCCGGGTGGATTACGGCAGTGCTCGGCTGCTATTCTCCCACTCCGTTGCATGTTGCATCAGCGCGACGAACGGCGATCTGCCTAGGCCGACATGACATGAGAAGTAACGAATTTCCTCGGGCGTCGACCCGCCGAAGATCGCTGCTTACCGGTGCCTTTGCTTGCCTCTGTGGCTGTCTCACCCGACAAGCGCTCGGGCAGGATGCCGGGGGCGCGCCCGCCTTGGGGCACGAGGCTCCTTGCCAGCGTGCCGGCGATCGGAGAACGAAGCCTCGGATCGCCGGATGCACCCGTCGTGGTGATCGAATACGCCTCGGCCACCTGCCCCCATTGTGCACAATTCCACATCCGGAGCCTGCCGCACATTCGTCAGCGCCTATGTCGACACCGGCAAAGTGCGCTGGATATTTCGCGAGTTTCCGCTGGACAGCCTCGCCATGGCGGCGTTCATGCTCGCCAGGTGCCGTCCGCAACACGAATACTTTCCAACGATTGAAGCCTTGTTTCGCGAACAAATGTCCTGGACAGGCGACGATCCCAGGCGGGAGCTTGCCCGCCTCATGCTGGCGACCGGCATGGATCAGCAGACCTTCGACGGCTGCATAACCAGAAGCGATCTTTCCGAAGGAATCTATGCCGTAGCAAAGACGGCACTGTCCTTCGGCGTGACTTCAACTCCGACTTTCTTCGTGAATGGACAGATGTTGCGGGGCGCGCAGGATTTCGCAACCTTCAAGACCATCATTGACCGGGAACTGGCGAAATAGTCGCGACCTTCACACGAATTTTAGGCTTTGCAGGCGATCCGCAACCCGCCGAACGCCTGCATCAGCTCGCGCACGAGGGAAAAGTCGAATATCTCGTTCTCAAGCGTGACGACGCAAAGCGAAAAAGGCTGCGGGCCACGACCGACAAGGGCACCGAATGCCTGGTCGCGCTCGCCCGCGACCAGAAGCTGCAGGACGGTGCGATCCTCGAGCTCGATGATCGCGCCGTCGTCATCCGTATGACAGAGGAGCGGTGGCTAGCGCTCGAGCCCGGTGACGAGGCGACAGCGCTCGAGCTGGGCTACCTCTGCGGCAATCTGCATTGGCGAGTTCGGTTCGCAGACAAGCGCATTCTGATCGCCATGGAAGGACCTGAGGAAAGCTATCTGGCGCGCCTTCAGGGCGTACTTTCCAGCGGCAAGGCACGGAGAGTGGGAGGTGATTGAGAGCGCGCTCCTGCTGCGCCTGCTTCAGGACGGCGACAGCTTCTTTCCCTCCGGCGCGGTCGCCTTTTCCTGGGGTCTGGAAATGCTGTGCGCCGAGGGCGCGGTGACGCGTGAACAGGACGTGCAGGATTTCGTTCGTCATCAACTGCATCATCGCTGGGCACGCTTCGACCGGCCGGTGATTGCCGCCGCGGCAGCTGCCTCCAATACACTGCACGCGGTCGCCCGCATCGATCAATTGGTCGAAGGCCAGACACTGGCTGCCGAGTTGCGCTCCGGCTCCCGTCGCCATGGCCGAGCTCTGCTGGCAGTGCACGTGAAGCTGGGGACGCCGGGCGCCGACGACTATTCTGCGCTCGTGCAGCAGCGCCACGCCCACGGGCATCTCGCCCCCACGCAGGGTTTGCTCTGGTCACGCCGCGGAATTCCTGCCTGCGAAACTGCCGTCCTCTCCGCGCACCTCATGTGTACCGGCTTCCTGAGTGCGGCAGTGCGCATTGGAGTGATCGGTCACGTGGGAGCACAAAGGATACTCAAAGGTGTCCACGCCGACATCGCCGCCATCCTTGCAACCGGACCTCCTGCTCTCGATTCCATTCATTCCTTCATGCCGCAGGCAGAAATCGGCAGCATGCGGCATGAAGTTGCCCAGGCAAGACTGTTCGCAAACTAGCAACCACAAGGGAGAACAAGATGCTGCTCACACCGACCGAACTCGAGCGCCTGACGGTCTTTGTCGCAGCCGAACTCGCACGCAAGCGCAAGGCGAAGGGGTTGCGTCTCAACTACCCCGAGGCAACGGCATACATTGCCGATGAGATCCTGGAGGGCGCGCGGGAAGGCAGATCGGTTGCCGATCTGATCTCCTTCGGCTCGACACTGCTGCGCAGCGATGATGTCATGCCGGGCGTGGCCGAGCTCATGCCGATGCTGCAGGTGGAAGGTACATTCCCCGATGGGACCAAGCTCGTCACCGTTCACGATCCCATACGGCCGGGCCCGGCCCCGCCCGCCAAAGACGACATCCGGCCCGGAGAAGTCATCCCGCAGTCCGGCGATATCGAGATCAACGTTGGCCGAAGCAAGCAGGACGTTCGGGTAAAAAATCGCGGCGACCGTCCTGTTCAGATCGGCAGCCACTATCATTTCTTTGAGACCAACCGGGCGCTGGAGTTCGAGCGGGCAAGCACTTTCGGGATGCACCTCGACATACCGGCGGGGACGGCCGTCCGGTTCGAACCGGGAGAGGAAAAGCTGGTCAGACTGACCGCCTTCGGTGGCACCGGCGAAATCTACGGTCTTAACGGTTTGACCAATGGCTCGGTCCGCACTGAGGCCTGCAAGGCCGAGGCCCTGCGGCGCGCCCGAGAGCTCGGCTTTCGGGGGAGTCTGACGAAAATGGCCCACATGAAGCGCTCCGACTACGCGCGGATGTATGGTCCCACGACCGGTGATGCGGTGCGACTTGGCGATACTTCGCTGTTTGCGGTCGTCGAACGCGACCACGCCGTACCCGGTGACGAATGCCTGCACGGCGGCGGCAAGACGCTGCGGGACGGTCTCGGCCTCACTCCGGGCTACGACAGCTCCATGGGCTCGCTCGACATGCTTCTGTGCAACGCCCTGGTGATCGATCCGGTTCTCGGCATCGTCAAGGGCGATGTCGGCATCAAGGACGGGCGGGTGGTCAACATTGGAAAAGCCGGCAACCCGGCGACGATGGACGGCGTCGATGACGACCTCATCTGCGGCGCGGCAACAACAGTGCGAGACGCGGAAGGCCTCATCGTCACGCCGGGGGGAATCGATGTTCATGTTCATTTCGATTCCGCCCAGCTTTGCGAGCACGCCATCTCCGCGGGGGTGACGACCATGATCGGCGGATCGCTGGGCCCGATTACCGTTGGCATCGACTGTGGCGGCGCGTTCAACGTCGGCAAGATGCTGCAGGCGGCGGAGCACTGGCCCATAAACTTCGGTTTTCTCGGCCGCGGCAATTCATCCAAGCCCCAATCTCTCTACGACCAGATGTCGGGCGGCTGCGTCGGTCTGAAGATCCATGAGGATTGGGGAGCGATGCCCGCGGTGATCGATACCTGTCTGTCGGTTGCCGATGAGCTCGATTTTCAGGTCCAGCTTCACACCGATACCCTGAACGAGAGCGGATTTCTCGAAGATACCCTGGCAGCGATCAAGGGCCGGACCATCCACATGTACCACACGGAGGGAGCAGGCGGCGGCCATGCCCCGGACATCATCCGCGTGGCAGGAGTGGCGAACTGCCTCCCTTCCTCGACCAATCCGACCAATCCATACACCATCAATACCTTCGATGAGCACCTCGACATGACGATGGTGTGCCATCACCTCAAGCCGTCGATCCCGGAAGACGTCGCCTTTGCGGAGAGTCGCATCCGCCCGCAGACCATTGCGGCAGAAGACATCCTGCACGACATGGGCGCCATCTCCATGCTGGGTTCTGACAGCCAGGGAATGGGCCGCATCGGTGAAGTCATCTGCCGGACATGGCAGCTGGCCTCCAAGATGAAGGACCAGCGCGGGCCGCTGCCGCAGGAGAAGAAGGGCCTCGGCGACAACGAGCGCATCAAGCGCTTCATCGCCAAGTACACCATCAACGCTGCCCGCACTTTCGGCATCGACGCTCATGTGGGCTCGCTTGAAAAGGGCAAGATTGCCGACATCGTCGTCTGGCGCCCCGGATTCTTCGGCATCAAACCGGAGCTGGTGATCAAGGGAGGTTTCATCGTCTGGGGCGCGATGGGCGACAGTGCCGCCTCGCTCATGACCTGCGAGCCGCTGCAGTTGCGGCCTCAGTGGGGTGCATTCGGCACGGCCAAGCAGGCCCTGAGCGCCTGCTTCGTGAGCGGCCCGGCGATCGGAGGCCAGCTCGCTGACAGGCTTGGCCTCAGGAAGGCCCTGCTCCCGGCGCATGGCACGCGAAAGCTCGGCAAACAGCACATGCTCCACAACAGCGCTTGTCCCGACATCCGGGTCGATCCGCAAACATTCGATGTGTTCGTGGACGGAGAGCTCGCCACCTGTGAGCCGGCCAAGGTATTGCCGCTCGCGCAAAGGTACATGCTGCGATGAACGCGGGGGCAGTACGGACCATTCCTGCTGCCGCACGGGTCGGCATCGGGGGCCCGGTAGGCTCCGGCAAAACAGCGCTGGTAGAGCGGCTGATCCCTGCCCTCAGGGCGCGCGGCATCGATCTCGCGGTCATCACCAATGATCTTGTCACCCGCGAGGATGCCGACCGCCTGCGCCGCTCAGGCCTGATCGAGCCGGAGCGGGTCGCCGCTGTAGAGACAGGCGCCTGTCCGCACACCGCAATCCGCGAAGATCCGACGCTCAATATTCAGGCCGCTGACGAGCTTGAAGCCAAGTTTCCCGGCATCTCGGTAATCCTGATCGAGTTGGGTGGCGATAACCTGGCCTCTACATTTTCCCTCGATCTCGTCGACTACTGGGTCTTCGTGATCGACACCGCGGGCGGAGACGACATTCCCCGCAAGCGTGGCGCCGGCGTGGTCAAATCGGATCTACTGATCATCAACAAGATCGACCTGGCGCCCTACGTGGGCGCCGACCTGGCTCGGATGGTGGAGGAAGGCCGGGAGGTGCGCGGGGGAAGGCCGATCATCCTCACCAATTGCGCGACCGGGGCGGGAATTGATCAGGTGGTCGAGCGTCTGTCCCATGACGTTCTCTTCGACCGCTGACCGGCTCGCCGACGAGCCTCATGCAGCCGCACCCCCGGCCGCGGCCAGACTTGAACTTGCGTTTGCACGAGCGCCTGACGGCCATACCTATATTGCCAGCCAATATGCCGGCTACCCGTTTCATGTCTGTCGCCCCCACTTCATCGACCCGGAGCTGCCGGGTCTGGCGACGTTGTACGTGCAGTCCTGCGCCGGCGGCCTGTTCGAGGATGACAGGCTGGCGTGCGATGTAGCTGCAGCGGCCGGTACCGCCGTTCATCTTACCAGCGCTGCCTCGACGATTGTCCACAGTTCGCGACGCGGCGGACAGGCGGACCTTTCAACTTCCATACGTGCTGCCGCGGGGGCTTTCGTCGAATACCTGCCAGAGCCGGTAATTCTGTTTCCCCGCGCTCGCCTGACCACACGCCTCGATTTGACCCTTGATCCGTTGGCAACCATCGTGTTGTCGGACGCCTTCATCATTCATGACCCTGCCTGCCTTGGAGAATTGCCGGCTTCCATCGCATCGACGGTGTGCGCAAAACGCAACGATGGCACGGTGCTGGCGCGCGACCGTATCGCTGTCTCGGGAGAAGCATTCAGGCCTGGAACACCGGGCATGATGGGTCCCTGGCGTTGTCATGGAACCCTGATGCTGTTTACCCGCAAGCTACCGGCCGACGATTTGTGCGCGAGCGTTAGAAAGGCGGTTGGTGACTGCGCGGGAGCGTATTGCGGTGTTTCGACGCTGCCGAACGATGCCGGAGTGTGGGCCCGCTTTCTCGCCTCGGATGCGATTGCCCTTCGCGGCGCCCTCGCCAACGCCTGGAAGGAAAGCCGCAGGCTCCTGACCGGTCATGTGCCCGCGGCACGGCGCAAATAGCCGGGCTCCTGATAGCGATAGGCCCAACCGGTCAGCAGCGCGGCCAAGGCAGCGACGGCGGCTCCTGACAGGGCGGTCTGATAACTCCCGTAGCTGTCGAAGAACACTCCTCCCGCAAAAGGCCCAATGAGGCCGGCCGCACCCCATGCGGTGAAGAGCCTGCCGTACACACGCGAGACATTCGCGACGCCGTAGTGCTTTGCCACGATTGCCGGCACCGCCGATGCGATGCATCCGTAGCAGACCCCGACCACGAAAATGAAAACCAGTGTGTTGTCGGCGCCTCGAGTCACCAGGATAGCCGCGAGTGCCAGGAACGTCAGCAGGGACGCTCCGCTCAGCACCACATGCCCCGGCAGGCGATCCGCAAGCCAACCCCCGGAAATCCGCCCTACTCCGTTGCCGGCAGCTACGAGTGCGGCAGCCAGGACAATTTCACGTTCCGCGCCACCAAAGGCAGCCAGGATGGGAGCGGCATGCGCGATGGTCATCATGCCGACCAGGCTCATGAAGAAGAAGTTCCCCCAAAGGACAGCGAACGCCTCCCGGGAAGGTGCGGTCAGATGGGCCTCGCTGTCCGTGGCGTGCGACCCATGGGCCGGGACGCCATCTGCCAGGAGAAGCCCAACGAGCAACCCGGTTCCCAGAATCGCGGCGGCGAGCAGCAGCACGGTGTTCGAGAAACCCCAGCGCTCGAGCAAAGCCTGAAATATCGGCGAGCCGAATGCCGAGCCCGCCACGTAGCTGGCCACTGCAGCCCCGGTGAGCAGTCCGCGATTGTCCGGGGATGCGGCGGTCTGCACGATTTCCAGGCTCAAGCTGTAGCCGAGCCCGTTGGCCAGGCCGAACATGACGCCGAAGCCCAGGACGACGGCTGCATAGGAATGCCCGAGGCCGGCGAACGCGAGGCCTGCTGAGGCGAGAGCGCAGATCATGGCCGCTCTGGTCAGGACAGGTCCGGCTCTTTCCAGCCTGGGCGCCAGCACCATTCCCAACGTGAAGCAGATTGTCGCCACCGAAAAAATCGCACTTACGAGAGAGCGCGGCCGCGAGTGCTCCGCTTCCAGAAACGGGACGAACACGCTCCAGCTGTAGAGGGTGCCGAGTGCCGCCATCAGCAGGCAGGCAGCAACGGTTGCCTGTGATGTTTGGCGCATGCGCTGTGCCATTCCTGTCCACGGTAGAGGCAACCAATCACTGGATCAACGCGACGCCCTGATGGCAGCGTTGATTATCCTTCTGCGTTGACGCATGCTTTCCTCCAGGTTCATTTGCTCCGGATGAAATGGCTTGGTGTCGAGGCCGTGACGAGTATTCCTGATTTTCGCGAATTGCAGGTGATCGTTTCGCATCCGCGCGACGGTGACGGCGAACTTCTGATCCGCAGCCTGCAGCGTCTTGGCAGCACGGTCGAGTGCCTCTGGCCACCGGCCGACCGTGTCGATGTCAAGACGGACCTGCTCATCTGCCTTTTTCACCCCCGCGCACGCTCGCTTCTGGAGATGGCGACGGCTACCGCCGGCCCGGCGGTGCTTGGCATTGTTGATCCCCATTCGGCGGACGCCCTGCGTCTGGTCGGCGAAGTCACTCCACACGCGCTCATGGTGAAGCCTGTCGACCAGGCGGCGATCATGCCGAACATTGTGCTTGCCCGGAACACTGCCAAGTTCCAGGCGCGCCAGCTGGGTAAAATCGCCAAACTGGAGGAAACCCTGCGCACCTATCGGAAGGTTGAGCAGGCCAAGGCAATTCTGATGCGCCAGCGCGCGATGGACGAACCCGCGGCCTACAATTTTCTTCGCGAACAGGCGATGCGGCGTCGCGTTCCGGTCGGCGTCATCGCTTCGGCCGTCGTCGACCTGAACGAAGTGCTTTCCGAGGCAAAGAAATGACGTTAGCTTCCTGGTGACCCCGAACCTGGGTGGCGATCGGGTAGCGGGAGGTTGTGTGGGAAGTTCGGTACCGGAACCTGAGTGTTGGCGCGTCGGCGTGCTGTTTTCGCAGACGGGCAACACGGCGGTGATCGAGGAAACCCAACTGCGCGGCACCATGCTCGCGATCGAAGAAATCAACGCTGCTGGCGGGGTAAACGGACGCGAGCTCGTTCCCGTCATCTACGATCCGGCGTCCAGCTGCGAGAACTTCGCTCGATTTGCCGACAAGCTTCTGACCGAAGACGGCGTCAGTACGGTTTTCGGCTGCTACACTTCGAGCAGCCGCAAGGCCGTCCTGCCGGTGTTCGAGCGCCGCAACGGCCTGTTGTGGTATCCGACCCTCTACGAGGGGTTCGAATACTCGCCCAACATCATCTACACCGGTGCGGCGCCGAACCAGAACAGTGTCGAGCTTGTCGACTTCCTGCTCGAAAACTATGGTTGCCGGTTTTATCTGATCGGCTCCGACTACATCTATCCGCGCGAATCGAACCGCATCATCCGTGAACTGCTCCGACAGCGCCGCGGTGAGGTCGTCGGCGAGCACTATCTCGATCTGGGAGCGAGGCCCTCGGAGTTTCGCCTGCTCATGCGCGATGTCTACGAATACGCGGCCCCGACGTCATTTTCTCCACCGTCGTCGGCCAGGCGACCGCGTATCTCTATCAGGCCTACTCGACGGCCGGTTTCGATCCCTGCGTCATGCCGATCGCCAGCCTCACGACGTCGGAAGCCGAAGTCAAGCTCATGGGATCCGACGTGGCCTGTGGCCACATCACCGCCGCGCCGTATTTCGAGAGTGTCAACACGCCGGACAACGCATCTTTCGTCAGCCGCTACAAGAAGCGCTTCGGCGACGATGAACCCACCAATCTGTGCGTCGAGGCCGCGTATTTTCAGGTACGTATTTTCGCCAAGGCGCTGGCCGAGGCCAACACGATGAACCCGGACGTGTTGCGCCCGTTCGTCCTTGGCAGCGAATTCGATGCTCCCGCAGGGGCGCATCGCCATCGACCGCGACAGCAGTCACACCAATTTGTGGACTCGTCTGGGCAGAGCCAATGACCGTGGCCAGTTCGACCTGATCAAGGAGTCAGCCCGGCCGGTAAAGCCTGACCCCTATCTGGTCAGTCATTAGAATCGCGTCTACTCCAGGCCGCTTTGTTGACAAGGCTGGAGGTTGGACCTAACAATTGGCCTCAGCAGGGCTTGAGGCGAGCGCGCTCCCGTATTGCGTGCCACATTATGCATTGCGGTTTGTTACGCACAGCATCGGTGGAAATTGCGTGAGCGCGTTTCGATGCAGGCCTTTTCCGCCGGAAAGCGGCGGAAGTGAAATCGGTGCTCTCCGAAGCCGCAGGGCGCCGATCTCGAGCGGCAGCGGTGCCGCTGAACGATTCGGGCAGTGAAGCCCCACTGGTCTCCCGCGCGGATGACAGGTGGGGTTATGTGTTTTTGTGGTTGCCAATCCAGGGAGGACTACCAAATGAAAAAAACCATCAAGAGACGAACATTTCTCAAAGGCTCGACCGCCGCGTTGGTGTTCGGAACGACGGCGCCCTACTACTTTCAGCGCAACATCGCCAAGGCACAGGAAAGCGACACCATCAAGGTCGGAATTCTCCACTCGCTGAGCGGCACCATCGCGATCATCGAGACTTCGCTGCACAATGCCGAGCTTCTCGCCATCGAGGAGATCAACGCCAAGGGCGGCGTGCTCGGCAAGAAGCTCGAGCCGGTCGTTGAGGACCCGCAATCATTGGTGCAGGTGTTCGCGGAGAAAGCGAAGAAGCTGCTGCTCGACGACAAGGTGGCGGCGGTGCTCGGCTGCTACACTTCAGCCAGCCGCCAGTCCGTGCTTCCCGTGTTTGAAGAATACAACGGTCTGCTGCTCTACCCGACGCTCTACGAAGCGCAGGAATGCAGCAAGAACTGCTTCTACACCGGTGCCGTGCCCAATCAGCAGCTTGACGATTTCGTGCCGTGGATCCTCCAGACTCTCGGCCGGAAAAAATTCTACATGATCGGCTCCAATTACATCTATCCCAAGGAGACCAATCGCGAAGTCAAAGCGCTGCTAGAGAAACACGGCGGCGAAAATGTCGGCGAGGAATATGCGCCGCTGGGCCACACCGAATTTTCGACGATGATCAACAATATCGCCGGCAGCGGCGCCGACATCGTATTCTCCGACCTCGTCGGCAATTCGATCGTCGCCTTCTACAAGCAGTTCAGGCAGTTCGGCTTTACCGCCGCCGATCTGCCGATCTGCACGCCGATCACCACCGAGCAGGAGACGGCGGCGATGGGAGCCGGAAAACGCCGCCGGTCACTACACTTCGTTCAACTACTTCCAGACCGTGGACACGCCCGAGAACAAGTCATTCGTCGAGCGCTACAAGGCCAAGTACGGCGCCAACCAGGTGACCAATGCGGTCATGGAAGCCGCCTACTTCCAGACCTACCTGCTGGCGCAGGCGATCGAGAAGGTCGAAATCGACCGACACGGACGCGCTGATCTTCGACGGGCTTCCCGGCCAGGAATTCAAGGCGCCGCAAGGTCCGGTCAAGATCGACGAGAAGAACCACCACACCTGGCTGTGGGCGCGCATCGGCAAGGCGCGCGAGGACGGCCAGTTCGACATCGTCTGGACCTCGCAGGATCGCATTCGCCCCGATCCCGTGGGTCGACTATCTCTATCCCGAACAAGGATTGCGACTTCACCAATCCCTAGGTGCTGGAGCGGATGAAAAAGCCGTGGGCGGAAGACAAGAACAGATCCGGCACGATGGATCTCTAGTCTGCCAAGGCGCGCGGCTCGCCCGCCGCGCGCCTAATCCACTCGCAATCCGCGGATTTCGAACGGGTACACGGAGCCATGTCGCAAGCGCTCATTTCCCAGCTCATGATCGGCGTCAGCGTCGCCGCCATTCTCGCCATCGCCGCGATCGGGCTGGCGATCATCTTCGGGGTGGCCGGCGTGATCAACATGGCGCACGGCCAGTTCATCATGGTCGGCGCCTACACCGCTGCCGTGGTCGGCCAGCTCGGCGGCAATACCTTCATCGCGATCCCCGATCGCCTTCATCGTGGTCGCACTGCTCGGGCTCGTCGTCGAGCGGGGCATCATCCAGTGGATCTACGATCGGCCCCTGGAAACGCTGCTGGCGACATGGGGCGTCGGAATCATCCTCGAAGTGCTCATGAAGGTCATCTTCGGCCCCGAACTCTACTATGTCGGAGCGCCGAAAGTTCTCGACGGCGGGATGAGGATCATCGGCCGTCTTCCCTATCCCCTACTACCGGATGTTTCTCATCGCGATGGCCATCGTCATGGTGCGCGCTGACCCTCTGGCTGATCTACCGAACCGATTTCGGACTGAAGGTGCGCGCGGTGCGCCGCAACCGCGCCATGTCGGAGTGCCTCGGCATCGACACGGCGCGAATCGACATGCTGATCTTCATGTACGGCTCGGGCCTCGCCGGCATTGCCGGCGCGGTGCTGGCGCCGATCAAGTCGGTATCTACCACCATGGGCTTCAGCTACGCGGTCGGCTCCTACATGGTGCATCGTGCTGGGCGGCGTCGGCAATCTCCTCGGAGTTCCGACCGGGGCATTCCTCATCGGCGAGGGGGAAACCCTGCTCGCCTACAAATACAACTCGGTGATCGGGCAGCTGCTGGTTTTCGTGGCGATCGTCATCGCCATCCGCGTTTTTCCGCGCGGCATCTTCGGTTATCACGAAAGGCGATGATCCAGCGCTGCGATCGGCATGCTGCTCTGCCGGTTGACGAGCGGACGTGTCGTGAAGCGATGGCGCGGCAAGCGGACAGCGCGGCAAGACGATCCGTCCGCAACGGGCGCCCCTGCTCCCCATCTGGGCGCTGCTGCTCGGCGCCTTCGTGGTCGCTGCTGATCGGGACCTTTCCCTATTTCTCCGGCACCAACAGCTACGTGCTTCTGCTGCTCGGGAAGTTCCTGTGTTTTGCCATCTTCGCCCTCAGCATCGATCTGATCTGGGGTTTCGCCGGCATTCTGAGTCTGGGTCAGGCGGTCTATTTCGGCATCGGCGCCTACTTCGTCGCGCTGTCGCTGAAGATCAACTACGCCATCGAGCATCCGACCCGCTACGGCAGCAAGTTTCCCGATTTCATGGAGTGGAACGGCCTCACGGAACTGCCGGCATTCATGAGCCGCTGATCAGCACGCCCTTTGCAGTCACCTGCGCCGTGGCCATCCCGACGCTGCTCGCCTTCATCTTCGGCGTCATCACCTTCAAGCGCCACATCTACGGCGTCTACTGTGCGGTGATCACGCTCGCCGAGGCGCTGATCCTTCAGGAGTTCATCATCGAGTATCAGGCCTATACCGGCGGCTTCAACGGCATCACCGACTATGGGAACTTTGTCGGCGCGCCCTTCCTGTGGTTCATCCTGGCGTACCGCCGTCGCGTTCTTCCTGCTCGCACGCTTCGATTACCCATTCACGCATCGGCACGGTTCTGAAAGCCATCCGCGACAATGACGTGCGCGCCGAGTTCATGGGATACAACGTGGCCAACTACCGGATCTTCGTGTTTCTGCGTCTCGGCCTTCATGGCGGCGGCGGCCGGCGCCATGTACGCCGCCTGGGTCGGCATCGTGTCCTTCCTCGACACCGGCCCGCTGCTTTCGGTCGAAGCGGTGATCTGGACCGCCGTCGGGCGGACGCGCCACGCTCATCGGCCCCTTCCTGGGAGCCTTCCTCGTCCGCGGACTCGAATTCCTTCTTGAGCGGCAGCTGGTTCGCCAACTACTGGCAGTTCTTCATGGGCATCCTGTTCATTGCCGTCGTGCTCTGGATCCCGGACGGCATCGTCGGAACGATTGGCAACTGGCTGCGCAAGTACCGGCGGGGGCATTCGCTGGCGCAGATCCGCGAGGAGCAGGACCGGATCGCCCACGACCGGCAGCGGGACTGGGAGCCGGCCGGGCGCTGCCAAATCCGGCGACGAGCCGGTCTAGCGGAACGGTGAGCGCATGGCACTCCTCGAAGTTCACCAACTCACCACCAAGGTTTCCGGATACACCATCCTCAACAATCTCGATTTCAGCGTCGACGAGAACGAGTTGCGCGTGCTGCTGGGACCCAACGGCGCCGGCAAGACCACGCTGATCGCCATGATCACCGGCCAGTTCAAGCCGACGTCCGGGAAGATCTTCTTCGACAATCAGGACATCACGGGCAATGGCGCCCGACGCAATTTTCCTGGCCGGCATCAGCCGCAAGTTCCAGGTGCCCAACATGTACGAGACGCTGTCGGTCTATGACAATGTCATGGTCTCGCTGTCCGGCGACCGCAAGGTCTTCAAGTACCTTTTCAGGCCGGTGACGCCGCGAGGAGAACGATCGCATCTGGGAAATCCTGGAATTCGTCGAGCTCGCGGACCGGGCCAATGATCCCGGTCGACACGCTTTCGCACGGCGAACGGCAGTGGCTGGAGATCGCCATGCTGGTGGCCTCGCGCCCGAAGCTTCTGCTTCTCGACGAGCCGACGACGGGAATGACCGAGGAAGGCAAGCGGCGGACCGCCGAACTCATTCAGCGCATCGCCGAAAACCACACCGTTCTGCTGGTCGAGCACGACATGCATCTGGTGCGGCGGATCGCCCGAAAGGTGACGGTGATGCACCAGGGCCAGGTGCTTGCCGAAGGTCCGCTGAAGGAGGTGGTCGACAACGAGACTGGTGAAAGAGGTCTATCTCGGCAAGAGCGGGCACAACTGATGCTGCGCATCAGCGGCATCGATACGTTCTACGGCACCAGCCATATCATTCACGGGCTGTCCCTGGAGATCGGCGATGGCGAGCTCGTCTCCGTGCTCGGGCGCAACGGCGCGGGAAAGACCACGCTGCTCCGCAGCATCACCGGGGTCAATCCGCCGACGATCAGGCTCCATCGAGCTCAATGGCGCCGACATCACCCAGCTCAAATCCCATCGGCGCACCCATCTCGGCATCAGTTACGTGCCGCAGGGCCGGCAGATCATTCCCGACATCACCGTCCAGGAAAACATCCGAGCTGGCGCTTCTGGGCAAGAGCCTGAACGGCAAAGGCGCGTCTCGACCTGGCCTACGACTACTTTCCGGCGCTCAGGGAGCATTGCCGGACCGCAAGGGCGGCGTCCTCTCCGGCGGCCAGCAGCAGCAGCTCGCCATCGCCCGCGCCCTGGTGCAGCAGCCGATGCTGCTGCTCCTCGACGAGCCGACAGAAGGGCTCCAGCCCTCGGTGGTCGAGGAAATCCAGGACATCATCAAGCGCATCCTCGCGGACCGGAAATGCTCGGTTCTGCTGGTCGAGCAGCGCCTCGACTTCGTGCGCGATATCACGCAGCGCTTCGCCATTCTCGATACCGGCAGGATTGTCGCCCACGGCCCGGTGAAGCAACTCACCGACGCGGTCGTGAAGAAACATCTGCAAGTTTAGAAGGAGGAGAAAATGGCACGAACAGTCATTTCGGTTGACATCAAGAAGCCGCCGACGGAGCAGCCGTCACCGCTTCACAATCGGTGGCATCCCGATATCCCGCCGGTAGTGACCGTCAAGCCTGGCGACGACTTCATTGTCGAGGCGCTCGATTGGACCGGCGGCCAGATCAAGAACGACGACAATGCCGCCGATATCCGCGACTGCTACCTGCCGCCCTGCCACCATCTCGTCGGCCCATTGAAGTGACCGGAGCGGAACCCGGTGACATCCTGATCGTCGATATTCTCGATATCGGACCGCTCAAGGGCAACGAATGGGGCTACACCGGAATTTTTGCCACGGCCAACGGCGGCGGCTTCCTCACCGACCTCTTTCCGGAACCGCGCAAGGCGATCTGGGATTGCAAGGGCATTTATGCCAGCTCCCGCCATATCCCGAAGGTCAAGTTCGCCGCCATCACGCATCCCGGCCTGATCGGCTGCGCACCGAGCCATGAACTTCTCGAGCGCTGGAACAAGCGGGAACGCGAGCTCATCGCCACCGATCCCGGCCGTGTGCCGCCACTGGCGCTGCCGCCGGAACCGGAAGGAGTGCTCCTCGGAAGTCTGAAGGGTGCTGCCTTGGAGAAGGCGGGCAAGGAGGCGGCCCGCACCATTCCGCCGCGCGAGCATGGCGGCAACTGCGACATCAAGAATATCTCCCGCGGATCGCGCATTTACTTCCCGGTATACGTGAACGGCGCCAGAGCTCTCGATGGGCGACTATCATTTCTCCCAGGGGGACGGCGAGATCACCTTCTGCGGAGCGATCGAGATGGCCGGCTGGATCCATCTCCATGTCGATATTCTCAAGGGCGGCGTAAACAAATACGGCCTGCACGAATCCGCTGTTCAAGGTGAGCCCGGTCGACCCGCATTACGGGGATTTCCTTGTCTTCGAGGGCATTGGGGTCGATGACAAGACCGGCAAGCAGCTTTACAACGACGCCACAATGGCGATGCGCAGAGCCTGTCTCAATGCCATCGAGTATCTTTCGAAGTTCGGATATTCCAAGGAACAGGCCTACGTCATCCTCGGCTGCGCGCCGGTCGAGGGGCGGATCGGCGGTGTCGTCGATATTCCGAACGCCTGCGTGTCGGTAGCCCTTCCGACCGCCATGTTCGACTTCGATATCAACCCCAACGCCGCGGGACCGCAACAACAGGTCGATTCGTCCAAAATCGATCTGGCGCGCGCCCGCTGATCACCGACGGGCGGGGCTCGGCAGCGCCGCCAGCCCCTGCCCGCAACGAGCGAGCAAGAGCATGCCAATCTACGACTACGAGTGCCGCCGCCATGGCGAATTCAGAGACTGGGCCAGCCTGGCCGATTTTGACAAGGCGGCTGCTTGCCCGGTCTGCGGCAAGCCGGCCGGGCGGAGCGTGTCGGCGGCCTATCTTGGAATGGATCCCGGCTCCGCAAGGCATTCGGCTCCAGCGAAAAGAGCGCGCACGAGCCGCGCGTGGTCCGTCGGCGGCGCGGCGATCCGATCCCCGTCCATGACGCCCATAGCGATCTCGCGAAAATTCGGCGGTCAGCGCCCATCCCACGGCCACGGCGGCCATCACCACAGCGCCGGTCATTGGGCAGCCAGGACCGTTCGTTCGAAACATCCCTGGCTCGTCCGCCATTGATCCTGCGAAGTTGCACCCACTTCCTGTGCGTAACGACCGGACCGAGCGGTCGGCACCATTGACACCTCTTCCCGAAGGCTTCAGCTTGCCTCCCGGGCGACGGCGCATGGTTGGGGAATCATCGGCACGGTGCACATGGCCGTCTACCTCTTCCGCTGGGCTGAGATGGCGCTCGTGCTTGCGGCTTGCGCGGCCGAAGGCCCGCGGTTTGAAACCGCTTCCGCTGGCATCGAGCGAAGTCGGCGTCATCTATGTCTATCGTCCGGCTCGACTCCGTCATCAGCCGCGGTGAAGATCCCTTATGTGTCGATTGCCGGCGAACAGATGGGGCGCGTGAAGGCCGGCGGCTATGTCAAGAAGGTGGTGCCGCTCGGCGACCACGATGTTACCGTGCGCCAGACGGTGCTGTTCATTCCGACGTGGCCGGAGACCATTGAGGTTGCGGTTGCCTCCGGCGGCAGCGCTTACGTGAAGGTAGACCAGCGCATCACCGGCATCGGCGGCGAGGAAGGCGCCGCCGCCACCCAGCAGATCTTCATCGAGGAGGTTCCCTTCGACACGGGTCAGGCCGAATCGCCAAAGCGCGGGAAAACCTGTAGTTGTTGCGTCCCTGCCAGCCGGGCGGCTTCGCTGGCCTGTGCGGACTTGCGAATTTTGCGTGGAAGCCATCATATAGGCGCCAGCCGGTGCGCCCCGCGGTGGGGCGTGCCATCTGAAATTGCGGCAAAGTTCATCTCGCCCGCGGGCGCAGTTGCCTTTTCCGGATTTGAGTTGCGGGGCTATCATGGCGCCGGTCCCCTCACCGGTTGCAGCGCGCCAAACGGAAGAGGAATTGACATGCGCCAGAACGGCACTGTTAAGTTTTTCAATGTCACCAAGGGCTTCGGGTTCATCACGCCGGAAGGCGGCGCGAAGGATGTGTTTGTGCATATCACCGCCCTTGAGCGCTCGGGCATCCGGGCGCTGAACGAAGGACAGAAGGTTTCCTTCGAAACCGAGAACGACAAGCGTGGCCGCGGCCCTCAGGCGATAAACCTTCAGCTCGCCTGACCGCCGCTTCCGTTTGACCGCTTTGATCAGCGCCGCCTCCCGCAAGGGAGGCGGCGTTTCTCTTTGCGGTGGCCCGGCGCCGTTTCCGGAACTGGACACGAGGAACGGATTGCTCTGCCGCTCGCGGCCGACTGTCGAAGGCTCGCCGTGGCCGCACAGAAACGCCACATCGTCGCCCATCGGCAATATCTGCTCGCGGATCGACCTGAGCAGCGTGGCATGGTCTCCGCCGGCAAAGTCCGTGCGCCCGATGGAGCCGCTGAAGATCACGTCGCCGACGATGGCCATGCGGCATCGCGGCTCGAAGAATACGATATGCCCCGGCGTGTGACCCGGGCAATGCCGCACTTCGAAAGTCAACGCGCCGATCATTCACCTCATCACCGTGATCGAGCCAGCGGGCCGGGCGTGCAATTGCGCACGCCGGTCATTCCGTAGTTGCGATGCCTGCTGTCTCGAGCCCGCTGAGCAGAAACAGATCCTCCTTCTGCGGCCCGACGATCGGCACCGCCAGCGTTTCGGACAGCTCCATCGCTCCGCCTGCGTGATCTATGTGTCCGTGGGTGAGCAGGATCTGCTCTACCGCCACGCCTGACTGGGTGATCGCCCTGGCGATGGCTTCGACGTCGCCGCCAGGATCGATGACCGCGCCTCGTTTCGTCTCCTCCTGCCAAATGAGGCAGCAATTCTGCTGAAAGGGCGTGACCGGAATGATCAGGGCCTTGGGCTTCGGCATGAAGGCTCGACAGCCTAGCCCTTCTTCTTTTTCTTCGGTTTGGCGGCCAGAGCGGCGGAGCTGGTTCTCGGCCAATGCCTGCTTGATGAATGGATGCCTGGCGAGCCGCGCTGCTCGGCGTTGTCGAACGCCATGTCCCTGGCCGCCCGGCAAGCGTTCATCTTCTCGATCGCCCGCTGCGCTCTCCGGTTCACTTCGGGACAGGTTCTTGGCGCTTATGGCGTTGACCGCCGCTTCCGTTTCGGCAGCGCATTGCAGCCAGATCGACCGATGGGTCTCCTCGTGTTTCTTGGCGAAAGCGTAGAAGGCGGCGAAGTTCTTGCGCACGTCGGCGCTGAGTTTCGATCCCTGCTTCAGCTCCGGCAGACGGATGGTGAAGGTGACGTCGATGGCGAATTTCCGGATGCGGCACGACGACTTCGCCTTGCTGGACAAAGGCGCTGATGTTCGGAACCATGCTTATCGAGGCATAGGCGCGATTGCCGCCGACGTGCGGGCCGTTGCGCAGCATCGAATTGTAGAGCTCTGCGCCGAGGGCCCGGCCACGGGATAGTGGACGTATTTCGTGACTGGCGGTCTTGCCGCCGCGCCATCGATCGCGAGCAGGATCGCCGCGGCGAAAATGGAATGCGAGATTGAAGTGCTTCATGAGTGGCCCCTCGGTTTTCGCAAACAGCGGGCAAGCCTAATGTGATGCTTCGCCGTCAGGAAACCCGCGCACGCGAATCAGCTCGCTGCAACAAGCGCTTTGCGAAGTCCGCGATCGCAAAAAAGCCTAATGTGGCCGTAGCCGGAGGCGATGAAGTTCTCCATTGTGCTCAAATGCTGATGCTTTGTCGCCCGGTGCTTCCGCCAGCGGCCGTCACTGGTGATGCTGTGCCTGGCGCTGCTTGGCTGCGCCGCCGGGCGGCCGCTCGAACTCGAGGATGTCCGCACCGAGACGCCCGTGGGCGCGGTGGCGCTCTTTGATGCAACCGGCATCCCGATCAACGAGCCGGATGCAGCGTTGCCCCGGCTCGGAGAAGGAAGCATTGAACGTTCTGGCAGTTTCCGGGGGCGGGGCCGATGGCGCCTTCGGGGCAGGCGTTCTGGTCGGTTGGTCGGAGGCCGGCAACCGGCCGCGCTTCGACATCGTTACCGGGGTTTCCACGGGAGCCCTCATGGCAAGCCTTGCCTTTGCCGGACCCGAATACGACTCCAGTGCTGCAGGACGTCTACACTAGCGTCAAGAACGACGACATCTACGAGAAAAAAGCGTGTAACCGGCATTTTCTCCGACAGCCTGCTCGACGACACTCCGCTCAAGGAAAAGATTGAAAGCATCGTCACCGAAGAATTCCTCGCTCGCGTAGCCGACGAGCATCGCTCCGGTCGCCGGCTTTACGTGGCTACGACCAACCTCGATTTCGGGAGAAGTGGTGGTTTGGGACATGGGTTTCATCGCTGCTTCCGACTACACCAAGCGCGTCGAGCTTTTTCAGCGGTGCTTCGCGCATCGGCCGCGGTGCCGGGCCTGTTCAAGCCGGTCTACATCCAGCCTTCGCAGGCCTCGGAGGCCAAGCAAATGCATGTCGACGGCAGCATCAAGGCGCCGCTGCTCCTTCGCACCTTCATGCTCAAGCAGCCGGCCCGGAAGCGGCATGTTTACGTCATCGTCAACGGCCAGTTCCGGCATGGCCACCGCCGATCGAGGCGGTAAAGCCGGAGGTACTCGACATCTCGCGCAAGTCGATCGAGGAATTGCTGCGCGGACTGTTGCACAAGACGGTCTATCAGGCCTACGTGACGACCCGCCAGTCGAAGGCCAGCTTCGCTCTGATCTCAATTCCCTGAAAACGTCAGAGCCTCGCCGAACGGTCTCGACTTCGACCCCGACATCATGAAGCGCCTGTTCGAAGTTGGCCGCTCCTTCGGCCGTTCCGGCGGTGGCTGGAACAGCGAACCGCCGCGGCTGGAGGATCTTGAACGGATCGGCGGTTAGCCTCGTGCACGCCCTTGCGAGGGCGGGGGGTGTGGACCATAATTGCAGGCGGCGATTGGGAGTTCGGAACGCATGCGCCAGAATGGGACCGTCAAGTTTTTCAATCAGGCGAAGGGGTTTGGCTTTATTTCTCCGGAGGGCGGCGGCAAGGATGTCTTCGTCCACATCACCGCGGTTCAGCGCTCGGGAATTCCCGAGCTCGCGGAAGGCACAAGGGTCAGCTTCGATGTCGAGCCCGACAATCGCGGCAGGGGTCCGCAAGCCGTCAATCTTCAGCTCGCATCCTGAGACGCCAGTCGGCGGATCTCCGAACAAACAGGAAAGCGGCCGTGGCGGGTCTGTCGCTGCTCGCGAGCCATTGTTGCCGCGCCCGCAAGCGGCCACCGCCGGTTCGGAATGCCGGTGCCGGCTGTTCGCGGAAAAGGTCGCCATCGGCACGGTCTCCTGCATCAAGGGCAAGCTCATGCAGTGCCTGATGTTCCAGAATACGCCTTCGTGGAAAGTGATCGGCGATGTCTGTCCGATGGCAAAACAGAACGTCGCCCCCCGCTGCGAGCACGGAGAAGCGCACGGATACGTCTTCGCCTTCGTGAGAGCGTGGCACCGCGACGGCGTTCCCTGATCTTCTGGCTCGGTGTAGCGCTGGCGGCAGGCGTAACCGATCTGCAGGCAAGCGCCCAACCGTCGTTCGATCATTACATGCTGGCGTTGTCCTGGTCGCCAACTCATTGCAGCTCATCAGCCGGCGAGTTGGATGGCGCTCAGTGCGGCGGCCGCAAACGCTTCGCGTTTGTCGTGCACGGCCTGTGGCCGCAATACCGGGTCGGCTGGCCCGAGTTCTGCATGGCCCGGGAACGTTTCGTTCCCGAGGACGCAGATTGACGAGATGCTGCCGATCATGCCGTCGCCGCGCCTGGTCATTCACCAATGGCGGAAGCATGGAACCTGCTCGGGACTGATCGATGGCCAACTATTTCACGCTGACGCGAGTCCCTGTTCGCGAGAGTGCGCATCCCTGCCCGCTACTTGTCGCCGACCGCGCCCATCAACACGACCGCAAGCGAAATCGTCTCCGATTTCGTGAAGACGAACCGCGGACTCGACTCCTCGATGATCTCCGTACGCTGCCGCGGCGGCAGAGACCGCGTCCGGTTGACCGAACTTGGCATTTGCTTCTCCCCTGCCGGCAGGTTTGCGCCTTGCGGCATCAATGAGCCCGGCACGGTGCAAAGCGTCGAACCTCGTCCTGCCGCCGGCGCGGCCGCACGCAGCGGCGCGCGATGCGTTTGTGGAATAGCCATGCCTCGACGGGTCCTGGTGCTTCAGCACATGGACGACGACAACCCCGGCCGCTTCGGCGACTTCCTGGCTGCCGATGGCTTCACCATTGACACGGTGATGCTGCATCGCGGTGAGCAGATTCCGTCCCTTCGCGCCTATGACCTGATGCTTGTGCTCGGCGGCGCCATGGATGTCTGGGAAGAAGAGCGACTATCCGTGGCTGGCGGCCGAGAAGCAGGCGATCGCCGAGTGGGTTGGAAACCGAAGCAAGCCGTATCTCGGCATTTGTCTCGGTCATCAGCTCCTGGCCAGCGCGCTCGGTGGCAAAGTCGGGCTTGCACGCGCCAAGGAAGTCGGAGCGCACGAAGTCGTGCTCACTCCGCAGACCACGCCGCACCCGCTCGTGCAGGGTCTGGCGGGGCGAACCGCAGTCGCCCAATGGCATCATGCAGAAGTGCAGCAGCTGCCGGCGGAAGCGGCATGCCTGGCGGGTTCCGCGACCACGGCCATTCAGATCATGGCGATCGGTGATGTCGCCCTGGGCATTCAATTCCATGCCGAATGGAAGACTGATTTCATCGACCACTGGGCGCGGATACCATCCTACATGGCTGCGCTCGAGCGCGAAGTCGGTCCGGGCGCCTATCCCCGTATCAGGAGCGAGCTCGCCGCGATCATGCCGGGATTCGCAGGCGTCGGGCGAACTCTCTACGACAACCTCATGAAGCGGTCAGGCTTGAAGAAGGCCGCCTGATCGGCGGCAACGCGGGCGATCAGCGCCGTCAGGATTACCGCACCACCGGCCAGCGTCGTGACCGGGGGTACTTCCCCAAACGCGAGCCAGACCCAGATCGGGGCGAGGACCGGTTCAGCAAGCGCCAGCAGCGCCAGCTCGGCGGCCGGAACAGTCTTCGAACCGATGGTGAACAGCGCCAGCCCCAAGGCCAGCTGCACCGCGCCCATCGCGACGATGATGGCGAAATTCCACCAGCCGATGGCAAAATCGCTGACCGCACCTTGCGCGCAATGGCGAGTCGACAAGCAGGATCAGGAGCTGAAGCAGATGAGAAACAGCGCGTTCCAGACGATGCTGGCGTTCATGTCCGTGTGTTGGCCCCAGCGCAGCAACACCCCGTAGCAGGAGAAGCTGAAGGCCGAGTACAGCGCCAGGACGCTGCCGCTAAAACCGCGCAACGTCGTGCCCCAGAGCATGATGCCAAGGCCGGCGAGCGCCGCGACCATGGCGATCCAGGTCGCCTTCGACACCCTCTCGCGCAAAATCCACCAGCCGAGCAGGGCGGAGCAGAACGGAGCGATCCCCACCATGAACACTGACTGCGCTACCGTCGTATGGAAGAGCGACAACAGGAACGACAGCCCGGCGAGACCCAGCGCTACTCCGGCGACGGCAGCGTTGAAACCCGCCTCGCGAAACACAACCGAGAGCCGGCTGCCATGGCGGAAAGCCATGAACCCGCCGATGATGAGCAGAGCTACCCAGGAACGGTAGAAGACGATCTGCCACGGATCGATGCCGTTGGTGGCGCGAGTGAAGAAGCCGCCGAGGCTCCAGCAGGACGCAGCGAGCAGGACAAAGACGATGCCAAGTCCATGGGATGGCCCGACCCCCGGCGTCCTTGCGGGCCCGCGGCTTGACGCGGCGGGATTGCGGGTTTTCGTGGGCCGCCGGCGAGGCATGCTGTTCCGGATCAGAACGATCGGCTGAAGGCAGATCGGCCACCGGCCGCAACCGTCAGGATGAAGAGCGCGAAAATCGCTGCAAGAAAATAGGGCAAGCCATCAGGGCCCACCAGGTCCATCGCCCAGCCGCAACCCACGGCTCCGATGAGCGCGCCCGATCCCCACATGGTCGAAAACGCAGCCGTACCTGCTACGAGATCGGTTCCCCTGAAGCGGTCGCCCAGAATGGCGAGACCAACCGTATAGATGCCGAACCCTGCAGCACCCATGACGGTAACCAGCGGCCACACGGCCGTGGAGCCGATCGCCGCCGGCAGCAACAGGACCAAGGCCGTTACCGACAGGAAACAGACCGCCATCGTGCCCGCCTTCGAGGTCCGGTCGGCAATCCATCCGATCGGGATCTGGAAAAACACGTTGCCCAGGGCGAGCGCGGTGATGAGCAGCGCCGCAGTGCGCTCGTCGAGGCCGTGTTTCACGCCGTAGACGGAAAGAAACGCCAGCATCGCGCCGTCGAAGATCGAATGAATGCAGATGGCGAGCAGCAACAGGGGCGCCTTGCGGGCAAAGCCGAAAATCGAAACGTGCTGCTCGTCGAGGTCCGTCTCCCTCGCAGTCCGGTCATCGACCAGCGAAATCGGCACCATCGCGACGACCAGCACCACCGCACCGACCATGAAGGGAAGCAGCCCTTCGATGCCGAAAAGCTTGATGACCAGTGGCCCCAGACCGAAACTCGCAGATATGACGGTGGCGTAAGCGCCGACGATCCGGGCCCGCATTCGACCATGCGCAAATTTCACCACCCACGCTTCGCTGAGCGCAAACAGGCACGCAACGGTAGCGCCCTGCACGAAGCGCAAGGCGAACCACGCCCACAACGTGGGCACCAGCGGATAGGTCATGATCACCGCGGCAGTGAGCAAGGCAGCCCCCAGCGCAACGCTCCGCGAGCCGTACCGGCGTGCCAGATACGGGATCATCATGCCGGCGACCAGAATACCCACCGGCGCGGTAGCGGAGTTGAGCCCGATCGTGCTGCTGCTCGTCCCCCAGCTTTCCATGATCAGCGCCAGCAGCGGAAACATCATGCCGAGCGAGAAGCTGAACACCGCCACGGCCGCACATGCAGCGATCAGGTTTCGCCATTGCACGGGCTCGACGTTCATGGCGCGGCACGCACCAACCTGCCGCGCGAGGCCGCCAGCAAGAGCACGAGGATGCCGTAGCTGCCCGCGAAGAAATAGGGCAAGCGACCCGATACCGAGAGCATCCATCATCAGGCCGGCCACGGGGGGACCGACGATGCCGCCCACGCCCCACGTAGCCCCGAAGGCGGCCGAGCCCGCGATCAGCTCCCCGCCCTTGAACTGATCGCCCAGAATTGCCAGGGCGGCAGTGTAGATGGCGTAAGCCGTCGTACCCATGATGAACACGACCGGCCACAGAAGCCAGCTTCGGATGACGACCGGCAACAGCAGCGCCAGACCGATGGTAACGATCGCCGACAGCCACATGATGGAAGACCGCGACCAGTGGTCGGCCAGGATGCCGATCGGGTATTGCAACAGCGCGTTGCCGGCGATGGCCACACCCAGCGCCCAGCTCGCAACCTGCAGGCTGAGGCCGTTGCGCAGGCCGTAGATGGTGAAGAAAGACAGCATCACGGCGTCGAAAATGGTGGCGGTCGACACCGCAAACAGCAGCAGCGGCGCCCGGCCGACGAACGTAGCGAAGCTTTGCTGTTTGCCGCCGCGAAAATCGTCGTCATCGAGGCTCACGAGCCGCAGCGGCAGATAGGCCGCGCATGATCATCGTGAACCCCACCAGCCACGGCACCCAGCCATCGATGTCGACGTACGGAATGAGAAGCGGGCCAACCGCGAACGATAATGACAGCACGCTCGTGTAGATGCCGGTAATCCGGCCGCGGCGCGGGCCCTCGGCAAAGTGGACGATCCATGCTTCGCTCAGCGTGTAGATGCTGCCGGCGGCGACGCCAAAAGCGAAGCGGATCACGAACCAGGCAAAGAGGCTGGGAAAGAGCTTGAACGCGAGCAGCAGCGCCGGCGGAAAGCAGGATGGCGATCTCGGCAACGCGTTTGGCGCCCAGCCGCCGGACGATGCCCGGCATGAACGGCCCGGAGAGGATGATGCCGAGCGGACCCATGGCGGCATTCAGTCCGATGATCGATGTGCTGACCCCCCGCTGCTCGAGCAACAGCGAGAGAAGCGGCAGCGTCAGCCCCATGGCCACGTCGACGGCGCTGATGGTTGCAATCGCCGCGACGAGGTTTGACCATCGCGGCGGCGCCGTCACGTCCTTCCCCGCTAGCATGCCGGGGCTTTAGAGCATTGCCGCGGCAATCGTCCAGATGTAACGGGATAGGGCTACGGCCACTTCACCTCTGGCGGCAGCGACGAGAGTATCGACTCGACATTGCCTCCGGTCTTCAGCCCGAAGAGAGTGCCGCGATCGTAGAGCAGGTTGAATTCGGCGTAGCGGCCGCGGCGCACGAGCTGCTCCTCGCGATCGGTACCGTTCCACCTCCGGCCCATGTTCTGGCGCACGAGCTGTGGGTAGACCTCGAGAAACCTGCGGCCCACATCCTGGGTAAACGCAAAGTCCGCCGACCAGCTGCCGGAGTTCAGATAGTCGAAGAAGATGCCGCCGATGCCGCGCATTTCCTTGCGGTGGGGGAGATAGAAATACGTCTCGCACCATTGCCTGTATTTGGCGTAATCGGCGACTGCGTGTCCGGCGCACGCCTTCGCCATTGCAGCGTGGAATGCCATGGTGTCGGGATCGTCTTGGGTGCGCCGCGCGCTCAACATCGGCGTCAGATCCGCGCCGCCGCCGAACCACCACTTCGATGTCACGACGAACCGCGTGTTCAGATGCGCTGCCGGCACATGGGGGCTCCATGGATGGGCGATGAACGACACCCCCGAGGCCCAGAAGCGCGGATCCATCGCGGCTCCCGGAATCTGCGTCCGGAATTCCGGCGAGAATTCGCCATGCACGGTCGAGGCATGGACGGCCGCCTTTTCGAACACCCGTCCCCGCATCAGCGCCATTACGCCGCCGCCCCCGTCGCTGTGAATGTCGTCAGCGCGCGACCATGAGCTGCGCTCGAAACGTCCCGCTGCAGATCCGGACGATGCCAGCTCGTCTTCCAATCCTTCCAGCGCCAGGCACAGCTGGTCGCGCAACGATTCGAACCACGCGGTGGCGTTCGTCTTGTTGTCTGACAGCGCATCCATGCCGATGCCAAGTCGCTACATCATTTTAGGGCGAAGCGAAATCACCCCCAGGACGTCGCCAAAGACAAAAGGTGGCCGGGCTTGCCGCCCGGCCACCTTGGATCAGGATGGACAGCCAGTTCGAGATCAGGCCTGCGGTGCCGCTTCCGCCGTCGTCAAGGGACGGTTTTTTCGGTCGGCCATGAACTGGTCGAACTCTGCTTTGTCCTTCGCTTTGCGCAGCCGGTCGATGAACTCCAGGAACTCCCGCTGTTCGTCCTCCAGGCGCTTCAGGGTTTCACTCTTGTAGTCGTCAAAGGCGCGGTTGCCGCTCGACTGGTGCGCGCCGTGCGTCCAGCTGCGCTTCCAGGTGTCCCGCTGCTCCTTCCACTTCGAGTAGTCTCCTTGCTTCCAGCATCCCATGCGTCCGCTCCAGATCAGATAGGCCAGTATGGCGAGGCCAACCGGCCAGAAGATGATGAAGGCGAGGACCATCGTTGCGATCCAAGCCGCTTTTCCCATATCGTCGAGTTTGGCTACCACATTTGCAATCATGTCATGGCCACCTCAGGTCAATGTTTATAACATTAACATATATGATCACGGGAAATACTGCCGTCAAGAGTTTGCAGATCGAAACCCAGAAGAAATTTTCAAGGGGCACTCGACCTCGCCAAAAATGCAATTCCGCCAGCGAAAACTCCAGCTGCCACACAGGTGTTCGTGAAAGTGCTGGCGGTGAAGCCCTGATTGCAGCGCGATAGGATCCGTTCAACTTCCTCCGCATCCGGAACCGCCCGATCCGAGGGCCGCCGCAGCTGCGCCGATCCCCTCATCGCCCTCGGCTGCGACCCATCCTCAGCCCCTGTAGCTGCTCCGCCCGCGCATCGGCCCCCTCCACGACAGACCGATAGGACCGGACAGATCATCTGCTACCTACACATTGCCGCGATACGCCGTTGCAATGTGACTACATTCTGGTAGAATGTGACCACAGCCATAGCCGTTTGATCAGATGAGGGAACAGCCGTGGGCCAACCGCGGATCGGTGTTCGGGAGTTGAAAAGCAAGCTTGGGCAATATCTCCGTATTGCCGGGGCGGGCGAATCGGTGACCATCACAAGCAGGGGCGTACCGATCGGGCGCATCGTGCCGATTGGACCCCGGCTCGACGAACGGCTCGCCGCCATGCAGGCGGCCGGTCAGGCGCGGTGGAGCGGGCGCAAGCTCGGCGCCGCCAGGCCGGCGGCGAAGACACGTGGCCGGGGCAGTGTCGCCGACCTGCTCGTGGCCGATCGGGAAGTGACTTCGTCTACCTGGACGCCAGCGCTTCACCACCGCCTTCGCGCAAGCGCGACCAGACGGACGAACTGGCCGGATCGCGGCGTGCTCTGCGCCCAAACGGCACGGACTTTCCGCGAACGAGTCCGCGATCCCGCAAACTACCGTTCGGAATTTTCGTTCTGTTCGTTCGCTGCCGTTCCCAAGCCCAGACCCTGAAGATAGATCAGTACGCTGGCCTCCAAGAGTTCTTCCGGCGAGACCGCAGCCGGTCTGCCTTTGCCTTCACCGAACAGCGCTGCGATGCCATGGCTCATCGCCCATATGTGCAGGCTCATCATCTGGGGCGGCGCCCGCCTTGCCGCCGGCAGCAACTGGCTCACCGCGATTGCGGCTTCCTTCAGCGCCGAAAATGCGCGATCGCCCTCGCGCTGCAATCCGGCATCGCTGTTGGCGGCGATCCCGCTTTCGAACATCGCCGCGTAATAGGCAGGCTCGCGACGGGCAAACGCCAGATACGCGTTGCCCATGGCCTTCAGGCCGTTGAGAGGCCCGGACTTTTCGCCGCTCCATGCAGCTTCCAGGTCGTCCGCCAGACGCTCGAAACCCCGTCTGGCAATTTCGACCATCAGCGCATCGCGGTCCCGGAAATGACGATAGGGCGCAGCGGCGCTGACCCCGGCCCGGCGCGCCGCCTCCGCAAAGGAGAATCCGACCGGCCCGAATTCCGCGATCAGATCGAGTGCCGCGCGCACCAGCGCCTCGCGCAGATTCCCGTGATGATAGCCGCGCCGGCCGCCCGTGTGATCCCGCCAGGACATTGCCGCTGTCATACATGACTTGCCGGTTTCGCCACAGGGCTGCAGCAGGTCGAATACTTTAACCGCTGACGGGATCTTCGCCAGGAAACGCGCCTGTTTGCCGAAGGGCTTCCCCGACCACCATCGCGCAGGCGAGCGCCACGTTGAGCGACCGCATGCCGCGAGCGCATGGGAATGACGAGCCGCTGGTCGGCAGCGGCGTGCACTGCGTCCGGAACACCCGCCGTTTCCCGGCCGAACAGCAGAACATCGCTGTCGGTGAATCTGAACTGTGCGTAGGCTGTTTCGGCTTTTGTTGACATCAGAACGATGCGACTGCGCACGGCAGTGACGGCGCGAAAGCCGCAAAGCTCGCGTGCCGTTCGATCCGGGCGTGCGCCATATAGTCGAGGCCGGAACGCCGCAGGGATTTCTCCGACCAGGGAAACCCGGCAGGCTCGATGATGTGCACCACGACGCCCAGGCATGCGCCGAGCCTCAGGATTGCCCCGACGTTGAGTGCGATGTCGGGCTGAAAAAGAGCGATCGAGATCATCACGTTCCGCTCCGCGCGGCCGAATGTCTCCATTGGACTGCGACACTTGATGGCTAGACTTTCCTTGACCCCGATGTAAGAAAATCGGCTCGACGCGCCAATGCGGGACCGCCCTGGTTTCGCTTCGGCGTGGGGGCGAAAGTCAAGCATGTCGGCCGCAAAATCACTCGAAACCAACCGCCGCGATTTTCTCTACATCGCCACTGCCGCCGTGGGCGGCGGTTGGTGCGGCCTATTGCCGTCTGGCCGCTCATCGACCAGATGAACCCCGATGCCTCGGTGCTGGCGCTGGCGACGGTGGAAGTCGATCTTGCGCCGATCGCCGAGGGCCAGGCCATCACGGTCAAATGGCGCGGCAATCCGGTTTTCATCCGCCATCGCACGGCAAAGGAAATCGAAGCGGCAAAAGCCGTAGCCCGTCGACGATCTGCCGGATCCGGAAGCGCGCAACGCCAATATTGCCGCCGACGCTCCGGCGACCGATGAAAATCGTGTCCTCAAGGACAAGGAGCAATTCATCGTCATGGTGGGCGTATGCACGCACCTCGGATGCGTGCCGCTGGGCCAGGCAGGTGACTACGGCGGCTGGTTCTGCCCTTGCCATGGCTCGCACTACGACACGGCCGGCCGCATCCGCAAAGGACCGGCGCCGGAGAACATGGCCGTGCCCAAGTATGCGTTCATCGGCGACAGCCGCATCCGCATCGGCTGAGGACGACAGCGCCATGGTTGCAAGCTCTTCCTATCAGCCCAAGAGCGCCCTCGGACGGTGGTTCGAAGCGCGCCTGCCGGTCATGGGGCTGGTCAAGGCCCAATTGCTGGATTTCCCGACGCCGAGGAATCTCAACTACTGGTGGACGTTCGGCGGCATCCTGGCGCTCATGCTGTCGATGCAGATCATCACCGGCATCGTGCTGGTGATGCACTATACGCCGCACACCTCGATGGCGTTCGATTCGGTCGAGCACATCATGCGCGACGTGAACTATGGCTGGCTGTTGCGCTATCTGCACGCCAACGGCGCATCCATGTTCTTCCTCGCCGTCTACATTCACATGTTCCGCGGCATGTATTACGGCTCCTACAAGGCGCCGCGCGAAGTGCTGTGGATGATCGGCGCTCTGATCTATGTGGTGATGATGGCGACCGGCTTCATGGGCTACGTTCTGCCCTGGGGCCAGATGAGCTTCTGGGCGGCGAAGGTGATCACCAATCTGTTCGGCGCCCTGCCCTTCATCGGCGAGCCGCTGGTGACCTGGCTGTGGGGCGGCTTTTCGGTCGACAACCCCACCCTCGTCCGGTTCTTCTCCCTCCACTACCTGCTGCCCTTTGTCCTCGCTGCGCTTGTTTTCCTGCATATCTGGGCGCTGCATGTGCCGGGCAACGGCAATCCGACGGGCATTGAGGTGAAGTCCGGGCAGGACACGGTGTCCTTCCATCCCTACTACACGATGAAGGACGGCTTCGCGCTGGTGCTGTTCCTGCTCCTCTATGCGGCGTTCGTCTTCTACGCACCGAACTACATGGGCCATGCCATCAACTACGAGCCGGCCAATCCGCTGGCGACGCCGGCCCACATTGTTCCGGAGTGGTATTACCTGCCGTTTTACGCCATCCTGCGCGCCATTCCCCACGAGCTCAGCGGCGTGCTGGCGCTGTTCGGCTCCATGTTCGTGTTGTTCCTGCTGCCGTGGCTCGACGCTTCGCCGGTCCGTTCAGGAACGTACCGGCCCTTGTTCAAGCCGTTTTTCTGGGTCTTCGTCGCGGTTTGCATCGGGCTGGGCTATCTGGGGGCAAAGCCGGCCGAGGGCGGCTATGTCATCGCGGCGCGCATTCTGACGGCCTGGTTTTTCCTTCACTTCTTCGTCATTCTGCCGCTCATCGCCAGGTTCGAGCGCCCGCGGCCGCAGCCCGCCTCCATCACCGATTCGGTGCTCGGTGCGGGAAAACTCGCAGCCAAGCCTGCCGAGTAAGACAGTTCCGCACATGACCAAGAACGCTCTCTCCGCTCTCTTCATGCTGGCAGCTTCATCCTGGGCTGCTTGCCCGGGCATTGCCGCCGAAGAACAGAAACCCGCCAGGGACATTCCTTTTTCCTTCGAGGGGCCGTTCGGCACCTTCGACCGCGCCCAACTGCAGCGCGGCTACAAGGTATACAAGGAGGTTTGCGCCAACTGTCACGGCATGCGGCTGCTTGCCTTCCGCAATCTCGCCGAGCACGGCGGACCCGAGTTCACCGAGGCTCAGGTCAAGGCGCTTGCCGCAACGTTTCAGGTGAAGGATGGCCCCGACAATGACGGCGAAATGTTTGACCGACCGGGAAGACCGTCGGACGGTTTTCCGTTGCCGTTTCCCAACGAGCAGGCAGCACGGATCGCCAACAATGGCGCGCTGCCGACCGATCTGTCCCTGATAACCAAGTCGCGCGAGGGCTGGACCGGAACGCTCAGGCAGCCTTGTCAACGGCATTGGGGGCCCGGAATACGTCTATTCGGTGCTGACCGGCTATGAGACCGAGCCGGCCGAAGCAGCCGCCGGGAAGCCCGAAGGCGGGTACTACAACCCCTACTTCGCCAGCGGTCACTGGATTTCCATGCCGCCTCCGCTGTCCGACGGCCAGGTCGAATTCGACGACGGAGCGCCCAACACGGTCGCCGACATGTCGCGCGACGTTTCAGCTTTTCTCGCCTGGGCTGCCGAGCCGACGATGGAGGCCAGAAAGCAGCTCGGTCTCAAGGTCCTCATCTACCTCGCCGTGCTCGCCGTCCTGATGTTCCTGGTGAAGCGCCGGGTGTGGTCGCGCATCGCCCACTAAAGTCAATCGTTAACTAAAGAATTCGAAACATGCCCAATCCTGCACGAGGGAGATCGATATGGCTGGAGCAACGGCACTTGTTTTGGATGTAGCGCTCGAGAGTTCGAAACCTGATTACGTCTGGTATCGCTGAGCGACTACAATGCCTTCGGTACGCTGGGCAAGTTCGGCTTCCTCAAGGGCGGTTTCATCAAGGGCCGTTTCGCGTACTCAGCCACGCCCTGCTGTACCGCCGGCCTCAGATCCAACTGCACGGCCTCGCCCGTTCCACGTTGCTAAGGGGCGGCGAACGGCTCAACGGGCTGGTTGCGCCCCGTATCCGGTTGAGCTGAATGGACGCGCATAAACCTCTCTGCCGTGGGACCGGACAGTGCAATGACAGGACGAGCCAGAAAGTCGAATGGGGCGCCCCGCGGCCTTGCCGGGCCGAAGGCCGAAAAGTCAGTGTCGCTTGCTTTGCAGGGCGGCGGCGCGCATGGAGCCTTCACGTGGGGCGTGCTCGACGCCATTCTGGAGGACGGACGGCTCGCGATCGAAGCCATCACGGGCGCCAGCGCCGGATCGATGAATGCGGTCGTGCTGGCCGAAGGCTGGATGGAAGGCGGGCCGGTCGGCGCGCGCGAACAACTGCGCAAATTCTGGAAGCGGGTCAGCCTCGACGGCGCGCTCTCGCCCGTGCAGCAGCGCCTGTTCAACCGCTTCCTGGGCTACTGGAGCGCGGACGGCTCGCCGGCGCATCTGTGGCTCGACACCTGGACCCGCGCGCTCAGCCCTTACGCAACGAATCCGCTCGACATCAACCCGCTCAGGGACGCGCTGGAGGCGCTGATCGATTTCAAGCCCGTGCGCGCCTGCCAGGAGACGAAGCTCTTCATTTCCGCGACCAATGTCTGGACCGGCCAGGTCAAGATCTTCAAAGGCCCCGAACTCACCGCCGATCACGTACTCGCGTCGGCATGCCTGCCCACCATCTTCCAGGCGGTCGAGATCGACGGCGAGCCCTATTGGGACGGTGGCTATGTCGGCAATCCGGCCCTGTTTCCGCTCTTCTACGAAACCGTGACCGACGACTTCCTGCTCGTGCAGATCAATCCGATCGCGCGCCGCGCGACGCCGCGGACCGCGCACGAGATCCAGAACCGGCTCACCGAAATCACCTTCAATGCGAACCTGCTTAACGAACTGCGCGCCGTTAACTTCGTCACACGCCTGATCGACGCCGGCAAGCTGTCGACCAAGGAGTACAAGCGCGTCCGGATGCATCGCATCTCGGGCGGGGAGAAGCTCGACGCCTTCACCGCTTCGTCCCGCATCAACGCTGAATGGTCCTTCTTCAAGGAGCTAAAGAATCTTGGGCGGGCGACGGCGAAGAAGTGGCTTGCCGAGAACTATGATGCGGTCGGCGTCCGCGCCACCCTCGATCTCAGGGCGGCGCATAAGTGAGGCGCTGCCCCCCAGCGCGTCTGTGCTTCTCGGCAAGGTGCCGATCGTCAGTGTGTCCAATGACGCGCTGCGGCTGCCGCGCGTGCGGATATGGCGCGCGACTCCGCGGCCAAGGCGAACGCTTCGGAATGTGAGCCGCTGCTTCGTACCGACGCGATGAGGAAGTCCGCTTGTGTGCCATAGCGTGACACGCTGTGCGTCCGATTCCGGGCATAGGCGTCGGTTAGGCTATCCCTCATTCGTAGGAGAAGTGGCGCAACCCCGCTTATATTGGAAGCTCCTTCGGAGCCTGTCGCGATTTCCTCCCGGAATTCAGAATACCCTTCCGCGCAGGGCCTTCAGCCGTACCCGTTCACCCTCGCGCAAGTTGAGGCGGCGGGCATCATGCACCGGCATCTCCACCTCGATCAGGTTGGGGGCGCCGGATACCTCCACCTCGATGCGCGCCAGGGGGCCGGTCGTCCCCACGAAGCGCACCGTGCCACGACCCGAGGCCTGCGGCTCGAGTGCGATGTCGTGCGGCCGCACGAACGCCAGTTTGGTCTGCCCGGTGATGGTCACGTCCCTGAGATCGATTGCAGTTCGCGACCCGCCACGGCCAAGCTGACAGGGAATTCGGTTTACGCTGCCGAGAAAGTCGAACACGAACGGATTGGCCGGATTTTCGTAGACCTCACGCGGGGTGCCCACCTGTTCGATCCTGCCGTGGCTCATCACCACGACCCGGTCGGCGACTTCCATGGCCTCTTCCTGGTCGTGGGTGACGAACACCGAGGTCATCTTTACCTCCTCGTTGAGACGCCTTAGCCAGCGGCGCAGCAGCTTGCGCACCCTGCGCGTCGAGCGCGCCGAACGGCTCATCAAGCAGCAGCACGCGCGGCTCGATCGCCAGCGCGCGGGCGAGCGCCACCCGCTGGCGCTGGCCGCCGGAGAGTTCGGCAGGATAGCGGTTGGCCAGTCGATCGATCTGGACGAGCTTGAGGAGCGCGCTCACGCGCTCGGCGATCTCCACCTTCGACGGCCTGGTTGCGCGCGGCCGCACGCTCAGTCCGAAGGCGACGTTTTCGAACACCCGCATGTGCCGGAACAGGGCATAGTGCTGAAAAACGAAGCCCACGCCGCGCTCGCGGGCGCCAACGCCAAGGACGCTTTCACCCTCGAATCGCACATCACCCGCATTCGGCCAATCGAGACCGGCGATGATGCGCAGAAGAGTCGTTTTGCCGGAACCGGACGGCCCGAGAAGCGCCAGCAGTTCGCCCTGCCGAACGCTCAGGTTCACGCTCTTGAGCACTACGACGTCATCGAAGCTCTTGGTGAGGTCGACGGTTTCGATGGTCAATGGCCGGCTCCCGGTCGATAGCCCGAATCCGCACTGCGCATTGTAATATCGAGCACCCCCTTCGCAACCAGCGTTACGAGAGCCAGCAGCGTCAGGAGCGAAGCGACGGCGAAGGCGGCCACGAAATTGTATTCGTTGTAGAGTATCTCGATGTGCAGCGGCATGGTGTTGGTGAGACCGCGAATGTGGCCCGAGACGACGGACACCGCGCCGAACTCGCCCATGGCGCGCGCGTTGCACAGCAGCACGCCATAGAGCAATCCCCAGCGGATATTGGGCAAGGTGACGAGCAGAAAGGTGCGGATGCCGCCGGCCCCCAAGGAGACCGCCGCTTCCTCGTCCTCGGTTCCCTGCTCCTGCATCAGCGGAATGAGCTCCCGGGCGACAAATGGAAAGGTAACGAAGACTGTGGCGAGCACGATGCCGGGAACCGCGAAGATGATCTTGATGTCGTGCGCCTGCAGCCATGGGCCCAACCAGCCCTGCAGGCCGAAAAGCAAGACAAAGACCAGCCCGGCAACCACCGGTGAAACGGAGAACGGCAGATCGATGAAGGTGGTGAGCAGAGTTTTGCCGCGGAACTCGTACTTGGCGATCGCCCACGCGGCACAAACGCCGAAGACCAGATTTACCGGCACGGCGATGCCTGCCGTCAGCAGCGTAAGCCTGATTGCCGACAGTGCGGCAGGGTCGGTGAGAGCGGCACGATAGGCATCGAGCCCCTTGCCCAACGCCTCGCTGAATACGGTGACCAGCGGCAGCCCGATGAACAGTGCCAGAAACGCGATCGCTGACGCGATCAGCACGATCCTGACCGCCAGGGGATCGCGCCGAACCGCGTGTTGCCGAACCCGATCCGCCTTCATGCGCTCGCCCCGCGCCGCCGCGCCCAGACCTGGAGCGCGTTGATCAGCAGAAGGATCAGCAATGCCGCCACAAGCATGGTCACCGCGATGGCGGTCGCCTCCTCGTAGGCAAACTCCTCCAGCCTGACGACGATGAGAAGGGGTGCAATCTCGGATACCATCGGCAGATTGCCGGCGATGAAGATCACCGAGCCGTATTCACCGACGGCACGCGCGAAAGCGAGCGCGAAACCCGTGGCCAGGGCGGGCAGAATGGTGGGAAGAATGACTCGGATGAAGGAAGCCAGCCGGGTCGCGCCCAACGAAGCGGCCACCTCCTCGACCTCGGTATCGAGATCGGCCAGCACCGGCTGCACGGTCCTGACGACGAACGGCAGCCCGATGAAGATCAGGGCCACCAGAATGCCGAGCGGAGTGAATGAAACCTTCACGCCGAATGGCGCCAGAAGCCTGCCGATGACACCTTCCGGCGCGTAGATCGTCGTCAGCGCGATGCCTGCCACGGCGGTCGGGAGCGCGAACGGAATGTCGACCAGGGCGTCTACCACGCGCCGGCCGGGAAACTCATAACGGACCAGAACCCATGCGATGACGAGTCCGAACACCAGATTGACGAGCGCTGCAAAGAAGGAAACGCTGAAGCTCAAATACAGGGAGGCGAGCACCCGCGGACTCGCCACCGCAGCCACAAAGCCCGCCATTCCGAGACTGGCCGCCTTGGCAACGAGGCCGGCGAGCGGAATCAGCACGATCAGGCTGAGCCACAACAACGTCAGGCCGAGCGTGACTCCAAAGCCTGGAATCACGCTCGGCTTGCGCCAGATGCTTCGCCCCGCAGCCACGGCGGGAGGACGATCCGCAGCCTGCTAGTTGCTGGGCTTGTAGATCTGGTCGAAAACCCCGCCCTCGGCAAAGTGCGTTGCCTGCGCCTTGGCCCAGCCGCCGAACACTTCATCGATCGTAAACAGCGGAATGGCGGGAAAGCGGCTCGCATGCTTCGCGGCGACCTCTTCGGCGCGCGGCCGATAGAAGTGCGAGGCGGCCAACTCCTGCGCCTCCGGCGAATAGAGCAGCTGCAGGTAGGCTTCCGCGGCCGCCCTCGTGCCCTTCTTGTCAACCACCTTGTCCACCACCGCGATCGGTGGCTCGGCAAGAATCGACACGCTCGGGTTCACGATTTCGAACTTGTCCGGCCCCAGTTCCTTGAGCGCAAGGTAGCGCCTCGTTCTCCCAGGCGAGGAGAACGTCGCCGACGCCGCGTTCGACGAAAGTGACGGTCGAGCCGCGCGCGCCCGTGTCGAGCACGGGGACGCGGCTATAGAGATTGCCGACAAATTCCCGGGCTTTCGTTTCATCGCCACCGTTGGCCTTCAGAGCGTAGCCCCAGGCGGCAAGATAGTTCCAACGAGCTCCGCCGGACGTTTTCGGATTGGGAGTGATGACCTGCACGCCCTCCTGAACAAGGTCACTCCAGTCCTTGATGGCCTTGGGGTTGCCCTTGCGCACCAGGAATACGATTGTCGAGGTATAAGGCGCGCTGGCGTTCGGCAGGCGTGATTGCCAGTCGCTGGCGATCAGGCCCTTTCTTGGCGATCGCATCGATGTCGTACGCAAGCGCCAGGGTCACGACATCGGCCTCGAGACCGTCGATGACCGCCCGGGCCTGCTTCCCCGAGCCGCCATGCGATTGCTGGATGGTGACCGTTTCGCCGGTCTTTTCCTTCCAGTGTTTGGCGAACAGGTCGTTGAATTCCTGGTAGAGCTCACGTGTCGGATCATAGGAGACATTGAGCAGTTGCGTGTCGGCGTAGGCTGGCGGGCAGAGCAGCCAGGCGGCGAAAGCTGCTGCCACCGGAAGCGCGTGACGTCGAAGCATGAGATTCTCCTCGCGAGTTAGAGCTTCGCCGTGGACAGCCCGGAGACTTTCCGGGCCATCTGGCATGATTGATGAAAGTTGGAGTTTTTTTGAGGCGCTGGGAGCCTCAGGTCACCGTCGCCGGTTCGAGCGGTCGGTGGATGCCTGGGAACCGACGGTTGAAATGCCGAGCAGGTGATCGAGCATCAACTCGTGGCCGGCGGCGGCCGACCGGCTCTTGGGTAGCAGCCATATGGGGCTGTGCCAGAAGGGCAGAGGGGAAGCGAGTTCAATCATTGTCCATCTCCTTCGTTGCACTTAAACTCTACATACTTTATAGGATATGTCAACTATTGAGTAACAATGGTCGGACGGCGACTGTGCGAATCATCACAGACGAAAATGCGTTCGCATGTTGAGTTGCAAACCTGTCCCCCCGGCTCTGCCCGATCCCCGCAAAAGAGCCGGGTCATGAAAAGGCCCCCTCTCCTCCCCCTCGGGGGGCCTTTTCTTCTCGATGCCTCCGGGCGCCGAACGTAGCGAGTGCTTTAGGAAACCGCCGCCTTCTGGCGCAAATTCCTGCCACGCGCCGGCTCGCCGCCGGCGATGTCCGACAGCATGGTGCCGTCAAGGATGCGGCGATGCGATTCGGCGACCGGCGCGAAGGCACGGCGGATACGGCAGGTCTTTTCGTCGCGGCAATCGGGGCAGCGGCTGTAGGCCACGATGCTCAGACAAGGCAAGGGCGCGATGGGCCCATCGATCACCCGCAGCACCTGTGTAACGCTGATTTTCTCGGCTGGTTTCAGCAAGGCATAGCCGCCCAAGCTGCCGCGGCGGCTTTGCACCAGACCCTGGCGCTTCAGCGTAAGCAGGATTTGCTCCAGAAACTTCTTGGGAATTTGCTCCTGCCTGGCGATGCTTGCGGTCTGCATCGAGGCGCCGGCCGGGAGCTGAGCCAGCGCAATCAGGGCGCGCAACGCATATTTGGCTTGCTTCGATATCATCTGTTGCCTCCGGCGCGCTGTACAGCATTTTCCGGACCGCCAACATGCCATATAGAGAATTGCATCGCTAACTTCGCATCCATACGACCGCTCCAGCAGACATTGCGCACGCAGCGTTCTCGGATCAGATATGAGCACAAGCGTTCTGGGGATCATTGGCGGTTCAGCTCTCTACGACATCGGGATGAACCGTGTTCGCTGGAGGGCAGTCAAGAGCCCTTGGGGCAAACCCTCCGACTCCATTTGTAGCGGGTTGCTCGACGGCCTCCCTGTGCTTTTCATGCCCCGCCACGGCCGGGGCCACACGCTGTCGCCATCGGCCATCAACTACCGGGCCAACATCGATGTGTTGAAGCGCGCCGGGGCGACGCATGTCATCGCCTTCTCGGCCTGCGGGTCGTTGCGGGAAGACATTGCTCCCGGCATGTTTGTCATCGTCGATCAGTTCATCGACCGAACCTGCGGCAGAACGAGCAGCTTCTTTGCAGCCGGCTGCGTCGCACATGTGTCGATGGCCGAGCCCGTCAGTCCGCTTCTGTGCCGCATCGTCGCGGCCGCGGCCCAAGCCGAGAAGATCAGTTACCGTGCCGGCGGCACCTATCTCATCATCGAGGGCCCGCAATTTTCCTCGCTGGCGGAGTCCCGTCTGTACCGGACGTGGGGCGCCGATCTCGTCGGCATGACCAGCATGCCCGAAGCCAAGCTTGCCCGGGAGGCCGAGCTTCCCTATGCCGCGGTTGCCATGGTCACCGACTTCGACTGCTGGCATCCCGATCACCGCCACGTAGATGCCGCTTCAGTAACGAAGGTCATGCAAACCAGTGGCGAAATGGCAAAGCGGCTCGTTCAGCGCATCGCCAGAGACTTTCCGCGACAAGGCGGGCCCGTGCCCCGTCGGCTCCGACCACGCACTCGACGGCGCCATCATGACGCCTCCGGAATTCCGCGACCCGCAGCTCATGAAAAAGCTATCGGCCATTACCCGTCGGGTAGCTGGCGGTTGAGCAAGCTTGCCTCAGGCAAGTGCAGCCCTGACCTTGCCCAGGACGTCGGTACGCTCGCGGCGGGCAGCGAGTGCCCCATCGATGTCGATTCTGACGAACCGGGTTGGCGTGTGCGGTTGCAGCTGTCCGATGATGTCAAGATCAGCCGAGATGACCGTCCCGACCATCATGTACCCGCCGCCTGACACCGCATCGCGGTGCAGCACGATGGGCTCGGTGCCTCCCGGTACCTGCACTGATCCATATGGATAACATGCATCAACGATGTTCGACGGATCGGATCCGGCGCCGAACGGCGGCTCGCGCGGCTCAAATTCAAGCGCGCGACCGCCGCGGAACCGATAGCCGATTCGATCTGCTTCCGGCGCAACCTTCCACGTATCTTCAAAGAAATTGCGACCCGACTGGTCGGTGATGCGATGCCAGTAGAGCCCGGGCATGGTCCTCAGCTCCGCTGTATTGCCAGGCGAACGCCGCAATCCTGCGGCTATCGATCGGGCCTCCTTGACTCTCCTTCCCGTCTTGCCGACCGGCAATTGGTCTCCCGCGGCAAGCTTTCGGCCCTGGTAGCCGCCGAGCGCGCCCAGCGCATAGGTCGAGCGGCTGCCGAGCACCTCCGGCACATCAATCCCCCCGCTCACCGCAACATAGGCCCGCGCCCCGCTCTTCAGGAAATCAAACGACAACGTCTCACCCTTCTTCACTGCGAAGGAGGTCCACGTCTCCCTGACCTTGCCGTCGACCTTTGGCGGGAGCTCAGCGCCCGTCACGGCAACCATCGCATCGGCGGTGAACTCAAGTTCCGGACCCATGAAAACCGCTTCGAGTGCCGCCGAGCCTTCCTCGTTACCGACCAGCAGGTTGGCGGCTCTGAGCGCGAAGCGATCCATGGCGCCCGAGATCGGGATGCCGATGTGATAGTAGCCCGGCCGTCCCAGGTCCTGAACGGTCGTTGAAAGGCCGGGAGCCCTGACTCTAATTGCCATGGAGAACTCCGTCGAGCTTGCGGTTGTAAGCGTCGATATCCTGGTTGAACTCGCCCAGCGAAAACGTGACGTTGCGCATGAGCGGCGCAAACCGACCGGCTTCCACGTCGGCCTTGGCGTGGTCAAAGGCTTCGCGATCGATCGGCTTCCACTTCACGATATCGCCCGGCTTGAACAGACACATGAAGTCACGCAGGTAGCTGATTCGTTGTTCAGGATCGTAGATCGGCATCGGCGTGATGCCGAACATCTGGTAACCACCGGCGCCGCGCACTGAGTAGATGCATCCGAAGCAGCCGCCGTGCCCGACCGTGAGCTTCGGCGTGTCGGTGCGGGGCCGCAGATACTTCGGCACTTCGATCTGCCGCGACCGGTCGACCATCTGATAGAGGAATGGCAGCCCGGCAACGAATCCGACCATCGACACGAACCACGGCGAGCTCGAATGCGCCTTGATGAAGCTTTCGATCGAACCCAAGTCGTTGATCCGGGCTGCATACTCGATGTCGGTGCTCTTGGGATCCTGATGACGTTCCCGAAATCGCATCAAGGTCTCGCGCGTCCACGGATCGTTGTAGTGCACCGGGATCTCGATGATCCGGGTCTTCAGCACCGAGTTCGGCTTTTTCTGCCGACTTCTCGATCCGCTTGACCTCGGCCAGCATGTCCTCGGGCGCGATCACATCGGGGTCAAATTTGATCTGGCACGACGCATTGGCGGGGCAAATCTCGGTAACGCCCTTGATTCTGCTGTCGCGTACGGCGTTGGTGATCGACAAGCTTCGGAAGAAGGCTTCAAGCGACATTGCTTCGTCGACTTCAACGAAGATGTGCTCATCGCCGCCAAACGAGTACCGGGTATTCATCTGTGCGCCACCTCCAGGATCATGTCAGATGCTGTGCGTGCTGCTCCAGCCAGCGCTCGAGCCAGCCCGTATCGAAGCAGCCCGCGCGCACGTCATCGTCGGCGGCCAGCGCCTGATGCAGTGATTTGGTCGTTTTCACGCCGGCAATCTCGAGCTCACTCAGTGCACCTTTCAGACGTTCGATGGCGCTGGCACGATCCTCGTCCCACACGATGAGCTTCCCCAGAAGTGAATTGTAGAACGGCGGTACCGAGTATCCGGAATAGAGCATGCTGTCGAAGCGCACGCCATGGCCGCCAGGAGCGGTGAATCCGTTGATGACACCTGGAAACGGCATGAAACCCCGCGCCGGGTCTTCGGCATTGATTCTGACCTCGATCGCATGCCCGGACGCCCGGATATCGCTTTGGGTCAGCCGCAGCTTGGCACCGCCGGCGATCCTGATCATTTCCCGAACCAGATCGATCCCGGTGACCAGTTCGGTCACCGGGTGCTCGACCTGGATGCGGGTGTTCATCTCCAGGAAGTAGAACTCGCGCGCCTCCGCGGCATACAGGAATTCGATCGTGCCGGCGCCGCGATAGTGCACGCTCCTGGCCAGAGCGACAGCGGCAGCACACATTTTCTCCCGGATGTCCGGAGGCAGTGACGGGCAACGCGCTTCCTCCCAGATCTTCTGCCGGCGGCGTTGCAGCGAGCACTCCCTTTCGAAGCAGTGCACCACGTCGTCGCCGTCGCCCAGCACCTGAACTTCGACATGCCGGGCGCGCTCGATGATTTTTTCGACGTACAGGCCGCCATCGCCGAACGCCGCCTTTGCTTCAGCGCGAGCCTGCGGCACCAGGTGCTCGAATTCGCTGCGGTCGTTTGCAACCCGGATGCCTCGCCCGCCGCCGCCCGCGGCAGCCTTGATCATCACCGGATATCCGATCCGCTCGACAACCGCTCGCGCGGCCTCGATTTCGTCAATTCTGCTGTCGCTGCCGGGCACCGTCGCAACGCCGGCGCCGGCCGCGACATTGCGGGCAGCGACCTTGTCACCCATCAGACGTATCGATTGCCCTCGCGGACCGACGAAAATCAGTCCGGCCGCCTCCACCGCATCGGCAAAGTCGGCATTTTCAGCGAGGAAGCCGTAGCCCGGATGTACCGCATCCACTCCCGAGGTGCGCGCCGCAGCGAGGATGGCCGGGATATTGAGGTAGGACTTGGCGGCATGCGGCGGGCCGATGTCGACCGCCTCGTCGGCGAGCCTGACGGCGAGCGAAGATGCATCGGCCTGGCTGTGTGCCTGCACCGTCCTTATGCCCAGCTCGCGCGCCGCGCGGATAATGCGGACCGCAATTTCACCGCGATTGGCGATCAGCAGGGACCGGATGGCCATGGCCTGCGGCGATCCTAACCTTCCACATCGGCAATCAGCTGACCTGCCATGACCGGTTCCTCGTCCTCGATCGCGAAACTGACGATCCGGCCCGCCGCATCGGCCTTTACCTCGTTGAAGGATTTCATCACTTCGACCAGGCCGATGACATCGCCCAACTCGATCCGGTCGCCGACGTTCTTGTATGGTGGCTGGTCGGGAGCGGGCTTGCGATAGAAGGTCCCCGGAAGCGGCGACAGGATTTGCTTTCGCGCCATGACAGCTTGATTCCCCTTGTTCGAAGCCTTGAAGGTGTGAGTTTTCCGCCTCGGCTACGCGGCGTCGAGATACGGTCTTATCGCCTCGCGCACCGCGGCGGCAATCGCCAGAGCATTGGGCGTGTCGGAGTGGATGCAGATCGCATCGACCCCGACAGCGACGTCCCTGCCGCCGATGCTTGTCGCCTTTCCTTCCTTGATGGCCCGCAACGAGCGGGCCGCGGCGACCTGCGGGTCTCTGGCGTCATGCTCCCGGGTGATGATCAGGCTGCCGTCGTCGTTGTAGTCGAGGTCGGTGTAGAATTCAGCGATGAGCCTATGGCCGCGCCCTCGGTACACCGTTTCGTGCATGGTGTTGATCATTCCCATCAAGGGAACCTTGAATACGTCGGCCGCGTCGCATACTGCATGCGCCGTTTCCTCGCTGCGCGCCGCCATGCCGTAGAGGGACCCATGGGGCTTGATGTGATTGAGCGCCATCCCTTCCGCCTCGAGAAAGCCCGTGAGCGCGCCTACCTGATAGATGATGCAATTGGCAAGCTCTTCGCGTCCGATTTTCATCTCCCGCCGGCCGAAACCCTGGAGATCCGGCAGCGAGGGATGCGCGCCCACTTTTACGCCGTGATGCTTCGCGAGTTGAACGGTCTTGCGCATGTGGTTGAAGTCCGATGCGTGAAAGCCGCAGGCGACGTTCGCCGCGGTAATGAACGGCATGATCCCCGCATCATCGCCCAATCGATACAGCCCGAACGCCTCGCCCATGTCGCAGTTGATGATGGTCATGTTTTTCTCCGGCCAGACTACGTCGGGTTTGCCGACTACTGATCAATCGCGCATCTCCGCAATGAACCGCAATCTGAATTGATCCGCGACAACGGCGAGAATGAGCAGAACGCCGATTACGACGGTTTGCAGATAGCTGTCGATGCGCGCGAGATTCATGCCGTTCTGAACCAGGCCGATGAATATCGCCCCCAGCACCACGTTGCTGAGACGCCCCACACCGCCACGCAGGCTCACCCCGCCGATGACGCAGGCCGCGATCGACTCAAGCGGCATCGATGCACCGATGTTGGCTTCCCCGGTCTCGAGACGAGCGGTGAGTATCAGCCCCGAGATCGAAGTGAGCGCTGCGCACAGAACATATGCCAAAAACAGCGTCTGTCGCGTGTTGATACCGGAAAGTCTTGCGGCTTTGAGATTTCCTCCGACGGCGTAGAAGTAGCGCCCTACCCTCGTCCAGTTGAGAAACACGTACATGATCGCCACGAACATGGCAGTGATATAGACGGGCGCCGGAATGCCGAACAGCCGGCCAAAGCCGAACATCGCACCGAAGGCGCTTGGCATGCCATAGACCGGGACGCCGCCGGTAAGATACAGCGCAATCCCAAAACCGACTGACGCCATGCCGAGAGTCATCATGAAGGGCGATACGTTGAACAGCGCCACTCCAGCTCCATTGATCACCCCGATCAGAACGCCCGCGCCAAAACCAGCAAGCACGCCGTACACGATGGCCAGCCACACCGCATCCGGATAGGCGGCGAACGCGGTTGACATGGCGAGCGCGCCCACGACCGAGGTGACCGCGAGAATCGTCCCCACCGAAAGGTCGAACCCGCCGGTCAGCAACGCCAGCATCTGCCCCATGGCGACCATGGCGAGATAGGTTGACTGCCGTGCGACATTCAGCAGGTTGTTCACCGTGAGAAAGTTTCCCGACATCAGCGCGAATATCACGATGGCCACGATGAGCAGGAAAGGCAGCACGCCCAAACGCACGAAGGCGAGCCTCAGCCATGTGCTGGCGGACTTTTCGGGTGCCCCGCCGGAAGGCTCGGCCGCGGTGCTCATCAGGCGGCCTCGCGCTCGAAGAAATGCCGCAAGACGGAGTCTTGGGTAATCTCGCGGCCCTCGATCTCGGCCCGCAACTCGCCGCGGTACATGACGTACGTACGATTTGTCAGATGGAGAATCTCCGGCAGATCGGAGGAGATCAGCAGCACCCCCGCACCCGCTTCGCAAAGGTCGCGGATGAATCCGTAGATCGACACCCGGGTGCCTACATCTACCCCTACTGTCGGCTCGTCGAAGATGAACAATCTCACTTCGCGCGACAGCGCTTTGGCGATCATGACCTTCTGCTGGTTGCCACCCGAATAGTGCTCGAGATCGCGTTCGAGATTGAGCGGCTTGAGTTCTACCTTCTTCGCCAGGGCGTGGGTGATCGCGCCGTTCGGCCTCCCGGTTGAGAAATATTCGACCGGAAAACTCCGGGCTGTCGAGTGAGGGCAGCGCGATGTTCTCCCGCGCACCGCGCATGAGCAGCAGGCCTTCCGCCCGTCGGTCCGACGGCACGTAGAACATTCCGCGCGCAAGCATGGACCGAACCGGCCAAGCCATTTGTTTCACGTCCTAGAAATCTGATCGTGCCCGACGCGATGGACTCAAGCCCGAAGCAAGCCCGTCCGACATCGGACTTGCCGGAACCGACGAGCCCGGCGATGCCGACGATCTCTCCGGCGCCCACCTGCATGCTCACGTCCCTGACCGTGCCGGAGGAAAGAGTCAGTCGGTGCACATTCAACAGTTCTTTGCCGGGTGCGAACTTGATCGTTGGAAATACCTGAGAAATTCGCCTCCCCGTCATCAGTTCGATCAGCCGGTCGTCGTTGCTGGTCTTGGCGTCGAGAGTGGCGATCTTGCGGCCATCGCGCAATATCGTGATGCGGTCGCCGATGCGGCGGATCTCCCCCATGCGGTGGGTTATATAGATGATGCCCACTCCTTGTTTCTGCACCTGTCCGATGAGGGCGAACAAACGGTCGGTCTCGCGTTCCGTCAGCGAGGCCGTGGGCTCGTCAAAAATCAGGATCGACGGTTGGGCGCGGAATGCCTTGGCGATTTCCACCATTTGCTTTTCCGCCCGCGACAGGTATTCGACCCGCTGCGTGGGCCGGATCGGAAAGTCGAGTCTTTCGAGGATCTCGACAGCGCGCTGGTGCAGCCCTGTCTTGTCGAGGAAAGCACCCCTCGTTGCTTCCGAGCCAAGAAACAGGTTTTCCTCGACCGTAAGCTGGGGAACCAGCGAAAATTCCTGAAAGACCGCGCTGATGCCCCTTTGTCGCGCTTCATAGACCGACCCGAACTCCATCTTTTCTCCTCTGAGCTTGATGGTTCCGGACGTCGGACGCTCCACACCCGACACCAATGAGATCAGTGTTGATTTGCCGGCGCCATTCTCGCCGAACAGGACGTGCACTTCTCCCGCCCGAAGATCGAAGTCGACATCGACAAGCGCGTCCACGCCGGGAAAGCGCTTGCCGATGCCTTCGAGGACGAGCAACTGCCCGACTCCGGCCGACTTCGCTGGAGCCGCGGAGTCCACCACCCCAACTGGCATGCGCCGCCTGTCTTAGAGTTTAGTCGACCGTGAAGTCAGGCTTGTAATCCGCCGGCGCCAGTGACGACGGGTAATCGAACGAGCCGATGTTGCTCGAGTTGATCACGTAAAGCTTTGGTCCGACGTGCTTGATGTAATCTTTGCCTTCGAGGATGCGCACTGCCTGGTCGATCGCCACCCGGCCCTGGATCACCGCCGAATCAGTCGGAGCCGCCAGGACAGCGCCCTTCTTGATGTTGTCATAGACGCCGGGGGTGAAATAGTAGGCCAGGACCTTGACCTTGTCCTGCACGCCGCGGTCGCGAAGGAGCTGCACCGCCGCCTCGGTTGTTGGCGAGGTACCCACGACGTAGTTGATGTCAGGATGAGCCTCCATCACGTCTTCGACGAGTTTGAGCTGAATTTCCTTGCCGGTGTCCCCGTACTTGGTATCGACGATCTCGATATCGGAATCTTTCACCGCATCCACGAATCCTTTGTTGCCGGCCTCGACCCAGCCGGCGCCGGGCGGTCCGGGGAACCATGCGACTTTGATTTTGCCGGAGCCTTTGGGGTGGAGCTTGGCGATATATTCGCCGGCCTTGAAGCCCATTTCTCCAAACGAGACGAGCGACTTAGCGGACAGGTCGGGCGAAGACATGCCGTTGATTACGTCGATCACCGGAATGTTCTTGCCGCGGATTTCCTTTACCAGATTGTTGAGGCCATCAAACGAGATCGCGCCAATGATCACTGCCTGCGCACCACCCGACACACAATCCTCGATTTGCGATATCTGCTTGTTGAGGTTGGTGTATCCGCCGGCCTCGACCAGCGTCATCTTGACGCCCGATCGCTTGGCTTCTTCCTCGACTCCATAGGCGACGGCGAGCCAGTAGGCGTCCTTCATGTGCGGGAACGAAACGCAGATGTTCCATTTCTGCGCTGCCTTGTCGACCGGCGCGTAGTCTACCTGGCTGCGCGGACTTTCCATGTTGAATGGAGGGTCCCACACCTCAACGGGAAACGGAAACCACGCCTTGTCCTGAGCCATTCCCGATCCCAAGGGCAATGCGAGCCACGCCAGTCCCGCGGCCAGGCCGATCGTCCTTCTGGTAAACCTTGTCATGCGACTCCTCCTTGGTTACTCCCTGAATCCCTTTCCGGAGGGCCAACGGCGCATCCGAAACGCAGGCATGCTATCTATGAACGCCATCCACTGTAACACAAGGATTGGACGCGGCGGCTATGTTGGATGCGCCGGCGACCAGGCCGCCTGGTCTCCATTGCACGGCGCATAGGGAGCCGCTATAAGCCCTCGCGCGGGGCGCCGGTCGGCCATCAGGCAGCCCGCAGGCGAAGCGGAGCCGCTGCCGCTCCCTCTGAGTTTCTCGAACCGCATCAAGGAGTTCCGCATGGCGAAAGTTCTGTCGTTGAAGGCAGTTGCGCGCCCCCGGTCCGGCAAGGGAGCAGCCCGCTCGGTACGCCGGGAGGGACTTGTTCCGGGGATTGTCTATGGCGATGGCAAGGAAGCGGAGCTGGTCGCTCTGAACCGCCGTGAGCTTGCCGCGCACGTCAATACCGGACGCTTTACCGCGACGCTTGTCGATCTCGACGTCGGCGGCGCGACCGTGCGCGTGATCCCCCGAGAGGTCCAGTTCGAGCCGGTGCGCGATGCACTGATGCATGTCGATTTTCTGCGTCTCGGCAAGGACGCTCAGGTGCGAGTTGAAATCCCCGTTCACTTCAAGGGTCACGAGTCATCGCCCGGCCTCAAGGCGGGTGGCGTGCTCAACATCGTGCGTCACGAGATCGAGTGCTTTTGTCCCGCCGACGACATTCCAGACGAGTTCCTCATTGATCTCACCGGGCTGCACATTGGCCAGTCGATTCACATCTCAAGCATCAAGATGCCGGAGGGCGTCAAGTCAGCCATTAGCGAACGCGACTTTACCATCGCCACCATTGCGACCGCAGCCGTGCTGACCGCGGAAGAGGAAGCTGGAGTGGCCCCGACCGCCGAGGAAGTTCCGGCGATTGCGCAGAAAGAGCCGGAAGACGCCGCCGCGGCGCCTGGGGCTGCCCCTGGTGCCGCCCCTCCTGCCAAAGAAGCGGCAAAGGAAGCCAAGGCTGCGCCGGCCGCACCGCCCTCCAAAAAGGAGCAGGGCAGCGAAAAGAAAAAATAGCGCCCGATCGGGGCCCGCAGTCGTCGTCCGGGCCAGCGCTGAAAACAGGAGGGTGCCATGCTGCTCTTCGTCGGGCTCGGCAACCCTGGAGCAAAGTACGAGCGCAGCCGTCACAACATTGGCTTCATGGCCATCGATGAAATTGTCCGGCGCCACGGCTTCGGCAGCTGGCGGCGGAAATTCCAGGGTGAAGTATCGGCCGGTACCCTCGATGGCATCAGCATCCTCGCCCTCAAGCCGCTGACATACATGAATGACTCCGGCCGCAGCGTGGGTCAGGCGATGCGCTACTACGGCCTTGAGCCTTCCGGCCTCTACGTCTTTCACGATGAGATTGATCTCCTTGCCGGCAAGGTTCGCGTGAAACTGGGCGGCGGCGCAGCAGGCCATAACGGCGTGCGCTCGCTCGACGCGCACGTCGGCAACAACTTTTACCGCGTCCGTATCGGCGTCGGCCATCCGGGCGAAAAGCAGCTTGTGCACGGCCACGTGCTTGGCGACTTCACGAAAGCCGATGCCGCGTGGGTCGATGCCCTTCTATCGGCGCTGGGCGAACATGCTCCTTTGCTGGCGCGGCACGATCCCTCCAGGTTCCAGAACAAGGTTCACCTTGCGCTCAGTTCGGCCGCCGCGGCGGCCCAGCCCAGGCTCGCGGATGAGCATTGATGGGGTTCCGGTGCGGCATCATAGGTCTCCCCAACGTGGGCAAGTCCACCCTGTTCAATGCGCTCACCAAAACGGCGGCGGCTCAGGCGGCCAACTATCCGTTCTCGACGATTGAACCCAACGTCGGTGAGGTGGGTGTCCCCGACGAACGTCTCGAGGTCCTCGCCCGCATCGCCAGGTCGGAGCGCATCGTGCCGGCCCGTCTTACCTTCGTCGATATCGCCGGTCTGGTTCGCGGCGCATCGACCGGCGAAGGCCTCGGCAACCAGTTTCTGGCCAGCATTCGCGAAGTCGACGCGATTGCGCACGTCGTGCGCTGTTTTGAGGACAGCGACGTCACGCATGTTGAAGGCAGGATTCATCCCCTGGCCGACATTGAAACCGTCGATACCGAACTGATGCTTGCCGATCTTGAGGGCCTCGAAAAGCGCTTTGCCAGCCTCGACAAGAAAGTGCGCGGTGGCGAGAAGGAGGCACGGAGCGCCCTCGACCTGGTCGAACGCTTGCTCGGATTGCTGCGCGCCGGCAAGCCCGCCCGTCTTGCTTCGCGCCGGCCCGAAGAGGAATCGCTATTTCTTTCATTCGGGCTGCTCACCAGCAAACCGGTGCTCTACGTATGTAACGTCGAGGAGGCCTCGGCTGACCGCGGCAACAAGCATTCCGCCGCGGTCAGGAAGAAGTCGGCCGATGAGGGCGCCGAGGCGATCGTGATCTCCGCCAAGATCGAAAGTGAAATTGCGATGCTGCCCGCGGCGGAGCAGAAGGACTACCTTGCTGCCGTCGGTCTTGTCGAGCCGGGTCTCAACCGCCTGATCCGCGCCGGCTACAAGCTACTCGACCTGGTTACCTATTTCACCGCTGGTCCCAAGGAAGCGCGGGCATGGACGATCGCTCGCGGAGCGCGCGCTCCCCAGGCCGCCGGTGTCATTCACACCGATTTCGAGAAGGGCTTCATTCGCGCCGAAACCATCGCCTACAGCGACTATGTCGCGCTGAATGGCGAGGCCGGCGCGCGCGATGCCGGCAAGCTCAGACTTGAAGGCAAGGACTATGTCGTCGCCGACGGTGACGTCTTGCATTTCCGCTTCGCCACGTGAGCGGACTGCTTCATTTCGAGGATTTTCCGGTCGGTGAGGTCATCACCTACGGCAGCTATCAGGTGACGGCCGACGAAATCATCGATTTCGCGCGCCAGTTCGATCCCCAGCCGTTTCACGTCGACACGGTCGCCGCCAAGGCTTCCATTCTTGGCGACCTGTGCGCGTCCGGCTGGCACATATGCGCCATCATGATGCGCATGATGGTCGATGGCTACCTCGGCCGCTCGGCCTCCATGGGCTCGAGCGGCATCGAGGAGACAAAGTGGTTGCAACCGGTCTTCCCCGGCGAAACTCTGTCCTGCCGGCGCACGACGCTAGAAGCGCGACGGTCGACGCGGCGCCCGGAGATGGGTGTACTGAGGTTTCGCTGGGAGTTGTTCAACCTCGCCGGCGACAAAAAGAGTGAAATGACCGGAGTGACCTTCATACGCTCGAGGTTGGGCTGATGACCGGGCTTTACCTCGAGGACTTTGCGATCGGCGAGACGACGATCCTCGGAACATCGCATTTCTCGCGCGAGGCGATCCTCCGCTTTGCCCGGCGCTGGGATCCCCAGCCCTTCCACCTCGACGACATCGCCGCTCGGGCCTCGCCGTTCGGCGCCCTTTGCGCCTCGGGCTGGCACACCGCAGCAGAATGGATGCGCTGTTATGTGATGTTCTGCGAGCGCATTCGTCGCGAACTGGCGCGCCGGGGCGCAGCGGCGCCGGCGCCGGGCCCCTCACCTGGGTTTGACGACCTTCGATGGCCCCGACCGGTTTATGTAGACGATGAGATAACCTACTCAACTACCTGCACGGCCAACAGAATTCTCAAATCACGACCGGGTTGGGGAATGTGGAGTTCAGACAATCGCGGAGTCAATCAGCGCGGCGAATGCGTTCTATCCTTCAACGGCAAGGTTCTGGTTCCCGCGCGCGGCTGACGAGCCGGTTGGCATAACCAGCGCCTGGCCATCCGGCCAGCTATCTCCACGGGGCTTCTCCACCATATGTCGAGCGACCCAACTACGGAGAAGAAACATGAATGCATCCACCTCGTCTCTAAATGCCTTGTCGTCGGAGGTCGCCGCCTTGGTGGCCCGGGCGGAACGATCCGTGGTCGGCGTTCAAGCCGAAGGGCGCAGAGCGAGCGGCTACTTCTGGAGACCCGACGTGGTCGTAACTGCCAGCGATGCGCTCGAGGCCGGCAAGGGTGAGACGGTCAAGCTTCACTTCGCCGACGGCGAGTTCACTGACGCACGAGTGCTCGGACACGACCCGACAACCGATGTAGCGTTGATCAAGTCGGAACGAACGGTAGGGTCTCTTTCGTCCAGCCCTCAGTCCACCGCGAGTTTGGGGACGCTCGTTCTGGCACTTGGACGCTCGGCCTATGGAGCGACCTGCGCCAGCGGGTGCCTTTCCCTGGTCGGGTCCGGCCTGGCAGAGCATGCGAGGCGGTGAGATAGCCAGTCGACTTTGGCTCGATATGCGGCTGCCGTCGCACGCTGAAGGAGGACCGGTGCTCGACCCGCTGGGAGCGCTTCTCGGCATGGCCGTGTTCGGCCCCCGGCGCCGGACGCTCGTCATTCCCGCCGAGACGATCGAGCGCGTTGGTGAGGAGATTCTGCTCCATGGTCACGTTCGCCAGGGATATCTTGGCGTCAGCGTTCAGGCCGTCCGCGCGACCGGTTCCCAGGGCCGGTCTGGTCTCATGGTCGTCAGCCTCGACGAGAAGGGTCCGGCGCACGCCGCTGGTATTCTGCAGGGGGATATTCTGGTCCGGGTGGGCGGCAATCCGCTGGTATCGCCACGCTCGCTCGCCACCCTGCTCCCCGGCAGTCTGATCGGCTCGTCAGCCAGGATCGATCTGCTGCGTGCCGGCCAGGGAAAATCGCTGGAAGTCATCATCGGGGAAAGACCCCGCGCCTGATGCCAGCAGAAAGCTCCGCCCGGGAAACCGCCGACGGCATCATCGTCGCAGTGGATCTTCAGGATGCGGCGTCTCGCACCAGGATTTGCAGACTGATTGCGAACGTCCCGGGGCTGGTTCTTGCCGCGCGCAGCGATGAAGCCGACGTCGTCGTCACCGACATGCTGCCGGCCCATGACGAGGCCGCCGTCGTAATCGGTGACGCAGCACTGATTGCGGCTGCGGCGCAGCGAGGCTTCGCCGGTCTCCTCAGCCATCAGATCAGCAGCCGAAGGTTTCGCATTGCTGTTGAGGCGGCACGCGAGGGGCTCGTCTGCATACCTCGCGTCGCCGCCTCTCCACCCGCAAATGGCGACGTCGGCGCGTTCGACGACGCGAGCGAGGAAGTCTCGGGTGGGCAGTCCTTGTCCGCCCGCGAGCGCCAGGCATTGGTGCTCATGGCTGACGGGCACTCCAACAAGGAGATTGCGCGGCGGCTGGGCATCAGTGTGCGTACGGCGAAGTTTCATGTCGCGTCCGTGATCGCGAAGCTGGGTGCAACGACCCGGACGGAGGCCGTGGCCCTGGCGTTTCGCCACGGGCTGCTTCATTTGTAGAGGAATGTTCCGAAGAGCGCGGGCTTGCTATGGCGGAGGGAAGTCGCCTGATGCCGCAGGGCGCGCCTTCATTTCCTTCTGCCCGCCCCTGCGCACCTCGATCGTTGCGTGATCGACGCCAAATTTGTGCCGGAGGCGTTCCTTGAGGGCGACGCGCGCCTCGTCGGGATCGGCGGCAGGATTGACGATCGCTTCGAGCGTGATCATCGGCCGCTCTTCGGTAATGGACCATGCATGAAAATGCTCAATGTTGAGGACGCCGCGAACATTGCCGATCAGATCCTCTACAACCTTGCTCCGTTCCAGGTCTTCCGGCGCGCCTTCCAGCAGGATATTTCCGCTCTCCCTCACGACGCGCCAGGCCGCCTGGAGAATGATGAGTGCAACAAGGATTGAGAGCAGAGGATCGATCGGCGTCCAGCCGGTCATCAAGATGATGATCGACGCCGCTATGGCGCCGAGCGATGCCAACAGATCGCCCATCACGTGAAGGGCGGCGGCGCGCACATTGAGATTGCCCCCTTTTCCGCGCGACAGGATCCAGAAGGCAATGACATTCACGCACAGTCCGGCGACGGCGACCCAGAACATCAGAGCGCCGAGTATTTCCGCAGGCTCGCGAAAGCGCCTGACTGCCTCCCAGCATATCCATCCGGCGATCAGGAATAGCGCGAGCCCGTTGACAAAGGCAGCGAGAACCGAAACCCGATCGAATCCGTAGCTTTGCTTCCAGGTTGCCGGCCTCCTGGCGATGCGCAGGGCGAACCACGCAAGCGCAAGCGACGCAAAATCCGTGAGCATGTGCCCGGCATCCGCAAGCAGCGCCAGCGATCCCGATATGAGGCCGCCGACGACCTCCGCCAGCATGAAGCCGCCGGTGAGCACGGCAGCGATTGCGATCCTGGCTTCACTATTGCCACTCGCTCCGGATGCATGCTTGTGATCATGTCCCATGCATCAGCCTTGCGCCAGCGGACGCCGCTGGCCATGCTTCACCACGCTACTCTCCTTCGAATCGAACGAGCGTGTGAACCATGATGCCCTTGTCGCGCAGTCTTTGCGCACCACCGAGGTCGACAAGATCGATCACGAACGCCGCAGCGGCCACCACTCCACCTGACTTGCGGATCAACTCGATGGCCGCGTTCGCCGTTCCACCCGTGGCAATCAGGTCGTCGATCAACAGGACGCGATCGCCCTGCTGGATGGCGTCGGCATGAATTTCGATCGTGTCGACGCCATACTCGAGCGAATACTCCTGACCGATGACGCGCGCCGGCAGCTTGCCCTTCTTGCGGATCGGCACGAAACCGCGGCCCAGCTGATGGGCGACGGCGCCGCCGAGAATGAAGCCGCGCGCCTCGATCCCGGCCACGTAGTCGAGACTGCTCTTGAGAAACGGCCACAACAACTCGTCGACCGCGGCGCGGAAGGCGTGCATGTTGGCCAGCAGCGTCGTGATGTCGCGAAACAGGATGCCGGGCTTGGGATAGTCGGGAATGGTGCGGATGTGCCGACCGATGTCGAAGCCGTTGCGAAGATCCATTGCCGTCGTTTCCCTTGTGTCATGCCGCGATGCCGACAGTCGATCGAACTTCAGTCGAACAGGCTCGAAACCGACTGCTCGCGTGAGGTTCTGGCGATGGCCTCGCCGATCAGCGAGGCGATACTGATCACCCGGATGTTGCGCGACACTTTCACCTCTTCCCTGGGCTGGATCGAATCCGTGATCACCAGTTGTTTCAGTTTCGAGGCGGTGATGCGCTCCACCGCGCCGCCTGACAGGACGCCGTGGGTAATATAGGCGCAGACATCCCTGGCGCCCTTGGCGATCAGCGCGTCGGCTGCGTTGCACAGCGTTCCGCCGGAGTCCACGATATCGTCGACCAGGATGCAGTTCGTGCCCTCCACCTCGCCGATGATGTTCATGACGTCTGAATCCCCGGCGCGCTCGCGCCGCTTGTCGACGATGGCCAGCGGGGCGCCGATGCGCTTGGCCAGCGCCCGCGCCCGCACCACGCCGCCCACGTCCGGCGAAACGACGGTCGCCCGGTTGGCATCGAAGTTCTCCCTGATGTCGCGCACCATCACCGGTCCGGCGAACAGGTTGTCGGTGGGAATGTCGAAGAAGCCCTGGATCTGGCCCGCATGGAGATCGAGCGTCAGAACACGGTCGGCACCGGCACGGGTAATCAGATTTGCAACGAGCTTGGCGGAAATCGGCGTGCGCCCGACCGGCTTGCGATCCTGCCGTGCATAGCCGTAGTAGGGCAACACGGTGGTGACGCGGCGGCACGAGGCGCGGCGCAGCGCATCGATGATGATGAGCAACTCCATGAGATGGTCATTGGCCGGATATGACGTGGACTGGATGACGAAAACGTCCTCGCCGCGCACGTTCTCGAGAATCTCGACGAAGATCTCCATGTCTGCAAAGCGCCGCACCGAGGCTTTGGCGAGCGGTAGATTGAGGTAGGCGGCGATAGCCGCGGCCAGCGGCGGGTTGCTGTTGCCTGCGACCAGTTTCATATGCTCCCTGCCCCTTGCCCTGCAGCCAGACCTGTTTTGCCGGGTCTATATCAACCGCAACTGGACCTTGCCAGCGGTCGTTTGGCAGAGATTAGAGGAGAACGGGGACAACGACTTTCTAGCGGAGTGTCTTGACCAGATCGAAAAGACCGTAGGCGGCAGCTTCGGCGACGATCTGGGCGCTATCGGCCCACCCGCCGGCCAGCGAACCTGCGGAAACCTGGTTCGATTGCCGCACCGTGCCGAGATCCTGTCCCGACGGCGCCCTCACGTTCCAGGCCAGAACAACGTTTTGTTTGCCGTCCCTGGGTTCATCGACACTCACCCGGCCGGTGACCGTCAGGGCATCAGGCCGTGGCGTGGCAACTACAGGCCACCCTGCCCCCTCCAATACCGCCTCGAGCGCGCTGCGAAGTTCCCCATCACCCGCAGCAGGCGAGCCTACGACTGAAGTCAGCGCGATAGCCCTGATGGTATCGCCGTCTTGAGGCTGGTCAGCCGGTTCACCGATCGAAGATGGCGCTGTGTCCGGCACCGATGCCGGCAAGGCAGCCACCTCATTATCCGGCACGCCCTTCCCTGGTCCGTACACGGTCTCATAGTCGATCTCCTGGGCATCCCGGGCGGTGGCCAGAAGGAAATACGTAGCGGGTGGCGGCAGCCCGGCCGTGCGGGTTGCATATCCCATCTGTGCAAGCCGGCTCGCCAGGTTCTCTGCCGTTCCTGCCGCGATCCGCCGCAAGACGTCGGGAAATACCGCCGCCCACGGATCGCCGGACGCAACCCCCGCCTGTTCCACCCCCGAAAAGGAGTGCAGCGGCGTTCCCTTGCCATCGTCGAGGTTCCATTGGTAGCTGACGACGGTGCCGCCGGAATTTACCTGAGCCCGGAAGACGCCGCTGAGCGAGAAGCTATCCGGGAAATCGCTTGCGACCACCGCGATGTCGCGCCTGGCGGCGGCTTCGGTGAGCATTTCGACAAACATTTTCGACTTGTCGTCCGGTATGCCAGTCAGTTTCTTAAGCGCTATCGGCGGCGGTGTTTTTCCGCTGATCTTCACATTCTTGTCGGTAGATTTCAGGAAAGGCTGGTCACCCGCCGAGCATGACTGCAGTATCACCAGCAGCAGGACCACGAGCAGACTGACCGCCACGCGCCCGAGCGCGCACACGCCTGCCCGCTCGTACCCTGCTGTCCGTCGCTCCCGGTGCATCGGACGATCCACCCCCGCGGCCGTCGAATCACCAACATGTATCGCAATTCGCGTCCCAAGGGAATCGGCTGAAGAATCCGCCGACGGAAAATCTCCCGTCCGTACCTAGCGGATGATCATGGCGAGCGGATGTTTGGATACCGGTTCCGGCCGGTTTTTCGTCACGATGTACGTACGCCCCAGGCAATAGGCGTTGCCGGAATCCGAGTCCAGCAGGACCATGTGGGCGAAGAGAACCTGATTGGCTTCGATGCGAACGGGATTACCGTGGTAGAACATCGGATAGTCCATCCAGCTCGGCGTGAACTTGGCGCCCAGCGAGTAGCCGCAGGCGTTCAGCCGGTGCCGGCGCATGCCGTGCGCATCCATCACCCTTGCGTGCGCCTCGAATATGTCGCCGGCAGTGTGCCCCGGGCGCATGACGGCTTCACAGGCACTGAGGGCTGCCCGCGCCGCCGTCTCCATCTTCCTGTGATAGGCGGTGGGCTTGCCAATGATGAGCGTGCGCATGAGTGCGGCGTGGTAGTGGCGGTAGACTCCGGCAAATTCCAGCGTCAGCTGATCGTTTTTTGATAACCGGCGGCGACCCGACTTGTATCGGACCAGCAAGGCATCCCGGCCCGAGCCGATGATGAATTCGTTGCCGGGATAGTCGCCGCCTCCGGAAAAGATCGCGGCATGTTGCGCCGCCAGAATTTTTCCTTCGTCTGCACCCGCGCGAGTCTCCGCGATTGCCGCTTTGAGCGCCCGATCTCCAAGCCTGCCCGCCTTGCGCACATAGGCAAGCTCGGCGGGTGACTTCACCGCCCGAATGCGATGCACGAGATCGGATGCCTCCGCCAGGCGGCAAAAACCGTCGAGCGCCTGCTCAACCGACTTTCCATTGAGGTGGGTCAGGCCATAAGCGTTCGTTTCGATCCCCAGTTTCTTGCCGCGGCCGTCGAGACTTGCCAGCATGTCCTTCAGCTGATCGGCGGGCTTCGCGCCCGCCTCGTCCGTCCACACCCGGATGTCTTCGATGATGGAGGTGTGTTGCGCCTGCCGAAGGTCTGCCGCCCGCGTGAGAAGAGCGATCCTTCCGTCACTTCCAAGATAAAGGCATTGAAAGAAGCAAAACCCGAAGCTGTCGTAGCCGGTCAGGTAATACATGCTCTCCTGGTTGAACATCAGCAGGCCGTCGAGGTTCTCGCGTTCGAGCGATGCAATCACCTTGTTGATTCTGTTCTTGAATTCAGATCGTTCGAAGTGCAGCGCCATTGGAATCCTCCCTAAATCACGGCTGGGTCTACAGCTGGGTCTACACCGTGCAAAACTCGTCGAGCTGGGCTGCATTCGGCCACAAAAAACCCCCGCGCGAAAGCTCAGGGCTGGAAGTTTCGAGAACGCGCGTCGTTCCCGCGTCTGGGACGCGTTCCTGTGCGTTTCCCGTCTCAGGGGCGTCTTCCTGTGCGTTCTGCATCTGGGGCGTCTCCCTGAGCGTGTGCGCGCGTTGCGGTAGGGGCGCAAGATAGTCTGTTTGCTACTGACATGTACCCGGATCCGCCCAACGCGAGGGCCAATTTTTGGGCATGAGCAAACCCAAGCGCACCGGATTAATCATATCCGTAAGTCGTAGTCGATCATCCCGAAGTGCAATGGCGGAAGCGCCGTTTGCTGGCATAGGCTCCACTTTACGGACGGCCGGCTTGCGAGCGATGGAAACAGATGCTCGACGCGGATACCCGCTTCCTGAGGCGCATATTGATGGTCCTCGTTGCCGGCACGATTGTGACCGGCGTCGTAGCCGGCATCACTGCTGTCAAGACCGAACTGACAAACCGGATCGCTACCATCGCTTCCGTATAGGTTGAGGAGACCGGCCATGAGAAAATATCTCAAGACATACGAAGGAGTTTTCAACTCCGCGGCCATTCCGGTTCTGGTCGACGCTTTTGACGAGGCTTGGAAGGCCGTCCAGGACAGCGGCGCTATCAACGCGACGGAAGCGGCTCGCGTGGCTCTTGCCAAGCATATCGTCGACGCGGCCTTGATCGGCGGGTGCGATCATCGTCGGCTCTGTGACGACGCTCTGCAACACCTCGCTGACATATCGCGTACCACGACGACGTCGAGGGTATGAGCACGCCGCGCAAATTCCCTAAGCCTTGGCGTGTCGTGAATATCGAGGGCGGCTACGTCGTGGTCGACGCCAACGACTTTCGGTTGGCCTACGTATAGAACGTAGCTGGCTAAGGTTTATCTCGCATCATCAAACGGGTGATCGTGCAGCCACCTCGTGTATCGTTCCCACACAACCGTCACCGCTGCCAGCGCCTCGTGAGAGGCCCCCTTGCTGCGAAGGTATGCGCGCATCGCCCCGATGTGGCGGAACGGACGCGGCAGGTCTGCATCGTCGGTGTGGCGGCGCAGGATGGCAATGAGGTCGCCGGCCGGGTCGGCAGTTCTCCGAACGCGCTTCAACCAGCGTTTGGTCATTTCACCCCGCTCATCCCTGCGCTTATCTTGTTTGGTGTGCCGCAAGAGCACAACTCGGAACTCAAAGCGCTTGAAAACGCCGCCGAGAATGAGACGCTCCGGCGCGGAGTAGGAGAGCCGCTCCAAGGTTGTTGTTTCACCCGGCTCGCGTTTCTGTTAGACCGAAATTATGGTGAGGCCAATAAAGGTTAAACCAAAACGCCGGGGGCGACCACCAACCGGCCGCGACCCGCTCGTCGGCGTCCGACTGCCGAAAGATATGATCGAGCGCATAGACGGCTGGGCCGACGAAACTGACGTAACCAGGTCCGAGGCCATCCGCCGATTGATAGACCGGGCACTTAAGAGCGGCCGATACGGTCCGCACTAGGCCCCATGGCAAAGCAACAATCAGACAAGCCTGACAGAGTGCCGAGACACCGCGGCCCGCCGCCTGCCGGCGTCGGCCTTCTCATTGGTGTGCGCATTCAACCGGACGATTTGGAATTGTTGGACGCATGGCGCGCTGATCAGGCTGACGAGCCCGGCCGCCCCGAAGCCATCCGCCGCCTGGTAACGATCGCGTTGAAGGCGAAGGCACCGAAGCGCTGACTCAAATTTCGCCAGCGACGAAAGCATTGCGGGCCTACTCTGACCCCGCCTTGGTGTCCAAAACGCGCCCTAGGATGCTTGGTCCGTTTGGAAACGTGGATGAAGCATTCTAGTTTTTTCCGGCCTACTTGGGTCGAGAGTAACCACTGTGAAGCGAAATCAGCGACTTTAGTCAGCCCGCTATCTGATTATCTCTGTCTCAGTAGTATTGGCGACGCGTTTGGGGAGCCAGCGTCCGGACATGCAAAAACTTAAGGGTCGCCGACGAAGCCGACAGTTGTAATTAGATCGCGACGATCGGTTCGAGATAAGCGGCACAGCTCTTGCCATGTTATATTAGACAGTCGCGTAGCTCAGGACCTATTGACTCGTCCACGTCTGAGCCACGCAATCCGCATACGAAAGTCCGAGGGCCTCTATCAATTAGCGGCGCCAACCTCGACGATTTGGTCAAGCAGCCGCTGCCAGGCATAGAAAGCAAGTCGAACTTTTTGTTCACTGGCTAGCCGCGCAGCTTCAAGTGTTGCCCAATGTTCGGAAAAGTATGGGTAAATCCGCATGAAACAAAGCGATTCCTGCAAATCGTTGTTAGGCTTTGATATTCTTTGTTCCCGTCGAACGCTGATTGAACATCAGCAGGCCGTCGAGGTTCTCGCGTTCGAGGGCTGCTATGACGTTCTTGATCCGGGCCTTGTATTCAGAGCGCTCGAAATGCAGTGCCATGACGAACTTTGCCCTTCAACTGTCGATCGCGATCGCCGACAGGAGCCGGCCATACTGCTTCTCATCGCGGTGCACGGCTCGCCGGTAGCTGAAGAAGTTGGCTTCATCGCAGTAGGTGCAATGTACCGAGGTTGACGGCGGTGCCGACACCAGCGCGCTTCAGGCGAGCCTCGACGTAACCGGGCAGATCGAACATGAAATGCCCGTTTCTCGCCGATGCGCGTGAACCATTGCTCGTTGTCACTTCCCTCGGCGAGAAACCGGGCTCGGAACTCCGGTCCGACCTCGTAGGCGCGTCTGGAAATCGCCGGGCCGATCAGGGCGATGATGTCGGCAGCGCCGCGCCCCGAGCTTCTCCATCGCCGCCACCGTGGTGTCGGTAATTCCTCCGAGGGCGCCCTTCCAGCCGGCGTGCGCCGAGCCGATGACGCGCCCATCGCGCGAGGCGAGCAGAACCGGCGCGCAATCCGCCGTCAGCACGCCGAGGCCGATGCCGGGCAGGTCGGTGACCATCGCGTCGGCCATGCCGGCGTTCTCCGGTCTCCAGACCTGCTCGACCGCGATTACCCGGTCAGAGTGCGTCTGGTAGACGGTCAGCAGGCGATCGGCCCTGACGCCCAGCATTTCGGCCGCACCTTCGCGGTTTCTGGCAACGATGTCCCGATCATCGCCGGACCCGTAGCCGCAGTTGAGGGAGCTGAAGTGGCCAGTCGAGTGCCCGCCCCGGCGAGTGAAATAGCCGTGCCGAATGCCGCCGATTGACTTCAGTTCAGGCGCTTCGATCATCTCATTTCGCTCACGAAGGGATGCGGGCGCGACAGGCCCGGGGAAGTGGCCGCAATGACCTTGAACAGGTTCCCCATCCGATCCGGTCCTGCGATCCTCGCGAAGGCTTGATCGATTTCACCTGCTTGTGCACCGCGCGTATCGTTCTTGAGGCGCTGCGCGCGCAGCTCCAGTCCCATGCCGAGGAGAAACTGCCGCTGGGAGAGCGGCGCCCATACCCGCGCTCCCCTTGCAGCCAAGGCCTTACCCAGACTCTCGAAATCGACATGCGCGGTGAGATCGCTCTCCCCCGGCCGGTCGAGAATGGGGACCATCCGATGTCGCCGGACGGCCTGCAGCGTGTCCCCGGGAGAGGAGCGAAGATGGCCGTAGTCGACAACCAGCGCCGCTCCGGGATCATTCATCAACCTGCCGGCAATGGCCGCGGCCAGCTCATCGGCCGGCCGGCCGGACCTCAAGGACATCCCCGTCGGTGCATTCCGCGACCTGACCTGCGGGCGCCGGCAACGACGGGCCCAGCCAAGACAAAGCCCGTTGCTGCCGGCCTCGACGACGCGTTCGCTCCATTCCCCGTGCCGCGTCGAAACTGCTTTACCGGCAGAGCGTCGAAAAACTCGTTGGCGATCACGATTGCGGGGGCTGCACCGATCTCATCCAGCGTATCGTGCCAGCTTAGCTTTGTCTGCCAGGGGCGCAGGGTCACGTTCTGGATTTGGCGCAGGCGAGGGCTGGTCTCCACGAGCCGCACCCGCAGGGCAGCCGAGAATCCCGGCATTACCTTAACCGATCTCAGGATATCGGCCATGAGGGTGCCCCTGCCCGGGCCAAGCTCGATAAGGTCAAGTCTATCGGGCCGACCCATGAGTTCGAACACCGAGGCGCACCAGACGCCCACCATTTCACCGAACATCTGCGTCACCTCGGGGGCGGTTACAAAATCCCCCGCAACGCCGAACGGATCGCGCGTCATGTAATAGCCGTACCTGGCATGGTTCAGACACAGCGCCATGAAACGATCGAGTGCCAGCGGACCTTCGGCACGTATCGTGCCGAGCAGCTCCCTTTCCAGCGGTGTGGCGGTCAAGACCGGACACTCCTGCTCGAACGCATGATCAGCCAGGCTCCCACCGCCACCATGGGCACCGACAGAAGCATGCCGCGCGTGACAAAACCACCCAGGACGCCAATGTGAGAATCAGGCTCACGGAACAACTCCACCACGAGCCGCGCCATGCCGTAGCCCGCGGTAAAAATGCCGGCAATTCGTCCCGGGTAGGCGAAGGCATGATAGCGATGACCGGCAATCCGGCAGGCGAGGAACAGTCCCAAGCCTTCCAGCGCTGCCTCGTAGAGCTGGCTTGGGTGGCGGGATAAGGGGCCACCGTCCGGGAACACCATCGCCCAAGGCACCGAACTTACCCGGCCATATAGTTCTCCGTTGACGAAGTTCGCCAGGCGCCCGAGGCCCAGCCCCACCGGCACCGCGGCAGCAGCAAGGTCCAGCCAGCGGTCAAGACGTACACCCGTTCTTCTACTGTGTGCCCAGCAGGCGAAAATGACGCCGGCGAAACCGCCGTGAAAGGACATGCCGCCCTGCCAGAGTCTCGCAATCGCCAGCGGGTGTTGGAGAAAGTACCCGGGATCGTAGAACAGCACATAGCCGAGTCTGCCGCCCAGGATGACACCAAGGGTTGCCCAGACGAACAGGTCGTCAACTTGCCGAGGCGTGGGCGGCGGCGCGCTTCCCGTCCACAGGTACTGCGTCTCGACCAGTCTCTTCATATACGCAAAGGCGAAGAGAAGCCCGGCCACATAAGCAAGCGCGTACCACTTGACCTCGAGCGGACCAAGCCTGAACGCGACAGGATCGATGTTCGGAAATTCCACTGCCACCCTATGTGCGGACCGGCCGCACTGATCGTGAATTGACTGGATGTGTCAAGCTTCCAGCAGCCTGGCGATCTTGAAACCAGCGGGGTGCGCGACTAGCTTCGTTTCGATCGAAAGGACCGGCCCATGACCACAACTTCTTCGCGCTTTTTCGACGAGCTTGCCAAGCTGATGACCAACGCGGCCGGCGCGGCCCAGAACGTACGCAAGGAATTCGATTCCCTCGTGCGGAGCCAGATCGAACGGGCCATGTCGGGGATGGAAGTAGTGCAGCGGGAGGAGTTCGAAGCCGTCAAGGAGATGGCGTCGAGAGCGCGCGACGAAAATGAGCGGCTTTCCCGGCGTATCGCCGAGCTTGAAGGACGCATGGACCGCCCGGAGCTTAGCGTTCCGGAACAGCCCGCGAAATCTAGTGTGCAGGAATCACCGGCACGGCCGTCCCCTTGAAGGCCGCCGCCTGCTCCGGCAACTATCGCCCCGCAAGTTGATCGAATGATTCGCGCGCGACCTCGGCGCGCGGGCGGGAAGACGGAATCGTATGTCGGCAGTCCACGCCTTGGCCGAGGACAGCGCCAATCCAATCGATCTCGTTGAGCAGATTGCAGCCGGTCATGACTGGACCGTCGATCGCTCTGCTGATGACGAACTTCACATGGTCGTCGCGGGAGCATTCACCGATCTCCACCTTTGCCTCAACTGGCGTGCCGATCTCGAGGCTTTGCATCTTGCCTGCACTTTCGATCTGAAGGTTCCACAACGGCGTCACGAGGAGGTGGGCCGCCTCCTCGGCCTGATCAACGAACAGCTCTACCTCGGACACTTCGATCTGTGGCGGGTCGAGGGCACCCTGCTCTTCCGCAACGGCCTGATCCTGGCCGGCGGCGCGGCCGTCTCGGAAGCTCAATGCAGCGCGCTGATCAGCCTCGCGCTCAAGGCCTGCGACCGCTATTTTCCAGCCCTCCAGTATGTCATCTGGGCCGGCAAGGCCGCCGAGGAGGCGATCCAGCCGAGCCTGATGGAAACCGTGGGCGAAGCATGACGATCGATTTCGAGGGCCGGCTGGTGCTGATCGGCGCCGGCAAGATGGGAGGCGCGCTCCTGGAGGGATGGTTGAAGGAGAAACTCAACCCGGCCAAGCTCGTGATACTCGATCCCGCCCCCTCGCCTGAGGTGCAGAGCATCATCAGTGCGCGCAGCCTGGCGCTGAATACGGATCCTGCCAAAATCCGGCGACGCGGCGGTGATCGTCGTCGCTGTGAAACCGCAGGTGTTCGATGCGGCGCTCTCGGGCATGCGCCTTGTCAGACAGGCGCATACTCTCGTGCTGTCGATCGCCGCCGGCAGGACGCTTGCTTCCCTCGAGACGTATTTCGGACCGGACGCCGCCATTGTCCGAGCCATGCCGAATACGCCGGCCGCCGTCGGCCGCGGCATCACGGCGATCATCGCCAATCGCCGGGTCACCGGGTCCGCGCTGGCGCTGGCGACCAGTCTGTTGGCGGCTGTCGGCAGCGTCGTGACTGTCGAAAGCGAGGACCAGATGGACGCTGTGACGGCCGTTTCCGGATCGGGCCCGGCCTATGTCTTCTACCTGACGGAGTGCCTCGCCGATGCGGGCAGGAAGCTCGGCCTCTCCGAGAGCCTTGCAACGAGCCTTGCCCGCGCGACCGTTAGCGGATCCGGCGAGCTCATGAGCATTTCCGGCTTGCCGGCCGCTCTGCTGCGTCAAAACGTGACCTCGCCAGGCGGCACGACGCAGGCAGCCCTCAGTAGTGCTGATGGCCGACAACGGTCTCCGGCCGCTCCTCGAGCGGGCCGTAGCGGCCGCCGCCAAGCGCGCCCAGGAGCTCGCTGGCTAAGCAGGGTTGCACGGGCTTGGCCAACGGGCAAAAGCGTCGGTCGAGTTCTGCGATGTCCGCTTCCGGTCTCTTGCAGCCGAGCGCCGCGGGGGCAAGTCGGCTCGTGACCCTGGCTGTGTGAAAATGCCGGAGCGCGCAACAGCAAAAATCGACTCAGGGCATGAAGATCTCGTTGGCAGACGAGGCCGAGCCGCCTGGCGTCGGTCCACCGGCGATTGCGTATATCCGCCCCCCCACGGTCACCGCACCGAGGCCGTGCCGCGCGGTCGGCATCGGCGCACGGCGGCTCCAAGCATCCTTGGCGGGATCGTAGCTCTCGACCTGGTTGAAAGTGCCGGAGGGAGCTTCTCCTCCAACTACGAAGATTTGCCCGTCGAGGACCGCCGCGGCAATACCGCTGCGTGCTGTGGGCAGAGGTGAACGCTGCTCCCAGCGATTGCTCGCCGGGTCATAGGTTTCGTTCACTGCAAGGTTCCGGGAGTAGCTGCCATCGATGCGCCCGCCTACGGCGAAGAGGCGTCCCGCCGCCGCGACGAGCGCCAGATGGTCGCGAGCTGTCGGGATCGGCACGCGCGCTGTCCACTGATCGGTGGCTGGGTCATACACCTCATGCGCCGGCGTGTTGCGTCGGTCGAGGCCGGCGCCGGCGACTGCATGGATCTTGCCATCGAAGACGGCGGCCCCCAGCGCGCCCCGCGCTGTGGGCATGGTAGCCAATGGACGCCAGCGATCGCTGGCAGGGTCATATTCATAGAGGGAGTCAGTCGGCGTCCAACCATCGGCATATCCGCCGACAACGTAGAGCTTGCCATTTAGCCCGACCGCCGCCGCGTGATGCAGCGGGAGCGGGATGGGGGCGCCACGGCTCCAGCGGTCCGCAGCCGGATCGTAGATCTCAAGCTCTCTCTGGCCGGCGAACCCGCCGATCACATAGATCTTTCCGTCTACCTCAGCAACGGCCACCTCTGAGCGCTCGGACGGCATCGCCACACCGCTCGTCCAACGGCCTATCTCTTGGGCTGGGACCGCAGTGCCACTCGCGAGCGCCCAGCCGAGAAGCAGGGCGGTGAAGAAGGTCTTGAACTTGGCCATTTGGCTTTCTGCGTCTGCTTCAGCCAGCTTCGGCATCGCCCCTTTAACTTTCTCTACGCTCACCTTGCGACCGTGCGCCATACAGAACTCCCCGACATTTCCGGTGCCGAGATTGACGAGGGTAATCTGGGCAGCAAGTTTGACAAGAAATGTCCTAATGAAACTTGTCTACTCTGCCCAGGTACTTCAGACATCAACCTGCTCGCAATGGCGAGTGGCGCTTCGCGCGGCGATCGGAACAGGCGTCGAACCGGGGAGAGCGCGCCGCCTCGTCGAAGTGAGATCGCCGTTGTCACAATTCCGCCCTTGGGGCTTCACCTGCTCGCCGCCGCCTGGCTCGGCCATGCCGGCAACGGCTGGGTGTTCTCCAATCAGGGAGGCGGCTGGGAATATCGGGTGTTCTGGGCCATCGCCTGTTTCGCACTGGCGCTCATCGGCGAGGGCGCCAATGCGATGGGCCATCGACGTGGCCCCGGTCCACGGCCTGAGCAGAAAAGCGCAGAGGTTTCGGCGTGGGCGGGCCACGAGTTGATCAGTGGAGCTTCAGAACCGGACCAGCGCCGCGGCGAAACCAATCCGCCAGCATGATGAGAAGCATGCGAGGCAAGCCGTAGACTACTCGCTGATGCATCCGGTACAGCGACCGGTAGGCGAGCCGTGCCAACCAACCCTCGAAGGTGATGTCGCCCAACAGATTTCCCATCAGAATGCCCAGGGTGGTGTAGCGACTGAGTGACACGAGCGAACCGTGATCCTTGTATTCGAACTCCAGCAGCGGTTTTCCCTCGTGACGGCGGACGAGCGACTTCGCGAGCAGCGCGGCCTGCTGATGCGCGGCATTGGCGCGCGGCGGCACTGGCCGATCGTGCTCCGGCCAAGGACATTCGGCGCAATCACCGATCGCGAAGACGTCGTCGCAGATGGTGGTCTGCAGCGTCGGCCGCACGACAAGCCGGTTGAGACGGCTCACCTCCAGGCCGTCCAACTCTTTGAGAATGTCGGGCGCCTTTATGCCGGCGGCCCAAACCTTCATGCGGCAGGGTAGGAAGTAGCCGTCCGTCGTCTGTATCCCATCCGCCGTGACTTGGCTGACCTCCTTCCCGGTATGGATTTCCACCCCGAGTTGGCGCAGCCGCGCCTCCGTGGCCCGAGACACCCGCTCCGGCAGGTTGGGGAGCACCCGCTCGGCGGCCTCCACCAGAACGAGCCTCAGGTCGCGCCCGGGCGAGACGCGGTCGAGCCCGTAGGTGACGAGCTGACGGCTCGCCGCATGAAGCTCCGCGGCCAGCTCGACGCCGGTCGCGCCGGCGCCGACGATGCCGACATTGAGCCACCCCTCCTCGAGCGGCCGATCCGTGGCCAGAGCACGAAGGTGAAGGTCGAGGAAGATACGTTGGAACTGCTCGGCCTGCTTCTGGCTGTCGAGTCGTGTGCAGTGCTCCTCCACCCCGGGCACGCCGAAGTCGTTCGCGGTGCCGCCCACGGCGATGACGAGGGTGTCGTAACCGAGTGCGCGCGGTGGTGCCACCTCGATGCCCTCTTCATCGATGATGGCGGCCACTCGGATCTCCTTGCGGGCGCGATCAAGACCATCCAGGCGCCCCAGACGGAAGCGGAAATGGTGGGCGCGCGCCTGGGCCAGAAACTCGATCGCGTCTGCGTGGGAGTCGAGTGTCCCCGCCGCCACCTCGTGCAAAAGCGGCTTCCACAGGTGCGTCAGCGTAGTGTCGACAAGTGTGACCTCGGCGCGACGACGGCGTCCCAGGGTGTCGCCAAGCCGAACGGCGAGCTCAAGGCCGCCTGCCCCGCCGCCGACGACGACGATGCGGTGTTTTGGCGCGCTGAGATTTTCACGCTTGACCGACAATTGTGTCCATCATATACGACTGCGTCCGTGGTGAATGTCACCCCGACCCGTTGCAGTGGTGCGCATCCGAGTGATCCATCCTTCTCGGGCAGGTGTGGGTGGGGGTAAGGCAACGTACGCCGACTAAGGTCGCCGAAGGCTTCCGTCCAGCACCGTGACGAGAGACAGCCGCGAGCGGGCGCAAACCAAGCGGGCAGGAACCTCTCAACGAGATCCATGGTAAGCGCGTTAGAGTGCGCATCCGTATCTCGGTGGCACGCGCCTATGCCCGCAGAGGCACCATCGCGTAGCAAAACTGTATTTGCCCTTGGGCACCTACGATAGCCTGGTCGAGCAGTGGCATAGAGCGCGCAATGCTTTTTGGGGAACGTTGAACGCGCACTTGGGGTGCGCCAGACCGCTCATTAAGCGAGCTTACTCCTTGCGGGTCCGGTCCGGGTCGTCATCGGGGATGATTTCCGAGTCGTCGTCGGGCGGCGCATCGGGACTTTCTCTCGTTTGCCCTGCGTCCTCGGGAACCCGTTCCGCCTCCGGCTCGTCTTCGGGGACGATATCCCCATAGTCGGAGAACGGCGCATCGATGCCTTTGCTCGCCTTGCCGGCGTCTTGAGGGGTGGGCGTCACCGCAGGTTCATATTTAGCGGCCGCCGGCTCCTCAACGACAGCGCGTCCGGCACCTTCATGCCTCTTTGGAACGGCGTTTGTTGTAGCCTTGGCGACTGAGGTCGATTGCCGGGCGCGCAAACGCACCTTCGACTTTGCGATCTTGCGCGGCGCCGCCTTCGACCGCGTGGCTGTGCGCTTTGCCGTCAGCTTGCGCTTACCCTTTGCCGCTTGCTTCGACGCCACCTTCTTCGATGCTTTCCTGGCAGGCTTCGCCTTGCCGGCTTTCACCTTGCGTGATGTTTTCGCCGCCATGAGCTTCCGTTTCATTTTCTTTGCCATTTGCACTCCTCCTTCGCACCTGGTCGTGAAATCGATCCTCTCCTAACCTACACGATCCCGCGACGCTAAAGCTCCTTGCGGCGGGTTTGCGCAGAAGAGCTTTCAGCTTGGCGAATGCCTGTTCGATCGGAGCGGGTAGGGTCACGTCGAGTCTATGCCCGAACCAATGGATATCCCCAAGCAGCGATCGCCTCTGTAGGCATTGCGAGGAACACGGTGCGCGGCCCCCTTCGGGCCTTTCCTTGCTGCCAGTCCCCGTGAGTGAGTACTGAAAACTTGGAACGTCTACGCCATCGAGCGCCGCTAAACGCGCCGCCAAAGATATCTCGAAGCGGTTCAGCGTAATGCTCAAGGTGCGCGAAGCCACGTCGGACAACTGGCGACGCCCTGGATGATGGGGTGAGTACGTTGGTCCGCCTTAATATTCGCCCTAGCAGTCTGCTGAAAAAACACGGCGTATCTGGCGTTTCATTACCTTTCGGTGATTTTTAGTTTCCGCTCTTGCGGGTTTGGGGGCTTGTTTTGGGTGGTTTTCCCAATATTGGACGGAGTCCCGCTATGCCCCGATCAGCTTGGGGATGCGGATCAGATTGTAGGCGATGAGGTTGACGAGGAAGTCGCCGGTCACTTGCGCGACACCCCGTGCTTGGTCTTGCGCATAGTGCCGTGCTGCTTGCCCCATCCAAAATGCATTCGATCATTTTGCGTCGCGTCTGCGACATGGCGTAAGCCTCGCTCGCCGCCGTGGCATCGTCGACGATCGAGGTTGCGCTGTTTGCCGGTCTTGGTCAGTTCCATTGTTTCGGGCCACGTGCGGCGCACGTCGATGGTCTCCAAATTCTCGCCGTGCGCCTCGGCGTCGTAGGCCTTGTCCTCGCCCACCGTTGCGGGTTTGCCGGTTTCTCTCATCTTGGCGGCGAGCATCGTTTCGGAGGCTTCGCGCTCTGCCGTGCCGGTCGCCAGGGTGACGATGCCGCCGACCGCCAGGCCGTTGCGGTTCTCCATCAGCGCATGGCCCATGTAGCAGAGCTTGGCTTCCCGGCCCTTGGCCTTCTTGTAGAGCCGGCTCTCGGGATCGCTGGCGCTTTGGTGGGTTTCGTTCGAGCGCTTCTGCTTGTGGAAATTGGCGCCATCGCTGCCCGAGCCGTCCTTCGGCTGAAGCTCTTGAGCGAGGCCCAGGCTTCGATCAGCGTGCCGTCCACCGAGAAATGCTCGTCCGACAACAGCGGCTTCACCCTCGGATGATGCAACAGAGTCGTCATGAACCGCCGGAGAACTTCGCCCGTCCTGAAACCGCTCGCGGTTCTTGCTGAACGTCGTTGGATCCCAAACCGCGTCGTCCGGCGAAAAGCCGACGAACCAGCGGTACAGCAGATTATAATCGAGCTGCTCCATCAGCTGCCGTTCCGACCGCATGCCGTAGAACGCCTGGAACAGTAAGGCGCTCAACAGCTGTTCTGGCGGGATCGAAGGGCGGCCCTGGTCCGCATACAGCTTCGCGAAGTCGAGGTCGAGTTCACCCAGAACAAAACGCACTATCTCCCGGATCGCCCGCAACGGATGATCCGCCGGAACCCGCTTCTCCGGCGATACATACGAGAATAGTTTCCCCTGATCTTCAAATCGTCCGCGCATCTTGGCCTCGCATCAACAAAGCCATAGATTTAGAAGCTGAACGCGAAAAGCCAGGGGTTTTTCAGCAGACTGCTAGACCCTATGACCATGCCGACGCGATCGACCTCAACGAACGGCTGCATCTCGAATTCGTTAGGCGGTACGGGGACGGGGACAGGGATGCTGAACCGCTTGACGTCGCATGTTCGAACCGCCGAACGGCCTTTATCTCGTGGCGTACGACGAGCAGGACCGGCCGGTCGCCGCGGGCGGGTGGCGCGCCCACGAGCAGAATAACGAGGGCTGTTTCAATGGTGACGCTGAAGTGAAGCGTATGTACGTTATCCCCGAGGCGCGCCGCTTGGGACTGGCCCGCCGCATCCTCACCGCTCTGGAGGACAGCGCATGGGCGGCCGGCCGCACCCGTATTGTCCTGGTGACCGGCACCGAGCAGCCGGAGGCCACCGCCCTCTACATATCCAGCGGCTACACGCCCCACACGAAGTTTGGCCACCACGCCAAGTATGAGGACGCGCGCTTTTTCGCCAAGCTGCGAAGCCCGGTGTGACATCCAAATCCCACCTTGATGATCCTGAGTACTGGCGCCAGCGAGCGATAGAGATGCGCGTCTTTGCAGAGGATATGATTGATGCGGAATCAAAGCGCATGATTCTCGAGGTGGCTGACGGTTACGAGAGACTGGCCGTCCGCGCAGAAGAGCGTCGGATCAAACCGCCGGATTGAAATGAGCGCGGCGCGTAAGTTCCCGCCTCCATGGCGAGTTGAGGAGACAGAGGGTGGCGCGTTCGTAGTTCGCGACGCGAACGGCTTCCGGCTGGCCAATGTTTACGGCCGCGAGTGCAATGCGGATCGACCATTCTATCGCCGGCTGAGGCGCGCAAGCTCGCCTTGTGATCGCGCAGTTGCCCGATGTCTGGAAAAAGACTTAGGGCCGCCCGCAAGGCATCGTAGCGACGAAGTAAATCGGGAAGTGAAACCGGGGCTGCGCGGAGCGAATCTGGGCCCGTGTCATGACCCCATTGAATTACGGCCGACCCCTATCTTCTGTCGCAAGCGGAGGGAGGGAAGGAAGCCGTTGCCTGCCTTGCGCCTGCTGAGGGCTGGCCCGGTTTCCGCCGAGCCGTAGTCGGCACGGGGCTGGAAATATCCTTGGTCCTGCTGCTCCAACATGGATTGCAAGATGCTCGGCGATCAGGGGATCAGCGAGAAGCCGGAGGGCTATGTCATCAACAGCACAGGCGAAGTCGTCGCTTATGCCGACAAGCGGGTGAAGGATTTGCCCGACGGCGAGTACCACTGGTGCGCGCACCAGGCCGGACTGGATGCGGGCCACACGATCTGCCTGTTCGTGCCGCCGAAGGGATTCTAGCCAGCCCATTCGCTTCCGACCGCAAGCGCCGACGCCGAGTAATCAGCCGGCATCAAATCACCGGCGCCGTGAACCCCGGCAGATGGGCATTGACCTGCGCCGCGATCCGCAGCAGCTCGTAGTCTCGCCAATGACGCCCGACGATCTGCAGCCCGAAGGGGACGCCGGTTGCTGCGCGGACACCGAGCGGCATCGAGATGGCCGGGTGTCCCGTCAGCGAGAAGATCGACGTGAAAGCCATGAACGGGATTGGATTTAGATTCGCTGGCCCGACAGTCGGCGGGGGAAGCGCGGTTGTCGCCAGAATCAGCCCGTCGGCGTCGCCCATCAGGGCCTCGATCTGCTGTTGCAGCCAAACGACATGCACGCGCGCCTGCGAGGTGGCCGCCATGATCTTGGCGTAGTTCAGCCCGCTTGCCATCCACGGCGTTTCGTTGATCGGATATCCTGCGGCCAGCACAGAAGGGTCAGACAGGCCCCCGTAGATTTTCAGCGAGATTGCTTCATCGAACCACGGGATCGGCCGGTGCTCGATTGTGATGCCCGCTGTCGCCAGGTCAGCGCACGCCGTATCAAGCGCCGCCTGCTCGTCAGGTGAAAGGTTCCAGAAGGGGCCGATGTGATCGACCTTCACCAGCTTATGCACTTGCGGTGCCGGCTCACCGATCGCTGTGAGATCTGGGATAGCAGGACGGGACGGTGTGCGACCGGCGATGATCTCCATAATTGGACCGACATCCTCGATCCTCCGCGTCAAGGGACCGTAGCTGCAAGAGTCGAGGTGAAGAAAAGGCGGCCGCGACGGCGGAGAGATGCCCCAATCGCCGTTGTTGGAGACGGCACCGTTGGTCGGCTTGAAGCCGTAGACGCCGCAGAATGAGGCGGGAATGCGGATCGAGCCGGCGCTGTCACTCCCTATGTCAAAGCCGGTCAGGCCCGCTGCCACGGCCGCGGCAGACCCGCCTGATGAGCCCCCTACCGCATAAGCCGTATTGAATGGATTCGTTGTCTCGCCGAAGGCTGGCGTCTTCGTGCGGTACGCCTCGCCGGGCCCGTTCGTCTTGCCCATCAGGATCAGGCCGGCATCCTTCAGGCGCTTAGCAATATCGCCATCGGTGAGCGGCGATGCGAAATCTACGCCATAACCGCCGTTTGTCGTGCGCACGCCGAGCGTGGCGAACTGCGACTTCAGCGTAAAGGGAACGCCGTCGAGCGGACTAAGGGGCGCATCAGCGGCCCACCTCTGATCCGAAGCATCCGCTTCGGCAAGAATGGCCTGAGCAGAGCGCACCGTCACGATGGCGCCTATCAGCCAATTCTTTGCCATCATTCGATCGAGATATGCTTCGCAGACAGTCCGCGAGGTGGTTGCGCCTGTAGAGATTGCGGCCGCGATCTCGGTGGCGGATGAGAACGGTGTTACGGTCACGGCGCGAGCTTCATCTCGATGCGCCACCAATAGGGCTGATCCGGCAAGAAATTCACGACGCGTTACCATTGCGACGTTCATAGGTCGCCGTGCTGCGAAAGTCTATTTCTTCGCCGTTAATGAGGTTCTGCCATGGGCCGCAGTCGAACGGAGCGGATAGACCTGCGTCAAACGGCGTTGCAGAATTTTGCACGCCGATCCACATCCGCCGTTGATGACGTCGTTGCCGCTGAAACTCGTGATGACGTCGTTGCCTCGCCGCCGATGATGACGTTGGCGCCGTTGTTGCCGATGATCCGCTGGGCGGTTTCGTTACCGGTGAGGTTGATCGATGCAGTGTCGGCCGAGGAGATCGCCGCCGGGCGTCCAGGATGATTTAGTGCTGATCAGCTCGCTGCAGAGTCAGTTTGCCTGCGCGAGGTTCGCATTCTCTCCGGCGATGTGATGATCGAGGACCTTGCGGCACCACAATGCGCCGCGCTGATCCTCTCGCCGGGCACGATGAGCGGCATCCCAAGCGTCGAACGTTGCTTCCCGAATGCCTTCAATACTGATTGAAGGCTGTCCATCCATGTCGCGAAGCCACTGGGCCACCGGAATCCCGAACCCCTTTTTGCGGCGATCGACGATAGAAGGCGGCAAAAGCGAGCGCACGGCCTCCTTCAGGATCCATTTCGTGGTGCCGTTCCGGTATTTGACGCTTGCCGGCAGGCGCCTGACGAACTCGACGAGGTCGAGGCTGAGAAACGGTGCCCGAATTTCGAGGGAATTCATCATTCCCGCGCGGTCGGACTTAACCAGTATGTTGTCCGGAAGGTAGATGCACGTGAAGAACTCGAGCGTGCGGTCCACGTCGTTGCTGCCGGACGAATCCCAAAGGGTGATCGCCTCGCTGTAGATTTCCTCTGTGTCGAACTTGACCTCAAATCCGGCAGCGATTTCATCCGGCCCAAGCGGTGCGAGCCAGACCGGGTTCCAGTAGCGTGGCTCGAACGACAGGCCGCGCAAGGTGCGTCGCACCTTGAAATCCAGACTCATGTTGCTGTCCACCATCGGCATGAACGCCGCTAGGCTGCGGATCGCCGAATGGATCACTCGCGGCACGACCTTTTGATAAAGCCTCGCGCGCGAGAGGGCCTTGAACGGGTCATAGCCTGCGAAAAGCTCATCCCCGCCGTCGCCGCTCAGCGCAACTTTCACATGCCTCGCGGCACCGGCCGACAGCAATGTTGTCGGTATCAGCGAAGGATCCCCGAGCAGATCGCCCGTCCGCGAGAGAATCGACCCCGCCGAGTCGCGCATGAAATCGAGATCGCATATTTGAACGTCGTGTTTCGAGCCAATGCTTGTCGCGACTGCCTCAGCATGTGCGCGTTCGTCGAAGCTGGGCTCGCTGAAGCCTATGGTGAAAGTAGAAAGCTTGGAGGGCTTGACGCTCTCCGACGCCAGCGCGGCGATCGCGCTGGAATTGATGCCTCCGGACAGGAAGACGCCGATCGGCACGTCGCTTTCCAGCCGCGACACAACCGCCAGACGCAACAATTCCCGGAGCTCT
>CAWADI010000026.1:0-198385 GCA_963780765.1 uncultured Alphaproteobacteria bacterium | reverse complement strand
CTGAAGCCGAATGCCCGGTGGGATAATTGAGAACCGGAGCCCTATTGTGTGTCAATCCGCCCGGATGGTTCTTGGACCGCCATCCAGTCCTTGGCATGCTAGATTTCCAAACCGACGACATCGTCGCTCTGCTCATTCAACGGTGGTAGAGCAAACCGGGCTTCAGGTAGCCGTGAAGCGCCTTCGCCGCCGCCAATAGAGCACTGCTACGGCAAACGCGAGGGACTGCCAAGCCGAATGACCAGCGGCTCTAGCAGCAGCACCATTGACGGAGGCGTCTGGAAAGAAGGAAGCGATCGTAAACAGCACTCCAACGTTCACTATGACCGCGAGCGCGGCCGCTATTACGGCGGCGGCGAGATAACTAGCTTTGGACTGAAAAACCCTCGCCGACAAGAAACCAGCAACCGTTCCACAAATGAGAGCAATAGCCAAACTGTAAGCAACAACCATGGACGGCGCCCCCTTCCCTTACACCCCCGCAATAGCGCGCGCCTGCGCGTCGCTGTGCTATGCTGCAAGAGCGGGCGTCTCAATTGAGAGCACAGACTATAGTTGATAACTAGGGAGGTCTAGTCTGCCGAGCGTGATCACTACTTCGAGATCCGCCGAAGGATGTCATCAAGCGCCCACGGAAGACGAGCCGTTCAACCCCGAGTTCGGGCGCTCTGTCAGCAAGCGAGCCGATGGGAAGAGTTGCGGGATGCGCAGATTGCTTCCCACCGGCTCTACCCCCGCAACCCTGAAGGCCAGGATTGCATGGCTGCCAATCTCAATAGCACGGCTGGTATCGCAGGACGCCACCTGTGCGGCGCCGCGTCGTTTCGACAGCTACGCTGACAAGGCTCCGGTGGGCCTCGAACCACGTAACCGCGGCCCCCGTGCTCACCGCTCATCATGGGCAGTGATACGCGATCGCTCGGAAGGCTGCCAAGGCGCTGCTTCCGTATGTCCACTGTCGTCAAGGCGTGCTGCCGGTCCCAGCCCAGCCCGAGAAGAAGCCCCTGGAGGCCGATTGCATTGAGTTGGTCAGAAGGGCCAGGTTGAGAACCAGGTCGGACTGGTGCGCGAGAGGTTCTTCACGCCCAGGATGACGGTCTCAGGAGAACAGGCTGATGGTCTTCCCGAAAGGCGCCCTCCGGCGATGCGCTGCGCTACGCCCGCTTGCCCGACGTTTTGATTTTTAATCAAACGAAAATCAAATCAAATGGGGGGCCAGTTTGTCTTTCACGGTTATGCCCATGTTTCAGTGAACATGGACGGATGATCGTGAACATCACCTCAGATGTCACCAGTTGTACCGGTCGAACCAGCCGGCGCTGGCGCACCCGGTCGTTCTGCACAACGCGCGAGGTGTTGCTGCGCTGCATTCGGTCGTTGAGAGCATGAGGCCAGTTATTCGCGTTATCAGTTCATGCCGTTTGGGGCCGGCCCCAGGATCTGCATCGGTGCTGCCTTTGCGCTCGTCGAGGCAACAGCCATGCTGGCCACGCTAGTCCGCGCCGCTCGGTTCGAAAACCCGCCTGTACAAGAACCCACACCGGTCTGGCGGGTGGTGCTGCTCCCGAAGGATGGCATGCCGCTACAGGTAACCATGCGCGGTAGAGTTCTAACAACTAGGGTGTCGTCCGACAAAGGTAATGAGGGAACCTTTTGGTGGGGCATCTTCGTCGCGGCATGGAAGTTTACTCCTCATCAGCAGCATCGGACAATGTCCTCAGGCCCTATGTCCTCGGTAAGACCAACAACCTGCTCGTCGTTCTCGGTCTCTTCGGCTTCGTCGTCGGCGTCCTCGCCTTCGGCTTCATCGGCGTGTTCCTCGGCCTAACGCTCCGCTGGCGGTCGGCTACAGCCTCTTCCTCGAGTGGAACGCGGCGGAGGCCGAGGAGCTCTGTCGCCGGCCGAAGCGGCTATAGTTCGAAAGGGAAATCGCGATGGCAGATAACAGTCGGCTTGGGCGCTTGTCAGCAAGCGAGCCGATGGGAAGAGATGCGGGATGCGCAGATTGCTTCCCACCGGCTCTAACCACGCAACCCTGAAGGCCAGGATTGCATGGCTGCCAATCTTAATAGCACGGCTGGTATCGTAGGACGCCACCTGTGCGGCGCCGCGTCGTTTCGACAGCTACGCTGACAAGGCTCCGGTGGGCCTCGAACCACGTAACCGCGGCCCGTGCTCACCGCTCATCATGGGCAGTGATACGCGATCGCTCGGATACCGCTGACGCCGGAAAAACGGGTCTCCCCGCCATGGCGCGTACAATGGGCATGTGGACGGCGGTGATGCCATCGAACGAGATGACATCGGGGTTCAAAGTGGCTCAGGATCGGGGTATCTGGTTCGCCAAGCAGAACGCCGAGGCCTGCTTCGAGTTGGCGAGCGAGCTTGCCCATGCCAAGGACATCGGTGATGTGCTCGGCATTCAGAGCCGCTATGCACAGACGCAGATGCAGGCCTACGCTCTTCAGGCGAAAGAACTCGGCCGGCTCATGGCAGAGGCTGCGCAGAATGTGCAGTCCAGAAGCTGAGACTAACCAAACTGCTCTCGGCTGCAGCAGCTCACGGGTATTAACACTCGTGACCTGGTTCGCACGAAACTATATGCGAGCACCAGGTGCGGATATCGGCCGACTGATGTTACTCGGGCGTGGCCGTTAGCGACAGAACATTGCCTCCTGGCGGCTCAAGCCTATGTCGACCAGCAGTTGGGTGGACAACTCGATCCGCTGGGCGGTCGCCAGCTGCCGCGCGCGGCGGGCGCGCAGGCGGCTGATGATGTATTGGCCGACGGTCGTGACAAGAGCGGGTTGTTCGTCTTGCGCGGAAGTTTGGCGAGTCATTGATCGTCCTCCTCGGGTGTTCACAGAGAGCGTTATTGCCGTGACGCCTCGAACCAGGGCTGAACGTTGTGTTCATCCGGCGTTTAGGTGTGACTGCCGTAAAGCCGGCTTCGGCCAAGGTGAACGTTGCCAAGCGCTGACTGGATCACCTGCTCTGCAAGCCGTGTAACGGTTCGCGGGTATGGAGATAGGGCCGCCGCATCCCCACTCGTGGCCATGAGCGGCGTGATGGCGGCGCCCAGGAAAATCCCGAGCGTCAGGGTGATCAATGTCTTGGTCATTGTCGTTTCTCCGTTGCGCCAGAGCAGCGCATCCCGGAGTACCGACGGTGGAGCCCCTGATGCGGGCTCAGGCGTACGTTGTGTTAGCCGCCAGTAAGTCATCGAAAGCTCCGCTGGCTGTCACTTTCGTACGAGGTTAGCCCTCATTCGCGGTCCGCGTTTGATTTTAATTAAACGAAAATAAAATGGTGGGCCAGTTTGTCTTTCCGGTCATGCCCATGCTTCAGTGAACATGGACGGATGATCGTGAACATCACCCGCATCAACTTTACCGGCATGCTCCCGAATGCAGCGCAGCAACACCTGCAGAACGACCAATTGCGCCAGCGCCGGTCGAGCCGGACAACCACGCGGGTATAGTTGTCATCCGTCTCGGCCATGCTGGCCCCTCTGGCGTGGCTACAAGCGGTTTCGCCCTCGGGAGAGGCAATGACACCACCGTCGGCGTTTCGCGAACGTAGCCACGTAGCCGTGCCCACGGACGGGGCATCTTTCATCGCTTGCTCCCGAATGCAGCGCAGCAACACCGGTTAGTGACTTGCTGCGCCGTTTGGCGCTTTGACTATCGACGCGCACTAGCGTCGTTATTCCTCCAAATCGTAGCCGGCAACCAGCGGCGTGACACGCCTTATCGTTCCGCGGCGATTTTCCTGTTCCGGGTCGGGTGTGGGAATCTTGAGATAGCGTTCGCCAAGCCCTACCGTGGTAATGTTGCCCTCGTCGATGTTGTAAAACTCAAGCAGCACATCCTTGATCGCCACGGCACGCGACTTCGAGAGCTTGAGATTGTAGGCATCGGATCCGACTGCATCCGTGTGACCTTCGATGACAAAAACCTCATCGGGGTGCGCGGTCACAATGCGCTCCATGATGCTGCCGACCCGATCGAGGTCGGCGACCTCTTCTTCTCTGACAAAGGCCTCATTGAATCCAAATGTGATCGTGTCGAGCTCGACGCTGGGGAGGGATTCACGAACCTCCGGCCTCGTCAGCACTACCTCCGGTTCTTCGAAAAGCACTTCGCGCGGATAGGTACGCTGGATGCGCTTTCGCGGGCGGGCGATGAGCTGCTGCTCGATGTCCCAATCGTCCTCTTCCGCAGCCCAGATGACCGGCGGGGGCGCGGAAGCGCCCACTCCCAGATCGATGTTGATATCGATATCGAGCTCATTCCTCTTGCGCCGACGCTCCAGCTCGCGGCCGCGGGTGACCTTGTCTCTGCCATACCGGCGATGAAGCTCCCGGCGGCTTTCGCGCAGGCCGTCGCGGAGGCTCGCAAGCTGCCGCTCGTCATACCGGTCGTCACGGGCGAGATCGCGATAGATGAATATGCGGCGGTTGAGCTCAACCCCGGAGAGGTCATTGAGCGGCCGGCGATCGTTGACAACGAAGTTCATCTCCTCTCGCGTCGCCCGCTGGTCGAGATAAACGATGGATACCGGACCGTTGAAGTTGATCTCGGGCTCCGACTTGCCGGCGCCCTTGGAGCCCTTCGACGAGGTGGTTCCGGAGGCCGTCTCAGCGCCGCCGGCACCGGCCTGATCTGCCGCCGCAGCCTGCTGCTCGGCAAGCTTCCGGGCGGCAACACGCGCGCGCAGAATTTCCCGTTCCGCCTTGAGCTTGTTGCGCAGGCTGCGCTCGGTTTCGCGGGACAATTGTCCATCGTCCAGAAGTTCACGATAGGATTCGAGGCGGTTCCTCAGCGCATCGTCGTTCATTTTTTCAACGACCGTCTGGTCGGCAAGAAAGTTCGCTGCTTTTGCCTCAGCTTCCTGCGAAACGTCGGGCTTCTCGACCGCTCGATTTTCCGCCTCGGATGGCGGTGGCGTCGGGGCGGGAGGCGCCTCCTCTACCGTCCGCTGGGGCTGCTGCTCGGTCGTGTCGGGCTTGGGCGCCGGCTGTTCGCCGGTTTGTTGCCCCTGCGCTTTAGCTTCGCGCGAAACCAGCTCGCGCCGCGCCACGTCGATGAACTCCTGCAGAGCGGTTCTGGTATCATCGGCTACACCGTCGGACTTGCTCAACTTGCGCGCAGCCTTGATGCGAGATTTGATATCGTTCTCCGACATCGATGCCAAAGACGATCCGCCATCCAAGATCGCTTGTGCCTCGGCCTGCGCCGCATCATCGACCTGCCCTGAAGGTTGCTTGCCCGATTGATCGGCCGATTGTTCAGCCGGAGCTTCCGGTTGCTGCGAGTCGGGCGCTGCCGGCTGCTCCTGTTGACGCGCCTGCCGGGTCACCAGCTCCTGGCGGGCCGTACCGATGTAGTTCTCGAGAGCGCCGCGGATGTCGTCCGGCAAGCCTCCCGTCTTGACCAGCCGTCGGGCTGTCTTCACGTCGGCCTTGATGTTCTCCTCGGCAAGAGCTCCCAGATTGCCTGCCCTGGCCAGGATTTCCTGCGCCGATGCTACGGCGGCAGCGTCGACTGCGGGTTTTTCCTGGGCGGGTTCGACTGCCTGAGCGGGTTGTTGTTCCTGCTCAGGTTGCTGCGCCTGCTCGGCCGGCGCTTGCTCCTGGACGGGCTGCTCGGGCGGTTGTTGGGCGGGCTGTTCGGGTGGACCGGCGAACACTATGACATCGCCGGACTGGAGCTTTGGATCGACTGCCCTGCGGGCCATGATCCTGTTCACGTTGACCTGCACCGCAGAACGGCGGCCCTCGATGGTCCGGAATATGACGACATTCCTCCGGTCGGCGTCTTCGGCAAAACCTTCTGACGCTGCAACCGCCTGCAGGAATGTCAGCTGGCCGGTAACCTATGCAACCGCGACTACTGGGTTCACACCGCTTTTGATAAACAATCAAAGGTCAATCAAACATGGCCCGTGGAGGTAAGCGGCCAAGTCTACGCGGTGGGTACTAGGTGGGTATTATTTCGGGGAACCGCATAGCACAGCGATCAGGCTCTACCTTGATCATGCTAACTATATGAAATTAAAGCAAACTTTGGTGAGCCCGGCATGGGGTTAAGCGTGAGAAGGCGGAGCAGAGGTTAGGGACTGGCAAGTTAAAGGCTCGTTGCAGGCCTGGTCACTTATAGGTCACTCAAGCCCAGAATACAAAGTGTACTGTTTCACTAACTTATTGATTTTATTGGTGCCGGCTACAGGACTCGAACCTGTGACCCCCTGATTACAAATCAGGTGCTCTACCAACTGAGCTAAGCCGGCAATCGCGCGGAAGCGGTTACGGCCTCTCTAGGCGCGAGCCGAATCCCGGTCAAGCAGCGCAAGGTGGCGGTGCTTCCGATGACGGCTGGTTGCCCTGGCGACATTTGGGTAGCCTCTCACATTGCGCAATCGATGGAGTGAAGTATGGCAAGACGGGTGGCTGTGCTGACGTTCGACAACGTCGAGATCCTGGACTTCGCGGGACCGTTCGAGGTGTTTGGTGTGAGTGGGCGACGAGAGGGCAGGAACCTGTTCGACGTGGAGTACGATTACCGCCACCCGGATGGCGATCCGGTCGTGCGGTACGCGAGCTAATCGCTCATGGACCTTGGTCTCTCCGGCAAAACCGCCCTGGTGCTCGGCGCCAGCCAGGGACTCGGACTTGCGATCGCAAGTGCGCTCGCCGACGAGGGCGCTGCGGTCGGCCTCGTTTCGCGCAGCAAGGAGAAGCTTGAAGCCGCTGCCGATGGCATCCGGGTGCGGGCCGGCGGAAGGGTCACCGTCGCCCCCGCCGACATCGGGCAATGGCCGGATATCGAGCGCGCGTACCGCACCGTCGCGGAGGCTCTGGGTCCGCCCGACATTCTGGTCAACAACCACGGCGGTCCGCCACCGGTTGAACGTAACGAGGGTGGATGCCGAGCTGTGGCGGCGGCAATTCGAAGCCATGGTGCTAAACCAGATGCGGCTGACAGAGCTGGCGCTGCCGCACATGCGCAGGAACAGGTTCGGACGCGTGCTTGCCGTGTCATCGACGTCGGTCGTCGAACCGTTTTCGGCTCTGGCGATCTCGAACGCGCTGCGCAGCGCGCTGGCCCTGTGGCTGAAGACGCTGGCCGGCGAGGTCGCGCGCGACGGGGTAACCGTCAACCTCATCCTCCCGGGGAGCATTGCAACGGCCCGCACGGAAGAGCTGGACCGCGCGGCGGCTGCCAGGCGGGGCGTCACCGCTTCCGTGATCGCCGGCGAGGCCGCTGCCGATATCCCTGCCAGGCGCTACGGCGAGCCGAAGGAATTTGGCGCGGCCGCCGCGTTCCTGGCGAGCGAGCGCGCCTCCTACATCACCGGCGTTGCGCTGCGCATCGATGGCGGCGCCACCCGCAGCTTGTAGCGCTCATTTCCGGAGCATCGCGTCAGCGCCGATCATGAAAGACCGACCCCCGTTTCCCGCTGATAGAGAAGCAGATCGAGCGACGGAGCCTCACCGAGAATGCGGGTGAGGAGGGCGTGTGCCTGGCCCCGGTGATGGGTCTGGTGGTTGAAGAAATGGGCAAGCGCTGGCGCGAGCGGTTGCTCGATGTCCATCGGGTTGACGATTGTGCGGTAGCGGATCGTCCCATCGAGGGCGGCCTCGCTCAAAGCATCGACATAGCCTGCGATCCGCTCGTCTTCGGTCCGACGGGCAGGGCGCAGGTGGTCGAATACCTCATAGAGGATGGTGTCGAGGGAGCGCGGCGGTTCACCCGCGCCCGTGAAGCGATGCATCCAGATGCGATCGCCGACCAGAATGTGGTTGAGGGTGCCATGCACCGAGCGGAAGAACGCCCCGTGGTCGCGGCGGTATTCAGCGTCCGGAAGGTGCGCCGCGGCTGCGTAGAGCCTCTCGTTGGCCCAGCCATTGTAACCCGCGAACATGACAAAATGAGCTTTCATGGATGGTCCCATCATGGCGCTTGTCTCACATGTCTGGTGTTGAGCGGGTCAACGCATAAAGAGCGAGGGCGGCGGCGTTCGATACATTGAGGCTGCGGATCTCGCCCGGAAGGTCGAGCCTCACCAGGCGATCGCAGGTTTGGCGGGTGAGTTGGCGCAGCCCCTTGCCTTCCGCTCCCAGCACCAGCGCCAAGGGCCGCCGCCGCGCTTCCTCCTCGATCGGCGTGGAAGCGCCGCTGTCGAGGCCAACCAGGCGAAAGCCGCGCGACTTCAGTTCTTCGAGCGCACTGGCAAGATTGGTGACCTTCACGTAGGCGACGAGCTCGGCGGCGCCCGATGCCGCCTTGAAGAGGACGCCTGAGGCCTCGGGGCTGTGGCGGGCGGTAGTGATGAGTGCCCTGACCGAAAAGGCCGCGCAGGAGCGCATGATGGCGCCGACGTTGTGGGGATCGGTGACCCGGTCGAGAACAGCGACGATGCCCTGCGGCTCGATCTGGGCCAGGCCGGGCGCGGGCAGAGGATCGGCCTCGAGGACGATGCCCTGGTGGACCGCGCCGGGCTCGAGTTTGCGGTCGAGTTCCCGGGGATGGACGATTTGGGGCTCCAGCGGCAGCCTCGGCAGGCTCGTTTTCAGGCGCGCATGGCCGTTTTTTGTAAGCCACAGGCGGCGCAGCTTGCGCCCGGGGTTGACCAGCGCCGCCTCGACGGAATGGAGCCCATATATAATGTCACTCATTGGGTTCTCGGCTGTTGACAGGACAGGCTCCGTTCCCGCATAAAGCGGCCCTTAAGCCCGGCCCCCTAAAGACCGGGCACAATGTTTTGCGCGCATGAGTTCGTTTGCCTCCTGTCACGGGGGAGTGTCCCGAGCGGCAAAGGGGGCGGACTGTAAATCCGCTGGCTTCGCCTTCGTAGGTTCGAGTCCTACCTCCCCCACCACGGACGAGGGCGGCAGACTGAGGCGGGCGGATGAATGGCGCATATAGGAGATCGCTGGCGAGGCACCCCGTCGGAGAAAGTTCAAAATACCGGAACAGGATTCAGGCGGGTGTAGCTCAATGGTAGAGCAACAGCCTTCCAAGCTGAAGACGGGGGTTCGATTCCCCTCACCCGCTCCAAGAGGAACAGGCGCAAATGGCCAAAGAGAAGTTCAAGCGCAACAAGCCGCACTGCAATGTGGGGACGATTGGGCATGTTGACCACGGCAAGACGACGTTGACGGCGGCGATTACCAAGGTATTGGCCGAGACGGGTGGGGCGACGTTTACGTCCTATGACCAGATTGACAAGGCGCCGGAGGAGCGGGCGCGGGGGATCACGATTTCGACGGCGCATGTTGAATATCAGACCAAGGCGCGGCACTACGCGCACGTGGACTGCCCCGGGCATGCCGACTACGTGAAGAACATGATCACCGGGGCGGCGCAGATGGACGGGGCGATTTTGGTGGTTTCGGCGGCCGATGGGCCGATGCCGCAGACGCGCGAGCACATTCTGCTGGCCCGCCAGGTCGGGGTGCCGGCCTTGGTTGTGTACCTGAACAAGGTCGACATGGTGGATGATCCGGAGCTTCTGGAGCTGGTGGAGATGGAGATGCGCGAGCTTCTGTCGAGCTACCAGTTTCCGGGCGACAAGATCCCGATTGTGCGGGGCTCGGCGCTTGGCGGCGCTGGAGGACAAGAACCCGGAGCTTGGCAAGCAGTCGATCTTGCAGCTGATGGATGCGGTTGACAGCTATATCCCGCAGCCTGACCGGCCGAAGGACCAGCCGTTTTTGATGCCGATTGAGGACGTGTTTTCGATCTCGGGCCGGGGCACGGTGGTGACGGGCCGGATTGAGCGCGGGGTGGTGAAGGTTGGCGAGGAGGTTGAGATTGTGGGCATCCGGCCGACGATGAAGTCGACGGTGACGGGGGTTGAGATGTTCCGCAAGCTTCTGGACGCCGGGGAGGCTGGCGACAATGTCGGCTGTCTGTTGCGCGGCATTGACAAGGACGGGGTGGAGCGCGGGCAGGTTCTGGCCAAGCCTGGCTCGGTGACGCCGCACAAGAAGTTCAAGGCGGAGGCCTATATCCTGACCAAGGAGGAGGGCGGTCGGCACACGCCGTTCTTCACCAACTACCGGCCGCAGTTCTACTTCCGGACCACCGATGTGACCGGCATCGTCACCCTGCCGTCGGGCACCGAGATGGTGATGCCGGGCGACAACGTGACCATGGACGTCGACCTGATCACCCCGATCGCCATGGAGGAGAAACTCAGGTTCGCCATCCGCGAAGGCGGCCGAACCGTCGGCGCCGGCGTCGTCGCCAAAATCGTGGAGTGAGGAAGACAGGGGTATAGCTCAGTTGGTAGAGCGGCGGTCTCCAAAACCGCAGGTCGGGGGTTCGAGCCCCTCTGCCCCTGCCAGCAAAACGTAAACCCGCCGCCAAGGATGCAAATGGCCAAGACAAACCCGATCCAGTTCCTCCAGCAGGTACGCCAGGAGACCGCCAAGGTCACCTGGCCTACCCGCAACGAGACCGTTGTAACCACCATCATGGTGCTGATCATGGTGGCCCTGTCTTCGGTGTTCTTCCTCGGCGTCGATGCGGTGCTGAAGTGGATCGTCGACGGCGTGCTTTTCTCGCTCACCTAGCGATCGGACGTAGCCTTGAAAGCGGCCCAGGAAATGACCAAGCGCTGGTACATCGTGCACGCCTACTCGAACTTCGAGAACAAGGTCGCCGAGTCGATCAAGGAGCAGGCCAAGCAGAAGGGGCTGGGTCACCTGTTCGACGATGTGCTGGTGCCCACCGAAGAGGTGATCGAGATGCGGCGGGGCAAAAAGATCGCGAGCGCCCGGCGATTCTTTCCGGGCTACGTGCTGGTGAAGATGGACCTGACGGATGAAGCCTACCACCTGATCAAGAACACCCCCAAGGTCACCGGATTCCTGGGCTCCGACAACAAACCGGTGGCGATTTCCGAGGTCGAAGCTGATCGAATCCTGCATCAGGTGCAGGAAGGCATCGAGCGGCCGCGATCGTCGGTGACCTTCGAGATCGGCGAGCAGGTGCGCGTTGCCGACGGCCCGTTTGCGTCGTTCAACGGGCTCGTCGAGGAAGTGGACGAGGAACGTTCCCGGCTGAAGGTGGCGGTGTCCATTTTCGGCCGCGCCACGCCGGTCGAGCTCGAATTCGGCCAGGTCGAGAAGGTCTGAGCTTTTGCAAGGGATTAAGTGAGATGGCCAAAAAGATTACGGGCTACGTGAAGCTCCAGGTGCCAGCCGGGCAGGCAAACCCGTCGCCGCCGATCGGGCCGGCGCTCGGCCAGCGTGGCCTCAACATCATGGAGTTCTGCAAAGCCTTCAACGCCAAGAGCCAGGGCATGGAAGCGGGCTCGCCGGTGCCGGTGGTCATCACCATATACCAGGACAAGTCGTTCACTTTCGAAATGAAGGCGCCGCCAGCCTCGTATTTCCTCAAGAAGGCGGCAAAGATCAACGAGGGCTCAAAGACACCGGGCCGCGGCGCGCCAGTGGGCCAAGTCACCATGACGCAGTGCCGCGAGATCGCCGGCAAGAAAATCAGCGGGCTCAATGCCCGCGATCTCGAGGCGGCCGCTCGCGAGATCGCGGGTTCGGCCCGCTCGATGGGGCTTGAGGTCGTGGAGTAAGCAGATGCCGAAGATCGCCAAACGTGTTGCCAAGAACGGCCAGGGCCTGGTTTCGGGCAGAGCCTATGTACTTTCCGAGGCGGTGAAGCTTGTAAAGGAGCGCGCCAACGCCAAATTCGATGAGACGGTGGAGGTCGCCATGAATCTCGGCGTCGACCCGCGTCACGCCGACCAGATGGTGAGAGGGGTGTGCAACCTGCCCAACGGTTCCGGGCGCAAACTCAGGGTTGCGGTGTTTGCCAAGGGTGCGAAGGCGGAGGAGGCGAAGAAGGCCGGCGCCGACATCGTCGGCGCAGAAGACCTGGTGGAAACCGTCAGCAAGGGAACCATCGAGTTCGATCGCTGCGTTGCCACCCCCGATCTCATGCCGCTGGTCGGCCGGCTGGGAAAGGTCCTGGGACCGCGCGGGCTGATGCCCAACCCGAAGGTGGGCACGGTGACCATGGACGTGGCATCGGCAGTGAAAGGCGCCAAGGGAGGCTCGGTCGAGTTCCGCGTCGAAAAGGCGGGGATCGTCCAGGCCGGCGTAGGCAAGGCGAGTTTCACCGAGGATCAGCTCGCCGGCAACATCAAGGCATTCGTCGATGCGGTGATCAGGCAGAAACCGCAGGGACAGAAAGGCACGTTCATCAAGAAGGTTTCGGTGTCCTCGAGCCAGGGCCCCGGCGTCAAGATTGATTTGGCAAGCGTCACGGCTTGATCAGCGAGTTCCGCGTCCGGGCAAGGCCGAAATTGCGGCCTGGCACGGGGTGGTGTGATACCTGTCCGAGACTGCAGGCGCGAGGGATTGGTCCTCGCTTAATCGGCAAAGCCTGCATGAGATGGGAGCAAACAGTTCGGTTGGCTTCAGCTATTGAAGTCCGGTTGTTCGGTTTGGACCTTTCGAGCCCGAGGGCGCTTCGCAGAGCGCCCGGAGGGGGCAGGAAACTGAGCGCCGCGTTCATGTACAGAGCGTGGCAGGTCCAAGGGTGACCGGTGATCCCGCCAGGGGGAACCGTTCGCCGTCAACGAGGAGAAAGCAGTGGAAAGAGCTGAAAAGAAAGAGCTCGTCACGTCGCTCAACACCGCGTTCAAGAACGCCGGCGTGATCGTCGTGGCCCACAACAAGGGCATCACAGTCTCGCAGATGAACGATCTGCGGGGCCGCATGCACAAGGCCGGGGCAAAGGTCAAAGTCGCCAAGAACCGGCTGGTGAAACTTGCCCTTGGCGACACCAACGTGTCGGGCATCGCGGACTTCTTCAAGGGGCCGACGATGATCGCCTATTCGTCCGATCCCGTCGCAGCGCCGAAGGTCGCGGCCGAATTCGCCAAGAGCAACGAGAAGTTCGTCGTGCTCGGCGGCGCGTTCGGCACCTCGACTCTCGATGCCAAGGGCGTCAAGGCACTCGCCGAGCTGCCTTCGCTCGACGAGCTGAGGGCGAAAATCATCGGCGATGCTGAACACGCCGGCCACTCGCATCGCAGGCGTGCTCCAGGCCCCGGCCGGCAAGCTGGCAAGGGTGCTCAACGCCTACGCCACCAAGGACAAGGCCGCGTGACGGACGCCCAAGGACCGCAATTGTTCCAACCGATCAACGAAAGAGTAGAACATGGCTGATCTTGCTAAAATCGTGACTGAACTTTCGAGCCTTACGGTGCTCGAAGCCGCCGAACTGTCGAAACTGCTCGAGGAGAAATGGGGCGTATCGGCTGCCGCTCCGGTCGCCGTGGCAGCGGCGGCGGGGGGCGCTGCAGCTGCTCCGGTCGAAGAGCAGACCGAGTTCACGGTCGTCCTGGTTGCCGCCGGCGAAAAGAAGATCGAGGCGATCAAGGAAGTGCGCGCCATCACCGGGCTTGGCCTGAAGGAAGCCAAGGATCTGGTCGAAGGGGCGCCGAAGACCGTGAAGGAGGGCGTGTCCAAGGCCGACGCCGAAGCCATGCGCAAGAAGCTCGAGGCGGTAGGCGCCAAGGTTGAGCTCAAGTAGCCGCGTACAACACGAGGGCGCCGCCCGTTCGCGGGCGGCGCCTCCTGCAAGCCGTCATATCGTTCCATAGCTGAAAGGTTCTCAGATGAGGCAAACCCTCGCCGGCCGCAAACGGGTTCGGAAGTTCTTCGGCAAGATCGCCGAGGTCGCCGAAATGCCGAACCTCATCGAGGTGCAGAAGGAATCCTACGACGACTTCCTCCAGCTCAAGGAGCCGAAGGAGGGCCGCGTCAACGAGGGCCTGCAGGCGGTCTTCAAGTCGGTGTTTCCGATCAGCGATTTCTCCGGCCAGGCGATGCTGGAGTTCGTCCACTATGAATTCGAGCCGCCCAAATACGATGTCGAGGAATGCCAGCAGCGCGGCATGACCTATGCAGCGCCGCTCAAGGTTACGCTGCGGCTCATCGTGTTCGAAATTGACCAGGAAACCGGCGCGAAGTCGGTCAAGGACATCAAGGAGCAGGACGTCTACATGGGCGACATACCGCTCATGACGTCAAACGGCACCTTCGTCGTCAACGGCACCGAGCGGGTGATCGTGTCGCAGATGCACCGATCGCCGGGCGTGTTCTTCGATCACGACAAGGGCAAGACCCACTCCTCGGGCAAGCTGCTGTTTGCGGCCCGCATCATTCCCTACCGCGGTTCCTGGCTGGATTTCGAATTCGACGCCAAGGATATCATCCACGTGCGCATCGACCGCCGGCGCAAGCTGCCGATCACCACGCTGCTCTACGCCCTCGGCCTCGATAGCGAGGAGATCCTGCACTACTACTACCGGCGCATTCCCTACACGGAGACCAAGGAAGGCGGCTGGCGCACCGTATTCGATGCCCAGCGCTATCGCGGGCTCAAGCCGGCTGTCGATCTTATCGATGCCAGGACCAAGAAGGTCGTGGTTGAAGCAGGCAAGAAGATAACGCCGCGACTCGCCCGCAAGCTCGCCGAAGACGGACTCAAGGAACTCGTGGTTCGCGACGAGGACCTTTATGGTCTCTACATCGCCGATGAAATCGTCAATCCCAAGACCGGCGAAATCCATGCCGAAGCGGGAGACGAGATCACCGAAAAGTCGCTGGCGGCACTGAAAGAGGCCGGCCACAGCAAGCTCCATGTCCTCGACATCGATCACATCAACACCGGCGCCTACATCCGCAACACGCTGCGCGCCGACAAGGCGGAAAGCTACGACCAGGCGCTGCTCGAAATCTATCGCGTCATGCGCCCGGGCGAACCGCCGACGAAAGAGACGGCGGAAGCGCTGTTCAACGGATTGTTCTTCGATGCCGACCGCTACGACCTGTCGGCGGTGGGCCGGGTGAAGATGAACATGCGGCTCGAGCTCGATTGCCCCGACAACGTGCGGACCCTGCGCAAGGAGGACATTCTGGCGGTCATCAAGACGCTGGCTGAACTGCGCGACGGCAAGGGCGAGATCGACGATATCGATCACCTGGGCAACCGGCGCGTCCGCTCGGTGGGCGAGCTGATGGAAAACCAGTACCGGCTGGGCCTGGTGCGCATGGAACGCGCGATCAAGGAACGCATGTCGTCGATCGACATCGACACCGTCATGCCGCACGACCTCATCAACGCCAAGCCGGTCGCCGCTGCCGTGCGCGAGTTCTTCGGTTCCTCGCAGCTGTCGCAGTTCATGGACCAGACCAATCCACTTTCCGAGATCACCCACAAGCGGCGGCTGTCGGCGCTGGGCCCGGGCGGTCTCACGCGCGAGCGCGCGGGATTCGAGGTCCGCGACGTCCATCCCACCCACTACGGCCGCATCTGCCCGATCGAGACGCCGGAAGGTCCGAACATCGGCCTGATCAATTCGCTCGCCACCTATGCGCGGGTAAACAAGTACGGGTTCATCGAAACTCCGTACCGCAAGGTCGCCCACGGAAAGGTCAGCGACGAGGTGGTCTACCTCTCGGCTATCGAGGAGGCGAAGTACCACATCGCACAGGCCAACGTGGCCCTCACCAAGGATGGAAAATTCGTCGACGAGCTGGTGACGGTGCGCCACCATGGCGATGTGCTGTCGGTGGCCCGTGACAAGGTCGATGCGGTCGATGTCTCGCCGAAACAGCTGGTATCGGTGGCCGCCGCCCTGATCCCTTTCCTCGAGAACGACGACGCCAATCGCGCGCTGATGGGCTCCAACATGCAGCGCCAGGCGGTGCCGCTGGTAAAGGCCGCGGCGCCGCTCGTTGGCACCGGCATGGAATCGGTCGTGGCGCGGGATTCGGGTGCCGCCATCACGGCGCGGCGCGCCGGAACCGTCGATCAGGTCGACGCCAAGCGCATCGTCATTAGAGCGCATGCCGAAACCGATCCATCGAAATCCGGGGTCGACATCTACACCCTGCAGAAGTTCCAGCGCTCAAACCAGAACACCTGCATCAACCAGCGTCCGCTGGTGCGGGTGGGCGACGAGATTGCGGCCGGCGACATCATTGCGGACGGCCCGTCGACGGATCTGGGAGATCTGGCGCTCGGACGCAATGTGCTGGTCGCGTTCATGCCGTGGAACGGCTACAACTTCGAAGATTCGATCCTGCTGTCGGAGCGCATGGTGCGCGATGACGTCTTTACCTCGATCCACATCGAGGAATTCGACGTCATGGCCCGCGACACCAAGCTGGGGCCGGAGGAAATCACCCGCGACATTCCCAACGTCGGCGAGGAAGCGCTGAAGAACCTCGACGAAGCGGGCATCGTCTACATTGGCGCGGAAGTGAAGCCGGGAGACATTCTGGTCGGCAAGATCACCCCCAAAGGGGAAAGCCCGATGACGCCGGAAGAGAAATTGCTGCGCGCCATCTTCGGCGAGAAGGCGTCGGATGTCCGCGACACGTCGCTGCGGCTGCCGCCGGGCGTATCGGGTACGATCGTTGAAGTGCGGGTATTCAACCGCCACGGAATCGACAAGGACGAGCGCGCGCTCGCCATCGAGCGCGAGGAGATCGAGCGTCTCGGCAAGGACCGCGACGATGAACTGGCGATCCTCGACCGCAACGCCTACGGGCGGCTGTCCGGCTGGCTCCTCGGCAAGCAGGCGCATGGCGGACCGAAGGGCCACAAGATCGACGGGCGGGTAACGCACGGACATCTGGAGGACATGCCGCGGTCGCTGTGGTGGAACGTCGCGCTCACCAGCGAGAAGGCGCTCGCCGAACTGGAGGCGATGAAGCAGCAATACGAAGAAGCCAAAAAACGCCTGGAAACCCGTTTTCTCGACAAGGTGGAAAAGCTCCAGCGCGGCGACGAACTGCCGCCCGGAGTGATGAAGATGGTCAAAGTGTTCGTGGCCGTGAAGCGCAAGATCCAGCCGGGCGACAAGATGGCCGGACGGCATGGCAACAAGGGCGTGGTCTCGAAGATCGTGCCCGATGAGGACATGCCCTATCTCGAAGACGGCTCGCCCGTGGACGTGGTGCTGAATCCGCTCGGCGTTCCGTCGCGGATGAACGTCGGACAGATTCTCGAAACCCATCTCGGCTGGGCGTGCGCGGGACTGGGTCGCAAGATCGGCGAACTCATCGATGCCTATCAGGAATCCCAGAAGGTCAAGCCGCTGAGAGATCAACTGCACAGGATCTACGGCAAGAACGAGGAGATCGACGGGCTCGACGACGGGCATCTCGTGGAGATGGCGCAGAACCTGCGGAGCGGAGTGCCGATCGCCACGCCGGTGTTCGACGGGGCCCGCGAAGACGACATCAACGACCTGCTCGAGCAGGCAGGGCTGTCGCAATCCGGCCAGGTGAGGCTGCATGACGGCCGTACTGGCGAGCCGTTCGACCGCATGGTGACCGTGGGCTACATCTACATGCTGAAGCTGCATCATCTGGTCGACGACAAGATCCACGCGCGCTCGATCGGCCCCTATTCGCTCGTGACCCAGCAACCGCTGGGCGGCAAGGCACAGTTCGGCGGCCAGCGATTTGGCGAAATGGAGGTGTGGGCGCTCGAGGCGTATGGCGCCGCCTACACGCTGCAGGAAATGCTGACGGTGAAGTCGGACGACGTTGCCGGCCGCACGAAGGTCTATGAGGCGATCGTGCGCGGTGATGACGCTTTCGAAGCCGGCATCCCCGAAAGCTTCAACGTGCTGGTAAAGGAAATGCGCTCCCTCGGCCTGAACGTGGAGCTGCAACACTCCGATCAGGGCCGCCGCGCGCTGCGGGCCGCCGAATGACGACGGCGGCTCGTGCATCAGTTTGAGCTTCAACGCGGGTGAGACCCGCAACAAGGAGAAAAAGGATCCATGAACCAAGAGGTCATGAACATCCTCAATCCGGCGGCGACGCCGCAGCCGTTCGATCAGATCCGGATCGGTATCGCCTCTCCGGAAAAGATCCTGTCGTGGTCGTTCGGCGAGATCAAGAAGCCGGAGACCATCAACTACCGCACCTTCAAGCCGGAACGCGACGGGTTGTTCTGCGCCCGCATCTTCGGGCCGATCAAGGACTACGAATGCCTGTGCGGCAAATACAAGCGCATGAAATACAAAGGCATCATCTGCGAGAAGTGCGGCGTCGAGGTGACGCTCTCCAAGGTCCGGCGCGAGCGCATGGGCCATATCGAGCTGGCGGCTCCGGTTGCCCATATCTGGTTCCTGAAGTCGCTGCCGAGCCGCATCTCGCTGCTGCTCGACATGACGCTCAAGAGTGTCGAGCGCGTACTGTATTTCGAAAACTATATCGTGCTCGAGCCCGGGCTCACGCCGCTGCAGCCGTACCAGGCGCTGACCGAGGATGAATACCTCAAGGCGCAGGAGTCATACGGCGAGGACAGCTTCACCGCCGGCATCGGCGCCGAGGCGGTTCGCGAGATCCTGTCCGGCATCAACCTGCAGAAAACCCGCGATGAGCTTCGGCGGGAGATCGCCGAATCGACTTCAGAACTGAAGCCGAAGAAGCTCGCCAAGCGGCTGAAAATCGTCGAGGCGTTTATCGAGAGCGGTAACCGGCCGGAATGGATGATCCTGACGGTCGTACCGGTGATTCCGCCGGAGTTGCGCCCGCTGGTGCCGCTCGACGGCGGCCGTTTCGCCACCTCCGATCTCAATGACCTCTACCGGCGGGTGATCAACCGCAACAACCGCCTGAAGCGGCTGATCGAGCTGCGCGCCCCTGACATCATCATCCGCAACGAGAAGCGGATGCTGCAGGAAGCGGTTGACGCGCTGTTTGACAACGGACGGCGCGGACGGGTGATCACAGGCGCCAACAAACGTCCGCTCAAATCGCTCGCTGACATGCTCAAGGGCAAGCAGGGCCGGTTCCGTCAGAACCTGCTCGGCAAACGCGTCGACTATTCCGGCCGTTCCGTCATCGTCGTCGGCCCGGAACTGAAGCTGCATCAGTGCGGCTTGCCGAAGAAGATGGCGCTCGAGCTATTCAAGCCGTTCATCTACTCGCGCCTTGATGCCAAAGGGCTGTCGGCCACCGTAAAGCAGGCCAAGAAACTTGTGGAAAAGGAAAAACCGGAGGTATGGGACATCCTCGATGAGGTAATCCGCGAGCATCCGGTGTTGCTTAACCGCGCCCCGACGCTGCACCGCCTCGGCATCCAGGCGTTCGAGCCGACGCTGATCGAAGGTAAGGCGATTCAGCTGCACCCGCTGGTGTGCGCGGCGTTCAATGCCGACTTCGACGGCGACCAGATGGCGGTGCACGTTCCGCTATCGCTCGAAGCCCAGCTGGAAGCGCGGGTGCTGATGATGTCGACCAACAACATCCTGCATCCGGCCAACGGCCAGCCGATCATTGTGCCGTCCCAGGATATTGTGCTCGGCCTCTACTACCTGTCGATCATGCGCAACAACGAGCCGGGCGAGGGCAAGCTGTTCGGCTCGGTGGCCGAGATCGAGCACGCGCTCGCAGAGGGCGTGGTTACGCTGCATGCCAAGATCAAGGCGCGCTTCCGGCACATGGACAGCAACGGCAAGGAGATCTCGGGCGTCTACGAAACCACCCCCGGCCGAATGATGATCGCGGAGCACCTGCCACGGGCCAAGAACATTTCGCTCGATCTGTGCAACAAGCTGCTCACCAAGCGCGAGATATCGCGGATGATCGATGCCGTCTACCGCCACTGCGGCCAGAAGGAGTCGGTGATCTTCTGTGACAAGATCATGGCGCTCGGCTTTCATCATGCGTTCAAGGCGGGCATTTCCTTTGGCAAGGATGACATGGTCATACCTCAGTCCAAGGAAAAGCACGTGCGCGAGACCCGCGAGCTGGCCAAGGAGTACGAGCAGCAATACATCGACGGGCTCATCACCCAGGGCGAGAAATACAACAAGGTCATCGATGCCTGGGCCAAATGTACCGACAAGGTAGCCGAAGAGATGATGAAGCAGATCTCTTCCGTCGTGGTCGACGACCGGACGAAGCGCGAAAAGCCGGTCAATTCCATCTTCATGATGAGCCACTCGGGCGCCCGCGGGTCGCCTGCCCAGATGAAACAGCTGGCCGGCATGCGCGGCCTGATGGCCAAGCCGTCGGGGGAAATCATCGAGACGCCGATCATCTCCAACTTCAAGGAGGGTCTGTCGGTGCTCGAGTACTTCAACTCGACCCATGGCGCGCGCAAGGGCCTCGCCGATACTGCGCTCAAGACCGCCAACTCGGGCTATCTGACGCGCCGGCTGGTGGACGTGGCCCAGGACTCGATCGTCACCGAGGAAGACTGCGGCACCGAGCTGTCGATCACCGCGCGGCCGATCATCGACGCCGGTGAAGTCATCGCGTCACTCGGCGCCAGGGTGCTGGGCCGGACGGCTGCCGGCGACGTCAAGGACCCGGTATCAGGCCAGCTCATCGTTGCCGCCGGCAACGAGATACTCGAGGAACACGTCGAGAAGATCGAAGCGGCGGGACTGTCCGAACTGCGCATCAGGTCGGTGCTGACCTGTGCGACGAAGTTCGGGGTGTGCGCCAAGTGCTACGGGCGCGATCTTGCGCGCGGCACACCCGTCAACCTCGGCGAGGCGGTGGGCGTGATTGCCGCTCAATCGATCGGCGAACCCGGCACCCAGCTCACGATGCGTACCTTCCACATCGGCGGCACCGCACAGGTGCTTGACCAGTCGTTCATCGAAGCAAACCACGACGGCATCATCAAGGTCAGGAACCCGAACGTGGTCAAGGATTCCTCCGGCAGGCCCATTGTCATGGGCCGCAACGCGGCAATCGTGCTTCAGGACGCAAAGGGCAATGAGCGGGCCGTGCACAAGGTCATCTACGGCACCCGTATGTTCGTCGCCGACGGGGACAAGGTGAAGCGCGGCACCAAGCTGGCGGAATGGGATCCCTATACCCGCCCGGTCATGACCGAGGTCGACGGAACGGTCGAATACGAAGATGTCGTCGAAGGCGTGTCGGTGGTCGAGGCCGCCGACGAGGCGACGGGCATCACCAATCGCGTCATTATCGACTGGCGCTCGAACACCCGGGCTGCCGGCTTGAAGCCGGCGCTGGTCATCAAGGGCGACAACGACAAGATCCTGAAACTGCCGCGCGGGGGAGAAGCCCGCTACCTTCTGTCGGTCGATGCGGTGCTTTCGGTCGATCCCGGAGCGAAGGTCAAGGGTGGCGACGTGCTCGCCCGCATTCCGCTCGAGAGCGCCAAGACGCGCGACATCACCGGCGGATTGCCGCGCGTCGCTGAATTGTTCGAGGCGCGCCGGCCGAAGGACCATGCGATCATCGCCGAGGCGTCCGGCCGGGTCGAGTTCGGCCGCGACTATAAAAACAAGCGGCGCATTCGCATCGTTCCCGACGATGAGTCGATCGAGCCGATCGAATACCTGATCCCCAAGGGCAAACACCTGCCGGTGCAGGAGGGCGACCACATCGACAAGGGCGAGTTCATCCTCGACGGCAATCCGGCGCCGCATGACATTCTGGCCATCAAAGGCGTCGAGGAACTGGCGTTTTATCTCGTGAACGAGATTCAGGAAGTCTACCGGCTGCAGGGCGTCAGCATCAACGACAAGCACATCGAGGTCATCGTGCGCCAGATGCTGCAGAAGGTCGAAGTGACCGACTCGGGCGAGTCGACGCTACTGCCGGGCGAGCAACTGGATGCGATCGAGTTCGAAGAGGTGAACGCCAAGCTCGCGGCGGAGGGGCGCAAGCCGGCGAGCGCCACCCCGGTGCTGCTCGGCATTACCAAGGCCTCGCTGCAAACCCGCTCGTTCATCTCCGCGGCGTCATTCCAGGAGACCACGCGGGTTCTGACCGAGGCTTCAGTCATCGGCAAGATCGATACCCTCGAAGGGCTGAAGGAGAACGTCATAGTGGGCCGGCTCATTCCGGCCGGCACTGGCGGCATGCTCTCGCGCTACAAGCAGGTGGCGGAAAAGCGCGACAGTCTCATTCTCGAGGAGCAGAGCAACGCCAAAGCGCTGCCGTCAGCGGCTGAGTAGGACCGCGGTGCGTTGCCGTTTTACGCGGCCAGCTTCCAACGAAGCTGGCCCGCTTGCTCGCGCTGAAGACTGTACAAATGCTGTCCAGATACTGCGCCGCATTGCTAGCCGATGGCGCGGACAGCCTTACCGACTTTCGACATTTGCCCACCACATGGCGAGACCGAAACAGGCCAAACGTCTGCCGGTTCGAAGCCAAGATCTCTCGTGGTCGTGGAGGGCTGTCCTGAAGCCAACGTACGCGTGGAAGAGCGCGTTTCGAGTCGTACACGGAACCACTGACATTCGCCGTCACTCCAACCGCCGGATCTGAACTCCGAGAGTATCTGCCCGACTGTATCGGTTGTGTGACCGCGGCAAAAAAATAGGACCTGGCCAGCAAGGCCAGGTCCTATTCGGCTCCTGTCAGTTCGCCTGTGCCGCAGAGTGTTCAGCCAGGAAATTCGGGGTCGTGGCGGGCCGCTTGAGTTGATTGGCCCAGTGCTGGCCGGGAGTGCCGTGCAGTACGTGGCTGTTTTCGGGCTCGATCAGACCGATGATAGCTCCCGTGGAGTCGCTGACGATTGCCAGCTTGCCGACACCGGGAATATTCACGGTGGGACGGCAGACTTCGCCACCCGCGAATACGGTTGTGCGCTCAGCCTGCGCAATATCGGGAACGGCGAGGTAGGTCATCCAGTGGGAAGGGATGCCTTGATACTCCGGCTCGCGCAACGCGTAGATGCCGCCCACCGCTTCGCCCCCATGCTGAGCAATCCAGTAGCTGTCGCCATCCGGCAACAGCTGGTGTTCAAACTCCCATCCAAGGGTGCGGTGATAGAACGCCAGAGCGACCTCAGGCTCCCACGTATTGAGCTCATGCCACCACGTACGCAACGGTTTCGTCATTGTTGACCCCTCAATGCCATCCCCGTTGCCGTCCGCTCGTCCAAGAGTCGCCAAGGGCTGGGGCGGCTCTATGGCAGGAATGAGGAAAAATGGTGCGTGTCCCCAGGGGGTGTGGGCTGAAAGGAGCTGGCACAGGAGGCGCAATGCTTTTCTTGGGTTGACGCGTGCCCGGCCGTTCCCCTATACACGCGCATCTTTCAGGCGCAGGCAGTAGAACTCGTAAGCGGTTCTAAACGCTGCTGGAAAGCAAGCTTGAACAGATCTGGACACGACCACCCGGCTTCGTGAGCTGCGGCGGTCCTCTGGTTTTAAGGCACCGCGCACAGGGTTTTGTGCCTTGCGTCCGGTGCTTCCGTTTGCGTGTGTGCCTGGAGCATGTTCGGCCAGGGTGAGGATCGCCTCGGCCACATTTGAACCTTGTGGAGAATAGAGTCCCGAATGCCGACCATCAACCAGCTCATCCGCCGGCCCCGGCTGTCGCCGTCCTACCGCAATAAGGTGCCGGCAATGCAGTCGTGCCCGCAAAAGCGCGGCGTGTGCACCCGCGTCTATACCACGACGCCGAAGAAGCCGAACTCGGCGCTACGCAAAGTAGCGCGCGTCCGGCTCACCAATGCGTTCGAAGTGACGAGCTACATACCTGGTGAAGGTCACAATTTGCAGGAACACTCGGTGGTGATGATCCGCGGGGGCCGCGTCAAGGATCTGCCGGGAGTGCGCTATCACATCATCCGCGGCGTGCTCGATACCCAGGGCGTCGTCAAGCGCCGGCAGCGCCGTTCGAAATACGGCGCCAAACGTCCGAAGTAGGAAGCGAGGTCAAACTCCCATGTCCCGTCGCCATCGTGCCGAGAAACGCGAAATCAATCCTGACCCGAAATTCAACGACCTCATCGTTTCCAAATTCATGAACAACCTGATGATGGCCGGAAAAAAGTCGGTCGCCGAAAACATCGTCTATGGCGCGCTCGACAACATTCACGCCAAGACCAAACAAGAGCCGGTGCAGGTTTTCCACCAGGCGCTGGACAATGTCGCGCCGGCGATTGAAGTACGCTCACGGCGGGTCGGCGGCGCCACCTATCAGGTTCCCGTTGAGGTGCGTCCGGAGCGGCGTCAGGCTCTGGCGATCCGCTGGCTGATCCAGGCAGCCCGCAGCCGCAATGAGAATACCATGGTCGACCGGTTGTCGGGCGAACTCCTGGATGCGGCAAATAACCGGGGCACGGCGGTGAAAAAGCGGGAAGACACTCATCGGATGGCAGAGGCGAACCGGGCCTTCTCCCACTATCGCTGGTAGAAGGGATTCAAGGACATGGCTCGCACCCACGCCCTCGAGGACTATCGCAACTTCGGCATCATGGCGCATATCGATGCCGGGAAAACCACGACCACCGAGCGCATCCTCTATTACACCGGCAAGAGCCACAAGATCGGCGAGGTTCATGACGGCGCCGCCACCATGGACTTCATGGAGCAGGAGCAGGAGCGCGGCATCACCATTACGTCGGCGGCCACGACGTGCATCTGGAACGGCAAGCGCCTCAATATCATCGACACGCCCGGACACGTCGATTTCACGATCGAGGTCGAGCGCTCGCTGCGAGTGCTCGACGGCGCCGTATGCGTTCTCGACTCGAACCAGGGAGTGGAGCCGCAGACCGAGACGGTGTGGCGCCAGGGCGACAAATACAATGTCCCACGCATCGTGTTCTGCAACAAGATGGACAAGACCGGCGCCTCCTTCGAACAGTGCATCAAGGACATCCGCGAGCGTCTTGGCGCCAAGCCGGTGCCCATTCAGCTGCCCATCGGGTCCGAGTCGTCGTTCAAAGGTATCATCGATCTGGTGCGCATGAAGGCGGTGGTGTGGGAGGAGGAATCGCTCGGGGCCAAGTACAGCGACGTGGAAATCCCGGCCGGATCTTGAGGAAGCCGCCAGGACGGCGCGCCAGGAGATGATCGAGGCCTGCGTGGAGCTCGATGAGCAGGCAACCGACGACTATCTCAACGGCAAGGAGATCGGCAACGATACGATCAGGAAACTGCTGCGCAAGGCCGTGGTGACGGGCGCGTTCTTCCCTGTTCTGTGCGGCTCGGCGTTCAAGAACAAGGGGGTGCAGCCGCTGCTTGATGCGGTGGTGGACTATCTGCCCTCACCTTTGGAGCGGCCGCCGATCAAGGGTATCGACGTCAAAACCGGCAATGAAACGGTTCGCCGGGCTGCTGACAGCGAGCCCCTGTCCATGCTCGCTTTCAAGCTGATGGACGACCAATACGGCGTGCTCACCTTCTGCCGCATTTATTCGGGCAAGCTCGAGAAGGGCGTGCCGCTGCTGAACTCCACTCGCGAGAAGTCCGAGCGGGCGGGCCGTATGGTGCTCATGCACGCCAATTCGCGCGAGGAGATCTCGGAAGCGTTTGCCGGCGATATCGTGGCGCTGGTGGGACTGAAAGATACGCGAACCGGCGATACTCTTTGTGATCCGGCGAAGCCGGTAATTCTCGAAAAGATGGACTTTCCCGACCCGGTCATCGAGATGGCGGTCGAGCCCAAGACCAAGGTCGATCAGGAGAAAATGGCGGTCGCCCTGCACAAGCTGGCCACCGAGGATCCGTCGTTCCGTGTCTCGACCGATGCCGAATCCGGACAGACCATCATCAAGGGCATGGGCGAGCTACACCTCGATATCAAGGTGGATATCCTGAAGCGGAGCCACAAGGTAGAGGTGAACGTCGGCGCGCCTCAGGTTGCTTACCGCGAGACCATCACCAGGGCGGCTGAAGTCGACTACACCCACAAGAAGCAGACGGGCGGCACCGGGCAGTTCGCCCGCGTCATCATCGAGGTCGAACCGAACCAGAAGGGCGCCGGGTACGTATTCGAGAGCAAGGTGGTCGGGGGCTCGGTGCCGAAGGAGTTCATCCCCGGCGTGGAGAAGGGCCTCAACTCGGTACTGACTTCCGGAGTCGTGATCGGCTTCCCGGTCGTCGACATCAAGGTGGCGCTTACGGACGGCGCCTATCATGAAGTCGATTCGTCCACGATCGCCTTCGAAATTGCCGCGCGATCGGCGCTTCGCGAAGCCCTGCATAAAGCCGGTTCGGTGCTGCTCGAGCCGATCATGAAGGTCGAGGTCACAACGCCGGAGGAATATCTCGGCGGCGTCATCGGCGACCTCAATTCACGGCGTGGGCACATCATCGGAACGGGGAGCCGCGGCAACGCGCAGATCATCAATGCGATGGTGCCGCTCGCCAACATGTTCGGATACGTGAACAACCTGCGCTCCATGAGTTCAGGGACGGGCAAGCTACACCATGCAGTTCGATCACTATGAACAGGTCCCGACGGCGGTCGCTCAGGAGGTGCAGAAGAAGTTCGCCTAAGGCGCCCTTCTGCGCTTTGCCTGCACACGGAATGTGAATTTGAACAGGAGACACGGAGAACCCGGATGGCCAAAGAGAAGTTCAAGCGCAACAAGCCGCACTGCAATGTGGGGACGATTGGGCATGTTGACCACGGCAAGACGACGTTGACGGCGGCGATTACCAAGGTATTGGCCGAGACGGGTGGGGCGACGTTTACGTCCTATGACCAGATTGACAAGGCGCCGGAGGAGCGGGCGCGGGGGATCACGATTTCGACGGCGCATGTTGAATATCAGACCAAGGCGCGGCACTACGCGCACGTGGACTGCCCCGGGCATGCCGACTACGTGAAGAACATGATCACCGGAGCGGCGCAGATGGATGGGGCGATTTTGGTGGTTTCGGCGGCCGATGGGCCGATGCCGCAGACGCGCGAGCACATTCTGCTGGCCCGCCAGGTCGGGGTGCCGGCCTTGGTTGTGTACCTGAACAAGGTCGACATGGTGGATGATCCGGAGCTTCTGGAGCTGGTGGAGATGGAGATGCGCGAGCTTCTGTCGAGCTACCAGTTTCCGGGCGACAAGATCCCGATTGTGCGGGGCTCGGCCTTGGCGGCGCTGGAGGACAAGAACCCGGAGCTTGGCAAGCAGTCGATCTTGCAGCTGATGGATGCGGTTGACAGCTATATCCCGCAGCCTGACCGGCCGAAGGACCAGCCGTTTTTGATGCCGATTGAGGACGTGTTTTCGATCTCGGGCCGGGGCACGGTGGTGACGGGCCGGATTGAGCGCGGGGTGGTGAAGGTTGGCGAGGAGGTTGAGATTGTGGGCATCCGGCCGACGATGAAGTCGACGGTGACGGGGGTTGAGATGTTCCGCAAGCTTCTGGACGCCGGGGAGGCTGGCGACAATGTCGGCTGTCTGTTGCGCGGCATTGACAAGGACGGGGTGGAGCGCGGGCAGGTTCTGGCCAAGCCTGGCTCGGTGACGCCGCACAAGAAGTTCAAGGCGGAGGCCTATATCCTGACCAAGGAGGAGGGCGGTCGGCACACGCCGTTCTTCACCAACTACCGGCCGCAGTTCTACTTCCGGACCACCGATGTGACCGGCATCGTCACCCTGCCGTCGGGCACCGAGATGGTGATGCCGGGCGACAACGTGACCATGGACGTCGACCTGATCACCCCGATCGCCATGGAGGAGAAACTCAGGTTCGCCATCCGCGAAGGCGGCCGAACCGTCGGCGCCGGCGTCGTCGCCAAAATCGTCGAGTAGGGCGCTTCGCAGGAGGCTTCCGGCGTCACCAAGCAAGGTTTCACAAGATGCAAAGAACCAACATCCGAATCCGGCTCAAAGCCTTCGACCATCGAGTTCTCGACAGCTCGACCCGGGAGATCGTCAATACGGCCAAGCGCACCGGTGCCCAGGTGCACGGCCCCGTGCCGCTGCCGACGCGCTTCGAGCGCTTTACGGTCAATCGATCACCGCATGTCGACAAGAAGAGCCGTGAGCAGTTCGAAATGCGAACCCATCGCCGCCTTCTCGATATCGTGGACCCGACGCCGCAGACCGTCGACGCTCTGATGAAGCTCGATCTGGCGGCCGGCGTCGATGTGGAAATCAAGCTCTAGGGTGCAGGCGGGAGAAAAGCGATGCGTTCAGGTGTCGTTGCCCAAAAGCTGGGGATGACGAGGGTGTTCACCGAAGATGGCCAGCATGTCCCCGTGACCGTGCTGAAACTCGATCATTGTCAGGTCGTGGCGCACAAGACCGCCGACAAGCACGGGTATACCGCGATGCAGCTCGGCGCCGGGTCGGTGAAGGTAAAGAACCTGCCGAAGGCGGAGCGCGGTCACTTCGCCCGCCAGAAGATCGAGCCCAAGCGCAAACTCGTGGAGTTTCGCGTCAGTCCGGACAATCTCATCGCCGTCGGCGCCGAGATTACGGCAGAGCATTTTGTGCCCGGCCAGTTCGTAGACGTCACCGGAATCAGCATCGGCAAGGGTTTCGCCGGCGCGATGAAGCGATGGAACTTTGCCGGCTTGCGCGCCTCGCACGGAGTTTCGATCAGCCACCGCTCGCATGGTTCTACCGGCAACCGCCAGGACCCGGGCCGGGTATTCCCAGGCAAGAAGATGGCAGGTCATCTGGGCGCCGAGCGGGTGACGACGCAGAATATCGAGGTGGTCAGGACCGATAATGAGCGCGGCCTGATCATGGTGCGAGGTTCGGTGCCGGGAGCCAAGGGCGGCTGGGTGCAGCTGCGCGACGCGGTAAAGCGCAAGCTGCATAAGGATGCACCGAGTCCCGGCGCCTTCAAGCTGCGCGACGCCCCAGAGCCCGAGCCGCCGGTTGAGCAGGCTCAGGAAGGCGCGTCATGAAAGCGGAAGTTCAGACGATGGAGGCGGCGAAGGCCGGCACGGTTGAGCTCGCCGATCATATCTTCGGCTTGGAGCCGCGCGCCGACATCCTCCAGCGGATGGTGCGCTGGCAGCTCGCCAAGCGCCAGGCGGGCACGCACAAGACCAAGGGCAGGTCGGAGGTGAACCGGACCAAAAAGAAGGTCTACAAACAGAAGGGTACGGGCGGTGCCCGCCATGGGTCGCGCCGACCCGGCATCTTCGTGGGCGGCGGAAAGGCATTCGGGCCGGTGGTGCGCAGCCATGCCATCGATCTGCCGAAGAAGGTGCGGGCACTTGCCCTCAAGCACGCACTGTCGTCCAAGCTCAAGACCGCGGAACTCCTGATCATCGACAAGGCAGAGCTGAAGGAGGCGAAGACGAAAGCGCTGAAGGCACACCTGGCAAAACTGGGGCTGGAAAACGCCTTGATCATCGACGGCGCCGATCTCGACAAGGGCTTCGTCCTGGCAGCGCGCGGGATCAACGATATCGACGTTTTACCCGTTCAAGGCATCAATGTTTACGACATTCTGCGCCGCAGGAAGCTGGTGTTGACCAGGGCAGCGGTCGAAGCCCTGGATGCGAGGTTCAAGTGACAGATCATCATTCCATCATCAGGTCACCGGCGATCACCGAGAAGGCTACCCTGGTTTCTGCCCACAGCCAGGTAGTGTTCAACGTCGCGGCCCATGCCACCAAACCGCAAATCAAGGCGGCGGTCGAGAAGCTGTTCGGCGTCAAGGTGAAGTCGGTCAACACGCTGGTGCGCAAGGGCAAATTCAAACGTTTCAAGGGCCGCAAGTCCGTTCAGAGCGATGCCAAGAAAGCTGTGGTGACGCTTGCTGAAGGGCATTCGATCGATGTGACGACGGGTCTCTGAGGGCGGCGGGAGCGAGCACAAACAATGGCACTGCGGACGTACAAACCTGTTACCCCGGGACTGCGACAACTGGTCAAGGTAAAGCGGTCGGATCTTCATGCCGGCAAGCCGCTGAAGGCCCTTACCGTGGGGCGCAACAAGACCGGCGGCCGCAACAACCTTGGCCGTACCACCAACTGGCTGACCGGTGGAGGGCACAAGCAGCGCTATCGCATCGTCGACTTCAAACGGCGCAAGTTTGACATGCCCGCAACGGTGGAGCGGCTCGAATATGATCCCAATCGCACCTCCTACATTGCGCTTATCAAGTACAAGGACGGGGAGCTTGCCTACATTCTGGCGCCGCAGCGTCTCAAGGCCGGCGATGAAGTGGTGTCCGGACAAAGCGTCGACGTCAAGCCAGGCAATGCCATGCCGCTCGCCAGCATGCCGGTCGGCACGATCATTCACAATGTCGAGATGAAGCCTGGTGGCGGCGGTCAGATTGCCCGCGCGGCGGGAACTTATGCCCAGCTCGTGGGCCGCGACCAGGGCTATGCGCTGATCCGCCTGAAGTCCGGCGAGACGCGCATGATCCGCTCGGGTTGCCTTGCGACTGTGGGGGCGGTGTCGAACCCCGATCACATGAACGAGACGATCGCCAAGGCCGGGAGGCACCGTTGGATGGGGATCCGGCCCAGTGTGCGCGGAGTGGCTATGAACCCCATCGACCATCCGCACGGGGGCGGCGAAGGCAAATCTTCGGGAGGCCGCCACCCGGTGACCCCGTGGGGCAAGCCGACCAAAGGCAAGAAAACCCGCAACAACAAATCAACCAACAAATTCGTCGTGCGCTCGCGGCACACGAAGAAGAAGTAGGAGTTCGTCTCGTCAATGACCCGATCCGTGTGGAAAGGCCCGTTCGTCGACGGGTACCTCTTGAAAAAGGCGGATGCTGCGCGAAGCTCCGGGCGCAACCAGGCCATCAAGACCTGGAGCAGACGTTCGACCATCCTGCCGCAGTTCGTTGGCCTGACCTTCCAGGTCCACAATGGCACCAAGCACATTCCGGTGCTGGTGTCGGAGGACATGGTGGGTCACAAGTTTGGCGAGTTCGCGCCGACCCGCCAGTTTGCCGGTCACTCGGTGGCCGACAAGAGAGCTGCCGTCGCCACGGCTCCCAGCGCGCCGTCGACTCCAGGCGCCCCGGCCCCAGCGGCTGCGCCATCGTCAGCGCCCCCGCCACCGGCGAAAGGGCAGTGAGATGAGCAAACCAAAACACAAGCGATCCCTGATGGCTACGGAGGCCAAGGCAGTGGCGCGCAGCATCCGCATCAGCCCGCAGAAACTCAACCTCGTCGCGGCCACCATTCGCGGCAAGAAGGTCGACAAGGCGCTCGCCGAGCTGACGTTTTCGCGCAAGCGCATCGCGGCGGTGGTCAAGAAAACTCTCGAGTCGGCAATCGCCAATGCCGAGAACAATCACGAACTCGACATCAATGCACTCGTCGTAACGGAGGCTTCGGTGGGCAAGAATCTCGTCATGAAGCGCTTCATGGCCCGCGGGCGGGGACGCTCGGCCGGCATTCAGAAGTTCTTCAGCCAACTCACCATAGTGGTCCGACAAGTCGAGGAGGTGGCCTGATGGGTCAAAAAGTCAATCCGATCGGCCTCCGGCTCGGTATCAATCGCACCTGGGACTCGCGCTGGTACGCGGGCCGCAAGGAATACAGCCAGCTCCTCCACGAGGATAGGAAGATTCGCGACTATCTGCACGGGCAGCTCAAACAGGCCGGTATCGCCAAGATTCTTATCGAACGGCCGCACAAGAAGTGCCGCGTCACGATCTATTCGGCACGGCCGGGGGTAGTTATCGGCAAGAAGGGCGCCGACATCGAGAAGCTCCGCAAAAAGATCTCCGAAATGACCACCTCCGAGGTTCATCTCAATATTGTCGAAATCAGGAAGCCCGAAATCGATGCGACGCTGGTGGCGGAGAACATCGCCCAACAACTCGAGCGGCGCATCGCGTTCCGCCGGGCGATGAAAAGGGCCGTGCAGTCGGCGCAGCGCATGGGCGCGGAGGGTATCAAGATCACCTGCGCCGGCCGGCTTGGCGGCGCGGAAATCGCCCGTACGGAATGGTATCGCGAGGGGCGCGTGCCCCTCCACACGCTGCGCGCCGACGTTGACTACGGAACCGCCACCGCGGTCACGGCCTACGGGACGAACGGCGTCAAGGTGTGGGTCTTCAAGGGCGAGATCCTCGAACACGACCCCATGGCCCAGGACAAGCGCGCACAGGGCGAGCACGACGGACCGCGCGGCATGCGCCGCGACAGTCACGCGGGCTGAAGCCGGGCGAGAAAGTACCAGGATGCTACAACCGAAACGAACCAAATACCGCAAGGCATTCAAGGGCCGAATCCATGGCAAAGCGAAGAGTGGAAACACCCTCGACTTTGGCGCCTATGGATTGAAGGCGCAGGAGCCGGATCGGGTGACCGCCCGTCAGATAGAGGCGGCGCGGCGCGCCCTGACGCGCGCCATGAAGCGCGCCGGACGAGTGTGGATCCGCATCTTCCCCGATGTGCCGGTGTCGAAAAAACCGACAGAGGTGCGCATGGGCTCGGGCAAAGGAGCGCCTGAGTTCTGGGCGGCGCGGGTCAAGCCCGGACGAATTCTGTTCGAGGTTGAGGGGGTCAGCCGACGCACGGCGGAGGAGGCGTTGTCGCTTGCGGCCGCCAAGCTTCCGATCAAGACGCGGTTCGTGGCCCGGTTGGGCGAGTGAACGGAGAGGGCCGGAGGTCTGGGTGATGAAAGCAAGTGATGCCAGGGCGATGACCGAAGATCAGCTCAAGGATGAACTTCAGAAGTTGCGCAAGGAGCAATTCAACCTGCGCTTCCAGAAGGCGTCGGGGCAGCTCGAGAAGACGGCTCGTGTGCGTGAGGTGCGCCGCGATATTGCCCGGATCAGGACAATGCAGTCGGCCGCCAAGGCAAAGCAACGAGGGATTTGAACTATGCCAAAGCGCATCCTGCAGGGCGTGGTAGTCAGTGACAAGAACGACAAGACCATTGTCGTCGAAGTCGAGCGCCGTTTCACCCATCCGGTACTGAAGAAGACAGTGCGCCGGTCAAAGAAATTTCATGCCCATGACGCTAACAACAACGCCAAGACGGGCGACATCGTCCGCATTCAGGAGTGCCGGCCGGTTTCGAAGAACAAGCGCTGGCAGCTCGTTGAGAAAGTCACGGCGGCCTAGCAGCTTCAATGAGCCCGGAAAGGGGAGGATCGTGCCATGATCCAGCAGGAAACCAATCTCGATGTCGCCGATAATTCCGGCGCCCGGCGCGTGCAGTGCATCAAGGTGCTCGGCGGCTCGAAGCGCAAGTATGCCACGGTGGGGGACATTATCGTAGTGTCGGTGAAGGATGCCATTCCGCGCGGGCGGGTGAAGAAGGGCTCGGTCATGAAGGCGATCGTGGTGCGCACGGCGAAAAGCATTCGCCGCATCGATGGCTCGATCATTCGTTTTGACCGCAACGCAGCAGTGCTGATCAACGCCCAGGGTGAGCCGGTGGGGACGCGCATTTTCGGCCCGGTGCCGCGCGAGTTGCGGGCAAAGAACCACATGAAGATCATTTCGCTGGCGCCGGAGGTGTTGTGATGGCTGCCAAACTGAAGGTGCGGAAGGGTGATCGTGTTGTCGTCCTCACCGGGCGCGACAAGGGCAAGGTCGGGCAAATTCTGAACGTCCTCGCCAAGGAGAATCGCGCCGTGGTGCAGGGAGTGCACATCGCCCGCCGCCACCAGCGCCAAACTGCGGCGCAGGAAGGCGGCATAGTCTCGAAGGAGATGCCGATACACATCTCCAACCTGGCAATTGCCGATCCCAAGACCGGCAAGCCGACCCGTGTCGGGTACAAGGTTCTGAAGGACGGCAAGAAGGTGCGCTTTGCGAAGCGCTCAGGAGAGGTTATCGATGGCTAAGGAAAGCAAGGATCGAAGCGCCGGAAAGGCCGACTCCCGGGCAGCTGCCGGTAAGCCGGGCGGCAAGTCCGATGCCAAAAAAGTAGAAGGCAAGGAAGCCAAGGCACCGGGAAAGCAAGCGAAGAAACAGGATGCGAAACCCGACGCGGGGCAACCCGCAGCCGAAGTCTCCGTGCCTAAGGACTATGTCCCGAGGCTGAAGCTCCACTACAACGAGGTTGTCCGCAAGCGGCTGGTGGAGCAGTTCGGCTACAAGAACCCCATGCAGGTGCCGAGGCTCGAGAAAATCGTGCTCAACATGGGCATTGGCGAGGCGGTGGCCGACGGCAAGGTCATCAATGTGGCAGTCGAGGAATTGACCAGGATCGCCGGCCAGAAGCCGGTCATTACGCGCTCGCGAAAGTCGATCGCCACCTTCAAGATTCGCGAGAACCAGGCGATCGGCGCCAAAGTGACGCTGCGGCAGGCGCGCATGTACGAGTTTCTCGACCGCTTCATCAACATTGCGCTGCCGCGGGTACGCGATTTCCGGGGAGCCACGGACCGAAGCTTCGATGGACGAGGCAACTACGCCATCGGCATCAAGGAACACATCATCTTTCCCGAAATCGACTACGACAAGATCGACAAGGTGTGGGGCATGGACATCGTGATCTGCACTACTGCGAAGACCAACGAAGAGGCGCGGGCGCTGATCGCCGGCTTCAATTTTCCGTTCCGTAAGGCTCATCGCGCCGGCAAGGCGGCGGCATGAGCCAGCACCCCGCAAGAGAGCGAGTTCAAAGGTAGTCAGATGGCAAAGAAGAGTTCGATCGAGAAGAACAATCGTCGCCGACGGCTGGTCAAGAAGTACGCCGGCAGGCGAGCGAAGTTGAAGGCGGTCATCGCCAACCGCTCGGTTTCCATGGAAGAGCGCTTTGCGGCACAGCTCAAGCTCTCGCAGTTGCCGCGCAACTCGGCGCCGCAAAGGGTCAGAAACCGTTGTGAGCTTACGGGTCGGCCACGAGGTTTCTACCGCAAGGTGAGGATGTCGCGCATGGCGCTGCGCGAGCTGGCCAACAAGGGGTTGATCCCCGGCATGGTCAAGTCGAGCTGGTAAAGGTCGGGCAGTCAGGAGAAATACGGAATGAGCATTCAGGATCCACTCGGCGACATGCTGACCCGCATCAGGAACGCCCAGGAGCGCGGCAAGTCGAAAGTGATCTGTCCGGTGTCCAAGCTGCGGGGCCGGGTACTGGAAGTGCTGAAGCAGGAAGGCTACATACGTGACTTCGCCACGGTTCAAATGGGCACCGCCAAAGCCGAATTCGAGATCGAGCTGAAGTATTTCGACGGCGCTCCCGTGATCCGGGAGATCCATCGTGTATCGAAGCCCGGGCGGCGGGTATACGCCTCGGTGGGCACGCTGCCGACCGTCTACAACGGCCTCGGCATATCGATCGTTTCAACACCCAAGGGTGTCATGTCCGACAATGAGGCAAGGGCCCAGAACGTGGGTGGCGAAGTAATCTGCACGGTATTTTGACCGCGCGTCGGACTTCGACAACGGACAAGCCAGGAACAACAAGATGTCGCGTATTGGCAAGAAATCAGTTTTGATCCCGGCCGGGGTGACGGCCAGCGTGTCGGGCCAAAGCGTGGCCGTGAAGGGGCCCAAGGGCGAGTTGAAAGCTCTGCTCAACGAACTTGTCACCGCGAAACTGGACAACGGCGGCATCGAGGTGGCGCCGCGCGATGAAACAAAGCCGGCGAGGTCATGTTGGGGCATGTCGCGAACGATGGTGCAAAACATGGTCACCGGCGTCACGAAAGGGTACACCAAGAACCTGGAAATCAGTGGCGTTGGGTTCCGGGCCGCGGTGCAGGGCAAGGAGCTGCAACTCCAGCTCGGCTTCAGCCACGATGTGAAATACGCCATCCCCGCCGGGATCTCGATTACGACGCCCAAGCCGACTGAAATCGTCGTTGCCGGCATCGACAGGCAGCAGGTTGGCCAGGTAGCTGCCGAGATTCGGGCGTTTCGCGGGCCCGAGCCCTACAAGGGTAAAGGGGTGAAATACGCCGGCGAGTATATCTTCCGCAAGGAAGGCAAGAAAAAGTAAGGAACGTCATCCGATGGCAAAGCTAAGCCAGACTGAACGGCGGTCGGCGCGCGTGCGCAGGTCGCTGAAGAGCAAGTCCGCAGGACGGCCGCGGCTCAGCGTCTTCCGCTCCGACAAGAACATCTACGCCCAGATCATCGACGACGGCCAAGGCGTTACCCTGGCGGCTGCCTCGAGCATCGAGAAGGATCTCAAGGGCAAGGGCGGAAGCGGCAAGAAGGCGGCAGCATTGGCGGTTGGCAAGCTTGTTGCCGAGCGGGCGCAGAAGGCGGGCATTAAGGCGGTGGTATTCGACCGGGGCAGCTACCGCTACCACGGGCGGGTCAAGGCGCTGGCCGACGGTGCACGCGAAGGCGGACTTGAATTCTAGGACCACCGAAGACGAACGGACAGGACGAGAGATGGCACAACGGGAAAGAAAGCGCGACCGTGACGGCAGCCGCGAGGATCGCGACAGTGAGTTCATGGACAAGCTGGTCCATATCAATCGCGTGGCGAAAGTTGTAAAAGGCGGTCGCCGGTTCGGATTTGCGGCCCTGGTTGTCGTCGGCGATCAGAAGGGCCGCGTCGGGTTCGGGCACGGCAAGGCTCGGGAAGTGCCGGAGGCAATTCGCAAGGCCACCGAAGGCGCCAAACGGCAGATGATCCGGGTGCCGCTGCGCGAGGGACGAACGCTGCATCACGACGTCCGGGGCCGCTGGGGCGCTGGCAAGGTGGTGTTGAGATCGGCGACGGCTGGTACCGGAATCATCGCCGGTGGGCCGATGCGCGCGGTATTCGAAACCCTTGGCATGAAGGATGTGGTGGCAAAGAGCCAGGGCTCCTCCAATCCATACAACATGGTGCGAGCGACCTTTAGCGCGCTGAAAAAGGAAACCTCACCGCGCAGCGTCGCGGCGCGCCGGGGCAAGAAGGTAAGCGAAGTAATCGCCCGTCGCCGCGATCCCGATCTGGCAGTCGATTGAGGATCGCAAGAGCATCGCAGATGACGAAGAAACCAGCAGATTTGGCCAAGACCATTACAGTCGAGCAAATCAAGAGCCCACAGCGGCGCCCGGGAGAACAGCGGGCGACACTGAACGGCCTCGGCCTGAGAAAGATCAGGGCGCGCAGCAAGCTGCCGGATACACCTCAGGTCCGTGGCATGATCCATGCCGTTCGGCATCTGGTTCGTGTCATCGAAGGCTAGCACTCTACAAGCAAGGGTAACTGACATGAGACTGAACCAGATCGCCGACAGGGCCGGGGCACGGCACCAGCGAAAACGTGTTGCCCGCGGCATCGGGTCCGGCTTGGGCAAGACCGCGGGTCGCGGCGGCAAAGGGCAAACCGCACGCTCGGGCGGCGCCAAGCCGGGCTTCGAAGGCGGCCAGATGCCGATCTACCGGCGACTCCCCAAGCGCGGTTTCAACAAACCCAATGCAGTCGAGTTCAATGAGGTTAACCTGTCGCGCATCCAGGCGGCCTTCGACGCCAAGAAACTGGATCCCGCCCAGCCGGTAACGGTTGAAACGCTGGTCGCAGCCGGAGTGATCAAGCACATGCATGGCGGCGTGCGCATCCTGGGAAACGGTGAACTGAAGACCAAAGCTGTCTTTGAGGTCTATCATGCCTCGCAGGGAGCGCTTGCGGCCATCGACAAGGCGGGGGGCAGCGTCAAGGTCCTCAAGCCCGCCAAAAAGACCGCGCCCGAGCCCAGTGTTGCCGCCGGTGCCGGCAAGGAGGCGTGAACCAGCGCTGCCGGCGGGGCGAGGTTTGAGGGGCGCGAGGACTTGATATGGCATCTGCTGCGGAACAACTTGCTGCCCAATTCAATTTCGGCGCCCTTGCCAAAGCGGAAGAGCTGAAGAAGCGCATTTGGTTTACCCTTGGCGCTCTCATCATCTACCGGCTCGGCACCTACATTCCCGTTCCGGGTGTCGAACCCGGTGGCACTGGCTCAGTTGGTGCAACAGAATTCAACCGGGATCCTGGGCTGGATCAACGGGTTAGCCGGCGGCGCGCTTGGCAGGATGGCCATCTTCGCCCTCAATATCATGCCCTACATTTCCTCCTCGATCATCATTCAGCTGATGACGACTGTCTCGCCGCACCTCGAGCAACTCAAGAAGGAAGGCGAGCAGGGGCGCAAGAAGATCAATCAGTACACCCGCTACGGCACCGTTATTCTGGCGGCGCTGCAGGCCTACGGTATCGCTGTCGGGCTCGAGGGTCAGGGCAACGTGGTGCTTGATCCCGGCCTGTTCTTTCGAGCGAGCACAGTGATTACGCTCACCGGGGGCACGGTATTTCTGATGTGGCTCGGCGAGCAGATTACCGCCCGCGGCATCGGCAACGGAATCTCGCTGATCATATTTGCCGGCATCGTCGCGAGCTTGCCTTCGGCACTCGGGGGTCTCTTCGAGCTGGGCCGGACGGGCCAGCTTTCGACGTTCGTGATCCTCGGCATCATCGTGATGGCGCTTGCGGTGGTAGCGTTCATCGTATTCGTCGAGCGGGCGCAAAGACGGCTTCTGGTGCAGTATCCGAAGCGGCAGGTGGGCACCCAGATGGCCCAGGCCGACAAATCGCACCTGCCGCTCAAACTGAACACCTCGGGCGTCATTCCACCGATCTTCGCTTCCTCGCTTCTGCTGCTGCCGATCACTGTCGCGAACTTCAGCCAGGGGCAGGGCCCGGAGTGGCTGAACTACATAACGGCTCTGCTCGGCCGCGGTCAGCCGTTGTTCCTCAGCATCTATGTGGCGCTGATCGTGTTTTTTGCGTTTTTCTACACGGCCATCCAGTTCAATCCCAAAGAGACGGCGGAAAATCTGAAGAAGTATGGCGGGTTCATTCCGGGAATTCGGCCCGGCGAGCGAACCGCCGAATACATCGACTATGTGCTGACCCGGATTACGGTTGTCGGTGCGGCCTATTTGTCATTCGTTTGCGTGCTGCCGGAACTTCTGACCGTTTACGCCGCCGTCCCCTTCTACTTCGGCGGAACGTCGCTGCTGATCGTCGTCTCGGTGATGATGGATACGGTTGCCCAGATTCAGGGCCACCTCATGGCCCAACAGTACGAGAAACTGATAAAGCGCACCAACCTCAGGGGCGCCCGGCGATGAACATCATCCTTCTCGGCCCTCCGGGCTCGGGCAAGGGCACGCAGGCCAAGATTCTTGAAGACCAGCGCGGCATGCTGCAGTTGTCAACGGGCGAGATGTTGCGGGCGGCCGTGGCGCAAGGAAGCGAACACGGCAAGCAGGCCAAGGCAGCCATGGAGCGAGGCGAACTGGCTGCGGATGATATCGTCGTGGCGATCGTTGCTGAACGGCTGTCGCAGCCGGACCTGAAGAACGGCTTCATCCTGGACGGATTTCCGCGCAACCAGGTTCAAGCGAAGGCTCTGGATGAATTGCTTGCCAGGAAAAAGCTCCGCATTGATGCCGTGGTCGAAATGAAGGTCGACAATGAGGCGCTGATCGAGCGGCTCTCCGGTCGCTATGTCTGCGCCAGGTGTGGCAAGGGCTACCATGACAGATTTGAAAAGCCGAAACAGGCCGGCGTTTGCGACAATTGCGGTTCACGCGAGTTTCTGCGGCGGACGGACGACGGGGCACAGACGGTTCGCGACCGGCTTTCGGTCTACGGCAGTCAAACCGCTCCGCTTGTGTCCTACTATCGGGCCCGGGGGGTTCTGCGCAGCGTCAACGCAATGGCGCCCATACCGGAGGTTGCCCGCCAGATCGGCAGGGCCTTGAATGGCGCCTGAGAGCCGCCGGGACGAGGCCCGGTTGACGCGAGCAAGAATCCGCTCTACAAGCCCGTTCTCCTATCGTTTTCAAAGGCTCGCTTCACGGAGGGTCTATACCCTCCCGAGGCGCGCCCTATGTCGTTTCTGGCCCCAGCAACAGGCCACCTGGGAGATGCCAAACCCGGGACAAATCAAAGGAGACTGAGGCGTGGCCCGAATAGCAGGCGTCAACATCCCTACAAACAAGCGCGTCGTGATTGCCTTGCGCTACATCTACGGTATCGGGCCGGAGAACGCCAAGGAAGTATGCAAAAAGATCGGTATCGCCGAGAGCAAGCGTGTCAATCAGCTGACTGATTCCGAAGTGCTCCAGATCCGCGAGGTTATCGACCGGGACTATGTCGTTGAAGGCGATCTGCGCCGCGAAGTCGCTGTCAACATCAAGCGGCTGATCGACCTCAGCTCATACCGCGGGTTGCGCCACCGCAAGGGCCTGCCGGTCCGCGGCCAGCGCACGCATACCAATGCACGCACGCGCAAAGGTCCCGCCAAGGCGATCGCCGGCAAAAAGAAGTAGGCAGACAAGGTAGAGACGGGAATGGCAAAAGAACCAGAAGCTACATCTGCGCAATCAGCCCCGGCGGCGACCGGCCGGGTGCGCCGCAAGGAGCGCAAGAACATCACTGCCGGCGTCGTTCATATCATGGCGTCGTTCAACAATACCATGATCACCATAACCGACGTTCAGGGCAACACGATCTCCTGGGCTTCGGCCGGGAAGCTCGGGTTCAAGGGCTCGCGGAAGTCTACACCCTATGCCGCACAGGTAGCCGCCGACCAGGCTGGGCGGGCGGCGATCGAGCACGGGATGAAATCGGTCGAGGTAGAGGTAAGCGGGCCTGGAGCCGGGCGGGAATCGGCGCTCAGGGCCCTGCAGGCCTGCGGTCTGCAGGTCACCAGCATTCGCGATGTCACTCCCATTCCGCACAACGGCTGTCGGCCCCCCAAGCGTCGCCGGGTTTGACGCGTGCCAGCAAAGAAATGGCGCGCCCAGCCGGCGCGCATTGAGACAACAACGGGGTTGCAAGCAACCCAACAACAGCGGTGGTAATCATCGGAACCATGACAATGCACGTGAACCAGAAGAACTGGCAGGAACTCATTCGGCCGACCAAGCTCGAGGTGTCTTCCACGCGCGGTCGGCGCCAGACCGCGACTGTCGTCGCCGAGCCGCTCGAGCGCGGTTTCGGCATGACGCTGGGCAATTCGCTGCGGCGGGTGCTGCTTTCGTCATTGCAGGGCGCGGCGGTGTCGTCGGTGCAGATCGATGGCGTGTTGCACGAGTTTTCCTCGATCGCCGGGGTGCGCGAGGACGTCACGGACATCGTGCTGAACATCAAGGATATCGCCTTCAAGATGGGCGGCGAGGGGCCGAAACGTCTCGTCCTGAAAAAGCAAGGCCCGGGCGTAGTGTCGGCCGCAGACATTCAACTGACCGGGGACATCGAAATTCTCAATCCGGCGCACGTCATCTGCACCCTCGACCAGGGAGCGGAGATTCGCATCGAATTTACGGTCAACACGGGCAAAGGCTATGTGCCGGCCGAACGCAACAGGCCGGAGGATGCACCGATTGGACTGATCCCGGTGGACAGTCTGTTCAGCCCGGTCAAGCGGGTATCCTACAAGGTTGAAAACACCCGTGAAGGGCAAATCCTGGATTACGATAAACTCACCCTCACGCTGGAGACCGACGGCTCCGTGAGCCCGGAAGACGCGATCGCCTATGCGGCGCGCATTCTTCAGGACCAGCTCCAGGTGTTCATCAATTTCGATGAGCCCTCCAAGATCACCATCGAAGAAACCAAGCCCGAGTTGGAGTTCAATGCGGCGTTGCTCAAGAAAGTTGACGAGCTCGAGCTTTCGGTGCGCTCGGCCAACTGCCTGAAGAACGACAACATTGTATATATTGGCGACCTTATCCAGAAAACCGAGGCGGAGATGTTGCGGACGCCGAACTTCGGCCGCAAGTCGCTGAATGAGATCAAGGAAGTGCTGGCGCAGATGGGACTGCACCTCGGCATGGAAGTGCAGAACTGGCCGCCTGAAAATATCGACGAACTCGCCAAGAAATTCGAAACGAGCTTCTGAGCGCGGAGAGCAAGGAGAGTCATATGCGCCACGGCAATCGGGGTCGCCGGCTCAATCGGACGGCCGCGCACAGGAAGGCCATGTTTGCCAACATGGCGGCAGCGCTCATCAAGCACGAACAGATCGTGACGACGCTGCCGAAAGCGAAAGATCTGCGGCCGGTGGTCGAAAGACTGATTACGCTTGCCAAGAAAGGCGGGCTGCATGCCCGCAGGCAGGCGATTTCGCAGATCCGCGACGAAGCGCAGGTCAAGAAGCTTTTCGCTGTCATTGCCGATCGCTACCGGAGCCGGGCAGGCGGGTTCACCAGGGTGCTCAAGGCAGGGTTTCGCTATGGTGACAACGCGCCGCTGGCGGTAATCGAGCTGGTTGATCGCGATCAGGATGCGAAGGGCAAGGACTCGGGGCCGGTACAGAAGGAAACCGAAGCGAAGTCGGAATCGGCTGCGGCCTGAGACTTTACTTCAGGCATTCTGGCGCCCCCTTCGCACACGCACGACGTCGATCGCGACGAGGTCCTTGGCGGTTGCAGCTTGCCACCACGAGTGCGAAGTACCGCATTGCCCCGTCCCGCCCTGACGATCTTCGGTGAAGAACGGAGTCCTCTGCGGTGCCGGGCCGTCAAAACGACAAAATTCTCGGTATTTTGACGACATGAAGATCACTTTGACGGCCAAGGATGAGGAGCTGATTGCGCTGTTGCGCGCCAATGCGCGTGCCCCTGTATCGGCGCTCGCGCGCCAGCTTGGACTGTCGCGGACCACAGTGCAGGATCGCTTGCGGCGCCTGGAGCAGCACGGAATCATTGCCGGTTACCAACTGCGCCTTGCAGACAACAGCTCGCACAACAGCATGCGCGCCTTCGTAACCATCGAGGTTGAGCCGCGGCAGGTGGGTGAGGTGGCGCGCGCGCTGACCAAGCTGCCCCAGGTCGAGGCGATCCATTCGGTGAGCGGAAGGTATGACCTGGTCGGTTTGCTGAGAACTTCCTCGGCCCAGGAGATGGACGGGGTCCTGGACGCCGTCAGCGCCGTTCCCGGTGTCACCAGTACCGAATCGGCGGTCATTCTCTCGACCAAACTTGATCGGCGCTAGCGCTTCTGCGGAGAAAACTCGATGAGCATCAGGGAGATCATTCTTACCCTTGGCGCGGCGTTCGGGCTGCTCGTCATGGCAGCGGGAGCGAACGGTGCAAACCAGGTTCCGCAGAACCTTTCGCAAATGACGCTGTCCTTTGCGCCGCTGGTCAAGCAGACTATCCCCGCCGTGGTCAATGTTTACGCCCGCACGAAAGTGCAGTCGCGCCGCTTCTCTTCGTTTGCCAATGACCCGTTCTTTCGCCACTTCTTCGGCGAGGATGGCCTTGGTTCGCGGCGTGAGCGTTTCAAAAACTCGCTCGGCTCCGGGGTCATTGTCGACGATCAAGGGCTGGTGGTGACCAACAACCACGTGGTAGGCGGGGCAAGCGACATACGCGTTGTACTGGCTGACAAGCGTGAGTTTGACGCCAAGATCCTGTTGAGCGACGAGCGCACTGACCTTGCGGTGCTGAAAATCGACGCTGGTTCCGCTCCGCTGCCTTCGCTCAAGTTCGGAGACTCCGATGCCCTCGAGGTTGGCGACCTGGTTCTGGCCATCGGAAACCCATTTGGTGTCGGTCAGACCGTCACCAGCGGCATCGTGTCGGCTCTCGCCCGCACTGAAGTGGGGGTCAGCGATTACCAGTTCTTCATCCAGACGGATGCGGCCATCAACCCGGGCAACTCCGGGGGCGCGCTGGTCGACATCAGTGGCCGGTTGATCGGCATCAACACGGCAATCTACTCACGCACCGGCGGCAACATCGGCATCGGTTTTGCCATTCCAGCCAATATGGTCAACGTCGTGGTCCAATCGGCGCGCACGGGAAGCAGGGTCGTCCGGCCCTGGCTCGGTGCTGAGCTGCAGGATGTCACTTCGGAGATCGCTGAGGCGCTCGGCCTTGAGCGCGCTTCGGGAAGCCTGGTTGCCGCCGTGGCGCCTCGCAGTCCGTTAGCCGATGCAGGCCTGAAACGCGGCGACATCATCACTGCCATGGATCAACGGGAAGTCGCTTCTGCAAAAGAACTCGTCTACCGCATCGGCACGAAGCCCATTGGAAGCCAAGTCTCGGTGAACTACCTGCGGGGTACAAGTCAGCGTGCCGCCTTGCTGACACTCATTGCGGCCCCTGAGACCCCACCGCGCTCAGAAACCAGGCTCGACGGCAAGAACCCGTTCGCTGGCCTGGTCGTTGCCAACCTGTCTCCGGCTGTCACCGAAGAGTTGGGGCTGTCGGGCCAGTTGACCGGCGTTGTTGTCATGAAGCTGGAGGATGGGCCGGCCCGCCGACTTGGGTTCCGGCCTGGCGACGTAATCGCGGAGCTTAACGGTGAGGAAATAGACAGCGTCGGCAATCTGGCGAAGATGCTCTCGGACGGCGCGGACGACTGGCTCATTACGGTAAATCGCAGCGGCCGTCTCGTCCGTCTGCACCTCGAGAACTGAGGGTTTGTGCGCGAGAATGCCGGCATACCAGGCTTGTTCGAGGCTGCAGGACGGAGCGACGAGGCGCCGCGGCCGCTAGCCGACCGCCTGAGACCAGCTTCGCTGGCAGAAGTGGTTGGGCAGGATCACCTGGTGGGCAACGAGGGTGTCCTCACGCGCATGCTCAAGGCGGGTCGCCTCGGCTCGATCGTCCTCTGGGGGCCGCCGGGAACCGGAAAGACCACCATAGCGCGGCTGCTGGCTGGCGAGACGGGGTTGGCCTTCGTGCAGATGTCGGCGGTATTTTCGGGCGTTGCCGATTTGAAGAAGGCATTCGAGCAGGCACGCATAAGGCGTGAGCAGGGGCGCGGTACCCTGCTTTTTGTCGATGAAATCCATCGCTTCAACAAGGCGCAACTCGACAGCTTTCTGCCCTACGTGGAGAGCGGGACGATTACTCTGGTAGGCGCCACTACGGAAAATCCCTCGTTCGAGCTCAATGCGGCGCTGCTCTCGCGCATGCAAGTGCTTACCTTGAAGCGGCTTGATGGCGTCGCCCTCACCGAGATCATTGCCCGCGCCGAGCGCTTCCAGCGGCAGCCGCTGCCTCTGACGGCGGCGGCGCGCGAGCAACTGTTCGCGCTCGCCGACGGCGACGGCCGCTACCTGCTCAATCTGGTGGAGGAGATTTTTTCCGCCGCCGGCGAACGGCAGGCGCCCATTGACCCCGAGACGCTGGAAAAAATAGCGCAGCAACGGGTGCCCCTTTACGATAAGGCGGCCGACGGCCACTACAACCTCATATCGGCGCTACATAAATCGGTGCGCGGATCGGATGCGGATGCAGCGCTCTACTATCTGGCGCGCATGCTGGTGGCTGGGGAAAACCCGCTGTATCTTGCGCGCCGGTTGGTGCGCATGGCGATCGAGGATATCGGCCTCGCCGACCCGGAAGCGCTGCATCAGTGCCTGGCCGCCAAGGATGCATATGATTTTCTGGGCTCGCCGGAAGGCGAGTTGGCGCTTGCGCAGGCGACCATCTACCTTGCCACCGCACCGAAGTCGAACGCCGCTTACGTGGCGTTCGGGCGCGCTTCCGAAAGGGCGCGAAAAGCGGGCTCGCTGATGCCTCCCAAGATCATTCTCAACGCTCCGACGCGGTTCATGAAAAGTCAGGAATACGGCGCGGGCTACCGCTACGACCACGACGAACCGGACGCTTTCTCGGGTCAGAACTACTTTCCGGAAGGCATGGAGCGGGAACGGTTCTATGACCCGCCGGAGCGCGGCTTCGAGGCCGAGATCAGGAAGCGGCTCGGCGCCTGGGCCAGGAAGCGGGAGGAGCGCGGCTAATCTTGCGCATTCCCGCGGCGAAAGCCTGCCCTCGGGCAACGACCCGAGGGTATTCCAATTCCAGTTCACCGGAAAATGCTGTCTGCGGTGTCAGGGGGCGGCGGCCCGATGGATGCACGGCCAGTCCTCATGAGGCACGCATCCTCTGCCGTCATAGCCGGAAATTACTTCGTCGCCAAAACGGTGGAAGCTTTCGAGCTCGAATTCGCTGCCTGTCCACCTCCAGCGGCCAACGAAACCCAGTTGACCGCGGTGGTTCGTGCAATCGGTGAGATGGTAGGCAGTGACGCCGAGAACTTCGGGGCTCAGGGCAACAATCGCATCGAGGCGGTCGAGAGAAAGCATCTCACCCGCCGGCGTTGGGAAGGGGAGGCGCAGCGATCGGGTTTTGCGCGAGCGCTCGTCATGGAGGAAGAGACGGTGACTGCTGGCGCACGATAGCCGCCAAACGGTCAGGTGCTCGGAAACCCGCAGCATCGCCCGATCGGTCTTTTTGGCTCTGTCCGCCTGGCAAGCCAGTCGCCAGTTCTCGGCAAGAGCGTCCGGGAGCTTTCCTGGCTTGGGCTTCTGCTTCGTCTTCGGTACGGACAGAACTGGCGCCGGAGAGGCAGTCTGTTGCTGCCGGTCGATCCAACTCCAGGCCTCGGCGAAGCCAGCCGCGGCGATGTCGATTTCGCCGGCATTGCCGCTACGAAGTACCAGGCGGGCGCCTGGCTGCGCGGCAGCGAGCGCGGAGGCCAAGGCGGCGCCTTCCGCCGAGCCAGCGCGGACCACGCCTGATTGAGTGTCGACGTATGACAATCGCAGTCCCGGCTCACCTGCCGGGAACGAAAGCTCGATATCGCGCACTTCCACATCGGCAATGTCGACGCTCATCGCCCCAAGGACGCGCACTTGCCGGTCACCGGAGTCGCGCACCAGAAACACATAGCCCCGCTCCTCGATGCCCAAAATGGTGCAGCGCTGCGTGTTGTCGCAAGCGGCAATCCACGCTCCAAATCCCCGTTCCAGGCCCAGTGAGGGAGCCGGTGCGGCGAGCACCGATGCAAGGGCGATCACCAGCGCCAGAAAAGCACGCCGGCCTTTGGCGCTTACCATGGAGTGACCTTGGCGCTGCGAAAGTATCCCGGGCGGAGACCCGCTTGGCATATTAACCTCTGCCGTTGAACCGGCGATAATGCAGCAAACTTCGCCAAAGTGATTCCGCTTGGCGGAGGCTGCTTCAAGGTGCAAGCCCATGGGCCACGTTCGCAAAGTCAACATACCGTGCGCAATCACCTGCGCGGCGACCCCTGCACCTCCACGTGCGCATGCGTAACGTTGGCTCCCCGAAGCCCAATCCCGGACATGTTCATACGATTCCTAACGTGCATCAAGCAAGCGGCGAAGCAGTCGTAGGAGTTTCCGGGATGCTCGCGATGGGTTCAACATGTCGGTGATCCTTTGGATTGCCGCGGGCGGGGCGATAGGCTCGGCCACCCGATATGCCGTGGCTGTCGCCTCTCAGCGTCTGGTTGGCACTGACTTTCCATGGGGCACGCTCGCAGTCAACGTCTCGGGCTGTTTCGCCATGGGCATTCTGGTCGCGCTGGCTGGACAGAACTTTCTGCCGAACCAAAACCTGAAGGCCTTCCTTGGCATTGGAATCCTTGGCGGCTTTACAACCTTTTCAGCCTATTCCCTGGACTTTTGGCAGCTTGCTGAAAGGCGTGAGTATCTGGCGGCTGCTCTCTATGGCGCGGGCTCCGTAGCGCTGTCGCTGGTGGCTCTCCTGCTGGGAATCTGGCTCACCCGGGCAGCTTCGCCATGAAGTCCATTGCACGGCGTACCGTCAACGCCGACGAAAGCGGCATGCGGCTCGACCGGTGGTTTCATGGTCACTACCCGCAACTTACCCACGCCTATCTGAACAAGCTGCTGCGAACGGGCCAGGTGAGGGTCGCGGGCAGGAGGGTCAAGGGCAACGCCCGCCTCGAGGAAGGCCAGGAGGTGAGAATACCGCCGTTGGCGTTCGAGCAGAGACCCGCCGACCGGCCGGCCGATCTGACATCGCCACTAAGCCGGCAGGAACGTGCGCTGTTCCTGTCCATGGTGCTTCATGAAGACGAAGACCTGTTCGTGCTCAATAAGCCACAGGGATTGGCTGTACAGGGAGGAACTGGAACCCACAGACACGTAGACGGCCTGCTTATCGGGCTTGCAGCGGAGATTGGAGAACGGCCGCGCCTCGTCCATCGCCTCGATCGCGACACTTCGGGGGTGCTGGTGGTAGCCAAGCGGCGCGCGGTCGCCGCCGCGCTGGGCAAGCTCTTCGCAACCAGGAACGTGCACAAGATCTATTGGGGCCTGGTCAAGGGTGTGCCGAGGCCCCGCCAGGGCAAGATCGATCATCCGCTCATCAAGGCTCCTACCGGCGAAGGTGACCGGGTGCGCGCCGCCACGCAGGAGGAAGACCAGGCGCAGCGCGCCGTTACCCGCTACGCGGTGATCGACAAGGCGCCCCCGGAGGCGTCATGGCTGTCGCTCAAGCCGGTGACCGGCCGGCAACACCAACTGCGCGCCCATATGGCGTTCATCGGCCATCCGATCATGGGTGACGGCAAGTATGGCGGCATGGAAAACCTCCCCGACGGCATCGCGAAGAAGCTTCATTTGCATGCGCGGCGCATTACCTTTCCACATCCGCGCGGGGGAACCGTTGACATAACCGCGCCTCTGCCCGAGTTCATGCGCCAGAGCCTTGAATTTTTCGGCTTCGATCCTGGCCGATACCGGGAAAGCGAGGAGCACAACCGGTGAAGCCGCGAAAGAGGTTCTACAAGCGGGCCGCCGTAACGGGCGAGGGACCCTTCGCCATCGCCCTCGACGACCGCCCGATCAAGACTCCCTACAAGCATCCGCTGCTGCTCGAGAGCAGACCGCTGGCGGAAGCGATAGCCGCCGAATGGCAGGCGCAGGAGCCTTACATCCTGCCGCCGCTGATGAGGTTCACCTCGCTCGCTTTCTCGGCAATCGATCACGTCGCGGGCCAACCGACCCGGACCAGAGACGAGATTATGCTATACGCGGGCAGCGACCTCGTCTGTTACCGGGCAACCGAACCCGAGGGACTTGTGGAGCGCCAGGCTGCGCATTGGGATCCAATCCTCAAGGAGGCGGGCGAATGCCTCAGCGTCGAATTCACCGTCATCCAGGGACTCACCTACCAGCCCCAGCCACCGGAATCGCTAACGGCCATGTCCGATCACCTGACTGGGAAGTCGCCGTTGCAACTATCCGCAATCTACGATGTCACCACCCGCACCGGCTCGGCCCTGATCGCCCTCTGCCTGGCGGAAGGACGCCTCACGGCGGATGCGGCCTGGACGGCCGCTCACGTGGATGAGGATTGGCAAAACGAGCAGTGGGGTCAGGATCTCGAGGCCAGGGAGCGTCGGGAAGCGTTGCAGCACGAGTTTGGTCAGGCAGCCGAATTTCTCCGTTTGGCTTCCGGGTGTTGAGGTAGGCTGCAACGGAAGAGTGGGGGATCTTTCTTGATGGACGACATCCTCGAACAGCTGGAGAAGCGGCGCGCCAATGCCCGGCTGGGCGGCGGCGAGAAGCGCATAGCTGCCCAGCATGCGCGCGGCAAGCTGACGGCGCGCGAACGCATCGAAGTTCTCCTCGATGAAGGATCGTTCGAAGAGTTCGACATGTTCGTCGAGCACCGGTGCAACGACTTCGGTATGGAGCAGACTAGAATTCCGGGCGACGGCGTGGTGACGGGATGGGGCACGGTCAACGGCCGGCTCGTGTATGTGTTCGCCAAGGACTTCACGGTGTTCGGAGGTTCGCTTTCGGAAGCGCACGCCCGCAAAATCATCAAGATCCAGAATCTGGCCCTGCGCAACGGCGCGCCGATCGTCGGACTCTACGATGCCGGAGGCGCACGCATCCAGGAAGGGGTCGATGCCCTTGGCGGTTATGGTGAAGTGTTCGCGGGCAACGTGCTGGCGTCGGGGGTAATTCCCCAGCTCTCGGTCATCATGGGCCCGTGCGCAGGCGGCGATGTCTATTCTCCTGCCATGACCGACTTCATCTTCATGGTGAAGGACACGAGCTACATGTTCGTAACCGGTCCCGATGTCGTCAAGGCGGTGACCAACGAAACTGTTACCGCGGAAGATCTCGGCGGCGCCAGCATCCACACCGTCAAATCGTCGATCGCCGATGGCGCCTACGACAACGACGTGGAAGCGTTGCTGCAGATGCGCCGGCTGATTGATTTCCTGCCCCCGTCCAATGCCGCCCCGCCGCCTCACCGGCCGAGCTTCGATGACGCCCGGCGGGCCGAGCCCTCGCTCGATACGCTAATTCCGGCCACTCCCGACCAGCCCTACGATATGGCCGAGCTGATCGTGAAGGTTGTTGATGAGGGCGATTTCTTCGAGATTCAGGCGGAGCACGCCAGAAATATCATTGTCGGCTTCGGCCGCATCGAGGGCCACACGGTCGGTTTTGTCGCCAACCAACCGATGTTCCTGGCTGGCGTTCTCGACAGTGACTGCTCGCGAAAGGCGGCGCGATTTGTTCGCTTCTGCGACTGCTTCAACATTCCCATCGTGACGTTCGTCGATGTGCCCGGGTTCCTGCCCGGGACCGCGCAGGAATATGGCGGCCTGATCAAACACGGCGCGAAACTTCTGTTTGCGTACGCAGAGGCAACCGTGCCCAAGGTCACCGTGATCACGCGCAAGGCCTATGGCGGCGCTTACGTTGTCATGTCGTCAAAACACATCCGCGGCGACGTCAACTATGCCTGGCCGACAGCCGAGATCGCCGTCATGGGTCCAAAGGGAGCTGCCGAAATCATCTACCGTTCGCAGCTTGCCGACAAAGGCAAGATCGAGCAACGCATCGAGGAATACGAAAAACGCTTTGCCAACCCGTTCGTCGCCGCGGAACGGGGCTTCCTCGATGAGGTCATCATGCCCCATTCGACCCGCAGGCGGGTGGCCCGGGCGTTGGGCATGCTGCGTCACAAAAAACTGGAAAACCCGTGGAAGAAGCACGACAACATTCCACTGTAGCCGATCGTGTCATGCAGACGCGGAAGATGTCGGGAACGGCGGGCTCGTTTCGGTAAGGAGTCGGGAGTCCGGCCAGGTTCAGCTGGCAATCAACAGCACGCCGATTTTGCGCGCCTGAGATATCGCCTCTTCAACCGTCATACCCTGTCGCTGATGCACAGCGAGCGGGTGTTCGGCGTTCGCGACGGTAACCAAAGGGCGCAAGCCCCCGTTCTGCAGCACGATGCGGCAGGCAAGTCCGTCGGTGTCCGGGTAGTGGCTCAGACGGTTGGCGAGAATGCCGCGAAAGGGAGCTATGTCGGAATTTTCATCCTCATGAAAACGGTCCCAGCACAACTTGAAGAGGCGCCAATCGAGACGGCACCAGATGCCCCAGCCGAAACGCTGGTGCAGCCCTATGACCGAGGCCTCCATCACACAGCGAATATAGAACTGGCCGCCATCCAGAATGCAGAAGTCGCTGGTCAGCAACATTCGCTCGGCGCGCTTCTTCACGCCAAGCGCGTGGCAGGCATCCGGCATCTCGTAGGTGATGTCGGGCAGGCCCTCGTGAATCTCGTCGCACAAGGCGCACTTGAAGCGAAACCTCGCCTGACCCGCAGGCTTCGTCGAAAACGGTACCACGTTCATGGGGCGCGCTCCCGGTTGCCGCCCGTGAGGCTGGCAGAACGCAGTTTGGAAACAGTCAATGCAGCGCCTGAAGCCTTGACCGTAAAAGATGTTCAAACGCTTGGAATTGCCCGATAAATCCCTGCGCCGGCACCGAGACAGGCCGCCGGTATTTCGGCCGGTATCGTTAGTTATGGCTATCGCGCCAAGTGAAACTTGGTGTCAGTTGCGGAAGGATTCCTAAACCATGCGCGTGGCGTAAAGATCGTATTCGCTGGCGGCATTGATCCGTACCTGGACCATGTCTCCGGCGCTGAACCCGGCGGCGGGCAGGAAAACGTTTCCATCAATTTCCGGTGCGTCCCAGGGGCCCCTTGCAACGGCCTGACGCCCGTCAGGGTCGAGCTCGTCGACCAGGACATCAGCAACGCGGCCGACCTTCTGCCGCAGCAGTGCCGCGCTGATCTCCTGCTGCGCCCGCATGAAGCGATGCCAGCGCTCCTCTTTGACTTCTTCCGCAACGTGGTTCGGGAGTTCATTTGCCTTAGCGCCGGACACCGCCTCGTATTTGAAACAGCCGACACGATCGAGGCGCGCCTCCTCGAGCCACTCGAGAAGAAGGGTAAAGTCGGCCTCCGTTTCGCCGGGAAAGCCGACAATGAACGTCGAGCGAAGCGCCAGGTCGGGGCAGATTCTGCGCCATGCGGCGATCCGTTCCAGCGTCTTTTCGTGTTTGGCGGGCCGCCGCATTGCCTTCAAAACCCGCGGCGAAGCATGCTGAAAAGGGACATCGAGATAGGGCAGGATCTTGCCTTCCGCCATCAACGGAATGACTTCATCCACGTGCGGATAGGGGTACACGTAGTGAAGCCTGATCCAGACACCGAACTGACCGAGTTCCCGAGCCAGATTTGCAAATCGCGCCGGTATCTCGCGGCCGCGAAACCTGCTTGCGGCATATCTGAGATCTGCACCGTAAGCGCTCGTGTCCTGCGATATGACCAGAAGCTCTTTGACGCCGGACTTTACCAGCCGCTCGGCTTCATGGAGCACGGAAGATGCCGGGCGGCTTGCCAGGTCACCTCGCAGGGAAGGGATGATGCAAAAGGAGCAACGGTTGTTGCAGCCTTCGGAAATCTTCAGATACGCGTAGTGCCGCGGCGTCAGGCGAAGCCCCTGGGGCGGGACGAGATCGAGGCGCGGATCGTGGGCGGGAGGCACGGCGTCGTGGACAGCGCTGACCACCGCCTCATACTGGTGCGGCCCGGTTACCGCGAGCACGGCCGGATGGGCTCCCCGGATCGTTTGAGGATCGTTGCCCATGCAGCCGGTAACGATCACGCGACCGTTCCTGGCGACCGCCTCGCCGATCGCTGAAAGGCTTTCGACCCTGGCACTGTCGAGGAAGCCGCAGGTGTTGACGATGACCACATCGGCGCCCTTGTAGTCGCCGGAGATGAGGTAACCCTCGGCGCGCAGCCGGCTCAGGATGCGTTCGGAGTCCACCAGCGCCTTGGGGCATCCGAGGCTGACGAGGCCCACGGTCGGGACATGCTTGTTCATGAGGCTCCAATGGCCGGTACTCCGGCCAAGGTCAAGACGAAGCGGTCGAATGGACCCGCCGAAGTCACCGGTTTACGGCGCTAGTTCCGGCGGCTAGAAGCGAACGGCAAAGGGGCTGAATGTTCAGGAAATTGCTGATTGCCAATCGCGGCGAGATCGCCTGCCGGGTGATCAAGACCGCGCGGCGCATGGGCATCAAGACGGTCGCGGTGTACTCCGATGCCGATGTCCGTTCGCTCCACGTTGCCATGGCTGACGAACGGGTGCACATCGGGCCGGCGCCGTCGGCCCAATCCTACCTGGCGATCGAAAAGATCATCGCCGCATGCAAGCGATCAGGGGCGGAGGCCGTGCATCCGGGATATGGATTTCTCTCCGAGCAGGCGAAGTTCGCTGAAGCGCTGGAGGCCGAGGGCATCGTGTTCGTCGGACCCCACCCGCGGGCGATCGCCGCCATGGGCGACAAGATCGAGGCAAAAAAGCTCGCCGCGCGCGCCGGCGTGTCGACGCTGCCGGGCTTTGCGGGAAACGTCGAGACGCCATCGCAAGCGCTCCGGATCGCCTCCGAGATCGGTTATCCGGTGATGATCAAGGCGTCGGCCGGCGGGGGCGGCAAAGGCATGCGCGTGGTCCATGCGCCCGCCGACCTCGAGGAAGGCTTCGAGCGGGCAAGAGCCGAGGCTGCTGCGGCCTTCAATGACGACCGGATATTTATCGAGAAATACATTGTCGAGCCGCGCCATGTCGAAATCCAGGTGCTGGGCGACAAGCACGGCAACGTGATCCACCTCGGCGAGCGGGAGTGCTCCATCCAGAGACGAAATCAGAAGATCATCGAGGAGGCTCCCTCGCCGCTGCTCGACGATGCAACCCGACGCGCGATGGGCGCGCAAGCGGTGCAGATGGCGAGGGCGGTCAACTACGATTCGGCGGGAACTGTCGAGTTCGTCGCCGCCAATGACCGGTCCTTCCACTTCCTTGAAATGAACACGCGGCTGCAGGTTGAGCACCCGGTTACCGAACTTGTAACCGGCATCGATCTCGTCGAGGAGATGATCCGGATCGCGGCGGGGGAGAAGCTCAGGCTCCGGCAGTCGGACGTGAAGCTTACGGGCTGGGCCGTTGAATGCCGCATCTACGCGGAAGATCCGACCCGAGGGTTCCTGCCCTCGACAGGGCGTCTCATCGGCTACCGCCCTCCCGCGGAGGTGTGCGAAGCTGGGGTGACGGTGCGCAACGACACCGGCGTTTTCGAAGGCGCCGAGGTTTCGCGTTCACTATGATCCGCTGCTGGCCAAGCTCGTCGGTGCATGCGCGCGATCGAAAAGCCGCCACGGAGGCAAATGGCAGCCGCTCTCGACAGGTTTCATATCCGCGGCGTCAGCAACAACATAGCGTTTCTGTCGGCCGTGATGGACCGGCCGCGCTGGATCTCGGGAAAATTGTCAACCGCCTTCATCGCCGGGGAGTTTCCGGACGGCTTCACCGGCATATCGCCCGACGGTCCGTCGCGAGACAGGCTGGTTGCGGTGGCGGCAGTGATCGACTGCATCGAGCAGCGCCGCCAGCGCCGGACAAGCGGTCAAATCTCAGCTGGTACGGCAGGTGTTGCGAGGGAACGTCACGTGCGGCTTGGCGAGGAGTGGCATGCGGTGGAGATCCTGGAAGAAGGAGGCAGCAACTTCAGGCTTCGGCTCGACGGCACAACCCCGAAGGGATATGGCGGCGGAGTCCTGCTGGCGGCCGGGTGAGCCCATCTTCGAGGGCCGCATCGACAACGCCGGGCTGGTGATCAAGGTGCGGCGGCTGGGAGCGGGTTACCTTCTGGAGCATCGGGGCATCAGCGTTGAGGCGCTGGTTCTCGGCAAGAGGGCAGCGGAGCTGGTGCGGCGCATGCCGCGGAAGGCAGCAAGCAGCTCAGCCAGGAAGCTCGTCTGTCCGATGCCCGGCCTGGTGATATCCATTGCCGTGGGCGAAGGTCAGGACGTCAAGGCCGGCGAAGCGCTTGCCGTCGTCGAGGCGATGAAAATGCAGAATGTGCTGAGGGCGCAACGCGACGGAAGAGTGAAAAAACTGCTTGTCGGCGCAGGAGACAGCCTGGCGGTGGATGCCGTCATCATGGAATTCGAATAGGCGGCTGGAAACAAGCGAAACCGGCCGCCGAAGGGTATCGGCGGCCGGTCTGCTTACTGAAGCTTGTGGGAAGATATTCGGGGGATCGGAGCCCACAGGCTTCAGCAACGGCACCTAATAGCAGACCAGTTTCGTATACTTTTTCTTCTTCAGCTGTCCGTTCTTCTTCACCCATTTCCATTTGGTCACGTACTCGCAGTCCTCATCCTGCCCGACATAAACGGGCTGGCTGTAGACCGGGTAATGGCTCGGGTAGATGCCGATACCAGGGTTCAGGTTCAAGTGAACGTCCACGCCGGCAGAGGCTGCGGAAGCGCCGAGTACCATGGCTGCTGCGGCTGTAAGGCCGATCACTGCGATGCGGATCATGTTTGTCTCCTCGTTCGGTTGAGTAGCGTTGAGCAGGGTTGCCTTCGCTTCACCGTCCATGGCACCTTCTTACTTGGGTGCAGCTTAATCAGAGCTGACCGCCGCGCTTATGTTTCGTTCACAATCGGATCTCCGAAAAAGCCTTGGAAGACAAAGCGGTCAAAGCCATCATCCGGGGGCGGGTACAAGGCGTCGGCTACCGAATGTGGGTCGAGCGGACAGCAGCGGCGCTGGACCTTCGCGGGACGGTCCGCAACCGATTTGACCAAAGCGTAGAAATCGTCGTCGCCGGCCCAGCTGACCGGATCTCCAGAATGCTGGAACTCTGCCGGTCCGGGCCACGATCGGCAAGAGTCGACGAAATCGAGACGAGCGATGTCAATTGGCAGGGGGATGGATTTACGGTCTTGCCGACCGCGTAGCGCCGGAGTGCAGCCGCAGGGCCGCGAACCCACGGCCCTGAGGGGATATCTGAGCTGCTACTTCGCGAGGCCCTCCGCCTTGAGAACCGCCTGGACCGCCGGACGCTTGCCGACCCGCTCCATGAACGCTGCGATGTTCTTGTAGGGGCTCATATCGACCTTCAGGTGTGGGCCCCAGCTGAAGATGGTGAAAGCATAGGCGTCGGCAACCGAAAAGCTCTTGCCCAGAAGAAACTTGCTCTTGGCCAGGATGCCATCCAGATGTTCGAGCCGCTTGGAAATCCTTTCCAGGGTTGCCTTGCGGACGTCTTCGCTGATGCCCTTGGCGAACAACGCGCCCATGCTCTTATGAACCTCGGCGGCAATGTAGTTGAGCATCTCCACTGCCCGGTAGCGGGCCATGCCGGCCTTGGGCAGAAGCTTCGTGGCCTTTGCCTTGTCGGCAAGGTATTGGACAATGGCCGCGCCCTCGGTCAGCACCTCTCCCGGCTTGATTTCCAGAGCGGGCACATAGCCCTTGGGGTTGATCTTCGTGTAATCCTTGCCGCTGGCAGTCGTTTTGGTGCCGAGATCAACGGATTCGAGCTCGAATTTCTTGCCGATTTCCCTGAGCACGATGTGCGGCGACATCGAGCAGGCACCGGGTGAATAGTAGAGCTTCATGTGGTTGATCCTTATTCTGTGACAGGCGGTTGGAGCTGCAACCGGGGGTTGCCGGAGCCTCCATAGCGCAATGGATTTACCGTAACAAGAGTTATTACAGATTAGTCCGGCGCGCTTCGGGTCGGACCGAATTGCTGTTTGAAGGTGCTTCTCAGCACGTGATCGACCTCGGCCATGGTGGCCAAAACTCCCAGCGCAGCCAGACTTGTTACGCCATGGCCGGTAACGCCGCAGGGCACGATGCCGGAAAAATGATCCAGATCGGGATCCACGTTCACGCTGACGCCATGGAAGGTGATCCAGCGACGCAGGCGGAGGCCCAGGGCGGCGATCTTGTCATCGTGGTCCTCGCGCCGTACCCAGATGCCCACCCGGCCGGCGCGCCGCTCCGCTGCGACGCCGAAGTGTGCGAGGGCGCTGATGAGCCACTCCTCGAGGGAGAATATCAGCCGGCGTACATCGCGGCCGCGCTGGTTGAGATTCAGCATCACATAGGCAACCCGCTGACCGGGGCCATGATAGGTGAATTGGCCGCCGCGGCCAGTGCGATAGACCGGAAACCGTTCCGGATCGAGAAGATCGCGCCCATTGGCGCTGGTGCCGGCGGAATAGAGGGCAGGATGTTCGAGAAGCCACAGCCGTTCCGGCTCCGGTGCCCTTGTAGATGCCCTCGGACAATGGCCTCCATGCGCGATACGGCATACGGATAGTCGGTCAGGCCTGAGCTCGTTTCGCACAGAACCGGCGGAGCACCGCTGCCGGGGGGCGGGGCCGTGCCTTCCTCAGTTTGGTCCATGCGGTCTCTTTAAGCACATTCCGCCATATTGTGTGCACCCCGACAACATTGAGGAGGCCACAACCGCTCAAGGCCGGTGCAGGGATTGATATTGCCGGGGCCTGTTGATACACACGCTCCGCCCTCACCTGGGCAACGCGGTCGTGGCGGAATGGTAGACGCACTAGCTTGAGGTGCTAGCGGGTAACACCGTGGAGGTTCGAGTCCTCTCGACCGCACCATGTTGCGAGCATTGCATGGGTCATGCCCGGCTGGGCCGCGGCTTGAACCACAACTCCCATACGCTTTCCAGTATTCCAGCGGCGGTGATGAGCACCACCCCTGCGAGTTCCCTGGCGCCGAAGGGCTCGCCGGCCCACAGAGCGGCGGTAACGGCGCCGACGCTGATTTCCGTCATGAACAGCAGACCGACGACGGCGGGGTTGAGTTTGGGCGTTGCCCACATGGTCGCATAGGTGCCCGTCAACAGCACGACGAGGAGGGTGGGTACGAGCCACGGGAGTGTTCCGAGAACGGTCGGCCAGCGCAGGCGCCGGCGCGTCCTCTCCCCGCGAGAAGTAGAGAAACAGGCCTGGCGATGATCGCCGACCAGATAAAGTTCATGCCGGTCAGGTCGAGTGCATCGTGAGTTGGCCCCCGGCGCAACGCCACGGCCGCTACCGCCCATAAGACGCCCGCCGAAAGCGCCAGCCAGTCGCCGGCGTTGGCGGGCAGCGGCCAAGCACTTTCGCTCCTCAGTATGACGACGAGCCCGAGAAGTCCGAGCGCCATGGAAAACCAGCGCACCGGGGTGATCGCCTCGCCAAGCACCAGCCGCGCCAGAAGTGCGCTCCAGATCGGCGTGAGGTAAAAAAGCAAAATTGCGCGGACAACCTCGGTGTGGAGCAACGACACCGAATAGGGGACCATGCCCACTCCAACCAGGAGGCCCTTCAGCTGTAAGTCGGCTCCGCCAGACCGCAATTGCGGAAGGCGCAACAGGAGGATGGGCACAATGACGATGAGCGGGCGAGACGTAAAACGTCAGAATTGCCCACGGCCCCTCAACCCCCGCCTGCTCGAGGGCCCGCAGCGGCAGCCAGAACAGCCCCCATACCAGCCCGGAATAGGCGCAGGCGAGCTTGGCCCGGGTTTCAATGCCGGGAGAGTTCAAACCGATCTTCTCGGGCGTGCGGATGAAAACTGCCAGGGTTGCACCGGTCGCGGTGCGCGAGGAGTGCTGGGTGCCGTCCTTCAGAAGGACGAAATCGCCCGCTCTGTAGACATAGCCATCGTTGTCGACTAGCTCACCCTCCAGTACGAGGAATTGCTCGTGGCAGGTGTGCTCATGGGGCTGGCTCGAGGTGCCAGGCTCCATGCGGTAGATATGAAATCCCGATGCTTCCGGGAAGGTGTCGTCCAGTTGGAGGTAGCTCTGTCCCTTCACCTGTTCACCGTGGACGATGAAGGGCCGGAAAGCGGCTGTTCTTATGTTGACGACCGTACGCTCTGACTTTTCGATTTCGCGCATGTTGCGATCCCGTCGATTTGGGCTCAAGCAGCAAGGCCGGCAGCCGCAACTGGATGGAGCGCTGTGGATATACCAACGGACCCCCAGAACCTCAACCAGCACGGCGGCATATCAGCCGAGCTGGTAGGCGTAGTTGCGGGTCGGCTCGCCCAGGGCGACCACAAGGGCGTGCGGGCCGAGACCAGGGATCTGCATGCCGCCGACCTGGCCGATCTCATCGAGGCTCTGGAGCCGCCGGAACGAATTGAGTTGATCGCGGCGCTCGGCCGGAGTTTCGATGTCGAGGCGCTGGCCGAGCTCGATGAAGGGGTGCGCGACGAGCTCATGTCGGCGCTGCCGCCTGACACAATCGCCTCGGCAATCCGCAAGCTCGATACGGACGACGCCGTCTACCTCATCGAGGATCTGGAGCGTGCGGAACAGCAGATCATCCTCGCCAAGGTGCCCGCCGAGGACCGCACAGCGCTCGACCGCGCTCTCGACTACCCGGAATACACGGCCGGCCGCCTCATGCAGACGGAATTCGTCGCAGTGCCGGCGTTCTGGACGGTCGGCCAGACCATGGAATACGTGCGCACGGAACGCAGCCTGCCCGAGAACTTCGCCGAGGTGTTCGTGATCGACGAGCAGTTCCACCTCAAGGGAACCGTTCCGGTAAGCCGCCTCCTTCGCCAGCCGCGCGACCAACGCATGTCCAGCCTGATGAACGAGGATGCGACCGTCTTTGCCGTGACCGATGATCAGGAGGACGTCGCCTACAAGTTCGAGCAATACAACCTTGTGTCGGCAGCTGTCGTCGACGCCGACCGGCGGCTTGTGGGGATGCTGATGGTCGACGACATCGTCGACGTCATCCAGGAGGAAGCCGAAGAAGACATCCTGCACCTGGGAGGCGTGGCGGGAGGGGAAGCCATCTCCGGTTCGGTGCTGTTCACGATCCGGTCGCGTTTTCTGTGGCTGTTCGTGAATCTTGCCACCGCCATCCTCGCATCGTGGGTGATTTCCCTGTTCGATGCCACGATCGATCAGATGGTGGCCCTGGCGGTGCTCATGCCGATCGTCGCCTCGATGGGGGGCAACGCGGGGACGCAAACCATGACAGTGGCGGTCAGGGCGCTTGCTACACGCCATCTGACGGCACTCAATACGCTGCGTGCTGTGATCCGGGAGACATCGGTCGGTCTCATCAATGGCATCATATTCGCGGTGATCATGGGACTGTTCGCGTTCTGGTGGTTTGGCAGTGATCAACTCGGAGTGGTGATCGGATCGGCCATGGTGATCAACCTGGTCGCCGCGGCGCTGGCGGGCATTCTCATACCGATAGCGCTCGATCGTCTTGATGTTGATCCCGCCGTCGCTTCGGGCGTGTTCGTGACCACGGTCACCGATTGTGTGGGATTTTTTGCTTTCCTCGGACTGGCCGCCCTATGGCTCACCTGAGCGAAGAAGTCGGAATTCCGACACATTGATGTCGTGCCGTAGTCGGCACCAAAATCGGAGATCGAGACATGAAGATTCCGGCAGCTGGACTCCCCCTCCTGGCTCTGCTTGCGGCGACATGCACATCGGCACAGGCACAAGATACCAGCATGAGTTTCTTCATTACCAGCGCCGGACCCGGCGACGGCGCCAATCTCGGCGGGCTGGAAGGCGCGGATGCGCACTGCCAAAAACTGGCAGAGGCGGCAGGAGTGACGGGCAAGACATGGCGAGCCTATCTGTCAACCTCCACCGTCAACGCCCGCGACCGCGTTGGCAGCGGCCCATGGCATAACGCCAAGGGCGAGCTGATCGCCCAGGACCTGAACGAGTTGCACGGCGACGGCAACAAGATCAGCAAGCAAACCGGGCTGACCGAAGCCGGCAATCCGGTGAATGGCCGCGGCGACAAGCCGAACATGCATGACATCCTGACGGGCTCGAACGCCGATGGCACCGCGGTTGCGGATATGACGTGCAACGACTGGACGAACAATGGCGCGGGCGCAGCGTTCGTCGGCCATCATGATCGCATCGGTCTCAGGGACGACGCGCCTTCGAAGTCCTGGAACGCCTCGCACCCGTCGCGCGGCTGCAGCAAGGACGACCTGCCAAAATCAGGCGGGAATGGACTGTTCTACTGCTTTGCGGCCCAGTGAGTACCGGCCGGCCGGGTTGATCCTCAGGCGGCGCGGCGCCGGCCGGTGCGGCTCGCGGTTGCCTTGACGCCCGTGAGCGAGCCGCCGAGAGCGAGCGCTACGTCGGCGATCTTGCCCTCCAGGGCCGCATATTCAGCGGCTCCGGCGCCAACGTAGAACGTCATGATCAATTGCCAGGGAAGCCCGGCGGAGCGTCTCAGTTCGGCCTTGCTCTTGAGCCGCACGGCATGTCCGTTCGCCAGGCGGCGAATGGCCGAGATGCGAGTGAGCATTGCGACGGTAGCTTGCCTCGTGGGGCAAAAACGCCGAAAAGGTCACGTCGTGGGTGTCGGTTACCGGTGCCGCAGCGGCATCGCGAAGCACGAAGTGGCTGGACAGCTTCGCGCGCAGGCCGTCAAAGAAGCGCGACATGATGTTTTCCGTCCGTGAGGGAACGCCATTCTTGCAACGAAAGCCTAACGGGCAGTTACGCGCGCGGGATGATCGTGATCAGGATGACCGTGGCATGCCCGGTCGGATCCAGGTCGAGGGGGCGGTCAGCCACCAGCGTATGCCCGGCGGCAGCGTCGCTCAGCGCGCCTTTCGCAACGTATGCGAGGAGCGTTGCCCCGGCCGGGCAGGCAGCGCGGCGGGCGGTGGTGATTTCGAGAACCTGGATGTGGCTGGCGGTGCGGTGCCGCGCCGCAATAAAGTTCAGATCGCGCACCGGGCCCGCCGTGAGACTGCCGAGCACTTGCCACTCGCCCGGAAACGTCTTGGGTTGCAGCGGCCGGGAGAGATCGATCGAGCGGTCCCTCGGGGCCCGTCAGCACCATGCCTTGGCCCTCGAGCAGCACGATCGTTCGATCGTAGCCGGGGAACAGGGAAAAAGGCCCGCTCGCCGCAACATCGGCAATGCTCAAGCGCCAGGTGAAGGAAGGAACGGCCAAGTCCGCACCGGGCGGCTCGATAATAACTTCGGTGGTTGTTCCGGCGCCATTTTTCCATGGCATGACCCGATAATCGGCGGGCGAGAGAATCCTTATCATCCGCGGCTCCCTCATGCCGGACCGCGCAGCGGCTCGGCATGTGCAATTACCCGGCGCACCTCGGGAAACTTCTTGCGCAGCTTGCTTTCGATACCGTCGATCACTTCATGCACGGCTTCCACCGACCGTGCGCCATCCACCCGGCAGTGATAGCTGACGAACAGGCCGTGCTCGTTGCGCCGGACCCTGACGTTGTGGACGTCTGCGATAAGCGCTCCCTCTTCGGCGAAGCAGGCAAGCCAATGCTCGATTTCCATCTGCTGGTCATGGCCGGCAGCGCTGCCGGCCACCCCGCGCAGGAGCAATGGCTCGATATGGGTGTCGATTTCCACGTCGCTGCCAAGTTCCTCGGCGAGAAACCGTTCGAACCCTGTCGCGATGTCGTGGGCTCGCGCCAACGGCATGGTGCCGTCGACCTCGAGGTCGAAGCTTACGGAAGTGCGCTCACCGATGAGCTGGACGGTGAGGTGGTGGATGGCGAGCGACCGTCGCCGGGCGGCGAGCATCACCTTGTCGAAGATGCTTTCATTGTCGAGCGCCACCGGATTGGTAGTCACCGATACATCCGCGGACCGAAAGTGCCTCTGGATTGCCTCCGCGACATGGTCCTTGATGACGGCGACGTCATCCAGCGGCAGCGTGCGGCGCACGTTGATGGAAACGTCGACAAACAGGGTGGCGCCCGAGGGCCTGATCCGGCAGCGCTTGATGGCGAGCACACCGTCGGTCGCGCGGACAATTGCCGCGATCCTGTCGGCTGCTCCTTCAGGGGCTGCATCGAGAAGCGCGTCGATCGTCCGCCGGCCAAGGCGCCAGCCGGCGAGGGCGACAAAAAATGCGACTACCAAAGCGGCGAGAGCGTCGGCCTCGGGATACCCCATCGCCACCGCACCGAGGCCGGCAAGAACGGCCAGCGAGCTCCACATATCGGATGAGAAATGCAGGGCGTCGGCGGCCAGCGCGTCGCTTCTTGTCCGCGTCGCAACGCGCCGCAGCGCCCGGGCCCGATTGAAGTCGACGATGACCGAGGCGGCAATAACGCTTGCCGCCCACCAGGCGACGGTAACGTCAGTGTCCCTGGCCCAAAGCCTGGAGAGGGCCTCCGCGACGATCCACGCGGTCGTGACGAAGAGGAGTCCGGTGGCGATCAGGGCCGCGACGCTTTCAGCCTTGGCATGCCCATAGTGATGAGTTTCATCCGCCGGCTGATCGGCAAGCCGGACGGCAAAGTAGGTGACGACGGTGGCGCCGGCATCCAGCAGGCTGTGGATGGCTTCCGAGAGGATGCCCAGAGAGCCGGTGAGAAGGCCCGCCGCGAGCTTTGCGGCAGATAGCGCCGCGCTTGCGGCGAGCGAAATCAGCGCGACTTTCTGTTTTTCCGATGTCATGGGGGTTCCGAGTCCGCTGATAGGCCCTGATCGGCTGTTCCGCAAGCCATGTACGGAAAGCATGGGCGCAAGCACGGGGCGGCTGTTGCCCGATGATTCAAGAGGCTGGCATAGGATGCGCGCACCCTTCGTTCACTCTTCTGGGATCAGGCATAATGGCAGCTGAAGGCCTGCAGATCGGCTATCTCGCCGACGATCGCCGGCGCGGCGCCTTCGCGTTCGCGGCTCTGTTCGCGCTCGAATCGTTTGCCCGGGCGCTGTGCGCTTCGGTCATCACGGTGCAGGCCTATGACCTTCTCCAGGACAACCAGAAGGTCTCCACGCTGTTCGTCGTTGTCGGCATCGGTGGCCTGTTGGCGACGCTCACGATCCCCTACGTCATTGCGCGCTCGGCGCGGCGATGGGTTTATACCGCCGGAGCGCTCGGCCTGGTGCTGGCTGCGGCACTGCTCGCCATGCACACACTTCCCGCACAGGCCGCCGGCATGCTGGCCCGTGTCATCGGTACTGCGTGCCTGAACATCACTCTCAGCCTCTACATTCTCGATCACATCCGCAAGCAGGAGCTGGTGAGATCGGAGCCCATGCGGCTTGCCCTTTCGGCCGTGTCATGGACGGTGGGTCCCTATCTCGGCGTCCATCTCTATGAGAACTGGGGCAACTGGGTGCCTTTTGCGCTGAGCGCGATATCGGCGCTGGCGCTTCTGACGTTGTTCTGGGTCCTGCGGCTCAGGGAAATCGTGATTCGACCGGCGCGGCAGCAGCCGGCAAATCCCATCGCCTACATCGAACGCTTCGTGAAGCAGCCGCGCTTGCGCCTGGCCTGGACTATCGCCTTCGGCCGATCGTGTTTCTGGTCAACGCTTCTTCATTTACGGACCGCTGCTGATGATTACGGGTGGCGTCGGCAAGGAAGCAGGCGGGCTGCTGGTGTCGTTGGGCCAAATCTCGCTGGTGACCGCGTGGTACTTCGGCCGCATCGCCCAAAGAACGGGAGTGAGGCTCGTTGTAGCAGGCTCGCTCGGCTTTCTTGCGCTCGCGTCCGCCGCCGCCGGCCTTGCCGGCACTTCACGACCGCTGATCGCGGGTGGCTGGCTGCTCGCCGGTACGATTGCCGGTTCCGCGCTCGACGGGGTGGGCGGCATTCCGTTCCTGAGGGCGGTCAAGGCGGGCGAGCGCGCCGAAATGGCGGGCGTTTACCGTACGCACATCGACATGTCAGACCTACTGCCCGCGCTGGTGTTTTCCGTTCTGCTGCTGTTCCTGCCGCTTGGGTCGGTTTTCATCACCTTGGGACTGGGCCTTATGGTCATCGCCGCGTTGGCGTGGATCTATCTTCCCAAGAGCCTTTGAGTCCACCGCATTTCGGGCGAAGGCGGGAACGTGTTCACTTTGGCGGAATGTGAACGACTGATGAACGACGTGTTGCAGGTCCGTTAAGTCGCGGCACTCCAGAATGAGTTCAAGTTCAATGCCTGCCCAAAGAAGCAACGACATGAAAGACCCCCGCCACAGTCACTCAAGGAAGCCTCCGGCCATTGCATTCATCTATTTGGGCATGGTGTGCGCAATGGCCTTCCTTTCTGCGGGCTTCGCAGTCGCTTTCTAGCCTTCCGAAAAAGCTCATCACTGCTCCCGCCAGCCTCGCCTGATTTGCCGATGGGCTTCGATGTATCCGTCGGCGCGGCAGCGCAGCCGCCGGTCGAGCAGCAACGTCAGCCGCGGAAGCCGGTGGAACGGCACCGTCGGGAGGGCGTGGTGAGCGGTATGGTGGGGCATGTTCCAGGCGAGGAAGCGAACGACGCCGCTGGTGAAGGTCGTGCGGGTGTTGGTGAGCATGTCGGCGACCAGCGGGCAGGCTGCGTGCTCGGCCAGAAGATAGGCGCGCAGAAATGGTTGCCCCAGGAGCGCGGGGATAAGCCACAGCCAGATGACCTCGTCTCGCGCCGAGAATAATTGAGAGCCCGGCCACAAGTCCGTAGCCTGCGAGGTGCAGGCGCGCCTCGGTGGCCACTCTTGTCTGTGCGGACAGCGGCACGAAGGAACGGGGCGGCGCCCCCCAGGCGCTTCTGAAGATGGCTGCAATCTGCCCGCCCCAATACGGAAGGCCGGTCAGGTACCAAGCATATTGCCAGGCATTGGCGGGTCTTGGCTTCGACAACTCGGGATCGCGGGCGGCGTCCTGAGTGTGGCGGTGATGGGCGAAGTGGAAGAAGCGGAAATAGCGGGGCGGGAGCAACAGCAGGAACCCGAAGGCTTCCGCCACCACGGCGTTGAGCCAGCGCGCGCGGAAGGCAGTGCCATGGATCGTTTCGTGGAGCGGCGTGAACAGGAAGGAAAGGACGACTCCGTGCGCCAGGCTTGCTGCGAACCACGCAATCCCCTCGCTTGCCATTACCGCCACACCCGTGACGGCGAGCAGGCCCAGATGTGCCGCCAGATGCAGCAAGCGCCGGGCGATCGGCGAGCTCGCGCAGGCGCGTGAGCTCAGCTTCGCCAATGATCGCCAGCGCCTCTTTGTGGGTGACCTCCTGCGGCATCTCGGATAGTTTCGCCAACCTCCTGGGAGTTGGAAACGAATGCCCCAAGCTATCACAACTGGTTACAAGGCGCTGCTCAACGAGGCGCGTTCGCGCGTGAAGAGCCTCACCGCCGCGGAAGCGATCGAGAGAGGCGTCCCGGCCGGGCGTAGTCATCCTCGATGTGCGCGATATCCGCGAGATCGAGCGCGACGGCCGGATTCCGGGCTCCTTCCATGCCCCGCGCGGCATGCTCGAGTTCTGGGCCGACCCGGAAAGCCCGTACCACAAACCGATTTTTGCCGAGGACAAGACATTCGTTGTCCACTGTGCCGGCGGCGCGCGGTCGCTCCTCGCGGCTGACACGCTTCAGCGCATGGGCCTGAAGCCCGTTTTCAACCTGGAAGGCGGGCTGGCTGCCTGGCGGGAAGCGGGGGGCGACATCGAAATGGTGCAAGACAAGACATGATCGGGACACGCATCTCCTCAGGATCGTCCTTCGAGGACGCTGGCCGGTTACTCGCGCGCCGTCGTGCTGGCGGATGCCGGCGGCGACTGGGTACTGGTCTCCGGAACGACCGGCTTCGACTACGCAGACCATGCAGATTTCGCCAAATGTCGAAAAGCAGACCCGCCAGTGCTTCGCCAACATCCGGACGGCGCTGGAAAAGGCCGGCGCCTCGCTCGCCGATGTGGTTCGCGTGCGGGTCTTCCTGGCCGACAAATCCGACTTCGCCAGGGTGGCGCCGATCATCGGCCAGCATATGAGAGAGGCCAAGGCCCGCGAACACGACGGTGGTCACCCCGCTCATCGACGATCGCATGAAGATCGAGATCGAAGTGACGGCGCGCAAGGCGGCCTGACATGGCGCGATATCAGCTCGTCATCGGCAACAAGAACTACTCCTCCTGGTCGATGCGGCCGTGGATCGCCATGCACTATTTCGGGCTCGACTTCGAGGAAACCGTCGTGCCAGCTCGATCAAGCCGTGACTGCCCAGACGGATTAGGCGACACAGCGGCGCGGGCCGCGTACCGGTTCTGCACGATGGCAAGGTCACAGTATGGGAGTCGCTCGCCATTCTGGAGTATCTCGCCGAAGAGAATCCGAAGAAGGCCCTGTGGCCGCGGAGCCGGGCTGCGCGGGCGATGGCGCGAGCGGTTGCCAACGAGATGCACGCAGGCTTCGCGGCCCTTCGCAACGCCTTGCCGATGAACCTCAGGAGAACGCAGCGGCCGCCAGCGGAGCCGATCGGCGCCGACGTCAAAGCCAACATTTCCCGCATCGAGCAAATATGGCGCGAGTGCCGTAAGGCGTACGGAAAAGGCGGGCCTTTTCTGTTCGGCCGCTTCTCCATCGCCGACGCGATGTATGCGCCCGTGGTCACCCGTTTCGACACCTATGCCGTCGGTGTCGGCAGGGAGGCCCGAAGCTACATGAATGCGATCCTGTCGACGAAAGCGCTCATGGCCTGGAGGGAAGCGGCGCTGCAGGAGAAGTGGATCATTGCCGCCGACGAGATCGACTGACGATGAGCGATTGCCACCTGTTTATCGGCAACAAGTGCTTCTCGAGCTGGTCGCTGCGGGCCTGGCTGGCCCTCAAGGAGATGGGTATCCCGTTTCGGGAAACCGTGATCCGGCTCCGCCAGCCGGACACCAAGGCGAACATTCGCGTGCTTGCGCGTTCCGACAAGGTGCCCTGCCTGCACCATGGCTCCAACGTCGTGTGGGAGTTGCTTGCCATCGTCGAGTATCTGGCCGAGCTGGCGCCGGACAGGAAACTCTGGCCGGCCGATACCGCGGCGCGCGCCATGGCGCGCTCGATTGCTACCGAAATGCATGGCGGGTTTGCTGATCTGCGCAACGAGTGGGGTATGAACCTTCGACGCAGGAAGTCGCCCAAACCTCTCGCCGGTCCTGCCCGCGACCAGGCGCAGCGGATCGAGGATTTCTGGCGGCGGGCAAGGTCGAGGTTCGGGCAGTCCGGGCCGTTCCTGTTCGGGCATTTCACCGCTGCCGACGCCATGTATGCCCCGGTCGTTACCAGGTTCGACACCTACGGCGGCGAGCTTGCGCCGGATACCCGCGCCTATTGCGACGCCGTTCTCGCGACGGACGGAATGCGGGAGTGGTACGCGGGCGCCGCGGCGGAGCCGTGGCCCGAACCCGATCCCGAGGAGTAGAGGTGCTTACTCTCACACGTGAACAGCGGTGATCAATTCCGACTGGAACCAGCCGGCGAGGTAGCCGGCAGCGCGAGCCGCGGCGGTGTCGGGATCGGCAAAGGTGGCAATCATCTCGCACAGGACCGCGAACGGCACCTTGTCGGAGGCCGAGGCGATGGCCATGGCCTCTTCCGCTTCGAGCTGCCGGAACTTGGCGATGTCATCCTGACGCCAGGCGACGCAGCAGGCTTCGGTCCCGGATACATGGCCAGCGGGCGGCGCTTCTCCGTTCCTGACCGCCGCCAGGATGGCGGCCGCGTTGGTACGTAGACTGACGAGGCGGAGGGAGGGATGAAACTCGATGACCAGGCGCCCCCATGCGTCGGCCGGAACGCCCGCCAGGACTTCCTGTCCGATGACCGGACTGTCGGCAGCATCGAATGCATCATTGATGGCTTTCTCCAGCCGAGCCAGATCGGCGATCACCAGAGATTTGGCATATGGCATGGTTGTTGCGAGGAAATCGGGTAGATCGGCGCCAACCCAACGGATATTGGGCGAGTGCGACGGATGAGCGCGAACATAGGCGCGCGCCGCCGCTGCAAACTCTTTTTCGCCGAGAAATCCACGTAGGAGCTCGTATTCGACCTTGAGAGCTTCGATCAGGCGCGATGTATAGGCGTTGCGATAAACTCCCAGCAGCGCCTTCCGATTCTCCTTGGCTGAATCCCTGATGAGCGGCAACACTGCGTCGTCGTTCTCCAGAATCGCCGACTGCAGCCTGCTTTGAAGTTCAGCCAGCCGTGGAGTCACTCGGCGGCCTCACGGAAGATTTCCGGCAAGGTCAGGCGGGCGATGGAGCGAGCCATATCGAGCTCCACCATCAGCTCCGAGAGGGGTGGAATCTTGTCGTCACGTTCGATCATGGTCGAGACCGGGCCAAATCGCTTCAGGGCGTCGGCATAGATGTCCCAGACCTCTGGACAGACATCGGCGTCGTGGGTGTCGATCAGATGGGTTTCGTTGTAGCTGTGGCCCGCCAGGTGGAACTGCACGACCCGGTCGGCGGGCAAGGCATCAAGGAAGGATTGTGCCGGGCCGCCGTGGTTGAATTCGTTGACGTAGATGTTGTTGAGGTCACACAAGAGCCAGCAGTCCGCTCGGCGGGCAAGCTCGGCCACAAATTCCCATTCGCTCATCTCCGAGGCATCGTACTCAAGGTAGCTTGAGACGTTTTCGATCGTAAGCCGCCGGTCGAGAAAGTCCTGGACCTGCACAACCCGGCCCACCACGTGCTCCAAAGCTTCCTCCGTGTAGGGTACGGGGAGCAGATCGTGGAGGTTGACGCCGTGGACACCAGTCCAGCACAGGTGATCAGAGACCCACTTCGGTTCGACGCGGTGCGCCAGGTCACGCAACGCCTTCAGATATTCCATGTCCAGCGGGGCGGTCGAGGCGATCGACAGTGAAACGCCGTGCATCACCAGCGGATAACGGTCGCGGATGCGGTCAAGCATGGCCAGAGGCTTGCCGCCCGGAACCATGTAGTTCTCGGAAATGATCTCGAACCAGTCGACTTTGGGACTGGTCTCGAGGATCGACTGATAATGCTGGGTGCGCAGCCCCAGCCCAAATCCGAGATATCGCGGCTTGTCGCGGCTCAATGGAGTTCTGTCCGAATGCTCCGAATCGTTGACGCCCCGCAGGCCATCCGGCCAGCGGGGCGCAGTTGGTCTTGCTGCTCTCTCAGCTTTCCTTCTTGCCGCCGGCCTTGGTGCATTCGGCTTCGGTCATGTCAACGAATCCCTGGCCTTTGCACGCGTTCAGTCCCTTGCAGGAACTGTTGGCAGTCTTGCAGGCGCTTTGGCCTTTGCAGGCATTGACGCCCATGCAGTGGATCTTGGCTTCCTCGGCGCGAACCGAGTTCGAGGCCACGCCGGCCATCAGCAGAGCGGCCGCTGCTGCGGCAATGGCGGCACCCGAGGTTACGGAAATCTTCATGAGTTCCTCTCGTGTAGGAAGTTGACGATATCTGGCTTTTGCCAGAGCACAAGATTTCTCGTAGTAACATGCCGGGTCAAAACAAGGATCATCACATTCGGGTGAGGCAACCTGGCGATCAGGATGGTGGGGACCGCGCCTCAGGAACACCCACCGCTGTGATCGCCGCGGTCAAGATCTTCGAGGATCGCAGCCAAGAGAAGGTGTCCTTTCGCAGCCGTGGCGAGCGTTGGGTCGCCATAACTGCCGGAGGCACTGAAGCTCGGGCGATCAGCTGCCGACCGTTGCAGCGGACCGGGCGCTTCCGAACCTTGGGGCGAGGCAACGGCGCGCTCCATGCGCACGAGCTCCGGAGCGATTGCGAGCAGGATCGAGGTCTCCATCTCATCGGCGTGCGTGCCATATCGCTGACTGCCAAGCGAGGACCTGACCTCGCGGTACCGGGCGCCGGCGTGTATTTTCAGGTGAAGGGCCTCATTGCCAAGCACGGCGATAGCGGCGTTGACCGGGGTAATGGTCGAGAGGCCGGTATCGAGGATGAACAGCCGGCGCGGCCGCCATTTGAGGATGCCGGAACCCACTTCCAGCACGAGAGCCCGGAACACCGGCTCACTCAAGCTCATGCTTCCGGGGTAGTCCGCGAACGCCGGGTAGTGGCCGTAGGTAAGCGGCGGCCAAATCAGCAAGTCGAACCGGCAGGCGAGTTCCCGGCTCAGCCAGCGAGCCTGAACCTCGTCTGAGTTCATCGGCAGATGCAAACCGTGTTCCTTGGCTGCCGCACCAACCGGCACGAGCGCCGCTGCGCCGCCCTTGAGTTTCGCCTCGACCTCGTCCCAGCTCAGGTGCTCGATCGATGAGGTGTCCGATCGAGGGCTCGGACTGCACACTTTGGCGGACATAACTCACGACGCGCGCGCGAAGATCGCCTTTCGGATCGGCGCCAGGGACGCGGTATCGTCGATCGTCACGTGGCCGTCCTTGGCGCCAACTCCCAGGTCATGCCACAGCCCATCGAGATCGGGAGAAACGGACTTGCTGCCCATTTCGCGATGGAGGGCGGTGAGCACGGTCGTTCCTGTCGCAGCGTCGCCGATGCCGAGAAGCTCAGAAACGTCGCTCATGCTGTCTCCATAGTTGTAGCGACGGTTCATCGCGCGCAGGGAATCTACAAGACCGAGCCGGTTGCCGGTCGCCTTGCGGATTTTGACATCCGCCAGAAGGAACAGCATGGCACCGCCCCAGTAGGTGCGGCCCCACGTCGGGGTATGGTCAAGGCCCCGATCGCCTTCCTTCGGCATGCCTTTGGGCATGTCGCGCATGAAATCGCCGAACACCGTTTCGGCCGCAAGATGCCCCGCCCTGACACGGCACACCGACTCAACGTAAACGGCCATGCCTTCGGAAAACCAGTAGTAGTTGCGCGGCAGCTGCGGATGTGAGGTGTGGATCATTTCATGGACCATCACCCAGTCACGTTTGAGCAGGTGATCTGCATTTGAGGACTTGCCAAGGCGCACGGAAATGAAGACATCGCCGTCGATGGCGTAGGTCTGGCCGCCGCGCACCCCGGCGCCGGGGCCCAGGACAATGGCGATATGTACGGTACCGATCGGGAATGTGCCGAAATAGGCGGCCACTGCCTCGGCGGAGCGCTCCACCCAGTGCGCGATGAGCGTGCGGCCTTCATCGGGTTCCTGCCCGCCGCGGAAGTGAACGTGAAGCGTGGCGTTTGCGACCCTGAGTGGTGCTTGGGCGGAGCCAAAGCTCAGACGCGAGCAGGCCAATGCTGCGGGGACGGCGGTCAGCAGGGTGCGGCGGCGCATCTCTGGGCCAGCGAAGACGTCATTTTCTCTAACCGCCGCGTCACAAGACCGTTAGGTCAACCGGCACGCGACGCCTAATCCTTGAGCACGAAGGTCACCCTCATGTTCACACGCCACTCGACAATCTTACCCTTCTTCACAACCGCCTTGATTTCCTGAACCCAGACACCCTCGATCTGATCAAGTGTTGCGTCTGCACGTTGGATACCCTGTTCTACGGCATCTTCGATACTCTTGGCCGAGGCCGAAGTGAGCTCGATCACTTTCGCCACTGTCATGACTGTTACTCCTGATGAAACGAACGGCGGAACCCGTGAACAACGTCTCTTGAGCGTTTGTCAAAGGGGCGCGCGAAAGAGGATAATGCGCCCCTTCAGGCTATGGCAAGGAGGCGGCCAATCATGGCCCTTCACATCATCAAGCTCTGCGTCGGGGTCAGTGAGCTCAGGGAGTTTGAAGAGTGGCGGCGCCGGGCGCAACGGGCCAAGCGCGACATGTCGCATACCACCCGCATGTTTCCGAGGCGGAGTGTCGAAATCCTGAAGGGCGGCTCGATCTATTGGGTCATCCGTGGGTTCATCATGGTGCGCCAGCAGATCAAGGCCCTGAAGCCGGTGCGGGGCAGCGATGGTACGACGCGCTGCCGGATCGTTTTCGATTCCGACTACGTGCTCGTTCGCCCAACCCCACGACGGGCGTTCCAGGGTTGGCGCTATCTTGAAGCCGCGGACGCCCCGCCGGATCTGAGGAAAACTTCCGGTCTGGAGAGGATGCCGGAAAAACTTCGAACCGAGCTGGCGGCACTGGGACTGCTGTGAGTCCTCGCGTTCGCAGATTGCGGACGGGCGACGATCTGAGTGAGGCAGCACGGTTGCTCACCGCCTTTTTCGTCGAGGAAGGATTTAAAACGTCGCCCACCATCATTGAGCGGCGTGTCGGTGAAATGGCAAGCCTCGACGCCTGCGGCCTGTTTCAGGCCGAAGCGGACGGCAAGGCGGTTGGGGTCGCGACAGCGTCACTCGAGTTCGGCATCGAATACGGCTGGTCAGCAGAGATGGGTGACCTGTACGTCGTGCCCGCATGGCGTGGCCGAGGGGTCGCGGCCCGCCTCATCGAGGCTCTCGAAGCGTTTTTGCACAGCAAGAGTGTGGGCGGCTATCAGGTAACAGTGACGGGGCAGGCGGAGGAACGCCATGCAGTCACCGGGTTCTACCGCAAACTCGGTTTTGAGGACGAGGGTCGGCGGCTTCTCTACAAGAATCTGCGCCAGTCACACGGCGATATTGTCGATGAGCCGGGTGTGGCCAAGGGCGGCAGCAGCAAGAAGTCGTAACGGCTCGTTTTGCGAGTTCGGCAGCGCCAGAGTTTCGGCGTTGCGGGTGGTCAGGTAGTCGACCTTGAAGCCGCGGCGGGTGAGGTGGCGCCTTGCCCGCCGTTCGGCGGTACCCATCGATAGTCCGCCGCGCACCTCGGCGCTCGCCCGCTCGAGGGAATGATAGAGTGCCGGGGCGAGGGCGCGCTCACTGCCTGAAAGATAGGCATTGCGGGACGACATAGCCAGTCCATCGACCTCTCTCAGTGTAGGCACGCCTACGACCTGGGTCGGTATGGCAAGATCCCGTACCATCGCCTTGACGACGACGAGTTGCTGATAGTCCTTTTCTCCGAACATCGCGAAATCACAGGCTGCACCGATAAGGAGCTTGGCTACCACGGTGGTGACACCGGCGAGAAACCCGCGGCGGTGCTTGTCTTCGAGGCCTGCCGCGGCAGGTCCGGCAAGGGAAACGGTGGTGGCAAACGGGGCGGGGTATACCTCCGCAACGGACGGTGCAAAGACGAGATCGACACCTGCTTCGCCGAGGAGGCGCAGGTCGCCTTGCTCATCGCGAGGATAACGCTCCAGGTCCTCGTTTGCCGCGAACTGCTTGGGGTTGATGAAAATCGTCACTACAACCCGGCTCGCATGCTCGCGTGCCCGCTTTATCAGGCTCAGATGTCCTTCGTGGAGGGCGCCCATGGTGGGCGCGATGGCTGACCGCGCTCCGTCGCTGCGCCAGCGCTGCGTTGCGGCGCGAAGCTCCTCGAAAGAGCGGACAACGATGGGCTGAGCACTCATGGATGGCACCGGAAAGGTGGAATTTTCACTATCTTGCATCGGGCATTTATTGTCATCTTCATCATTCCGAATGCGGAAAGAAACGATCGCATGCTTCCGCCGCTGCCAGACAAGTCGAAAATCCGGCGGGCTCTTGTTTGCCGATGAAACGGCTTGCGTGCGGGAGCTTGCGCGACTTGCGGAGTTGGCGCCGCGGGACGAGGCCCGCGTGCAGAAAATCGCGCGGGAGCTGGTGAGTGAAGTCAGGGCGCACCGATCGGCGCAGGGAGGTATCGATGCCTTCATGCAGGAGTACGCTCTCTCCTCCGAAGAAGGGCATCGTTCTCATGTGCCTCGCGGAGGCGCTGCTGCGGATTCCCGACGATGAGACGGCCGACCGGCTGATCGCCGACAAGCTCGCCGGCAGGGACTGGGAACGCCATACGGGCAAGTCCGAATCCCTGTTTGTGAACGCTTCGGCCTGGGGGCTGATGCTTACCGGGCGCTTTGTCGAACTCGGGCGCGATACCAAGACCGACATCAGCGGCTACATCGCGGGTCTTGTGAAGCGATCCGGTGAACCGGTCATTCGCCAGGCCATGCGGCAGGCGATGCGCATCATGGGCAAGCAATTCGTACTTGGCCGCACCATCAGCGAAGCCCTTGCAAGGGCCCGGCCGCAGGAAGAGCAGGGGTATCGCTTCTCCTACGACATGCTCGGCGAGGCGGCCATGACCCGGGCGGACGCTGAGCGATATGGCGCAGCCTATGCAAAGCGCCCTGGCGGAGGTAGCAAGAACAGCCGGTGAGAGCGACACTTCCGGCACCGTTTTCGCCCGCCCATCCCTTTCGCTGAAGTTGTCGGCTCTGCACCCGCGTTATGAGGAAAAGGCTCGCAGCCGGGTCCTCGCCGAGCTCGCGCCCCTGGTCCGTGAGCTCGCCCGGCAGGCCAAGGCTGCCAACATCGGACTGACCATCGATGCGGAAGAGGTGAACCGTCTTGAACTGTCTCTCGATCTGTTTGGCGAGCTGACCCAAGCCCCGGAACTCGCCGGCTGGAATGGCCTCGGCCTTGCAGTGCAGGCCTATTCCAAGCGCGCCTATGCGGTCCTCGAATGGCTCGTACGAGCTCGCCCACGCCACTGACCGGGTTATCCCGGTCCGCCTGGTAAAGGGCGCCTATTGGGACACGGAGATCAAGCGCGCTCAGGAGGCGGGCTACGAAGGCTATCCGCTGTTCACGCGCAAGGTTTCGACCGATGTGTCGTATCTCGCTTGCGCGCGATACCTGCTGGCACGCCGCGATCGCTTCTACCCCCAGCTCGCCACCCACAATGCCCACACTCTGGCCGCGGTGCGGGTCATGGCCGGCGAGGACAGGCGCTACGAGTTTCAGAGGCTGCACGGGATGGGCCAGCAGTTGTATGCCGGCATGGTCGGCGCCGGGGGCGTTGCCTGCCGCATCTATGCTCCGGTCGGAAGTCACGAGGACCTGTTGGCCTACCTGGTTCGCCGCCTGCTCGAGAACGGCGCCAACAGCTCATTTGTGAACAGGCTCGCCGATGATGCTGCGCCTATCGAAGCCATCGTAGCCGACCCCGTGGAAGAAGTTTCGTCGCTGACCTCCGTTCCGCACCCCCGCATTCCCGCGCCCGCCGACATTTTCGCGCCGCGCAGAAACTCCAGGGGACTGCCGATATGGGACAAGACGACGCGCGAAGGCATCGAGGCGGATATCGCAGCGGCGCGCAAAGTTCCGGCTCATGCTTCGCCGCTGGTGGCGGGCCTGTCGAGTCCTGTCCGGCGAGGCGGTACCTGTTACCGCGCCCCAGGATCGCAGCGTCACCGTGGGCACGGTCATCGCGGCGGGCGAGCGCGAAGTGGGACAGGCGCTCAGGCAAGCGGACGGCGCCTTCCCTTCATGGGACGGCCTTGGCGCGGAGGCGCGCGGCACAATTCTCGAGCGGGCAGCCGATCTCTACGAGGAAAACCGCTCACGCCTCATGATGCTGCTCGTCTATGAGGCGGGCAAGACCCTGGACAATGCGCAGGCCGACCTGCGCGAGGCTGTCGATTTTCTGCGCTATTATGCGATGGGTGCGCGCGCAGACTTCTCCCGTCCCTGGCAGCTTCCCGGCCCGACCGGAGAGAGCAACCAGCTGTCGCTGCGTGGACGCGGAATTTTCGCCTGCATATCTCCGTGGAACTTTCCGCTGGCAATCTTCTCAGGCCAAGTGTCGGCCGCGTTGGCCGCCGGCAATGCCGTGATCGCCAAGCCGGCCGAACAGACGCCCCTCATTGCGGCCGAGGCGGTGCGGCTTCTGCATCGGGCCGGCGTGCCGGCAGAGGTGCTGCATCTTTTGCCCGGCGACGGCGCCCGGATCGGCAAGATGCTGCTCACGGACGAGCGCCTGTCGGGCGTCGCCTTCACCGGCTCCAACGAAACGGCTGCATACATCAACCGCGCGCTGGCCGACCGGCCGGGTCCCATACTGCCGTTCATTGCCGAGACGGGCGGCATGAACGCGATGATCGTCGATTCCTCCGCGCTGCCGGAGCAGGCGGTGCGCGATGCCATTGCCTCGGCCTTCGACAGCGCCGGGCAACGCTGCTCGGCGGCGCGCATCCTGTTCGTCCAAAACGATATCGCAGAGCGCCTGATCGCGATGCTCAAAGGCGCAATGGCGGAGCTCAAGGTCGGCGATCCCAGCGATATGAAACCGATGTCGGGCCGGTCATCGACGAGGAAGCCAAGGCTGCGCTCGACGGAGCACAAGGCGGCGATGGCAAAAACCGGCCAGAACCATCCTGGATGCGGGCCTTGATCGCGCGCTTCACAGGCGGGAACCTTTGTTTCGCCCGCGGCCTACGAGATCGACGATCTGAAGCCTCTTCGAGCGCGAGGTGTTCGGGCCGATTCTGCACGTGGTGCGCTTTGCCGGCGACCGGCTGGCTGAGGTGTGCGAAGCCCTCAACGCCACCGGGTATGGTCTGACGCTGGGTCTCCATACCCGCATCGAAACGACGGTCGAGGAAGTGCGCAGCCGCGCCCGGGTTGGCAACATGTATGTGAACCGCAACCAGATCGGCGCCGTGGTCGGCGCCCAGCCGTTCGGAGGCGAGGGGCTTTCGGGTACCGGCCCCAAAGCCGGCGGACCCCACTATCTGCAGCGCTTCGCGACCGAGCGGGTAATTTCGATCGATACCACGGCGTCGGGCGGCAACGCCGCGCTGATGTCGATGGAGCCGGACCAACGAGCACGATGACGGCGAGCACCGATTTGATGTCGTCGTCGTAGGTGCGGGATTTGCAGGAGCGTCCGCCGCGACGGTGCTTGGCGAACGCGGGCTTGAAGGTGGTCATCCTCGAAGCGCGCGACCGTGTCGGCGGGCGAGCCTTCACCCGTCGGTTCATGCCGTCGGGCGAAGTGATGGAATTCGGTGGATCGTGGATCGCGCCCGCGCATTACCGCATCCGGCGCCACTGCGCCCGCCAGGGTATCGTTCTGAGGCCGACACCACCTGTCAAGAGCGCGGCGCTGGCATGATGGCACTGGCCTGCGTAGTGACGGGCCCGCGCGAGCCCGGGAGAGATCCGGTTACGATGCAGCAATGGCCAGGGTTCGCAGCGATGCCCTCGCCCATGCGGCGTGCGGCGGTCGCCCGGAGCGCTCGACCCTGCACATCAGCCTCAACGAATATCTGCGGCGTATCGAGGCAAACCGCGCGGCGCGCGCGCAAATTCTCGCCTGGTGGTGCATCTCGGGGAATGGCGATCCGGAAACCATATCGGCGGCTGAGTTCATTTCGAGCTGCGCCCACGGCGATGGGTCACCTGAGAGCATGATGTCGGCGCTGACCCATTCGCTCGAGCCAGGAGCTTCGGAGCTTGTGGCGCGCATGATCGCCTCATCGCGGGCGGAGTTGCGCCTGTCCTCGCCGATCGCGGGCTGTGCGGCAGGTCAACGGTGAAGTGACAGCAGAGACGGCGAACGGTGAGAGTCCATCGCGCGGGCGCGTTGATCCTGGCGATTCCCCTCAACGTGCTCCGGGCCTTGCGCTTCTCTCCGCATCCGGGGCGCCGCAAGCTCGAGGCCATGGCGATTGGCCATGGCGGGTGCAGCTTCAAGGTGTGGATAAAGGCGAGAGGCGCAGGTTGCAGAGGTCGGAACACTTGTAACCGGCGGACTGAGCGGCATGCAGTGGATGTTCGCCGAACGCGAAACCAGCGACGGCGCGGTGATGATCGTGGGCTTCGGTCTTCCCGGCGGCCGGTTTGATCCCTCAAGTCGGTCAGCATGTCCAATCATCGCTGCGGCGCTTCTTTCCGGGCGCAGAGCTCATTGGGCATGACTGGCACGACTGGGTCGGCGATCCCTGGGCAAGAGGAACCTGGCTCGCAACCCCGGCCGCGGCGCCGTGGATCGCCGAGGCCGAGGAATGGCAAAAGGACGGGAACGTGTTCTTCGCCTCGGCCGATTTTGCCCCGGGAACGCCCGGCTGGTTCGAATCGGCGATCGCCAGCGGCGAAATGGCCGCGGAAAATGTGCTCGCGTTGCCTGTCGTAGCCCCTTTTGTTTGGGGGGCGGTGGACTATCTACCTCTCTGTTCTTCGGGCCAATGGAGTAAGATGAGACTATGGCAGCACTCGAAGGGACGTGGAACAAGCCCTGTTCCAGTCCGGTCTACATGGGTGGAGAAGACATCGGCTCGTTCCGAGGTCGACGCGTTTATTGCCGACGTGAAGTCGCGCGCGCCGGCGAGCGCAGGGGGCGAGCGCGGACGGCTGCTGTTCGCCATGGACGCCACCATGAGCCGGCAGCCCACATGGGATCGGGCCCTCGCAATCCAGGCGGAGATGTTCCGCGAGACGGCGCGCATCGGAGGCCTCGACGTTCAGCTGGTCTACTTTCGCGGCTTCGGCGAATGCCGAGCATCGAAGTGGGTGAGTGATCCCACCGCCCTGGCACGGCTCATGACCGGCATCGATTGTCGCGGCGGAAACACGCAGATCGGCAAAGTGCTTGCCCATGTCAAGCGCGCCGGCGCCGGAACAGGAAGATCAATGCCGCGGTGCTGGTGGGTGATGCGTTCGAGGAGGGCATCGATCAGGTCTGTGCTTCGGCCGGAGAGATCGGCCTCATGGGCATTCCCATGTTCATGTTCCTTGAGGGCCAGGATCAGGTTGCGGAGCGGGCGTTTCGCGAGATCGCGCGGCTGACGGGAGGCGCCTTCTGCCGGCTCGACTCCGGCGCGGCGGGGCAGCTTCGCGAGCTGCTTTCAGCGGTCGCCGTATATGCCGCCGGTGGACGGCGCGCGCTCGAAGACTACGCGCAGTCGCGCTCGCAGGATACCGCATTGCTGCTGCAACAGCTCAAGTAGCTCACGATGCCGCAACTGCTGATCATTCTGCTTTTGGGTCTGACCGCCCTGTGGATCGTCGGCAGACTGTCAGGGGGCAGGCCGCTGTCGGCCGCCGTGGTGCGCCAAGCGGCCGGCGGCGGCCTGATCTTCCTCGGCGGCTTTTTGGCGCTGCGCGGCGGCATCGCGGCCGCCGCGCCGTTTCTTGCCCTCGGCCTGGGCCTGCTGGGAAAGAACTTGCCGCTGGGCGATATCTTCGGGTTTGGCAGAAAGACCAAGGGTCAGAAATCGAGAGTTCAGACGCGCATGTTGGCGATGGAACTCGATCATGACAGCGGCGCGATGGATGGGGAAGTACTGGAAGGAGAGTTCAAGGGCCGCCGATTGTCTGAGCTCAACAGGGAATCGTTGCTGGCGCTGCTCCGGGCCTGCAGAAGAGTTGCCGATCAAAGCGGGCCGCTGCTGGAAGCCTACCTCGACCGGACTGTCAGGGATTGGCGCGCGGCCGCGGGGGAGCAGCGGCGATCCGGAGGAACAGCGAACGGACACCATGACACGGCAGGAGGCCTACGCGGTGCTGGGCCTCAAGGACGGAGCCAGCCCCGAGGACATCCGGGCTGCCCACCGCCAACTCATGAAACAGCTCCATCCCGATCACGGCGGCTCGGACTATCTTGCCGCAAAAATCAACCAAGCGAAGGACATGCTCCTCGGCGCCTGACCTCAACCCTGAGGAGCGAGCGTCAGACAGCTCACGCCGTGCTTGGCGAGTTGCCGGCAGGTTTCCTTCGCCGATTTTTCATTGAAGCCGAGGAAGCGGGCGCGATAGAGCGTCGATTTGCCCTTGCTCACGGGGACAGCGTGCGCGGCCTTCTGCCGTAGTACGGCGAGCTTGAGCGCGCGGACCTCGTCCAGCCGCCGCCTGGCGTCCTTCGCCTTTGGATAGGCACCGACCTGAATGTCCCAGCTTGTTCTTCCCTGTTGAATTGGCTGGCTTGGAGGGACGACCTCGGTCTCCGACTCGCTTGCCGGCTCCGGCTGAGACGGAGCAGTGGCCGCCATCGGTGCAGCGGAAGCCACCTCAACACCGCTGTTTTCCTTCGAGGCCGAAGCAGGTTTTGGCCACTCTACGCCATCGTCCTCTTCGGCATCGGAGCTTTCCGATTCCGATTCGATCCACTGCCACCTGCAACGGGCTCGCTATTCTTCTCGCTTCGCAGTCCTGCCCTGGCCGGCGCCGGCGCGCCGCTCGCAACGTCGGTTGACAGTGCGGCCACCGCCAATGACGTGGCTTTCGCTGGCTGGCTTGTCGGCACTTCATTCGCAGGGGCCGGCGCGGCGGCCAAATCCACCAGTGCTTCGGGTTCGACGCCTGGAGGTTTGCCCGCCAGGACGGCCAGACCTTGTTCTTGGACGATTTCGCCTTGGCGAACTGCTTTTCCAGCATCTTCATCATGTATTGGTTGCGCGCGCCGCCTGACGCCGCGCCCATGACCACCCCGATCACCCGCTTATCACCCCGGGCGGCCGAAGTCGTGAGATTGAAGCCGGAGGCCCGGATGTAACCCGTCTTGATGCCGTCGGCTCCCTGGAAGCGGCCGAGGAGGCGGTTGTGGGTGCGCACGACCCGGCCTTTGTATGTGAAGCTTCGTATGCTGAAATAGTGATAGTAGTTCGGGAAATCGCGCTGAATTCGCAGCCCCAGCGTGGCCATGTCACGCGCCGTCGTGACCTGCCCGGGGTTGGGCAAACCGGACGCGTTGCGAAATGTGGTTCGTGTCATGCCGAGCGAGCGGGCGGTTTTGGTCATGCGCACGGCGAACGCGGTCTCCGATCCGGATATGTTTTCCCCAATCACGGTTGCCACATCGTTGGCCGATCTTGTGACCAGCGCCTTGATCGCGTCCTCTACCGAGATCGTGTCGCCCGCCTTAAGACCCAGTTTGGACGGCGGCCGCGCGGCGGCGTGTTTCGATACCTTGAGCTTGGATCGCCAGGTTCATCCGACCCGCGTTGATCTCCTCAAACAGGATATAGAGGGTCATGACCTTGGTTAAGGATGCCGGGTAACGCTGGGAATCGGGCGCCTGTGCGAACAGAACGGCTCCCGTATGGGCATCAACTGCCAGCGCCGAAAAGCCCCGCGCCGCAACTGGATCAATGGCTGCAACGAGAAACCAAACGGAAATCAATATTTGCCGAAGCGAAAGTGGCAGCGAACGCGATCTGACTTGGGGATGATCTGCAGTGACTTTCATGAGACTTGGAGGCCCTCGCACCGCTTCGACGCCAGCCTGCATAACAGAATTGAGCCACCGCTGGCAGGTGGATTAACCTCGATGCTGGGCCGTCAGAACTCGAGGGAGCCGGGTCGGCCCTCACAACATCAAACGCGAATGTGCCTGCCGAAACAAGGATTTCTTACGGCTGCTTCGGGCCATCTTGGGGCGGTCGCGGTTATCAAATGGTAAACGATCCAAACGGGCGGGCTTGGCCGCGAGAATTCTCTATTGCGCTGCAAAAAATCCTTGACGCAATTTGTGCAATGCATATATTGCAATGCAACGGGACCGCAAGTGGCGGACTGTGTGAACCCATATGCATCGGAGATCGAAATGTTCAAATCAATGGAAGATGTACAGGCACTGAGCAAAGAGGGCTTTGAGGCGTACGTCGCGTCCGCCGCAGCCATGACAAAGGGACTGCAGACGATCGCGGCGGAATCCGCCGATTTTTCCCGCCGGGCGTTTGAAAAGGGAACGCAGGCTCTTGAGAAGGTGATCGCCGCGAAGTCCGTCGAGAAGGCGTTCGAAGTGCAGCAGGGTTTCGTCAAGGAATCCTACGAGAACTTCATTTCGCAGGTCACGAAGTTCAACGAGCTTTATGCGGCGACGGTAAAGGATGCTTATAAGCCGTTTGAGACGCAGGCCGCCCACGTCACCGCCAAGGCCGCCGCCAAGTAACGCTGCACCTCAGTTCAATACAAATAGGATTGCTTGCATCGCCCGGCACTGGTGTGCCGGGCGATGTCATTTGCAACGATCTTTCGTTCCCTGCCGAGTTTGCCAAAAAAGCTCGGCGGTGCCCCTCCCATTGGCCGCTGAATCGCCTAAATTATCGATGAACGATTGGCACGATGTAGTTCATTGCCCGCAGCAGTGGATCTTCGGCACATGGCAGACAAGAACCGCACCCAGGATGAAGGCCAGACGGGGGTCATCACCAAGACTGCACCCAAAACGAAAAAACCGTCGCTTTACAAGGTCCTCCTCCTCAATGACGACTTCACGCCGATGGAGTTCGTTGTTCATGTGCTCGAACGTTTCTTCAACAAGGGCAGGGAGGAAGCCACCCGGATCATGCTGCATGTTCACCAGAAGGGAATTGGCGTGTGCGGCGTCTACACCTTCGAGGTGGCGGAAACGAAGGTCGGGCAGGTAATGGAGTTTGCCCGCCAGCATCAGCATCCGTTACAATGCACCATGGAAAAGGATTAGAACGCCGTGCCGACCTTCTCTCGCAGCCTTGAGCAGGCTCTGCACCGTGCGCTGTCGCTGGCCAGTGATCGCAACCATGAATTGGCGACCCTCGAGCATCTGCTGCTGGCGCTGATCGACGACCGCGACGCGGCCGCGGTGATGCGCGCCTGCAACGTCGATCTGGATCTTTTGCGGCGCAACTTGGAGCAGTATATCGAAAAGGAGCTGGCAGAGCTCATCACGGGCTCCGAGGAAGGATCAAAGCCCACCGCCAGTTTCCAGCGGGTTATCCAGCGGGCCGTCATCCATGTGCAGTCCTCCGGGCGCGAGGAGGTGACCGGGGCCAATGTGCTGGTGGCGATATTTGCTGAGCGCGAGACCCATGCGGCCTTCTTCCTGCAGGAACAGAACATGACGCGCTATGACGCCGTCAACTTCATATCGCATGGGATTGCCAAGCGCCACGGCGCTTCGGACGCCCGGCCGGTACGCGGCACTGAAGAGGAGCCATCCGAGGAACGCGGCGGCGAGGCATCCAGGAAGCAGAACGAGTTGGCGCTCGACGCCTTCTGCATCAATCTCAACAAGAAGGCGGAAATAGGCAAAGTCGACCCGCTGATCGGGCGCGAGGCGGAAGTGAGCCGGACGATCCAGATTCTCTGCCGGCGGCAGAAGAACAATCCGCTGTTTGTCGGCGAGCCTGGCGTCGGCAAGACGGCAATCGCCGAGGGACTGGCGCGGCGCATCGTGCGCGGTGAGGTGCCGGAAGTCCTGAAGGGGTGCACGATTTTTCAGCTGGACATGGGCGCGCTCCTGGCCGGCACGCGCTACCGCGGCGACTTCGAGGAGCGTGTGAAGGCGGTGGTCAAGGAGATCGAGCGTTTCCCCGGCGCGATCATGTTCATCGATGAGATTCATACGGTGATCGGTGCCGGCGCGACCAGCGGCGGGGCGATGGATGCATCCAACCTCCTCAAGCCGGCGTTGGCGGGAGGCAACCTGCGGTGCATCGGGTTCGACAACCTACAAGGAGTACCGTCAGCACTTCGAGAAGGACCGGGCGCTGGTCCGGCGCTTCCAGAAGATCGACGTCAACGAGCCGTCGGTTGCCGACGCCATCAAGATCCTGAAGGGCCTCAAGCCCTACTATGAGGAGTTCCACAAACTTCGGTACACCGAGGATGCGATCAAGGCGGCTGTCGAGCTCTCGGCGCGGTACATGAGCGATCGAAAACTTCCCGACAAGGCGATCGATGTAATCGACGAGACCGGGGCCTCGCAGATGCTGGTGGCGGAGAACAAGCGCAAGTCCGTGATGGGCGTCAAAGAGATCGAGGAGACCGTCGCCACCATGGCGCGCATTCCGCCCAAGAGCGTGTCGAAGAACGACGTCGATGTTCTGCGTGATCTCGATGCGAGCCTCAAGCGGGTGGTGTTCGGCCAGGACAAGGCGATCGCGGCGCTCACTGCGGCCATCAAACTTGCGCGAGCCGGGCTGCGCGAGCCCGAGAAGCCGATCGGCAGTTACCTGTTCTCCGGCCCGACGGGCGTGGGCAAGACCGAGGTAGCGCGCCAGCTCGCCGATACGCTGGGAGTCAAGCTGCTGCGCTTTGACATGTCGGAGTACATGGAGCGGCACTCCGTTTCGCGGCTTATCGGCGCGCCTCCGGGGTATGTCGGTTTTGATCAGGGCGGCCTGCTTACCGACGGCGTCGATCAGAACCCCTATTGCGTGCTGCTGCTCGACGAGGTCGAAAAGGCCCACCCCGACCTCTTCAATATCCTTCTGCAGGTGATGGATCACGGCAAGCTCACCGATCACAACGGCAAGACGGTGGAGTTTCGCAACATCATTCTGATCATGACCACGAATGCCGGTGCGCAGGACATGGCCAAGGCGGCGTATGGCTTTACCCGCCAGCAGCGCGAGGGCGACGACCAGGAAGCCATCGTCCGAATGTTCAGTCCTGAATTCCGCAATCGTCTCGATGCGACCATCGGCTTCGATCATCTGCCGCCGGAGATCGTTCGCCGGGTCGTTGAAAAGTTCATCATGCAGCTCGAGGCCCAGCTGGAAGATCGGCAGGTCCTGATCGAAATGAGCGAGGAGGCGACTTCCTGGCTGGCCAACCAGGGCTATGACCAGCAGATGGGGGCGCGGCCCCTCGCACGGGTCATTCAGGAACATGTAAAGAAACCGCTTGCCGATGAACTGCTGTTCGGACGGCTGGTTTCCGGCGGGACGGCGCGAGTTTTGGTCGAACCTACAGAAGACGGCGAGGGCAAGCTCGGTTTCGTCTACATCGATCGCGACCGCGAACGGGCCCTGCCGAAACCGCCGGAGCGAAAGGCTTTGCCCAAGCCTACTGGCAAGAAAAGGAGATCGGGCAGGGGGATCACGAGGCCGCGCGGGCCGGTGAAGAAACCGCAATCGGTGAATTGATCATCGAGCCCTTGCCGGGAAGGCAGCGGAGCGACAGCTACGACTGGCGAGGCTTGGCCGGGGGCGCTCGCGCCGCAGTGAGCGTTGCCGGACTTGTCATGGCCGCGTCGTTCGTCGGCTTCGGGGCGCTGCTCCAGGGTCTCGAATTCGACCTTGCCCTGGGCCTTCTGACGGTGGTGATCGTGTGGGCGCTGCCCGGCCAGGTCGTGCTGGTCGATTCGATGCAGAACGGCGCCGGCTTGCTCGCGACGACATTCGCAGTCAGCCTGACGGCCGTTCGCCTGATGCCGCTCACCGTACTTGTCCTGTCAAAATCAAGGCTGGCCAAGGCTGCTCGTTGGCCGGAGTACGTCGTTGCCCACTTCATTGCGGTGACCATGTGGCTGCTCTCCGTGCAGAAGATGGAAGCCGTGAGCTTTCGGCAACGAATGCCGTGGCTTATCGGCCTTGGCTCCACACTGACATTTGGCATGCTGGTCTTCACCACTCTTGGCTTCGAACTTGCCGGGCGCCTTCCGCTGCCGGTGGCTGCGGCCCTGGTGTTTGTGACCCCGGCTTTCTTCCTGCTTTCACTGTTGAGCGGCGCTCGCTGGCGTTTTGACTATGCGGCTATCCTCCTTGGGTCGGCTCTCGGGCCGTTAACCTTTTACGCTGCGCCGCAGTACGATCTGGTGATTGCCGGGCTGGCCGGCGGCACGGCGGCCTTTTTTCTCGTCCATCCGGGCAGGGGGGCCTAGCCCGCAATGGTCGATGTGCTGAAAATCGTCGTGGCCGGCGGACTTGCCACTTATCTCTGGCGCTATCTGGGTGCCCTGGCCGCACAACGCATTGATCCGGACAACATCGTGCTGCTATGGGTGCGATCGGTCGCAACGGCGTTGATTGCCGCGCTTGTGATGCGCTTCGTCTACGCACCTTCCGGGTTGCTCGCCGAGACGATGGTGGCGAGTCGCGTGCTAGCGCTTCTGTCGGGCGCAGCCGTGTTCTATGCCGCCGGCAAACGATTGGAGGCGGGGGTCGGCGCCGCGGCCCTGGCGATGATCGCGACCGAGTACCTGGTGCGGGGCTGAGATCGCCGCTCGCCAACTATTGAAGCGAACCCCTCATTTTGTGCCGCCGTTCAGCGCATCAACGATACGGCGGGCGTGTTGTGCCAGCAGTTGTTGATCCTGGGATGCTCCCGTGTGCGGCCGAAGGGGTAGACCCTGGTGCCGGGGAATGACATGAAAATGCAAGTGAAACACGGTCTGGCCGCTTGCAGCCTCGTTGAACTGCTGGACGAGCACGCCGTCGGCGGCGAAGGCGGTCTTGACCGCTCGAGCGACCTTCTGCGTGGTCAGGAGCAGCGCGCTGAATATGGCCGGCGAGGCGTCCAACAGGTTCCGGCAAGGCGCTTTCGGCAGCACGAGGGTATGGCCATCAGCCTGGGGCATGATATCCATGATTGCCATCGTGTCGGCGTCTTCAAAGACCTTATGCGAGGGAATTTCACCACGAAGGATGCGGGCGAAAATGTTGTTTGGATCATAGCTCGACATCATCATCTCCAATCATGGGACCTCTCAACTCGTCCGCCGGAAAGGCGAATGCCCGGCAAGCTCAGCTTGTCCTTCGGAGATTGCCGCCCGCTCCTGGCGGAGATATGCAGCCACGGCCCTGGCCAAACGATCGTCCGCAAAATGGTGGGCGGAGTAGGTGAGCTTTGGAATGTAGCCGCGCGCCAGTTTGTGCGGGCCTTGGGCCCCCGCCTCCACACATCTGAGTTTGCGCGCGATGGCGAACTCGATTGCCTGATAGTAACAGGCTTCAAAGTGCAGAAATGGATAATGCTCGATGGCACCCCAGTTGCGGCCATACAGAGTATCTCCGCCGATGAAATTGAGGGCTCCGGCGATGAAGCGCCTGCCTCGGCGGCACATGACGAGGAGGGCATGGGGCGCAAGACTGGCTCCGATGAGGCTGAAGAACTCCCTCGTAAGATATGGCGTACCCCATTTGCGCGAGCCCGTATCCATGTAGAACTCAAAGAAGGCGTCCCAGTGCCATTCCCTGAGGTCGCTGCCGGTGATCCAGTCCACGGCGATTCCTTCTTCGCGAACCAGTCGCCGTTCCTTGCGCAGATTCTTTCGCTTACTGCTGGACAGATCAGCGAGGAAATCGTCGAACGATTCGTATCCCTTATTGTACCAGTGAAACTGAATGTCCGTTCGCCCGAGGAATCCTTGCTTCGCCAATATGAGTGACTCCGCCTCGGTGGGGAAAGTCACATGGATGGATGACAGCCGGCGGGCAGCGCAGACATCCTTGGCGGCCTGAAGCAGCACCAAGCGATGGTCGGCGGCGGCCCGGCCGTCGGGCACGAGCAGGCGGCGGCCGGTAACCGGTGTAAACGGAACGCTCATCTGGAGCTTGGGATAATAGCGCCCGCCGGCGCGCTGATAAGCATCGGCCCAGGCATAGTCGAACACATATTCGCCCTGGCTGTGCGCCTTTACGTAGCAGGGAGCAACACCTGCCAGTCGACCATCATCCTCCTCTAGCAGCAGATGATGACCCTGCCACCCGGTACTGCGCACGGCGGACAGCGAAGCCTCGAGGGCATGGAAAAATGCATGGTCGATGAGCGGATTATAGGGGACCTCGGCCGAGGAAGCACAACGGTTCCATTCCGTTGCGGGTATGTCCCTTACTGTGCTCGCAATCCTGATGCGCACCACGACCTCAAGGCAAATATCCTTCGAAGGTTATCTGATCGCAGTGGCGGCGCGCCAGCGCAGCCTGCGCTGCCGATCTCACGGTCCAACACAAGACCGGCCCGCATCGATCGCGAAAACGGCGCGCCGGCGGCCAGGGCAGGGCGGCGGCATCGAAGGAGATAAAATGGGGGCGGGTGCGCTCAAGGTGGGTGAGATACCGCAGCGCGATCCGTCGCGAGAGCGGCAGAAATGCCCAAGACGGATGGCTCATCCGGTCGGCGACCATACCGCGAGGGAGAGTGGGCACATGGGTGGCCAGGACTTCGATCAGATCCGGATCAAACGACATGACCGCACAGGCGCCACCGTAGGCTTCAAGCGCGCGCGCGACGCGCCTTGCAAGGTCTGGGCGGCCATCCCAGCGGCTCTTGAGCTCGATGACAAGCCCGACCCTGCCATTCACTTGCGCAAGTACCTCCGCCAGCGTTGGCAAGCGGTCGCGGCTGTCTTTGATACGGATGCGCTTCAGTTCGGCAGCAGTTCTGTCGGCGAGCAGGCCGGATGCGTCGGTGAGCCTGTCGAGCGTTTCGTCGTGAAAGACGACGGCGCTTCCGTCCGCGGCAAGTTGCACGTCGCATTCGATCGCGTAGTTGTGGGCAATGGCGGCGCTGAATGCACTCGCTGTGTTTTCGATGACTCCCGCTGCGGCATCGTGAAGACCGCGATGGGCGAGTGGCAGGCGGGTGAGCCACGCCAGTTGCCGGGCGCCGGCAGGACGCAGCATGGCGTTGGGGCTATTCGACTTCGAATATGCCCTCCACCTCGACGGCCACGTGGACGGGCAGCGAGCCCGAGCCAACAGCGGAGCGGGCGTGCTTTCCTTTCTCTCCCAACACCTCGACAATGAGATCCGAGGCACCGTTGATGACCTTGGGATGGTCGGCGAAATCGGGCGCCGCGTTCACAAAGCCGACGATCTTCACGCAACGCTTCACCTTGTCGAGATTGCCGCCGCAGGCATCGCGCACCTGTGCCAGGACATTGAGTGCGCACAGCCGCGCTGCCTTGGCAGCCTCTTCGGTGGTGAAGTCCTTGCCAACCTTACCCTGATAGCCGATCTTGCCATCCTGCAGCGTCACTTGGCCGGCGGTGAAGACAAGGTTGCCGGTGCGCACCCAACCGACATAGTTGGCAACGGGTTTGGCGGGCTGGGGGAGCTCGATGCCGAGTTCCTTCAGGCGAGTGTCTATCTTGCTCATTGCTGGAGATCCTTTGCTGGCAAGGGGCCCGGCGATAGCACGGCGGGCGGGTGGCGGAAAGCCTGGTGCGCCCAGGCGGCCTACGTCAGCAGGTCGGCCGGCCGTTGCCCGTTGAAGAAGCAGTCCAGGTTGTCCACCGCCCGCATGCCCATGGCGATGCGCGTGTGATACGTAGCCGAACCCAAATGCGGAAGAAGGAAGACGTTTTCGAGGCGGCGGTAGCGGGGGTCGATGGCGGGCTCATTCCTGAAAACATCGAGCCCAGCGGCTGCAAGTCTTCCGGAACTCAAGCGCCGCGATCAGCGCATCGTCGTCGACGATATCGCCGCGGGCCGTGTTAACGACGATGGCTCCCTGGGGAAGCCTGGCAATAAGCGCTTCGTTGACCATGCCGCGGGTGAGAGGAGTGGAGGCACAGCATATGGACAGGAAATCGCACTCCGGCAGCATCTCGTCGAGAACCGGAACGTATTTCGCGCCGACTTCAAGTTGCGGTGCAAGTCGGCGGCGATTGTGGTAGCTCACGGTCATGTCGAAGCTGCGGGCGCGTTTCGCCAGCGCCCGTCCGATGCGGCCCATGCCGATGATGCCCAGGCGGCGGCCGGTGACGTCGTGGCCGAGCGGCGCAATCGCGCTCCATGACGTCCAGCGGCCCTCGCGCACCATTCGATCGCCCCACGAAGCGCCACGGGCAGCTCCGAGGATCAGCAGCATGGCAATGTCGGCAGTAGCATCGGTCAGCACATCGGGGGTGTTGGTGACTGCGATACCCTTGGCGCGGGCAGCCGTCAGGTCGATATGCTCGTAACCCACCGAGAAGGATGCGATGATGCGTACCGAGGGCGGGAGATTTGCAATGATTTCTGCCGAAAACCTGTCGCCGGGCGTGACCAGAAAACCGTCGCAGCCATCCGCGCCGGCAGCGAGTTCGTCGGGCGTCAGAACGTGGTCGTCGGAATTGAGCACTGCTGTATACTGGCGCGCAAGGCGAGCTTCGACCTCTTTCGGGAGTTTTCGAGTGACGCGAATCCTGGGTCTTGGAATCATGGGCGACTTCGTGGCTCAGCGGCGGCGATGCGGGCCGCAGTTGCTTAGCGGCCGTCCCGGCGCCAGGGCAAGCAGATTTGCGACAGGGCGCGGTTTTGTCTGGGTATTGGCGGCCCTGGGAGCAGCCGCGAGCGCTTCGCCGGCGGCGAGCTTGAAGCTTCAACCGCACATCGCCGTATACGATCTGAACCTCAAGAGTGCACAGAATCGGAGCGGTCTGGTCAATGTCAAAGGCCGCTTGGCTCTCGAACTCCTGGGGTCGGACTGTGAGGACTGGACGATCAATTTTCGCATGGTCAGCCGCTTTGTAACCAGCGAGAACGTGAAGCTGGTTGACACGCAGAACTCTACTTGGGAGGCGGCCGACGGCAAGACCATCAACGTTACACAGAGGCACTTTGTCGACGGCAAGCTCGATGCCGAATCGCGCATCTCCGCGACAATCGGCGACGGGTCAACCTACGGCCGCATCGAATTGCCCGAACAGCAGCAGGCCGAGCTGATGGACGGAGCGATCTTCCCGGTCGGTCATCAAAAAAAGATCATCAGTGCCGCGCTCGCCGGCAAGACGCGGGATGAAAGCACCGTTTTTGACGGCACCGAAGGCGCCCGGACCTACACCGCTATCTCATTCATGGGAGCCAAACGAGCAGCAGGTCGGCGGGTGACGCCGCTGGCTACGGGCGATGCCTCCAAGCTGTCGGAGGTCGCCGCCTGGCCGGTCAACATCAGCTACTACGACGCCGCTCAGGGAGATCGAAGCGAGGGAACCCCGACCCACGAAGTCGATTTCGAGATGTACGAAAACGGCGTCGCAGGCGATATGGTCATCGATTACGGCGAGTTCGCGCTACGGGCAGTCTTGTCACAACTCGAGTACCGGACTGCACCGGAATGCAGCCGCCAGTAAATTCAGCCGAAGCGCAGGCATGTCGCCCATATCCTAGGTGTCACTCTCAAGATCGCCCGTGTCATTGATGACGGCGAGGCCAAGCCCTCTGTCGATCGCCGCGCGGCCAAACCTGTGGCGAACCCGGTCCATTGCCCGCTCCGCCCTCGCTCTGCGGCTAAGGGAAGAATTGAGATCCGCCATTTCTGCGTCGCTTTCATTCGGCACGAGGCCCGCAATGGCCACGCCGATGAGCCGAAAAGGCGTGCCGTCGGCCTCCCTGGACAACAGATCCCGGGCCGCAGAAAAGATGCGGGCCGCGAGCCGAGTGGGGTCGGACAACGTCCGGTTGCGGGTACGCAGTTTGAATCGCGACGTCTTGAGCTTCAGCACAACGACTGAACCGGCGAGCCCGGCGTGCTTTGCCCGCTCGGACACGCGCTCTGCCAACTGCCAAAGAATTCGTTCGAGTTCCCGTATCTTACTGATATCATTGTCGAAGGTCGTTTCGGCACCGATGCTCTTGGTTTCATCATTGGTGGAAACCTGCCGATCGTCTTCGCCTCGCGACAAATAATAGAGCCGCGGTCCCATGGCGCCAAAGCGGCGGACGAGATCCGATTTTTCCATGCCCTGAAGCTGGCCCATCGTGGTGATGCCGCAGCGCGCCAAAGTAGCCTGCAAGGCCTTACCAACGCCCCAAATCAGCGAAACCGATCGACTGGCAAGAAAGTTTGCAGCTTCACTACGACCGATGAGCGAAAAGCCGCGCGGCTTGTCGAGATCCGAAGCGACCTTGGCAAGGTACTTGTTCCAGGAAAGGCCGATGGAGACTGATATGCCGACTTCGCCTTCTATTTGGTTCGCCAGGGAGGCGAGCGAGACGGCGGGGCTGGCACGGTGAAGCCTCGCCGTACCCGACAGATCGAGAAAGGCCTCGTCAATCGACAGCGGCTCGACCAGCGGCGTAAACCTCAACATTAGCTTTCTCACCTCACGGCCAACCTCAGAGTATTTTCGCATGTTTGGCGCGATGACGACTGCTTCAGGGCAAAGTTGGAGCGCCTTGAACATTGGCATGGCCGATCTTACGCCGCTGACGCGGGCCACGTAGCAGGCAGTCGCAACGACGCCGCGCCGCCCGCCGCCGATGATAACCGGCCGGTCCTTAAGGCCGGGGTCGTCACGTTTCTCGACGGCAGCGTAGAATGCATCGCAGTCAAGGTGCGCAATCGTCAGAGAGTGCAACTCCTCGTGTCGCAGGAGCCGCGGGCTCCGGCAGGCCGGGCAACGGGAATCATCAGGCTTCGCGGGCACCAGACAGTCGCGGCAAAAGCCCTCGGGTGACCTGACGGGCGTGATGGGCTCAGCAATCATCCGGCACCCCATCCGTTAGGGGCTGGGCCGCCGCATTTTGCATGGCAGCGGCATGATCCGATAGCCTACCGGACGGCAGGAACGGTCATGTACAAACTCTACCACGTTGGAAGCCGACGCTCGACCAAGGACAATCGCAACATCATCACCGCCATGTGGCTGCACATGTCATATACGAAATCGTAAGCCTGATCGCCAATCGAAGGCGGACGAAGTAGCGCTTGGGATCAGGCAGCTGTCAGGACGGTGAGAGCGCGAGCCGGCAGATCGGGGCTGAGCGCTTCGTTGGCGCAAAACTCAAGAAGCATTGGCTCATCGGCCAGCAGGTGCTCGAGAACACCGGCTTGAAAGGCGCGAGTTGGAGCCTGTCTCGTGAGGTCGCTCGGCAAGGTTCCCGATAGTGCGATGAAGCGTTCGAGCCGATCCCTGCTGGCGGCAAGAAACGCAAGTGCTTTCAATGCTATGGCCGAGGCATCGTCGAGCGAAAGTTGGGTTCCTGTCATCGGGCGCCCGCAGCCGATTTACCACGAGATGGAAGCCGGGCAAGCCGGCAAGTCAACGTTAAAGTCTTGGTTACACAATACGGCCACTATGCCGGCGGAAAAGAAACCCCCGCGTCGATGCTGGCCGTTGTGCAGGCATCGAGCATCGCAGGATGGGATCCCTTGCTGAACGGTGTGAGTGCAATGTCGGGACCAGCAGACGCGCCCAGAGCGCGGCTCGGCGTGAAATCGGTACTTGTTGTCGAAGACAACGAACTCAACATGAAGCTGTTCAGCGATCTTCTCGAAGCGCACGGCTACCGGGTGATCCAAACGCGGGAAGGGCTGTCGGCCCTTGAGCTGGCGCGCAAACACAAGCCCGATCTCATACTCATGGACATTCAGTTGCCGGAGGTGTCAGGCATCGAAGTTACCAAGTGGCTCAAAGAAGCCGACGACCTCAGGCATATTCCGGTAATTGCAGTGACTGCGTTTGCGATGAAGGGTGATGAAGACAAGATCCGGGAAGGCGGCTGCGAGGCCTATATCTCGAAGCCGATCTCGGTCTTGAGCTTTCTCCAGACCATCGACGGGTTCCTGAAATCGGCGTCATGACTGCTCGCGTCCTGGTAGTTGACGACGTTCTCGCGAACGTCAGGCTGCTCGAGGCCAAGCTGACGGCGGAATACTTCGAAGTTTTCACGGCCATGAACGGCGCCGACGCTCTTGAAGTCGCTCAGCGGTCCAAGCCGGATCTGGTGCTTCTTGACGTCGTCATGCCGGGCATGGACGGCGCCGAAGTATGCCGGCGGATAAAGGCCGACAGCGATACCCAGGATATTCCGGTCGTGATGATGAGTGCGGGCGACCGGCCCGATGACCGGGCGCGCGGACGCGAAGCTGGGGCCGATGACTTCCTTACCAAGCCGGTAGGCGACATCGCCCTGTTCTGCCGCGTGAAGAGCCTCGTCCGCCTGAAGATGTTGACCGACGAGTTGCGACTGCGGGCCGGTACGAAAGACCATGCCGGCGCCAGCGGTGATGTGCTCATGGATCCAAACCTCGAACGTGATGGCAAGATCCTGTTCGTCGATGCCGGCAGAGACCTGTTCGACCGGATTTCAGAAGCAGCCGGCTTGCCGCACTCCATCGCACTCGTAACCGATCCGCATCGGGCGATTACCGAAGTGGCAGAGGGGGCATTTGAGCTGGTGGTCATCAACCTCGAGAGCCAAAAATTCGATGGCGTGCGGCTGTGCGCGCAATTGCGGTCCATCGAGAAAACGCGACATATTCCGATTCTCGTCATCGTAGAATCCGACAACACGCGGCGGCTCATGCAAGCGCTCGACGTCGGCTGCAATGACTATTTGCGGCGGCCCGTCGACTTCCACGAGTTTCTGGCTCGCGTCAAAACACAGATCAAACGCTGCCGCTGCACGGCGACTCTGCGCGCCGATGTAACGCAATCGATCGAGTTTCCGGCTACCGACCCGCTGACCGGACTGTTTAACCGCCGGTTCATGGAGCGGCGGTTGAGTTCCCTGCTTTCGGAAGCCGTAAGTTGCGGCAAATCGCTTGGCGTGCTGGCACTCGACATCGACCAATTCAAGAGCGTCAATGAAGTGCACGGACCTGACGCCGGCGATCAGATACTGCGTGAGCTTGCTTCGCGCATGAAGGACAGCATAGGGCATCTCGATCTCGCCTGCCGCACGGGTGGCGAGGAGTTTGTGATTGTCGTGCCGAATGCGGACGTCGAGGAGGCGAGGGCTATCGCCGAACGGCTACGCAACAGGGTGGGGACCCAACCCTTTAGCGCGTGCGCGGCCATGAGCAACCGGATCGACATCACCGTTTCCATTGGCGTAGCGATGATCGATGGTGTGGAAGACAGCCCGGAAAAGCTTCTCAAGCGAGCCGATGCAGCACTCTACCGAGCCAAACGGGCCGGTCGAAACCAGATTGACGTTGCGGCAGCCTGATCCTGCCTGCGTCATATACCTGTAATCTTCATCCGTAATAATCCAAACTCCTCAATCTGTTAGCAGCTAAAGCCCTCTTTTTTGGCGAACGGGAGGCTGGCAGCAGAAGCGGAAATTTCCATTTGGGAACAGGGGATTTCCCGCTAATACAATTCGGCGCCGCAACGGTTCACCTTAAGCCTTTACCAAACAAGGCAAACCCAGTCTTGTCGGCTTGGCTAGAGTAGCGGATTTGGCTACACTTTGAGCGGAATTGAAGCGAGCGTAGTTCCCGGGACCGCCAGATGCGGTTTCCCTTTGCCCCGGGGTCCTCAGGTCCGCCGCATCTCCTGAGTCCACGGGGTTGGCCGGTTCGGTGGCGTTCGAGTGGCCTCCTCGACTTGCCCGCCGGACCGGCCGCCTTTTCGGCAGATCTGAATCACTTGCCGATAGGGAGAAAAAGGAATGTTCGCGGCAACAACACCCCGCGCGTCGTCAGCTACTTGATCTTTGATTCCTTGAATTCGACGTGCTTGCGGACCACGGGATCGTATTTCTTCATAACCAGCTTTTCGGTCTGCGACCGGGAGTTCTTCCTGGTAACGTAGAAGTAACCGGTGTCGGCAGTCGAAACGAGCTTTACCTTTAGGGTAACGGCCTTGGCCATGATCGGTCCTGAACGCTGGGTAGGTGGATTATCTTGATATGGGCCAAGGGCGGGGAAGGTGTCAAGATTTCAACGCCCTGAATTCACAATTGTTCGCGCTGCCATTTCCCGGCCCGCATGAATTGAAAGCAGACGTCAGTGGGATCGGGACCACCGCCGCCTGCATACGCGGCCGCCAGACGGTCAAGTATGTCCAAGGTGATCGTTGCAAGATCAAGACGCCGCGCTTCTGCGAAAGTGAACCAGGAAGGCGACAGCAATTCCTCTGTGCCTGTCGGAAGAGGTCGATCAAGATTGGCCACGCAGTGGGCATCGGCCACGAAGAAGCGTGTATCGAAGCGCCGATTGCCGCCCGGAGGCGTGATGGCGCGGGCAAAGTACTGAAGTCCAGCGAGAGCCGGGGCATGGCCGGTGGCGAAAAACGTGGACCATCCGCCCACGGCTGGCCCAGGAACATGAAACAGCTCACCGACGATGAGACCTGTCTCCTCGAAGGTCTCGCGGACCGCGGCGAGCGCCAGGCTGCGCGCCCGCTGTGTACTAAACCTGCGGCGAACCCGCGTCATCAGCCGGCGCAGGGTCTCCGGCTTCAGATCCGAAGCAACCGTGACCCGGCCGTCGTCGGCGCTCAATCGCCCTCCCGGGAAAACAAACTTGCCGGGCATGAATTTGTGCGCGGCATGGCGTCGACCGAGGAGCACCTTCTCCCTTCCTTTTTCCCGCCGGACGAGAATGAGGGTGGCGGCATCTTGCGGAGATACGATGCCGGATCGGCTTCTCAAGCCCGGCAATGCAAAACCGCTCACCGCGGTTGCATGGCAGCTATATCGGCGACCTCAGCCTCGCGCCCGCGTGCCTGCCTATCGTCGCGATCAGCCGTCAACGCAAAACCGTGCATGCGCATGGCCCACTGCATGCCGACAATGGCGCCCTTAAGTGCCGGCAACAACACGAGCGACAGGGATATGACCAGCGGCAGCCAGATAGCGAGATGTACCCACATTGGCGGCTGCCATGTCGTTTCGAGCACCCACACCCAGGGCACGACCAAGTGGCCGACGATGAAGATGGCGAAGTAGGGTGGCGCATCATCGGCGCGATGATGGTGCAGCTCGATGCCGCACGCCGGGCAATGATCGGCGATCTTCAAATAGCTTTGGAAGAGTTTCCCTCGGCGGCACTTCGGACAACCTCCGAGAAAGCCGTTCCTGATGGCTGCCCAAGTGTCGCGGTCCGGGGATGGTGTCGTCATGCGCGAGTGTGAAAGCGATTGTTTGTGCCTCTTCTAGCATTGGCGGCATGCACCATCGGCGTTCGCGCCGCCGCGCGGCAACCTGCCGCAACCAAACTGCCGGTATACCATCAACTATACCATCAACGCCGGCGAGCCGAGCGACGAAGCGCACCACGACGTGCCGAAGGGCGTGGCATCGGCTTGCCACGCCGTCCGGGCGAAACCATAGCGAAACGAAGGCCGCCCGAGATCGGGGCAACTTCCTTGACTTCGACCTCGACACTGTCTCCGAGCCTGAAGGTCTCGCCGGTAGTCTCCCCGATAAGGGAATGGCTTGCCTCGTCGAAGACGAAATAGTCGACTCCGAGCGTTGCTGCCGCGACGAAGCCGTCGGCACCCGACCCATCAAGCGTTACAAACAAACCGGCCCCAACAACGCCGTTGATGCGGCCGGGGAACCGGGCTCCGATGCGGTCGGCAAGATGGGCTGCGATCAACCGGTCGATCGTAGCCCGCTCGGCAGCCATGGCCCGCCGCTCAAGAGCCGAAATCAGGTCGGCGGTGTCACGCAGCTGGGTGATGTCTTGCTGGCTCAGCCCGCCTGCACCCAGATGCAAGGCGGAAATTAACGAACGATGCACGATGAGATCGGCGTAACGGCGAATCGGCGAAGTAAAGTGGGCATAGCTTCGCAGATTGAGTCCGAAGTGGCCGAGGTGGTTGGGTGAGTAGGCTGCCTGCGCCTGGCTGCGCAGGACCACCTGATTGACCAAGCTCTCGTAGTCCTTGCCCCGGACTGCATCAAGCACGTGGTTGAACTGGCTGGGTTTGGGAACCTGTCCCTTTGCGAACGGAACCCCAAGCGTGCGCAGGAACTGGACCAGAGCGTCGACTTTCTCGGCGGCAGGAGGTTCATGAACGCGATAGATCAGGGGTGATTTACTTGCCTGCAGCGTCTCGGCCGCTGAGACGTTGGCCTGGATCATGAATTCCTCGACAAGCCTGTGGGCGTCGAGACGCTGCGGCGTGAAAACCCGCTCGATCAGGCCGTGGGCATCAAGAAGGATCTTGCGTTCCGGCAGATCGAGTTCTAGCGGGCCACGCCGGACCCGTGCACGCGCGAGCGCGGTGTATGCCTGCCACAGAGGCTGAAGCACGTCGGAAAGCAGAGATTCACATTTTTGATTGGGACGGCCGTCGATCGCTGACTGCGCTTCCTCATAGGCCAGCTTGCCAGCAGAGCGCATTACCGCACGCTCAATCCGATGCTTGGTCTTGCGGCCAGACCGATCGAACGTCATGAAGCAGGCGAGGGCGGGCCGATCTTCTCCTTCACGCAGGGAGCACAGATCGTTCGAAATCCGCTCCGGCAGCATTGGGACGACCCGATCGGGAAAGTAGACGGAGTTGCCCGAATCCGCGCCTCGTGGTCGAGTGCGCTGCCGGGGCGCACATACGCTGCCACATCGGCTATGGCTACAATGATTTGGAACCCGCCGATATTGGAGGGATCGGAATCGGCGGCTGCCCACACCGCGTCGTCGTGATCGCGCGCATCGGGAGGATCAATGGTAACGAGCGGAACATGCCGAAGATCACGACGATCCTTGATCTCGAATGGCTGCAGCCTGTGCGCTTCGGCGATTGCCCGATCCGAAAACTCACTCGGAATTGCATGCTCGTGAATTGCAATCAGCGAGATGTTGCGCTGGTCCCGGAGGTCTCCAAGGCGACGGCGTACCCGAGCCGTCGCAAGGCCGCGGCCCTGGTCTCTCGTGACCTCGACTTCAACCAGCTCGCCCGGCTGTGCACCGCCTTCATCGCTTCGATTGACCGACATTTCGTGACGGGACTTCTTGTCGACCGGAACTACCCGGGCACCGACGCCCCTGACGGCGCGAAACACGCCAAGCAGACGGCCCTTCCGATAGTCGAGCTTCCGGATCATACGGCCTTCATAGTGAGAAGAGGCCCAGGAGATCTTTGCCAGGATGCGATCGCCGCGCGCGGGAGGTGGCTCGCTGCCGGGGACGTGCCGGCGGCGCTGCGAGGCAATGAGGGTCACGTCAGGCCGCGGTCCAGAGGTCGATTCGTCCCAATCGACCGGCACCGCAACAAGCTCGCCGTCGCTGTCGATCCCGGTGATTTCGAGAGCCGCGACATCGGGCAGGGCTCCCGCTCTTACGATACGTCGGCCGCGTTTGGCGAGCGTACCTTTCTCGGCCATTGTCTTGAGCAGAAGTTTGAGGTCGATGCGGGCTGCTCCCCGGACGTCAAACGCCCGCGCGATGTCACGCTTACCGGCTTTGCCCCCAAAGGTGGCAAGGAATTCGATAATTTCGTCTTCACTTGGAAGCCGGGAGGGCTGCCGCTTGGGCTTGTCCGATCTGGTCACGCGTCGCGTGCGGCCGTTTCGGCGACAGCCGGGCCGGCTCTCTTCTTCTTTTTCTTTCCTGCCGGTTTCCGCTTTGTGGCCTTGGCGCTCCTGGCCGCAAGAAGCGCCAAGGCATCCTCGAGAGTAATGCCCTCAGGCTCAGTTCCGCTCGGCAGCGTCGCATTCAACTTCTGCCACTTCAAGTACGGACCATATCGCCCGCTGAGCACTTGTATCTTGCCACCCTCAGGATGAATGCCAAGGTCCTTCAGAGTCGAAGAGGAGCGTCGAGCTCGGGACTTTTTCTCCGCCAGCATGGCAACGGCGCGATTAATGCCAATACTGAACACTTCATCCGGAGCAGGCAAATTGGCATAGGTTCCATCGTGCACGATATAGGGACCGTACCGGCCGAAGTTCGCGGTGATGGGTTGGCCCGACTCCGGGTGCACCCCCACCTCGCGAGGCAGGCTCAAGAGCTGCAACGCTTGCTCGAGGTCGATCCCTTCCGCCTGCCAACCGCGAGGTATCGCAGACCGCTTGGGCTTTTCGCCCTCGGTGGCATCTCCGAGCTGCACGTAGGGGCCGAAGCGCCCGAGGCGGCGCGTGACGGGCTGACCCGTTTCCGGCTCCCGGCCGAGCAGGATGCCGTCGTGCGGGACGCCATTTTGGCCTTCGATGTCGCTCTGCGAGATCTGCCTTGTGTAGCGGCACTCAGGGTAGTTTTCGCAGCCGATGAATGCGCCGAACCTGCCGATCTTCAGCGACAGTCGGCCGTTGTTGCAGGATGGACAGGCGCGCGGCTCGCTGCCGTCGGACCTGGCGGGAAAAATGTGGGGCGCCAGAATGTCATTGAGGGCATCGAGAACGGCTGAGACGCGCAGGTCCTTGGTGCCGTCCACAGATGCCGCAAAGTCGCGCCAGAAGTCGCGAAGCACATCCTTCCAGTCCGCTTCGCCTGCGGAAATCCGGTCCAGCAGCTCTTCGAGGTCGGCTGTAAATCCATATTCGACATAGCGGGCGAAGAAGGCTTCGAGGAAGGCGGTAACAAGCCGGCCTTTATCCTCCGGCATGAGCCGTTTCTTTTCCGCCCTGACATAACCGCGTTCCCGCAGCACGGAGAGAATCGCGGTGTAGGTCGACGGCCGGCCGATGCCAAGCTCTTCCATTTTCTTGATCAGCGAAGCTTCGGAGTAACGCGGGGGCGGCTCGGTGAAATGCTGCTCCGCTTGCAACTTCTCGGCAGCTACGGCATTGCCTGCCACAAGCGTAGGCAGCCGGCTTCCATTCTCATCGGCGCCGTCGTCGAGATCCTCCTGATAGAGCTTCAGGAAGCCATCAAACATGACCACCGAACCGGTGGCGCGAAAGGTGTAGCGTCGACCATCACTGCCCTCGGCAACGATATCGGCGGTGGTGCGCTCAAACTCCGCGCTCTCCATTTGACTGGCCACGGTCCGCTTCCAGATCAGCTCGTACAGGGCGGCCTGATTGCGCTCCAGACGTTTGAAGACCGTCGCCGGATGGCGGGCAAGGTCGGTCGGGCGAATCGCCTCGTGAGCTTCCTGGGCGTTCTTGGCCTTCGAACTGTAGGCGCGGGGAACATCCGGCAGATAGCGCTCGCCGAAGTTCTTCGCGATGGCAGCACGGGTGGCGGCGACGGCTTCCCCCACCATCTGAACGCCGTCGGTGCGCATATAGGTGATGAGGCCGACGGTTTCGCCCCCGATATTTGCTCCTTCATAGAGGCGCTGGGCGATGTGCATCGTCTCTTTGGAGGAAAAGCCGAGTTTGCGCGAGGCTTCCTGCTGGAGCGTCGCGGTGCGAAACGGCGGGTAGGGGTGTCGCTTTGCCGGGCTGCTTTCCACGGACACGACTGTGAACCGGGTGTCCGAAAGTGCCTTTTCGATAGCGCGGGCGGGCTCTTCCGAACCGATATCGAGCCGGCCGAGCTTGTCACCATCAATTGAGACAAGACGAGCGGCGAAGGTTTCACCGGAGCCAGTGCGAAATGTGGCTGCAATCGACCAGTATTCCTGGGCGCGAAAGGCTTCAATCTCAAGCTCGCGATCGCAGATGAGACGGAGGGCTACCGACTGCACGCGACCGGCCGAGCGGGCGCCAGGGAGCTTACGCCACAAGACCGGCGAAAGCGTGAAACCCACCAGATAGTCGAGCGCGCGACGAGCGAGGTACGCGTCGATGAGTGCGCGGTCCAGCTGGCGCGGATTGCGCATCGCCTCCAACACAGACTTGGAGGTGATGGCGTTGAAGACGACGCGTTCGACGAACTTGTCCTTAAGCAGCCCTTTTTTCTTCAGGATTTCCAGAACGTGCCAGGAGATCGCCTCGCCCTCGCGATCGGGGTCGGTGGCGAGAATGAGCTTGGAGGAGCCTTTCAACGCCGCGGCGATCTCACTGAGGTGCTTTGCAGCTTTGCCGTCGACAAGCCAGGACATTGCGAAGTCCTGGTCGGGCTGCACCGAGCCCTCCTTGGGTGGCAGGTCGCGAACATGACCGTAGGAGGCCAGGACCTTGTAGTCCTTGCCGAGATAGCGGTTGATCGTCTTCGCTTTGGCGGGCGATTCTACTACTACAACGTTCATATTGCAACTTGCGCTTGTATTTCTTACACTTTTTGGGAGCATGGGTCAGCGCTCATATAGTCACTCGCCCGCCGCCGCAAGGCTGAGCGTTGCGGTGAAGTAAACCGCTGAAGCGCGGTGAGAGTGTCTTGCGACGATCTCAGAGGCGCGGCTACTCCCGTACAGAGTCCACGCAAAACCTGCTTAAGGCAGCTCCGCATGGCTGGAAAAGGCTTCCTCGGAGTTCCGTTTTTTTGGCTAGCGCACGCGGGAAGACTTGGCTAATTTGCCAAGTAATGCACTTTGCAGCGCAAAGTTATCGGGGATGACATGGAAGACCTGAACAAGGCGCTGGCAGATATCACCGCCATCCGAAATCAGATGGCCCGAGGGGCCGAGTTTCGCGGCTATGGCCCCATAACCGTTGCGGCCACAGCCTGCCTGGCGGTGGGAGCGGCCGGCATTCAGGCACTATGGCTTCCCGAGCCTGCGTCCGCCGCGTTCAGCTATATCGCACTGTGGGTCGTAGCCGCCGCCATTTCCGTCATCCTGATCGGAATCGAGACGGGTGCCCGCTCGCGTCGTATCCACTCGGGAATGGCCGACGAGATGATCCACGCCGCAACCGAACAGTTCATTCCAGCGGCCGTAGCGGGCGGGTTGCTCACGCTCGTTCTCTTCCGATTTGCGCCCTCGAGCTTATGGATGCTGCCCGGCCTTTGGCAGATCATATTCGGCCTCGGCTTTCTCGCTTCGTGCCGGTCGTTGCCACGCCCGATGTACGCAGTGGGGCTGTGGTATCTCTTCGCAGGCTTGGCTGTTCTCGCCCTCGCCAACGGCGCGCATGCGTTTTCTCCCTGGGCGATGGCGGTGCCGTTCGGTTTTGGGCAATTGCTCATGGCCGCCATCCTTCTCTGGAACCTCGGGATAAACGATGTCGAAGGTTAGGTCGAAAAAGCGAGGGCGATTTGCTTATGACGGCCTCGATCGCGTAATTCACGAGAAGGCACGCCTGAGCGTGCTGACGTCGCTCGTGGCCCATTCGAAAGGGCTGGTCTTTGGCGACCTCAAGCAAATGTGCGAACTCACGGACGGCAACCTGAGCCGACACCTGCAGGTGCTGGAAGAGGCCGGTCTTGTCGAGATCGAAAAGGGCTACGATCACAACCGCCCACAAACGATCTGTCGAATCACGAGTGAAGGACGCCGACGGTATCTCGAGTACCTGAAAGTGCTCGAACAGGTAGTGCGTGACGCAGCAAGTGCTGCAGAGGCAGACGCGACTTCCCTAGGTTTTCATCGACTGAAGACTGTTTGAGAGCTTTTGTGCAGGGAGACTCCACAATGCGAAGTGGCCTGCGTGGCTGCGAAGGTCTGCACGTGGCCATCATCATGGATGGCAACGGGCGCTGGGCAACACGCCGCGGTTTGCCGCGCTCCGCCGGACATCATGCGGGGATTCGTGCGGTTCGGCGTGTCGTGGAAGCGGCTCCCGATCTCGGCGTCGCTCTACTGACACTATTTGCATTTTCATCGGACAACTGGCGGCGTCCTGACGAGGAGGTGAGGTCGCTCATGTCGCTGTTGCGGCAGTACCTACGGGGGGAGTTGCAACAGTTGGTCGAAAGCGACGTGTGTCTTTCGGTCATTGGCCGCCGCGACAGGCTGCCGGTCGGCCTGAGCGATGAAATTGCCGAGGCCGAAACGGCCTCCGCCGGCGGGCGGCGTCTCAGCCTGCAGATTGCCATTGATTACTCGTCGCGCGATGAGATCGCCAAGGCTGCAGCGTGCTTGCCAGCCGATCATGCTCCGTCGCGCGCGGACTTTGGCCGCGTTCTGGCCGGGCCGGGCTGCAAGAGATCGGCCGACGTCGATCTTCTCATCCGGTCGGGAGGCGAGAAGAGGCTCTCCGATTTTCTGTTGTGGGAGTTGGCTTACGCCGAACTGTGCTTCGTCGATACGTTGTGGCCCGATTTTAACGGCGACGATCTTGCTGCGGCCGTTGCCGACTTCCATCGTCGTGAGCGGCGCTTCGGGGGTGTTTGCAGCATGCCATCGTTGGCGGCGGCCGAATGATGGGATAGTGCTCGAATTGCGAAATTATGCGGCCGACACGGCCCCACCGGGATGGCGAGTCAAGCGGCCGGCGAGCTCGAGTTCGAGCAACACGGACAGGACGAGACCCGGCGGGGAATGCGTTTCCCGAATGAGATCATCGATGCTGACCGGAGCCGGACCGAGCAGCGAAACTATCTGGCCGCGAAGGTCTTCATTGTGCTGTGGCAGGGTGGTGTCCACAACCTGCGGTCCGTCTTCTCGAAACTCCCCGTTTGACACAGGCCCCTGCGCACGAATGATCGGCATCAGGACCTCGATGACGTCGGCGGCACTTCTGACCAGCCCGGCGCCCTCGCGCAGGAGCTGGTTGGCGCCCTCGGCGCGGGGATCGAGCGGCGAGCCGGGCACTGCAAACACTTCGCGGCCCTGTTCCAGTGCGAACCTGGCGGTGATCAGAGATCCGGACCGCTGGGCCGCCTCGACAACGACGACGGCGTAGCTGATCCCGGAAATCAACCGGTTGCGCCGGGGGAAGTGCTTCTCGGTCGGAACCGTGCCCGGCATGCACTCGGTCAGAAGAATCCCGCGCGCTGCGACGGCGGCATGCAGTTCAGCGTTCTCTGGCGGGTACACGATATCAAGTCCCCGGCCAGCACCCCAACGGTGCCGGTCGGAAGAGCTGCCTCGTGGGCAGCGGTATCGATGCCGCGAGCGTGTCCGGAGGCAACCGTGAACCCGGCTGCGCCCAGCTCCGCGGCAAGCTGACGTGTAAATTTTCGCCCCAGGGCGGAAGCGTTGCGCGATCCCACGATTGCCACGGTTGGCCGGCGCAAGACTGCAGAGTCGCCTTTCAAGCACAGAAGCGGCGGCGCGCCGACGATGTGGCGCAGCAGCGTCGGGTAGTTTCTCTCACCGACGCCGACGAGGTGCGCGCCAAGACCTTCAATACGTGCGATGTGCGCGTCCGCCACCGCTTCCGAGCAAAGGCGAATGGGCCGCTTCAATCCGCCCCGGGCAGCGAGTTCGGGCAAGGCGCGCAGCGCTTCCTTGGCCGTTCCATATCGTCGGATTAGTTGGTGAAAGGTGATCGCGCCGACGTTTTCGCTCAACAGCAACCGCAACCAGTCGCGGCGCTCGTGCGGATCGAGCACTGAATCGGCCATGGCGCTTTCAGTCCTTGCTGGCAAACGTCATTGGGGGTTCTTCGCGGTGGATCAGGCGAACAAGGTTGGCGCGGTGTGTGATGAATGTTGCTGCGCTCAAAGTAATGCAAACAAGGCCTGTGGCGGCATCTACTTGCGGGCCAAGCAGCGCCACCATTGCGCTTGCCGAAAGAGCTGCGAGCGACGAGATCCGCGAAGCGAGCGCCACGACCAGCCACACGACAATGAAGGCAAGCCCCAGTGGCCACCACAAGCCGAGCAGCACCCCGATGTACGTGGCTACCCCTTTGCCGCCGCGGAACTTCAACCAGACTGGAAGTACGTGGCCGCTGAAGGCTGCAAGCCCGGCAGCCGCAGCCGCGAGGGCGCCCCACTGTGCGCCTGAAAACAACACGGGAATGAGCCCTTTCATCGCGTCGAGAAGCAGGGTCAGGGCCGCGACCCTCTTCGAGCCGGTGCGCAGAACATTGGTGGCACCGATGTTGCCCGAGCCGATTGCGCGGATGTCGCCCAAGCCGGCCAATCGTGTCAGCAGGAGCCCGAAGGGAATACTGCCGCATAGATAGCCCAGCAGGATGGCGTAAGCGCCGATCTCAGGGTTCATGGCAAGTCCGGGCGCGTGTTCGCAGGCACGGAATTGCAGGTGTAGACACTGCGGCCGGCCACGACGGTTTCGACGATCTGTCCTTCTAGGGTCGCATGCTCGAAGGGCGAGTTCTTGGAGCGTGACCTGAGTCTGTCTGCATCTACCCGCCAGTTCCTGTTCAGATCGGCAAGGATGATGTCGGCCGGTGCCCCCGGCGCCAGCCTGCCAGGTTCAAGCCCAAGAATGCGGGCGGGAGCCGCGCTCATGGCATCGACGAGCCGCGGCAAAAGCAGGCTCCCATTGTGATAGAGGCGAAGCGCAGCGGCGAACATCGTCTCCAGGCCGATAGCGCCGAATTCCGCCTCGGCGAACGGCAGCCTCTTGGTGTCGGGATTTTGCGGATCGTGGCTGGAGACGATGACATCGATCGACCCGTCGCCAACACCTTCCACCATGGCGGCACGATCTTCCTCGCCGCGAAGGGGCGGCGACAGCTTGAAGAAGGTCCGATAGGCGCCGATGTCGTTCTCGTTGAGTACGAGGTGATTTACCGAAACGCCGCAGGTCACCGGCAGGCCTCTGTCCTTGGCGCGGCGCATGACTTCCAGCGACTGGCGGCAGGAAATCTGGGCGGCGTGGTAACGCGCGCCCGTCATCTCGACCAGCCTGATATCGCGCTCGAGCAGAATGACTTCGGCGGCAGCCGGAATGCCGGGCAAGCCCAGCCGCGTCGCGATCTCACCAGCGTTCATTACGCCACCTGCCAGGGTTGGTTCTTCGACATGCTGAACGACTGGCAGGTCGAAATCATTGGCGTAGGAGAGCGCCCTGCGAAAGGTGCGTGCGTTGGCGACTGCGCGATTACCGTCAGTGACGGCGACCGCACCAGCTTCCTTGAGCAGCCCGAATTCCGTCATTGCGTCACCGCCGAGACCCTTGGTAATCGCCGCCATGGGGGCAATGCGCACGATGGCGATGTCGCGGGCGCGCCGCATGATGAAATCGACGATTGCGGCATCGTCGATGACGGGAAGCGTGTTGGGCATGACGATTATCGTCGACACCCCGCCGGCTGCCGCGGCTTCGGAGGCTGACGCCAGTGTTTCGCGATGCTCGTTGCCAGGCTCGCCGGTAAACACGCGCATATCGATGAGGCCGGGCATCAATGTCAGCCCCCGGCAATCTGTGACTTCGGCGGACGATCCGGCGCTGGCCAGCGGTCACTCCCGCGCCGACGGCAACGATGCGGCCATCATCGACCAGAAGTCCGCCGTTTTCATCGCGCCCGGTTGCACCATCGACGAGGCGCGCGTGCAGAAAGGCTTTACGACCCGGCAGGCCGCGAATGCGGAGATCAGCTTGCATCAGCCGCGCCGCGCCGGCAGATTGCGCGCCAGCGCATCAAGCACCGCCATGCGCACCGCCACTCCCATTTCCACCTGTTCCCGAATGACCGACTGGACACCGTCGGCAACCGCCGAGTCGATCTCGATGCCGCGGTTCATTGGCCCCGGATGCATGACGAGCGCGCCCGGTTTGGCGAGCTTGAGCTTTTCGTCATCGAGGCCGAAGAACCGGTAGTACTCTCGGGCCGACGGCACGAACGCGCCGCTCATGCGTTCGAGTTGCAGGCGCAGCATCATGACGACATCGGCGCCCTGAAGTCCTTGCTGCATGTTGCGGAAAGTCCGGCAGCCGAGCCGGTCAACTGCGGCGGGGAGCAGTGTCGAAGGCGCAATCAGCCGAACCTCCGCACCCGCCTTCTGCAACAGCAGCACGTTGGAACGGGCAACACGGGAGTGCAGGATGTCGCCGCAGATCGCGACGATGAGGCCTTCGAGTCCGCCGAGACGCCGCAGGATGGTCAGCGCGTCGAGAAGAGCCTGGGTCGGGTGCTCATGTTGTCCATCGCCGGCGTTGATCACGCTGCACGACACTTTTTGGGCGAGCAGCTCGACGGCCCCGGATGAGGGGTGGCGGACGACAAGAAAGTCTGGGCGCATGGCGTTAATCGTCATGGCGGTGTCGAGCACGGTTTCTCCCTTCGACAGGGCGGAGGTCGAGGTTGCCATATTGATGACATCCGCGCCGAGGCGCTTGCCGCCGATCTCGAACGAGCTTTGTGTTCGTGTCGAAGGTTCAAAGAACAGGTTGACCTGGATGCGCCCGCTTAAAGTAGGATGCTTTCTGGCAGCGTGGCGGGAAAGCTCGACGTAGCGGTCGGAAAGCCTAAGCAGGTCGTCGATTTCCTGACGGGAAAGCGCCTCAATCCCCAATAGATGCTGGCCCTTCAGTAGGGGTTTGGCACGCGCGTTCATCAAAGCCTGCTAATAGGAGGGGTTGCGCGATGCAACAAGCCACCAGGGCAAAGATTCTGTGGGAAATCCAGGCGACGAGCGCAGCACAAAGAGAAGCTAAACCGCAGGCTGGCACAGTGCTACTCGCCGGCAGGACTGGAGGAGAGTGATCGCCGGCGCTGGGCGAGGTAGTCGAGAACTCCTTGCAGAATGTAGGTGGCGGCGAGCTTGTCCACGTCCTTGGCCCGCTTGGCGCGCGAGCGGTCGGCGCCAATCAGCATGCGCTCGACAGCAGCGGTGGACAGCCGCTCGTCCCAGAACACGATGGGAAGGGGCGTCAGCCGTGCGAGATTGCGGGCGAATGCGCGGGTCGATTGCGCCCGTTTCCCTTCGCTGCCATCCATGTGCAGCGGCAGGCCCAACACGAGAGCTGCAGCATTTTCCGATCCGGCGATGGTCAGCAGCGCCCGCGCATCGGCCCTGAATTTCGATCGCGCGATGGTCTCCAGCGGCGAGGCGATCTGGCAGGTCAGATCAGAAATCGCTACGCCAATCGTTCTTGTCCCGAGGTCGAGCCCCATGAGCGGCCGTCCAGAAGGCAATGTCTTCGCCAAGGCGTCGAGCTCCCGGGTCATCGTCTCGGATCCAGGTGAGTCATCCGGAAGACTTCACACAATTGATTGCAGCCGCCAACATACGCATGATGGCGGTGGGCAAAAACAGGAGGCAGGGAATGAAATTGACTTGGCTCGGGCATTCCGGATTCCGCATCGAAACGGGCAGATCTGTCCTTATTGTCGATCCATACCTCACCGACAGTCCGAAGTTCAAAGAAGTGTTCAAAGCTGAAGCCGGGGAGCGGGCGGCGGCATTGACACGGGGCGCTACTCACGTTGCCCTGACCCACGGCCACGATGATCACATCGGCGAGAGCGCGGCGATCTGTGTTCACAACAAGGCAACGCTTCTTGCCGTGTTCGAGCTCGCCAACCACCTGCGGGACAAGGCACTTGCAGATTTCGAGGCGACCATCAACGTCGAACGCGCCAATACCGGCGGCACGATCTACCTCGAAGATTTTGACGTGACGTTCGTGCCGGCCCTTCATTCCTCGTCAACCGCCGGCATCTATCTCGGCAATCCCTGCGGGCTGGTCATCAAGTGCAAGAAAGAACGGCACACGGTCTACCACATGGGTGACACGGCGATATTTGGTGACATGGCGCTGATCCACCGCATTCACAGACCGGACATTGGCATCGTGCCGATCGGCGACCGCTATACCATGAACCCGGACACCGCGGCGCTGGCTTGCCGGGAGTTCTTCGATTTCAAGGCGGTTTTCCCCTGTCACTACGGCACTTTCGCAGGCGCGCTCGTGGCCGATGCATCGGGGTTCAAGAAGGCGATGACGGATAAAGGGTCCACCGTGAGGAATCTCGAAATTGGCGGCAGCCTGGAATTATAGCCATGCGCCCGACAAAACGGCCGGTTGGGGCCAAGGTTGATCGACTGCCCTCGGGCATAACGGCCGACGGCCGGCCGCTGTCAGGACGATACGTGCGCATCGAAAAGGCAGCGGCGACAGGCCATGCGGAGGCGCTATATGGTTCATTCTCGCATTCGGACCCCGAGGGGCATGTATGGACCTATCTCGGATACGGCCCCTTCGCCAACTATGGAGAGTTCCACGCCTGGCTTACGGAGCGTGAGCAGAGCACCGATCCGGTGTTTCTTGCCTTCATTCCCCGGCGAACCGGCAAGGCTGCCGGCATGGGGTCCTTCATGCGCATGGACGGCGCCAATGGCGTGATCGAAATAGGCCACATTTGGATGTCGCCGGGCCTGCAGCGTACACGCGAGGCGAGCGAAGCGATTTTCCTGATGATGCGGCATGCCTTTGACGATCTGGGCATGCGCCGGCTGGAGTGGAAGTGTGACGCGCTCAATGCTCCCTCGCGTCGCGCTGCGGACCGGTTCGGCTTCACGTTCGAGGGCATCTTCCGGCAGCACATGATCGTCAAGGGCCGCAATCGCGACACTGCCTGGTATGCGGTAGTTGACGGGGAGTGGCCACGCCTGCGAAAGGCGTTCGAAGATTGGCTGGAGCCGGAGAACTTCGACAGCGACGGACGCCAGAAGCGCCCGCTCGACGCCCGGCGCGGTGTTGCAGGCAAAAGAGCGCGGTGATATCAGCCGCATCTTGTTGCCGCAGGAACCTGATCGATGTCGATAAATCACGAAACGGTGCGCCGGATCGCGCGGCTTGCCCGCATTCGCGTTACCGATGCCGAGGTGCCGCAGCTGGCGAGCGAACTCAGTTCGATCCTCAACTGGATCGAGAAGCTTGGCGAAGTTGACACAAGCGAAGTCGAGCCAATGAGCTCAGTTGTCGAGATAAAGATGAAGTGGCGACAGGATGTGGTCAGCGACGGGGCCATTCCGGATGCCGTTCTTGCCAACGCGCCCCTCAGTGAAGACCACTTCTATCTTGTTCCCAGGGTCGTCGAGTAGCGCACGCGGACATGTCCGATCTGACTTCACTTACGATCGCCCAGGCAGGCCGAGCGCTGCGGAACAGGGACTTCAGTGCAGTGGAGCTGACCGATGCGTACCTCGCGGCCATGGAGGAGGCACGCATCCTCAATGCCTATGTGGCTGAAACGCCAGAGGAGGCTCGGGCGATGGCCAAGACATCCGACGAGAAATTCGCCAGTGGCGATGTGAGGCCACTCGAGGGCATTCCGCTCGGCATCAAGGATCTGTTCGCCACCAAAGGCGTTCACACGCAGGCATGCAGTCACATCCTCGACGGCTTCAGGCCCAGGTATGAATCAAGGGTGACCGAGAACCTGTTCGGCGATGGGGCAGTGATGCTCGGCAAGCTCAACATGGACGAGTTTGCCATGGGATCATCGACGGAGACGAGCTACTACGGCAATGTCATCAACCCTTGGCGCCGCGCCAAGTCCAACGCCGCGCTGGTTCCCGGCGGCTCATCCGGCGGCTCGGCTGCTGCGGTCGCGGCCCGCATCTGCGCCGGAGCCACCGCGACCGATACCGGCGGGTCGATCCGCCAGCCGGCTGCCTTTACCGGCACGGTCGGCATCAAGCCGACCTACGGTCGCTGTTCGCGCTGGGGCATCGTGGCGTTTGCCTCGTCGCTGGACCAGGCGGGGCCCATCGCGCGCGATGTCAGGGACGCAGCCATCCTGCTCAAATCCATGGCAGGCCACGATGTGCGGGACGCTACCTCGGTCGACTTGCCGGTCCCCGACTACGAAGCAGCCCTAACCGGCGACATAAGGGGACTGAGGGTAGGCATCCCGAAAGAGTACCGGGTCGACGGCATGCCAGGCGATATCGAGGCGCTGTGGAAGAGAGGCGGTGAATGGCTGACAGCGCGGGGCGCGGAGGTGGTAGATGTATCGCTGCCGCACACCGCATACGCGCTACCTGCCTACTATATCGTCGCTCCCGCCGAGGCGTCCTCGAATTTGGCGCGCTATGACGGGGTTCGCTACGGTCTGCGCGAGCCTGGCGAGGACGTCACCTCGATGTATGAAAACACCCGCGCCAAGGGTTTCGGCCGCGAGGTCCGCCGCCGCGTCATGATCGGCACCTATGTTCTGTCGGCCGGCTACTATGATGCCTACTACGTGAAAGCACAGAAAGTCCGATCACTGATCAAACGCGATTTCGAACAGGCGTGGCAAAAGGTGGACGTGGTTCTGACACCGGCCACTCCCAGTCCGGCTTTTGCGCCGGGGGAAATTACCGATCCGGTACAGATGTATCTGAATGATATCTTCACGGTGACCGTCAACATGGCAGGGCTTCCGGGCATTGCGGTGCCTGCCGGACTGAGTAGCGACGGCTTGCCGCTCGCGCTTCAGCTGATCGGCAGGCCGTTCGATGAAGAAACGTTGTTCCGCGCCGCCCATGTCGTCGAAGACTGCGCCCAGTTTACCGCACGCCCTGAGAAATGGTGGTGATGGCTGCCGGCTAGACCGCGGGCGGCGCCATAATCCTGTGCCTGGGCTTCAGCGAGGCGAACTTGCGGTGGGTCTCCGCCATCTCGGTCAACATCCACTCGCGAAAGGCGCGAGCCGCGGGCGTTTCCTTCGTGCCTTTGGCGCGCACGACAAAGTAACCGCCCGGCTCCTTTACGATCGCATCGAACGGCCGCACCAGCCAACCTTCCGCCAAGGCGTCGGTAGTTAGCACCTCGTAGCCCAGCGCGAATCCCTGGCCCGCTTCCGCCGCCTCGATTGCCAGATGGTCCTGAAACATCGGTCCGCGCGAGCCATCGATGCCTTCCACGCCAGCGGCCTTGAGCCAATCAACCCACCACTGGCGGGAGTAGGTGTGCAGGAGCGTGTAGTCGGCAAGTTGCTGGGGAGAATGGAGCGTATCGCCCTCAATGAGCTTGGGACTGCAAATCGGAAATACCTGGTACTCGGAGATCAGAATTGCCTCGACGCCTTCCCAGCGGCCGTCGCCGGTCCGAATGCCAAGGTCGAACTCGCTCGCCGCAATGTCCAGGATCGCCGAACTGGGAGACACCATGAGTTCGATGTCCGGATGGGCAGCGTTGAACCCGCCGAGGCGAGGCACAAGCCATCTTGAGGCAAATGAAGGCTCGACGGTGACCGCAAGTTTGCGGATGTCGGCATTGCCCATAACCTCCCGAACGGCATCGGCGAGGCCGTCGAAGAGCGGCGACAGCCGATGACTGAACTGTCGCCCAGGCTCGGCGAGTTTCACGCCGCGGCCGGTGCGCGTGAACAGCTTCACCGCCAACCACTCCTCCAACTCGCGGATATGGCGGCTTATGGCTGCATGGGTGACGAACAGTTCCCGAGCCGCGAGGGTGAAGCTGCCGAGCCTCGCCGCGGCTTCAAAGGCACGCAGCGCGTTCAATGAAGGCAGTCGGCGGGGCATATCCTGTTACATTTTGTTATGCGCAGTGTACGGATTTGCCGTTTGTACCGCAAGCCCCGAAAGGCCATGTTCAGTTCAACAGATCGATCCGCAGGAGATTGCCATGAACTGGATTTTTGAAGTGTATGGAAATACTTACAACGCAATGCTGATGCAGAACAGGCGCCCCTGTGGCAACCTTGGGCGCAACAGCCGAGGCCTCGGGTTCCGATGCCCTTCCTGAGCGCGCTCGGGTCCCTCTTCAACAGGCGATAGTTCAGTCGGCGGCCGCGACGGCGGCGATTTCCACCACCAGCCTGGGATCGGCAAGGCCAGCAACAATCAGAAGTGTTGCGGCGGGCCTTGCACCGTCGAGCATGCGGTCGCGTACCCGCCGGTAAAGTCCAACGCTCGCCGGATTGGTAATGTAGACATGGCAATCGACCAGGTTGCGCGCCGTCATGCCCTTGGCGTTCAGGATCGCCAGCACGTTTTTCCAAGCCAGCTCGTGCTGCGTCTCTTCGTTGTCGGCGATGGTGCCATCGGGCGTGGCGCCGACCTGGCCCGAAACATGGAGAACCCGCGATCCGGCGGCGATCTCAACCGCCTGGCTGTAGTTTGAGAAGGGTGGAGGCGCGTCCGGCGTCTGTACATACATTGGCATTGTTCGGCCTTTCGGGGCTCATCATGAGTAACCGACAGTGCATGAGGTGTTGATACCTGGCAATGCACGTGGTAAGAACAAAGGAAGAACACCGTGGATAAGGGCTATTCGGCCGTTTGGCGGCGGGATCGCTTGTGCAAAGACAGAGAAAATCGCGGGAGACGCAAATGGCGGGATCGGTCAACAAGGTTATTCTGGTCGGCAACCTGGGTGCAGACCCGGAAGTTCGCCACACTCAGGACGGTCGGCCGATCGTCAATCTGAGGCTGGCGACCAGTGAGAGCTGGCGAGACAAGCAGTCAGGCGAGCGCAAGGAACGCACCGAATGGCACCGGGTGGTGATCTTCAACGAAAACCTGGGCAAGGTGGCTGAGCAGTTTCTGAAGAAGGGCGCCAAGGTCTACATCGAGGGCCAGCTCCAGACGCGCAAATACACCGATCAGCAGGGTCAGGAGCGCTTCTCCACCGAAGTTGTGCTGCAGCAGTACCGAGGCGAGCTGACGATGCTCGATTCCCGGGGTGGCCAGCCTTCGTCATCCGATGCGGCCAGCAGCGAGGGTTTCGGCCAGACGGGTCCACTGGAGCGGCAGCGCCCGGCGACTGTTGCTCGAAACAATTCATTCGTCCGCGAACTCGACGACGAGGTACCTTTTTGACGCCTCAGAATGCGACCGGGGAATCTCCCACAGAACCGCGCCACATTGTCTCCACAATGTCCGTTGAATAGCGGGCAGGTAACGCCGGGCTAGGCGGAGTTCTTACGGGTCCGCCTTGCCGGACGCCTCTTCAGGAGGAAAGCCAAAAATGATGAGTGGAAGAGCGCTCGCGCTCGCGGGCGCACTGGTGATTTCTTGTGTTGTTTCGGTCAACGCCGGAGAGCCGCTTTCGGGCCGCGACCTGATGCGATTGTTTCCGGGTCAATTCCAGGCAGTGATCAATGGTGCAATGGTCATGCGCATCAACGCGCGCAGTGACGGATCGCTCGTTGGAAGCATCTTGGGGAAGTCGGACACCGGGCGCTGGGCTATCCGCTCGGGGAAGCTGTGCATCAACTGGACGAGATGGCTCAAAGGCCGGACCAGTTGTTCGGCTGTGATCGAAGATGCCGGATGGTATCGCGGCAACAAAGTCGCTTTCAGGAAAATCTAAAGGGTAGCCCTGCAATCGACGTTGCCGTCCATCGTCTGGCGCGGCCGCCTGCCTGAACTCTCGGAATAGGGACGAAACGATCCTTGGCCGGGCCGTGCGAACCGTCACCTGCGCGGGCCGTTCCGGGTGAGCTCGGCCTCGGCCTTTCTCCGCTTGGAAGCTGCCGAACCAGCCGACTGGATTTCGGTGAAGAGCCGTCCCACGACGGGAAAGCGCTCCTTGATGCGGTATTCCAGGGCCTGCAGCATTTCCTCGAGCTTGCCGGCCTCGAGGCTGTCTCTGGCATCAACGCTCATTACCAGCAATACCTCCTGCGGACCCAAGTGCATCGTGCTCACTTCGTTGACCTGAGCTACCGCCGGCGAAGCGGCGGCGAGGGCGCGCACGTCGCGGATGAGGTCATCGTGTGCGGACTCGCCGATTATCAACCCCTTGGTCTCGTAGCAGAGGAACAGGGCGACAGCTGCTAGTACAATGCCGATGCCGATCGAGGCTGCGCCATCCATCCACGGCAGATGCAGGAACTCCGCGGCGAGCAGGCCGGCAAGCGCGATCAGCAGACCCGCCATTGCGGCAAGATCCTCAATCAGCACGGTGAACACGCCCAGGTCCTTGCTGAGGCGGACGGCGCTCCAGAAGGAAAGGGTGCGCGCCTTGTTGAATTCCCGTATGGCGACGGTGAGTGAACCTGTTTCAAAGAGAATGGAGACGCCGAGGACCGCAAAGTTGACGTACGGGCTGGTCAGGGGGTGGGGCTCGGATATTTTGCGTATCCCCTCATAGATCGAAACTCCGGCGCCGATCGAAAAAATAAGCAGAGCGACAACGAAGGCCCAGAAATAGAGCTCCTTGCCGTGGCCGAAAGGGTATTGGGCGTCGGCGGGCAGACGCGAGCGTTTCAATCCATAGAGCAGCAGCAGCTGGTTGCCGCTATCGACACCGGAATGTATCGCCTCGGAGAACATTGCCGAGGAACCGGTGAAAAATGCTGCCCACAGTTTCGTTGCGGCAATGCCGAGATTGCCGATGAGAGCGGCAATGATGACCTTTTTTGAGTTCGGTGACGACATCGGCGGACCATCCTACATGACAGTGGCGGCCGGGAGGTATCGTGCCACGGCCAATAAGGCACTGCCAAGGCCCCGGAATCCAGCCTGTTTCCATTGCGATGCCGACCACCCAAAAGCTAAGGTCCGATCAGCCTTGGAATCGCGCGCGAGGGGGCGTAAGGCAGCAAAGGATTTCATCCTTTGCGACATCGAAATTCGCAATTTTTGGCAGTAACTTAGTTCCTGGCCGCCGCGTACGCGGATCGGCTCTCAGAGGTAGTTGTGGCGGATAACGATATCGAGGCGAACGGAACCCCGCCCGACCAGCGCGGCGACATTTCGCTCATCTCCATCGAAGAGGAGATGAAGCGAAGCTACCTCGACTACGCGATGAGCGTGATCGTGAGCCGGGCGCTTCCCGACGTGCGCGACGGCCTCAAGCCTGTCCATCGGCGCATTCTCTTTTCGATGCACCAGAACGGCTACGACTGGAACAAGCCCTATCGCAAGTCAGCCCGCGTCGTTGGCGACGTGATCGGCAAATACCATCCGCACGGCGAGCAATCGATTTACGATGCCCTTGTCCGCATGGCGCAGGATTTCTCCATGCGCCTGCCGCTCGTGGACGGACAGGGTAACTTTGGCTCCATCGACGGCGACCCGCCGGCCGCCATGCGCTACACGGAAGTGCGAATGGGCAAGCCCGCCCACGCACTGCTCGAGGACATCGACAAGGATACTGTTGAATTTCAACCCAACTACGACAATTCCGAACGCGAGCCTAAGGTACTTCCCGCCCGTTTCCCGAACCTGCTGGTGAACGGGGCAGGCGGCATTGCGGTCGGCATGGCCACCAACATCCCGACGCACAATCTCGGTGAGGTGGTCGATGCCTGTTTTGCGACGCTCGACAATCCGGAGATTTCGATCGACGAATTGCTTCAGATCATCCCCGGCCCGGACTTCCCCACCGGAGGAATCATCCTGGGTCGCGCCGGCATCAAGTCCGGATACCACACCGGGCGCGGCTCGATCATCGTCCGCGGCAGGGTCAACGTGGAGGAATTGCGAAGGGATCGCGAGGCATTGATCATCTCGGAAATTCCCTACCAGGTGAACAAGGCGGCGATGGTTGAAAGAATTGCCGAACTCGTGCGCGACAAGAAGATCGAGGGCATCGCCGATATCCGCGATGAGTTAGACCGCCACGGCATGCGGGTCGTGGTCGAGATCAAGCGCGACGCCATGGCCGATGTCGTTCTGAACCAGCTCTACCGCTTCTCGGCTCTGCAATCGACCTTCGGCGTGAACAGCGTGGCGCTTACGGGCGGCCGCCCTGAGCTGATGACGCTCAAGGACATGATCGTCGCGTTCCTTGCTTTTCGCGAAGAGGTCGTGACGCGGCGTACCAAGCACCTGCTCGCCAAAGCGCGGGACCGCGCGCATGTTCTGGTAGGTCTCGCCGTGGCGGTGGCCAACATCGATGAGGTGATTGTACTCATCCGCCAGGCAAAGGACGCGACCGAAGCGCGCATGGCGCTGATGGCCCGCGACTGGCCCGCCCGGGACATGATCCCGCTGATAAATCTCATCGCCGACCCGCGGCATCGGGTGGCCGCCGATGACAGCTTTCGACTATCGGAGGACCAGGCCAAGGCCATTCTCGAGTTGCGCCTGCAGCGGCTGACGGCGCTGGGCCGCGACGAAATCGCCGAGGAGTTGGCAAAAATCGGCAAGGAGATCGAGGATTATCTCGATATCCTGCGATCACGGGTGCGCGTGCAAACGATCGTCAAAGACGAGCTCAGGGTGCTCAAGGAAGAGTTCGCCACCCCGCGACGCACCGAGATCCGCGAACAGGACTTCGAGGTCGAAGACGAAGATCTGATCCAGCGCGAGGATATGGTGGTGACCGTCAGTCATGCCGGATATGTAAAGCGAGTGCCGCTGTCAGCGTATCGCGCGCAGCGGCGGGGAGGTAAGGGCCGGGCCGGCATGCAGATCCGCCAGGAGGATTTCGTCGCCAAGATTTTCGTTGCCAATACTCATACGCCGGTTCTGTATTTTTCCTCCAAGGGCATGGTGTACCGGGAGAAGGTATGGCGGTTGCCGGTAGGCAATCCGCAAGCCCGCGGCAAGGCGCTGATCAACCTGCTGCCGCTTGACCCCGACGAGCGGATCACGACCATCATGCCGATGCCGGAAGAGGAGGCTAGCTGGGGCGACCTGCAGATCATGTTCGCCACCCGGTCGGGCTATGTTCGACGCAACGAACTGTCGGATTTTGTCGACATTCGCCGGTCCGGCAAGATCGCCATGAAAATCGACCCCGGCGACCAGCTTGCCGGCGTCGAAATCTGCACCGAGGCTAACGATATCATGCTGGTAACTGCACACGGGCAATGCATTCGATTTGCAGTAAGCGATGTACGTGTCTTCAAGGGTCGCGGATCAGTCGGGGTGCGCGGCATCAAGCTCGCGGACGAGGATCAGGTCATCTCGATGGCCATTCTCAATCATGCCGAGGTTGAATTCAGCGGAGCGGGCGGCCTACCTGCGTATGCGGCGCGAGCAGGAACCAGAAAGCTCGGAAATGCACACTGAAGACGAGGAGCCGCCGGCCGTAACCCTGGCGCCCGAACGCTTCCAGGCCATGCAAGCTCTTGAGCAGGTGATTCTGACGGTTTCGTCGAATGGTTTCGGCAAGCGCACCTCGTCTTATGAGTACCGCCTGACCGGCCGTGGTGGTAAGGGGATCGTCGCGATGACCGTCAACAAGCGCAACGGACAGCTCGTGGCGTGCTTCCCGGTCAACGAGACCGACGAGATCATGCTGGTGTCCGACGGCGGGCAACTCATCAGGTGCCCGGTGTCTGACATCCGCGTGGCCGGTCGATCGACGCAGGGGGTAACGATCTTCGACACGGCTGAAGATGAGCATGTCGTGTCGGTGGAGCACATCCCCGAAGACGCCGACGCTGCTGCTCTAAGCGGAAACGGCGCCGGCGCTCACTAACGCAGTGCGCTGAGTTCATGAGATCATGACCGGACCGGATCATCGAAAGGGGTTTGGGCTTGCCTCTTATTGTCGGTGGGATGGGGTTCGCGATGGCGCGGAGTAAGTGAGGGGAGAGCACACATGAGTTCGCACGGGGTTCTACCCGGGCTCTTTCGATCCGGTGACCTACGGCCATCTGGACGTCATCGCGCGCGCCGGGCGAGTTGTGGACAAGCTTGTTCTCGGCGTTGGCACGCACATGGGCAAGCATCCCATGCTTGCCACGCGCGACCGGGTGGCGCTGCTCGAGTTGACGACGGCGCCGTTGGCAGCCAAGACCGGCGTGAAATTTTCGGTCACGACATTCGACGACCTGGCGATCGAAGCAGCCCGGCGGGCGGGCGCCGGCATCATCATCCGCGGCCTTCGCGACGCCACTGACTTCGATTACGAGGTTCAGATGGGGCAGATGAACAGCGCGCTTGCACCTGATATCGAGACTGTCTATCTGGCGGCCAGCCCGGCTACGCGCATGATTTCGTCTTCACTGGTGAAGCAGATTGCGCGCATGGGCGGCGATATCAGCCCGTTTGTGCCGCGGGAAGCGATCGCCAAGGTCACTGAAGCGATGAAAACTTCGAAGTAAACCATACTCTTCGGTTGACCGCGGCTGCCTTATCGCGGATCAAGGCGCCCTAAAAAAGGAGACCTAGCATGAACTTGATCATGGGGCGCTTCATTGGCGCCACCGCCGCAATGTCGATGCTGGCATGGCCAGCGCAAGCGCAAGATGGCGCCAACAAGCTTGTTATGATGCTCAAGGACGAATGCAAGGTCACGATCGACATGCGCCCGGATCTTGCGCCGAAGCATGTCGAGCAGATCAAGGCGCTCACCAAGCAAGGCTTCTACGACGGTATCGTATTTCACCGGGTCATCGACGGTTTCATGGCGCAAACCGGCGATCCCACCGGAACCGGCACCGGCGGCTCCGATCTGCCGGACATACCCGCTGAATTCTCGCAAGAGCCGTTCGTCCGCGGCACGGTCGGCATGGCTCGGTCATCGCAACCGGATTCCGCGAACAGCCAGTTCTTCATCATGTTTGCCGATGGACCGTTCCTGAACGGGGATTACACAGTGTGGGGTAAAGTTGCGGAGGGGATGGAGTGCGTCGACAAGATCGAGCGGGGCGAGCCGCCAGCCAATCCGGACACCATGATCAGTGTGAAACTCCTGGAGGATGCCCAATAATGGCCGAGCGCGAAAACACGCTTCTTATCGAACTGCCGGGCGGTCGGGTCACCATTGCGCTCCGGCCCGATCTGGCACCGGGCCACGTTGCCCGGATCAAGGAACTGGCGCGCGAGGGTTTCTACGACGGCACTCCGTTCCATCGCGTGATCGACAACTTCATGGCGCAGGGCGGCGATCCGACCGGAACCGGGACGGGCGGCTCGAAGAAGCCAAATCTGAAGGCGGAGTTTTCGCGCGAGAAACATTTGCGCGGCACCTGCTCGATGGCGCGCTCGTCCAGTCCCAACTCGGCCAACAGCCAGTTCTTCATCTGCTTCAGCGATGCACCGTTCCTCAACGGTCAATATTCGATCTGGGGCCAGGTTACATCCGGCATGGAGCATGTTGATGCGTTGAAGCGCGGCGAGCCAGTTCGCGATCCGGACCGGATCATCAAGATGCAGGTGGCGGCAGACACTAAAGCGTAATCTTCGAACCGAGCGGCGCAGCACCTGCGCCGGCAACTCGGCGGGCACGTTGCTGCATGCGTGTGGAGGAGTTCGAGTTCGATCTGCCGGCAGATCGCATCGCGCTGCGACCTGTCAGGCCGCGTGATGCCGCAAAGCTGCTGATCGTGCGGCCCGATCGTTTCGCCGAGGGCCTGGTGCGTGAACTGCCGTCCTTGTGCGCACCGGGCGATGTCCTGGTCTTCAACGATACCAAGGTCATACCGGCGTCCCTGCGGGGCGAGCGCTGCTCGTCTGCGGGGGCGGGGCCGAAGGTCGAAGCGCTCCTGCATCGGCGGCTGGATGAGTTCACGCTGGAAGGCCTTTGCCAAACCGGGCAAAAAACTCAAGCGGGGCGATCGTATTGCTTTCGGCGACCAGGGCCGGGTGTGCCTCACCGGAACACTGGATGCGACCGTCGAGCACAAGGCAGAGGACGGCGAGATCACGCTTGCGTTCGATTTGGCGGGCCCCGTCCTCGACGAGATCATCAATGCCCTCGGCAGCATGCCCCTCCCGCCCTACATCAGCGGAGTGCGACCGGCCGATGAGGATGATCGCGCGGACTACCAGACGGTGTTCGCCCGAGCCGAGGGCGCAGTTGCGGCGCCGACCGCGGGTCTTCATTTCACGGCGGAACTCATCGCCCGACTGGATGAGAGGGGCGTCAAGCAGGCTTTCGTGACCCTGCATGTGGGCGCCGGCACATTTCTGCCTGTCCGCAGCGCCGACACGAGCGGTCATCACATGCATGCCGAATGGGGCAGCATTTCGGAAGGGACGGCCAGGCTGGTCAACGAAGCGCGCCTGGCGGGGGGCCGGATCATTGCGGTCGGCACTACGTCGTTGCGCGTCCTGGAAAACGCGGCCGACGCGCGCGGCTCAGTTTCCGCTTTCTCGGGCATGATCGACCTCTTCATCACGCCGGGATACCGGTTCAAGGCCGTCGATGCGCTCCTGACCAACTTTCATTTGCCGCGATCGACGCTTTTCATGCTGGTCTGCGCGTTCGCCGGCGTGGATCGCATGAAAGAGGCCTATCGCCATGCGATAGCGAACGACTACAGATTTTATTCGTACGGAGATGCCTCGCTCTTGTACCCGGCAGCGAAATGACTGGGGATTTTCGTTTCGAGGTGCTGGCGAGCGAAGGCAACGCCCGGCTCGGCCATATCGACACGGCCCACGGCAGGGTTCGGACACCTGCCTTCATGCCGGTCGGCTCGGCGGGCTCGGTTAAGGCACTCTATCCTGACCAGGTACGCGCCTGCGGAACAGATATCATCCTCGGCAACACCTATCACCTGATGCTGAGGCCGGGGGCGGAGAGGATCGCCGCGCTCGGGGGTTTGCACGGATTGATCGGCTGGGACGGGCCGATCCTAACTGATTCCGGCGGCTTCCAGGTGATGTCTCTTGCAAAGCTCAGGAAGGTCAGCCGGAACGGCGTCACGTTCCAGTCACATCTCGATGGCGCCCGCCACGAGCTGACACCTGAGCGCGCCATGGAGATTCAGGCGCTGCTCGGTTCGGACATCCAAATGCAGCTCGATGAGTGCCTCGAGTACCCGCACCCGACGAAAGAGGCAGGGCGCGCCATGCGGCTTTCGCTCGAATGGGCGGCGCGATCCCGTGCGGCGTTCGTGAACAGCCGGGGGCGCGGCTGCTTCGGCATCGTCCAGGGTGGTGTCGAGGAGGGGCTGAGGCGGGAATTGGCCGCCGGCCTGAGGAGCATCGGCTTTGACGGCTACGCCATCGGCGGCCTCGCGGTTGGCGAAGGCCAATCGCTGATGTTGCGTACGATCGAGTCTACCGTCCCCGAACTGCCGTCTGACAAGCCGCGCTATCTCATGGGCGTAGGAACACCGGAAGACATCCTCGAATCGGTGGCACGCGGTATCGACATGATGGATTGCGTGATGCCGACACGTGCCGGCCGGCACGGCCAGGCGTTACACCAGTTTTGGACGCCTCAACCTGCGCAACGCCAGGTTTGCTGACGATTCCCGGCCGCTCGACGACACGAGTTCGTGCCCGGCGTCCACCCGCTACTCGCGCGCCTATCTGCACCATCTCGTGAAGTCGGGGGAACTCCTCGGCATGATGATTCTTTCCTGGGCAAACCTCGGCTGTTACCAGGAATTGATGCAAGGTATCCGAAAGGCGCTTGCCGAAGGGCAGTTTGCAGGGTTTTATCAGGAGACCAAAGAGCGCTGGGAGAGGGCAAGAAACGATGAAGCTCGTTGACCAACAGCTGATACCGGCAGCGCGCGAACGCGTGTGGGCCGGTCTGAATGATGCGAATGTCTTGAAGCAATGTATTCCCGGCTGCGAACGCATTACCAGAAAGTCAGACACGGAACTTGAAGCACGGGTAGTCGCCAAGGTCGGACCGGTGAAAGCCGGCTTCACCGGCGCGGTAACACTGAGCGAGGTCAACCCGCCCGAGAGCTATCGAATCGACGGTCAGGGTCAGGGCGGTGTGGCCGGTTTTGCCAGAGGCGGGGCGACCGTCAAACTTACTGAGCAGGGAAGCAACAGCACTCTCATGGACTATGACGTCGACGCGCAGATCGGCGGCAAGCTCGCGATGCTCGGCAGCCGGCTCATCGATTCGACCGCCCGATCCATGGCCCAGAAGTTCTTCGACCGTTTCGTGCAACTCATGAGCAGGCCGGCGCCGGCTGCTACCGCCGCGGCAAGGCGGTCACGCGGGAAAAAACCAGCCAAAAAAGCCAAGCCGAAAGCAAAAAAGCTGCCCAAAAAGAAGGCCAGGAAGAGCGCAGCAGCAAGGAAGGGTTCGGCGCGCAAGCGGCGCTGAGCACTCTGCCGAAACTACGGCGGGGCAGCGCGGGCGACCACGATGCGGCCCTCGATCATGGGCGAGACTGTACCTTTGGCGGCTATAAACTCGATCACGTCATTGGCCATCATGCTTGCATCATTGGGGCCGAGAATTACCGTCGCCGACTTGAACGCGGTGTAGCCATCGCCGCCGCCGGCCAGAAAATCGTTGGTCGCCAGCTTGTACAACCGCGCCGGGTCAAGAGGCTCGCCATTCACTGCCAGCTTCACCACCCGGTCGCCAACCGGCCTCGTGACATCTGCGCCGACCGTCAGGCCCGAAACGTGCGGAAATGCGCCCACAAGCCTTTCGGCCTTGGCAAATCCCTGCTCGAGCGCCTCCTTGAGCCCGGCGCCAGAAATCTCGAGCAGCACCGTCTTGTTGCCGAACGGGAGCTCGGAGAGGATGGTGCGCCGGGTGAGAGAGCTTCCCGGAGCATAGGTGGCGTTGCCGCGAATGCCGCCACCGTTGGTAATGGCGATTTCCGCTTTCACCGCCTGGCGCATGGCATCGGCTATGAGATTACCGATGGCAGCTTCGCCGCCGCGCACGGCCGCGTTACGGCTGTCGAGCTCGGTTGCACGTACTGCCGATGGCAACATCCATTTCGCTGGAAAGGGAAGCCTCAAAGGCCGCGACGCGGGCGGCTACCTCCCTGTCCGGTTCGACGTCGGCTGTGTCGATGAAGCGAAACCGCGGCCACCAGGAAACGCGGCGCTTGCCGTCATTTTCCGAAACGTCGACGGTGAGGTCGACGGCGGCGATGATCAGCCCATCCTGGCCCGACCTCGATGATCGCCGACTTGCCATTGTAGTTGAGGTAGATGTCGTGATCGTCGCCGGACAGTATGACATCGGCGACGCCGGCGCTCATGAGCTCGTTGTCGGTGGCGCGATTGGAATGTGAGACGAGAACGATGATGTCTGCTCCGGCCTTGCGCAGCAACGCCGATTGCTGCTCGGCGGTCTCCCGAACAGAGGCGAAGCGCAGGTCGCCCGGCCGGGATTGATACTGGTGTCTTCATTCGCGAGCCCTGCGAGGCCGACCTTCACGCCGCCGAACTCGAAGATGCGGTTGTCCGTGAAGCGATCAATAGCTTTGCCTTGGACGTCGCGGAGATTGGCGGCGAACAGCGGGAACTTCGCCTCGCTGATGCGTTTGAGAAACACCTCCTTGCCGAAGTCGAACTCGTGGTTGCCGGGCACGAAGGCATCGATCGGCATCAGGTTCAGAAGCTCGACCATGTGCGCGCCCTGATCGAGCCCGGACATGAGCGAAGGTGAGAACGCATCGCCGGCATGGGCGATCAGAACGTGGGGCGACCTGGCCTTCTCCGCCTTGAGGGCTCCCGCGATGCGGGCGGCACCGCCACGGCCGTTCTCCTCGCTCATCTTGTAAACATCGCAGATCAGCACGAGGGAGATCGCCGTCTCGGCCGCAGCGAGGATCGTGGCCGGCCAGCACAGAAGCAAGACCAGCGCAACCAGAACGGCTTCCAGAGCTGTCATTTTCCCGCTCCCGCGGTGTGCTCGCCTTCCCGGGTGAGATAGTAGGCCGCGAGGATCGGCAGGAATGTGACAGCGATGACGAAAACCGCCACGACGTTGGTGACGGGGCGCTGGCGCGGCCGGATGAGCTCGGTAAGCATCCAGATCGGCAACGTCGACTGCTGTCCCGCGGTAAACGTCGTCACGATCACCTCATCGAACGACAGGGCGAATGCCAACATGCCGCCGGCCAGAAGCGCTCCCGCAATGTTGGGCAGGAGCACGTGCCGGAATGTCTGGAAGCCATCGGCGCCGAGGTCATATGACGCCTCGATCAGGCTTCCGGACAGGCGCCGGAAGCGGGCGATGGCGTTGTTGTAGACGACGACGATGCAGAACGTGGCGTGTCCGAGGACGATCGTCCAGAAGGAGAAGTCGAAGTCCATGACGTTGAAGGCGGAGCGCAGCGCGATGCCGGTAATGATGCCGGGAAGGGCGATGGGCAGGATGAACAAAAGGGATATCGCCTCCTTGCCGAAGAAATTCGCGCGCGACAAGTGCGGCGGCGGCGCAGGTGCCGAGAACCAACGCGACGGCGGTTGCAAGTGTTGCGACATGAACGGAGAGCCAGAGCGCGTTCCAGATGTCAGGCCGCTCCCAGACGACGGAGAACCACTTGAGCGTGTAGCCGGGCGGCGGAAACTGATAGCTCTTCTCCTCGGTAGTGAAGGCATAGAGAAGGATGAGCGCCAGCGGCACGTGCAGGAACAGGAGCCCTCCAATTGCGAACGCGGTCAGCGGCCAGGGCGCCCGATCTTTGCTAGAGCGCATCGAACGCTCCCAGACGCTTGGCCACCCACAGATACAATCCCATGATGACGATGGGCACCACCGTGAAGGCGGCGGCAAGGGGAATGTTTCCGGCGGTTCCCTGCAACGTATAGACCGCCTGGCCGATGAAGTAGCGCGAGTTGCCGACGATCTGCGGGATGATGTAGTCGCCAAGCGTCAGCGAAAAGGTGAAGATCGAGCCGGCCACGAGACCGGGAAAGGCCAGCGGCAGGATCACCGTGCGAAAGGTCTGCCGGGGATTGGCCCCGAGATCGAAAGCGGCTTCGATCAGGTTGCCCGGCACGCGCTCCAGGGCCGCCTGGGTGGGCAGGATCATGAACGGCAGCCACACGTAGAGAAAGACCAGAAACATGCCGATATAGCTGATCGACAGCGATGGCCCGCCGACCACGGGAAGGGCAAGCAGGCCATCGAGCAGCCAGGTGAGGTGCGCCTTGCCTGCGAACCAGGTGATAATGCCTTCCTTGGCCAGGATAAGCTTCCAGGCATAGACCTTGACCAGATAGCTCGACCACAGCGGCATCATCACGGCGAGGTAGAAGAGGGCCTTCCACCTGCCGCGGGCGTAGCGGGCTGCGTAGTAGGAAATAGGAAAGGCGACGATGGCGGCAGCGATCGTTACCACGGCTGCCATTGTTACGCTGCGCACGATGACGTCGAAATTGGCGCGCTGGAAGAGCTGAGCAAAGGTCGAGAGCGTGAACTCGTATCTGATTACGCCGGAGAACTCATCGAGGCTGTAGAAGCTGTGCAGGAGAAGGGCCAGCAGGGACCCGACATAGACGACACCGATCCAGATGAGCGGGGGCGCAAGCAACAGCAGCAAGAGCAGACGGGGGCGCAGATAAAAGATATCGGAAAGAGCGCGCCGCGGAGTGAAGGCGACGTTGCTTCCCGCTATGGCGGCAGCAGTCACCCTGGCTTGCTCCATGACATGCATGCTGGTGATGGGCCAGTGCAGAAATACCGTAGCGCCCTCGGCGAAACGTTCCTCCGACGACGGCGCATTGACCATGATCCGCTGCCCCTCAACATCTACGGCGATGCGCGTCTGGGCGCCCTGGTACTGCACGGCGATCACCTGACCGGCGGCGGTAGCGTGGCGCGCCGGGAGTTTTTCACTGCGGACGGCAATCGAGATCTTTTCCGGGCGGAGGCTCGTCCAGGCGTCCTGACCGCCGTGCTTGCGCACGAACTGCGGAGGAAGAACATTGGAAGAGCCGACGAATGCCGCCACGAACCGGTTGCTGGGGCGCTCGTAAACATCGCCCGGCGTGCCGACCTGAACGATCTTTCCCTCGTTGAAGATTGCCACCCGGTCGGACATTGCGAGCGCCTCGCCCTGATCGTGGGTGACGAACACGAACGTGATGCCCACTTCCTTCTGCAGCGCCTTCAACTCCTCCTGCATCTGCTCGCGCAGCTTGAGATCGAGCGCGCCCAGCGGCTCATCCAGGAGAAGCACCTTGGGAGCGTTGATGAGAGCGCGGGCCAGCGCCACGCGCTGCCGCTGGCCGCCTGACAATTGGCCCGGACGGCGGGCCTCGTAGCCCGGCAGCTTGACCATGGCCAGGGCGGCGCTTGCCCGCTCTTCGCGCTCCGGGCGCGAAACGCCGCGGATCATCAGGCCGTAAGCGACGTTGTCGCCAACCGTCATATGCGGAAAGAGCGCATAGTCCTGAAACACCGTATTGACGTTGCGGCGGTAGGGCGGCACTCCCTCCGCCGTCTGACCGAAGATCTCGATGTGGCCTTTGTCGGGTTGCTCGAAACCGGCGATCAATCGCAAGCAGGTGGTCTTGCCGGAACCCGAAGGGCCGAGCATGGCGAAGAACTCGCCTTCCGCAATGTCGAGGCTTACGTCATCGACGGCGCGCACGTTGCCGAAATGGCGCGACACGCCCTCGAAGCGCACGGCGATGGCCATGATCTTCAGGCTCTGCCGCCCCGCGCATCCGCAGCGGCGGCAGAGGTCCCTCGTTCAGCGGCGGCGGCTCAGCGGCCGCCCAGGACCGCGATATAGTCAGTTGCCCAGCGATAGTAGGGAACACAGCCGTTCGGCTGACTTGCGCACTTGGCGACCGGCGTCTTCCAGAAATGGATCTTGTCGAAATTGCCGACGCCATTGGTTTCACAACCCGAATCCTTCAGCAGGGCGTTGCCGGTGCATGCTGCGGGGACCGCCGGAACCGACCCGAACCACGCCGCGAGGTCTCCCTGCAACTTCGGGTTGATCGAGTGCTCGAGCCACATATAGGCGCAATTCGGATGCGCGGCCTCAGTGTGCATCATGGTGGTGTCGGCCCAACCCGTGGCACCCTCCTCAGGGACCGTAGAGGCGATCGGCTTGTTGTCGGCTTTCAGCAGATTGACCTGGAAAGGCCATGACGAGGATGCCACGACACCTTCGTTCTTGAAGTCGTCAATCTGAATGAAGGCGTCATGCCAGTAGCGGCCGACGAGCAGACGTTGCTTGCGCAGCAGGTCGAGCGCGGCCTTGTACTGGTCTTCATTCAGCTCATAGGGATCCTTGATGCCAAGCTCCGGCTGCTTCTTCATGAGGTAGAGTGCTGCATCGGCGATGTAGATGGCGCCGTCAAAAGCCTGAACACGACCCTTGTTGGATTTGCCGTCCGGGAGATTGGTTTCCTCGAACACCACCGACCAGCTCGCGGGCTTCTCCTTGAAGACGTTCGTATTGTAGGCAAGGACATTGGCGCCCCATTGGTAGGGAACACCGTAATGCTTGCCGTCGACGGTGTGCCAGGGCGCGTTCTGCAGCCGTTCGTCCACGGTCTTCCAGCTCGGAATGAGGTCGGTGTTCACTTCCTGCACCCGCTTTCCGGAGATCAGGCGCAGCGACGCGTCACCCGAGGCGGTCACGAGGTCGAAGCCGCCTTCATTCATGAGCGCCACCATCTCATCGGATGTTCCGGCGGTTTTGATATTGACCTTGCAACCTGACTTCTTCTCGAAGTCGGTTACCCAATCGTAGTTCTTGTCCGTCTCGCCGCGCTCGATGTATCCGGGCCATGCGACGATATCGACCTGGCCTTCGCCGGCGCCGATTTCCTTCTTCATCTCCTGGGCCCAAGCGGCCGAGGAGAACGCGCCTGCAGCAAGCAAGGCAGCCGCAAGGCGGATGCAACTTTTCATTTCCTACCTCCCTAAAGAACTGTGAAGCCTGAAGAAAACAGGCTATTGGACCTGAGGAACAAGCGTTTCCTGATGGCCGGTGGCGCCTGTTACTCAGGCAAGGCTACCCGTTTCATTTTGAGAAGGGAAGGCAGGCCCATTGGTCAATTGCGCCTGTCATGGGGCGTGTTAGATTGCCGGCCAACCAACAGATCGTCGCCGACCGGGAGGAGTTTGTTTGACAAGCTCGTTCAGCAACTGCCGAAAAAACGGCAGTGCAACCGGAAGCGGTCGTCGTTCACGACCTGCATAAGAGCTTCGGAACGCTCGAGGTGCTCAAAGGCGTCTCGATGACGGCAAGGGAAGGCGACGTCGTCTCGCTCATTGGGGCTTCCGGGTCGGGCAAGAGCACATTCCTTCGCTGCATAAACTTTCTCGAGATGCCGACCCGCGGTCGCATCATCGTGGCGGGCGAGGAGGTGAAGCTCAAACCTGCTCGCGACGGCAGTTCCGTTCCCGCCGATCAGCGGCAGCTGGAACGCATCCGAACACAGCTTGGCATGGTATTCCAAAGTTTCAATCTGTGGCAGCACATGACCGTGCTGGAAAACGTCATCGAGGCGCCGGTCCACGTGCTCAAGGTTGCAAAGGCAGCAGCCGTTGAGCGAGCGGAAGCATTGCTGCACAAAGTCGGTCTCTACGAGAAGAAGGACCAGTATCCGGCGTTCCTGTCGGGCGGTCAGCAGCAGCGGGCGTCGATCGCCCGCGCCCTGTGCATGGAGCCCAAGGTCATGCTGTTCGATGAGCCGACCTCGGCGCTCGATCCGGAACTCGTCGGCGAGGTGCTGAAGGTGATCCGCGACCTCGCGGAAGAAGGGCGAACGATGATCCTCGTAACCCACGAAATGAACTTCGCGCGCGGCGTGTCCAGTCACGTGATTTTCCTGCACCGGGGGCTGATCGAGGAGGAGGGGCCGCCCTCCCGGGTATTCGACAATCCCAAAAGCGAGCGGTGCCGCCAGTTCACCAAAACCAAGCATCATTAGGGTGTGCTCATGGATTTTGCGCCTTCAGGTGATTCACACCCAGCGTAACGAACCTATGCAAGGAGATATCTCATGAAAGACATTTTCAAGTTGGCGGCGGCAACGGTGTTCGCTCTGGTCGTCGGGGCCGGCGCCGTGCAGGCCGACCTCAAGTTCGGCGTGGCCGCAGAGCCATACCCGCCGTTTACCTCCAAGGATGCTTCCGGCAAATGGGTCGGCTGGGAGGTCGACCTGATGGATGCCGTGTGCAAGCACCTGAACGAGAAGTGCGAGATCGTGGAAGTTGCGTGGGACGGCATCATTCCGGCCCTGACGTCCAAGCAGATTGACCTGATCTGGAGCTCCATGTCGATCACGGCGGAGCGCAAGAAAACCATCGACTTCTCCAACATGTATTACGACACGCCCAACATCATCATTGGGGCCAAAAACGGCGATCTCGATATCTCCCCGGAGCATCTGAAGGGCAAGACGATCGGCATCCAGGTTTCCACAATCCATGAGAGATACGTGCAAAAGCATTTCAGCGGCTCGGAACTGAAAACCTATCAAACGCAGGACGAGGTCAATAACGATCTCGCGGCCGGGCGTATCGATTATTTCGCAGGCCGGGGGCGAGGTCGACTCGTTCCTCCAGACCGACCAGGGCAAAGCATGCTGCGAACTCAAGGGCAGGGTTCCCGACGATCCGGAAATTCTGGGCGAGGGGGCGGGAGCCGGGATCCGCAAGGAGGATACGGCTCTCAAAGAGAAAATCAACGCCGCGATAGCAGCACTGACGGCCTCCGGCGAACTTGTAAGGATCACCGAGAAGTACCCGGACCTGAAGCCGCAGATCGTTCTGCCATCTGTGTCGCAGTAACCTCGAGTCGAAAGACCATGACGCGACCGTTCACCAGAGCCAAGACGCATATGGGCGTTCGTTCTTGGATTTGGTCTGATAAGTGCCGTTACGCCCTGTTGCCCGCGGGTCAAACCTCGCGCGAGTATCAATCTTGCCCAAGGAGAGTGAGTCATGAAAGCAGTGCTAAAGTTGGCGGTGGCATCGGTGATCGCGATGATCATCAGTGCGGGCGCCGCGCAGGCCGACATAAAGTACGGCGTAGCAGCCGAGCCCTACCAGCCGTTCACGTCCAAGGATGCTTCCGGCAAATGGGTCGGCTGGGAAATCGACCTCATCGACGCCGTCTGCAAGCACATCAACGAAAAATGCGAACTTGTCGAAGTGGCGTGGGATGGCATCATTCCCGCTCTTACGTCCAAACAAATCGACCTGATCTGGAGTTCCATGTCGATCACGCCGGAGCGCCAGAAAACCATCGACTTCTCCAGCTGGTACTACGAGCCTGCTTCCGTCATGATCGGTGCAAAAGACGCCGATCTCGACATCTCGCCCGAACATCTGAAGGGAAAAACGATTGGCGTCCAGGTCTCAACCACCCACGAGAGGTACGCGCAGAAGTATTTCGCCGCCGGCTCGGAGATAAAAACCTATCAAACGCAGGACGAGGCCAATAACGATCTCGCGGCCGGCCGTCTTGACTACGTGCAGGCCGATGGCGGGGCTCTCGATGCCTTCCTCAAGAGCGACCAGGGTAAGGCCTGCTGCGAGCTCAAAGGCAAGGTCCCGGAAGACAAGGAAGTTTTCGGGGAAGGCGTCGGTGCCGGGATTCGCAAGGAGGACACGGGCCTCAAGGAAAAGATCAATAGCGCGATAGCGGCGCTGGCCGCCTCGGGAGAAATCGTCAAGATCACTGAAAAGTATCCGGGCCTGAAGGAGCAAATCGTCCTGCCTTCAGTGTCGCAGTAGGTCCTGGCACTGATTTCGCAAATGGCGCGTCCGGCGCAGCTTCGCCGGACGCTGCTCCTCGTTGCTGCGAAGGGGGCGCAATGGCGCAGCCGGGCTTTCCGGAAATCCTGGCGTTTGGCGACACGGGCTATGGAGATGAACTCCTCCGCGGAACGTTTCTGACGCTGCAGATCTCGTGTTGCGCCTATTCGATCGGACTGCTGATCGGACTTGCTGGCGCAATGGGGAAGCTCGGCGGGGTCGCGCTCACGCGCGCGGTTCTCAATTTCTACACCACCTTCGTGCGTGCTGCACCCGAACTTATCCTCATCCTCTTGATCTACTATGCCGGGACCAGCGCGCTGAACAGCTTCTTGCATCCTATGGCTTCAAGAGCCGTCGCGGTCAGCGGCTTCATGGCGGCGGTCGGCGTCCTCGCCTTCACGCAGGGCGCCTATTCGACGGAAGTTCTGCGGGCCGCCATTCAGGCGATTCCCGTGGGCCAGATCGAGGCCGCCAGGGCGTTTGGGATGTCGCCCTGGCAACGGTTCTCCCGCATCATTGTGCCGGCCATGATGCCGCTGGCCATTCCCGGATTGGCCAATCTGTGGCTCATCGTCACCAAAGACTCCTCGCTGATTGCGGTCGTGGGGTATACCGAGCTCCTGCTGTCCACGCGTCAGGCGGCAGGAAACACAAAATACTATTTACTCTTCTATAGCGTTGCCGCGCTGATCTATCTGGCAATCACGCTCATATCCAATCAGGTCTTCAGCCGCATCGAGGCCTATTACCGGCGCGGCATGCCGAAGCTGCGGGCCCTGAGGCCCAAACATGGTCTGGGACTGGCTGCCCAAATACGCGAGCCTGCTTTCGAGTGGCCTCCGGATCACCATAAGCCTGCTCGTCTTCTCGGTCGTGCTCGGGCATGATCCTGGCCAGTGCCGCTGGGCCTCGCCCAGGCGAGCGGGCCGAGGTGGCTCGCGCTGCCGGCGCGTGCCTTCTGCACGTTCATACGCGGCACGCCGCTGTTCGTGCAGATTTGGCTCATGTATTACGGTTTCGGCTCGCTGTTCCCGCAAATTCCAGGGATCAGGCAAAGCATTTTCTGGCCGATCCTGCGCGATGGCTATTATTACGCCCTGTTCGCGCTCACGATCAGTTTCGCCGGCTATGAGGGCGAGGTGATGCGCGGCGCCTTCCTGGCCGTGCCGAAGGGCGAACTGGAAGCCGGCAAGGCCTTCGGCATGTCGCGCTGGGGCGTATTGCGGCGCATTTGGCTGCCGCGCGCCATAAGGCTTGCCCTGCCCACGCTCGCCGGGGAAACCGCGCTGCAGCTCAAGGCCACGCCGCTTGCTGCCACCGTGACGGTGCTCGATCTGTTCGGCGTTTCGAACAAGATCAGACAGGATACCTACCGCGTATATGAGCCCCTGCTGCTTGTCCTTGTGATCTATGTCACACTGTATTTCTTCATCGTATGGGCATTTCGCTGGTATGAAGCACGAATTCCGCAGAAGAAATGACACGTGACCAAATTGATCCTAAACAACCGTCAAAACCAGGGAGGAAATCATGAAGTTATTGCAGTCAGTGCCGCTTCTCGTCGCGGCCCTAGTCTGCCGTTCGGCGACCTGTGGCAGGCAGCGGCAGCGGAGAAAATCGTCGTTGCAAATTTCGACAACTACATGCCGAAGGACCTGCCGGCAAAGTTCACGGCCGATACCGGCATCGAGGTTGAAATCGCCGTTCAGGCGACGAACGAAGAGATCATGGGCAAGCTCACGGCGGGCGGGGGTAAGGGATACGACGTCGTGTTCGTTTCCTCGCCCTTCGCCGAAGCGCTCGACAAGCTCGGCATCAGCGCGAAGATCGATCATTCGAAAATTCCGAATCTTGCCAATCTCTATCCGGAGGCCAACTCCCTGCAGCATGATCCCGGCAACAAATATTCAGTGCCCTATACCTGGGGAACGACCGGCATCTGCTACCGTTCCGACCTGGTAAAGAATGAGCCACAGAGCTGGAACGACATCCTCAAGCCCGCCGATGACGTGAGGGGCAAGCTGACCATGCTGTCGACTGACCGATGGCTCATGGCAGCGGCATTCCTGGCGATGGGCAAGTCCGTGAATTCGGTTGATCAAGCGACACTCGACGCCGCCAAGGCGCAACTGACCGAAGCCAAGAAAAACATTCTCGCATACGACGATACGACCTTCTTCGCGAAACTGGTCTCCGGTGAAGCAAGCCTCACCCATGCCTGGGATGGCTGGTGCAACTACGGTATCGCTGAAAACGACAAGATCAAATACGTCATACCCAGGGAAGGTTCGGACCTGTGGGTGGACACGATGGTGGTCACGGCAGCTTCCGAGCATAAGGATGCGGCGCACAAGTTCATCGACTATGTCCTGAGGGCGGATACCGCCAAATGGGTAGTTGAGAACATCATGTACAAGTCGCCCAACAAGGCCGGCATGGACGCCATCGACCAGGCCATGCTGCAGAAATTTCCGAACATGGGGATCAGCCCGGCCGAGCTGCTCAAGTTCGAGCAGGTGCGCGATCTCGGAGACGGCCAGAAGGCGTTTTCAAAGACAGTCACGGAAATTCTCGCCGCCCAATAGCGCTCCGGCGGTTTTCCTGCGCCCAATGAACGGCCGGGATTGACCCGGCCGTTTTTTTCGGAACTCATCGGTATCGTCGGCGCGCCAAATGTCCGCCGCATCGGGACGGTCTTTGCGAAGCACTCGGGTCGCAGCGCGTAAGTGGCAGCGCCAGACTTGCCATGATCGTTGGCTGGAACGCTCTGGCTCGAAACACGCTCGCGCACGCATCCCCGGCTCTGGCGGCGCAAGATGAGTGCGCCCGGGTTGCAACGCAGTGCGCTCCTGATGATGCTTCCAGGCCTTGGCTGGCTGGTAATCTTCATGGTTGTGCCCTGTCTCGTCATTTTCGTCCTCGCATTCTTCGAGCGCGGCGTTTACGGCGGCATCGACTTCGACGCCCCCACGCTCGAGAACTTCAGGCGGGCTACCGACCGGCTCTATTTCACGATCCTGATCGGCTCTGCCCGCATCGCCGCCATCGCGACAGCCGTCTCGATACTCATCGCCTATCCGGCGGCCTATGCGATCTCGCGGGCAGCGCCCAGCCGGCAGAACGCCCTGCTGGTGCTGGTGATGCTGCCGTTCTGGTCGAACTATCTCATCCGCACCTATGCCTGGATGGTCCTGCTCAACCGTCAGGGCGTCATCAATGAGACGCTCGGTCGGCTGGGGCTCGTGCACGAGCCCCTTGACCTTCTCTACAACGAGTTCGCGGTCGTCCTGGGGCTTGTCTACAACTATTGCCCGTTCGTTATCCTCGCCATTTATTCGGCGTTGCAGCGACTCGACCAGTCGTTTGCGGAAGCCTCCCGCGATCTCGGTGCCGGAGCCTGGCAGACGTTCTTGCGGATCACCCTGCCGCTGACCCTGCCGGGCGTGGCCGCGGGTGGTGTCTTTGTTTTCGTCCTGTCAATCGGCAACTTCATCACGCCCGATCTGCTCGGTGGCGGGCGCATGCAGATGGTCGGCAATCTCATCTACGACCAGTTTCTGATCGCCCGCGATTGGCCGTTCGGAGCCACCCTGTCGCTCATCCTCATTGGCGTCATGATGGTGCTCCTGTTTGCGCAGGCCGTTGCCGCCGGCCGCGCCCGTGAGGCCGTTCATGCCTAGAGCCCTGCGAACGCACCTCAGCCTGATGTTCGTGTTTCTTTACGCGCCGATCGTCATGCTGATGGTCTTGAGCTTCAACCAGTCCGGCCTGCCCACTGTTTGGACGGGATTTTCATTTGCGTGGTACGGGAAGCTCGCGCACAGTCCGGACATCATCAGGGCGGCGATGAACTCCCTCTTCGTCGCCGTGGCTTCGACCGCGATCGCCACGGTGCTCGGAACTTTCCTGGCCGTCGGAGTAGAAAAAAGACGAGCTTCGGCGGTGACAGATGCGTTGCTGTTCGCGCCCATGATCATTCCCGACGTCGTGCTCGCCATCGCGCTTCTTTCGTTCTTCACCATGCTCGAATTCACGCTCGGTCTTCATTCGATCATCATGGCGCACGTCGTGTTCAATATCGCTTTCGTGTGCGCCATTGTGCGCGCGCGTTTGCGCAATTTCGATTGGTCTCTGGTGGAGGTGTCCGCCGATCTTGGTGCCAGCCAGACGACGACCTTCCGGCGCATTATCCTGCCCCTCATAGCGCCCGCCGTCGTGGCGGGAGCCATGCTCGCCTTCACGCTGTCAATCGATGAATTCATCATCGCCTTCTTCACTGCCGGAGCGGGGCAGGCTTCCACCACTCTGCCCATGCGCATCTATTCGATGTTGCGCTTCGGAGTGACGCCCGAGATCAACGCCATGGCGACGATCGTCATGGCGTTGAGCTTTGCCATGGTGCTCATGTCGCAACGCGTCGATCGCGGAGCCTTGACCGGGGGTCGATCTTGAGGTCTAGAAGCCGACCCGCAAGAGGAGGCCCATATGGCTCGTAAGCCAAGACCCGCTGCCAAGAGGGTGGGAAAATCCGCGACGCGCCAAGCCCGCAAGCCGTTGCGCAAAAAAGCGAAAAGGTCACGCAGAAGGCAAAGCAAGCTGATCGCCTTCTTTCCCGAAGCGGCGTTCGGGCCGGCGCTGAACTCGGTCGGCATCGCCCAGGCCGTCGAAAAGCTTGGCCACAAAGCCGTGTTCCTCTCGGATCCGGGGTTCCTCGAGGTGTACCGGGGCTATGGCTTCGAGGCGCATCCGGTCAATCTGTCCGAGCCCATGCCGCCCGAAGAAATGGCCAGGTTCTGGACGGAATTCATAAATGGCCACATCCCGAATTTCCGCAAAAGTCCGTTGGACCAGATCGACAACTATGTGAAGGACTGCTGGCAGGCCATCGTGTCGACGGCGAAGTGGGCGGAGAAGGACCTGCCGGAGGTGCTGGCGCGGCTCAAGCCCGATGTGGTGTGCGTCGACAATGTCATTCTTTTCCCGGCGATCAAGAAATATTCGCGCGACGCGGGCCGGCCGTGGGTGCGCATCATCTCGTGCTCGGAAAACGAGATCGAGGATCCCGACATACCTCCCCACCTGTCGGGCCTGGCGCAGAATGACAAGGCGGGCTTTGCGCGGTTTCGCGACCGCTTCAACGAGGTGATCAAGCCGATCCACGACGATTTCAATTCATTCCTCGCTTCGCGCGGTGAAGCTGCCTATCCGCTCGGCCAGTTCTTCGAAGCCTCGCCGGACATGAACATTCTGTTGTATCCGACGCCGGTGAAGTTCAAGCGCCGCCACAAGCTTCCAGCTGCGAAGTTTCGCTATCTCGAAGGTTGTGTGCGCAAGGAAAAGCCATACCAGGTGCCGAGGTTCGGCAGGCACAATGACAAGCCTCTGCTCTACGTCAGCTTCGGATCCCTGGGGGCAGGAGACGTCGAGCTTCTCAAGAGGCTGATTGCGCTCCTCGGTCGCATGCCGGTGCGCGCTCTCGTGAACGTCGGCGATTACCGGGACCGGTACTCCGCCGTCCCTGACAATGTGATCATCGATAGCTGGTTCCCACAGCCCTCGGTGATACCGCTGGTCGACGCAGTCATTCACCACGGGGGCAACAATTCGTTCACGGAGTGCCTCTATTTCGGCAAACCAGCGCTGATCATGCCGTATGTGTGGGACGGGCACGACAACGCAACGCGCGTCGCGGAAACCGGACACGGCTTCAAGTCGCACCGTTACGACTGGACCGACGAGGAGCTCATGGCGAAGATAAGCGCCATGATCAACGACAAGAAGATGCAGACAAAGCTCAAGCGGACGTCGAGGTACATGCGCGCCAGACCGGGGCCAAGGAAGGCCGCAGCCATCCTCGATCAGCTGGCGCGCCGGGCGTCGCCATGATCCGACCCTCCTCAGCGCCACATACCAGCGCCCGCATCGGTGAGCTCAAGGACTGGGGGCTCGTTCCCACGATGATCGAAGGCAGGTCGCACACCTCCGGCATGCTGCTGCACCGGAACGAGGATGGCTCCTCGGAATGCGGCATCTGGGAATGCACCCCGGGCTATTGGAACTGTCATGTAACGCGCGATGAATTCTGTCATTTCCTGTCGGGCCGCTGCACGTACACCCATGCCTCGGGCGAAGTGATCGAAATTGCGCCCGGCACTACCGCATTTTTCCCAAGGGACTGGAAGGGAACCTGCCGGGTCCATGAGACGGTGCGCAAAGCGTACATGATCCGCTGAGTGCTTTGGCGCAACCTGCTTTGGTGGTAGTCTGCTTCCTGTGAACGGGATGTCAAACCGCTGGCGGCGATTTGCCGAATGGGATGATCGCCCGCTTCGACTCGACAAGTTCGCGGCAGAAGACCCAGGTAACGGGTTCTCGGCATTCTCCAGCCCGGCGGATCCCAAGCCCTCGCTGACAGTCCACAACGGCCGGGTCACAGTGCTGGACGGCGTGGCCGCGGCTGACTTCGACATGATCGACTACTTCATTGCCCGCCACCACATCGATCCAGAGGTGGCGCGGGATGCGATGGCGATGCCGTCTCTGGAGATCGCGCGCAAGCTGGTTGACATGAACGTTCCGCGGGTCGAGCTCGTGCGCATCGCACACGGGCTCACTCCGGCGAAGCTTGCAGAGGTCGTATCCTGCCTGAACGCGCTCGAGATCGCATTCGCTTATACCAAGATGCGCGCCCGGCAGACGCCGGGCAATCAGGCGCACGTGACCAATGCGAAGGACGATCCGCTGCAGCTGGCGGCTGACGCGGCTACCGCCGTAGCGTTCGGTTTCGATGAAATTGAGACCACCATGCGGGTATCGCGCAACGCCTGGTCGAATGCTCTCGCATGCGCCGTCGGAGCCTCGGTCGGCAAATGGGGAACGCTGTTCCAATGTTCGAGCGAAGAGGCGGAAGAGCTGCGCATCGCCATGGCCGGCTTCACCTCCTATGCCGAGACGGTTTCAGTGTACGGCACCGAGAAGGCGTTCATCGATGGCGATGACACGCCGTGGTCAAAGGCTTTTCTCGCCGCTGCCTATGCTTCACGCGGTATCAAGATGCGGTGCACGTCGGGGGCTGGTTCCGAGTTGCTCATGGGGTTCCATGAGTTGAAATCACTGCTCTACCTGGAGGCCCGCTGCCTGTGCCTGCAGCGGGCGATGGGCGTGCAGGGAACCCAGAATGGCGGCATCGACGGCGCGCCAGTGACCGCGACCGTGCCCGGCGGGGTGCGTGAGCTCATGGCCGAGAACCTGATCGCGGTGTGGCTCGATCTCGAATGCGCTTCCGGCAACGACGCCCGCAGCACCGAAAGTGAGATCCGGGTGGGCGCCAAGATCCTGCCCTACCTGGTTGCCGGCTCCGATCTCATCTGTTCGGGCTTCGGGTCGATCCTCAAGTATGACAACTCCTTCAATCCTTCACTGCTGAATGGCGAGGAATTGGAGGACTTTCTCGTGCTGCAACGCGACTTCGAAGCCGATGGCGGTCTTACATCGGTCGATGAGACGCGGATTCTCGGCCTGCGGCAGCGGGCCGTCGAGGCGCTGGCAGCGGTTTTCCGGGATCTTGGGCTGGGCGAGCCGACGCAGGCGATGCTGGAAAGCGTAGTCGCGGCCTCGGGGTCGGACGATACCAGAAGCTATGCGCCGCGCGAGGTATCGATCGTCAGCGAGAAAATCCGGGAGCGCAACGTCACCGTCGTCGATGTCATCCGGTCTCTGGAACGCTGCGGGTACCGCGAGGAAGCTGAAAACCTCCTGGCGCTGGTCAAGCTGCGGTTGTCGGGCGACTACCTTCAGACATCGGCGATTGTGCGCGGCGGCCGGGTGCTGAGTGCCGTCAACGACCCCAATGTTTATGCCGGGCCGGGCTCCGGGTACCGCGTAAGCGAGCCTCGCCGCCAGGAAATTAACGGCATTCGCGACGTGCTCGACCACAAGGAAGTGGTCAGATCGGAGGCGATGCACGAAGCGGCGGAAAGGCGCCGCATTCTCTACGGCGTTCGCAGCCAAGCCGCGCCGGAGACGAATGAAAGAGACGTAGTTATCGGCATCAGCCCCGCCTTCGGTATCAAGTTGTTTCAGACGATCGCTGGACACTCCCTTGCCCGGGTGCTGCAGGTGATGACCGAGGCAATCGAAGGCCGGGGCCTGAAGGTCCGCGTGGTGCGGTTCAAACATACCGCCGATACGTCGTTTCTCGGTCTGTCGGCAGCGCGCCTTTCGCGTTCGGGCATCGGCATCGGCATCCAGGCCAAGGGGACGGCAGTTATCCATCAGAAGGACCGGCTACCGCATAACAATCTGGAGCTATTCTCAAACTCGCCCATCACTCAACTCGAACACTATCGAATGCTCGGTGCCAATGCCGCGGCCTATGCGCTGGGCGAAATGCCGGAGCCTGTCGTCGTGCCGACGCGCGGCCAAGCCATGGGCTCGCGCTATCACGCGCGCGTGGCGATGATCTACGCAATCGAGACAGGGCTCGTCTCCTCCGGTGCCGAACCGGAACACATCGACGTGAAGTTTCTGGAGCAGGCGGCGCCAGCCCGATCACGCAGCGGGACAATCGGTACATGAGCAAGCTTGGCATCGATGACTATCCGCTTTCGGAACAGCGTCCGGAGCTCATTCGCGGCCGCGGGGGGAAGCCACTGAGCGAGGTGACGCTCGACGGCCTGGTTGGGGGCAAGGTGAGCATGGAGGACCTTTGCATCACGGCGGAAGCGCTCGGCTATCAGGCGCAGATTGCGCGGGCGGCCGGGCGACCCACGCTGGCCGACAACTTCGACCGGGCCGGCGAGCTCGTCAACGTGCCGCAGGATTTCATCATGCAGGTCTACGAGCTCCTGAGGCCGGGCCGGGCAAGATCGAAAGCAGAACTTGACGGCTGCCGCGGCCGTGCTGCGCAAAGACTATGGGGCCAAGCGCCTGGCGGCGTTCATCGAAGAAGCAGCCGAAGTCTATGAACGGCGCGGGCTATTCACCTATCGCTACTGACCGCGGAGCGGACGATCGTTCCTGCAGCCGAGGGCGGAGCTCGGGATGATCGGCTGCTCAAGTAAAAACCCGTACTATTGGCACACAGGGCGCCGGTGTGCTGTTATGGCTGCGGCCGATCGCTGCGCCGCATAGGCGCCCGGGCAGACGGCAGTTGACAGGGAGGGAGAAAAGAATGGCCAACAGCAACAAGATTTCGCGCCGAAACTTCATGCAGCAGTCGGCAATCTGGGCCGCCGCCGTGGCGGGGGCCGGTTCGGGGATGGCAAGACCGGCGCTGGCGGCGCGGGAGAAGGAACTCAACATACTTTGCTGGGAAGGTTACAACTCCGCCCAGGTGCTCGACCCCTTCCGGCAGATGACCAGCGCAACGGTAAAAGCCGAATCGCTGACCAACGACCCCACGATGATCAACCGGCTGAGAGCCGGAGAAACGAATGTCTGGGATCTGATCAACGTCAACAACCCGTGGGCGCGCAAGATCATGCATCCGGAGAAGCTGATCAAGCCACTCGACCGCGCCAGGATGGAGCCGTACTTCGAGAAAATGCTGCCGGCTTTCAAGCCCCCCTACAAGTGGGCGATGAGCGACGACGGCAAGGAGCTTCTCGGCATGTGCCAGCGCTTCGGGCCGTATTCCTTCGTCGTCAACACCGACAAGGTCAGCCGGGCCACTGCGGAGGATCAGGGGTGGAATCTCTGGAACGATCCCGCCAACGACAAGAAATACGGCATCCTCGAGTCGGACGACTGGAACGTGTTCTGCATCTGCTGCATTGCCGGGTTCGATCCCTTCAAGACACACTCCGATGAGGAGACCGCGAAGTTCACCGAGACCGCCAAGCAAGTGTTCAAGGGAGCCAAGCTGGTCGGCGATATCGCCACCATGAACCAATCGCTGGTCGCCGGCGAGATCGACTTCCATCTAACCGGGGGCACCTACTCGGCCTCGCCGGCGCGCGCCGACGGCCACCCGAACATCCGCGGCATCACACCGAAAAAGGGCCCGATGGCCGGCGACAAGGGTGGTATCTCGTGGATCGAAGTGACCTCGACAGTGGCCAACCCTGAACTGTCACCTCTGGCAGTGGAATTTCTCGAGTTCGTGCAGAAGCCCGACTCCGCCCACGTGGTCGCCTTTGCCGAGGGCACCTTCAATCCGGTTACCCAGATGGGCAACCCAGGAGTGTTTCAAGCTTTTCACCAAAGAAGAGCTTGATGCGATCCAGTGGGACAGTCTCGAAGAAGAGATGGCGGCAAGCATCGAGTACGACATCGTGCCCGACTACGACAAGCTGCTCGACATCATGACGGCGGCCAAGCGCGAGGCTTCCGGCGGCTGAGCCGGCGCCTATAAATCCCTCCGGCCGCGCTTGCCGTGCCGTCGCCGCGGCAGGAGGGATTTGTGTCTGACGGCTCAGAAGGCATGACAGCCAGACCGGCAATCCTGACGCTCAAAGGCGTTGCCAGAAGTTTCGGGGCCCTCGCCGCAGTCAACTTCGTCGATCTCGAAATCGGCGAAGGCGAGTTTTTCACCATTGTCGGACCCTCGGGCTGCGGAAAGACAACGCTGCTCAGGATGCTGGCGGGGCTGGATGCACCGACTGCGGGCGACATCATGCTGCGCGGAAAGCGGATCAACGAGGTCCCGGCAAACCGCCGCCCGACCTGCATGGTCTTCCAATCGCTGGCGCTGTTTCCCCACCGCACGGTAGGGGAGAACATCGAATTCTCGCTCAAGATCCGTAACGTTGCCCCGGCGGCAAGAAAGCAGAGGGCGCTTGAACTGATGGACCTGCTGCGGCTTCCCGAAGGCTACTACGGCAAGAACGTGCTGCGCTGCTCGGGCGGCGAGCGGCAACGAGTGGCGCTCGCCCGTGCCCTTGCGTACGATCCCGAGATTCTGTTCTTCGACGAGCCACTCTCGGCCATCGACTACAAGTTGCGCAAGACGCTGGAAAAGGAGCTGAAGGACATTCACCGCGAGACCGGCAAGACCTTCGTCTACATAACCCATTCCCTTGAGGAGGCGATGGTGATGAGCGACCGTATCGGCGTCATGCGAGCCGGCAAGCTCATTCAGGTGGGGACGCCGCAGGAGATTTACGCTGCTCCTCGAACGAAGTTCGTGTCGGAGTTCATCGGCGACGTCAACGTGGTGCCGGTAAAGGCGGACGCAAACTCCAGGCTCTCATCTCCCGCGGTTGCGGGCGAGATCGTTGCTCCGCCGATTCCGGCGGGGTTTCAGCAGGGTTACCTGGTCATCCGGCCGGAGTTCGTCAGGTTCCTGAACGGCAAGGCCAGGGCGGACAACACTCTCAGCGGCCGTCTCTACAACGAATATGTGCTGGGGTCGCGAATTCAGTACCAGGTCCGGGCGGGCGATCAGGTGTTCATCATCGAGAAGCTCCGCGAGCAGGCGCAGCCGGGCAAACTCGACGATGAAGTGCTGATCGGGTGGGATGCGAAGGACAGCATCCTGGTTCGGGACTGAACGATGGAAGGATCGGGGCAGGGGCCAAAGTCAGCCACGCCGGTGTTGCTGCTGCTGGCGGCCGGGTTCGCGGCGCCGCTCATTGCCGTCATATGGTTCAGCTTTGCCCCGCCACGAACCTTCTCGCTTACCGGGCGGCCTACTCTCGAGAACTATGCGACCATCGTTCAGGGATCGAGCTACATCTCATTCCTGTGGTCGCTGGGGCTCGCTGCCCTGACGGCGGCGCTGCTGGCGCTTATCTGCTACCCGATCGCCTATGGACTGGTGCGCGTCTTCGGGCGCTGGGCAACCATTGTCACCCTGCTGTTCACCGTGCCGCTGTTCGTTTCCGAAAACATCCGGCTGTACGGTTGGGTTCTCTTCTTCATCAAGAACGGAGTGCTGCTCGGCACGCTGAAATCGCTCTTCGGGGTCGAATGGCAGAGCATCCTCTTCACCCGCTTCGCTGTCGTGTTCGGCATGCTTTATGTCTATCTGCCCTTCATGCTGTTTCCGATGACCCTCGGGGTAAGCATGGTTCCCACTGAAACGCGGGACGCCGCGTCCGATCTGGGCGCAAGCCGGTGGCAGGTGTTTCGCGAGGTCGAGCTGCCGCTATCGATGCCCGGAATCCTCATCGGTTGTCTGCTGACCTTCGTGCTGGCCGTGGGTGCGATCGCCGAGGCGAAGGTGCTTGGCGGCCAGAAGATCATCCCGATCGCCCATGACATCGAGATCGCCTTCACCTACGCACAGAACTGGCCGCTTGGCGCGGCCCTGTCAGTGTTGCTGATGCTGGTCGTCGGCACTTTGGTGCTATTCGCCCTAAGGCGATTTGATCTCGACACCTTGCTGGGCAGGAAATGAGCTCGCCGGAAACCAGCAGCCGGTACCGGCATGCCCTTATCGTCGCGTGGTCGATTGCGATCCTGGTGTTCGTCTACCTGCCGGGACTGTGCATTGCGCTCGCGTCACTCACCGCCAGCCGCTACTTTCAGTTTCCCATCAGCAAATGGGGTCTGGACTGGTGGCAGAAGACGTTTGCGTCGATCGAAATTCGCCAGTTGCTCGCCACTTCCCTGAGCATTGCCGCGGTGGTCACTGTCGTTGCGGTGGTGCTGGGTTTCTTTGGCGCGCTGGCCTTCGCGCGTTACAACTGGCAGGGACGCAGCTGGTATCAGCGCCTCATCCTGCTGCCGATCTTCTTTCCGCAGTCCGTGCTTGGTCTGGCTCTCCTGTTGTGGTTCAACGCGCTTGGCATTCAGCTGAGCTGGGCGACGGCAGTCTTTGCGCACCTGGTCTGGATCGTCCCGGTCGTAACCCTGGTGATGGCCATCCAGGTCTATAGCTTCGATCCGGCGCTGGAAGAGGCGGCTTTCGATCTGGGTGCAACGCGGCTCGAGGTGTTGCGCGAGGTTACCCTGCCGGTGCTTTTCCCCGGGATATTTTCAGGAGCGTTGTTCGCCTTCCTGCTGTCGTGGGGCAACTTTCCCCTGTCCTTGTTCACGACCGGTGCCGACACGACAGTGCCTGAGTATCTCTATGCCAAGATGGTAGCCGGGTACACGCCGGGTGTGCCGGTGCTGGGAACAGTGTCTACCATTGGAGCGATGATTGTCCTGATCGGCGGGTATGGCATGGTCCTGCTCCTGAGGCGCGGGCGCACCCTGGATCCGGTCAGCTAAGGGCTCGTCCATAAATAAATCGGTCAATTGTGTTTTTCTCGAGATGGGTTTCTTCGGTTTTGGTGAGATCGTGTAGTTCCAGTCACCGTGGAACGCGTGGCGGGAGAGGTTGATGCTGGCGAGTTGAGCATCGGAAACCTTGACGCCTTTGGGATACTTGTTTTCGTCCAGTTCGGCGCGGACTTTGAGGCCGGTATCGGTGGTCGTCGCGGCGATCAGCTGGACGATGGTGCGGTAGCTGCGCAGCGGCTTGCCCCGCCAGTTGATGGTGATGAACGAAAACAGACGATGCTCGATCTTATTCCACTTGCTGGTGCCGGGTGGCAGATGACAAACCGTAATGGGAAGGTTGAGCTCGTCGGCGAGCTTCTGGAGTTCGACTTTCCACAGACGCACACGATATCCGTTGCTGCCGCCGCCGTCGGCGGAGATCATCAGGCGTTTGGCTTTGGGATAGCGCTTCTTTCCCATCGTGCGCCACCATCGGCGGATCGCGTTGACGGCAAAGCCGGCGGTGTCGTGATCGGTGCCGACGCTGACCCATCCGACATTGTTGGTGATGTCGTAGACGCCGTAGGGAACCGCGCGGCTCAGCTTGGGATCGATGAAATCATGAACGTTGACCGCCTCAGGCATGCCCTGGGGACGCCAGTCCCGGCCGTTGTTCTTGAAATTGCCCACCAATTCCTTCTTTTTCGTGTCAACCGATATCACCGGTTCATTCGCAGTCAGGAACTCCGTGGCCTGTGTGTTGATGTACTGAAATTGGGCGTCGCGATCGATGTGCTTGCCGCCTTCACGGGTCTTGCGGTTGGCCTGCAGACTATAGCCCAGGCCGCGCAGAAGATCGCTGACAATGGTTGGACAAACCTTGTGCCCTTCCTTAGCCAGTTCCTTCACAAGGTTACGCAGGCTGTGCGACGTCCACAGCAGCGGCTGCATCGGGTCGCCTCGCGTCACCGGCGCGACGAGGCTCTTGAGATCGACCACCAGGCGCTGGATCCTCAATCGCCTTCTTCTTGCGCCCGCCGCCCGCCCTGCGGATACGTCCGGGCGGCGCCGACACCTTGTCGCGAATGTCGGACAGCCCATGATAAATCGTCGATCGCGACAGTCCGCTGATCCGGGCCATCAAACTGACCCCGCCACGTCCCAACGCCTGCGCTTCCAACGCAACAAAGCGACGCCGGCTCTGTTCATTCAGAACCGCCGCCATCTCTCGATATCGCTTCCGTGCAGCGCGCACTTGCGCAGATCGAATCATGCTGCAAGGCTATGGTGCGTGACTCCCTCTCGTGAATCCCCCAGAAGCAATTCTTCGCAATCTGTGGCAATTATGACTCAGTTGATTATGGATGGGCCCTAACTGCGACTAGGAGGGAGAAAGTCAGTACTGTCAGCTTCGCTCAAGGGCCGCTCCGTGATGATAACGGGTGCCAGCAAGGGCATTGGCAAGGGCATCGCACGAGTGTTCGCCCAGGCGGGCGCCAAGGTCGCTATCGTTTCCCGCCATGCAGGCGAGGCCGAGGCCGCAGCCAAGGACATCGGCCATGGGTCGTGGAGTCTCGCGGGCGATGTGGGCGATCTCGCCAGCATGGAGAGGGCAGCCAGAGTCGGTTGCCGAAAAAAACGGCGGACTCGACGTGCTGTGCGCCAACGCCGGCATATTTCCGGCGGCGAAACTCGAGGACATGACAAGTGCGGCATGGGACGAGGTCATGAGCACGAACCTCAAAGGCACGTTTCACGCGGTCCGGGCGTGCGTGCCCTACCTGAAAAAATCGGATCAAGGGCGGATCGTCATTACTTCGTCGATCACCGGTCCGGTTACCGGATTCCCCGGATGGACGCACTACGGTGCGAGCAAGTCGGGGCAACTGGGGTTCATGCGCACCGCTTCGATCGAGCTCGCCAAATACGGCATCACCGTCAATGCGGTCATGCCCGGCAACATCATCACCGAGGGGCTTGCGGCGCTCGGCCCCGACTATCACAACACCATGGCGGCCTCGATCCCGCTCAAGCGCCTGGGCACGGTTGAGGACATCGGTCACGCGGCGGCGTTTTTCGCTTCCAGAGAAGCGGGCTACATCACCGGCCAGACCCTCATCGTCGACGGCGGGCAGGTGCTGCCGGAATCATTGGAAGCTCTGGCCCAAGCGTAACGAACGCAGAGGTTTTTGAACTCCTCGGGCGCCGAGGTATGAGGTGCCGGTCGCCCGGGGGCGGCGCCGGAAAGTCAATGCCGATCGCGTGAACCGGAGCGGTAGGAGCGCGGGCTCGAGCCGGTCCAGCGGTGAAAAGCGCGGCTGAAGGCGGAAAGCTCGGAGTAGCCCAGCAGCAGGGCAATCTCCGAGAGCGTCAGTTGCCGCTGGCGCACGTAGGACAGCGCAAGCTCGCGCCGGATGCCTTCAACGAGTTCCTGGAAGTTCAGATTGGCGGCAGCAAGTTCCCGGTGCAGCGCCGCCACGGGCAGGTGGACATCTTCGGCGACGCTTTCGATCGATGGGCAGGCTTGCGCCAGCTGGGATCTCACGGCGGTACGCATTCGGGCGAGAAGGCTGCTCTCGGCTTCGCGGTCCTTGTTGAGCTCAACGAGGCAGAGCCGCATCATGTCCATGAGCCTGACATCCCGGGCAGGCATCGGCCGGCTCAGCAGATCAGCGGAAAAGAGGAGCGCGTTGCGCGGCTGGCTGAAATACACCGGCGCGCCAAACGCCATCTCGTGCTCGTCCGCATCGACCGGCTTGGGATGCTCAAAATGCACTTCTTCCGGCGACCAGCCTGAGCCGCAGCACTCGCGGATGACGTTGAGAAACATGCCGAGCGACAATTCCGCGTCCTGGCGGCGCTCGACGATGTCCGGCGCCTCGATCTGGTAGGCGAGCCGCATCAGGCCATCCTCGCCGCGGGTGATGCCCATATGCGTTGACTCCTGATGGAAACTCAAAAGATCGACAAGGTTGGTGAGCGCGAGCCCGAGCGTCGGGGACGAAACGGCGGCGTAGCCCCAGAAGCCAAGGTCGCGAGGCTGGAACTGGTTGCCGAAGCGCAAACCGAGATTGCCATAGCCTGTCTGGTGCGCCGCCTCCTCGAACAGCCGGCAGAAGTCCGGCAAGCGCAGGCGCAGCGTCGGGCTGCCCGCCATGTCGGGAGCGATGCTGGCGTTCCCGAATATGCGATCGACGTCTCCACCCAGTCCGCTGATGAAGCCGGCTGCACCTGTCGCGGCGGAAGCAAGGATACCGGGCGTGTGGACGGATCCGGCGCCCAGGGCGCCGGAATTGCGCTCCATCACTGATCTCCTGGTTGCGGCACCAACGTCTGGAATGTTCGCATGCACGCGGGGGCGGCGACAAGACCGGCCTGCTTGCGCCTGTCAAGCCAAGCCGCCGTCCGGTCAAGCCCGGAAGGCCGATCAATTCTATCTTTTCAAGGCATTACGGCAAAACCCGCTGTCGAGAGCCTTAACCCTATGAGCGTCGAGCCGACGGACCTTCCCCGGAGCCTCTCGGCCTTCCATGCAAAACAGCTGGTCGAGAAGGCACGCTGGGCGGCCGGCGCGTTCTCGAGCTTTTCCAGGGGCGAGGTGCTGGCGATCAGCAAGGCGGTCGCAGAAGCTGCGGCCGCCGAAGCCCGCCGCTATGGCGAATGGGCAGTCAAGGAGACCGGGTTCGGCGTCGCCGAACACAAGGAACGCAAGAACTTGCTGTGCTCGACCGGCCTCTACGAGCACTACAAGGACCACAACTTCACCGACCCGCATATCGATCCCGGCCGGAAGATGGTGGAGATACCTAAACCTGCCGGCGTCATATTCGCCCTGACCCCTTCCACCAACCCGGTGTGCTCGGTGTACTACAAGGCGCTGATCGCGCTCATGACGCGCAACGCCATCGTGCTCAGCCCCCACCCCGCCGCCAAGGCATGCTGCGCGGATGCGGCGCGGCTCATGGCGCACGCCGCCGAGAAGGCCGGCGCGCCGGACGGCGTGATCCAGGTCATCGAGGAGCCGTCCCTTCCCATCATCGATGAGATCATGAAGTCGGATCGCATCGACCTCATCCTGGCGACCGGCGGCGTCGCCATGGTGCGGGCTGCGTACGCGTCGGGAAACCCGGCGATCGGGGTCGGGCCGGGAAACGTTCCGGCCTATGTCGATGAGAGCGCCGAAGTTGCCAGGGCGGCCAAGGAGATCGCTGACAGCAAGGCCTTCGACAATGCAATCCTGTGCACGAACGAGTTGGCGGTCATCGCGCACAAGGCCATCGGAGAGCGGCTGCTGAGCGAACTGAGGCGTCACGGCTGTCACCTCGTAAGCCCGGAGGAACGGGACCGGCTCGAGGGCCAATTGTTCCCGACCGGCAAGTTCAACATCGCGCTGATCGGAAAATCCGCCGAAGCAATCGCAGCGGGCGCCGGCATCCGGGTGCCCCGCGGCACGCGCGTCCTGCTGGTGCCGCTCGAGCGCATCGGCGATGATTATCTTCTGAGCCGGGAAAAGCTGTGTCCGGTCCTTGGTTACTATGAGGTAGCCACAAGAGAACAGGCGTTCGGCGCGGCGCAGGCCATGGTGCGGCGGCAGGGGCAGGGACACTCGGCGGCGATCCACGCCACCGACCCGGCGCTCATCCTCGACTACGGCGCGCGGCTCAATGTGCTGCGCATTGCGGTGAACGTCGGCAACAGCACGGGGGCAGCCGGATTCGATACCTTCCTCGCCCCCACGATGACGATCGGAACGGGCTACTTCGGGCGTTCGTCGGTCAGCGAGAACGTGGGCCCGCAACACCTCCTGCAATGGGTGAAGATTGCCTACAACAAACGCGACGACGTTCCGTTCGGCGACTTCTCGGCCGCTGCACAGTCGGCGCCGGCGACCCGACCCAGGCCTCCCAAAGGCGAAATCGACTATTCGTTCGACTGGCTCGGCGGCAGGCCTTCGCCGGTCAGCGACGGACCCCCTGGAGGGGAGGAAATCCCGGACGATGTCCGCGAGGAAATCCGCCGCATCATTCTTGAAGAAGCTTCGCGACCTCCAGGCAGAGCGGCGGCGGTAGGTGATGGCGACCGTACGGTCCTACATTTTCGTCGATCAATTGCAGCCAAGGACGATGTGCTATCTGGGAACGTTCGCCAGGGGTTTCCTGCCGCGCAGCAACATGGCGGCGGTCGTGATCGAGGTGTCTCCGGGGCTGGAGATCGAGAGCCTCACCGATGTCGCCTTAAAAGCCGTCGATGTGAAACCCGGGCTTCTGGTGGTCGAACGCCAGTATGGCTATCTCGAGTTCCACGCGTATTCGACTGCGTCGGTGAAGGCTGCGGGCGAAGCGGTGCTGGAGCATCTCGGAGCTTCGCCGGCCGACGCGCTAAAGCCGAAGGTTCTCGCTTCCCGCATCGTAAAGCGCATTGACAGCTATCACGCGTTCCTGATCAACCGCAACAAGGCGGGCTCGATGATCCTGTCGGGAAAATCACTGTTCGTGCTCGAAATGGAACCGGCGGCCTATGCCATCATCGCCGCGAACGAAGCCGAGAAGTCGGCCAACGTCAAGATTGTGGACTACCGGATGATGGGCGCTACCGGGCGCCTTTATCTGTCAGGCGAGGAAAGCAACGTTCGCGCAGCAGCGCGGGCCGCGGAACATGCGCTGGCAGCGAGGCAAAGCTGATGGCCAAAGGCATCGACAGGGACGAACTGCGCAGGATGGTGCGTGAGGTTCTGAAACAAGCGCTCGACCGCGGAGAGCCGTCGGCATCGCCGGAGTCAAAACCGTCCAACCTGATCGAACCCATGCGCCAGGCATTGTTGCCCGGGGGGTCCGGTTTCGTAGAGGTTGCAGCCGACGATCTGAGCCGGTTCGCTCGCGACATCGTGCACGCGGCGACCCATGAGGATCTCAAAGCGGCAATCATGTCCGGCAAGCTTACCTTCAGCGCACCGGCGGCAGGAACTTCCACAGTGGTGCGGCTGGATAGCGCGCCGAGGACTTCAGCTGGGTCGTTCCAATTTGGCGACGGAATGCTGAGCGAACTGCGCGTCGAAGAGATCGGGCGGCAATACAATAAGATCGTTCTCGGGCCCCATGCGGTGGTGACGCCGCTTGCACGCGACCGGGCGCGGGAGCTGAAGCTGGAACTGGTAAGGACCAAGCCATGAAGACAGGCATCGTGATCGGCAAGGTGTGGGCAACAAAGCGGCTTGATGAGCTGCCTGGCGGCGCGCTGCTCGAGGTCTCAGTGGAAGAGGACGATGGTCCAGGAGAGCGGATGATCGCCTTCGACCCCTTGGGCGCGGGCGCCGGCGAACGCGTTCTCATCACCTCAGGATCGGTGGCACGCGGTTGGTTCAAGGATCAGAAGGCAGTAGTGGACGCCCTGGTGATCGGCATCCTTGATGAGGCCCGTAAACCACCCAAACCCCGAGGGTAACAAATACCGTTTACAAGGAGGATATCAATGTCAAATGCGATTGGTTTTGTTGAAACAAAGGGATATGTCGCGGCGTTCGCCGCCGCGGATGCCATGGTCAAGGCCGCCAATGTCACCATCATCGGACGCGAGCAGGTGGGCGCCGGGCTCGTCGCCGTACTGGTGCAGGGCGACGTCGGCGCCGTAAAGGCGGCCACGGAAGCAGGTTCCGAAGCAGCCAGTCAGATCGGCACCGTAATTTCGGTGCACGTCATTCCGCGGCCGCATCCGGACGTCGTCAAGAACTTCGGAACCCGGCAAGTAGAAATCCGGTCCGATCGTGTGGGTGGCTATCCGGGCAATCGGGCGGTAGCCACAGGTTTCGCGCGTGACCGAGCTTCGCGTCTATCTCCTGATCGAGAGCCTGAGGCGGCAGTTCGCCGCCTATCTGGCGTCGCCGACACGTGGCCGGGGTTACGTTCCTCTCGAAGAACCCATTCGCTCATCATCGAGATCGTGCCGCGCTGCCATTCACCTCATCATCTCGCTCTCAATCTCCCACCAACCTACTCTTAGCCGATCGCGTGAACCGGAGCGGTAGGAGCGCGGGCTCGAGCCGGTCCAGCGGTGGAAAGCGCGGCTGAAGGCGGAAAGCTCGGAATAGCCCAGCAGCAGGGCAATCTCAGAGAGCGTCAGCTGCCGCTGGCGCACGTACGAAAGTGCAAGCTCGCGCCGGATGCCTTCAACCAGTTCCTGGAAGTTCAGATTGGCGGCAGCAAGTTCCCGGTGCAGCGCCGCCACGGGCAGGTGGACATCTTCGGCGACGCTTTCGATCGATGGGCAGGCTTGCGCCAGCTGGGATCTCACGGCGGTCCGCATCCGGGCGAGAAGGCTGCTCTCGGCTTCGCGGCCCTTGTTGAGCTCAACGAGGCAGAGCCGCATCATGTCCATGAGCCTGACATCCCGGGCAGGCATCAGCCGGCTCATCAGATCAACGGAAAAGAGGAGTGCGTTGCGCGGCTGGCTGAAGTACACCGGCGCGCCAAACGCCATCTCGTGCTCGTCCGCATCGACCGGCCTGGGATGCTCAAAATGTACTTCCTCCGGCGACCAACCTGAGCCGCAGCACTCGCGGATGACGTTGAGAAACATGCCGAGCGACAGTTCCGCGTCCTGGCGGCGCTCGACGATGTCCGGCGCCTCGATCTGGTAAGCGAGCCGCATCAGGCCATCCTCGCCACGGGTGATACCCATATGCGTCGACCCCTGATGGAAACTCAAAAGATCAACAAGATTGCTGAGCGCGAGCCCGAGCGTCGGGGACGAAACGGCGGCGTAGCCCCAGAAACCAAGGTCGCGAGGCTGGAACTGGTGGCCAAAGCGCAAACCGAGATTGCCGTAGCCTGTCTGGTGCGCCGCCTCCTCGAACAGCCGGCAGAAGTCCGGCAGGCGCAGGCGCAGAGTTGGGCTGCCCGCCATGTCGGGAGCGATGCTGGCGTCCCCGAATATGCGGTCGACGTCTCCACCCAGTCTGCTGATGAAGCCGGCTGCACCTGTCGCGGCGGAAGCAAGGATTCCCGGCGTGTGGACGGATCCGGCGCCCAGGGGGCCGGAATTGCGCTCCATCACTGATCTCCTGGTTGCGGCACCAACGTCTGGAATGTTCGCATGCACGCCGGGCTGGCGACAAGACCGTCTCGCTTGCGCCTGTCAAGCCAAGCCGCCGTCCGGTCAAGCCTGGAAGGCCGATCAATTCTATCTTTTCAAGGCATTACGGCAAAACCCGCTGTCGAGAGCTTTAACCCTATGAGCGTCGAGCCGACGGATCTTCCCCGGAGCCTCTCGGCCTTCCACGCAAAACAGCTGGTCGAGAAGGCACGCTGGGCGGCCGGCGCATTTTCGAGTTTTTCCAAGCGCGAGGTGCTGGCGGTTTGCAAGGCGGTCGCTGAAGCTGCGGCCGCCGAAGCCCGCCGATATGGCGAATGGGCAGTCAAGGAGACCGGGTTCGGCGTCGCCGAACACAAGGAACGCAAGAACTTGCTGTGCTCGACCGGCCTCTACGAGCACTACAAGGACCATAACTTCACCGACCCGCATGTCGATCCCGCCCGCAAGATGGTGGAGATACCAAGACCTGCCGGCGTCGTGTTCGCCCTGACCCCTTCCACCAATCCCGTGTGCTCGGTGTACTACAAGGCGCTGATCGCGCTCATGACGCGCAACGCCATCGTGCTCAGCCCACACCCCGCCGCCAAGGCGTGCTGCGCGGATGCGGCGCGGCTCATGGCGCACGCCGCCGAGAAGGCCGGCGCGCCGGACGGCGTGATTCAGGTCATCGAAGAGCCGTCCCTTCCCATCATCGATGAGATCATGAAGTCGGATCGCATCGACCTCATCCTGGCGACCGGCGGCGTCGCCATGGTGCGAGCCGCGTATGCGTCGGGAAGTCCGGCCATCGGGGTCGGGCCCGGAAACGTTCCGGCCTATGTCGATGAAAGCGCCGAAGTTGCCAGGGCGGCCAAGGAGATCGCCGACAGCAAGGCCTTCGACAATGCAATCCTGTGCACGAACGAGTTGGCGATCATCGCGCACAAGGCCGTCGCGGAGCGGCTGCTGAGCGAACTGAGGCGTCACGGCTGTCACCTCGTAAACTTGGAGGAACGGGACCGGCTCGAGGGCCAGTTGTTCCCGACCGGCAAATTCAACATCGCGCTGATCGGAAAATCCGCAGAAACAATCGCAGCGGGTGCCGGTATCCGCGTGCCCCGCGGCACGCGCGTCCTGCTGGTGCCACTCGAACGCATCGGCGATGACTATCTTCTGAGCCGGGAAAAGCTGTGTCCGGTTCTCGGCTACTACGAGGTAGCCACAAGAGAGCAGGCGCTCGGCGCGGCGCAAGCCATGGTGCGCCGGCAGGGGCAGGGACACTCGGCCGCGATTCACGCAACCGACCCGGCGCTCATCCTCGACTACGGCGCGCGGCTCAATGTGCTGCGCATTGCGGTGAACGTCGGCAACAGCACGGGGGCGGCCGGATTCGATACCTTCCTCGCGCCCACGATGACGATCGGAACGGGCTACTTCGGGCGTTCGTCGGTCAGCGAGAACGTGGGTCCTCAGCACCTCTTGCAATGGGTGAAGATTGCTTACAACAAGCGCGACGACGTTCCGTTCGGCGACTTCTCGGCTGCTGCACTGTCCGCACCGGCGCGCCGACCCAGGCCTCCCAGAGGTGAAATCGACTATTCGTTCGACTGGCTCGGCGGCAGGCCTTCGCCGGTCAGCAGCGGACCCTCTGGAGCGGAGGAAATCGCGGACAATGTCCGAGAAGAAATCCGCCGCATCATCCTTGAAGAACTTCGCGACCTCCAGGCAGAGCCGCGGCGGTAGGCGATGGCGACCGTACGGTCCTACATTTTCGTCGATCAATTGCAGCCAAGGACGATGTGCTATCTGGGCACGTTCGCCAGGGGTTTCCTGCCGCGCAGCAACATGGCAGCGGTCGTGATCGAGGTGTCTCCGGGGTTGGAGATCGAGAGCCTCACCGATGTCGCACTAAAAGCCGTTGACGTGAAACCCGGGCTTCTGGTGGTCGAACGCCAGTATGGCTATCTCGAGTTCCACGCGTATTCGACGGCGTCGGTGAAGGCTGCGGGCGAAGCGGTGCTGGAGCATCTCGGAGCTTCGCCCGCCGACGCGCTAAAGCCGAAGGTTCTCGCTTCCCGCATCGTAAAGCGCGTCGACGGCTATCACGCGTTCCTGATCAACCGCAACAAGTCGGGCTCGATGATCCTGTCGGGAGAATCACTGTTCGTGCTCGAAATGGAACCGGCGGCCTATGCCATCATCGCCGCGAACGAGGCCGAGAAGTCGGCCAACGTAAAGATCGTGGACTACCGGATGATGGGCGCTACCGGGCGCCTTTATCTGTCGGGCGAGGAAAGCAACGTTCGTGCAGCAGCGCGAGCCGCGGAACATGCCCTGGCAGCGAGGCAAAGCTGATGGCCAAAGGCATCGACAGGGATGAACTGCGCAGGATGGTACGCGAAGTTCTGAAACAAACGCTTGACCGCGGAGAGCCGTCGGCATCGCCGGAGCCAAAACCGTCCAACCTGATCGAACGTATGCGCCAGGCGTTGTTGCCCGGGGGGTCCGGTTTTGTAGAGGTTGCCGCCGACGATCTGAGCCGGTTCGCTCGCGACATCGTGCACGCGGCGACCCATGAGGATCTCAAAGCGGCAATCATGTCCGGCAAGCTTACCTTCGGCGCACCGTCGGCAGGAACTTCCACAGTGGTGCGGCAGGATAGCGCGCCGGGGACATCAGCTGGGTCGTTCCAATTTGGCGACGGAATGCTGAGCGAACTGCGCGTCGAAGAGATCGGCCGGCAATACAACAAGATCGTTCTCGGGCCCCACGCGGTGGTGACGCCGCTTGCGCGCGACCGGGCGCGGGAGCTGAAGCTGGAACTGGTAAGGACCAAGCCATGAAGACAGGCATCGTGATCGGCAAGGTGTGGGCAACAAAGCGGCTTGATGAGCTGCCTGGCGGCGCGCTGCTCGAGGTCTCAGTGGAAGAGGACGATGGTCCGGGAGAGCGGATGATCGCCTTCGACCCCCTGGGCGCGGGCGCCGGCGAACGCGTTCTCATCACCTCAGGATCGGTGGCGCGCAGCTGGTTCAAGGATCAGAAGGCAGTGGTGGACGCCCTGGTGATCGGCATCCTTGATGAGGCCCGTAAACCGCCCAAGCCCCGAGGGTAACAAATACCGTTTACAAGGAGGATATCAATGTCAAATGCGATTGGTTTTGTTGAAACAAAGGGATATGTCGCGGCGTTCGCCGCCGCGGATGCCATGGTCAAGGCCGCCAATGTCACCATCATCGGACGCGAGCAGGTGGGCGCCGGGCTCGTCGCTGTACTGGTGCAGGGCGACGTCGGGGCGGTAAAGGCGGCCACGGAAGCAGGTTCCGAAGCAGCCAGTCAGATCGGCACCGTTATTTCGGTGCACGTCATTCCGCGGCCGCATCCGGACGTCGCCAAGAACTTCGGAACCGGCAAGTAGAAATCCGGTCCGATCGTGTGGGTGGCCACCCGGGCAATCGGGCGGTCGCCGCAGGTTTCCGCGCGTGACCGAGCTTCGCGTCTATCTCCTGATCGAGAGCCTGAGGCGGCAGTTCGCCGCCTATCTGGCGTCGCCGACACGTGGCCGGGGTTACGTTCCTCTCGAAGGAACCCATTCGCTCATCATCGAGATCGTGCCGGCGCTGGCCATTCACCGGGTCATCGATCTCGCTCTCAAGTCGGTGCCCGAGGCCGAGCCGGGGTTGCTCTACGTCGAGCGACAGTTCGGCATCCTGGAGCTTCACGACAGCGATCTTTCCCGACTTGGGAGAGCAGGGCAGGCGGTGCTTGACGGGATCGGTGCGAGGGCCGGTGACCAGCTCAGGCCGCAGGTGCTCTACACCGACATCATTGACGACGTCACGGACCAGCATGCCGTTCTGCTCAACCGCAGCCGCGAGGCATCGATGGTGCTGCCGGGCGAGTGTCTGCTGCTTGCCGAAATCGCGCCGGCGTTGTTCGCCGGCGCGGCTGCCAACGAGGCGGAACGGGTTGCCCCCGATGCCACCCTCGTCGATTGCCAGATGATCGGCGCCTCCGGCCGACTGTTCATGTCGGGCAGGCGCGGCGATATGGAGCTGGCGCGCCAGGGGATCCTCGCAGCGCTTGGCGGCATAGAGGGGCGCCAGGGTTGACTGGAGCGGTCAACTCGCCCTCAGTGCCAATTGCCGACCAATGCAGGATCAAGGCGGGCACCTCATGAGCTACGAACTAGTTCTCAAAGGCGGACGTGTAATCGATCCGTCGCAGAATCTCGACCGCGTCGCCGACATCGCCTTTGCAGGCGGCAAGGTCGCGAAGGTCGGGGCTGGCATTCAAGTGGACGGAGACGCCGACGTTCGCGACGTATCCGGACTGATCGTCACGCCCGGCCTTATCGACCTCCATACCCATGTCTACTGGGGCGGCACGTCGCTCAGCATCGATGCGGAGGATTTCTGCCGCACCAGCGGTGTGACCACGGCGGTTGATGCAGGCAGCGCCGGCCCCGGCAACTGGCGGGGCTTCCGCAAACACGTCATCGAGCGCAGCCAAGTGCGCATCCTCGCCTATCTGCACGTCTCGTTCGCCGGCATCTACGGCTTCGACCGTAACGTCTTTGTGGGTGAGAGCGAGGACATCCGCCTCATGGCTCCGATCGACGCGGCCGGAGTGGCGGACAGCAACCGCGACCTCATTGTCGGTATCAAGGTGCGGGTCGGGTCGACATGCTTCGGGCGATCAAGGCATCGCACCACTCGACATCGCGCTCCAGGCCGCCGATCAGGTGGGCCTGCCAGTAATGGCCCACATCGACCACCCTCCACCCTCCTATGAAGAGGTTCTCGACAGACTGCGGCCGGGTGATGTGCTGACCCATGCATTTCGACCTTTTCCGAACGCGCCCTGCACCGCACAAGGCACAGTGAAGCAGGCAGTGATCGCGGCGAGAAAACGCGGCGTACTGTTCGATATCGGCCACGGAATGGGTTCGTTTTCGTTCAAGACCGCCCGCGCCATGCTGGCGAACGGTTTTTATCCCGACACTATCTCATCTGACATCCACGCGTTGTGCATCGACGGGCCGGCGTTCGATCAGGTCACTACCTTGTCGAAGTTTCTCTGTCTCGGAATGGAGCTCAACGAGGTCATCCGCCGGACAACGGTCAACGCTGCGATGGCGCTGAAGCGCCACGAACTCGGGAGCCTGAAGCCAGGAAGCGCCGGCGACGCCACGATCCTGTCGGTGCGCGAAGGACAGTTCGATTACGTCGACGTTGAGGGCGAGCACCTGACGGGCGAGCGGAAAATCTTCGCCGAGGGGTCGGTCATCGGCGGCAAGTGGTGGCATGCAAGCACGTCAACAGCTCAGCGGTATGATCGATAGAGCGCGCGCACCGTTACATTCCTTCCCGGTATTTTGACCCTAGCCGAGCAGGGGGCTATATTCGCTGAAGTAGCTATCGGTCGGAACCGTGCGAAGGCAGCTGGGTTCAACCATGGCCGCTGTACTGTCTGACAGGCAACTCGACGTTGGAGCGAGTGCTTATCGCGCGGTGAGAGCCGCTGAATCGCGAAGGCTTCCAAAGTGAGACACCCCCCGTCTCGACACGAGCTACTGAAGCTTTCGCATGGGTCAATGCCATCCACGTACGGCTAAAGGAGCCAGACGATGCCAGCGAAAGAAATCCGTTTCTCCGCAGACGCCCGCGAGCGGTTGCTGCGCGGGATCGACATTCTCGCCAACGCCGTGAAGGTTACCCTCGGCCCCAAGGGCCGTAACGTGGTGCTCGACAAGTCGTTCGGCGCGCCGCGCACCACCAAGGATGGCGTCACTGTCGCCAAAGAAGTCGAACTCGACGACAAGTTCGAGAATATGGGTGCACAGATGGTGCGCGAAGTCGCTTCGAAGACCAGTGACATGGCTGGCGACGGCACCACCACGGCCACCATTCTCGCTCACACGATCGTGCGCGAGGGCGCCAAGGCGGTCGCCGCCGGCATGAACCCCATGGATGTGAGGCGCGGCGTCGAGATGGCGGTCCACACCACGGTCGAGGACCTCAAGAAACAGGCGAAGAAAATCAAGTCCTCTGAAGAAATCGCTCAGGTGGGCACGATTTCGTCCAACGGTGACAAGGCGATCGGAGACATGATCGCCCAGGCCATGCAGAAGGTCGGCAACGAGGGCGTGATCACGGTCGAAGAAGCCAAATCGCTCGCCACCGAGCTGGAGGTCGTGGAGGGCATGCAGTTCGACCGCGGCTACCTTTCGCCCTACTTCATCACCAACGCCGACAAGATGATTGCCGAGCTCGAAGATCCCTACATCCTCCTGCATGAGAAGAAGCTGCCCGGCCTCCAGGCCTTGCTGCCGGTTCTCGAAGCGGTGGTGCAGTCCGGCCGATCACTGCTGATTGTGGCGGAGGACGTCGAGGGGGAGGCACTGGCGACGCTGGTCGTCAACAAGCTGCGCGGCGGCCTCAAGGTCGTGGCAGTGAAGGCGCCTGGTTTCGGCGACCGACGCAAAGCCATGCTCGAAGACATGGCGATTCTGACCGGCGGCCAGATGATCTCGGAGGATCTCGGCATCAAGCTGGAGAACGTGACCCTCGACATGCTCGGCCGTGCCAAGCGGGTGCGCGTCGAAAAGGAAAACACGACGATCGTCGATGGCCTTGGCAAGAAACCAGATATCCAGGGGCGCATTGGCCAGATCAAACAGCAGATCGAGGAAACGACCTCCGACTACGACAAGGAGAAACTGCAGGAGCGGCTGGCCAAACTCGCCGGCGGCGTTGCAGTGATCAAGGTCGGCGGCGCCAGCGAGATCGAGGTGAAAGAGCGCAAGGACCGGGTCGATGACGCCCTTAACGCGACCCGGGCGGCGATCGAAGAAGGCATCGTGCCGGGCGGCGGCGTGGCGCTGCTCAGGGCCAAGAAGGCCGTCAACGCACTCTCGTCCAACAATTCCGACATCCGCACGGGCATCAGGATCGTATGGCGGGCGCTCGAAAGCCCGATCCGGCAGATTGCCGAGAACTCCGGCGTCGAGGGCTCGATCGTGGTAGGCAAGGTGATGGAAAAGTCAGGCAATTTCGGCTTTGACGCCCAGGAGGAAGTGTACGGCGACCTGGTGGAGAAAGGCATCATCGACCCGACCAAGGTGGTGCGCATCGCCCTCCAGGACGCCGCGTCGGTCGCCGGCATCCTGATCACCACGGAAGCCATGGTCGCCGAAAAGCCGAAGAAAGAGCCGCCAACACCGCCGATGCCCGGTGGCGGCATGGGTGGGATGGACTACTGATCTCTCGCTTCCGTGTCCGCTTGCGGGAGGCGCCCCGGTCTTTTTCCCGCCGCCTCGTCAAACCGGTGCCTTGCCTTTTCGATGGCCGGCCGGTTTTGCCGCGCCCACGCGGCCAGTTCCTGGACCGGCTGCAACAGCGAGCGGCCGAGCCTGGCGTGAAGCGTGTAATCGACGCGCGGCCGGGACGATCGGAAAAGCGGTTCGCGTCACCAGCCCGTCAGCGCTCGAGGCCCCGGAGTGTCAGCGTCAGCATCCTCTGTGAAATGCTGCCCGAGCCCGCGGCGCAGTTCATTGAAGCGCTTCGGCCCCTGGCCGAGCTGGCTGACGACGAGTACCGACCATTTGTCGCCGACGGGCGGGTCAGGTTTCGCTGATCGCGCGGGCATTGATCGGGCACATGCAGCCGTACGGGTATCAGAGGATGTCGCCTTCTTGCAGCAACTCGCCGTGGTTATATACTTCTAGCCTTGGTCATCCTATAGTACCTGAGGCACTGAGCCTCATGACAAAATTCGTATGTCGGCATCATTCGCTCGGCATGAACTCCAGTAACCAAGTTCGCTCATTCGCCGGCTGGCGCATGCGCTGAGCAGAGCTTCTGGCGCAGTTCGAGAGCTCCGCCCATTTCACCTTGCCTCGCCGTTCAGACAGATCATGCCGATGGTTACCAATCAGGATCTTGAAGTGAGCTGCCGGCCAGTGTGTCCGCTTCGGAAGATCGCCAGATTGGCGCTTCTGACGGCATGCTGTTCGTCATCCAGCCGCGAACACAATCGGTCCCCGCCGAGCGTGCTGATAAAACGCCATCGACTGGGGTCGCACGCCCATGGAAAATCTCGCTGGCGCCGGCAAGCCGCACTGATCTCCGGCTCCTCCACGTGTGCGATCGTCAAAGGCCGTGCGCATGCAATCAGCCCATCTGCGGCCAGATCCTCGGGACCCTGGCTTCTGGTGATGGAGGCGAAGCCTACATCACCTTCAAGCCCGATCTGATAGATGCACAAGGGTACGTCAGCGACGAGGCCGCGGCGGCGTTCTTGCACGCGCTCGCGAATGTTCGGGCCGCTCTCCTTGCCCGCCTGTCGCCCGCCGCAGAGCGCGGCATCATGGCTGCTTAGGCGCGCCGGCATGGCTGCTGCGCCTGCGGAAAGAGCCGAACGGCGACCTTGGTGGCCGGCTTTCCATGCATCCGGAGCCAGGCCGCGGCCTTCTGAACATCAGCGGGGAAGTCCGCCATCTCCTGACCTGGCGGATCTCGATGATCTCGTTGTCCGAAGCGGGGCAACATCGGCCCGAATCGATCGCCTCCGCATTCGATTTCACCGTGGAGCATCCAGTACCGCCGCGCACCTCATTGGTTTCGGTAAAGGGTCCGTCCGTCACTTTCGGCTTGCCGCCCCGGAACGATACGCGGGCGCCCATCGAGGGCGGGTGCAGGCCGTCGAGCGCCAGCAGCACCCGGCGCTGCTGCAGCGCCGCTCCGCAGCGAGGAATGTGAAAATTATGTTTCTTGTCATATCAGTCTCCAATTCCGGTGATGCCGGCTCCACTGCCTAGTCGATCAGGACGTTGCTCAATCGACACTTCGGTGTTCTTTAGACGAACACTGGGCGGCCGTTTGGTGCTTCGCGACGGCCAATCCGCCGCGTGCAGTTCATGGCCGCCGCCGTCGAGGTTCACCATGGTTGCGCCGGCGACCGCCTTGGCCAGCGCACGACCGTGCTCGATCGGAAATATCGGATCTGCTGTGCCGTGGATGACCAGCAGCGGTGCCCGGATTTCGCCCAGCCGGCCCTTCCACGCTTCGCCTCCTTTCAGCTTGAAGTGGTTGGTTGCGCTGCTGAAGTTTCGCGCGCGGTCGTAGTCCCGCTCGAGAAGTCTTGTAGCGCGCCCCTGGTCGAAGGGATGAGCCGAACTGCCTATGATGCGCATCTCCTGGAGCATGAAGCGGATCACCTTCGTACGATCTGCCCAGTCCATGTCGGCAAACCCGGCCGCGTGCTCCCGATAGGCCGGACTCATCCCTGGCAAGCGAGAGGTTTCCTCGCCGAACGGGGTCGAACTGATGAACGGTCAGGGAGCTCACACGTGCCGGATGCTTCAACGCCGCCAGCTGTGCGATGATGCCGCCGAGCGACATCCCGACGAGGTGCGCAGCCGCAAGCTCGTAGCCGTCGAGCACCCGGACGGCGTCATCGGCCATGTCATCCAACGTGTATGACGGCGGGCCGGGCTCCTGTGTGGTCGAATGGCCGGTGTCGCGGTTGTCGTACCGGATGACAAAGCGATCATGCCCCGCCAGGCGCTCAAGAACTCCTCATGCCACCACAGCATCGACGCCATCGCGCCCATGATGAGAAGCACCGGAAAATCGGCGGGATCCCCGAAGGCTTCGGCGGCGAGTTCGACTGCGTCTGTCCGGATCAACCTTTCGGTCATTGGCTTCCTTTCAGTCACCTGGTATCGAACCGGACAGACCCGCAAATCGACAAAGCCGATGCAAAAAAGTCCCGCGGGCGACGGGCGCTCTGCTTTGGGGTATCGGTGGAACGGGCTGGAGTTTCTGCGCCCGCAAGGGCCGGCGAACCGTGCCTATTGTAAGATGCCGCCGACCATCGAGGTCCATGGAGGATGTCATGAAATACCTTTGCCTGGTCTACAATGACGAAGCGGTGCTGGGGGCCATGTCAAAGACCGATTTTGAGGTCTTTTCCGACGAGCATGTCACCGTCGACGAGGACCTGCGGCGGAGCGGACACTCGCTGGCCGCAGAAGCCCTTCAGCCCGCTCACACCGCGACGACCGTGCGGGTGCGCAACGGCAAGCTTTCCGTTACCGATGGCCCCTTTGCGGAGACCAAGGAGCAGTTGACGGGATTCTACCTCATCGAGGCGCGGGATCTGAATGACGCCATCCAGGCTGCCGCAAAGATCCCGGCGGCGCGCGTGGGCAGCATCGAGGTGAGGCCGATCTGGAACCTGCGACAGCACGAGCCAAGAGCCCGCCCCTGATGGACGAGGGCGCCGCCGGGCGGATGCGTGAAAGGGTTGAGGACGTCTATCGCGCCGAGTTCCGTCATGTCCTCGCTACCCTGATCCGCCTGCTTGGCGACTTCGATCTCGCCGAGGAAGCAATGCACGCGGCCTTCGCCGCGGCGCTGGAGCAGTGGCCGCGAGATGGCGCGCCCGGCAATCCGCGTGGGTGGCTGGTATCGGCCGGCCGGTTCAAGACCATCGACGCGATGCGCCGGCGGGCCCGGTTCGATGCGTCGCTATCCGAGCTCGCCATGCGGCTCGATGCGCAGATTGCCGAGGCCGCGACGCTCGACGACGACAGCGTGGAGGATGACCGGCTACGCTTAATCTTCACATGCTGCCATCCGGCCCTGCAGCCGGACGCTCAGGTGGCATTGACGCTGCGCGAGGTCTGCGGGCTTACGACCGAAGAGATCGCCCGCGCGTATCTCGCTTCGCCAACCGCAGTCGCCCAGCGCATCGTGCGCGCCAAGGCGAAAATTCGCGACACGGGCATTCCCTACCAGGTGCCGTCGCGGGCCGAACTGGCGGGTCGGCTCGATACGGTTCTGCACGTGATCTACCTGGTATTCAACGAAGGGTATTCGGCATCTGCCGGCGAATCCCTGACGCGGCACGAACTTACGGGCGAGGCGATCCGGCTGGGTCGGTTGCTGGTCGAGTTGCTGCCGGAGCCCGAGGCACAGGGGCTGCTGGGGCTGATGCTTCTGCAGGAATCGCGGCGAAGCGCGCGGATATCCCCGACGGGCGAGCCACAACTGCTGGAGGACCAGGACCGCTCTCTTTGGAACCGCGACTACATCGCTGAGGGAACAGCGCTGGTGGAGCGGGCGCTCGCTTCGCGCCGGGTTGGACCATACACGCTACAGGCGGCGATTGCCGCGGTGCACGCCGAGGCACCCAATGCGGCGGCAACCGACTGGGCGCAGATCGTGGGACTGTACGATGTGCTTCGTGCGAGCTGATCCATCGCCCGTGGTCGAACTGAACCGCGCCGCTGCCGTGGCAATGCGCGATGGCCCCGCCGCGGGCCTGGCTCATCATCGATGCGATATTGGCCCGCGGTGAACTCGGAGACTACTACCTGGCGCACGCCGCGCGGGCCGACCTTTGCCGGCGTCTGGGGAGAACGGCGGAGGCCCGGACTTCGTATGAACGTGCACTTGCGTTGACGCGCCAGGAGCCGGCGCGGCGTTTTCTCGAACGAAGGCTGGGAGAGCTATCTGCATGAGAGTGCCCCGCAGTGGCAGACCTAGACGGTGGGCTCCCATAGGCCGTCATCCGCTTGTGCCTCGTCGGGTCCCGGCCAGGGCGGCATAGTTACGGCTACCGCCTCGAGCGGTTCATCGCCATCATTTCTGAACTGGAATTTCACGCCCGTCGGAATCGCAATCGACACGCCGGCAAAGACGTGCACCGTCTGCTGTTCATCTCCGAGTTGGCGCCACATGCGCCCCTTGCCGCGAACGAAGTACCAGATCTCCTCAACGGTCTTGTGAACCACCGCCCTGGACACTTGCTGCGGTGGCAACGAGAAGTGCGCCATGCCGCCGCTGTGTTGCGGTGGCGAGCAGTCTGACGTCCGAACCATCGGGCGCTTTGGCGTCCGGCATTGAAGCCAATCGCCTTGTGAGCGATCCTTCCTCGGCCGGCTCGTGCTTTTGCTCCCTGATTCCTCGCTGCTCCAGCCTCCACAGGAGCACATCGAAGCGGTCCTGACCGAAAAACGGCTCGCCCTCGAAAACCATCGTGGGTACGCCCCAGTGGCCCGACGCTCTCAAGGCGCGATCATTTTCGGCTAACCGGAGTTCGTAGCCGTCCGGGTCGCTTGCGATCGCGTTTTCAAGTTCGGCAAGGTCCAGACCGGCGCGAGCGGCAGCATTGGCCAAATGCGAGCCTTCATTCCAGCCGCTGACGCTTCCGTCCCAGAGGAGCTTTGCCACCTCGGTACAGAAGTCCAGCCCTCGGCCACGCTCCGTGGCGGCAATGCCGAGACGGCCGAGACGGCGCGCGAGAGGCTGATCGGCGCCAATCGCCAGCGTCTGCGGATCCTGGACGATTGGGTCGGGGATCGGCCGCCGTAACGGCATGCCGTGAAAAGCAGCGGCCCGGGCGCTGTCCATCAGGAAGTAGGGCCGCGCCAGCGGGTCCATCCTGGCGAAGTATGCTGGATTGCGAATGGCCGCGGGATGAACGACCCGCACTTCGATGGTTACGCCGCGCGCCTTGCGGAGCGCCAGAATTCTCGGAAGCACGATGTAGGAGTAGGGGCTGCGGAAAGACCAATACAGGTCGACCTTCGGTTCCTTTGCTGCGACCGCTGGAAATACCATTTCGATCAGCCGAACTTGCTCAGGTAGTTCTCACACAGCGGGCCGCTGCCCTCGGTGTAGGCAAGTCCCATCGACTTGGCGAGCTCGGTCTCCGAATGAGAGCCGATCCAGGCCACGAGCAGAAGGCGGCGCAGCATGATGAAAGTGGGTATCTCCGCTTCATCCTCGGGCGCAAGGGAAGCAGCAGTGCGATACCCCTTGAGCCAGGCATCGATCAATTGTGGAACGTGCGCCTCGTGCTCGTAGAACGAGACGGGGGTTGCCGCGTCGTACATAAGCCAGCCGAAGCCGCAGTCGTCGAAGTCGATGACTTTCACCTCCTCGCCGTCGATGAGCAGGTTGGCGAGGCGAAGGTCGCAGTGGATGAGCCCGAAGCGGTCCGAGCCCTTGCCGTAGTGCAGTAGCCTTCGGCCGATGACATCTACCGTCCGGCCGAACAGTTTACGCGCCGCTTCGTCCACACCGATCCCGTCGCGCCACGCCCCCCAGTGAGGCCGTGAGCCGAGACTGGTTTCGAAATCCCATGTGAGCCTTTCAAACCCCGGCGGCCGTCGCCAGGTCCGGGTGTGCAGGTGCATGCGGGCAGTAACATTACCCAGCACCTCGAATGGACCCATGAGGTCCTCGCCGATGCCTGGCTCCGAGCCGTCTTCCCACTCGAACAGCACGACGTTTCGGGGCACCGTCAGCCGTTTGTGGGGCATCACCTGGATGAGCTCGCCGTCCTTGCCGGCAACGGGCAGCGGGGTGGTGACCACGCGGGCGGCCCGCAGGGCCATCAGCCAGGCCAACTCCGAGGCGATGGCATTTTTCGAATGATAACCAGCACGGTGGACTCGCAAGCGCCCACTTTCGGCCGGTAGCGCCGTCCTCGAGTTTGAAGGTTGCGTTTTCGGACAGATTCCAGAGCGTGATTTTCGGGTTCGGTGGCAGAACGTAGCGTGCAGCGGCGGCCGCTTGGGCGACCTCCAGAAGACAGATGAGCAGGTTCTCATGGGAAAGCCTGTCGGAATCGCCCATGTGCGGAGTTCAGGCCGCCGCTTCGGATTGGTGCAATCTTGTCCTGGGGGCCGTAACGTAGCTGCGGGCGCGCGAGTTGAGAGCCTCCGCGCGAGCCTGGCCAATTGCCGTGTCGAGACGGTTCAGTATGTCGTCGCACAGCTCGCGATCGGCGAGGATGCCCGGCTTGAACTGCAGGGCGCGTGGATCGAGCGCGGAATAAATCGCCCACACACCGTTGCGATAAAGCCAGCGCATGACGTATTTCGCCCCTTCCGGGTGGTCAAACTCCAGACCCATGATCGTGCCGCGCTGGCGAATGCCGACGAAGAAATCGGCATGACTTGCCTGGATGCTGTTGAGACCGGAACGCAGGTAGTGGGAGATGTAGTGAACCTGCGACCGTGTCTCCGGACGCGAGCAGATCTCGAGCACCTTGTGGCCGGCAATGCAGCCGAGCTCAGCGCCGCCGAAGGTGGACATATGACCCCAACCGTCTTCCTTTAGCCACGCCGCTGAGCGTTCGTTGGCGATGACGGCCGAGATCGGATAGATGCCGCCGGACAGACCCTTGCCGCAAACGATCATGTCCGGCTCGACGCCATAGGTCTCAATGCACCACATCTCGCCCGAACGCATGAGGCCGGTTTGGACTTCATCGGCAATGAACAGGGTGCCGGTCTTCTCGCACATGCGCTTGATGGCAGCGAGGTACCCGGCAGGCGGCATCGGAAAGCCGTAGGTGGCAGGAATGGATTCAATGATCACGCAGGCAGCGTCGGCCTTCATGATCTCCCGCTCCATCGCATCGAGATCGCGAAACGGTACCTTCGCCACCTCGTCGGGACCGGCTTCCGACAGGAACAGTTTGGAAAAGCGGTCATCCCCGACTTTGACCGCGAGACCGGTATGGCCGTGATAGCAACGCTCGAGACAGATGAGCCGCCGGCGCTTGGTGGCGTGACGGGCGGACTTGAGCGCAATGTCGATGGCTTCGCCGCCGCTTGCCCCGTACATCGTGTACTTGAGGCCCGGGGTAGCGTGCCTGGCGAACATCTCCGCAAGTTTCGTGCGCATGAGAGCGGGGAAGTGATGGTTCCCCATGTCGAAATGTTCCATGCCTTCACGCACCGCAGCAATCACTTCGGGATTGCGATGTCCGAGACTATAAGTGCCGCCGTTGATGTGGACATCGATCAGGCGACGACCGTCCATGTCAAAGAGGTAGTAACCCTCGCGGCGGTCGATTACGAGATCGATGCCGGCGCGCTGCCACTCGAGCGTCTTGCCGGGATTCCAGTACTGAACGGTACGGGCGATGAAGTCGTCCTTAGCCTCGCTCATGGGGTGGTGTCTTCCTGCATGGTCCCACAGCCTTCGAGAGTACGCGCGATCGCCATGCCCGACTTGACCGGCGCCACAGCCAAGTTGACAGGCTCGGCGGCCCCGGGCTTGTGAAGCAGTGCGGAATGTGATGCATTTCGCCTGCTCATGCAGCAGATTGACGTCAGTTTTCGAGCGGTTTCCAAGCGCTACGGCGAAGTAACGGCCGTCGACCGCATGAACCTGGACATCGCTCAGGGCGCCTTCGTTTCGCTGCTCGGCCCGTCCGGCTGTGGCAAGACGACCTCGCTCAGAGATCATCGCCGGGTTCGAACAACCGAGTGAGGGGGACGTTCTGATCGGTGGCCGCTCCGTCGTCGGCGTTCCGGCCTATCGGCGCCCGGTCAATATGGTCTTTCAGAACTATGCGCTCTTTCCTCACCTCGATGTCTTCGACAACGTGGCGTTCGGGCTGCGCCAGCGATCACCGCGGCCATCACCGGATGAGCTATCGGGAAAGGTGGATGAAGCGCTTGAGCTCATCCGGCTGCAAGGCTATGGCAAGCGGCGGGCGGGAGCTTTCCGGCGGCCAGCAGCAGCGCGTGGCCCTGGCGCGGGCGCTTGTCAACCGGCCGAAGGTACTGCTTCTGGACGAGCCGCTGGCAGCGCTTGACCGCAAACTCCGGCGCGACATGCAGTCAGCATCGAGGGCACCCTTGGCGCCACGCCTGGCAAAGAGAGCGCCGAGAACGCTACTTGAGCGAGGGGCGCCCGAGGGCGGCTGCGCCGAGATCGGCCGCAGCGCTCGAGAAGTCCCTTGGTCGAGCCGCTGCGAGGCTCACGACATATCGTCATCGCCTATCCGACGGCTTACTACCTGCCTTGACGGTTGGTCCTCGCTGGCGCACACGCTCCTTGTTCTCGTTCATCGTGCCTTTCTGGACGAGCCAGCTTCTCCGCTACTACGCTTGGATTCTCATTCTTGGATCGAAAGGAATTCCGGCCTACCTGGCGGCCATCGGCCTCGATGGCATACGCATCATCAATACCCCTTGGCAGTGCTGATCGGAGCGGTCTATGGCTTCGTGCCGCTCATGGTAATGACGATATATGTGAGCCTCGAACGGCTCGACAAGGGACTTCTCGAGGCTGCGGCCGATCTCGGCGCCACGCCCGCGCGCGCTTCGCTCAAGTAACGTTTCCGCTCTCTCTGCCAGGCGTGGCGACAGGCTCGATGCTGACGCTGATCCTGCTCATGGGTGACTTCATCCTCCCGGCCTTCCTCGGCGGCGGCAAGGTGTTCTTCATCGGCAATGCGCTGGTCGATCTGTTTCTTCAGTCACGCAACTGGCCGTTCGGCGCGGCGGTCGCGGTTGCACTGGTCGTGATCATGGTGGCGACCGTCTTTGCCTACATGCGGTTTGTGCTCGCCCGGAGCGACGCGCGACAACAGGCAGTTCTGTAATCCGATGCGGTACTATGCGGCTGCCATTTACCTGTTCCTGTATTTGCCGATCGCGATCATCGTTGCCTACAGCTTCAACGAGGGCCGCTACGCCATGGACTGGCAGGGCTTCTCGCTGAAATGGTACGCCGTGGCGTGGAACAATCCGTTTGTCATGGAAGCGCTCAGGACGAGCCTCACGATCGCCGGCGGCGCCGCTGCAATTTCGGTCGTCGTCGGAACTGCGGCGGCGCTCGGGCTGGAACGCATCGCATCCAGGTGGATCCGACAGATTTTCGACGGACTGATCTATATCGCCATTATCGTTCCGGCCATTGTCATCGGCATTGCCACCCTGGTTAGCTGTGTCACGCTTTTCGATCTGGCCAATCCTCTGCTGGCATCGGTGTTCGGGGAGCGCGCGCCCCAATTGCGGCTAGGCCTCTGGACGGTGATTGCCGCGCAAGTAGTGTTCAACCAGGCCATCGTCGTGCTTGTGGTGCGGGCGCGGCTCGCGGCCCTCGACCGGAACATCATCGAAGCCGCGCAGGACCTCTACGCCACACCCTTCGGCACCTTTCGTCAGGTGCTCTTGCCGCTCCTGCTGCCGTCAATCCTCGCCGGTGGCCTGCTGGCTTTCACCTTTAGCCTCGACGACTACATCGTCACGTCGTTCGTTGCCGGGCCCAATTCGACGCTGCCGATCTATGTCTTCGCCTCGATCCGCCGCGGTGTGACGCCGGAAATCAATGCCATCGGAACGGCCATTCTGCTCGTGTCTTTCTCACTGCTGCTGATTGCCCAGTGGCTCATGCGGCGCAGCGAGAAAAGGGCAATTGAAGCTGCGGCGTAGGAACGGTCGCTAGAGTTCAGCCTGGGCCTTGAGAAGGCGCATAGCCTCGAGGACCGAGCGGGCACGGATGTCATGCCGATCGAGGTTGTCCAGGAAGAGGCGCGACAGTTGTGGCTGCGAGCCCTTTCTTGCCGCCACGACATAGACGAGACCGACGGGCTTGTCGGGCGTGCCACCTCCGGGCCCTGCCACTCCAGTGATAGCGGCCACCAGGTCGGCCCGGGAATGGCGGATCGCGCCTTCCGCCATGGCCAAGGCCACCTCGGCACTCACCGCGCCAAATCGCGACAACAACTCCGGATCGACATCGAGTTCCTCGATTTTCGCCTCGTTGGAGTAGGTCACGAACCCGCGCTCGAAGACGTCAGACGCGCCGGGTATGGAGGTCAGAACAGCGGCGAGAAGCCCGCCGGTGCAGCTCTCGCTGGTTGCAATCTTCAGGCCGCGGCCCCGGCAGACCTCGAGGAGATTTGCCGCTTCCTGCTCGGCGTCGCGCGTACACTCGTCGGCGGGGGTTGCTGTCACGCCGCCGGCAGCCGCACCGTCGCGGTGGCGAAAGCCGCCAAACCTTCGCCACGACCCGTAAAACCCAACGTCTCGCTGGTCGTCGCTTTGATTGAAACGCGGTCCACTTCCAACGAGAGAATCTCGGCGACCCTGGAACGCATTCGGCTGACATGGGGTGCAATCCTGGGCGCTTCGCACACGATGGTAACGTCGACGTGGGTGATCAGTCCGCCGCGCGCCCGCAACAGACGGGCAGCGTGAGCCAGGAAGGTGCTCGATTCCACATCCTTCCAGCGTGCATCCGACGGCGGGAAATGCTGGCCTATGTCGCCCTCGCAGATGGTAGCGAGTATCGCGTCTGTCAGGGCGTGTAGCGGCGCGTCGGCGTCGGAGTGACCCTGTAGTTTTGCCGAGTGCGGAATTCTTACTCCGCACAAGGTAACGGCTTCTCCCTTTGTAAAGGGGTGCACATCGAAACCTTGTGCGGTTCGCACGTCGGGGCAGCGGTTTAGGGAATCTTCCATGAGCCGGCGCCCGGCTTCCCGAATGTCAGCAGCAGTGGTGAGCTTCCGGTTGCCCGGTTCGCCCGGGACGACAGCAACCTCCATGCCGCCCCATTCGGCTACGGCGGCATCGTCCGTAAAATCGTTCAAACCCGCATCCGCCGCCCGCGCGTGGGCAGAGCGAATGAGATCGTAGCGGAATCCCTGCGGTGTCTGGGCGGACCACAGACCCGCTCTGTCCACCGTACCTTCAATGACGCGGTTCGGAGCACGCTTGAGAGTGTCGGCAACCGGCATGGCCGGAACCACACCGGCGTGGTGGTCAAGGCCGGCAATCACCCGGCTCACCAGGTCATGGGAAACAAATGGACGGGCGGCATCATGTATTAGAACATTGCTCGGCGGGGCCGGAGCCAGGGCTTGGAGCCCCCGGTGTCCCGACTCCTGTCGGGTCGCTCCGCCGGTAACGGGGGAGGAAAGGTCGAGCCCTGTAGCGGCCTCGCGATAGCTTTCCTCCTGGCCAGCGCCAATCACCACACAAGTAGTGGAAATGGCGGGGTGACCGCGAAAAGCATCGAGCGTGTGGCGCAGCACCGATTTGCCGCCAAAGCTCTGAAATTGCTTGGCCGTGGAGCCGCCGGCCCGGCTGCCCGAGCCGGCGGCAAGGATGATCAGAGCTGTGGAGACCATGGATTTCCGCTTCAAGCTGCGGTCTAGGACCAGACGCGGTCGGTATCAAGATCAAGCGGTGCCGGGTTGTCCCGGAGAACCTGCCAAGCTATAGATGCCCGAAAATCGATCATCGTGCGCGCTTGCCTAATTCATGAGCATCAACATCGCAGGGGTTACCACGCGAAACAAGGTGTTTCTCGCGCCGATGTCGGGCGTCAGCGATGAGCCGTTTCGCATTCTGGCGCACGAACTTGGAGCAGGGCTGGTGGTCACTGAAATGGTGGCCAGCGAAGCGCTCGCCCAATCGCGACCCGATATGCTCAGGCGTGCAAGGCCAAGCGGAAAATGAAACCCCTGGTCGTCCAGTTGGCGGGCCGCGAAGCGCGGTGGATGGCCGAAGGCGCCCGGATCGCCCAAGACTTGGGCGCCGACATTATCGATATCAACATGGGTTGTCCTGCCCGGCAGGTTACGGGAGGCCTCTCCGGGTCGGCGCTGATGCGTGATCTCCATCATGCGACCAAGCTGATTGAAGCCACTGTCGCTGTGGCGCGGGTGCCGGTCACGCTCAAAATGCGCCTTGGCTGGGACGAAGCACAGCTCAATGCGCCTGAGCTTGCACGGCGCGCCGAGTCGGCAGGCGTTTCGGCTGGTCACCGTTCATGGCCGGACGCGATGCCAATTCTTCAGGGGTCAAGCCGACTGGACAGCCATCCGCAAGGTAAAAGAGGCCGTTGCCGTTCCGGTAATCGCGAACGGCGATATGGAGGACGTCAAGCAGGCGCGCCGCATGTTGGCCGAGTCGGGCGCTGATGGGCTCATGATGGGCCGCGGCGCCTTTGGGCGGCCATGGGCTCCGGGCGCGATCGCCCAACAACTGGAGCCCGGTAGCGGCAGGCCCGCCCCTTCGATCGGCGAGCAGGGCGAAATCGTCGGCCGGCACTATGACGCCATGCTGTCACACTACGGAATCGACCTGGGCATGCGCATCGCGCGCAAGCATCTCGGCTGGTATGTGGCGGGCCTTGCCAGGAACGGAAACATTTCTCCTCGCGACGCAGCGGAGTGGCGCAGGCATCTGGTCGTTGCGGACGATGCCAAGAAAGTCCGCACGAGTATTGTTGCTCTTTACGACGCGGCGGCGGCTGCGACTGAAATACGCGAGGCGGCATGAGCGACGGGGCAACACCGCGGAACGTTGATGCCCGGCATCTCCTCGATGCAATGCCCCATCCGGTCCTTGCCATCGGGAACGAACACGTCATCTTTGCCAACGCGAGCGCCGAGGATTTTTTCTGCGTCAGTGCCGCTTCGCTGGCCCGGCTCCGGTTGGACGACATCATACCGGCGACCAGCCCACTGCACGGGGTCATCGCGCAGACGCGGTTGCGCCCGCAATCGATCAATGAATACGGAGTTCACGTCGGAACGCCGCGAACCGGCGGTGAACGACTGGTCGACGTGCAGGCGGCAACGATCATCGATCTGCCCGACGCCGTGCTGCTCAGCATTCACCAGCGCTCGATCGCACGGAAGCTCGATCAGCAGTTGACGCAGCGGAGCGGCGTACGGACGGTGACCGGTCTGGCCTCGGTGCTGGCACATGAAATCAAGAACCCCTTATCGGGGATTCGGGGCGCGGCACAACTGCTGGAACCCGCACTCGGCGGCGAGGACAGGCCGCTTGCCCAGCTCATTCAGAAGGAGGCCGACCGCATCCGCGACCTTGTCGATCAGATGGAAGCTTTTTCGGACGATCGTCCGTTGCACAGGGCGGCCGTGAATATTCACGAAGTCCTCAATCACGTAAAAAAACTGGCAATCTCGGGGTTTGCGCGTGGCTTGCGGGTGACGGAGGAGTTCGATCCTTCACTGCCGCCCGTACTCGGCGATCGAAATTTACTGATCCAATTGATCCTCAATCTCGTAAAAAACGCCGCCGAAGCAGTCGTCAGCGAAGGCGCCCGGGGCGAGATACTACTGGCTACCGCGTTCCGGCCTGGCGTCAAGCTAACGCTGCCCGGCAGCGACGAACGTGTCGCGCTGCCGTTGGAAGTACAGATTTGCGACAATGGCCCCGGGGTGCCGTCGAGCATGATCCCGCGTCTATTCGATCCGTTTACCACGAGCAAACCCAATGGTCGCGGCTTGGGCCTTTGCCTTGCGGCAAAGATCGCGCGCGATCATTTCGGCGTCATTGAATATGAACGGCGCCGGGCATTGAGCGTATTTCGCGTTTTGTTGCCGGCCGGGCTGCCGGACGCGCACGCGGCAAGCTGATGGCAGCGGACGGAAAAACCATTCTGGTCGCTGATGACGATGCGGCCATTCGGACCGTCGTGACGCATGCCCTCGTCAGAGCGGGATATGATGTCAAAACCACCGGCACCGCAGCCAGCCTCTGGCATTGGGTTGCCAACGGCGAGGGTCATCTTGTCGTAACCGACGTTGTACTGCCGGATCAGGACGCGTTCCAGTTGCTGCCGCGCATGAGAAAAATCCGCCCGCAGCTGCCGATTGTCGTCATGAGCGCCAAGAACACCATCGTCACGGCGATAAGAGCGGCCGAGCTGGGCGCATTCGACTACCTGCCGAAACCTTTCGACCTCAATGAGCTGGTGGCGATCGCGGGGAGGGCGCTGCAAGCCCGCCTTGGCAATGCAGCGACTGCGCGCGAGGCGACGGCTGGCGAGGAAAACCTCCCCATTGTCGGGCGATCGACTGCAATGCAGGACATCTACCGCATCATCGCCAGACTCACCCAGAGCGACCTGACGGTGCTCATCGCCGGCGAGTCGGGAAGCGGCAAGGAACTGGTGGCGCGGGTGCTCCACGATTTCGGCAGGCGCCGCAAAGGACCTTTCGTAGCCGTCAATATGGCAGCCATCCCTCGCGAGCTGATCGAGTCCGAGCTGTTTGGGCATGAGAAAGGAGCCTTCACGGGTGCCATTAGCCGTCACGCCGGCCGCTTCGAGCAAGCCCAAGGCGGTACGTTGTTTCTCGATGAGATCGGCGACATGCCGATGGAAGCCCAGACCCGGCTTCTGCGCGTTTTGCAGCAGGGCGAGTATGTTTCAGTAGGTGGACGCGTGCCGACGAGGACCAATGTTCGCATTGTCGCGGCGACTCACCGCGATCTTCGCGTGTTGATCCAGCAGGGGCAGTTTCGCGAAGATCTCTTCTTCCGGCTGAACGTCGTGCCCCTGCGACTCCCGCCCTTGCGTGAGAGGCCCGAAGACATTGGAGATCTTGTCGGCTTGTTCCTCGAGCAGGCACATAGCGAAGGCTTGCCGGCGAAGGAGTTTTCCAGTGATGCGTTGGCTGCCATGGCGCGCTATCGTTGGCCGGGTAACGTGCGCGAGCTCCAGAACTTCGTCCGCCGCATGATGGTGTTGCAGGCGGAGGAAACCATTACCGAGGCCATCGTGGACCAGGAACTGAACGCGCCGGAGGAGATTTTTTCGGCCAGCGACACGCGCGCCGGCCCGGACGCGTCCATCAGCCGGTTTCTGGAAATGCATCTCGCCCGGCATTTCTCCGAATTCGATAGGGGTCTGCCGCCGAACGGCCTTTATGAACGGGTCCTGGCCCAGGTCGAAGTGCCATTGATCAACGCCGCCCTGATGGCCACGGGCGGCAATCAATTGCGGGCTGCCGATCTCCTGGGCATCAACCGCAATACGCTGCGAAGCAAGATCAGGGCATACGACCTGAAAATCACGCGCGGACGTGCCTAGCTTTGGTGGTCTAGGGAGATTTGCTGTTGCGCAAGCTTTGCGATGATTTCATCAGGCTCAAACACGTGACTGTAGCATTCTCGCCACAATCATGTAGATTCCTGGCAACAGCGCCAGCTCCGGAAAGAATTTGCAGCTCATGACGGCCGTCGAGTCAGCAACCTCATCGAATCCGCCCGGCGAAAAGCCGGAGGCCGCGAAACGGCTGACCGTGGTGCCAAAGCATCCGTTTGCTGCCGCTGCCGCTGCCGCGATTGTGGGTCTCTCAATCCTCTGCGGGTTGGCGACCTACGTCGTGCTTACGGGCCTTTCGCCCATCAAGCCCAGCCGGGAACTCATCCGGTGGTTGCTGGGGGTGAACCTGGCGCTCGTTTTGCTCATGGCGGCGATGATCGGCTGGCAGCTGTGGAAACTGTTTTTAGCGCGCCGGCAGGGGACAGCCGGCGCCGGCCTGCACATGCGCATGGTCGGGCTTTTCGGACTGGTGGCGGCATTGCCGGCCATCATCGTGGCGATCTTCGCCACCGTCACTCTGAACCGCGGGCTTGACACCTGGTTTGCCGATCGAACGCGCTCGATCGTGGACAGTTCGGCTGCCGTGGCCCAGGCGTACGTACGTGAAACGAGCGAGCGCATTCGCGGCGATGTAATTTCCATCGCCAACGACCTGAATCAGCACCGTCGGTTGTTCGACGAGGAACGGCCGACTTTCGTGCGGCGCGTGGCGACGCACGCGGCTCTGCGGGGGCTGTCAGCCCTTTATGTGATCGATCGTGCGCGCAAGTTTCTCGACGTAAGCATCACTGCGAACGAGCGCATAAAGTTCAAGGCGCCCAGGGAGGAGGCGTTTGCCAAGGCCGACAAGGACGAACTCGTGCTGCTGGCTCCGGGGGAAGACCCCTACATCCGTGCGCTGATCAAACTGTCCGCCTTCGACGGCCGCTACCTGTATATCTCGCGCACCGTCGATGCCGACGTCATCCGGCAGCTGGAGAAGGCGCGGGAAAGCAAAATCGAGTTCGACCAGCTTCTTAACCAGAGGCAGGGCGTGCAGATAACCTTCGGATTGATGTACGCCGGCGTGGCGCTGGTGTTTCTTCTGTCAGCCGTGTGGACCGGCCTGTGGTTCGCGGATCGCCTGGTCGAGCCTATCATCAATCTCGTCAATGCAGCCCGCCGGGTGGCACTGGGCGATTTCGGCGAAAAGGTTCCCGAGAAAGCCGGCCCCAGCGATCTGCAGACACTGGGTCGCACCTTTAACCAGATGACTGACCAGCTCGAAACGCAGCGCAGCGATCTGATGAATGCCAATCAGCAACTCGACGATCGCCGAAGATTCACGGAAGCCATGCTTGCCGGCGTAAGTGCTGGGGTCATTGGCATCGACCCCTCGGGCCGGGTGGACCTGGTCAACCGATCCGCCGCGCAGCTGTTGGGTCGACAAGCGAAGGATTTCATCGGCCGACCCTTGCGCACCGCCCTGCCGCCACTGGCCGACCTATTCGATCAGGCACGGGGCAAGCCCTCAGGTTCGGCGGAAGGGCAGGTGGCGATTCTGGTCGATGCACAACAGCGAAATTTTACGGTTCGTGTGACCACGGAGAAATCGGGCGAAGAGGACCACGGCTACGTTGTCACCTTCGATGACATCACCGAGCTGATGACCGCACAACGCAATTCCGCCTGGGCAGACATCGCCCGGCGCATCGCCCATGAGATCAAGAACCCCCTGACGCCAATCCAGCTTTCCGCCGAGCGGCTCAAGCGCAAGTACGGCAAGGAAATTCACAGCGACCCGCAGGTGTTCGAACAGTGTACGAGCACCATCATCAGACAGGTCGGCGATATCGGGCGGATGGTCGATGAGTTCTCCTCGTTCGCTCGGATGCCAAGCGCAGTTCTCGAGACGCAGGATCTGATCGCCATGATAAAGGAAGCGACGATACTACAGCGGGTGAGTGCCAACGACGTCGAGATCGACATGCGCCTGCCTGAGCATCCGGTGATGATTGCGTTCGACCGGCGGCTGGCGACGCAGGCGGTGGCCAATCTCGTGAAAAATGCGCGAGAGGCGATCGAAACGCGCCAGAAGGCGAACGCGCAACCGCCGGGCCGAATTGTGATTGAGGTCGAAGACGATGCGGAGGAGGTGAATGTTGTCGTGACGGACAACGGCATAGGCTTGCCGCTTGAAAATCGACACCGGCTGACCGAGCCCTACGTGACGACGCGGGACAAAGGTACCGGCCTTGGTCTCGCCATCGTAAAGCGCATCATGGAGGAGCACGGGGGGCGGCTGGTGATGCAGGACGCTCCGCACGGAGCCGGAGCACGGATCCGGCTGGTTTTTCAGCGCGAGTTTGCCGAGACCGAGACGGGCAAGCGAAGCGCGGTCGCCGGGTAGGGGGACGAGAGCCAAGCGTGGATGCGGTGAATGAGTGCAGATATTCTTATCGTTGACGATGAAGCCGATATCCGGGAGCTGATTTCGGGAATCCTGGAGGATGAAGGCTACCAAGCCCGCCAGGCGCGCGACAGCGACGCGGCTCTTGCAGCCATCGAGGACCGCCGGCCGTCGCTTGTGGTTCTGGACATCTGGCTCCAGGGGTCGAAACTCGATGGCCTGGACCTCCTCAACGTGCTCAAGGAGCGTCTGAGCGACCTGCCGGTGGTCATTATCTCGGGCCACGGCAACATCGAGACGGCCGTGTCGGCAATCAAGCGTGGCGCTTACGACTACATTGAAAAGCCGTTCAAGGCCGACCGGCTGCTGCTGGTCGTCGGGCGGGCGCTGGAGGCCTCGCGCCTCCGGCGCGAGCTCGATGAGCTGCGGGAAAGGGCAGGCGCTGATACGGAGATGATCGGCAATTCAGTCGCCATGCGGCAGTTCCGGCAGTCGCTCAAGAAGGTTGCTCCCGTGAACAGCCGGGTTCTGATTTCAGGACCGCCAGGCGCCGGAAAAGAAATGACCGCCCGGCTCATCCACTCCTGGTCGCAGCGCACTGATGCGCCGTTCGTTATCCTGCCAGCCGCCAGCATGTCCCCGGACAGGATGGAAGAGGAGCTATTCGGCACCGAGGATTTGCAGGGAGGTCAGTTGCGCGTCGGCGCGTTCGAGGAAGCACACAACGGCACTCTTTACATTGATGAGATTGCTGACATGCCGCTCGAGACACAGGGCAAAGTATTGCGCGTACTTGTCGAGCAGACCTTTCAGCGGGTGGGCGGCAGCAAGAAGGTAAAAGTGGATGTCCGCATCCTGACATCCACCAGCCGCGACCTTGAAACATTGATCAAGCACGGCACCTTCCGCGAAGACCTTTACCACCGGCTGGCCGTCGTGCCGATCCGGGTACCGGGCCTAACCGAGCGGCGCGAGGACATTCCCGAGCTGATCGAACACTTTGTCAAGCTGTACTCGGCCCAGACCGGCCGGCCCCTGCGCCGCCTGGCCTCTGATGCGGTTGCGGTGCTGCAAACCCAGGACTGGCCCGGCAACGTTCGTCAGCTCAGAAACAACGTCGAGCGTCTGATGATCATGTCGGCAGGAGACAGTTCAACGGAGATCTCGGCGGCAATGCTTCCCAGTGACGCCCATCTTTCGTTCACTGGAAGCTGGGGAACCGCGGCCAACGAGCAGCTCATGGCGTTGCCGCTGCGCGAAGCCCGCGAAATTTTCGAGCGCGACTACCTTGCGGCGCAGCTCTCGCGATTTGGTCACAATATCTCGAAGACCTCATCTTTCGTGGGCATGGAAAGGTCGGCTTTGCACAGAAAAATCAAACTGTTAGGACTGGCGGAGAGTGGCCGCGCCGAGGCGGAATGAGCAACTGCCAAGAGCGGAGCGGTGCCACTGGAATCGGCGCGGGGGGCGGCCTATGGTAGGGCCAGTTCCGCCGAAAAAACATCCTTGGCAACAGGCGGCGCAGGAACTCCAATGGCCCAAGAAAAACTGCAGAACCTTCAGGACACGTTTCTCAATCATGTTCGTAAGCATAAGGTGGCGGTAACAGTATTTCTGGTCAATGGCGTCAAGCTGCAAGGCATCATCACCTGGTTCGACAGCTTCTGCGTTCTGCTCCGCCGCGATGGCCTTTCGCAACTTGTCTACAAACACGCCATCTCCACCATCATGCCCGGCGCACCGGTGAGCCTGTTCGAGGATGAGGGCGGGGCCGGTGAGAACTGAAGCGGTGGGCGCCTCGCGCCGCTGCTTTTGGTGATCGCGCTGCGACCTCGCAGCAACAGAGCGCAGCCACGTAAGGCACCCACCCGGGCCTTCGTCATCCATGTGGAATTCAAGCGCGGATCATCAAAAGCCGGTGGGCAGGATGGTCCGCAACGCAGTTCCAAGGCAAAGCTGGAAGAAGCTGTCGGGCTCGCGCTTGCAATCGAGCTTGAGATCGCCGGATCTGCAACCGTCGCGGTTCAAGCCATCCGCCCCGCGACACTTCTGGGCATCGGGAAAATAGACGAGCTCGGCCGCCAGATTTCTGATGGCCATGCCGCGGTCGTGATCGTCAACGCCCCGCTCACGGCTGTCCAGCAGCGCAATTTGGAGCGGATGTGGAACGCAAAGGTCGTTGATCGAACCGGGCTGATCCTCGAAATCTTTGGAGAGCGCGCGCGCACCAAGGAAGGCTCGCTGCAGGTGGAGCTGGCGCATCTTCAGTACCAGAAAAGCAGGCTGGTGCGCTCCTGGACCCACCTTGAGCGCCAGCGCGGCGGCTTCGGTTTCCTCGGCGGCCCGGGCGAGTCCCAGCTGGAAATTGACCGGCGGCTCATTCAGGAGCGCATCAAGCGCATAGCTGACGAGTTGCAGTCGGTAAAGCGGACGCGCGGGCTGCACCGCAAGAGCAGGGCACGCGTGCCGTATCCCGTCGTGGCGATTGTCGGATACACCAATGCCGGCAAGTCGTCGCTGTTCAATCGCCTTACCGGAAGCTGCGTCTATGCCGAAGATCTGCTGTTCGCCACTCTTGACCCGACGATGCGTGAGGTGAGGCTCCCGCACGGACGCAGGATCATTCTCTCCGACACGGTCGGTTTTATTTCGGACTTGCCGACCATGCTGGTGGCAGCGTTCAGGGCTACCCTCGAGGAAGTTGTTGCGGCCGACCTCATCCTGCATGTCCGTGATGTAAGCCACGAAGATACGCATGCCCAGGCAGAAGACGTCGCAAAGGTATTGAAAGACCTCGATATCGATGAAGCAAGGCGGCGGTGGGATGTGCTGGAGGTCTGGAACAAGATCGACCGCGTGACCGAGCTGCGACAGCGACGTGAACTTTCCGGAAAGGCGGCGCGGCTGTCGCATGTAGTGCTTGTTTCGGCTTTAACCGGCGAGGGTATCGACGATCTCCTGGAGGCCATAGAAAACCGGCTCGCCGAGCGATCGCTCGTGTTCGACGTAGTCGTGACCGCTGCGGAAGGCTCCGAGCGCAACTGGCTGTACGAGCACGCGGAGGTCTTGCGGTGCAAAACGGCCAGGGATGGGTCGATGAGGCTTACCCTGCGCTTCGACCCCGCGGTTGCCCCGGTGGCCGAGGCAAAATTTCGCAACCGGCTGCAGCTCGTGAACTGGCGTCAAGCGGCGGAGTAATTGAGCGCCGGCTGCGGCCAGACCCTCGTACAGTCATTTTTCCGCAAGCTTCGCTTCGTTCCAGAGACTGTCCATTTCCGCAAGCGTCGACTGAGTGGGAGATCGCCCCTGGGCCGCAAGCCTTGCCTCAATATGGGAGAACCGGCGCTCAAACTTGGCATTGGCGCGGCGTAGCGCAGCTTCCGGATCGATATTCAAGCGGCGGGCGAAGTTGGCGAGTGCAAACAATAGATCGCCGAACTCATCCTGCCGGCGATGTTCCGGCGCACTCAGCAGCTCACGCGCCTCCTCGGTGGTTTTGCCCACGATCTCCTCCATCGAAGGCCAGTCGAATCCCACCCGCGCCGCCTTCGATTGAAGCTTCACGGCGCGGCTCAAGGCGGGCAGGGCGGCCGGTACTCCGGCGAGGGTGCCCTTGCCTTTGTTGCGACCTGTGTTTTCCATGCTCTTGATATTCTCCCAGAATCCCTTCGCAACCGGCGCAGAGTCGGCCCTGTCTGCACCAAACACATGAGGATGCCGGCGGATCATCTTGCGGCAGATACCGGCAACGACGTCCGCAAAGTCGAAAGCGCCTGCCTCGCTTGCCAGCTGGGCGTGATAGACGACCTGCAGGAGCAGATCGCCCAGTTCTTCGGCGAGAGCAGGCAGGTCCTGCTGTTCGATCGCGTCGGCCACTTCATATGCTTCCTCGATCGTGTATGGCGCGATGGTGGCAAAGTTCTGCTCCAGGTCCCATGGACACCCTGTCACCGGCGTGCGCAACGCCTTCATGATGACCAGCAGGGTGGCAATGGACCTCAGGTCGGCGGCGTTCGGATCAAGTAACGGCGGCGAAGTCATGTAGGCAGCCTATTCGCATAATATATATTATGGAAATTTTTCCCACGAGGCGAAACCCTTTGCTGAAAAACTAGAGTGGCCGCTTTTGCTTCGGCCATTGCGGCGCGGCTTGCAGCTTGGCCGCTTACCGTCGGTGCTCGAATCAGTCCTTGCCACAGGCAGGCATACCAATATGGCGTGCTCCTCGCCCAACTCTAATCCTTGAACTTGGACTGCAGAATGCCGATGGCCGCCTGAGTATGCCTCTGGTGGCTTCCAGCCCAGCGGCAGTCACTCCGCGCGGTCCGAACCGCCAGCGAGCGGCGCGCCAAGGCGGCTCCAGTCTTCGCCGTGCCGCGCTTGCGGGCCCCAGGGGCTATCGCGCAACCGGCGAGCAACTCGGGAGCGCTGCAGCGCGAGACCGCTCGGGTTTGGCGGTGGCGGATCGATCATCGTCCGGAACCATTCGCCTGAGCTATAGCGCCGGCCTGACACAGAAAGGCTCCCAGCACGTCGTCAGACAGGTCGAGCATTTCGAAGGGGCCGGCTGCGGTCGTGAGGATTTCGATACGTGGCGTTCGAAGTATGGTTAACAGCCACTGGCGCGACTCCTGGATCGAATGGTTGCAAAGGCTGAAGTCGCTGGAAGCCTGGCTTGCGGAAGATGGCGCTCGCTGGAGCGTAGCGATCGCCCACCTACCAGCGGAAACGAGATGGGTCACGAAATCGCCTCCCCTCCTCCGCAAGATTCAACCCAACGAGATATTGGCCGGTGCGCTCGACTCTCTGGGGACAGGCGCGCGTGAAATCCCTCAAGGGCTCCATATGCCGCGACGTAATCACCGCGTCCGACGAGCAGGCACGTCGCGCGCCTCAAGCCCCAGATCGCCAAAGCCGTTCAGGACGCGCCAAGTCGCAACACCGAAGGGATCGGAGTAGTAGCGGTCGATGGCGACAGCTGGGCGCCTGCGGCTTCGGCTTCGAGCACCATCGCAAGCGACAAAAGCGCGGCGAGGAGTTCTGCATGACATCGGAGTCGAGTTCCTTCAGTCGATGTCGAGGGTCATGCCGTCGAAGGCGGGCGTCACGTGAGGGGGAAGCTCCTTGCGAAGAGTTTCATAGTCGAGATCGATATGCATGTTGGTCACCACCGCCCTTCCCGGCTTGAAGCGCCCGATCCAGTCAAGCGTCTCAGCGAGGCACCAATGGCTGGGATGTGGCCGGCGCCGCAGCGCGTCCACGATCCAGCAATCGAGCTCGCGCAGCGCCGCACGGCTTTGCTCGGGAACACCATTGAGATCCGGAGTGTAGGCAGTGCCGGCGATGCGGTAGCCCAGCGACGCTATGTTGCCGTGCTCGACGGCAAAGGGCTCGAGCACGATATCTCCCCCTTTTCCGGAAACGGCAAAGGCTTTGATCGGCGACAGGACGGTAAGATCGAGGATCGGCGGATAAGCCGAACCGCCTGCCGCCTCGAATGCGTAACCGAAGCGCGCCCGCAAGGCGGTCGCCGTCGCCCCATCCGCCCACACCGGCACGCGGCTGCCGGTATTGAGAGCGACCGCCCGCAACTCGTCGATGCCGTGAGTATGGTCTGCGTGAGCATGGGTATATACGACGCCGTCAAGCTCTGCGGCGCCGGCGGACAGAAGTTGCTCGCGAAGGTCGGGCGAGGTGTCGATGAGCACTCGGGTCGAGCCGGTCGCACCTTTGCGCTCCACGAGCACGGAGCAGCGGCGGCGGCGGTTTCTCGGGTTGGCGGGATCACAGGCGCCCCAGAAGCCGCCTATGCGGGGCACGCCTCCGGACGACCCGCAGCCCAAAATCGTGAGCCTCATACTCACGACGCCTGAGTTTCCGAATAAGCCAGCGGCAATGGAACCTTGGCGAAAAGGCGGAAGAAATTACGGTTCGTTATGCGCGCCATCTCGTCGACCGGCACATTCTTGACTTCTGCGAGCCGGCGCAGCGTATGCACCACAAGGGCAGGCTCATTGCGCCGCCCTCGAAGCGGCACAGGCGCGAGATAGGGCGCATCGGTCTCGACAAGAACCCGATCAAGCGGTGACAGTTTCGCGGCCGCCTCTATCGCCGCGGTGTTCTTGAAAGTCAAAATTCCCGAGAAAGATATGAAGCATCCAGCCGCAAGGCCGCGGCGAGCAAGCTCAATTGTCGAAGAAAAACAATGCAGCAACGCGCGAAACTCGCCGGCCGCCATTTCCGCCTCGATGATCCGGGCGGTATCTCCCTCCGCGTCGCGGCTGTGGACGACGAGAGGCAGATCGCTCCTGCGCGCAGCTTCCACGTGGACGTGAAAGCTGGCGGCCTGCGCCTCGGGGGGGCTGTTTACATAGTGATAGTCGAGCCCCGTTTCGCCGATTGCAACCACCTTCGGGTGACGCGCCAAACCGACTAGCTCATCGGCCGTCACTTCCGGTTCTTCGGCGGCGTTGTGAGGATGGGTGCCGATGGAGCAGAATACCCCGTCGAAACGTTCCGCGATCCGCAGCACTTGATCGAAACGACGCACCCGCGTTCCGATCGTTACCATGAGCCTCACTCCGGCCTCCGCGGCCCGCTCGATCACCGCCGGCAGGTCTGCCTCAAGCTCCCTGAAATCGAGATGGCAATGGCTGTCGATAACCGGAATCATGCTCCGGCTTCCGCCGCCTCTTCGACGTAACGCGGGAAGATGTGCTGCGGCGCCGGGATCTGGATCCCAGGCTTCAGGCGGCGAAGCCGGCCGAGGGTCTGGAAATTGCGCGACGCGGTGGGGACTGCGAGTGCGTCGAGGAGTTTTCCTGCCGACGCCGGCATATATGGCTGCACCAGAATTCCAACCTGCCGCAATACCTCGGCGGTCACGTAAAGCACCGTATTCATGCGCTCACGGTCACTGTTCTTCAGCGCCCACGGCTGTTCGGCGGCAAAATAACGGTTGGCATCGGCGATAACCCGCCAGATGGCATCAAGCGCCCTGCTGATCGCTTGCGTTTCATGGCAGAGGCGGACTTCGCCAATAAGACCGTCGGCTGCTGCGAGGATCGTTTTGTCACTGTCCCTCAGAGCTGTAGCTTCCGGAATTGTCCCGCCGCAGTTTCTGGCGATCATCGAGAGCGATCGCTGGGCCAGGTTGCCAAGGTCGTTGGCAAGATCAGCGTTGATGCGATTGACGATCGCCTCATGGGAGTAGTTTCCATCCTGGCCAAAGGGAATTTCGCGCAAAAAGAAGTAGCGCACCTGGTCCACCCCATAGCGATCGACCAAAGCCAGCGGATCGATGACATTGCCCACCGATTTCGACATCTTCTCGCCGCGGTTGAACAGGAAGCCATGCGCAAAGACACGCGCCGGGAGCGGCAGCTGGGCCGACATCAGGAAGGCCGGCCAATAAACGGCGTGAAACCGCACGATATCCTTGCCGATCACGTGCAGATCAGCCGGCCAATATTTGGCTCGGGGACCTCCGGAGTCGGGAAATCCGCTAGCTGAAAGATAGTTGGTCAGCGCATCAACCCAGACGTACATGATATGGCCCTCGGCATCGGGCACGGAAACGCCCCAGTCGAAGGTTGTCCGCGAAATGCTGAGGTCCTGGAGGCCGGCCGTCACGAAGCTGACGACCTCGTTGCGCCGTTCCGCCGGTCCGATGAAATCCGGGTGGGCGGCGTAGTGATCGAGCAGCTTTTGCGCATAGGACCCCAGTCGGAAGAAATAGCTCTCTTCCTCAACCCATTCGACGGGTGTGCCGGTTTTTACCGCAAGGCGTCGACCCTCGCGCTCCTCCGTTTCGCCGCCGGCATAGAACGCTTCATCTCGGACGGAATACCATCCCGCATATTTGCCGAGATAAATATCGCCTGACTTGACCATGCGCCGCCACAGATCGATGACGGTGACCTTGTGCCGCTCCTCGGTGGTGCGGATAAAGTCGTCGTTCGAGCAGTTGAGGGCCCGCACCATGCCCTGAAAGAGCGGGGTCATCTCATCGATGAATGCCCGCGCTGTCTTGCCCTGCTTTGCTGCGGTTTGCTGAATCTTCTGACCGTGTTCATCCGTTCCGGTCAGGAACAGCACGTCAAAACCGTCGAGCCGCTTGAAGCGGGCGAGCGCATCGGTTGCAAGCGCCTCATACGCCTGCCCGATATGCGGGGGGCCGTTCGGGTAGGAAATGGCCGTGGTGATGTAGAACTTCCTGGTCAATTTTCTGAGCGGTAGGATGTGCTAGTCGATTGCTTGCGCGGCGTCCCGGAGGGTCTCGAATACATGCATGACGAACTGTCGCCGATCGAGATTTAGGGCATTTGTGCGTTCAATGGAACGACCCAGTTCACCATGCGCGACAGCCCATCGCGAGGCTGTCGGGAGGCTGCGGGCCGTTTCGCTTCTTGCCTTGGCGGCAATCCAGTCGTTCAGCAGCTCACAGAAAATCCCGAAGCCATCGTCACCTTTGCGCCCCTGTAGCTGCTCGGCAAACGCCAGCGCCCGGCGTATGTCGAGCTCCGGCAATTGCGAAAGGAGATCTCGGAACATGGCAAACAACTTGCTGGCTCCCGAATCCAGGAGTTCCAACGCGCGGCCGGGGCTGCCGCGCGCCAGCTGTCCCGCAAGCACCAGATCGCTTGCGGGTACATCCAGCTCCGGAATGCTTTGCAGAACAGTGATCACCTCATTGTCGTCAAGTGGCGCCAACGCAACCTTTGCGCAGCGCGAGCGAATGGTGGCAAGCAGCCGCCCCGGTGCATTTGATACAAGCATGATCAGCGAGCGGGATGGTGGTTCCTCGATAATCTTGAGCAGGGTGTTGGCCGATGCTTCGTTCAGGTCGTCCGCCGTATCGACGATGCACACCCGCCAACCCCCCTCGCCGGCCGTCTTGGAGAAGAACCTGGGCACCTCTCTTGCCAGGTCGACCGTCGTTTCACTCCTGACCCGGCCCGTCTTGGGATCGAAGGCACGCTCGACGCTCAGGAGATCGCAATGCGCGCCGGCTGCGACGCGGCTTGCAGCGGGATGATCGGGCGCAATGTCGATGTCGGGCCCGACAGGCGCCTGCTCGCCGGGCCGTGAGAGAACGAAGCGGGCAAACCGATAGGCCAGCGTCGCCTTGCCGACACCGCGCGGCCCACCGATCAGCCAGGCCGAATGCAAGCGGCCTGCGACATATGCATCCTTCAGCTTCCTTTCCGCCGCCTCATGACCAACGAGCGCGGAGCGACGCCGCGGGTGATGCGGCACGTCGCGCGGGTCGTCGGCTCCTGTCATCGCTTCCGCAAGGCGGTTTCAACCGCCTGCCAGACCGCGCCTGCCACAATCGCCGTGTCGGCCGCAGAATTGACCACTATGCAACGCTCGGGCTCGGAGCTGGCGATAGCGAGAAAGCCCTGCCGCACGCGCTCGTGAAAGGCGATGCCTTTGCGTTCAAACCGTTCATCGCCGCTTTCTCTTCCTCTCGAGCGCGTAAGGCTGGCGCTCGCTTCGAGATCGAACATGATGGTCAGGTCCGGAATTGTGTCGCCGACGACGGCGCTTTCGAGGGCGGAGATCAACCCGCTCTCAATGCCTCCTGCAGCGCCCTGATATACGCGGGTGGAATCCATAAACCGGTCACATAGAACGACCTCGCCGGCTGCCAGAGCAGGTCGGATAACCGTGCAGAGATGCGCTTCGCGGGCCGCATTCATGAGTAGCGCTTCGGCAAGCGGCGACCAGCGCGACGGTTCGCCGCCAACCAACAACGCCCGTATGGCTTCGGCCTGCGGGGTGCCGCCCGGCTCGCGTGTGCCCACTACCGGGCAGCCCGAGGCTCTAAGCCTTCGTTCGACGATGCCGATATGGGTCGACTTGCCGGCGCCCTCGCCTCCTTCGAAGGTGATGAAAACGCCGCGCGCCATCGCAGGCTATCGGGCTCCGCTCATAACAAAACGCCTTCCGGCAGCATGCATATGGTGACGTTAATTCTAGCCGCCGAGCGCCATAATCAGGATGGAGTCAAACGCCCTCTTCCAGTTGCTCTCGGTGGCGGCGACGTCCCGGCTGGCGTAGAGCGGCATGTCGGCAATCGTCTTGCCTTGGATTATGAAGCGCACCCTGCCTAGTTCCGTATCCTTCTTGATTGGTGCGATGAGTGGCCCCTTGTAGGCCATCTCGACCTTGATGAGCTTGCTCTCTTCGGCGGAGAGCGAAAGCTTGACATCGCGATTGGTCACCAGCGCAACTGCGCCAACTGTCCCGCCCCATACGCGGGCCTGGCCTACGGCCTCCTCGGCGCCGAAGGCAATGTGGGGCTTGAACTGGCGGAAGCCCCAATCGAGGAGCTTCTGAGCCTCCTCGCGGCGCTCTTCGCCACTTTTGAGGCCGGCAACCACAATGATCAGTCGGCGCTCATTGCGCACCGCAGAGCCTACCATCCCATAGCCGGACTCCTTCACGAAACCGGTCTTAAGACCATCGGCTCCAGGATATTCAGTAAGCAGGGGATTACGGTTCTGCTGGGTAATGTTGTTCCAGGTGAAGGCAGGCTGGCGGTAATAGCCGTAGTATTGCGGATACTTGCGGATGATGTATTCCGCAAGCAGCGCCAGTTCTCGCGCCGTCATCTTGTGCTCGGGATGATAGAGACCGGTCGCGTTCTTGAAGGTGGCCGTCTTCAAGCCCATTTCGCGAGCCCGGAAGGTCAGCAGGTTCGCAAAACCCTCCTCGGTGCCGACCAGTCCCTCGGCGATGACAATGCAGGCATCGTTGGCCGACTGGATGATTGCGCCCTGTATGAGGTCGCCGAGCTTTACCCGCGACTCCGGCTCGAGATACATGGTGGAGCCGCCGGACCCCCCCCCTCCCGTCTTCCAGGCATTCCTTGCTGACAAGAAACTCCTGCTCCAGCGTCAAGCTGCGGTCGGCAAGCTTCTCGAAAACCACGGCCATCGTCATGAGCTTGCTCATGCTGGCCGGCGGAAATGCCGTGTCGGCGTCCTTCTCGTAGATCGACCGGCCCGTGCGGCCATCGATTATGATCGCGTATTTGGACTTGGTGAAGAAACTCAGCTCGTCGGGCGCCATCGCCGGCTTGTCCTGAGCGGCGCTGGGAGACCACTGGAGCATCCCGAGAAGCAACCCGACGCCCACGACACCAACACGCGAGCCAAAGCATTAAACCGACGGTCATGGGCGCTCCCAGACCTGGCCATCACTTGCCTCCTCATCGCCGACGTCGCCTGAAGACGGCGAGTTCGAGTCATGCTTCTTCCCGGAAAGTGTGTACACTTTTCCGGCACATGCTCTAGAGCAATGAATGGCGGGGTCAAGCGCGGGTTTCGGCGCGGCAATCAGTTCCTGGCAACCAGGAGCCTCGCGTCGTGGTGGCCCTGCGCCTGCACCTCGGAGAGCGCCCCTTCAGCGCTGCTGTCCGCGATCGGACCGAGGGTCACGCGGTAGAGAGTCTTCAGCCCGGCGCTCACCGGGGTGACCTGGACTTCGCCCAATTCAGCCAAGTTGGTTCGAGCACGTTCGGCATTGCGGATATTGGCGAAAGCACCCACCTGAATGAAATATTCCCCGCCCGCGACCTGGAGCGCCGAGGCCTGAGATAGTTTTGGCTTGGCATCAGCCATGGCAAGCGAAAGCTCGGTATCGCCGGAGTCACGCTCCCTGGCCGCAGCGATCATGCGATCGAGCGGCGTGCCGCGGACAAGTTCCCTGTTCATTGCCGCCAGGTGGGAGCCCTGGTCGTTCAGGGGCGCAGGTCCGATGTACTGCACGCGGACGGCTGTCGTTCCCTTGTTGCGAAAGCCCAGGGCGTCGGCGGACTTTCTGGAGAGATCGATAATCCGGTCGTCGACGAAGGGGCCGCGGTCGTTGATGCGAACGACAAGTTCCCGCCCGTTGGCCAGATTGGTAACCTTGGCATAGCTCGGCAAGGGCAGAGTTGTGTGGGCGGCCGACAGATAGTCCATGTCGAACCACTCCCCGTTCGACGTCATGCGGCGGTGGAACTGCTTGCCGTACCAGGAGGCAACCCCCTTCTCATCATAGGAGGGATCCTCCTTCGGATAGAACCAGAGGCCGGCTACTTCGTAGGGAATGCCCACTTCATATCGGCCGCCACCTTTGGGAAGCGGCCCTTCTCCCTTGTACATCGGACTGCCAATGCCCGCGAAGGGATCGCGCTTGGATTTGAGCGAGCAGCCGGAAAGGTAGACCAGCGACGCTGCGAGCACCACAACCGTTGCCAATACCGCGATCGAACGCAAAGGTTCAGGCATTCGCTGACCCACTCGGAACAACGGCAGGAGCCGTTTTGACGCTACTTCAGTGACTGTGTCTGAAACGCGGTAAAAAAACCGTTGGAATCTATGGTTAACAAACTCGATACCGGCACCAATCATTGCCCGGCGGCGCTCTCTCCGGCCCCTTGCGCCGGCTTGGTGGTAATGACGACCCCGGACTGGGATTGATTTGTGCTGCCGGTGGCGCCGGCCGGCTCTACCGAAGGCGTCGTTGCGGCAGTCGCCGTCGTCGGAGGCTTCGTCACCGCCATCGCCAGGAGCCGCTGGTAGTTGTCCTTGGCCGGTGGATTTTTGAGGTCGGCCGCGCGTTTATAGAGTTCGAGAGCGCGATTGCGGTCCTTGGCCGTTCCCCATCCCATTTCATACATGCCGCCAAGGTTGTTCAGGCCCCAGGGCTCTTCCTGGGCAGCAGCTTTGGAAAAGTATTCGAACGCTTTTTCCAGACTTCTCGAGGTTCCCTTGCCGGTCAGGTACATCAGGCCGAGATTATTCTGTGCCGCGGCATGACCGGCGTCGGCGGCCTTGCGATACCATTCCAGCGCCTTGTCTTCATTCACCTCCAGACCGATGCCGTGCTGGTAGGAGTAGCCAAGCCAGTTCTGGGCATCGACGCTGCCAAGCTCCGCGGCTGTCTCATATAGCTTGGCCGCCATCTGCAGATCCTGTTTCAGGCCGTCTCCGCCCTGGTGAACGAGTCGGCCCAGGCGAAACTGAGCTTCCACATTGCCCTGCTCGGCCGCGGTGCGATACCACTTGGCGGCTTCCAGGCGGTTCCTTTTGACCTGTTTGCCTACTTCGTAAGCTCGAGCGACGGCAAGCTGCGCATCCTCATCACCGACCTTCGCAAGCTTGAGCTTCTTGGAGAAGCTGAGCTCTTCGAGCGCCTGTGCCTGGGCGGGCGCGGACGCAAGCCACAGGCCGGCCAGCCCGATGCAAACGACAGAACACGCAATACGAAGAAAACCCCAAGCTTTCATCTGCTGTTCCTGGACGTGATTCGGCTCTTGAGCAATGTGGTTCGGATGCGCGAGAACCTACACGACATCATGCTAGCGGCCAATATGGCATAACTCTGACTGGCGCATGGCGATTATTCGCATGATGCTCGCAGCGCTTGAGAATCCAGCAAACTCAATCCAAAATATGCTCATAACCTGGAGAACATGAGCCCATGAGCACGGTTACGTCGTTCCGCCAGACCGGCAGAAGCGAAGACAGCGAGCGCCAGCACCGAATCAATCTGGCGGCCGCCTTTCGCCTCGCGGCGCGCATGGGCTGGCACGAATCAGTCGCCAACCATTTCAGCCTAGCACGTATCGGGCGACGGCCGGCACTTCCTGATAAACCCGCGCTGGAAGCACTTCTCCCGCATCAGGGCAAGCGACCTGCTGAGGCTCGATACGGAAGACCGCAAGACCATGGAGCGCCCGGACGCGCCGGATCAGACCGCCTGGTGCCTGCACGGCAGGCTTCATGCCAATCTGCCCCAGGCACAGTGCATCCTGCATGCGCATCCACCCTACGCTACCGCCATCGCCTCGCTGGCCGATCCCGAAATCAAGCCGATCGATCAGAACACAGCCCGCTTCTTCCAGCGGGCGGCCTATGACCAAGGCTACAACGGCATGGCCAGCTCCGACGAGGAGGGCGACCGGCTGGCGAGCCTGTTGGGAAATCGAAAGACGATGATGATGGGAAATCATGGCGTGCTCGTCGTCGCCGACACCGTGGCTGAGGCCTTCGATCAGCTCTACTATCTCGAGCGCGCCTGCCAGACGCTGGCGATCGCCTATTCGACGGGGCAGCCGTTGAATGTCATGAGCGATGCCGTCGCCGAAAAAACGGCGAGCGAATGGGAAGATTATGGCGGGATGGAAGAAGCGCACTTCGCGGAGATGAAGCGTATCCTCGACGAGGAAGATCCGTCGTACGCCGACTGAAGGCTGGCAGTGGCGATCGTGGAACGGGTTTCACGGGGCAGCGAAACACGCTAGTAGTGAGCATTGCCGCGCGCCGATCCCGGAGGGGTGGCAGAGTGGTTGAATGCGGCGGTCTTGAAAACCGTTGTAGCGCGCAAGGCCTACCGGGGGTTCGAATCCCTCCCCCTCCGCCAGAAATCAATGACTAAGGAGTAATATCTGCCACGCCGAGGAGCAGGCCGCAGGGAAAAACTCAACAATCGTCAACATGAAAAGGCCCGGCGCCGGGGCAAAACGGCCCGTACAACGCGGTTCGCTATCTCAGGCTACTCCGACACCTTTCGAGGCCTTGAACGCGCGCCCTGCCCTGCTTTCTGTGGCGTCTGGCGCGGGTGGCTTCGGGATCTTCACCTTGTCGATCGGTATCTCCTCGAGCTCGGCGAGCGGGATGCCGAGCGCATCGGCCAAAGCCTGGCGCGCGGCGTCGCAATTCCGGTTTGTCATGGTGATCACCCTGATCGTTTGTCCGGGTGTGCAACTAACTGATCAGGACCGCCGCCGCGACCGCTTGAAAAGGAAAACCCCGGCCGGAGCCGGGGCTTAAGCAGATTACCTCGGACCTTGCCGAGATGGTTGACGCCGCCGCAACGAGACCAGGACCGCGCGGCCCTTACAAGAAGAGGGAAGACTTGATAGCCTCTTCTTAGCAAGAGGAAAGCTATCCCATGTCAAATCCAACTCGACGCACTGCAATCGCCCTCACCGCGCTCGCGTCAACAGTATCAGTGTCTCTTGCGCAAGCGCCACCACAGACTACGGCCCGCCAACCGCCGGCCGAAATCCAAAGTTTAATCAACTCGCACATCAAAGCCTTCAACACGCAAGACAACAACCTGCTCTTCAGCGTGTTCGGGGACACCGCGATCATCATTGACGGTATTGCGCCCTACCGTTGGCTGAACCCAAATGCTCCAGCCAAGTGGATGGCTGACGTAGAGATATGGCGTAAGGGCCTTGGCGTAATCAAGGAGCACTTGACCTACGAGATGGGCTTCTGGAATGTCGAGGGCTCGTCCGCTTATGCAGTTATCTCGGGACTCTCACTATAACGCTTAAGGACCAGTCCATCGTTCGGACCGGTACTCTTGCGTATACGTTCGCGAGGCGCGATGGCGTCTGGAAAATTGAGGCGCAGGCTTGGGGCCGTACGTCGTAGCCTGTCAAATTTCAAACTGAGGCACTAACCCAGCAGGAGCTTTCGAGTTCCAGGCCGCGCGGCCTGCGGTTGTCTCAGTTGGACGCGGGAAATCGCCTCCATGGCCTTGCTGACAAGCTCCGCGACGGCATCGGCGCGCTTGCCACCACCGAACGGCAACCGGAGCTCGTCCTTGAGTACGTCGCGGCAGATCACCAGGAGCTCGAACGCCTCGTCCAGCGTTTCAACCGGCGTTTCACGCAACTGCTCAAAAAGCTCCGAATTCGCTTCTCGCTTGCGTCCGCGGCCGCCTCGATCGCCGCGTCATCATCACCCGCCTCGAGGCAGGCAAGGTTCTCGCGCGCTGCAGCGATGCGCCACGCGTTAAAGAGTTGGGAAATAGTCGTAATGGGATTGGTAGTCATGGTTGACCTCCAGGGGGTTGACTATTGATCAGGTCCGGCGCGGTGTTCGACCACCCGCCGGACCGCTTAGCCATACCATGGAATGCGGCATTGTTTCAAAATCCCGGTATCGACGTTCCTGCGTTTCGCGCGGACTTGCTCGCAGAGCATCTGCAATCTCAAGTTCCAACTCCCTCGCCTGACGCTGGGCGATCCGACGTAGATTTTGCCGCTCTCAGTATATGAGGAGTTGCGCGCTTTGATTGAAATGACGAGAAGAACTGCCATAGACGACGCAAAGGATGATCCTCCTCCTTAATGATCGCCTGGCCCCGCCGCGGCGATCACAGACGCGAGACGCTACCACCGGCAGCGCCTCGCCGAGTTTAAGGCGCGCCCGGATGCTTCGGCACGCCTATGCAATTCCTCCGGCCGACCGCCGGAATGCAAATTCGCAAATCCTATCAGGTCAACGTCTCTTGGTTACCGCACCATAATGCGCGATCGCTTGAGCATCAAGGTGCCCGAGGCGGGTGGCCACCAAACGCGTTTCCGACCACCGGCCAATCGTGGCCTCATCGCTCAAACCATAGATGCCGCCGTTGCGGCGCAGCCATGTGGCGATCGTTAGCGCGTCGGCTCCGCTTATGGCCATTGGTTATCTCTCCAAAACTGCGGTCCGCCCCCGCGCTGCGTCAGCACCCGATATCCGGCGCGCCGTTTCTCAGCGACGATGGAGCCAGTGCGTCGGAAGCCTGCCTCATGCTGGCGCGTGCCTGATGGGGGCGGCCGCCTACCGATGGAAGAACGGCAGACGGCCGCCGGGAGGCCCGGGGAGAAGGAAACCGGAAACCGGCCTCGAAAAGCAGGTAGCAGCGGCCGCAATCCGGAAAATGCGTACAACCAGATTGGGCCGCGCCGCGGCGCACCACGCGGGAGAGCGTGTGCAAGGCCGCCGATGCGCCATGAGCGTCTAATACCGGCCGGCACCTCGTCAGGATAAGCGCCGCCGGCCAGCAGCGTGCGTCAAGGCATTTCGGCACGGCGACCAGGCTGAGCTCGGTCGGCACAGCCGCCGTGATCACTTCGACTTCCTCACCATCGCGCCGCGCGAGGTGGACGCGTGGCTCGATGCCAGCGTGAACGATAATCCGTTAGCGGAACCATTGAGATGCCGCGCATCAAAGGTCGACGCGTATCGGTTCATCAAAGGCGTAAAACTTGCGGCAATGCCGAAGGCGGTTTCCCAAACACTCAAGTCACCACCCCTGACCGATCCGTAGCAAGCCTGCTCATCGTGATGCCCGAGCAGCAAGATGTCACCGGACAGGTCGAGCGCGCCAGGCTGAGAACTCGCCGGCGCGGACAGTCCGGTGTCGCGTTGTAGGCCGTGCCGAAAACGTAACCGAAGCCGCGATAAAGGTGCTCGGTCATGTGATGAGGCGTTCGCAGTGCGCTTTCAACGCCGCGAAGCCCGGCAAGTCCAGCGGCGCGTCCCGGACTGCCGCCGGAGCATGCAGCGCGCATTGATGGATCTTCCATTGCCGCTGCCAGTTGATCCAGCGCCGCCAGTGATGCTGCAGCAGCATCCCTCAACGCCGGCCGCACCGCCTTGGTAATGGCGGCGTTGTGCGGCACGGCGAGCTCGTCGCGCCGGCGTCGCGCGGCAGTGATCAGCGGTTCAAGCTTGGTGATTACGCCGGTCAAACTTCACATTTGCATCTCGGTATTCGTGGAGCTGGCGTCGCGGTAGGCAAGCTGACCACGGCGCAAAACCAGCTCGGCGCGCCGTGCACGATGCTCCGCCAATTCTGTTTCCGCCGCGACGAGTGCGGCGGGTTTCTCGATGGCCGCGACAATGTCGGCGATGGTAGGCGGGGGAATTTTCTGTCGTATGTTCATGGCGGCACCTTGGCACGGGACGGCCTGCAGCGGGCGTTACCAGTCACGGAATATTTTTAGGCGCGGCGCGCCGCCCGCGTGCTCGAAACCCGCCGTCGGCAATGCGCTCGGAGAGGCGGAGGACGGCGGTGACAGGCGAAAGCGAATCAGTTCGCCCGCGAGCGAAAAATGAAAAAATACTCGCCGGACGACCGCCACCGTTTTCGCCGGATGAACCTCTACAAGGCGCTGTGATGGCCTCGCCTCGAGGAGAATGCTCTCAGCCGGAAAGGGTTCTCGGCATCAGCAGGGCTGGCGCAAGGTTCAAGCCGCCTTGCGGAGTGCAGTGCGAAGCAAATTCCGCACTTCCGCCGGATACCGATCTATGATCAGGAGATAGGCTCGAAGGGCCCCCAACGGTCTGGCGCGGCCTTGCTCCCAATCACGAATTTGGTTGATGCTAAAACCGAACTGCGATGCGAAAACGTCCTGAGCGAGGTGTAGTAGTCGGCAAATCAACCACCCCACGTCTACATCTGCCGGAACGAACATGCGCGCAGGCTTCTTGTCTCCACGCGCGATCGCAGCGGCCTCTTTAGCTGCTTGAATTAGTCTCTTGCCTGCCTTGCTCATTACGCTGTCTCCGATAACGGTTCAATTCTTGACTTCACAGAAGCCCTGTAACTCTCGGCGACACCTCCCAATATTCTCTTGAGCTCGTTCTTTCAGCCTCGTTCATCAATTGTTTCGGCCTTGTCGTAGATGTCCAAAAGGAATACCGGGACGTCCTCTGCCGCATAGAAGGTGACCACCCTATACCCGCCTCTTTTCCCTCTGGATGACTTGCGAAACCTGACCTTACGTGCACCGCCGGTTCCTCTGGATCAGGTCTCCGTCATTGATCGGGTTCTCTGAAATTCGCCAAGGTTATGCCGTACCTCTCATCTTCTGAGAGGCCCAGTTTCTTAACGGAACTAGCAAAGGCTTGGGTCTCCAGGACGCAATACCGAGCAGAATTCCTTACTACGTAACTTACGTAGTCCAGGGTTTGTTCGCTGTCCAGAAATAAATTCAGGCACCGCTGGCGAACGATCGCGCGAGCTAATGGCGTTTTCCGCCCACCCTGGCGAGATAGTCCAGCCGCGGCGGCCGCGACGAGCCGGCGATCGCGACTTCGTCCTCGCTGATCAGACCGGCCTCGAGCAGACCGTCGAAGAGCCGCGTACCGGTCGACGATAAGCGTCAGCGCAACCAGACCGTCCCGCCGCCGCTGCCTATAAGCTTTTTGTTTCTGAGCCGGCGTCTTGCTCATAGCAATTCAGTCGGCAACGTGCCTTCGGCCCGCATTCGAGCGAGCTCTTCATAAACAGTGCCAACCGGCTTTTCCGTTGGCAGGCTTGCCACCGCCAGGGCCATGCCGAGCGCCACGGCGCCGTCGATGCGGCCGCGGCTGCGGGATTTGTCGAGCTTGCGATTGCCGGCCGGGTCCGCCGTCACCCGGGCATTGAGCACCGTCCAGGTGAGCAGCGGATGTCCACCATGGCGCAACTTCCGCTCGGCGACGAGGCGCTCGATCAGGTCGACGGCCGGCGACATGTCCTTGAACCCCTGGCCGAATGCCGCCATGGGAATGTCACGGCCGAGCGCGTCGAGCTCACGCTTGAAGGTGTCGATGCGCCAGCGGTCGAAGGCCAGCTTCCTCAGGTTGAATCGGTCGGCGATCTCGATCACCTTCGCGGCGACGAAGGCAGGATCCACGGTGCTGCTCGGAGTTGTGGTGAGATAGCCGGCCTCGCGCCAAGCCCAGTACGGCACCTTGTCCTGGTCCTCGCGATCGCGCAGCGCATCGCCCGGAAGCCAGAAGTACGGCAGGACGTCATAGGAGCCGTCAACGTCCGGGAACACCAGCACCAAGGCCGTCAGATCACGCACGGCCGAGAGATCGAGGCCTGCAAAGCAAGGCCGACCGGCGAGCCGGTCCATGTCGACCGGCGTCTTGCAGGCCATCCATTCCGTGGCAGTGATGAAATGCGCCTCGGCCGCAACGCGCTGATTGCAGTGCAGATTGCGAAACGCCGGTTCCTTCGCCGGCATGCGCCTGGCCTGAGCCGCCAGGCGGGTGATCTCATCCATCGACAAAAAGTCACCCAATGCCGGATTGGCGAGCGGCCATATTGCCGGATCCCATGCGTCCGCTTCTTTCGGCACGGTGAACAGAAAAAGCTTGAACGTGGGATCCTCGACGACGCCGTCGCGGCAGCGAATGCCATAGTCAACCAGGTCGCTTAAGGGAGCCTGATCAGTCGGCGCCTGGGTGCTGATCACCACCATGAGCGGGCTTTTGCGAGCACCCATGGCGGTGTCGAGCGCATCGTACAGATTCCGCGCCTCGCTCTGTCCCAGCTCATCGTAGACCACGAAGCTCGGGCTCAAGCCATGCTTGCCCGGAACGTCTGCGCTCAAGGCGCGATAGACCGAGCCGGTGACCATGTCCTCGAGCTCGCGATTAAATCGCTTGATGTTGATCCGCCGGCTCAGCACCGGGTGCGCTTCGATCATGGCTTTCATCTCGGCGAATATCTTCGACGCCTGGTCGCGATCGTTGGCGGCCGAGTAGCATTCGCCTCGCGGCTCAACTTCCGGGCCCGCCAGGTGACAGAGCGCGAGCGCCGCGGCGAGTGAGCTCTTGCCGTTCTTGCGTCCAAGCGACAGCACCGCCGTCCTCACCGGCCGCTTGCCGTCACGGCTTGCGCGATAGATTTCCTCGAGGATCTTGCGCTGCCACGGCCGCACCCGGAACCGCTTGCCGGCCAGAGTGCCGCTGGTGATCTTCAGCGTCTCGATGAAGGCGATCACCCGCCCGGCGCGGCTCAGGCCCTTCCGTTCCCAGACAGGCTTCCGGCCTTTCTTGATCTTCCCGAGCGGAACGGCGCGAATACCCCGCATCCCCATGTCAATTTCCTCGCCTGTAGCAGTCGTGCTCGGGATCGATCGGCAGACCGTCGAAGCCGGCACCTGAAGGCGGCCGATGAC
>CAWADI010000025.1:0-96527 GCA_963780765.1 uncultured Alphaproteobacteria bacterium | reverse complement strand
AAACATTCGCTCCCAGCACCGAGGCGCTGACCGGCTGGCAGGCGCCGTGCGACATTGGACAGACGAACGAGGCGATGGAGGTCAGCGGCGAAGCCTCGCATTCACCCCAGGCGGTGATGTCGCCGGATGGATCGCACCACCAGTGCATCCTGCTCCGTCACCCGCGCTCGGTAATGACGGGCATCGACAGGTAGAAGAAGTTGACAGCTTCGATCTTCATGCGGGATGCGTCATTGCGCCGGAAGGATCAACGACAAGTTAGATGTTCAAGAGGAACGTTACCGTGTCTCATCGCTTCTTAGCTCATTTGGATGGTCGTAGGTTTACAGGGGAAGTCGCGGATTGTCAGGCAATGGAAATTATTGATTTACTTTGGTTTTTGGACGCCAGTCGCCCGGACGTTAAGCCGTAGGTGTAAGGCCCCTGCCCCGGCCGGCCCATGGGCCGCCGCCACCGACACTCGCTCTTGTACTTGGAATGGTACGCGCCATGGCTACTGGGTACACCGCTGCCGTCGGGTTCCTGTCTGGTTCTGGATCTGGATCGAGCCACGCTGACCTGCAGCGTTCGAGGTAGTTAGAGAACAACGTTGTGCCGCAGGGTCAACTCCACCCGGCAGCGGTTTGACAGGCGACGACCAGACGAAGGGTGCCGCGGCCTCAGGCGGTTGGGGCGATGGAGTGGGGAGCGGGCGCTGCCGCAATCACCCGCCGTGCTGGAAAGAGCGAACGCAGCACCACGAAGAACACCGGCGTCAGGAACAGCCCGAAAAACGTAACGCCCAGCATGCCGGCAAACACCGCCGTACCGAGCGATTGCCGCATCTCGGCACCCGGGCCGGTTGCCACCACCAGCGGCACGACGCCCAGGATGAACGCAAAGGCCGTCATCAGAATCGGCCGCAGCCTTAACCGGCAGGCTTCCACGACGGCATCGACGGCGCCGACGCCCCGCTCCTCGGCCTGACGGGCGAACTCGACGATGAGGATGGCGTTCTTGGCCGCAAGGCCGACCAGCACGATGAGGCCGACTTGCGTGAGGATGTTGTTGTCGAACCCGCGCAACGACACGCCGATCAGCGCCGCCAGAACGGCGAGCGGCACGATCAGCACGATGGCGATCGGCAGCACCCAGCTCTCGTATTGGGCGGAAAGCGCCAGAAATGCGAACAGCACCGAAAGCGCGAAGATGATGACCGCGGTGTTGCCGACCTGGCGTTCCTGGAAGGCGAGTTCGGTCCATTCGAAGGATGCCCCTGGCGGCAGATCCTGTGCGGCCAGTTGCTCCATGAGATCGAGGGCGCTCGTCGTCGACACGCCCGGAGCGGCATTGCCCTGCAGCGGCACCGACACGTACATGTTGTAGCGCTGAACCAGAGCGGGACCGGTAACGTCGCGAATGGAAACCAGGGTGCCGAGCGGCACCAGATCGTTGGTCGCCGAGCGCACCTTGAGGCGCAGGATGTCGTCACGTTCCAGGCGGTACTGCTGCGTCGGCCTGCGCGCGCACCTGGTAGACGCGGCCAAAAGCGTTGAAGTCGTTCACATAGGAGGTGCCGAGATTGATCGACAGGGTTTCAAAGATGTTCGGTATCGGCACGTTCAGCATGCGCGCCTTGTCGCGATCGATCTCGAGGAACAGGTTCGGGCTCGAGGCCGAGAACGTCGTGAACACGCCGGTGAGGCCGGGGGTCTGATTGGCCTTGCCCATCAGCCCGTAGGCGACGCCGAGGATGCGCCGCATGTCGGCGCTGTCGCGTTCCTGGAGCTGCAGCTTGAATCCGCCGGCATTGCCGACGCCGCGGATCGGCGGCGGCGGGATGGCGATGATGAACGCCTCCTGGATCTCCTGCAGCCGGCCATAGAGAGATCCGATGATCGCGGGTGCCGGCAGCGCGGCTTCGATCCGCTCTTCGAACGGAGCGAAGCGGGCGAACACCACCCCCGCGTTCGAGGCATTGGTGAAGGTGGCGCCCGAGAATCCCGCAAAGGAGACGGCATCGTCCACCCCCGGCGTCTCGGCGATGATGCGCGATGCGCGCTGGATCACCGCATCGGTCCGCGACAGCGACGCGCCGCCCGGCAATTGCACGACCACGATCGCGTAGCCCTGATCGAGGGTCGGAATGAAGCCTCGCGGTACCGACCAGGCCGCATAGACCGTGGCGCCGAGCAGGCCGCCGAACACCGCGAGCATGCCGGCGAGGGCGATGCGGCGTGAAACGAGGAAGCGGACGGCGCCGGCGTATCCCGCCGCCAGCCGCTCGAAGCCGTGATTGAACCCGCGCGCCAGCCAGGCGCCAAACCGGGCGAGGATGAAACGCGATGGCACAGCGTCGTGCGGTTTGAACAGCAATGCCGCCAGCGCCGGCGACAGGGTCAGCGAATTCAGCGCGGAAATGGCGGTCGCCACCGAGATCGTGACGGCAAACTGGAGATAGAACTGCCCCGAGATGCCGGGGATGAAGGCGGTCGGCGCGAACACCGCAATCAGGACAAGCGAAATCGCCACCACCGCCGTTCCCACTTCATCCATCGTCCGGTGCGCCGCGGCGCGCGGGGCGAGGCCGAGGGCGATGTTGCGCTCGATGTTCTCGACGACCACGATGGCGTCGTCAACGACGATGCCGATCGCCAGCACGAGGCCGAACAGGGTCAGCATGTTGAGCGAGAAGCCGAAGGCCAGAAGCAGCGCGAACGTGCCGACGAGCGAGACCGGAATGGCGACGATCGGAACGATGGCGGTGCGCCACGACTGCAGGAAGAGCAGGATGACGATGACCACCAGGACCGTCGCCTCCAGGATCGTCAGGTAGACTTCGTTGATGGATTCCGCGATGAACTCGGTCGGATTGTAGACGATCTGGTAGTCGAGCCCGGGGGGAAAATCGGCGGAAAGCCGCTTCATGGTCGAGATGATCTCGTCCGCTGCGCCGAGCGCGTTGGTCCCCGGGCGCTGGAAGATGCCGAGAGCGACGGCCGGCTTGCCGTTGAGGTAGCTGTTGGTGACATAGTCCCTGGCCCCGAGCTCGATGCGCGCTATGTCCTGGAGCTCGATCAGCCGGCCCTGCGGCGTCGCCTTCACGATCACCCGCCGAAACTCGCGCGGATCCTCGAACCGGCCCTGGGTCGTCACCGTGTACTCGAACGCCGTGTCGCCGGGGGTCGGCGGGGCGCCGATGGAGCCGCCCGAGACCTGGACGTTCTGGTCGCGCAACGCCTGGACGACATCGCTCGCCGTCATGCCGTAGGCAGCAAGTTTGTCCGGATCGAGCCAGATGCGCAGCGAATACTCGCGCTCGCCGAAGATGATGAGGTCGCCCACGCCATCGAGGCGCAGCAGCACGTCGCGCACGCGCGTGCGGGCATAGTTGGACACGTAGAGCTGGTCGTAGCTGTCGTCGGGCGACAGCATGTGGACCACCATCATGAGATCGGGCGAGCTCTTGGTGGTGGTGATGCCGAGCCGGCGCACGTCCTCCGGCAGCCGAGGCTCGGCGATCGCGACGCGGTTCTGCACCAGCACCTGCGCCTTGTCGAGGTCGGTGCCGAGCCGGAAGGTGATGGTCAGCGCCATCGAGCCGGTGCTGGTCGAATATGACGACATGTAGAGCATGTCCTCGACGCCGTTGACTTCCTGCTCGATCGGCGTCGCCACGGTCGCGGCAACGGTCTCGGCATCGGCGCCCGGATATTGGGCGCGCACAACGACGGTCGGCGGCGCTATCTCCGGATATTGCGCGACCGGGAGCTGGGTATAGGAGATGCCGCCGGCGATCAGCAGCAGCAGCGACAGAACCGTGGCGAAGATCGGCCGGTCGACGAAGAACTTTGCGAAACTCATGACGCGCCCGTCGGGGCGGCGCGCTCGGGCGGCAGGGTCACCGGCTCCGGCTTGACCTTGATGCCGGGCCGCACGCGCATGAGGCCGTTGATCACGATCGTTTCATCGCCGGTTAGCCCTTCGCGGATCACCCGGTAGCCGTGCAGCCGGGGGCCGATGCGCACCGGCTTTGCCGTTACGGTACCGGCCTCGTCCACCACGTACACGATGCGGCGATCCTGATCGGCGTCGACCGCCTCGTCGGGGACGAGGATGCCCCGATGCGGCAGCGACCCCGGCATGTTGACGCGACCGAACAGACCCGGTTGCAGGACGAGTCCGGGGTTGGCGACGCGGGCCCGCACCCGCATCGTGCCCGTCGCCTCATCCATCCGGTTCTCGGCGAAGTCCAGCGTGCCCTTGACCGGAGCTTCGACGCTGTCGGCCAGGCGGATCGTCACTTCGAGGCCGCCCGCGCCTTCCTGCATGCTGGCTTGGCGCGCGCGGGCATCGCGGGAGTAAGCCAGGTACTCGCGCTCGTCGACGTCGAAGTAGAAGTTGATGGGATCGAGCGCGACGATCGTCGTCAACACCGTCTGGTCCGCCTGGACGAGGTTGCCGGCCGAGACGAGCCGGCGGTCGATCCGCCCGTCGAGCGGCGCCTTGATATCGGTGTATTCGAGCTCCAGTTCGGCCCGCGTCACCGCCGCCTTCGCGCCGTCGACCTGGGCCACCGCCGCCAGATATTCCCGCCGGCGCTCGTCGAGGATGGAGGCCGAGACTGCGCCGGTGCCGGTGAGTTTTTCGGCGCGGCGGAACTGGACTTCGGTGAGATCGACGAGCGTCGTGGCGGCATCCAGCTGCGCCCGGGCTTGCGTCAGAGCCGCAACGAAAGGACGCCGGTCGATGGTGAACAGGAGATCGCCCTTCTTGACGAGCATGCCGTCCTGAAAGTGGACGGCGTCGAGATAGCCGCCGACCCGCGATCGGATCTCGACTTCGTTGACCGCGGCGAAGCGGCCGACGAATTCGTCGTCCTCGACGATCTGGCGGACGACCGGCTTGGCAACGGTGACCACCGGCGGGCCCGGTTGCGCCGTAGTCTGTTGTGCCGACAGGAACGGAGCCGACAGGAACGGGGCCAGGAAGTACAATCCCATGATGACCGCCGCCGCGACGGCCACACCACCGATCGCCTTGAATTTGTTCATGACTTCCCTCGCTCGCTGGCGAAATTGTAGCGTCAGTTATGACGTTTATCGACAAAATCAATCCGCGCCCAACGGGCGCGCTCCGAGCAATTTTCCAGCTGCGCATGCCGCCAGGGCATGCACGCATCCCCCAGATAGCTTTTTCTCGTCATTTGCCGGGCTCGACCAGCTTGGCTCCTGCGGGGCATCGGCAGTATTCGCGAATGGCTTCGCGGGGGTCTCGACGGCTGTGGGGCCCGCAACAAGAAGATGGCCGGGTCGAGCCCGGCCATTAGTTTCGTTGTATGAGTTTCGTGTTCGAGTGTTGTGTCTCGAATGAGCCGTGTCGCGGAGCTCAAATGTCGAGGCAGGTGGAAACTGCGCAGGGATGCATCGTCATGCGCATCTTGAGCGGAAACTCGCGATTTTTCGGGACCACCGTGAGGTTGGCAGGGTCCGTTGCCTCGGCGCTGGTCGGGGCCCTGTTCGTCGAGCCCGCCGCCGTCACAGCGACTCCCGCGGCGGCCAGCACCATTCCCAGGAAAACAATCGCGGTGATTGCCGGGCGCGCATACTTTGGTTGGCATGACCGTTGTACTCCTTGACCTCAAAGGCTATCCGACTTCGCGGCGTAATTGGTTATCAGCGGCGCTCCGGCAGGCTCGATGACGATATCTCGCGAAGCTTGTGCGGGCGCCGCGGCGGCCCGGCATTTGATCTGGCGAAAATAGACCTTGGCAGGATCGGACGCGCCGTGGTCGCGCTGAAACATGATTGCGTCACCGAAACCGCTTACACGGCAAAACGCATCGGCTGCTTCCTTGCCGCATCCGCTCTCGCCGCTGACACAAAATGCAACCGGCCTGCCGTCCAGGCGGGGCGACAGATAGTTGCGGACTTGCGATCCAGTGCGCCCATCGGTGCGTTCGGTCTTCAACACGAGCCGTGAGGCGCTGACCACGTCTTTCGCCGGCATGGCGACCAGAACAGCAGCGATTGCGAAAAAAGTAGCGCCTGCAAAGAGCTTGAACATGTTGACTTACCACCCTCGCTTTCGTCTTCTGATTGACGGTCAAGCTAGAGGGGCAGCGCCTCGGCGCCTATTGCACCTAGGTTCTGCGAAGACGTCGCAAGGGATGGCTGAACTATACCTAGGTATAAGCGCGACGCCTCGTCCAAGCCGGTTCGAGGCTTGCGCCAGAAGGACGATTCTTCCTTCCGCGCCCGATCGAAACCGACGATTGGCTTTTGATAGTGAGAATGCGCTGTCCAGCGCGCTCACTTCAGGGCGGATTTTTTCACAGGCGCTGGCGCGGGGATGACGAAATTTTCATTGGCTCGCACACTTGGTGGCGCCAGCTTCCCGATTCCAGCAAGGTACAAACCGCGCTAGCAGTCAGCAGTCGCGGAACTTACGGCCCTGTTGAGACAACCAATAAAGAGCTCTTCGTCAAAGGGCTTGCTGAAGAAGCCAAACGCTCCACCCTGCTGAGCGCGCCCGCGAACGCGTTCTTCGGGATACGCAGTAATGAAGATAATGGGGATTTTGTGCCCATCTTCCGCCAACCGGCTTTGCAACTCGATGCCGTTCAGGCCCCCCGGCATCTCCAGGTCGGTAACGAGGCAGGCGGTATCGTGCACGCGATTGGAGCTCAGAAACTCCTCTGCCGACGCGAATGCAGCAGCGTTGTAGCCCAGCGACCGGACGAGGCCCTTGGTCGCCTCGCGAACGGACTCATCATCATCGACAATCGAAATCATTGGGACTCCTGGCAAGTCAGCTTTCCTTCTCATGACAAATGCGTGACTCGGACAGGTAACGCCACTGATCGTGTGGATAGTCGGCTAACCGATGGCGGGGACGAAACTATACTTGCGTATAGTCTCTTGCTACTTGCAGCTGGCCGGAATTGAGGTTGCAATGCCTGAAGAAACGGCTCGGAAACATTGCTCAGGGAGTGCGGCGAACGCCCAGTCCATCGGCCATTCTGACCAGCTCGGCAACTGACCGGGCGCCCATTTTCCGATTGACGTTGCCGCGATGAACCTTGACCGTGATCTCGGAGACACCCAGCGTAGCGGCGATCTGCTTATTCATAAGCCCCGACGTCACGAGCGACATGACTTCGCGCTCCCGTTCCGTCAACGAATTGAATCTGGCCCTGAGGCCCGACGTCGCCCGCTCGTTTTCCCATCGGTCGCGATCGCGCGACAGGGCGGTCTGGACCGCATCCAGCATGTCCTGGTCGCGAAAGGGCTTGGTCAGGAATTCGACTGCGCCGGCCTTCATTGCTCTCACCGTCATCGGTATATCGCCGTGGCCGGTCATGAAGACGATCGGCACCTGGGTGTGGTTGCGAGCCAGTTGCTGCTGAAAATCGAGCCCGCTGAGCCCGGGCAGCCTGACGTCCAGGACAAGGCAGCGCGGCGCGTCCGGCAGCTTGCTGCGCAGGAAATCCGGAGCTGAACCAAACAGTTCCACCTTGAGCCCCACCGAGCGAAACAAGCTTCCCAGAGCCTCGCGAACAGATTCATCGTCATCGATGATGAAGACGACCGGTTGCACTGTTGCTACATCGGCAATCATGTCGCATTCACCTCTGCAGGCAGCACCATTGTGAACACCGAGCCGTGAGGTGATCGGCCCTCCGCCCAAAGTCTGCCGCCGTGCGCTTCGACGATCGACCGGCAGATGGCGAGCCCCAGTCCCATGCCGCTGGTCTTGGTCGAGAAAAATGCCTCGAAAATACGGTGCAAGTGCTCTGGAACGATACCGGGGCCGGTATCCGCAACCTGCACCTGCACCCCTTCCTGGTTGTGCAGGCTGGTTGCAATCGACAGCTCGCGAGGACGGCCGGCGACCAACGTCATCGCTTCCGCCGCATTATTGATCAGGTTGAGAAGGACCTGCTGAAGCTGGCCTCGATCGCCGGAAACGGCTGGAAGCCGCTCGCCAAGGTCGAGATGCACGACAACACCTTGGTCGTGCAGCTGATCGCGGCCCAGCGCCAGAACCTGCTCGATCAGATCGTTGACCGACAGCGCGCTCCTCTGTTTCTCTTCGGCCTTGAACATGGAGCGCACGCTTTTGATTACCTGGCTGGCGCGGTGGCCATCGCTGACAACGCGCCTCAGAACCGACTGTACCTCAGCAACGTCGGGCACGGACCTGCCGAGCCAGCGCAGGCCCGCGTTGGCGTTGGCCACGATCGCCGCAAGTGGTTGATTGATCTCGTGCGCGATCGATGCTGACATCTCGCCCATGTTAGTCAGACGCGACACGCGGGCGACTTCCGCTTGCAGATGGGCGGTGCGAGCCTGCTCGGCAGCCTCGCGCGCCCGCGCGGCAGCAAGTTCGGCAAGCATTTCATTGAAGGCCCCGGCCAACTTGCCGATCTCGTCGCCGCTCTTGTAGTCACTTCGCAGATTGTAGTCTCCGGTCAGCCGCACTTTGTGTGCGATGCCCTCGAGCCGCGCCAGGGGTTGCGCGATATGCCGGTGAGTCATCAGTGCAATGGCGATACTCAGCAAAGCGAGGGCGCCCGTGAGCATGAGGCTGCGGTAGAGCCTGCCGGCGAGACCGTCGATTCGCCTGTTCAGCAGCCGCTCGAGCTCAGCCTGGATCGCCTGCCATGCCTTCAATACAGGATCGACCGTCTCGGCAAATTTGGTGTCGAGGCTCGCCAGGGCCACGATCGCGCCTTCGCCGCCTACCCTGACACCGGTGGTGGCGAGATAGGAACTCGTGCTTTCGACCATGACCCCCACTGGAGCATCCAATGCCCGCTCAGATCGCTGCCATGTTCGGCTCTGGAAGCTGAAGCAAGATTGGACTTGCACCTCTTCAAGGCTTGACCGGATCTCGCCCTCGAGCAGAAGAAAGTCTACCTTGCGCAGGTCGCCGATCGCCGAGTTGACTGCGCCGGGCGCAGAAACGAGGAGCTGCACTGCGCCGAGCTGACCAAGCAAAGCCGGCAAACTCCTGACGACAGTGTCCTGAAGGTAGTAGCTATCGAGGTCGGGATCGAGCGTCAGATTTGAGTTATTGCCAATGCGCACAACAAGCTCGCGCGCAGCAGCAAGAACGGCCAGGAGATTCCGCCTCGTCGCTGCCTCCCTCGGAGCTTGGCGCCCACAGTCGTTGAAGCGCCGCCACGAGGTCCTGCTGCAGCCCTGCCGTATCGAGTGCGCTCCTGGTTTCGGCCTGAGCCAGGGCATCGAGAATGGGACCCGCCAAGGGGCCAGGTCGATCGCCGAGGGGTCCTCGGTCGGGGTCGCTCAGGATCGCGGCGTAAGCCCCACGAATGGTTTCGAGATAGCGAGTGCCGACAAGCTCCTTTCGGGCAAATTCAATGGCGATCATTTTCTCCGCAACAAGACCGTAGATCGCCACGAAAACCGCGACCAGGAAGGTGCCGCAGAGCAGCATGAGCTTGGTGCTGGTCGGGAGGTTCTTGAACACTGGACTGCTCAGGTCACGCGTTGAATCGCTGATTCCACCGGGGGTTGCTCGCTATGACCTATTCGGGAAGATTTCTCCGCCCGCCGGCAGGCGAAACCTAACCAAACTACTCAAATCGCGCATACTCCCAAGGAACGGCAACTGCCCTTATTACCCGTCACTACCGGACAACGAATTGTCGCCAAATTCAAGCGGACTCATCAATTTTGTTGCATTTTAGGCCGATTTTGGAGAACCGCGACGCAGCACTTGGGGTCACCAGTGAGCGAGCGGTACCTTTAGGAAGGCCGGGCGCGGCATCGTTGGATTCGCCCACGCAACGATAGGTTTCGATGACTACCATCCTTCTGCTCCTGCTCGCGGCGCTGCTGATATGGGCGTTCGCCGAATTGAAACCCGCGGGGGTTGCCGTTGCCGCAGTAGTCGGCGCGATCGCCCTGCTGGGCGCAGTCTACTTCATCTGGCGTGACATTTCCGGAAGCCGGGATACGGGGGTACCCTCGACGGTGCGAGAAAAAGCACCCCGCCCCGAGCAGTTCAAGCGGTCGCTTTCGGCGTTGCAGCCCTCCGACGTTCTGCTCCTGAACCTGAAGCTTGAGAGCAATGTCGAGACATACTCCGGTATTGACGGCGTCCAGCGGCAGCGGCCGGCGCCGGGATCCTGGGCTCTAGCCGGTGTGTTGAAGAACCTGTCCACGGAACAGACCGTCAAAGACGTTGGCCTGCAGGTTCGGCTCTTTTCCTGCCCATCGTATTTCACCACTCCGATCGGCGAGGTCAAAGTCGAGGAGCTCGTGTCGGTTTGCAGCCGGGTTGGCGAGGCGAGCCTCGGCCTGTACGACCTGGCGGCCGCAGCGGGCGCGAGCGTGCCCTTTTCAACGACTGTCATCTTCAGGAATCAGGGGCGAGCCGACAATTGGCGGTTCTGGGTCGACGTCACCCGGGTCGTGGCCGAACTCGAAACGAAAGGCCCCTGAGCATCATACCGCCACCATCAGAAGGACGCACCAGGCGAGCACGCCTATTTTTGCAGCCTGCGAAATCGCCGGGGACCCGGCAAAGCGATCTGCGCTTCGCCAGACACCGCAAGCCGCCAAAACCAGATAGGGTAGCGGCAGGAAATGCGCCAGGATTGCGATCGCAACTGGAACACCAAGTGCGATCAGCGCAAACATTGCGCCCGTTGTTATGAGGTTGAGCGCCAACCCGTAGCCAACTGCGTGCCTCCAGAACGCGATGTGGAGCGGCAGCCGGCCAAGCCAGAGATCTTTCAGCTCGTTCATTCGTCGAACGCCTCGACACCGTCGGCGAGCGTGGTTGTGGATGGAGAGAACGTCTATTTCCTGCGCAGGGCAATGATGTCGGGGTTGCCGTCGTGCGGCTGGCAGATTGCGATGACCTCTACCCTTGACCGATCTTAGGCAATTTCGCGGCGGAAGTGAATTCAAGCCGCTAGATATCGCACGCCCCCGCGCTTTCGCCGGAGAGCGGTTCCTGTGTCTGATGCGCGTGTGTGCGCCCTAACCGACTTGCGAAAGGCCCCTACACGTGTTCAAAGGAGGTCGGTGGGGCACAAGTCACGGTAAGGAGCATTTTCCATGTCTCTTCGACGGACCGTTTTCGCTGCTGCAGTCATTGCTGCGGCAGGTATGAGTCTGTTTTCGCCCTCGGAGGCCAGGGCTGATGTCGGCGTAAATCTCTACATCGGACCACCCGTTGGGTTCTGGCCAGGCTGGGCGCCGGGGCGCCGTTACATCACCTGTGGTGAAGGCCGGCGCCTTGTGGCCTACCGTGGCTTCAACAAGGTTAGTGTCGTGGACTGTGGCGGCCCAAGGTTCCGCTACCAGGGCAGGCAGGGCGGCGAGTGGTATCTCATCACGGTCGACGCCCGTCTCGCCAGGATTACGAGGGTTCGGCCGATTTAGCTCACCGTCGTTTCAGCACGCTGGCGGCACAATTATTTCTGCCAGAAGTGCTTTGCCACCTCTCCCTCGACATCGGCCCTCGACAGGCCGATGTCCTTGAGGTGGTATTCACTCATGACCGGCGAGGATGCGGCGTTGAGTCGAGCGGGCGCGCCACTGATCCACAGCGACTGACAATGCAAGCAGCGCCTGCGCCCACTTTTGGGCTGCGGTACCTCGCCGAATTGGCCGGCTCGAAGTGCGATTTCGATTGAGCGTTCAAAAACGTACGCCCATGGTCCTCTCCTAGGCGGGGCAGTAAGTCGACCCAGCGATGCCTTCCCTCTTACTCTCGCCACAACGGTTTCAGCGCCTCACGCACGATGTCTTCCCTCGACACACCGATATCCCTGAGAATGTAGTCCGGTTGGTCGAGGAGGGCCCGGAACTCGCGCCGCCGGTTCAATCGCTCGCCCAGAGCGGCGACAAATGACCCGGTACGCGAAGGTGTTGATGTCCTTCTTGTATGAGTGATAGTCATAGTGGACATTGGATGTCTCCATCACGTTTCGTTTCGTTGATGCAAACGTAGACGGCACCCAAGCTGGTGACAAACGAGTAATTTGGATGATATTGGTGAGTAAAGCTCACGCAACGCACCAACGCCATGCCCCGCAATCTGCCGCCGCTCAATTCACTGCCAAGCTTCGAGGCCGCCGCCCGCCACCTCAGCTTCTCCAAGGCGGCAGAAGAACTCCACGTGACCCATGGCGCGGTAAGTCGCGCGGTTCGCCATCTCGAGGAGCGCCTCGGTATCCAGCTGTTCGTACGCGCGACCCGATCGGTTACCCTGACCCCGATCGGCTCATCCTATGCTGCGGAGGTTCGGGAAACCCTTGATCGTCTGGCGTCGGCCACCGTCGCCATGACGGGACATCAGTCTTCCGGAACGCTCAATGTCAGCACCCTTGATGCCTTCGCGGCGAAATGGCTCGTGCCGCGGCTTTTCCGGTTTCGGCGCGCGCACGGCGGCATCGACGTGCGCCTCTCGACGTCGGAGCGGCTTGCCGACTTCGTCACCGACGGGATGGAGATCGGCATTCGTTACGGCCGCGGGAGGTATCCCGGGCTCAGGGCCGAACTGCTCCTGGAGGAAGACATCTCGCCCGTCTGCAGTCCGAAGCTTCTGGAGGGACCACTGCCGCTATCCACTCCAGCCGACCTCAAACACCAAACTCTCATTCATGACGACTTCCATGTCGATTGGGCGATGTGGCTGAAGACTGCCGGGGTCGAGGGCGTCGACCCGCATCGGGGCCCCAAGTTTCATTCATCGGAGCACGTGGTTCAGGCAGCAGTGCAGGGCGAAGGCGTGGCGCTGGGTCGAAGTCCGCTCGTGGCCGATGACATCGCCACCGGCCGCCTGGTGCGCCCGTTCACCGTCCGGCTACCCGCGGAATTGGCGTACTACGTGGTCTATCCGCCGCGGGCATTACAGCGGCACAAGATAAAGGTATTCCGCGACTGGCTGCTGGCGGAGGCGGCAGGAGAGGCGGCTGGCTGAAGAGCGCTCCCGCCTGGCCCATAATTCGTCAAAATGCCCCGGCTCTCGTGTACCGCAAGTCCTCAGCCGATGACGATATCGAATGTCGCAGCCAGCGCGCCGGTCTCGAGTCGGTCGGCGGGCTCGAGGCGAACGATCACGCTGGCGCGCTGGCGCGGATCGCGAATGGAGTTCAACACGCCGTCTTCGGCGTTTCTCTCTTCTCCGAGCACGTACATCTGCGTGACCAGCTCACGCCCGCCGGCGGGCTCCACCTTGAAGTGGATATGCGGCGTACGCCCGGCATAGGGGACCGGGCGAATGGTGCGGAACCGATACCGGCCGGCGGCATCGGTAGTGGTCCGGCCCCGTCCCTGAAATCCCGAGTCCCGAGCGCCGCCCGGGATCCTCGTCGCGTGGGTGGCGGTAGATCCCCTGGAAGTCGCATTGCCAGATCTCGACCTCCGCTCCGGGGAGCGGCGCGCCAGCCATGTCGAGCACCCGCCCCTCGATATGCACCACCTGACCCATGGCGCGGGCAGCCTCGCCGGTCACGACTACCAGATCGTTGTCAATGTCGCCCTCCCAATCGCGGGGATAGAAGGGACCCAGGGTCTGGCGCGGCGACGCGATGAGAGCGGCTTGCGCAAGCTGCGGCCGGATTGGCACAAGCAGGGATGCGGCCGCCGCCGACATCCCGAGCACGAGTCGTCGCCGGCCTAGCGAGGGCGTCTGGACAAGCGGCATGTGGTCATCTCCCAAGAAACGCGAACCATCCCAAGCCCCGCGGCGTTGCCGGTCGCCTTGCGTGTCAGCGGCCAGCCCTGTAACAAACCGCCACACTGCCCGGTTCCCTGCTTCCAATGCGAAACATCATAAGAATTTCAAACCTCTCGAAGACCTATGCTTCCGGGTTCGAGGCGCTCAAAAACGTCAGCCTCGACATTCGCGACGGGGAAATCTTTGCCCTCCTCGGGCCGAACGGCGCGGGCAAGACGACATTGATCAGCATCGTTTGCGGCATTGTCAACAAAAGTGCGGGCGAGGTAACGGTTGACGGCCACGACATCGTCGCCGATTGGCGCATTACGCGGTCGATGATCGGCCTCGTGCCGCAGGAGCTGACGACCGACGCTTTCGAAACCGTGTGGGCGACGGCATCCTACAGCCGCGGATTGTTCGGCAAAAGCGCAGACCCCGGGCACATCGAGAAGGTGCTGCGGGATCTCTCGCTTTGGGACCGCAAGGACAGCAAGATTGTGACACTTTCAGGCGGCATGAAGCGGCGCGTGCTGATCGCCAAGGCGCTCGCCCATGAGCCGCAGATCCTCTTTCTCGACGAGCCCACCGCCGGTGTCGACGTCGAGCTTCGCCAGGACATGTGGCGGATGGTGCGCTCGCTGCGGCAGTCCGGGGTAACGATCATTCTTACCACCCACTACATTGAAGAAGCCGAGGAAATGGCTGACCGGATCGGCGTCATCAACAATGGCGAGCTGATACTGGTCGAGGACAAAACGGCGCTCATGCACAAGCTCGGAAAGAAGCAGATCAGACTCGAGCTCGACGGCAGGCTGGAGGAAATTCCGAGCGCCCTGAAAAGCTACGATCTCGACCTCGGCGCCGGCGGCAGCGAACTCACGTACACCTATGATCCGCACAGCAAGCGTACCGGCATCGCGGGATTGCTCAAGGCTCTAAGCCAAGCCGGCATCGCCTTCCGGGATCTCAGCACAACGCAAAGCTCCCTCGAGGAAATCTTCGTGGGCCTGGTCAAGAAAAGAAAATGAACGCGACGGCAGTGGCGACCATCTACCGGTTCGAAATGAGGCGCACCCAGCGCACTCTGTTTCAGAGCATCATTTCCCCGGTCCTTTCCACAACTCTGTATTTCGTCGTTTTCGGGGCGGCGATCGGCTCCAGGATCACCGAGATCGATGGCGTCAGCTATGGCGCCTTTATCGTGCCGGGGCTGATCATGCTGTCGTTGCTCACCCAGAGCATCTCCAATGCCTCGTTCGGCATCTACTTTCCCAAGTTCATCGGCACGATTTATGAAATTCTCTCCGCGCCAGTATCATATCTCGAGATCGTCATCGGCTATGTCGGCGCGGCCGCGACGAAATCGGTCATCCTGGGCATCATCATCCTCGCGACGGCCTGGCTATTTGTTCCGCTGCGGATCGCTCACCCGATCTGGATGCTTTCGTTCCTGGTGCTTACTGCCGTGACATTCAGCCTGTTCGGCTTCATCATCGGCATCTGGGCGGATGGATTCGAGAAACTGCAGGTCGTTCCCCTGCTGATTATCACGCCGCTCACGTTCCTGGGCGGCGCCTTCTATTCAATCAGCGTGCTGCCTCCAATGTGGCAGACGATCTCCTTGTTCAATCCCGTGGTCTACCTCATCAGCGGCTTCCGCTGGAGTTTCTACGAGAGTTCCGATGTGGGCGTTGGGGTGAGCTTGGCGATGACACTGACGTTCCTGGCAATCTGCCTCGCGACAGTTTGGTGGATCTTCAGAACGGGCTATCGTCTCAAGAGATAGCTCCAGCGGGGCGTCAATCACCCATTGACACTAAATTATCTGATAATATGATAAAATAGTACCGACTTGGCCACACAAATCAACAAGCCGCTCACATCGGGAGGACCAATCATATGAAGCACATAGCGTATTGTTTGCTTGCAGCCGCGATCGCCACCGGTGCGGCCCTGACTACACCGGCGACGGCCGGAAAACTGGAAGACGTGATCGCCCGCGGCAAGCTGGTGGTCGGAACGGGGACCGGCAATCCGCCGTGGCACTTCCGTGACGAGAAGGGCGAGATGGCCGGCTTTGACGTCGACATTGCCAAGATCGTCGCCAAGGGGATTTTCGGTGACGAGACGAAGATCGAATTCGTCAACCAGGCATCCGACGCACGCGTGCCCAACATCGTGACCGACAAGGTCGACCTCACATGCCAATTCATGACGGTCACCGCCGAACGGGCGCAGCAGGTGAACTTTACCATCCCCTACTACCGCGAAGGCGTGGGATTGCTGCTCGCGGCCGGCGGCAAGTACAAGACTCACGACGAGATGAAGGCAGCAGGGGATGGTGTAACCGTATCCGTGCTGCAAAACGTCTATGCCGAAGAGATGGTCCACCAGGCGCTGCCGACAGCCAAAGTAGATCAATACGAGAGCGTCGACCTCGCCTACCAGGCCCTCAATTCGGGCCGCGCCGATGCGGTTGCTACCGACGTGTCGTCTCTCAAGTGGCTGATGAAGCAGAACCCGGGCAAATACGCCGATGCAGGTCACGGCTGGAACCCGCAGACCTATTCCTGTGCGGTAAAGCGCGGGGATGCCGATTTCCTCAATTTCGTCAACACGGCGCTGCACGAAGCCATGACCGGCGTCGACTTCGCCGCATATGCAAGTTCGTTCGAGCGCTGGTTCGGCGAAGCGCCACCGGCGCCGGCGATCGGCTTTCCGGCCGAGCTGCGCTGACGCTCAGGGAGAGTTGAGTGCGGGGGTAATGTCCTACTCCTTCAACTTCGGAGTCATCTGGGCGAATTTCGACAACCTTCTGCTCGGGCTCGCCCTGGGCCTTTCCCTCGCGCTCGCTTCACTCGCAGCCGGCACCGCCATCGGACTAGGGTGCGCCTTCGCCGGCATGACGAAGTCACCGTTGCTGCGGCGGCTGGTGGCCGCCTATGTCACGGCGATAAGAAACATTCCGCTCCTTGTTTTGGTGCTGTTCGTCTACTTCGCGCTGCCACGCACCGGCATCCGGCTCGGCAAGATCGAAAGTTTCATCGCCTCGCTGGCGATCTATGCCGGCGCCTATCTGACGGAGGTGTTTCGCGCCAGCCTCGCCGGTGTGCCGGCCGGGGTGATAGATGCAGGCCGCGCCATCGGGCTCAGCCGCACCAATCTGAACCTGTATGTGATCCTTCCGATCATGGTGCGAAACGCACTGCCGGCCCTCGGCACCACGTTTATTTCCCTGTTCAAGGATACATCCATCGCTGCCACCATCGCCGTCCAGGAGCTCACGTTTGTCGCCCGCAAGATCAACGTCGAGACGTTCCGGGTCGCAGAAGCATGGCTGGCGGCATCCGCGCTCTATGTCATGACCTGCCTGGCGCTTGCAGCCTCGCTGCGGGCGGCGGAGCGGCGGTTTCCCAAGTTCTGAGCAGTCCAGTGGAGAAATTTCTGCATGAACTGACGATTGCCAGCGGTCCCCTCTCGGACGGCTTTCTTCTCACCATCCAGATCTCCATTTCCGTTATTGCGGCAGGATCGGCAATGGGTCTCATGTTCGGCGTGCTGCTCACCTATGGACCGCGCATGGTTCGCTGGGCCATTCGCGCCTATGTCGACGTCATACGCGGCACGCCGGTGTTGGTGCTGATCCTCGCCGCCTACTATCTGCTCGCCGTTGCGGGCATCAATTTCACAGCCATCCAGTCCGGCCTTCTCGCGCTTTCGGTATTCTGCAGCGCCCACATGGCCGAGATCATCCGCGGGGCGCTGCAATCCATCCCGCCGAACCCAGATCGAAGCCGGCCGCTCCATCGGCCTTACCTTTCCAAAGATCCTCGTCTATGTGCTGATGCCACAAGCCATGCGCATGATCCTGCCGGTATGGACCAACACGGCGACCGAGCTGGTCAAGGCGACGACGCTTCTGTCGGTGATCGGCGTCGGCGAACTCCTGCTCAAGACACAGGAAACCATCGGCCGCAACTTCATGACCCTGGAGTTCTTCGCGGTGTGCGGCGCACTCTACTTTCTTGTCAATTTCGTGATCGAACGCCTGGGCAGGTACGCGGAAGCGCGGCTGGCCTTGCGCTGAACGGCTTAGATGGCGCCGCTTCTGTCAATCAGAAACCTCTCAAAGCGCTATGGCGAGCACGAGATTCTCAAGGGTGTTTGCCTCGACGTCCACGAAAACGAGATCATTGCCGTCATCGGAGCCAGCGGTTCCGGGAAGACCACGCTGTTGCGATGCATCAATCTGCTTGAGGACTTCGATGGCGGCGAAATCCTGCTCGACGGCGTTGCGCTCGGCTATCGGGTTGAGGGGGGCCGCCGGATCAAACTCAAGGAGCGCGAGCGGGCGCGCCAATGCGCCAGGACAGGCATGGTGTTCCAGGCCTTCAACTTGTTTCCTCACCTGACCGCCCTTGGGAACGTGATGCTGGGCCTTGTCAGGACCCAGGGCATGGAAAAGGCGACGGCGCGCAAACACGCTCTCGGCTGGCTCGCGCGGGTGGGCCTGGCGGATCGCCTGGATCACTATCCAGGCCAGCTTTCGGGCGGCCAACAGCAGCGCGTCGCGATCGCCCGCGCCTTTGCCATGACGCCCGAGGCTCGTTCTTCTCGATGAAATCACCTCAGCACTCGATCCCGAACTCGTGCAGGAGGTGCTGCAGACCATAAGGACCCTTGCAGCTGAGGGCGCGACGATGCTCGTCGTCACACATGAGATGCGGTTCGCCCGCGATATCTCGGATCGCGCGGTGTTCATGCACGCGGGCGAGATCGCAGAGGAAGGACCGGCGCGCAGGTTCTTTACGCGGCCGGGCACCAAACGTCTCAAGGACTTCCTGCGCAATACCGTGTGAAAGGCCGACTAGCCGCCCGCGATCGGCAGCCCGTGATTGCCAGCAGCGCAATCGTCCTGTAGACGGACTTCTTGGCGTTTCCTGCCGCCAAATCCGGCTTCCTGCGGCATTTCCACAACATCCACGAAGGATCTCCCATGGCGCCTCCGACCATTCACGCCGAGTTCAACGGCCCGATCGTGATGATCGGCTTTGGCTCGATAGGACGCGGCACCCTGCCCCTGCTCCTTCGCCACCTGAGGCTCGACCGGCGCAAGCTCACGATCATTGATCCCGATGACGTCGAACAAACACATCGCCGACAAGGAGGGCCTCGATTTCATCAGGCTTGCCATTACAAAATCGAACTATGTCGAAACCCTGAAACCCCTGCTCTCCCAAGGCCCGGGCCAGGGACTGATCGTCAATCTGTCGGTCGACACATCCTCGGTGGACATCATGAAGTTCGCGATGGATTTGGGCGCCCTCTACATCGATACGGTGGTCGAACCGTGGCCCGGCTTCTACTACAACCCCAAACTCAGCCCTTCGGCGCGATCAAACTATGCGCTGCGCAGCGAGGTCATGAAACTCAAGGCCCGCTATCCCGGCGCCCCCACCGCGGTGAGCTGCTGCGGGGCAAATCCCGGCATGGTTTCGTGGTTTGTGAAGCAGGCGCTGCTCAACATTTCCTCGGACCTCGGCAAACCGAAAGAACCTCCGACAACAAGGGAAGGCTGGGGCAGGCTGATGAAAGGCCTTGGCGTCAAGGGCATTCACATCGCCGAGCGCGACACGCAACGCTCGCGCAAGCCCAAGCCGCTCGACGTGTTCTGGAACACGTGGTCCGTCGAAGGTTTCATATCCGAAGGCCTCCAGCCGGCCGAGCTCGGCTGGGGTACCCATGAAAAGAATCTGCCGGCCAGCGGGCGCCGGCACAACTTTGGCAATGGGGCGGCGATCTACCTTCTTTCTCCGGGCGCGGGCACCCGGGTGCGCTCATGGACTCCAACGGCGCAGGCGCAACACGGGTTTCTTGTAACGCACAACGAGGCTATCTCCATTTCCGACTTCTTCACGCTGAGCAAGGGCCGAAAAGCGATCTACCGGCCGACCTGCCACTACGCCTACCACCCCTGCAACGACGCTGTTTTGTCCCTGCACGAGATGGCAGGGCGGCAATGGCAGCGCCAGGCGGGATCGCACATTCTCGACGAAAACGAGATCGTCGACGGCATCGACGAGCTGGGCGTCCTTCATCTACGGGCACAAGAAAAATGCCTACTGGTACGGTTCACAGCTTTCCATCGAGGAAACCCGGCGGCTGGCGCCCTACCAGAATGCCACCGGTTTGCAGGTAACCTCCGCAGTGCTCGCCGGCACCGTGTGGGCAATCGAGAACCCGAAGGCTGGAGTCGTGGAAACTGACGAGATGGACTACCGGCGGTGCCTGGAGGTGCAAATGCCGTATCTCGGGCCGGTCATCGGCGCCTACACCGACTGGACGCCGCTGATGGACCGGGGATCCCTCTTTCCCGAGAAGTTGAACACCCGAGATCCCTGGCAGTTCACCAACGTCCTGGTCTGACGCCTCTTGCCTAAGGTTCGACCGGAGGCTTCTCGCAGGGGGCTGGACGACAGCGCCAGGCATGCCCGGCTCACATCGCCGTCATGATGTGTGGACTGTCGCGGGCGCAATTCTGATTGCGGCAAGCGGGCTCTACATCTTCCACCGCGAAAGATTAGCCACCACAAGGCGCACGAGGGAGGCGATGGAAATCTCTGCAGCGCCGGCGCCGAACGGCTAGGTTTGAATTGCCGATTCGAACCAATGGCAATCTAATGGGCATGGCTGAGCTGGGGGTTCATGCTTTAGACGCGCTCGGGCACGGGCTGCTGCTGTATCTGGTTGCAGCGGGGTTCACCCTGATCCTGCGCGCATCGCGGTTTCTCAATCTTGCCCAGGGAGGGTTCGCACTTGCCGGTGTGGCCGGGAGTGTGGCGGCGTTTCACATCACGGGATCTGCCTTGGCAACCATACCCATCGCCTGTGCCGCGATTGTGCCTGTTGCACTCGCCGCCGAGATACTGATTGTTCGACCCTTGCACGGCAGGGCGCTGGCCGCGCAAGTCGTTGCCACCTTCGGAATGTTCCTGATCCTCGCCGACGTGGGAGCGCTGCTGGCGGGCGGCGAGACTGCCACGCTACCCGCTCCGGACCGCTTGTCCTTCGACTTGAACATCCTCGGCGCGTTTTCCTACCCAGCCGTGCGACTGGGCGTCATTGCAGTAGCGTTGGCCGCCATCCTCGCGCTGCTCTACTTCATCCGTTTTACCGGGCCAGGTATTCGCGTGCGTGCAATTGCCGATGACGCGGAAATGGCAGCCTCGCTGGGTATCGATCCACGGCGGCTTCTAGCCGGGGCATTTACCGCTGGTTGTCTGCTTGCGACGCTGTCGGGTGCATTGTCAGTGCATTTTGCCAATGGTGGTGACTGGTCATCGGGTGGACTGGCACTTGCTGTTGCCGTTGTTCTGTGGGGCGGCACTGGGTCGCTTGGCGGCGCGTTCTGTGCCGCGCTGCTGATTTCAATCGTCGATCGTTTCATTCGCCATGTCCTGCCCGGCCTCAGCACCCAGATATTTCCAGATGCCGCGGCCTGGGCCGAGGGGACGAGCGCCGCAACACTTGCCGTGCTGACGGCAGTCGTCTTACTCGTCATGCCAAGGGGCTGGTTTGGCCGGGCGCGGCGATGGGAGGGCGACTGGTGATCCGATACACTTTCGCGGCAGTCGTGCTTTGGCTGCTGGCAGCTGTACCCTTCGCCGCCGGCGCACTGGGCGAGGAGCAGCTGATCCCCGTCGCGACCAGGATAATGATCTTTGCCGCAGCCGCTGTCGGTCTTGCATTCATCATGGGAGCCGGCGGCCTCGTCAATCTGGGCCATGCGGCGGTCCTCGGCATCGGCTCCTATCTCGCTGTGATTGCACATCGCAGCGGCGTCACCGATCTGGCCGTCCTGATGCCCGCCGCAGCTGCGGCAGGCGCGCTTTTCGCTCTGATCACTGGGGCGCTGGCGCTACGCACCACTCCGTTGCGATTCGTGCTGACAACACTCCTTGCGACGGAGCTGCTTCGCCAGTCGGTCAATGGCCTGCCGCCGTTAGGCGGCAGCGCCGGTCTGCTGCTGCCACAACGCAGCCTCCTTTTTGGCATGCCCATTGCCTCGACGCCGATCGGATTGTTCTGGCTCGCGTTCGCACTTTTGGCCGCGAGCTATGTTCTGTACGAGGTTCTCGCGAATACCGGCTTTGGCCTGGCGTTGCGAGCCGTGCGCCAGGACGCCTCCGTCATGGAACGGTTTGGCGCCTCACGCTATCGAATACAGCTAAGAGCCTTATTGATTTCGGGTGCGCTGGGGGCACCTGCCGGGGTGCTGCTGGCGAACCTGCTGGATGCGGCGCATCCCGCTACATTCGAGTGGCAGCAATCGGCCGAGCTCGTCGCCATGGCCATCATGGCTGGATCAGGAACTCTCGCCGGCGCCATTGCCGGGGCGGCAGGGCTGATCGGCTTCGAAGAGTACCTCGCGCGCGATACCCCGCTTTGGCGCTCGGCGATTGGGCTATTGGCCATTGCGATCAGCGTGGCGGCTGGCGGCGCGTTTACCCGGAAGCGGGTCCCATCACGTGGCTGAAGCGCTCCTCTCCGCGCAGGGGCTGACAAAGCGCTTCGGAAACAGCACCGCTGTTGACGATATTTCGCTCGCTGTTGAAACCGGGATGATCCATGCGATCGTCGGGACACCAAATTCCGGAAAGTCGACCCTCGCCGGCCTCCTCGCCGGCACGATATTTCCGGATAGAGGGACGATACGCCTCAACGGAAGGGCAATTGAAAGGAAACCGGCGCGCGAACGTGTTCGCATGGGAATCGCTCTCGTTGCAGGTTCAGCCGCTGCCTTTCCCGAGGAAAGCGTGCTCGACAACGTTCGAATTGTCCGCGAAGCCTCGCGCCGTAAGGCAGGCTCGATCCTGGGCGGCGGCGGGGAAGCTACCGAGGTAGCCGCATGGCGGGCCTTAGCCGTCACAAATCTCAAGAAGCACGCGCACCTGCGTGCCTCAGGCCTCGAGTTCATGGACAGACGGTGGCTCGAAATCGCCCAAGTCCTTGTCTGCGAGCCGCAGGTAATCGTATTTGATGAACTTTTTGCGGGTGCGAGCCCCGGAGATGTCCAGGAGCTTTGCGAGCTACTCCGCCGGCTCAAAGGGAAACATGCAATCATTCTGAACGATCGCAGCGTTGAGCGAGTGCTGCCGTTTGCCGGCCGGATCTCGATGCTTGCCCACGGCCGCGTCATCGCTCACTGGCGCACCGGAGGAGATATCGACCCGACGCGCAGCAGCAGGAGGAATTGGCAGTGCTTGAAATCTCCGCCCTGCGTGCAGAGGGCGACGGCGCGCCGGTTCTTCGCGACGTGGAACTCACCGTCCGCCGTGGAGAAGCAATCGCTGTGATGAGCCGCAGCCCGACGGGGAAGTTGACGTTGCTGAAAGCGATCATCGGAACAATACCGGTAACGGCCGGCACAATCAGCTTTGCGAAGCGGGACATCACCCGCCTGCGGCCATTCGAAAGAGCCGCGCTGGGCATAGGGTATGTGCCGCAGAGTTGGCAGCTTTTTCCCTCGCTGAGCGTCGAAGAACACCTCACCGTCGCGGCGCGGCCGGGCCCCCTCACAGCCATGCAGATATGCCGGACGTTTCCAGCACTTGGCGCCAAACGGGCATCGCCGGTGGCCAGGTTATCCGCTGATGAGCAACGTCTGCTGGCGCTGGGCTGTGCGTTGAGTTCAATCCACGCCTGCTGCTGGTCGATGACATCATCGGGAACATCGATCCGGTCATCAAGCATGAGGTGCTGCAGTTGCTTGCCAGGCTGAAGGAGGACGGCGCTGGCCTGCTTGTGATCAGCAATTCATTCGAAGATCTGCGCTATTTCGCCACCCGCTTTGTAGTCATGGACGTCGCGGGACGGATTGCCTATGACGCTCCGCAAACTCACGTGCTCTTGAGGCCGGAGGAGCTGGAGAGACGCCTCAAGGTCTAGCGGGGCGCAAAATTTGCAGAGGCTGCGCTGCGACTCACTCTGCCATTGCGCCGCGCACCACAAGAACCATCGTGGCGTGCGCAGCGTCCGCCCCGATGTTGACGATCTTGTGCGGCCGGTCGCCGTGAAACCGGATGCTCTCGCCGGTCTTTATATTGCGCATTTCGCCGCCCACGGTCACTTCCAGCTCACCGGCCAGAACGTACAGGTGCTCGACGGTGCCGGTCGGGTGCGGATCCGACTCCAGGACCCCGCCCGGTTGGGCGCGAAAATCGTACCATTGGAGGAACTCGACGAGGTCGAGGGCGCCGATAATGGCGAGCCGGCAAAGACCATCCTGGCTTTCGAGAGTAGGAATGCCGGCCTTCGTCTGGTGAGCGAGAAAGTTGGGCTCCTCTTCATCACGGAGCACTTCGTCGATGGTTGTGTCGAGGGCGCGGGAGAGACGGTACACGGTTCCGATCGTGGGATTGGTCTCGTTGCGCTCGATCTGTGAGATAATCGACTTGGCCACCCCGGATTGTTCCGAAAGCTCTCCCAGGGAAAGGTTGTAGGCTTTCCTGAGCCGTTGGATGGTCTTGCCTATCGCGGGCGCGGCCTCCCCGCTGATGACGCTGCCGTCACGACGACCTCGCCGGCTTGACATTCGGCTGTTCCGTATTTAGAACTATTGTTCGGAATAACGAACGACCGATCCGGCCGCCAGCTGCCATATTTCCGCTTTGGCGCTTAAAATCAAGCGGAATTGCATCCGAAAGGTTACCGAAACTGGCGTTCGGAACAAAGAACGAAGGTTGATTCCGAGGCTTGCGATGGGCGTCATCCGAATAAGAGACCTCGATGGCCGGCACCATGACCTCGAGGCGGTCGAGGGCTGGCGGGTCATGGAAATCATCCGCGACCACGGCTTCGATATCGGCGGCCTGTGCGGCGGTGCGTGCGCCTGCGCGACCTGCCATGTGACGGTTGACCCGGAATGGGCGGCGAAACTCCATCCTGCAAACGACGACGAGGAAGCCAAGCTCGACGAGTTGCCGTTCGTTGACCCGACATCGCGGCTTTCCTGCCAGCTCATCTATTCCCATTCCTTGAACGGTCTGACGCTAAGTCTGACGCTCTGCGGCAGCAGCCTAGGAGGTCTCCATGCGCTATTTCCCGCTATTCATCGACCTCAAGAATAGAAAGGCCCTCATCGTGGGTGGGGGCGAGGAGGCTTTGCGCAAGGTCCGGCTTCTGCTCAAGACCGAAGCCCGCATCGAGATCGTTGCCGCCACGCTTCATCCTGAACTCACCGATCTGGCTGTCGGCGGCAACATCGCCTGGGTCGGGCGCGAGTTTTCCGCCACCCAGCTTGACGGCGTGGCGTGCGTGTTCGCGGCAGCCGACGATCAGGTCAACCAGCGCGTGTCCGGCGAAGCGCGAAAGCGTGACATTCTAGTCAATGTCGTCGATGAAGCTGAACTTTCCAACAGCCTCGTGCCGGCGATCGTGGATCGCGATCCTCTCGTGATAGCGATCGGCACGGAGGGTGCCGCGCCGGTCTTGGCGCAGGGCATTCGCGGCGAACTGGAGACATCCCTGCCCCCTTTTCTGGGAGCGCTGACGAAGGCAGCCGGAAGCCTGCGTGAGCGCGTCGCCCGCGAAGTTCCGGCCGGGCAGAACCCGCCGTGAGTTCTGGGAGCGCTTCTTCTTCGGCAGCATGCGCGACACATTCTCACGCGGTGCGGGAGCGTTTCGCGACGAGCTCGAACGACTCCTGTCCGTCTCGCGGAAAAGCACGGCCGGACGGGTCAGCCTGGTCGGCGCAGGCCCCGGCGATCCCGAGCTGCTTACCCTCAAGGCGCAGCGCAAGCTGAAGGAAGCCGACGTCATCGTGTATGACCGGCTGGTCGGCCCCGAAATCCTCGAATATGCGCGACGCGACGCGATGCGCATCCCGGTCGGCAAGACGCCCGGCAAGCCGTCGCCCAAGCAGGCCGACATCAACGCGATCCTGATGCGCGAGGCCAAGGCCGGACGCCACGTGGTTCGCCTCAAGGGCGGCGATCCCTACGTATTCGGCCGCGGCGGCGAAGAGCAGCGTGCCCTCGAAGCACAGGGCATCCCGGTCGAGGTTGTGCCGGGAGTAACCGCGGCTCTCGCATGCGCAGCCTCCATCGGCGTTCCACTCACCATGCGCGGCCGCAATCAATCCATCACCATTCTGACCGGCGCATCCGAAGATGGATTGCCCGAGCATGACTGGAAAGCTCTGGCAAAGCCCGGACAGACGCTCGCCATCTACATGGGCGTGGCCTCGTCGGGTCATATTCAGGCTCGCCTTCTCAATGCCGGCATCGACGCGGCAACGCCGGTGACCATCGTCGAGAACGGCACGCTTGCCGGGGAGCGGGTGTTCGAGACCCGCATCGACGAACTCGCGGCAACCGTGCGATCAAACTCGATCGCCGGGCCGGCGATCATCTATGTCGGCGTCACGCGCCTGGCGCAGGCGCAGGTCGTTTCGTTTCCGCGAACTCCGCCAAGGCCGCATCATGAGCTGCCGAAAGAGGCCAGGTCCTGACCGCCAACCGTCTGAGCGACGGCGAGGTGGTGTTCCTCACCCGGGCCGGCGAGTGGAGCTCGGCCATCGACGATGCCGCTGCTGGCGCTCGAACCCGAGGCGGCAAAAGCCCTCGAGGCGCGCGGCGTGGAGGCGATGAAAGCCAACGTGGTGACCGGCTCATATCTGTTCGCGGCCGAGCGTCGTGACGGGCGGGTCCGGGCGAGCCACATACGCGAGCGCATCCGCACCCTCGGGCCGACGGTGCGCGAAGATCTCGGCAAGCAGGCCGAAGGCACTGGCGGCGGCTTTGCCGCCGTGCACCATTGAGGCTTGGCAGCGATGTATCGCTATGATGAATTCGACCATCGCTTCGTGAGCGACCGCGTAGCGCAGTTCCGCGATCAGGCTGACGCGCCGGCTGGCGGGCGAGCTGACCGAGGACGAGTTCCGCCCGCTGCGGCTGATGAACGGCCTCTATCTGCAGCTGCACGCCTACATGCTGCGGATCGCCATTCCCTATGGCACGCTGTCGTCGCGCCAGATGCGGCGGCTTGCCGACATCGCCGAGCGCTGGGACAAGCGGCTACGGCCATTTCACCACCCGGCAGAACCTGCAGTTCAACTGGATCAAGCTCGAGGACACGGCCGACATCCTCGCGGCGCTGGCCGAAGTCGAGATGCATGCCATCCAGACCTCGGGCAACTGCATCCGCAACGTGACGACCGACCATTGGGCGGGTGCCGCGGCCGACGAGCTTGCCGACCCGCGGCCCGTCGCCGAACTGCTGCGCCAATGGTCGAGCCTGCATCCGGAATTCTCCTATCTGCCGCGCAAGTTCAAGATCGCCGTGACCGGCGCTCCGCACGACCGCGCAGCGGTGAAGGTTCACGACATCGGCCTGCGCATGCACCTGAACGAGGCAGGCGAGCGCGGCTGGGAAGTCATCGTCGGCGGCGGCCAGGGACGCACACCCATCGTCGGCATCACGGTGCGCGACTTCCTGCCCGAAGCGCAGCTTCTGCCCTATCTGGAAGCGATCATGCGCGTCTACAACCTCCATGGCCGGCGCGACAACAAGTACAAGGCGCGGATCAAGATCCTTGTTCATGAACTGGGCGCCGAGGAGTTCAAGCGCCGAGGTCGAGGCCGAATATGCCAAGAAGCGCTACAGCGACGTCGAAGTCGATGACCGCGAGCTCGAGCGCATCGCCAGCCTATTTCGCCCCGCCCGCCGTTCGAGTCTCTGACGCAAGTGGTCGCCGGAGTTCGAGGAAGCGCGCATCACCGATCGCGATTTCGCCCACTGGGTGAAGCGTCAACGTCGCGGCCCATGCGGTGACCGGCTATGCGATCGTCAACATCTCGCTCAAGCCCGAGGGCGGAATTCCAGGCGACGCCACGGCCGACCAGATGCGCGCGGTCGCCGATCTGGCACAACGCTTCTCATTCGATGAATTGCGGGTCAGCCACCACCAGAATCTCGTGCTGCCGCATGTAAAACGCAGCGACCTCTACACCGTCTGGAAGATCCTGAGGGCCGACGAGCTGGCGAGCGCCAATCTCGGGCTGATCGGCGACATCATCGCCTGCCCCGGCCTCGACTACTGCACGCTGGCGACAGCGCGCTCCATTCCGATCGCCCAGAGCATCTCGCGCCGCTTCGCCGATCTTTACCGCCAGCAGGAGATCGGCCCGCTGAAGATCAACATCTCGGGCTGCATCAATGCCTGCGGCCACCACCATGTCGGCCATATCGGCATTCTCGGCCTCGATAAGAAGGGCGAGGAGTTCTACCAGATCACGCTCGGCGGCTCGTCCTCCGAGAGCGCCTCGATTGGCCAGGTCCTCGGCCCCGGCTTCTGCCGGCGAACAGGTTCCGGAAGCGATCGAGAAGATCATCGACACGTACCTCGACGCTGCGCATCAGCGAGGACGAGACGTTCCTCGACGCCTATCGCAGGCTTGGCGCCCAGCCGTTCAAGGAGGCGCTCTATGCCGCTGCTTAAGGTAGGCGGCTTCGTTGCCGACGAATGGCTGAAGGCAGGCCCCGAAGACGAACTTCCGCCGCGCGGCGACATCATTGTCCCCTGGGAGCGGCTCACGCGCGACTGGGAAAGCCTGGTCAAGCACGATGGGCGTCTCGGCGTCGTGTTCCCCAACAATCAGCGGGCGGAGGCGCTGAGCCTCTATCTCGGCGCGCCTTGGTCTCCTCGTCCTGGCGTTCCCATCGTTCACCGATGGCCGCGCCTATTCGATCGCCCGGCAGCTCCGGCTCGAGGGCTACCGGGGCGAACTGCGGGCCGAGGGCGACGTGCTGCCCGACCAGTTGCAATTCATGATCCAGGTCGGTTTCGATTCCTTTGCGGTCGGCGATCGCTTCACCGAAGACCAATGGGATAAGGCGCTGGCGCAGATGTCGGTGACCTACCAGCACGGTCTCGCCGAACCCGTCGGCAATCCCGCGGCGGCTGTTTGGAAAATGCGCCAGCAGCGCCCGCTCCCCGACAGCGAGCGCCAGCAGGACCAGAGGTAGACCCGTGGACAACTCGGTGCTCGAAACCTATGCCGGCCTGGAGGGCCGTGAACTTCTCGAACCCGTCATCCGCGATTTTCGCGGACGCGTCGCGCTGGTGTCTTCCTTCGGCGCCGAGTTGGCGGTCTTGCTGCACATGGTGGCCGAAGCCGATCCGGCGACCCCCGTCATATTCCTGGATACCGGAAAACTGTTTCCGGAAACCGCGGGCTATCGCGACAGCCTCGTGGCGCTATTGGGACTTACGGACGTGCGCACCGTCCGCCCCGCCCCGGCAGATCTGTTCGTTCACGATCCGGAAGGGTCGCTGCACCGCCACAATCCCGATCTGTGCTGCCATGTGCGTAAGACCCTACCGCTCGATAGCGTAGCGGCAGGATTCGACGCCCTGATTTCGGGACGCAAGCGGTTCCACGGCGGTGAGCGGGCGCGCCTCGAACCGGTGGCGGTGGTCGAGGGACGCCTCAAGGTCGAGCCGCTGGCGCATTTCTCCGCGCTGGACATCGCGGGCTACATGGCCGCCAAGGCTTTGCCACCCCACCCGCTGACAGCACGCGGCTACCGCTCGGTCGGCTGCATGCCGTGCACTACGCGGTCCGGAACCGACGATAATCCGCGCGCCGGCCGCTGGGAGGGCCGCGACAAGACGGAGTGCGGCATCCACTGGACGGCAAACGGGCGGCTCATCCGCATCACACAACCGGCCGCCCAAATTGCGGCGGGCGGCTGCTGAGCGCCAGCGCCAATCAAAGGGCTGCAATTTCGCTGGGCTGTTTCGCCGGCGCAATCATGGTGTGCACCGCCAGCCAGCGGGCGTCATAGATGAAGACGGTGCTGGCTATCTCATAGTTGCTGAAGGCTTGTCCCTGCCAGGTGCCGGCACTGGTTCCACGCTGCATTACGATGCCGGCGCTGCCGTAGACCTTTACTCTCAGGATTTCAAAGTCCATGCGCGTATGGACCAAGTCGCCGCTCTTCACCAACTTCAGGAACGTCTGTTTGGCCGTGATGTTGCCGTCGCCGGAGAAGATGACCCAGTCATCTGACATGTACGTGGCCATCTCATCCACGCGGTTGTCTTCGATGCTCTTGTTCCAGCTCAGCTCTGTTTGCTTGAGCAGATCCGCCGTTTCCGGGCCGTCTCGTTCAGGCGGACCCATTTTCCTTAGCCGTTAAGCGCCTGCTTCAGGTCTGCCAACAGGTCGCCGACTTCCTCCAGCCCGACCGACAGGCGCACCATGCCGTCCGTGATGCCCATGAGCTTGCGGGCCTCGGGTCCGATGTTGCGATGGGTGGTCGATGCCGGATGGGTCATCAACGACTTGGCATCGCCGAGATTGTTCGAGATATCGATGATCTGCAGCGCCTTCAGCATACGAAAGGCATGCTCCTTACCGCCCTCGACTTCGAAGGTCACCATCGTGCCGCCGGTTTTCATCTGCCGGCGGCAGAGCGCCGCCTGGGGATGGCTGTCGAGATGCGGATAGAGCACCCGCTTCACTTCCTTCATGCCTTGCAATTCCTCGGCGATACGGTGGGCGGCGCGCGACTGCTCGAAGACGCGGAGCTTCAGCGTCTCGATGCCTTTGAGCAGCACCCAGGCGTTGAAAGGCGACAGCGACGGACCGGTATGGCGGAGGAACGGCTTCAGCTCTTCTTCCTTGAAGGCCCTGGTGGAAAGAATGGCTCCGCCCAGCACCCTGCCCTGCCCGTCCATGTGCTTGGTGCCGGAATAGACCACGATATCGGCGCCGTAGCTCAGGGGCTGCTGCAGGATGGGAGTTGCAAAAACATTGTCGACCACGACACGGGCGCCCTGGCGGTGGGCGATGTCGCACACCGCACCGATATCGATGGCCTCGAGCATCGGATTCGACGGCGTCTCGAGGAACACGCATCTGGTGCCGCGGGTGACGGCCTCCTTCCACGCGTCCATGTCGTTGCCGTCGACCAGGGTCGTGCGGATGCCGAAGCGGGGCAGAATGTTGGCTATGACCTGAAAGCAGGAACCGAACAGGGCGCGCGACGACACGAGATGGTCGCCCGTGCGAAGCTGGCAGGCGAGTGTTCCCCACACCGCCGCCATCCCGCTCGCCGTGCCGTAGCAGGCCTCCGCACCTTCGAGCAGGCGCAACCGCTCCTCGAACATGGTGACGGTCGGATTGCCGTAGCGGGCGTAAACATAGCCCTCCTCCTCGCCGGCGAACCGGCGTTCGGCGGTCTCGGCATCGGCGTAGACAAAACCCGAATTGAGGAACAACGCTTCCGAGGTCTCGCCATGTGCGGACCGGGTAGTTCCGCCGCGAACGAGCTTGGTCGCCTCGCCCCAACTGGCGGGATCGGCGAGACTTGGTTTCTGTCCGTTGTCGCGCGCCATCAGCTTTGCACCCAGGGAAGGCCGGCCGCCTTCCAGCCGCCGACCGTGCCGCGATGGCCGTTCGCATCGCGATCGCCTTCAAAGCCTTCGGCGACGTTGTAACAGGACGAAAACCCCGCGGCGGTCAGTGCCGAGGCCGCGTGCGCCGACCTCGAGCCTGAGCGGCAGATACAGAAAATCTGCGCCGATCTTGGGAACCCCTGCCTCTTCGACGGCTGCGGCGAACCTGGGGTTTACCTCCATGGTCGGGAACGTCTGCCAGGATATGCGCAGCAGCCGGTCGACAGCGGGCGAGCCGACGAAGGTCCACTCCGGCCCCGTGCGGACGTCGAGCAGTACGGCCTCGGGATCGGCTTTAAGCCGATCGAAGGCTTCGTTCGGAAGCAGATCACCTTTGTGCATGGCTTTCGGGGACCCTAACCCATTTTCCGCCGTGGTGGAATCATTCCCAGAAGCTCGCAAGCAGTTCGGCGATTTCCGGCTTTTCGAGAGCGTCCAGCACACGTTCGACGTCAGGTCCGGTCGCGCGGTCTTCTTTCAGAAACTCGACGCGGGATCGTACCGCCTGTTGCAGCGCCCGGCCGACTGCCCCGAGCATTTGCGGCGCTCTCAGGTCGACCGCCTGGGCGGCAACGACGGCCTCAATGGCGATCAGCGAACGCAGCAGGTCCAACTGCTCGTCGAGCTTGCGCGCGGCCAGCGGGGTATGCGGGGCGACGTCTTCGACAGCATCGGACACCGGCATGGCATCGATGCTGGCCGGATGCGCCTTGAGCCGGATCTCACCAAGGAGAGCCGAAACAGTTTTCTGCATGGGCACAAACCCGGCTGACACACCGCCCAGCGGCGACAGATATTTCGGCAGGCCGGACAGTTGCGGCGTCATCAGCTTGACCACGCGCTGCGCTCCGGCGGTAGCGGCGTGGGCAAGGACGATGGCAAGCTGATCGAGGCCGAGCGCGATCGGCAGCGTGTAGAAGTTGGGCGTCGATAGCACCTCGCCCGTGTCGAGGAGCACCAGCGGATTGTCGGCCGCGGCATTCAGCTCGGTTGCGATTTCGTTTCGGACTGCAACAAGGGCGCCCCGCACCGTGCCGAAGACCGGCGCGAGGGTGCGAAACGACAGGGCGTCCTGAACCATGCGGGCGGGAGCCGGATCGTTCAGCACAGAACCCGCAAGCGCCCGGCGGAACCACTTGGCAGCAGCCTCCTGGCACGCGGCGGGGCGCGCCTTGTGCAGCCGCTCATCAAAGATCGTGGTGTTCATGGCATAGCCTTCACCGGAGAGAACGGCCACGCCCATCGCGAGATCGACCAGCCGGCGGGCGCGTTCGGCAGCATGCGCGGAAATTGCAATGGTGATCGCGCTGTGGTTGGCGAGCGCGATCGCATCTTTGGGAGCGAGGGCGACCGGGGCGAGACCGGCGGAGCGCAAAGCCTCGCCGGCCGGCAAACGCCTCCCTTCCAGCCAGATCTCACCCTGCCCTATCAGGGCGGCACCCATCTGGGCTCCCAACACCAAATCCCCGGCGCCGATCGACCCGCGCGACGCAATTACCGGTGCAAGGCGGTGGGCGGCCATCGCCATCATCAGATCGAGCACATGCGGAGAGAGGCCGGCGCCGGCCCTGGCTACGCCGATGATCCTCGCCAGCAGCGCGGTCCGCGACACAGCTTCGGGCAAGGGTTCGCCCGTCCCCGCGGTGCGCCCGGCCAGCATCTGTGCCTGAAAAACGGCCATCTCGGGCTCGGCGATGCGGTAGGCAAGGTTGCCGCCAAGACCGGTGTTCAGACCGTAGACGGGCTCGGAGCCGGCCGCCCGGCGGTCAACCACCGCCCGCGCTTCGACCAGGCGCTGTCGCACATGGGGCGAAAGGGTAACGGTTACGCCGCCACCGGAAGCGCTCACGAGACGTTCGAGCGATACGGGCGAACCATCGAGATGAAGCGTTGCCGACACCACGACCTGCTCAGCAGAAGCGAAGGCGTTGGCCAAGTCCCAGGCGGGAGGCCTTCTCGATCATCGCATGGCCAAGCGCTATGTCCGAAAGCGACAAGCCGCGATGCCAGAACAGAATGGTCTCACCATCACGTTCCCTGCCGGGCCGCAGACCGGCGACGATCTGGCCAAGTTCAGCATGCAGGGTGGCAGCGGTGAGCTTGCCTGCTTCGACATGGGGCCGAAGTGCCCCAAACTTGCCGGTTCGGCATTGCGCCCAATCGTCCACTACCGTCTTGTCCATGATGTCGGTGAGACTCAACTCGACCGCGCTCATGGTTCCATACGGAATAACCAACGCGCCTTTTTTTATCCACTCCGTCCTGAGCAAGGGCTCGGGCGCGCTGAGGCGCGAGGCTTCCACCACGATGTCGGCGCCCTCGACGCAGGCTCGCCAGTCGTCGGTCGCCATCACGGGCTTCCCCAGTTCCCGAGACAGCAGCGCGGCAAATTGCTCGCGGCTCTCGGTGCGACGTGAGTGAACGCGGATTTCGGAAAACACGAACAGACGATCGAGCAGGCGAACGTTCCAGTAGGCGCTGCCGCGGGCACCGATGTGGCCCAACACCCGGGCGTCGGAGGAGGCCAGATGCCGCGCCCCGATGGCCGTGACCGCTCCCGTGCGCATCTCGGTGATGCCGGTTGCATCGAGTATCGCCTTCGGCGCCCCGGTGCGAGGATTGAAGAGAGCAAGCAGCCCATACTCGGACGGACGTCCTTCGAGGTAGTTGTTCACGAAGTCGCCGACGACCTTCACCCCGGCGGCATCGACGGCTCCGCCGATCCAGCCGCGCAACACGTTGAAGTGGCCTTCAACGCCGGCCCGCGGCTCGAGGTGCGTGCGCGGCTCGATGGCGGTCTCGCCGCGACCCTGCATGGCGAGGCCGCCCTCGACGGCGGAGAGAATTTCCTCATCCGTGAGTGCAACGCTTTCGATGTCAGAACCGGCTCAGGTAGTCAATGTAAACGGGCGGTGTGTCGTTCATCGATGTGCGGGCGTGGTTGCTCCCGAGTTGCTCTACGGAAAGGCCATCGGGAAGGCAACGCCGCTCCCCGGCTGCCGGTCTGTTGAGGCCGCTTATCCTTCTCTGCTAAGTCAAGCATCCTGCCTTCGGGAGCCCAAAACATGTCCAGGACGCTTCCTGCCCGCGCCGATGTCGTGATCATCGGCGGCGGCATCGTCGGTGCGTCGATCGCCTATCATCTTGCCAAGTTCGGCATCACGAAACACGATCGTGCTGGAGCGCAAGCAGCTCACCAGCGGCACCACCTGGCATGCGGCGGGCCTCGTCGGGCAATTGCGAGCCTCGCGCAACCTTACCGAACTGGCGAAATACACCACCGATCTGTTCGAGAAACTGGAGAAGGAAACCGGCCAGGCGACCGGCTTCAAGCAGAACGGCTCGATCTCCATCGCACTCAACCCCGGCCGCATGGAGGAACTGAAGCGCGGCGCCTCGATGGCCAAGAACTTCGGGCTGGAAGTCAACGTCGTCTCGACCGCGGAAATCGCCGAGCGCGTGCCGCACTACAATCTGGAAGGCGCCGTGGGCGGCGTTTTCCTGCCCAAGGATGGCCAGGTCAATCCGATCGATGTGACCCAGGCGCTTGCCGCCGGCGCCCGCGCGAGGGGCGTGAAAATCCTCGAGAACACGAAGGCTCTGCGCATCGTGGTGCAAAAGGGCAGGGCGACGGGCGTGGAGACTGCGTCGGGCACCATCCGCGCCGACAAGGTGGTCATCGCCGGCGGCATGTGGTCGCGCGAGCTTGGAAGGTCCATCGGAGTCAACATACCGCTGCACGCCTGCGAGCACTTCTACATCGTGACCGAGCCGATCGCCGAGCTTCCACGCAACATGCCGGTCGTGCGCGTGCCCGATGAATGCACCTACTACAAGGAAGATGCCGGCAAGCTCCTGGTCGGAGCCTTCGAGCCCAAAGCCAAGCCGTGGGGCTTCGACGGGATCGATGAGGATCATGCATTCGAAACGCTGCCCGAAGACATGGATCACTTCGAACCCATTCTGACCGCAGCCATCAACCGCGTGCCGCTGCTCGAGAAGGCGGGCATCCAGCTGTTCTTCAACGGTCCGGAAAGCTTTACGCCGGATGTCCGCTACTATCTTGGCGAGGCGCCGGAGGTGCGCGATCTCTTCGTGGCGGCCGGATTCAATTCGATCGGCATCCAATCCTCGGGCGGCGCCGGCCTCGTGCTGTCGCAATGGATCAAGAACGGCCATCCGCCCATGGACGTCAATGCCATGGACATCCGGCGCATCCATCCGTTCCAGTCGGTGAAGCGCTATGTGCACGACCGCGCCGCAGAAAGCCTTGGTCTCCTCTATGCCATGCACTGGCCTTATCGCCAGGCGGAGACCGCCCGCGGGATCCGCCGCTCACCGATCCATGACAAGCTGAAGGAGCTGGGAGCATGTTTCGGCGAGGTCAACGGCTGGGAGCGGCCGAACTGGTTCGCGCCGCCCGGGGTGACGCCTCGCTATGAATACTCGTATGGCCGGCAGAACTGGTGGCCCTACGCCGATGCCGAGGCGAAATCGCTCCAGGCCGCCTGCGCCTTCTTCGACCAGTCGAGCTTTGCCAAATATCAGGTCGAAGGCAAAGATGCGCTCAAGGTGCTGAATCGGGTTTCCGCCAACCAGATCGATGTCGACCCGGGGCGCATCGTCTATACGCAATGGCTCAACGAGCGGGGCGGCATCGAGGCCGATCTGACCGTTACCCGGCTGGCGGAGACACGCTTTCTGGTGGTCACCGGCGCCATACCGCAGACGCGCGACCTGGCATGGCTCAGGCGCCACATTCCGGACGGCGCCCACTGCTTCGTCGAACGATGTGACCTCAGGCCTGCCGATGATCGCGGTAATGGGTCCCCATTCGCGCGCGCTGCTGCAGAAGCTCTCGGGCGCGGACCTGTCCAATGCCGCCTTTCCCTTCGGCCATTCGAAGGAGATCGAGATCGGCTATGCGCGGGTGCGCGCCAGCCGCATTACCTATGTCGGTGAACTTGGCTGGGAACTTTACATGCCGGCCGAATTCGCGGCCCATGTGTTCGAAACCCTCTGGCAGGCGGGACAGGAATTCGGCCTGACGCCCGCCGGGATGCACACGCTCAACAATTGCCGCATGGAGAAAGCCTACCGCCATTGGGGGCACGACATCGCCGATGAAGACACGCCGCTCGAGGCGGGTCTCGGATTTGCCGTCGCCTGGGACAAGAAGGGCGGCTTCATCGGCAAGAAGGCGCTCGAAAGGCAGCGAAAGGCGCAGGCCCGTGCCGAAGAAGCGCATGGTGGCGCTGGCGCTCAAGGACAACTCGGAGCAGGCGCCGATGATCTATCACGAGGAGCCCATCTATCGCGACGGCGAGATCGTCGGCTCGACCACATCCGGCGCCTGGGGCCACCGGGTGGAGAAGTCATTGGGCCTCGGCTACGTGCGCCACGCGGACGGCGGCGTGACGGCGGAGTGGCTCCGGGCCGGCGAGTGGGAGATCGAGCTCGCCTGGCGCCGCTATCCCATCACCGTGCAGCTGCACGCCTTCTACGATCCGAAGGGCGAAAGAATACGGAAGTAGAGCCGCCGCCAAGTCGAGCGCAAGCGACTTGGCTTCAAATATGCCGCGTGCCGTTCTTCTTGTATTGCTTCAGCTGGTCGGCATGCAGGTCGATCTTTTCCCGTGGGCGCAAGCGGATGATCTGGCTTCGATTGAGAACGCGGAAGTGCCGGCAGTCGTTGAGAGCGCCCGCCATATCCCAGCAATGATCGGGATTGGTTATCCATTGCCGGTGATCGTAGCTTCCCAGGTCGAAGGCGCGCGAATAGCTGCGCAGCGTCTTGCGCTGGCCCTTGCCGTATTCGTGAAAGTACGACATGGCGAGTTCGCGCAACGAGCTGTAAACGGGATCGCGCCAGCGCAGCCACAGTGAGTTGCTCTTGGAGACGGCGCCCCACCTCCCCCCGTGGCGAAACAGGGCCAATACGTGATCATCGTCGTTATCGGCCACGAAATCCATGATGAGGGCTGGGCGTCCGTGCAGCATCAGCGCACAGGCGGCCACGAAAGCCCCCTCGATACAGTGGGCGCGATACTTCCGGAGGGCGGTGCGGACCGAGTGGCAGGTGTCGCCGTGAGGCTCGAAATTGGTCGGGATGGAGGTCACGAAATCCTGGACTTTTTCTGGACTTGAAAGGGGCCGAAAATAGTCCATTTCCGCTCTGGACAAACCGACAGCGCGTGCCATTTCCCATTGAAATGCCATGACTTAGACCTCAAACGGTAATTTTGTTTCGGCGACTGGAAGCTGCAGCAGGACTGCTGCGAAGGGATGCTACAACGGATATTTCCGGAACGCGAATTCCGGATGTTCTTTGTCAGTGAAGGCGCCTTCTGCTATGAGGGGCGTTTCGTTGCGTCAAGGAGGTCTCAAATGGCTCTGCAACTGGGCGACACCGCGCCCGACTTCGAAGCGGATACCACTGAGGGCAGGATCAGGCTTCACGACTACATCGGCAATTCCTGGTGCGTGTTCTTCTCGCATCCGAAGGACTTTACGCCGGTATGCACCACGGAACTGGGCTACATGGCGAAGATCAAACACGAGTTCGACAAGCGAAACGTCAAGCTCATCGGCATTTCGGTCGACTCGGTCGACGATCATCAACGCTGGAAGAACGATATCAAGGAAGTGACCGGCTCAGCCGTGAACTACCCGATGATCGGCGACAGCGATCTGGCGGTGGCAAAACTCTACGGCATGATCCACCCCAACGCGACCGGCACGGCCAAGGACCGCAAAGCCCCCGACAACGCGACCGTGCGCAATGTCTATGTGATCGGGCCGGACAAGAAGATCAAGCTCATGATCACCTATCCGATGAGCACTGGACGGAACTTCGATGAGGTTCTGCGGGTGATCGATTCCCTGCAGCTGACTGCCAACCAGTCCGTTGCCACGCCCGCCAACTGGAAGCAGGGCGAAGATGTCATCATCCTCGCATCGGTTACCGATGAGCAGGCCAAGGAGAAGTTCCCCAAGGGCTGGAAGACGCTGAAGCCCTATCTGCGGGTGGTAAGCCAGCCGGGTCGACAACAATAGGATTGAGTCGGACCCAACTCTCTCGTCCCGGCCTGTGCGAGGGCCGGGGCGGGGCTTCACGGATGCCATGAAACTGCTCTACAGCCCCGCATCCCCATTCGCGCGGATGTGTCTCGTGACAGCGCATGAAGTGGGCATGGCTGGGAATCTCCAGGTCGAGCACGTGCAGGGAGTGCTGCCGACGGCCGCGCACCCGGAACTGACAAAGGTCAATCCGCTGGGGCGGATACCGACCCTGGTGACCGATCACGGACACGCGTTGCATGACTCGCGCGTCATCTGCGAGTACTTGTGTCACCGTGCCGGCGACAAGAAGCTGCTCCCCGATGAGCCGGTCAAGCGTTTCCGCGTTCTGACGGTCCAGTCGCTGGGCCAGGGCATGGGCGATGCCGCGGTCGCCCTGCGCTATGAGACGGCGACCCGGCCCGAGACCCTGCGCTGGAAGGACCTGATCGGCCGCCTAAGATTGCGACTTGCAACGGCTTGCCACGACCTGGAGGCCAACTGGATCAGGGACCTGGAAGAGGTTACGGCGGGAGCGATCGCCGTCGGTGCAGCGACAAGCTATATGGACTTCCGGCATGGCGACCTCGACTGGCGCAAAGACCACCCGAAGCTCGCAGCCTGGTTTGAGGCTTTCACCGCCCGCCCGGCGATGCAGGCCACCCAACTCCACTAGCCCACCCGCGCTGGTTTCCTCGATGCAGAGGATGGACGCAATTGTCGCCGGATCGGGAGCGTCGGCACTTGCCGCGGCGGCGCTGCTTGCCGGGCAAGGGCTTGTGACCAGGCTCGTCGGACCGGCAGGGCGGGAGAACGATCCACGCACCGTGGCGCTCATGCAGCCGTCGATCCGGCTTCTGCGCTACCTGGAAATATGGCCGGGCAAGCTTGCCGAGCTCGGCCAGCCGCTGCGGCGGCTTCGCATCATTGATGACACCGGTAGCTTGCTGACTTCGCCGACCGTTACTTTTTCAGCGAGCGAGCTCGATCTCGAGGCCTTCGGCTGGAACCTGCCGCTTGCAGCGCTGTGCCGGGGGCTCGCCGAGCTGTGCGCGGCGCGCGGCGTATCATGCCTTGCCGGCCGCATCGAATCTGTCACCGTCGCGGACGGCTTGGTAACGGTCGGATGTGAAGATGATGCCGAGGTCGCCGCACCGATCCTCATCGCTGCCGACGGAAAGGAATCCTTCGTCCGGCGGTCGCTGGGCATCGCGACGCAAAGCTGGTCCTACGAGCAATCGGCAATCGCAGCCACCTTCGAACACTCCCTGGCGCACGACGGGCTGTCCATCGAATACCATAGGCCTGCCGGTCCCCTGACTACCGTGCCACTGCCGGGCCACCGCTCGGGCCTGGTGTGGATGGACACGCCCGAGCGGGCGGGCGGGCTGATGGCCATGGATGATTGTGAATTCGAGCGCGAGCTCCAGGCGGCCACGCATGGACAACTCGGACGCATCTTCGCCGTGGGCGATCGCGCCGTGTTTTCCATGAGCGGGCTAATTGCATCCGACTTTGGAGGGCCGCGTACGCTCCTGGTCGGCGAGGCTGCCCACGTGGTTCCGCCGATCGGAGCCCAGGGACTGAATATGAGCTTGCGCGATGCTGCAACGGCTGCGGAACTCGTCAGCGAAGCCCGGCGGAACGGCCTTGATCCGGGCGGCGAAGATGTGTTGCGCCGCTACGGCCAACTCAGGCGCGGCGACGTGCTGCCGCGGCAGGAGGCAATCCACTACATGAACCGATCGCTGCTCGGCGGACCCATACTGCTCTCCGCGCTGCGGGTGCTCGGACTTACTGCGATCGATCAGATTTCCCCGCTGCGCGAGATGATCATGAGTCAGGGGCTCGGAGCGTTGCAGCAGCTTCCCCTCGCCATGCGCCCGCATTGACCCGCAAGCGCAACTTTCACCGAACACCTGCGAAGAACTTCTGGCGGAAAGCCCGCATATGCGCGATGATGGGGTATCGGGGACTTGATTCGAGGGTGATCGTCGGCAAGGCGATTTTTCTTGATAGTACAGCACCTTACGGGGTGTAATGGCTCCAGGGGGTGCGTCCTATTGGACCTTGTCTTTGCCTGTTCGGCGCGCCAAGAGAAGGGGTGATGGAGCCTCAACCCATGCCTGAACCGGCCCGCTCGGCAAAATTCCAGATCGGTCAGATTGTAAAACATCGCCATTTTTCTTTTCGGGGGGTGATTTTTGATGTCGATCCGGTCTTCGCCAACACAGAAGACTGGTGGCTATCGATTCCAGAGGAGGTCCGCCCACGCAAGGATCAGCCATTTTATCACCTGTTCGCCGAAAACGAGGAGACAGAGTACGTAGCCTATGTCTCCGAGCAGAACCTGCTCGTCGACAATTCCGGCATGCCGGTGCGTCACCCGCAGGTGAGGGACTACTTCGACCGGTTCGACAAGAAGCACTGCGCCTACCGGCTGCGGCAAATGCGCCGGCATTGAATCCGGTCCGTTCAACGATCGTCGAGGGAACTGTTCGCAAACACGGTTTTTTCGCCGCGACGCTTTTCGCCGGCATCCTCGTCTTTTCTCCTCCCCTTGCCGGGGCGCCAAGGCACGGCATCGCCATGCACCAGGAGCCGGCACTTGAGGCCGGCTTCTCCAATCTTCCATATGTAAATCCGCAAGCGCCCAAGACGGGCGTACTCAAGCAGGCTGTAACCGGCAGCTTCGACAGCACCAACCCCTTCATCGTCAAGGGCCAGGCAGCGACTGGAGTGCGCACTCTGGTGTTCGAGAGCCTGTTGGGACGCAACTGGGACGAGACGTTTTCTCTGTACGGCCTCCTGGCCCAATCGATCGATGTGGCCGACGATCTCTCAGCCATCACTTTCAAGCTGCGCAGCGAAGCAAAATTCTCGGACGGACGGCCCGTCACCTCGGCCGACGTCGCCTTTTCGCTTGAACTCCTGCGCGAGCACGGCCGCCCCAACTTCAAGGACTTTTACTCGAAGGTCACCAGAATCGATACTCCCGACGCCCTGACCGTCACCTTTCACCAGGACGGCACGGACCGGGAGCTGCCACTGATCCTAGGCCTCATGCCGGTTCTTCCCAAACATGCCTGGGCAGGCAAGAACTTCGAGGCCACGACGCTGGAGCCACTGGTGGGTTCGGGCCCGTACGTAATGGCGGAAATCAAAGCCGGTGAACGTGTGATCTACCGGCGCTACGTGGGATACTGGGGACAGCACCTGGCGATCAGCAAGGGATTGTGGAATTTCGACGAACTGCGGTTCGACTATTACCGCGACAACAACGCCACTTTCGAAGCGTTCAAGAAGGGGCTTGTCGACATCCGAGTTGAAAGCGACCCATCCCGCTGGTCGGGTGGCTACGATTTCCCTGCGGTGATGAGAGGTGACGTGATCCTCGAGAGGATCGAACAGCGTTCGCCGGCGGCCACTTCAGGCTTCGCTTTCAATACGCGCCGCGAGATCTTCACCGACAGCAGAGTGCGCGAAGCCTTGATACTTGCTTTTGATTTTGAGTGGGCCAACAAGAATCTGTTTCACGATCTCTACCAGCGAACCCAGGGCTACTACTCGGGCTCGGAGCTCTCCTATGCCGGAAGGCCCGCCAGTGAAGCCGAACTGCGTCTCCTGGGTACTGACCGCAATCGCATCGCCCCGGCAATTCTGGATGGTTCTTACCGCGCGCCGGTGAGTGACGCCTCCGGGCGCGACCGCAAGAACCTCAAAAAAGCGTTGGTGCTGCTCGGCGAAGCTGGGTGGGACCTACGCGGCACCGCTCTCGTCAACCGCAAGAGCGGGCGCCCCTTCAGCTTCACGTTGTCGATCGCAAGCCGCGACCAGGAAAGAATTGCCCTGCACTACCAGCGCATGTTGAAGCAGATCGGCATCGCCATGGATGTGCGCGTTGTCGACCCCGCACAGTTCCAGCGCTTGCTGCAAAGCTATGAGTACGACATGATTCCGGTGAGTTGGTACAATTCCCTGTCACCAGGCAACGAACAGATGTTCTACTTCGGTAGTAGGGGTCGGATTACCGATGGTACACGCAACTATCCGGGCATCGCCGACCCGCTCGTCGACCGCCTGATCGAGGTGCTGCTCACCGCATCAGGTCGGGAAGATTTCGTCGCCGCGGTACGGGCACTCGATCGGGCGCTCGTCAACGGTCACTATATCGTGCCCTTCTACAACTCCGGCGGCCAATGGGTGGCGCGTCGCAAATACATTGCTCGGCCTGCTCGGCTGCCGCTTCCCGGTTTCGATGCGTCTACCGTCTGGTTTGAAGGCGCCAATGACGGATGACCGGGAGCGGCCCGATCGCCGGTGACGGCGAACCAATACCCGTCGATGTCATCTCTGATGTCATGTGCCCGTGGTGCTATATCGGAAAACGCCGTCTCGAGCGGGCGATCGCGGCCATGGCGACGACAGCGGTCGAAGTGCGCTGGCGACCGTTTCAGCTCGATCCCACGATTCCGAAGGAAGGCATCGCGCGCGACCAGTACCTGACGAAAAAGTTCGGCTCGGCGGAAAAGATCAAGGAGATCCAACGCCCGGTGATCGCTGCCGGGATTCTTGAAGGCATCGAGTTCCGTTTCGATCTGATGAGACGCTCACCCAACACGCTCGACGCGCATCGGTTGCTGCGCCAGGCGCAGACCGAAGGTCTGCAGGGCGCGGTCGCAGAAAGACTATTCCAGCTGTATTTTCTGGAAGGAAAGGACGTCGGCGAAAAAGAAGTGCTTCACACTGCCGCGCGAGATTGCGGCCTGAAGTCCGACAGCGTTGCCGAGCTTCTGGCCGGCGACGCCGGGCGCGCGGAAGTGCAGGAGGAAATCTCGCAAGCCTCGCGGATGGGTGTCACCGGCGTGCCCACTTTTGTCGTCGGCGGGAGATATGCAGTGTTTGGCGCCCAGGATCCACGCTACATCGCAGGCGCCATTGCCCGGGTACGCGCCGAGCGAGCCGGAGTTCTCGATTCCTAGTTTAGTTCAGCCTGAAAAACCAGCCAACTCTTGCGTTGCGATGTGTGATTCAGCTATTGAGCTCGCAGAGCGCCGGCCGGTTCCGCAATGTGATCCGGCGCGAACCGGTAAGCTCGATGACGCGCGCTTCGGAAAGTTGCGAGAGGCATCTGGACACCGTTTCGATCGTGAGGCCCAGATAGTCAGCGATATCCTGTCGGGACATGAGGAGCTGAATAGTGTCTTTGGCCGGCCGCTGCGCCATGTCGAGTAAAAACGAAGCCACCCTCTCGCATGCGTTCTTCATCAGCAGCGAGGCATGGGCCTCGGAGTGCCGGAGCTGGTAAGCCGTGACCGACCAGAGACGGTATGCAACGTCACTGTTGCGCTCTGCACACTTCAGTACCCTGCTGCGTTTTGTAACCATGATCCGGGAATCCCCGAGCGCATCCGCGGAATTGCTATGTTTCTCACCGGGTTGCAGGCCAAATATTTCACCCGCAAAGGAAAAGCCACCAATTTGGCGCCGGCCATCGCTCAAGATCGTATATCTCCTTACCGCGCCATCCAGGACCTTGTAGACGTGGTCTGCCGGTTCACCTTCGCCGAAGATTTCCTCATTGCGGCCAAAGGTCATCACCGTGCCCCGCAGCTCATCGCATCCGAAAAGCGTGGGGCTGGTGCTAAGAGTGTGAGCGCTGCTTTCCTGACCAAACGCCAGGCTACCTCTCGGCAGGGTTGCTTCGATCTGTTGCATCCTGGTTTTCTCCCTTAACAACAGACGCTTGTGCTCAGAGACATTGTCCGTTGTCTATTGTGCTCAAAGACGTTGTCTATTGTGCGCAGAGACATTGTCGGTAGTGCGACTATGGCATCTATCCAGACGGACGTGCTCCGCTGGGCTTTAGTTTGAGCGGATCACCTGCTTCCTTGTGAGCAGCTTCGGTTGAAAGAGAGTCGTCGCCGTAGGCTTTGGCAACAGGAGGACGGACGTTCACAGTTCGCGGAAGCAGATCATCCTGGTGTTGCGATAGGAGTCGGACGGCGCACCGAGGACGTTGCCAGCGGCACGTCAACACTCTCGAAACCTTACATACGTGGCAGGGGAGGTCAAGGCGGCTGAAGTGCCGGTGACGTAATGATCTCTGTTGTCAGGAACGGAAAGCGGTACTTCCTGCGGCTGACGAGCGCATCCAAAAAGCACCCCACAGCGAGTTGCGACAACCGAGATCATCGGGGAGCAGATGGAGACAGCGGTCGATCGCTATCTCAAGCAACTCGATGCCGAGGAGACGAGAGATGATCTCTGTCGATCGCTATTCTTACACTCACTGTACTCCGCCGGCCTTGCCGCCAGCGCTAATCCGGGAACTCCCAGCTCTTCGGACGAACAGCTCGCTTCTGATCGAAACGATACGTTCTCAGCCCCACTTGAGCGTGATACCGACATCTCCCGGCACGCCGCCCGGGAAATCGACAATCTGGAACTGAAGCTTGTAGCCTAGCGATCGCAATTGCCTGTCCCAGAAGTCATAGATCTCTTTGGGCACACCGGTCAGCGTGCTGGGGAAACCAGGCTCCTGTTGGTTGATTGCCCGGCCACGATCCGTACAGAGTGAATTGGGAAACCGATAGAACTGGACCTGGGTAAGGCCATTCTGAACGGCGCGCTGGATAATCGCGAGAGCACGCTCCTTTATCTCCTCGTCTGAAAGGCCCGAGGGCTGGGTGAATTTTTCGATCAACGCCTTATGCTCGGCTTCTGCTTTTGCTTGCCGGCGGACCGCTTCTGATGCCTTTTCGGCCTCCGCCGATGCAAGCCTCTCCAGCATTTCCTTTGCGGTGGGAAGAGTGCGCGACGGGCTACTAGCGGCCTTGGTCATACTTGGCTCCTTTCAACGGCAGAGGACGACCCGTACGGGTTTAAGTTGGGCATTGTAGTCGATTTAAGCGTTGATTTGGCGCAAAATTTGATGATCTGTTGGTTGCCAAAGCACCTCCGGCTGTCTTCACGGAAACCCAGCCGTATCTTTGATTTGCATCAATGCGGCCGCTGCTTTCTGGTAATATGTCGGCGACCCGTTCTGTAGTATGCCGGCTACGTCGGAGCTGCTTGCCCGGCGCGGCGCGCACAAGACTTGAGTGGAGAGTGGAGGAGGCCAATGTCGACGGCAGCAGTTCATCCCGCAGCGACGCATCACTTGCCGGGTTTCATAACGGCTCCGGGAGAAACCGACGTACTGCTCAACGTCATGATCGTCTTCCTCGCCGCTACCAGTCCTCATGGTGGGGATCCTGTATTTCCGGCTTCACGCCCTTCCCGAACACATGGCGCACGGGACTAGCAAAGTGCAATTGCAGATCGTAGGTGTTTTGGGGCTCCTCTCGCTGTTCACGCACAACCACATTTACTGGATCGCGGGACTGCTCCTGGCGCTGATCCCGTTTCCGGACTTCTCAACTCCGCTGAAGGGAATGGCCGAATCCTTGGCAAAGATGGCCGGCGCTAAGCAGCTGCAGCCCAAACCGCCTGCTCCGCCTTGGCAGATTACTGCCCAGCCGCAGCAACATGTCGGCGAAGTAAAGGAAGTGAAGGAGAAGGACTTGAGCCATGCTTGAAATGTTGCTGTGCTCGATGTTCACCATTCTTCCTGACTATCTCTTCCGCCGCTATATGCAAGGAAAGAGAATCGGGCGTGAGATCAATCTTTATTCAGTATGGTTTGAGCTCCGTTGGGGAATAACGGGGTGTCTGATTCTCACGGTGCTCCTCATTACGCTGATTTTTTACTTTCATCCGTCAACGAAGAGCGCCATCTCCTATTTCCGCACCGTGCCGCTTTTGCCGGAGGGCATGGGCCGCGTCGAGGAGGTCTTCATAGGTATCCGGGACAAGGTCAAGGCTGGCCAGCCACTGTTCAGGCTCGACAGCTCCAAGCAGGAAGCCGCGCTGGAAAGCGCGCGACGGCGCATTTCGGAAGTCGATGCGGCTTTCGAGCAGGCAAAGGTCGAGCTGATCGCTGCCGATGGCAAGATTCTAGGAAGCAAAGAGCGCGCTCCTTCAGGCCGAGGAAGAACTGGCGACCAGGAGCGAGCTGCGGCGGCGTGACGAGGGAACGGTCGCCACGCGCGAGCTTGAAAAACTTCAGAGGGTTGTTGAAGGCCGGCAAGGCACGGTGGACGCAGCCCTTGCCAGCAAGAAGTCCATCGAGACGCAGATCTCGACGCTTCTGCCGGCACAAAAGGCCAGCGCTGAAGCCCAGCGTGACCAGGCTCAGGTCGACCTGGACAAGACGATCGTCTACGCCGGCGTCGACGGAATGGTCGAACAATTCACGCTCCGCAAAGGCGATATCGTCAATCCGTTAATGCGGCCGGCGGGGTTACTGGTTCCCTCGGAGGCTGGGCGGCGGGCGCTCATCGCTGGCTTCGGCCAGATAGAGGCTCAAATTATGAAAGTCGGCATGATCGCCGAAGCCACCTGTGTCGCGAGGCCCCTCACCATCATACCGATGGTGGTGACTGAGGTTCAGGATCTTATCGCCGCCGGTCAGGTCCGGCCCACTGATCAGCTGATCGATCCACTGCAGAGTGCCCAACCCGGGACGCTATTGGTCTTTCTGGAACCTCTCTTCGAAGGAGGGTTCGTGGGAATACCGCCTGGAAGCCACTGCATCGCGAATGCCTATACCAACAATCACGACCTCCTTGCCGATGAGAATCTGAGCACCGCGCGGTGGCTGTTTCTCCACGCTATCGACACAGTCGGCCTCGTGCATGCCCTGATCCTTCGCCTCCAGGCGGTGGTTCTTCCCTTGCAGACACTGGTCTTCTCGGGCCACTGAAATGCAGCCCATTTTTCGCCAAACCGTTACATTTTTGGCGATAAGATCAGCTGGCTTGGAGCATCCGCAGCGACGAGCGCACTAGGCTTCCGTAGATTGAGGCGAATGTGTCGCATTTACCGAGCGGATTGGCGCGTATGTCGTTGACCGAGATCAATGATAATGACTTCGAGATCAATGCTAATGACTTCATGAAGACGGAAACGAGCTCATGAGTGCTGGAACGATGTCCAAACCGGATGCGCCTACAGGCGCAGACCTAATGCAAGCTTGCGGCCTGTTTGCCCCCGCAATCGAATACCTGGTCGATGCCGCGCAACGCAGCGTCCTGTTCTGGGATGTGATGCGGCAGCGCGGCAACCAGTACCACGAGCACCTGGCCAAAATCGCTCCACACGTCCTCGATTACGCGGCAGAGCTCGTCATCGACGGCCGCACCCTCGATCGGCCGGTCAACTACGTTCTCGTCCGGATCATCCCGCCGAAAGGCGCCGACATCGATCCAACCCGCCGCCCCTTCGTGGTTGTCGATCCGCGCGCCGGACATGGACCCGGCATCGGCGGTTTCAAGGCCGACAGCGAGATCGGCGTGGCGCTTAAAGCCGGACACCCCTGCTACTTCATCGGTTTCCTGCCCGAGCCCACGGCAGGACAGACGATCGAAGACATCGCGCACGCGGAAGCGATCTTCCTGGAAAAAGTCATCGCCCTGCACCCTCAGGCCGACGGCAAACCCTGCGTGATCGGGAATTGCCAGGCCGGCTGGGCGGTGATGATGCTCGCTGCGCTGCGTCCCGAGCTCTTCGGGCCCATCATCGTGGCGGGATCACCGCTATCTTATTGGGCCGGCGTGCGCGGCAAGTATCCGATGCGCTACACGGGCGGCCTCCTGGGCGGCAGTTGGCTTACGGCGCTTACCAGCGACCTCGGTAACGGCAAGTTCGATGGCGGCTGGCTCGTGCAGAATTTCGAGAACCAGAATCCTTCGAATACGCTGTGGAGCAAACAATACAACCTCTACTCCAAGATCGACACCGAGGCCTCGCGCTATCTCGGCTTCGAACGCTGGTGGGGAGGTCACGTCAATCTGAATGCCGAGGAAATCCAGTTCATCGTCGACGAGCTGTTTATTGGCAACAACCTCGCGGCAGGAAGCATCCGGACTTCTGACGGCTCAACGATCGATCTTCGCAATATCCGCTCGCCGATCGTGGTGTTCTGCTCGAAGGGCGACAACATCACACCGCCGCAGCAGGCGCTCGGATGGATTCTCGACCTCTACGATGACGTCAACGACATCCGCTCACACGGACAGACGATCGTTTACACCGTCCACGAATCCGCGGGACATCTGGGGATCTTCGTCTCCAGCAGCGTGGCGCGCAAGGAGCACGGCGAATTTTCCAGCAACATCGACCTGATCGATGTGCTGCCGCCGGGACTCTATGAAGCGGTGTTCGAGGCGAAGACCAAGGACACGACGGGCTCCGATTTCGTTACCGGCGATTGGGTCATGAGGTGCGAAACGAGGACGCTCGACGATATTCGTGCGCTCGGCGGCAACGATGCAGCCGATGAGCGGCGGTTCGCAACCGCGGCTCGGGTATCCGAAATAGGTCTGGCTCTCTACCGGACGTTTGCGCAGCCGTTCGTGCGCACCGTGATGTCCGCTCCCGCGGCCGAATGGCTGCGGCAGCTTCACCCGCTGCGGCTGCAATACGAGCTGTTCTCTGACGCAAATCCGCTGATGGCTTCGGTCAAGACGATGGCGGATCAGATACGCGCGGATCGTAAGCCCATCACGACGGAGAATCCCTTCGTCGTACTTCAGGAGAGCGCATCCCGGGGGATCGTTGCAGCCCTTGACGGGTGGCGGGACATGAACGAAGCCTTCGCCGAATGGAGTTTCCTGTCGATCTATGGCTTGCCCATGTTGCAGGCTGCTGTCGGCATTGACCCCACCGACACGCGTCCCCCGCGGAAGGCGGGAAAGACGGCGCTGCATCGTGAATTGCTGCGGTCGCGGATCGCTGAATTGAAGGCGCGTATTCCGACAGGTGGTCTGCGCGAGTGCGTGATCCGCGGCCTGATGTATGTCGGCGCGCCGCGCGGCGGTGTGGATGAACGTGGGCTGGCGGCCGTTCGCCGCGTGCGCGCCTTGCACGATGACAGGCCGCGACTGACGCTGACGGAGTTCAAGGCACTCGTGCGCGAGCAATTCTTCATGCTCCTCATCGATGAGGAGGCAACGCTCGCCGCCATTCCTGATCTGCTGCCGTCCGACCGGGAGGAGCGCAGGAAAGGTTTTGCGGCGCTTGGCCAGGTGTTGAGAGCACGCGGCGAAATCACCGGCGAGGCGGCGGAGCGACTGCAGCGAATTGCCAGGCTGTTCGGCGCCGAGACGGGCGCACTCGAAAATCTGGAAGCCGCGCAAACCAGAATCGCCAAGGCGTCCTAAGTCCTGAACGACAAGGGCGGCGACAAAGAGGGAGTTTTCGTGATGGCAAAATCCGAGGCCGCTCCATCCCCACAACCCCATGCGAAATACGAGCGTTTGATTGCCCGCGCCAGGCAGGTGCCGGCGGTCACGACCATCGTGGTGCACCCCTGCGATGAAAGTTCGCTACGTGGGGCCGCGGGGGCCGCCGAGGCCGGCCTGATCGTTCCTATCCTCGTTGGGCCGGCAGCAAAAATTGCCGCCGTCGCGCGCCAGCACCATCTCGATATCAGCAAATTCGAGATCGTCGATGCGGCGCACAGTGATGAAGCGGCCGCAAAGGCCGTGAAGCTGATCCACGAGGCAAAAGGCGAGCTGCTGATGAAGGGCAGCCTGCACACCGACGAGCTCATGCGGGCTGTCACCGCGTCCGCGACGGGCTTGCGCACAGCGCGGCGGATCAGCCACGTCTTCGTCATGGATGTGCCGACCTATTCCGAGACATTGTTTATCACAGATGCAGCCATCAATATCTTTCCCGATCTCGACGCCAAGCGCGACATCATCCAGAATGCGATCGACCTGTTCACCCAGGTTGGTCTCGGGACTCCGCGCGTCGCCATTCTCTCGGCTGTTGAGACGGTCACCTCCAAGATTCCATCGACGATCGAGGCGGCGGCTTTGTGCAAGATGGCTGACCGCGGACAGATCACCGGCGGCGTGCTCGACGGGCCGCTGGCGTTCGACAATGCCATCGATCCGGAGGCTGCGAAGATCAAAGGCATCCAGTCTCCCGTCGCAGGGCGAGCCCAGATCCTGGTCGTCCCTGATCTCGAAGCCGGCAATATGCTCGCCAAGAATCTCACTTTCCTGGCCAAGGCAGACGCCGCCGGTATCGTGCTCGGAGCGCGCGTGCCGATCATTCTGACCTCGCGCGCCGATTCCGTGCGCGCGCGCCTGGCCTCCTGCGCCGTGGCGGTGCTCTATGCCGATGCGCGGCGACGTACAGCAATCCTGCCCGCAGCGTAACCGCCATGGACGCGATCCTGGTCGTCAACGCCGGCTCGTCGAGCCTCAAGTTTCAAGCATTCGGCATTGACGGAACCAGGAATCTGCAACGCCTGGTCAAGGGTCAGATGGACGGCATCGGCACGTCGCCACGGTTGCGCGCTCAAGGAGCCGACAAGACGCTGCTGATCGACCAGACTTATCCAGCAAGCAATGTTCCGGATCTCGCTACCGCGATTCAACTGGCCGGGGCCTGGATACGCGACACACAGAAATTCAATCTCGTTGCCGTCGGTCATCGCGTGGTCCATGGCGGCCCGGAATACAGCCAGCCTGTGCTGCTCGACAACAAGGTTCTGGCGCATCTCGAGCGCTATATCCCACTGGCCCCGCTCCACCAGCCAAATAACCTGGCGCCGATCCGCTCCTTGCTCGCGCGCCGCCCGGAGCTTCCGCAGGTCGCCTGCTTCGACACTGCGTTCCACCGCGGTCATAGCGCGGTCGCGGACCATTATGCGATCCCGGAACGCTTTTATGCAGACGGCGTGCGCCGCTATGGCTTCCATGGCCTTTCCTACGAGTATGTCGCCGAGCGGCTGCGGCAGGTCGCCCCGCGAATCGCAAGCGGCCGGGTGATCGTCGCGCACCTGGGAAGCGGCGCGTCCATGTGCGCGCTGTCCGGTGGCCGCAGCGTCGAAAGCACGATGGGATTTACGGCGCTTGACGGGCTTCCGATGGGAACCCGGCCCGGACAGATCGATCCGGGCGTGGTGCTTTACCTCATTGCCGAAAGAGGCATGACAGCGGCAGAGGTGCAGGATCTTTTGTACCGCGAGTGCGGCCTGAAGGGCCTCTCCGGCATCAGCAACGACGTGCGCGAACTGGAAACGAGTCCCGACCCGCGTGCCGCGTTCGCAATGGACTATTTCGTCTACCGGGTGGGACTGCATGCCGGAATGCTGGCGGCGGCTCTCGGTGGGCTCGACGCTTTCATATTCACTGCCGGGATCGGCGAGAACTCGGTCGAGACTGCGGGCTCGCATCGTCGAGAAGCTCGCATGGCTGGGCGCGGCCCTCGATCCGGCCGCCAATGCGGCGCCAGAGCAACTGATATCGCGACAGGAGAGCCGCGTCGCTCTGTATGTGATCCCGACCGATGAGGAACTGATGATCGCGCGGCATACGCTTTCGCTCATCTCGGCACGCCGCCAACCTTCCTCCGTAGACAAAGCGATGGCGTGACGATTCCTGTTGCGCCGGCTTTTCCGCAAATATTTTGACCAAAATCAAGGGATGCCGGCGGCGGCGAGCTTACTGAAGAAGGAGAAGAGTGGGCTCGGATGCTCCCCAAGGTGGAGCGCTGCCATTGGACGGTAGTTGGCCGTCGCAAACAGCCGGGCATGCCCGAAGGTCTGGAAGAACGTGCAAGCTGTCTCTCTGGAAAAGTCGGTTGCCATGATCCCCGACGGCGCGAGCCTGATGATCGGCGGCTTCATGGCGGTCGGAACACCTGAACGCGTCATCGATGAGATCGTGCGGCAAAACAAGCGCGATCTCATTGTGATCGCCAACGACACTGCGATGCCTGGCAAAGGAATCGGCAAGCTCGTCGGGGCCAAGCTGCTGCGCAAGGCCATCGTGAGTCACATCGGGCTCAACCCCGAAACGCAGCGGCAGATGATGGCCGGCGAACTGGACGTCGAGCTCGTCCCGCAAGGCACCCTTATCGAACGCATTCGCGCCGGCGGACACGGGCTCGGTGGAATTCTGACGCAGACTGGCATCGGCACCATCGTCGAAAAGGGCAAGCAGCGTATCGAAGTAAATGGCAATAGTTATCTACTCGAGGTCGCGCTGCGCGCCGATTTCGCCCTGGTGCAGGCGTTCCTTGCCGACTATCTGGGCAATTTGAGCTACGCGCTGACGGCTCGCAACTTCAATCCGGTGATCGCGATGGCGGCCGACACCGTCATCGCCAGCGCGGACAATATCGTTCCCATCGGTGTGCTCTCGCCCGATCATGTCGTAACGCCGGCGCCCCTCGTCGACTACCTCGTCGCCAGTTCATGAGCGCTCCATGGAACCGCAGACGATCATCGCCCGTCGGATTGCCCGCGAGCTGAAGCCCGGCATGCTCGTGAATCTCGGCATCGGGATTCCGACGCTGGTCGCAAACCATCTGCCGGAAGGCATGCACGTTTTCTTTCAGTCCGAGAACGGACTGCTCGGCACCGGATCGCCTCCCGAGGAAGGCATGGCACATCCCACGCTGACCGACGCAGCCGGCCGCCCTGTTACCGCCCTGCCCGGCGCCAGCACATTCGATAGCGCAATGTCGTTCGGCCTCATTCGTGGCGGTCATCTCGATATCACAGTGCTCGGCGGCCTGCAGGTCGATCAGAGCGGACGGCTGGCCAACTGGATGATCCCCAACAAGATGGTGCCGGGCATGGGCGGGGCCATGGACCTGGTTTCGGGCGCCAAGCGCGTCATCGTGGCGATGCAGCACACGGCCAAGGGCGCCCCGAAGATTGTCAGGAAATGCACACTGCCGATTACTTCGACGCGTCCGGTCGATTTGGTCGTGACGGAACTGGCGGCAATCGCCTTCCGCGACGGTCGCGCCGTATTGCTCGAGACCGGCCCCGGAATCTCAACCTCACAGGTAAGCCGCAGCAACCGAGGCCGAGCTCGTTATTCCGGATCGCGTTCCGGAAATGGCGTTGATCCGCAAAATGGTTGCACGCAAACGCGAAAATGAAAGGTCTATCGAATGATACCCGCTGTGAAGGCGAAGCTGCTCGACGGCAAGAGAGGCCTCGTCGTTGGCATTGCCAATGACCAGTCCATCGCCTGGGGCTGTGCCAAGGCGTTTCGCGCGCTGGGGGCGGAGCTCGCGGTAACCTATCTCAACGACAAAGCGAAGAAATACGTCGAGCCGCTAGCCCGTGAGCTCGAAGCGCCGATCCTGCTGCCGCTCGACGTGCGCACAGCGGGCCAGATGGAGGCGGTTTTCGAGGAAATCACCAAGCAGTGGGGCGGACTCGATTTCGTCATCCACTCCATCGCCTTCTCACCCAAAGATACGCTGCAAGGACGGGTGGTCGATGCGCCTCGGGAGGGTTTCCTCACCACCATGGAGGTCTCCTGCTGGTCATTCATTCGAATGGCGCACCTGGCGGAGCCGCTGATGCCTCGGGGTGGGACCCTGTTCACGATGACCTATTATGGCAGCCAAATGGTCGTGGAGAACTACAACATCATGGGAGTCGCCAAGGCTGCACTCGAGAGCGCGGTCCGCTACCTTGCCGCCGAGCTCGGCCCGAAGGGCATCCGTGTGCACGCCATCTCTCCCGGACCGCTCGCGACGCGAGCGGCCTCCGGGATCCCGGAATTCGACGAGCTGCTCGACAAGGCGCAAGCGAAGGCGCCGGCACGCAGCCTCGTCAGCATCGACGATGTAGGTGTCGCCACAGCTTTTCTGGCGCACGATGCTGCGCGCCTGATAACCGGTGAGACGCTTTACATTGACGGCGGGTATCACATCATCGACTAGGGCACTGCAAAACGAAGGAGCACGTTTGGAAATGCGTCACGCCGGAAATGCAAAATCATCCTCTACCAAGTCGGAGCAGACCGCCAAGAGCAACGGCAAGATGAAACGAAAGGACTACGAGGAGGAATTGCACAAGCTGCAGGTGGAGCTTTGCCTGTTGCAGGAGTGGGTCACGGCCAAGCGAGCGCGGATCATCATCGTGCTGGAGGGGCGAGACGCTGCAGGCAAAGGCGGAACGATCAAAGCCATCACGGAAAGAGTGAGCCCGCGCGTGTTTCGCGTCGTGGCCCTTCCGGCCCCCTCCGACCGCGAAAAGACCCAGATGTATATGCAACGCTACATCGAAAGATTCCCGGCGGCCGGGGAAGTCGTCATCTTCGACCGCAGCTGGTACAATCGCGCAGGCGTCGAGTACGTGATGGGATTTTGCACCAAAGAGCAGCACCAGCGGTTTCTGGATCTTTGTCCGCAAATCGAAAGATACATTGTCGATGCCGGCATCCTGCTGATCAAGGTGTGGCTGGAGGTCGGCATGGACGAGCAGGAGCGGCGATTCATGGCGCGCATCCATGACCCATTGCGGCAATGGAAACTGAGCCCGATGGATGTCGAGTCATTCCAGCGCTGGTACGACTATTCGCGGGCGCGTGATTTGATGCTGAAGAGTACCGATAGCAAGCACGCGCCGTGGCACATTCTGCGATCGAATGACAAACGGCGGGCGCGACTGAACTGCATATCACATATCCTCAAGCAGATTCCGTTCGAGAAGGTACCGCACACAAAAGTCAAGCTGCCCAAACGATCGAAAAAGGGCAAGTATGACGATCAGGCGCCTTTGGAGGGAAGGAATTTCGTTTCCGAAAATTACTAGTACATTCTAGCTACAAGCATGCTCATCAATAGCGCTGGCGCGGATCAGCGCCGGTTTGGGTGCGGGGTCGAAGATGGAGAAAAAGGAGAAGAGCCTCGGGATCGCCGCCTGCACGGCCATCGTGGTCGGCAACATGGTGGGCTCTGGTTTCTATCTTTCGCCGGCCGCCCTGGCGCCCTACGGCAATCTTGCAATCCTTGCCTGGATCGTCATGGCCGTTGGCGCGATCTGTCTCGGCCTTACCTTCGCCAAGCTCGCGCGGCTCGCACCTAAGACGGGCGGACCCTACGCCTATACGCGCCTTGGCTATGGCGATTTCCCGGGCTTCCTGATCGCCTGGGGCTACTGGATTTCGATCTGGACCTCGCTGCCGGTGATCGCCATCGCCTTTGCCGGTGCGGTGATGGACTATTTCCCGGGAATGCACAACAGGACCATGGCCGTCGTGCTGACGCTGGGCGCGATCTGGGGCGTCGTTGCCGTCAACCTGCGCGGGGTAAAGGCAGCCGGCATCTTCTCGGAAATCACGACCTACTCCAAGCTGGTGCCATTCGGCGCCATCGCGCTGATCGGCCTGCTTTACGTCGATGCATCCAACTTCACGCCCTTTGATTCCAGCCAGACATCGTTGTTCACCGCGGGTGCCGCCATGGCGCCATTGACGATGTTTGCCTTTCTCGGGCTGGAATCCGCCACGGTGCCGGCGGGCGACGTCAAGGATGCCGCACGCACGATCCCGAGGGCGACGGTGCTCGGTATCGGCATCGCCGCGCTGCTCTATGTGCTGGGTACCGTTGCGGTCATGGGGGTGGTGCCAGGCAGCCAGCTGGTGAAATCTGTAGCGCCCTTCTCCGATGCCGCGCAGATCATGTGGGGGCCGTGGGGCGCGACACTGGTGTCGCTCGCCGTTATCCTGTCGTCGATCGGTGCGCTCAACGGATGGACGTTGCTGATGGGACAGGTGCCCATGGCCGCCTCCCGGGACAAGCTGTTCCCGCCCGTCTTCAGCAAGCTTTCCGCACGCGAGGTTCCGGCAACGGGCATCATTGTCTCGGCTGCGCTCGCCACGGTGCTGGTTCTTGTTCAGGCCGTAGCCTCATCTGGCTTCTCGGCCTTCTACAATACGGTAGTCGGACTGAGCACGATGGCCGCCGTAATCCCCTACGCCTTCTGCGCCCTCGCCAGCCCACTGGTTGCGGCACGGGCGACACCCGGAGTCACGATGCCGCGCCTCACGATCATCGAGATCGTCGCATTCATCTTCGCGGTGTTCACGCTTTACGGCTGTGGTGCCGAGCCCGTGCTCTATGGTCTGGTGCTGCTGATCCTGGGGATTCCCGTCTTCGTCTGGCAACGACGGCGCACCTCCTCTGTCGAGGATGCGTCCAACTAGACGGCGCATGCGCGCATCGAATGTCAGTGCCCTTCCAATTATAGAGATCCGGCAGTCCAGGCCAGCTGCTTGAACACATCCGGATCCTCGAACTGATATCCCACCCCTCTCGAATTCCGGTGCCAAATCTGCATGAACGAGAAGCGAGGGAAAACAGTCGTTCCTGGCCAACCATTCCCGCGTAGCCTGAGCGGGTGTAAAGAGCTCTACTCCAGTAACGCCAAAACGCAGTGTAGCAAGCGCTGCAAAACCGTACGTTTGTCGCGCGAGACTCGTTGGGAAAGGTGACTTCTGCGGCGAAAGATGTTTAGCGGGACAGCCGCGGCGAACCGCAACCCGGGGTAGTCAGACTGCGCTGATGAGAGGCATTGGAAGTCCGCTCACGACTGTGTCCTTTGCCCGCTGCAGCCCAAAATGCTGCCCAAAGCGCCCAAGCGCAAAATCGCGCGCAGCATTTACGAAGGCGCTCGCGAGAAGGGCCGGACCCTGATTTTGATGTGGATCAAGGAGCGCCGTCGAATTCAATGAAATAATTATCTTCAAGTTGATCGCCGCCGTGCCTCAGGCGTAGATGAGGTGTCATGTGCAGCAAAGGGAGGAGTGTACATGAATGTCATGATCCCCGAAATCCTATGAAATCAAATCGAGTTTGTGCCGGCTTGCCCACCGCGCTGGGCAAGCATGCTTGGGCTGCCTTGAGCTTTGCGCTCGCGATTGCGGTCGCGCTGCCCGAGGAGGTTCCCGCGACGACGATGGTCAACATAACGAGCATGCAACCGACGTTTGCCCGAGCGGAATCACCGGCAAGTGACCTGCTGCTTGCGCATTACTATTGTGGCTACTCTGGGGGCGTCGTAGCGCCTCGATACGGATACTACGGGTAGGCGGATACTACGGGGGATACTACGGGGTTGGCGGCGTCCGGGGCTCGGCACGGCGGGTCGCGCGCCGCACGGGCCGCCGTGTAGCTCGCCGACGCTCAGAACGAAGATCAAGGCGGAAAGTGCGATGGCCAATCAGGTATCATTGTTCCGTCAATGCAGGTTTGCTATGCGGCTGCGCTTCTCGTGGCTGGGAGCTGGTCGCTCGTGGGAGAGACGCTGGCTCAAGACAGTCAGACGGCCGCCGCGACGAAAAGGCGATGGCAGTTCTGCAGGGAATGTCGGACTACCTGTCGAAGGAACAAACCATCTCTTTCCGCGCACGCACTTTCTTCGACGTAGTGCAGGAGGACGGGATCAAGGTCAAGACCGCTCGCGAGGCCGATGTGATCCTCAAGCGGCCCAACCACCTGCAAGCCAATACGCTTGACGATACCGGCACCGCCGCCTCCGCTTGGTATGACGGCTCAAAGGTCACGGTATGGCGGAAAAGCGCCAATGAAGTTATGACCCTCGACTTCGCCGACGACACCGACAAGCTGCTGGATGAGCTGATCGACAAGTATGAATTCCAGATTCCACTTGCCGATCTGCTTTATCCCGATGTGAGCAAGGCGCTTGCGAAAATGCCATCTCCTCCCAATATATCGGGCTGCGCATGGTTGACGGCGTGCAGTGCCACCTGATCTCGTTCGAAAGCGATGGCGCCGATTGGCAGATGTGGGTCGAAGCCGACAAGTCGCCCGTCCCCCGCCGTTTCGTAATTGACTATGTCATCGCGGAACACCAGCCGCAGTTCATGGCTCAGCTGGATGCCTGGAGCCTCGGTGGCGAGTTCGAGGACTCTCGCTTCACGGCGGTCGTGCCGGAAGGCGTCAAGCAGGTTGAATTCCGCAAGGTCGCTGCGGACGGCCAAGCGCAGCCATAGTCCATCCGAACCGCCATTGTTGGAATTGGCTGCATCAGAGCGCGCATCGAATGTCAGTGCTTTCCAGCTGCAGGAGAACTTGCACAAGGGAAAGTTCTCCGTCTAATTAGTTCGCCACCGGCGTTACCGACCCGCTGGACATGAAACGGGCCCTGTTGCTGCTGCTGTGCTAGTGTAGCGGGATCGTCGTCGGCGACGAGATCGGTATTTGCTTGGTGCGGTTAAGCCCTTCAATTAGTTGGATCCGGGAGTTCCGAGCACCCCTGATTGTGCCAAGGGTCGGTGACGGCCCCGGAGCACGATTGCTAGAGTTCTTTGTACGGTACTCCCATGCCGGCGGCGTCGTTGGAGGAGGAGCAACATGGAAGTACTCTACGCTCACTGCGCTGGCCTGGATGTGCACAAGGACACGGTCGTGGCCTGCATCCGGCACATGCACGAGGCCACCGTCAAGCGCGAGGTGCGCACGTTTAAGACGATGACGAGGGATTTTCTCGGCTTGTCGGAATGGCTGGCCTCGAAGGATGCACGCACATCGCGATGGAGGCGACGGGCGTGTATTGGAAGCCGGTCTGGCACATTCTGAGCGATGGCGACTTTGCGCTGACGCTGGCGAACGCCGCCCACGTGAAGAATGTTCCCGGCCGCAAGACCGACAGCAACGACGCGACTTGGCTGGCCGACCTTCTGGCCCACGGCCTGGTTCGCGGCAGTTTCGTGCCGGATGCCCAAACCCAGGAGCAGCGTGGGCTGTTGCGCACCCGCAAGCAACTGGTTCGCGAGCGGACCAGCCACATTCAACGGCTGCAGAAGACGCTGGAGGATGCCAACATCAAGCTTGACTTGGCTAAACGGCACACTAATCCGTTTGGCAAAATCAACCTGCTAGGAACTGTGATAGTAAAGGATAATGCCTTCCGCCTCCCGTGACTTGATGTGTTGGGGATTGAGGACGGCTTGCAGTTTGCGCGATGGTGTAGGTTGCAGATCGGCATGGACCGGATCGGGGCGACCGCTGTCAGAAAACGACAGGTCGCCCTGGCCGCCATGGAAGAGGCGGGCATCGATAAGATCCTAGAGCCAGATTTCAAGGTGCTCTAATGACCCCTGCAAGGTGATGTCGCCGAAGCCCGTGGTCGTGAGCGCCGCGACGGTGAAGTAGAGAGCGTCAAAATAATTAGCGATAGCCGGATTGCGCCAATGCTGGGTCTGGTAGACGAAGCCCGTCATAATGAAGAGGAACACCGCGAGGTAACCACCGTGGTGATTAACCTCCTCGTTGCTACTGAAGAACGAGCTGTCGCACGCGGAGCCGCGCAATGACCTGATAAGTATGCAGTAGTCTAAGCGTGCGCAGGATACGCAGAAAGCCTAAACCTTCCCCAACGATGGGTGCTCAGAAGGATACAATTGCCGCCATGTCCGCCCAAGCGGCCGGTGGGCGAATTCCCTCACCGGATAGGACTCGCACAAAAAGGCGGGCGGAGAAATCGGCGAGAATAATAAGTCCGAAGACCACATCGAGCCATTCGAGCCAAGTCGTTCGCGGTAAAAACGACGTGCCAACGATAAACGTGATTGTCACGCATCGAAAACGAGAACGCCGTAACGAAACTGCTGTGCGACACGGCTTTTGCCGAAATAGAGGCGGCTCAGTTGATCGCGAAACGCAGCTGTCTCAGCCCGAGCTTCGGCTGGTCGCGAGGAAGAGGATTGTGAGTTTTTCGGGGTTACGCCTCTGGTTGCCGTTTCCTCTCTGGTACCCATCGACCACTCGTGACGCACTGGCGAAACACCAATTTCGATGTGCCGAGCCTCGGCTCATTGATCGTCACGCTCTTTAGATGACCTGTTCCTATCTAGACATCTTCAGGCACGCCAAGCTTCGGAAAGTGGGGAAAACACCATGCCGCAGGCCAATGCTGGCCGCAAGTGGAGTGACCCGGCTTTAGGGCGCCGTCGATGTCCGCGAATGCGATGGTCCGGCCGTGCTTGCCCGCCAGCAAGCGAAGCTGGCAAGCGGGCGCCAAAGACAAGGAGCACGCTATGTCTCAGGAACTCAAGGGCGGGGCTTTGGAACGGGTGGGTAAAGGTGGCGCTGGGCGAGCCAGAAGCCGCAATTGAGCGCGTCGAACGCGCTATGCGCCTAAGTCCGCAAATCCACAGAGTTTCAGCATCCAGACTGCAATTGCGTGCGCACATCTTGTTGCAGGGCGCTATGAAGACGCGTTGTCGGCGGCAGAAGTAGCAATGCGGGCACATCCCGACCACTGCCTAGATCTGTTGCTTCAAGCAATGGAGATAGTGCTCCCCGGCCTTTACCTCGACACCATGGGTTTCGTGCCCAAAGCCGGCGAAGCGTCGATCCCAGTCGCGTAGCGCCTTGAGATAGCCGATGTAGGGTCCATCGGCGGGACCCGTACTCTCGCCCGGCATCATCATCGGGATGCCTGGTGGATAGGGTACAATGCTCGTTGCCACGACCCGCTGTGCAGCCTCATCCAGCCGGATGCGTTCCACTTGGTTGCGCACCAGACGCCGATACGCATCTGCTGGCAGCATCTCTGGAACTGGCAGGCTTGAGAAAGCTTGCTGCAAATGATGCATCTGATTCGACTTCCTGTAGTGATCGAACATCTCGTCGCTCAAGTCGCGCAAGCCCATGGTAGCGTAGCGCTCGGGGAAGGCATCGACGAGATTCGGCAAGATCACGCCGAGCTTCACGTTCGCGTCGTAATCCTCTTTGAACTTGATCAGCGTGGTCAACAACGTTCCCCACTTGCCCTTGGTCATCCCGATGGAGAAGAGAAAGAGAACGGTAAAGTCCTGAGCCTTTTCGTACTCAAAGCCATGACGCACAAGATAGGCAGCGATGATCGCGGCCGGGATGCCACGCTGCTCGAACGAGCCATCGGACGCGATGCCTGGCGCCACGACCGTGACCTTGATCGGGTCGAGCATGCAGTAGCCATCTTCGAGCCCTTCGAAACCATGCCATGCCTCACCAGGATGCAGCATCCAGCAATTGGGGTCGGTGACCAGCAACGTTTCCGGCGCGTCTTCGAATGCGATCCGCTTCCCTGTCGCGGGATCGGTGACTTCGGTCGGATTCCACGTGCTGAAGAACCAGTCATTGGCCTGCGCATACTGCCGCTTGATACGCCCGACCGTCTGGCGAAAACTCACAGCCTCGCGAATGGACTCGGTGGTCAATGCGAGCCCGCTCGTACCGTCCATCATGGCGGCCGAAATCTCGTTAGAGGCGATGATCGGATAAAACGGCGAAGTCGACGCATGCATCATGAACGACTCGTTGAAACGAGCATGCTCAATGGGGTCCCGTCCATCGCGAATGTGAATGAACGAGGCTTGCGAGAGCGCCGCGAGCAGTTTGTGGGTCGAATGTGTCGCGAACAATGTCGGTCCGTTCTTATATGACGCGGGGTCGCCGAACATGGCGTGACGGCCGCGGTAGAGCGGGTTGAAGCGTGCATAGGCGTACCACGCTTCGTCGAAATGCAGACGATCGATGGCGTCGCCCCCGATCTCGATCACGCGTTCGACATTGTAGATCAATCCATCGTAGGTCGAATTCGTGATGATGGTATGCTGCGGCTTCAGCCTGTTCGCGCCAGCGGTCAACGGATTCGCTCCGGCACGCTTCCTAACCGTTTCCGGCTGCAGATCTTCAGGATAGATCGGTCCGATGATGCCGTAGCGGTTGCGGCGCGGCACGAGAAAGACCGGGATCGCCCCGGTCATTACTAGGCCATGCTCGATGGATTTGTGACAGTTGCGGTCACACAGGGCAATGTCGTTCTGCGTCAGGCTCGCCATGAATATGATGCGGTTGGAGCCTGATGTGCCGTTGGTAACCGTGTATGACCGATGCGCGCCAAATACCCGGGCGGCATACTTCTCGCTCTCACCGATCGGCCCGCTGTGGTCGAGAAGTGAGCCAACTGCCGCCATACCGATCGAAAGATCCGAGCGCAGCAAGTTCTCGCCGAAGTAGTCGAAGAAGACTTTCGATACCGGTGTCTTGAGAAAAGCCGTGCCGCCCAGGTGCCCGGGCGTGCCGAAGGCATATTCATGAACGTTCGCTTGCGCGAGCATCGAGGAGAACATGGGCGGCAGCAGGTTCTCGCGATAGCGCTGAATCGCGGCTACGACCCGGCCCGCCATTAACGTGGGCGTGTCTTCGGTCAACCAAATGAACTCATTCGCCAGCTTGAGCGTGCTCAGTGGAATCGCGGATATGTGGCTGCGCTCACCAAAAAGGAAGGCCGGCGCCCGATCATTGCGCGCACGAAACGCGCGCAACACAGTTTCTGCGCCACCGGACTGATCGAGATCAGCGTCGACTATCACCGAGCCTATTAATGGATCGGACCAAATTGCTGACGCACCATCTGCCGCTGAGCGGGCGGAAATCACCTCGAATCCGCGCTCTCGCAGCTTCTCGACCAGCGCAATCCCCGAGCGCTGCAGTGTCGTCCCGACTTGGATGTCACCGAACACTGCCAGGATACTCAACGGGGACATAAGGGCCGCATGTGCCATCAGTCTCTCCCTGACGCCTTACCCAGCGAAGCGACTGCAGAACCCCGTGACGTCCACGTCGACAATGCACACCGTGTCCGCCGCGTTGACGCAGCTCGGCTCCGGTCCGAAATATCGCGAGAGCCGCTCCGCTGGACCCAGATCGAAAGGCAACCGGCGTCCGGTCACCTACCTTGATCCACCAGCAGCCGCTCTCCTTCTTGGTCCCTCTCTGCCAAAAAGACAAGGAGCAGACTATGTCTCAGGAACTCAACACCGCGATCGCCGGCATCGATATCGGCAGGACTCATTCCACGTCGTCGGCCACGATAAGCGCGGTGCAATCGCACCAACTGTGAACTTATCGTTGAAATTGTAGTCCGCCTTGGCGAAGAGCTCGCCGTAATCCGGACTGGTATCTTCCAGGGGAATAGAAATAGTGCACGTAACCGAGATCAAGCGAAAGGGATCCGAATTCCGGTCTGATTCCGGTCGCAACGTCAATCTCTTCGCCTTCAAAATCCCTCGCCATAGTCGACAGCTGCGATAGCCAGCCGTACGACCCGGCATGGCACCCGTTCTACAACCGGGACGCCGCTTGGCGCTACCGCGCTCGCACGCAGAACTCCAGGCAGGCCCGCGGCTACCTCGCGCATGACCTTGCGCATCTCGGGATAGGGCGGATGAAAGGGAGTTCGAGCACCGGCTGCGACCCAACTCGATCGTGAATGCGAGCACCTTGGTCTGTGGGCGAGGGCGATCCTGATCTGGAGTACAATTGTGCCGGATGCCACAGCTGCTCGAGGTCGCGCTTAACGGCTCGCGCGCGGCCGCCGAGCACCCAGCCATCCCGCGCACGGCTGCTGAACTCGCGTCCGCAGCGCGCGCGGCGGTGGACGCGGGCGCCCACATCCTGCACCTGCACGCCTACGACGCCACGGGCGTCCCGATCTCCCTCACGACCTCCGCGGCGATCGAACCCGACCCGCACCGTTCAACCTCGAGCTCGAGCAGGTGCACCACGGCGACGGCATCGCCAGCTGGTTGTCAATGAGCGGGCGAATCGCGCGCGGCCATGCCATCCGCACTGGACTTGAGGACACGACGGTTCTACCCGACGGCATGCTTGCGCCCGATAACGCCGCCCTCGTTCGCGCAGCCGCCGAGATGACGAGGACTCCCCTCTAATTGATATGGATCAAGGAACGCCGTCGCATTCAATGATTAATTGATCCTCGAACTGATCACCGCCGTGCCTCAGCGCATAGATGAGGTGTCGGCGATGTGCAGAAAAGGGAGGAGCGTGCATGAATGTCATGATCCCGAATCTCGATGAAATCGTCGTACGACAGCATGCTTGGCGTGCCTTGAGCTTTGCGCTCGCGCTTGCGGTCGCACTGCCCGAGGAAGTTCCCGCGGCGACGATGGTCAACATACCGAACATGCAACCGACGTTTGCCCGAGCGGAATCACCGGCAAGTGACCTGCTGCTTGCGCATTACTATTGTGGCTACTCTGGAGGTGTCGTAGCGCCTCGATACGGATACTACGGGGGAGGCGGATACTACGGGGGATACTACGGGGTTGGCGGCGTCCGGGGCTCGGCACGGCGGGTCGCGCGCCGCTCGGGCCGCCGTGTAGCTCGCCGACGCTAAGAACGATGATCAAGGAGGAAAGTGCGATGGCCAATCAGGTATCATTGTTCCGGTCAATGCGGGTTTGTTATGCGGCTGCGCTTCTCGCGGCGGGGAGTTGGTCGCTCGTGGGAGAGACGCTGGCTCAAGACAGCCAGACCGGCCGCCGCGACGAAAAGGCGATGGCGGTTCTGCAGGGAATGTCGGACTACCTGTCGAAGGAACAAACCATCTCTTTCCGCGCACGCACCTTCTTCGACGTAGTGCAGGAGGACGGGATCAAGGTCAAGACCGCTCGCGAGGCCGATGTGATCCTCAAGCGGCCCAACCACCTGCAAGTCAATACGCTTGACGATACCGGCACCGCCGCCTCCGCTTGGTATGACGGCTCAAAGGTCACGGTATGGCGGAAAAGCGCCAATGAAGTTATGACCCTCGACTTCACCGACGACACCGACAAGCTGCTGGATGAGCTGATCGACAAGTATGAATTCCAGATTGCACTTGCCGATCTGCTTTATTCCGATGTGAGCAAGGCGCTTGGCGAAAATGCCATCTCCTCCGAATATATCGGGCTGCGCATGGTTGACGGCGTGCAGTGCCACCTGATCTCGTTCGAAAGCGACGGCGCCGATTGGCAAATGTGGGTCGAAGCCGACAAGTCGCCCGTCCCCCGCCGTTTCGTAATTGACTATGTCATCGCGGAACACCAGCCGCAGTTCATGGCGCAGCTGGATGCCTGGAGCGTCGGTGGCGAGTTCGAGGACTTCTCGCTTCACGGCGGTCGTGCCGGAAGGCGTCAAGCAGGTTGAATTCCGCAAGGCCGCTGCAGACGACTAAGTGCAGCCATAGTCCATCCGAACCGCCGTTGTTAGAGTCGGCTGCACCAAAGATCGGAATCCCAACATCCGGGAGGCCAGCCGGGCACCCGCTCACCGTCGCCACAACGTCGTGCCGTTATGCCGGTAGTTCGCCGGACGCTTACGTCTCAACCGGGCCATGAGTTCTGCGACTGCTGACTGCTAACCGGGGTGACGCATCGATACCCGACCTATGCCTAGGTATAGCTTGGACTGCTTTGATATAGCTTGGACTCCCGCTCACAGTGTGCGGAAGTAACGTTCAGTACAGGCTGTCGTTAAAAGGCGGTCCGACTGTCCCCGCTGATCTGACCGCTGACGGCCGTACCGCGTCGGATTCCCCTCCCGACGCACAGCGCTAAAGCGCGGCGAGCGCCCGTCCCCCGACTGGGCGCTCGTTCATGTTGTGGGGCTGAACCGTATGTGACAACGCCCTGCTGCACGTCGCTGACGCAGCTAAGACCTAAGCAACCGCGCCTTGGAGTTTGCTGCACTCGATTTTGAGCAGCTTGCCGTCGCGGATGGGTCGCTGATAGTGACTGCTCTTTCGAGGGTCATTGGAACAACCCCACCGTCCAACGTTTTCGCTCTTCGGATGGCTTCTGGAGGTCATAAAATGACGTATGGCGACCATCACCTGAAGGCAGATGAATTGGGGATCAGGGGTTGACTTGGGACAAGAGTGTCTGCGTAGCTCGTGAACATCGAGTTGCAGAATGTACTGCAGAAACAGCAGCAGACGCTGCAGATGATGAGCAACATCTCCGTCATTCGTAAGATGGGCGGGTGCCAACAACGGATCTGCCCCGGGGCAATTGTTGCTCGGGCATCGACAGCTCCGCGAAGGAGGCCCCCCTGCTTCAAGGCTTGCTGACTTGCTGAATGCCGCGTTTGATCCGCTTGGTCGAATGCATTTCGCCATGACGGACCTAGTGCGCCGAACCCAAGGCGACACACTGGGAGCTCTCGGGCTGGACCCTCAGGAGTGCGCGCACCGGATCGTGGCCACCGGCCTCCACTGGCGCCTGCGTGAGTATGCCGGGGACGATGGGCTGTTGCCTTTGCTTATCGTCGCAGCGCCCATAAAGCGGCCTTACATCTGGGACCTCTCCCCGTCGGTAAGCGTGGTGCGCTATCTGCTGAGCCACGGCCTGCACGTCCATCTCCTCGAATGGGAGCCGGCCGCCGCCGATAGCTGCGATCAAGGTCTCGATGAATACATCGAAGCCGTGGCCGAATGTGTCGCTCGAATCACCGGCCAGGGCCGAGGTACGAGGCCGCACCTCTTCGGTCACTCGCTCGGTGGCACCCTCGCTGCCATATTCGCGGCTTGGGCGCCGCAGAGCCTGCGCGGTCTCGTGTTGCTCGGTGCCCCGATTTGCTTCGAACCCGCGTCCAGCCCGTTCCGAGATGCGCTCATCTCGCTAGTTCCTCCGGCCCTGTGCAAAGATGGGCCTATGCCGGGCTCGTTGCTGTCTCAGGCGAGCGCGCTCGCTCGCCCGGCACGTTCATATGGTCGAGGTTCATGGAAGCGGTCTCGAGCATCAGCGACTGGCACGCGCTCGACATCCATGCCCGGGTCGAGCGCTGGGCGCTTGACGAGGTGGCGCTTCCGGGCAAGCTGGTGCACCAGATCATCGAGTGGCTCTATCGCGAGAACCGCTTCTGCCGCGGGACCTTGAGTGTGGGGGACACACAAGTCTGCCTGTCCCGCCTCTCAGCTCCCACACTGGCAGTCGTGAACGTTGCCGACGAGGTTGCGCCCTTCGCCTCGGTTGCGCCCTTCGTCCGCGCGATGCCGAGATCGGACGTTGCGATCCTCGAGTGCCCGGACGAAATCGGAGTGGCTCTGCCACACTTGGGCATTCTCATCGGGCGCGAGGCGCGAGCATGCGTCTGGCCGGAGATTATGAACTGGCTGGAGAGCCGTAACTAAATCGCCAGTCCAGCTGCGTCCACACAAGATTGATGCCAGTGCGCGCCTCCAGGATTTCAAGGCGTGTTTGATTTATGAAAGGACTACCGCACCAAGAGACATGAGCGGCAGAAGATCATGACGCTGGCGAGTAACGAGTTCATCCGCCGCTTTTCTCATCCACTTGCTGCCCAGCAGCTTCTACAATGGCCTTTTCGCCACTGCTGGGCGCGCAGAAAAATCTCGCCCGCCCCGTTAACTCTCGCCGAGCATCTTTCTCACATCCAAATCTTGACCCGGCGGATTACGCAGGACAAACCGTCGGGTTTAACTCGTGGAAACCCGAGATTCTTCAAATAAATTCAATGATTTGCCGTTTATGGACGGACACTAGATTATCCTTGCGTTCGCCCTTCGAGAGCGGCGCCGCGGAGGTGCGAAATAGCGAGCATCCGTGCCCGACCGGCTGACCTGTCAGAATCGTTTGATGTGTGCAAGCATGCAACAGTGCGTCTCTATTGTGGTCCTTGGCTCAGGCGGTACTTGTTGTCGCCGCAGTCGGTTGGTATGCATCCAGAGATTCGGGGAAGAATCGAATGTCGAAAGCGAAGTTGCTCCGTCGGGCACTTCTGAGTGGTGCGGCGCTGGGCGCCATGGCCACCGGTGCGCAGGCCGACGAGCTGGCCGATCTCAAAGCGCAGCTCGAGGCCCTGCAAGCCCGCGTTTCTCAGATTGAATCCCAGCCACCGCCGGCAGCCCTGCCTGAGGGTGCGAGCTTGGTATCGGTGCGTCGGGGGCAGTTGTCTTCGTCGATGATCGCTCCATTGCCGGTCTGGGAGCGGCCGCGTGAGCACCAAGGCTTCACCTTCTCCATAAGGCCGACGGCCGACATGCCGGCGCCGGAAACCGAGGTGACCGTGAGTGGAGAGGTCCGTGCTCGGGCGGGATTCATCTCGGATCCTGACTTTTTCTTATTTGGCGGCTACCATGATGGCGATGGTGGCTCTGAGGACGAGGACGGCCTGAGCATCGATGCCCGCGGTCGTCTGCAAGTCGAGGGCAAGACCGAGACCGCTGTCGGCTCGGTGGGAGCCACGATCCGCCTCGAAAGCGACTATGACGGCGGCTACCAGGAACCATTTGAAGGTCATGAGACCGAGGACGTCCGGATGGACATCGCTTGGGGCTGGTGGGATGTGACGCCTGAGTTCCAGCTGGGCGGTGGCTACTGGTACAACACCGGCACGTTGCAGGCCGGCGTGGACTGGCAGCACCTCGACCTCCTCGGGATCAACATGGGCTTCACCAACACCACGAACGAGCAGATCCGTCTGACTTGGAAGAGCAGCGACGGGGCCTTCACGGCAGCTCTCGGCATCGAGGACAACGACGCCTACTGCGCTGAGGATTTTGGCTACGATTCGGGTGGTGGTGAACGTGAGTTTTCATACTGCGCGTACAGCGATGAATCGGATATTCCACAGATCGGCGGCTATTTCCTGTACGACGCCGGCGGCTGGCAAATCACCGGTGCGGCGAGCTGGCAGAAGGACGAAAGCGCAGTCTTCGCATTCGAAGACGATAGAGGATGACGAGTTCTCAACCACCGACAGCCGAGACGACTGGTCGGCGGGCCTCGGCGTGAATGGCGAGGTCGGCATCTTCTCCTTGACTGTCGGGGCAGTGGCCGGCGAGGATACCGGCACCGCCATCTTCCCGCTTGTCTGACGTGCACGACGACGAGAGATGGTGGGCCATATCCGGGGGCGTCATCGCCGACCTGGACAACGCCTTCAAGATTCAGCTGGGCGGAGCCTTTGCGCAGAACCTGGGCCGGGAGGATTGCCAGTTCGACAATTGCGATGAAGAACTTGAGTTCTGGGACGTGGCGTTGGCGGTGTTCTGGGAGCCGGTCGATCAGCTGACCTTGGGCGTGGGTGCCAGTTGGAGTTATAACGAACGCCGGGAACTCGAAGAGGACGACGAGGGCGATTTAGAGTTGGTCAAGGACGAAGGTGAATTCGTCGTCGGCGGCTTCGGCGGCTACTGGCGCTTCTGACCCAGACGCCTGATCTCACAAGGAATGCAAGTCAGCCCGTGGTTTTTCCACGGGCCTGATTTTTTGCCTCGCGCCGGTGGCGGATGGCGGTCCGCGGTGAAGGTCCAGCATGACACCGCGCAACGAGACGAATGGCGCCAGTGGATTGAGAGACTGCGACGGCAAACTGCTCAAAATTTTACTCTTGAGGGCGATCCGCAACCAATGCTTTTAGCCGCCCGCAACGCCCGTGAAAGCAGAAGACAGGAATGGGCTGCGGGCGACCCAAACAGAGTTTGACCTCGGCCAGACATTCTCGCAAGATCAACAATATTTTGACCTGAATCAAGAAACCAGATCCCGGTTGGTGGCATCCACTTAACTGTGCGGAGGGTGTCATGGAATTACACCAGGCGTTTCCGATTGCCATTATCGATGAAGACTACGACGGCAGTAATGCCGCCGGTCGCGGTATGCGGGAGCTTGCTTCTGCAATCGAGAAGCAGGGATTTCGCATTGTGGCCGGCCTCAGCTATGAGGACGCCCGGCGGCTGGTCAATGTGTTCAATACTAAATCGTGCTGGCTTGTATCTGTCGATGGCCGGGAGGACGTTTCGACGCGATGGCAGGTCCTTGAGGAAGTGTTGGCCGCCAAGCGTGGGCGCAATGATCGCCTGCCGATCTTTTTGTTCGGCAATGAGCTCACTGCGGAGATGGTGCCCGCAAGCGTGCTCAAACACGCGAATGCCTTTATGCGGCTGTTCGAAGATTCGCCTGTGTTCCTCGCCCGCGTCATCTGCCGCGCCGCAGAGCTCTATATCGAGCGTCTGCCTCCGCCGATGTTCAAGGCGCTCATGGATTACACTTTGCATGCCAGCTATTCCTGGCACACGCCCGGTCACGGCGGCGGTGTCGCGTACCGAAAGAGCCCGGTAGGCCAGTTATTCTACCAGTTCTTTGGTGAAAATACTCTGCGCTCCGACGTCTCGGTTTCGGTGGGCATGCTCGGGTCGCTGCTCGATCACACCGGCCCGATTGCCGCAGGCGAGCGCAATGCGGCGCGGATCTTTGGTGCTGACGAAACTTTGTTTGTCGTCGGCGGCACGTCGACCGCCAACAAGATCGTCTGGCACGGCACTGTGTCCCGCGGCGATCTCGTCCTGTGCGACCGCAATTGTCACAAATCGATCCTTCACTCTCTGATCATGACGGGCGCGACACCGATCTATCTCGTACCCTCGCGCAACGGCTTGGGGATCATCGGGCCGATTTCGCGGGATCAATTCACAGCCGAGTCGATACGGAAGAAGATCGCCGCCAGCCCGCTCGCAAAGGAGACGGGCGGCAAAGTTCGCCTTATGGTGATGACCAACTCGACTTACGACGGTCTGTGCTACAACATCGACGGGATCAAACGGACCGTTGGCGGCGCCGTCGATGTGCTGCACTTCGACGAAGCGTGGTACGCCTACGCCAATTTCCACGAGTTCTACGAAGGCTATCATGCCATCTCATCCAAACGACCCGAGCGATCGCCGCACGCCATCACCTTCGCCACGCATTCAACGCACAAACTCCTCGCCGCCTTGTCGCAGGCGTCCATGATCCATGTCCAGCAGAGCGAAAAGCAGCGGCTCGACATGGCGCGGTTCAACGAGGCGTTCATGATGCACACCTCGACATCTCCTCAATACGGCATCATTGCGTCCTGCGATGTGGCTGCCGCCATGATGGAACAGCCGGCTGGTCGTGCACTGGTCCAGGAAACGATTGAGGAGGCTCTGAGCTTTCGCCGCGCGATGTCCGCTGCGGGGAAACAGCTGAAAGGCTCCTGGTGGTTCGAAGTCTGGCAACCTGACGCGATCGCGAAAAAGCCTGTTGGCGATAGGTCACCGTGGGTACTAGCGCCCGGCGACGCGTGGCATGGATTCGAAAATCTGGCCGAAAACCACGTACTAGTCGATCCGATCAAGGTGACCATCCTGACGCCGGGCCTGTCTGCAAACGGCAGCATGCAAAAGCTTGGCATTCCCGCTGCCGTCGTGACACGGTTTCTGTCCTCCCGCCGCATCGAGATCGAGAAGACCGGCCTCTACTCTTTTCTCGTGCTGTTTTCGATGGGCATCACCAAGGGAAAGTGGAGCACCCTCGTCACCGAGCTTATGAACTTCAAGGACTTGTACGATACCAATGCGCCACTCGATCGGGTGCTGCCGGCCGTGGTGGCGGCGCATCCGGAAGCCTACGCCAAAATGGGGCTCAAGGATCTCTGCGACCAGATACACAAGACGTACCGCGAGGACGACGTCCCCAAGGCGCAGAGGAACATGTATACGACATTGCCCGAGATGGCGATGCGTCCCGCCGATGCCTATGAGCGGCTGGTGCGCGGCCGCGTCGAGAGCGTGGAGATAGACAATCTCGCGGGCCGCACGTTAGCCGTAATGTTGGTCCCGTACCCGCCTGGCATCCCGCTCATCATGCCGGGCGAGCGTATTACGCCTGCTACTCGGTCCATCCTGGACTATGTCTTGTACGCGCGCGATTTCGACCGGAAGTTCCCGGGGTTTGAAACGGATATTCATGGCCTGCGCTTCGAGCCAACGGCCGACGGTCGGCGCTACCTGGTGGATTGTGTCACCGAGGAAGGTTCCCGATGATCCCCCGATCCGTGAAAGCGCCCACGATACCCATCCCATTCCAGAAGCTGCTCAAGGTCGTCGCCATCGTCGATGGCACGGACGCATCAGACCAAGCAGCTTCTGGATCACATTGCTGCCGAAAAATTCGAGGTTGAGATCAGCGACTGCCTCGATCGCGACGTCTCCGAGGATGCCTCGGTTGGTGCCTACATCGCATTGGTCAACGGCGATCGTCTGGAGAAAGCCCGCAAGCTCGCGCTATCGGTTCGCGCGATCGGATTTCAGACGCCGTTGTGGGCCCTCGCGGATTCTCATCAAATTTCGAACGTGGCCGTTCTCGGACTCACCGGCGAGGTCGAGGGCTACATCTACCTCGGGCAACAGACGCCCGCCTTTTATGCCAAGCAGGTGGTCGCCAGTATCATTGAGTATGGGATGAAGCTGCTGCCCCCCTTCTTTGGTGGGCTCATGGCTTACGACGTAGAGGCCAATGTTGCCTTTGATTGCCCGGGACATCAGGGAGGACAATTCTACCGGAAGTCTCCGACGGGCCAACTCTTCTTCAGACATTTCGGCGAGGGTATCTTCCGCAATGACCTGTGCAACGCGGATGTCAACCTGGGCGATCTCCTCATCCACGAGGGTCCTGCGGCGCATGCACAGCAATACGCTGCACGCGTCTTCGGCGCTGACAAAACCTATTTCGTTCTGAACGGCACCAGCACCTCCAACAAGATCGTCACGAACGCAGTACTGCGACGCGGAGACCTGGTTCTCTTCGACCGCAACAATCACAAGTCCCTCCACCAGGGAGCGCTGGTTCAGGCGGGAGCGATCCCGATCTTCCTGCCGACCTCACGCAACCCGTTCGGCATGATTGGCGCGGTCAACTGGGACGCCTGGAGCGAAGATTACCTGCGCGAGCAGATCCGGATGAACCCGCTGGTCAAGGACCCGGAGCGGTATAAGACGCAACGTCCTTTCCGACTCGCCTGCATCCAACTTGCGACCTACGACGGCACGATCTACAATGTTCGCAAGGTCATGGAGAAGATTGGCCACCTTTGCGAATACGTTCTCTGGGACGAGGCTTGGATCGGCTACAACGCTTTCCACCCGCTGTTCGAAGACCACAGTCCCATGCGCCTCGAGAACCTGTCGGCGGAGATGCCGGGGCTGTTCTCTACTCAGTCGGTGCACAAGCAGGGCGCCGGTTTCTCGCAGGCTTCCCAGATCCACAAGCGCGACGAGCACATTCGCGGACAGCGTCGTTTCGTTGAGCACAAGCGCTTCAACGAATCGTTCCTGATGAATGTGTCCACATCGCCCTTCTACCCGCTATTCGCTTCGCTGGAAGTGAATGCCAAGGTTCACGAGGGCAAGGCCGGTGAGATGCTGTGGGATCGATGCATCGTGCTCGGTATCGAGGTCCGCAAAAAGCTCCGCGAATTCTCCCAATATTACGCCAAGACCGGCGAGAGTGCGCTCGAGCAATGGTTCTTTGATCCCTTTGTGCCTGACGTGGTGACGATACGCGGTTCCAAATTCGTTGCGGACGTCAAAAACGCCGCGTGGGAGGGTCTGCCCACGGACGCGATCAAGCGCGAGCAGCAATGCTGGAATTTCCACCCTCAAAGCGCGTGGCATGGATACTCGGGCTACGCCGACGGCTATGCAATGGTCGACCCCAACAAGCTTACGCTGCTTACGCCAGGAATTGATCGCAAAACCGGCGAGTACCTGAACTTCGGCGTGCCGGCAACGGTGGTTGCAAATTATCTCAGGGAGCAGCGCGTAGTACCCGAAAAATGCGATCTCAACAGCTTGCTGTTCCTCATGACGCCGGCCGAGGACGAAAGCAAGCTCAACACACTGGTCGCGAAGCTCGTCAAATTCAAAAATCTCTGGGACCGGGATGCTGCTCTCCATGAGGTTCTGCCGACCCTCTATGCGGCGCACAGCTCGCGCTACTCCGGATACACTCTGCGGCAGGTCTGCACGGAGATGCATGACTTCTATCGCAAGGCCAACATCAAGGACCTGCAGCGACGCTGTTTCCGTGCCTCGAGTTTCCCGGAACTCGCGATGTATCCGAAGGATGCCTACGAAGCACTGGTCGCCAATGACGTGGACTACGTGCCGCTGGAAACCATCAAGGGCCGTATCTCCGCAACCCTGGCTCTGATTTACCCGCCCGGCATCGGCGTCATTGTCCCCGGCGAGCGGTGGGATGACAGGGCGCAGCCGATGCTGGACTACTTCCTCGCCTTTCAGGAGTTGTTTAACCGTTTCCCGGGCTTCAACTACGAAGTACAAGGGGTGTTTCAGGAGCGGGCGGACGACCGAATCAAGTTCTACACATATGTGGTCCGCGAATAGTTGGCGGGAACTAAAGGAGCAGACCTATGGAAGAACCGAAGCAAATCAAGAAGATGAATGTGGTCCAGCTGACGTTCATCGTCGCGGTGAACATGATGGGCTCCGGTATCATCATGTTGCCGACGAACATGGCAAAGGTTGGCGCGATTTCACTGCTGTCCTGGATCGTGACGGCGGTGGGATCAATGGCCATTGCCTATGGGTTTGCGCAGGCCGGTCTCTTCAATCAGCGCCCCGGCGGGATGGCGGCTTATGCCGAGGATGCGTATGGCAAATCGGGTTACTTCCTGGTGTTCTTTCTCTATTTCCTCTCCCTGGCAATTGGGAACGTGGCGATCGGGATCTCAGCGGTAGGGTATCTGGCAGGATTCTTTCCTTGGCTCTCATCGACACCCATTGCCACCTGCTTCGGAGTGATCGCGCTGCTTTGGCTTACCACCGTCGCGAACTTCGGCGGCCCAAGCGTGACGGGTCGCATCGGCTCGATAACCGTCTGGGGCGTCATCATCCCGGTGGGACTGCTTTCGCTCATCGGCTGGTTCTGGTTCAAAACCGATACCTTTGCCGCCGCCTGGAATCCCCAGGGACTGAGCCTGGCGCAGGGCATGGGGTCGAGCATCGCACTGACCCTATGGGCCTTTCTGGGGATGGAGTCTGCTGCGCAGAACTCGGCTGCGGTGGAGAACCCCAAGCGGGATGTCCCGCTGGCCTGCCTGTTCGGCACTCTCGGCGCCGCTGTCATCTACATCCTGTCCACCACCGTGATCCAGGGCATCGTTCCAAACGCCGACTTGGCGAAGTCGACGGGCCCGTTCGCCCTCGCATACGCTCAAATGTTCAACCCGACAGTCGGCTCAATCATCATGGCGCTGGCGGTGATTGCTTGTCTCGGATCACTACTGGGCTGGCAGTTCACCATCGCCCAAACCGGGAAGGCAGCGGCAGATGAGCGCATGTTCCCCGCCTTCTTCTCGAAGGTGAACCAGATGGGCGCGCCGATTACGGGAATGATTGTCCTGGGCGTGGTCCAGTCGCTGCTGGCATTGTCCACGATCTCACCCACTCTCAGCGAGCAATTCAGCGCCCTGGTGAACCTCGCGGTCGTTACCAACGTTGTTCCCTACATCATCGCGCTATCGGCCTTGATTATTATGATGCAAGCCGCCGGCGTCACGGGTGCGCAGTACCAGCGCAACGTCATAATATCGTTAGTAGCGATGCTCTACAGCGTCTATGCGATTTACGCCTCCGGCAAGGACGCGGTGCTCGGGGGCATGCTGATGATGGCGATTGCCTTTGTGATCTGGGGCTTCATTGCCCCTCGCTTCGCCTCAAAACCGCTCCAGGCAAGCCGCCCCGCCAAGGCTTGATGACAGCAGGCCGAACCGAAAGGAGAAGGGAACATGGAACGCATACGTCGGAGAACTCCCTGCAGGAACCCATTCCGGTTCGTCGTCTTTTCGATCGCATTCCTGTCGCTGATCGTGCCACTCGCCGGCGGAATGTCGGCATCGGCCGCCACCCTGGATCGGGTGCGGGAATCCGGCAAGATCACGTTCGGCTATCGCACCGACGCAAGACCTTTTTCATATCAGGATGACTCGGGCAAGGCAGCCGGCTACTCGGTGGCCCTGTGCGAGAAGGTCGCCGAGGCAGTAAAGGGCGAATTAGGCCTTTCCACGCTGACGACCGAGTGGGTCCCGCTGACCATCGAGGAGCGCATTCAGGCAGTACAACAGGGCAAAGTCGACCTGTTCTGCGGAGCAGATACCGCAACTCTCGCAAGGAGAAAGGAGGTTGCATTTTCGATCCCCATCTTCCTTGGTGGAGTCGGTGCGGTTCTGCGTAACGATGCTCCCGCTCCTCTGCGAGGGGTCCTCAGTGGCCAGCCCGAAACACAGCCGATTTGGCGCGGATCTCCAGCGCGTATCCTGGAGAAGAAGACCTTTTCTGTTGTCTCGGGAACAACCAGCGAAGCTTGGTTGGCTGATCGCCTCGACAAGTTCCAGATCACGGCCGATGTGGTTCCCGTGGAAAACTATGCCGCCGGCATACAGCGGATCCTCGATCGCAGCTCGGACGTCTTGTTCGGTGAAGGAGCTATTCTGCTGGAGGCTGCTGCAGCTAGCCCGTCCGCGGCCGATTTGATCGTTCTCGACCGCCTTTTCACCTACGAGCCGCGCCTTTTCACCTACGAGCCGCTGGCTCTGACGCTTACACGTGGGGATGAGGACTTTCGCCTGATCGTGGATCAGACCTTAAGCCGAGTGTTCGGATCGCCGGATTTCCCCGACCTGTACCAGAAGTGGTTCGGAAAACCCAGCGAGGATGCACTTGCTTTCTTCCGGATGAGTGTTCTGCCCGAGTGAACGGCGCGGACAGCCAGTAGTGAATCGTGCTGTTTGTGTCGATGGTCGTCGCGATGGATAGCGCGATTACAGTACGGAAGGAGAGAAGCGTGAAGCGCAAAATTTATAGAACGGTGTTCACTATCGGCCTGTTGATCGGATTGGGGTCTTTCGAAGCGGCCCAGGCAGCTTCGGCGACAGTTTGCGACCGGTCCGCGCGTGACTATGCCCAGCGGGCAAGCCGTCAAGGCCAGGTTCTAGGCGGCGGTGTGCTGGGATCGATTGTCGGGTTGGGCATTGGAATCGCTGCCGGCGGCGCTGGCTTGGGCGCGGCGATAGGAGGAGGCGTCGGGGCCATTGGCGGTGGTTCCAGACGCCAGCGAGACGCCGACAGAATCTATAAGGCGGCGTACGAGGATTGTATGGCTGGCCGCATCCGCTAAGCACGCAGAGTTCGTGAGGAAGGAGACCGACTATGATGTCCATGAGGACTGTTTTTGCCGCCGCGACCGTGCTCGTTGCAGCTGGCACCGCGAGCGCCCCGGCTCAGGAAGCAGATCGCACGGTGGAGCAATACACCTGTAAGGAAATCATGCGTGAAAGTAATCGCGACGGAGCGATTGCCTTCCTGCACGGCTATCTTCTCGGAAAGTCCGGCAGCTCGAATTTCAGTCTAGAAGCGCTGACCAAGCAAACGGACTCATTCGTTGACCGCTGTCTGGACAATCCGAGCGAGAAGGCCGTTGACGCGATGTCGGCGGTCAAAAAATAAGTCAAAACAAGCCACTTCTCAACGGGCGCACAGCACCTCTTTCAAGAACCGCTACAAGGCGGCACGGGCACTGCGCGCCGACTTGACTTGGAGGGCGTCGCCAAGAGCGTGAATTTCGGTCATCAGGCTGGCGAGGTCTGCCAGTGCCCGTTGCGGTTCTGGGAAGGCCTGCGCAACGACCTTGTCGGTCATGGTGGCGGCGATATCGCCCGCAAGAGTTTGCAGGCGCGAGAAGACGATAAGGGCGAGGATCCCTGCGACAATCACCAGGATCGCGGTTCCGTTGATCAGTGCGAGGAGGAGCTGTCCCGGCAGCCGCCAAAGCCGCGCGCTAATTCCGCTCTTGATTATCTCAGCCACCGCTGGCTCCTCTCGTCGCTATTTGCAATGCAGTCGGCGCATTACCCAGCCCGACTACGCAAGCTCGTGGTGACGGATCGCGGCATCGAAATGAAAGGCCGAGATGACTGCGCCACATCGTGGCCGACGCCGACCAGAAAGTCCGGGGGCTATTAGGGGCGCACCGAAATCACGCAACTGAGGAACTGGCGCAGGCCGCTACGTCTTCACGCATAGGACGTGATAGGTCCCGTCGATCAGCTCGGCCGCCTTCGATCACGCCGGCGAACCCGGGGAACTGCTGCTCCCGGTTCTGCATGCCGCGCAGATAACCGATCTGCGGCGAATCGGCGCCGCCGAAATTCTCGCCCGACATCAGCATCGGGATGCCGGGCGGATAAGGCATCACCGCGTTCGCCGCGGTGCGCTTGGCGAGCTTGTCGACCGGCACGGATTCGACGGCACCGGCCACCAGACGCTCGTAGGCCTCGCGCGGGGTCATGTCCGCATCGGGCAGCTTCTCGAAGGCAGCGTTCAACAGGTCGCCCGGACGGTTCTCGCGCAGATACTCGAACAGCTCGTCGCCAAGGTCATGCAGCCTGACGTTGCGGTAGCGGTCTGGGTATTGCGCCACGATCTCGGGCAGCACCTCGGCGAGCGGACGATTCGCAGTCGTAGGCTCGCTTGAATGCGAGCAGGTTGGTGAGCAGCGTGCCCCACTTGCCCTTGGTGATGCCGATCGAGAACAGGAACATCACCTGGAAGTCGGTGACGCGCGTTGGCACGATGCCGAAGCGGTTAAACCAAGCGTTCACCAGCGCCGCCGGAACCCCGTTCTTCTCCAGCTTGCCGTCGTTGCCCATCCCCGGCGCAAGGATGCTCACCTTGATCGGATCGAGCATGCACCAGTCGTCGGCGATGTCGTCGAACCCGTGCCATTTGTCGCCGGGGTTTAGCACCCAGGGCTCCTGGTTGTGGCAGAGCAGATTGGCTGGAGCGTCCTCGAACGCCAGCTTGTGGCCGTTGGCGGGGTTCTTCACCGTCTCGACGTTCCACGGCTTGAAGAACCAGTCCTTCTTGTCGGCGAACGTCCGCCACAGGCGGCCCACCACCTGCCGGAAGTCGACCGCTTCCTCGATTGCTTCCTGCGTCAGCGAGAGTCCACCGCTTCCGTCCATCATCGCCGACGTGATGTCATTCGACGCGACGATTGCGTAGAGCGGCGAGGTGCTAGTGTGCAGCATGTACGCCTGGTTGAAGCGATGGTGGTCGATCGCGCCCTTCCCGTCGCGCACGTGGATATAGGAGGCCTGCGACAACGCCGCGAGCAGTTTGTGCGTGGAATGCGTGGCGAAGACCGTGGGGCCGCTGTGCGCCGCCGGGTCGCCGCGCATCGCGAAGTGGTCATTGTACATCGGGTTGAAGCGCGCGTAGCCGTACCAGGCCTCGTCGAAGTGGATCCGGTCGCAGGATTTCTCGAGCAGCGCCTGCGCGCGCACGGCGTTGTAGCAAAGGCCGTCGTAAGTGCTGTTGGTGACGACCGCGTACACCGGTTTCTGGTCGGCGATCTTCTTCGTGAGCGAGCCCGCCTGCGCCTTCGCGCGGATCGTCTTCGGATCCATCTCGGAGGGCGCGATCGGGCCGATGATGCCGTAGCGGTTGCGCGTCGGCACCATGTAGACCGGCCGCGCGCCAGTCAGCATCAGGCCTTGCTCGATCGACTTGTGGCAGTTGCGGTCGAGGACCACCAGGTCGCCCTCCTTCATGCACGCCTGCATGATGCTGCGGTTCGACCCCGACGTGCCGACGACGCCTGAGTAGCTGCGGTGCGCGCCGAACACGCGCGCGGCGTACTTCTCGCTCTCGGCGACCGGTCCCGTATGGTCGAGCAGCGAGCCCAGTGCGCCGCGCTCTATGCCCATGTCGATGCGAAACACATTCTCGCCCAGGAAGTCGAAGAACGCGCGCCCCGCGGGATGCTTGGTGAATGCGATGCCGCCCTGGTGACCAGGCGCCGACCACGAATGCTCGCGAAGCCTCGCATATTCTGCAAGCACGCGCGCGTACGGAGGCAGGAGCTGCGCCTCGTAGCGTCGGATGGCCGCCATCACGCGGCCCGCGATGAAGTCGGCCGAATCGTCGAGCAGCCAGACGAACTCATCGACCATCTCGGCGACCTCGATCGTCATGGTTCCTCGGGTACGCTCGCGGTCCGCAAGAAGGAACACCGGCACCGCCGCATGCCGCTCGCGCAGCTTGTGCAGCAGCGCGGTCGCCTGTGCATGCGTGCCTTCGTTGTTCAGGCCGAGGTTCCAGTCGAGCAGCACGGCCCGTAACGAGCTGTCGGAGCCGACGATCGCGAGACCGTCCTCGTACGAGAGCGCCCTGACAACGTCGGCGTTACGCGCGTGGAGTGCTGCCGCGAGGCTTTCGGCGGCGCGCCCGAGCGCCGTATCGAGCTTCGCTAGTTCGTCGTCGACCACAAGGACGCGCGGCCGCATTGGGACGGCAGTGGGATTCAACATGGACGATGCCTTTCGGACCCGGGACGATGGACGTCGGCAGCATGATGATCCCGGACCTCAACATGTTGGCCGCGACATGAACTCTAGTGATAGGTTCGTTTCCCATGAATCGATAACAGCGCCTTTACATTCGTGCCGACCTTGCCCATTCCGCGCCGCCAGGCAGAGAGGGCGACCGATTGCATGGCTTGGTCGCCTGCTCAGTGGCAACCCGGCGTGGGCTCGCGCCCGAGAGCCGATGCATCAGCAACGGCTCGTCGGGCGCCAGGGTCAGCTGCTTCGACCGCTTTCATCCCAAGAGCGGTCTCACTCGGGCTAGCCCTAACAGGTTACGCCAGCCGCACAGCGGCGCGCTGAGCGCCGCGCCACACCAGCGACACTTACCGGGGGTCAGCGGTCGGCCTACTCTTGCCTCCGCAGTCGAGACAAAGCTGATTAATCCTGGCCTGGAAAGTTGTTCCCCAGCCTTCAGGCCCATAAGGCCGACGATGCCGGTCACCAGCACGATGCTCAGTTTTTTGGACAGGGTCATTGGGCAGCTCCCATCATCATATGTTTTGGAAGTTCATCGAGATCAGTGAGTTCCTTATGGTCGACCTGTTTGGCGCTGGTCGCGTTCTTAAAGCCAAAATCACCGGCAGCGACCTCACTGCCGGTCTTCCAGTCTCTGATCTGGACGCTGTATTGCGGCACCTGCAAGACTTTCTTGGTGGTGATGACATATCTGCAAGGATACGGGCGCTCGCCTTGGGCAATCCAAATCTGCCAATCGACTTCCTCGCCTCGGGCCGCAAGATGATCGCATTCTGTGCCTCCAATCACGCCGCTGCCGAGATCCTTCAGGTCGGTGACATCCTCCATGAGCGCATCATACACATTGGGCAAAAGCAGGTCCGCTCCGGGGAGCGGCTTTTGAAACTTGCCCCTCAGCTCCTCGATCAGATTATCAACAGTGCCGGGCACCTCGGCCTGAGCATAGAGATTGGCATCCTTGCCAAACAACGTCAGGGTCTTCCCGTCAAACTTCAGCTCGACATTGGCAAAGCCGCCGGAACGAGTGGCGTGGATCTTGTCAGGCCGGCTCAGATTGATCGTACCTGAGCTCGCCAGCAGGAGCTTCTGTTGCTCCTTGGTAACGACTTCGAAGTTGGTATCGAAGTCAAACGAGATGTTGTTCTGTGCCGCCATATAGTCGGACATGGCCTTGAGCAGACCCTTAGCCTCTGCCTCGCCTGCCTGCGCGCCAGAGTGCGCGCCCAGCAGGCACACAACGGCCAACGCCGCGGCAGATACCGTGTGGGAAACCCCACCGCACTCACAGGCTTTTTCATCATTTGAAGAATCCTCCAAAGTTATTCCCTTCCATTTCATCGGCGAAAGGGACACCAATCGTCGGACACCGTCATGGCATCCTAAGTGTTACTTTCTACGGTGTATGTTGCCCGGTCATTGATCAGGATCAAATTATACGCGGCGCCCCTATGGGCGCAGATCCGTGAGGCCGCGGGCCGAGCCGCTCGTCAGCTACCAGATCAATCGATAATTCTCTGGGTGGCATCTTCCTCCACAGGTGATTCGCGCCTTCAGGGCGCACTGCCAGCAAAGGACATAAGCTCGCCTCGGCGTCCCCGATTGGTTGTAGCATGATTGTTACTCGATCAGCACGAGCGTGAAGGCGAAGTCCTCGGGTCGTCTGGTGCCTTGGAACTGGGCCAGCAGAAGATATCGTGATAGTCAACGAGGCCGACGAGTAACCCTTTCCATGCTGAACGGGATCCTGAAGAATCAAGAAGAACCTTTTTACCGCTCTGGTTTGCAGCGCTGGCTCAGGAAGCCACCTGCCTCTCGCCAAAACGGCAGCAACACGAACACACCCATGCCCATGGAAGCGGAGGCCCGCCCCCGCCATCGGCCGCGTGATGGCAGGGACGTTGCCTATTGCAGATGTTGACCAAGGTTACGGCGCTTTCCAGCGCCGTAACCTTGGTTTTTCGACTCTAGTCTTCGCCAGCTACAGCGGTCGCCAGCCCTACTTTGCAGGCATCGCTAACATCGGCGACTTTATCTTTTATGCAGGCTTCAATGCGGCCCTCGCCAGGCTCGATGCCTGCGCAATGTTGTTTCACGTCATCCGCACAGGCCTTGGCTACTACAGCCTTGAGCACCACTGCCTGGCAGCCCTCGGACAGGCCCTTGAGGTTCGTCTTGATGCAGTCCCTGATCGCGCCTCCCCCAGCTTGCACCCCTGGGCAAAGCGTTTTGGCATCACTCAGGCAAGCGCCGGTTACTTCTGCCGACGCCATGGAGCTTGGGAGCAACAACATGGCGATGGCAAAAAGAGGGCTGGTGATAGCAATACGTGTGGTCATGTGAACCTCCTGTTTGAAGCGGCCGTGGGTCAGACTATGCCTTGCAATCGATCGAAAAATTGATCTAGCGCAAATTCGGAGTGTTTCACGCACACTCAATCAAACAGGCGCTTGATGTGGGCGTCAGATTAAAACGCATGCTGCGAGCTGCGGCCGCAATGCTGCGCCCTTCTAGGGGAAGGAGCGGGATCTCCTTTGATGCATATCAAAGAAAGATTCCACCGATGCAGATACATGAACGCTACGAAGCATAGATTTTTTTAGGGGAGATCCCCATGCCGATCTACGTCTCGCGTGGCCGCTTCACTTCAGCTGTCAAAGGCATGCTGGCTAAGCCAGAGGATCGGGAGGATTCCGTTGCCAAGCTCTTTGAGAGCGTCGGGGGTAGGCTCATCAAGTGGTGCTTGACCTTTGGTCCCTTTGATTGGTTGGTTATTAGCGAGTTCCCTGATGAGAAGGCAGCGGCCGCGGCAGTATTGGCAGCCGCGGCAGGAGGTAGTTTGTCTGAAATCGAGACGACTGTGGCCATGACTGCGAAAGAAGCTGCAGCCACGTTCAAAAATACCGGAAAGGCCGCAAAGGACTTTCGGAGCGCCGGGCGTTCATAGGTTCCGGTGGCCCTCGGGTTGGCGCAAGACAAACGCGGGCGCCCATAAATTGGAGCCTGGCGATTTGACTAATGGGCCCGTGGATAAGATGGTGCTCACCGTGCTAATTAAATGGTCGCGAGATGTGATCCCCAGAGATAAGCAACGCGGAGTAGATCGTGAAAACTCTCAAATCCATACTACCTTTCGCATGGGGTGGGCTGTTGGTGGGTTCCTTTGCGTCATCGGGGTTTGGGGGTGAGGCTTTCGACGGCAGCTGGCGCGTCAACGCGAGTACCAAAACCCAAGATTCCCGGTGCAAGGACCGATCGATTTCCTTGGTCGTAGAAGATGGGAGCGTCAAATATGTCGGTCTTCTGAGCGGAACTCGTCTCCGGCAAGGTGGACCGTCACGGGGCACTTGTCGCGAAAATCGCCAAAGTCAACGTCAGTGGAACGCTCTCAGAGGACTTCGGGTCGGGTGGATGGCAGTCACCGAATTGTGCCGGGTCTTGGACCGCTCGTCGCGATTAGGGATGTGGAATTTGCTGGCCTGCTGCCGGTTCCACGTACACCAGTTCATCTCTATTGCGGGTGCCGCTGTTCCTTCACGGAAAGCGGCAGGTAAGTATCGTCGCGGGGGTTGTGGCGCCAGACGCCGCGCCTCCGGGCGAGGGGCCGCGCACGGATGAGCCACGGTCCGCGCTTGGCCGCCGCGGTGCTCAACCAACTTGTCGAGCCGGACTACAAACGCGCCGCCCGTCTGTTTCTTCGCTCGCCACGACGGTGGGAACCTGGGCCGCGTGTCTTGGCCTTCACTGCTGGTCAACGGTGCGTGGGGTTTGGGCACCGAGAATCCGCTGGCGCTCCTCAGCCAAAGCATATTGCTTCCCTCCAGAAAATAGACGCGCGACGATAGACGCTACTCAAGCGGCTGCCATCGCACCGGGTCCCCAAGCTCATCCTCGGCTACAATGAGTTTCTCGTCTGCAACGGTCTCACAATGCAGCATCCATCGGAGCGGGCTCTCGATCTCGCTGTAAGGAGAGGTCACTACATATGAGTGACCTGCATGAAGTCCTGTCAGCTTCTTGTAACGCTTTTTGATCATCTTCCTATTCCTTAGTAGACGCCCCCAGTGCGCCGAGGTCAGAGTACGCATGTGCGACATTGATCGTTCCGACGCGACGCATCGCAGCTGGTGCAGCGCCAGCCGTGGCACGCGCACGGCGGCCTTCAACGCGATGATCTCCGAGCCAACGAACCGAACGATACGTGGGAAAACCCACAGACATGCTCCCGCAGTCCGGGCATTAACCGCAGGTGAACGAGCCATTAGGGCGGGGGCCATTCGATGGCGTAGGTTCGCGCCAAATTGGCCAACCGGCCAGAGAAACGACGATGATCGACGCGGATACGCGTTTCCTGAAGCGGATATTCTTGGTGCTCGTTGCCGCCATCGATCGCGACCGGCACCATGGCAGGTATCACTACCGTGAAGGTCGAACTGGCAAACCGAGTCACAACCGCCGCTTCCTTATAATCTGACATCGCCGGGTCTGCGAGATCCACCTCCGCACCAGAGAGCGAGGCGCGCAGGTCGCATTCTCGGCAAATCGGTGCAGCCGCCTGCGCAAGCGGCCGCTATCAAAGGAAAGCATGACGCCGCCCGATTGCCTGATTGCCTTGAGGATCCGCTGTCACGTTTGGGAATCGTCTAGGTCGCTCTTGTTCAGACGCATCGCCGTGTTGAGCGGCGTGCAACTTCGCATTGGTCCCTACTGCTTGATCAAACTCGCGAAGATGGGCGAAGCAATTGTCATGACTTTCCAAACGGAAGCTCTAGGCGGCCGCAAAGTCTAGGCAGAACTGCGGATGCGGATCGAACAGCATAGCAATCGCCTGGACGAGTTCAGAATGACGCTCGAAAGCTTGACTTTGTTGGCTTCACGCGCCGCCGACCTCTTCGAGCGTTCGAAAACCGCGGAAAAGCGCCAATTGATAGCATTTGTGTTTTCGAACTTGGAGTTAAAGGCAAAGAGCTACAGGTCTTCAATTAGATAGCCCCTCGATCTCTCGATCTCATGTCAAGAACCCCTCTTTTGAGACCTATCAAGGAAGCGCGCGGTTAGCCACAATGACCTTTACCGTGGCCCGGATGTGAGTAGAGTGAATGCGGTGCCGAAAGCTAACGGCGGCGACATCATGAATGTTCCAAGTAGGTCATTCGCTCCGCGCATCGCTACTTGCTTGATGCTCTGCAGCGCCATGTTCTTGCGACTGAGTTCACCTGCCGTTTCGCAGGAACTTGAAATTCGCCGGTGGAACCACCTGCCGATCGACCGGAACTTCGCCACTGCCAACTTTGCTCACACCTCGGGCAACATCGCCTTCGATCCCGTACTTCAGATTGACGATGCCGTTGTGGATCTGGACACCTGGTTGTTCGGCTATATCCGGACGTTTGAGTTGCTGGACCGGACGGCCCGCATCGAGGTCAGACAAGCCTGGAAGGAAGGAACCTGAGCGGCTGCTCGCCGGCGTGCCCACTTCAGTCGAGCGTGAAGGCTTGGACGATACGTTCGTAAGATTTGCGGTAAACCTGCTAGGGGCGCCGCCACTGGCCGGAGATGCTTATTCGCGCCTACCGTGCCCATACGGAGGTTGAAACCATTATCGGCGCGGCGCTCGGCGTGCAGCTTCCAACCGGTCAATACATGGAAGACAAGCTGATCAACCTCGGCAGCAACCGGTTCACATTCCGGCCTCAGCTCGGCGCGCAGCACAAGCACTACAATTGGACATTCGAGTTACAGGAACGGCGTTCATCTATACGGACAACGACTCATTCTTCAATGGTAACCGTCTTGAGCAAATCCGCTCTACACTGTCGATGGAAGCATCGAGTACGACTTCCCCTCCGGCCTGTGGGCTTCCGTAGGCGCAGGGATCGGCGTCGGTGGTCAATCAACAGTGAACGGTATTGAGAAGGAGGATTACAGGCGAGACGTTGGCTGGTCGATTAGTGCCGGGTTCCCCATCACACGTCGGCTCGGCTTCAAGGCAGCCTATGTCGATATCGAAAATCTTGAAGAGGTGGGAACTGCATCACAGACGTTCAGCCTGGGCTTGCTGGCGACCTGGTAATGTGCCGAAGTCCTGAGACCTGAAGGCATCACAGCTCTGCATGAGAAAGCGCGGTCTGCAGCCGGATCGGCAATATTGCAACGGCCACGTCAGAATAGTTCTTTGCCTCGGGAATCCCGCCAAGAGATCAGGTATTTGTCGACGAACTCGATTTGGTCGAGCTTAGGTTCGGCGGGTCGTTCGTCGGCATTCGCGTCCGCATTCGGCAAGTATATCTGAAATACTGTCCCGCAGGGCTCGCCCGGTGTTGCTGTCAGCCGACCTTCATGCGCCTCGATGATCGATTTGCAAATCGAAAGTCCCATCCCCATGCCGCTGGGTTTCGTCGTGAAAAATGGCTGGAAGATCTTGTCGGCCACCTTCGGATCGATGCCAGGGCCAGTATCCGCAATCGTGATCAGCACGGTGTCGGCCGGATCGATCTCGGTTCTCAACCGCAGCTCGCGAGCCCGGTCCGCTGACGAGCCCATGGCTTCGACCGCATTCATGATCAAATTCAGAACAACCTGCTGCAATTGAACCGGGTCGGCCCGCACGTACGGCGCCGGTTTCTTGGCAAAGTCGGTTTCGAGCGCGATATTGTTCGAGCCTATTTTGTGCGTGACGAGTGTGAGGACTTGCTGAATAAGCTCATTGACGTCGACCAGCATCCGCGGCGTGGACTCGTGCCTAAACATCGCGCGGATATTACTTGATCACTGCATCGGCGCGATGACCCTCGCTGACGATCCTCTGCAGGGCGAGCCGCACTTCGTCGAGATCGGGGATCTTGTTCTTCAGCCAACGCAGACCCGCGCCGCCGTGCGTAACGATCGCCGCCAACGGCTGCCTGATCTCGTGAGCAATCGAAGCCGCCAGCTCACCGGCGGTGGCCACGCGATTCATATGCGCCAGATCGGACTCCAGCTTGCCGGCGCTCGCTTCGGCACGGCGACGGCGGCGATTTTCGTGCAGCAGCACGCCGATGAGCGCGGCTTGCAGGAGCAGTGCCATCCCGATCAGGATAATCTGCCGACTGGTATTGATCCCACACTGTCGGCTCGCGAAATCGCACCTCGCTCTTTGCGGGCAGCAGCGACTCGGGAATGCCCCATCGCCGCAACTGGCGCCAGTCGAACATCACTGTACTGGTTTCGGGCGCCAGGACAGGCAGCGCGGAGGGCTGCGCGCCCGCCAGAATTCGCGATGCCAGTCTTGCTGCCTCTTGTCCCTGCGATGCAAAGCTGTAAAGGCTGCCCCCGACGATCCCACGGCCCAGGTACTGATCGATGAAACCGTAAACTGGCGCATTCGCTGCCGCGGAAACACGTTCCACCACCTCGTGGGAAACGAAAGCCTCTCCAGCGCCGTCTCTGAAAAGCGTCGTGTAGAGCACGATGGTGCGCGGTGGAAGTTGCGAAAGCCGGGTTAGCAGCTCGCTCAGAGGCAGCGTTGTCAGGTATGTAAAGGCGAGACGATCCTCATAGGAACGGAACTCCTCTTTCGCTTGTGCCAGAAGGTCAGTGTCGAACTTCGATGTGCCCGCAACCACCACAATTCGTTCCGTGTCGGGTTGCAGTTGGAGCGCAAGCTTCAAGGGTCGGCGAGAATTCACGTTTCAGAAGAACGCCGGTCACATTGGATGGCAGCGAGCGGGCGCCAAGCTCTCTTTTGTCGATCCCGCAGAACACGATTGCCGCTCCGGGAAAGATCGTTTGTCCGTGGTTCAGCAAGAAGTCCAGTGGGGGACTCAGGACGGCGATCGCCACGTCAATCTTCCTGCCCGCGTATTTGGCGCGAAGGTAGTCGCGGAAGAGCGCTATGTGGGCCGCCGAGCCGAAGCGGGAGAGATCCATGCCCTCGCTATAGATCTGCACGGCTTCTGATGACTCCGAGGTCAGCGTGCTGACAATGCTGGCATCCATGGCCGCCAGACCAGGCAAGGCGGTGCGTTCGTCATAGATGACGACGACGTGCCGTGTCGCGGAACTTGCCGGCAACGCACTGGCGAGCCAAGCGATCAGAGCCGCGTACACGATCCGCAGAATGGAGCATTGTCTCATGACTTGTACGTTTATGCCGCGCACGGTGGCGGTATACCAAGCGGAAAGTCTACTCGCATCATTTCAAACCAAGGGGCAAAAGGGTTGAACCCTCCGGCCGGTTCGATGCCGGGAACAAGCTCCGACGAATGCGAAGTAACAAGCGGTGCCATACGATCTTCCTCTAGCAGTCTGCTGAAAAACACGGCGTATCTGGCGTTCCATTGCCTTTGGGCGATTTTTGGTTTCCGCTGTTGCGGGTGTTGCAAGCTTTTTTGCAGTGTTTTGAGTGGTTTTCCCGATATTGGACAGTCCCGCTATGCCCCCATCAGCTTGGGGATACGGATCAGATTGTAGGCGATGAGGTTGACGAGGAAGTCACCGGTCACTTGCGCGACACCCCTGTGCTTGGTCTTGCGCAGAGTGCCGTGCTGCTTGCCCCATCCGAACAAGCATTCGATCATTTTGCGTCTGGTCTGCGACATGGCGTAAGCGGCGCTCGCCGCCATGGCATCGTCGACGATGAGGTGCGCTGCTTGCCGGTCTTGGTAGTAGCATTGTTGCGCGCCACGTGCGGCGCGACGCCGATGATCTCGAGATTGGCCGTGCGCTTGGACGTCGTAGGCCTTGTCCTCGCCCACGGTAGCGGGTTTTCCGGTCTCTTTCAGCTTGGCGGCGAGCATCGTCTCGGAGGCCTCGCGCTCGGCCGTGCCGGTGGCCTGGGTGACGATGCCGTCAACCGCCAGGCCGTTGCGGTTCTCCATCAGCGCATGGCCCATGTAGCAGAGTTTCAATTCCCGGCCCTTGGCCTTCTTGTAGAGACGGCTCTCCGGATCGCTGACGCTTTGGTGGGTTTCGTTCGAGCGCTTCTGCTTGTGAAAGTCCTCGCCATCGCCGCCCGAACCGTCCTTCGGCTGAAAGCTCTTGTGCGAGGCCCACGCCTCGATCAGCGTCCCGTCCACCGAGAAATGCTCGTCCGACAACAGCGGCTTCACCTTCGGATGATTCAACAGCGCCATCATGAAGCGCCGGAAAACATCGCCGGTTTGAAGCCGCTCGCGGTTCTTGGTAAACGTCGTCGCAACCCACACCTCGTCGTCCGGTGAAAGGCCAACGAACCAGCGATAAAGAAGGTTGTAGTCGAGTTGCTCCATCAGCTGTCGTTCCGAGCGGATGCCGTAGAACGCTTGCAGCAAAAGCGCGCTCAACAGCTGCTCCGGCGGGATCGAGGGGCGGCCCTCGTCCGAATATATCTTCGCAAAGTCGAGGTCGAGTTGGCCCAGGACGAAGCGCACCATCTCCCGGATCGCCCGCAACGGATGATCCGCCGGCACCCGCATCTCCGGCGACACATACGAGAATAACTTGCCCTGATCAAATTGTCCGCGCATCTTGGCCTCGCATCAACAAAGCCATAAATTCAGAACCGAACACGAAACGCCAGGGGTTTTTCAGCAGACTGCTCAATCTTCCGGCAGCCGCGGTCGAGCAGCCCCGCACATCCTTCAAGACATCCGCCACCGTGCGTCCGATCCGAACGATGGCTTCATCGGTGAGCAGTGTCTTCGCGCCAACGAGCCGCTCAATACCGGCCTGAAGATCGCCGAGCTCGGCCTTCAGCCGCACAATGGCGGCTTCGAGCTTCGCGTCGCCTTCCGCTGACTTGGCTTTGAGGGCAGCGCCAAGAGCGTGAACTTCCGTCATCAGGCTGGCGAATCCGCCTGCGCCCGCTGCGGTTCTGGGAAGACCTCCGCAAGGACCTTGTCGGTCATGGTGGCGGCGATATCGCCCGCAAGAGTTTGCAGGCGCGAGAAGACGATGAGGGCGAGGATCCCTGCGACGATCGCCAGGATCGCGGTTCCATTGATCAGTGCGAGGAGGAGTTGTCCCGGCAGCCGCCGGAGCCGCCGGGTGATTCCGTTATCGACTCATCTCAGCCACCGCCTGCCTCCTCTCGTTCCGATTTGTAATAATTACAGTCCGCGCGCATAACCCGGTCCGACTACGCAAGCTCATGATGACGGATCGCGAGGTCGAAATGACGAATAACCACGACATTCTTCAGTCTGGAGCGTGGCGTCGAGCATCGCATGCAAGGGATTTCTTCTCCATGATAAAGCGATCGCGTTAGCTCAATTCTGGTTTCGACCCAGAGAGGGTTGGCATAGCGCTGGTGAATTACACGGTACGTGCATGCAGAAAGCACGAATGACTGCAGGCACCGAGAAATCGCCGCCGTCAGCAGCAGAGCGCCGAGAAATTGATCCAGGTCAATGTTCGGGCGAATACACTGTGGCAGCTAGCGTCTAGAGCATGTTGCTGGACTGTCGATAGCTCGGTCCCGACCCGTCCGACGATTGGTGTCCCTTTCGCCGATGAAATGGAAGGGAATAACTTTGCGAGGAGGTCTTCAAATGATGAAAAAGCCTGTGAGTGCGGTGGGGTTTCCCACGGTATCTGCCGCGGCGTTGGCCGTTGTGTGCCTGCTGGGCGCGCACTCGGCGCGCAGGCAGGCGAGGCAGAGGCCAAGAGTCTGCTCAAGGCCATGTCCGACTATATGGCGGCGCAGAACAACATCTCGTTTGACTTCGATACCAACTTCGAAGTCGTCACCAAGGAGCAACAGAAGCTCCTGCTGGCGAGCTCAGGTACGATCAATCTGAGCCGGCCTGACAAGAATCCACGCCACTCGTTCCGGCGGCTTTGCCAATGTCGAGCTGATGTTTGACGGGAAGACCCTGACGTTGTTTGGCAAGGATGCCAATCTCTATGCTCAGGCCGAGGTGCCCGGCACTGTCGATAATCTGATCGAGGAGCTGAGGGGCAAGTTTCAAAAGCCGCTCCCCGGAGCGGACCTGCTTTTGCCCAATGTGTATGATGCGCTCATGGAGGATGTCACCGACCTGAAGGATCTCGGCAGCGGCGTGATTGGAGGCAAGGAATGCGATCATCTTGCGGCCCGAGGCGAGGAAGTCGATTGGCAGATTTGGATTGCCCAAGGCGAGCGCCCGTATCCTTGCAGATATGTCATCACCACCAAGAAAGTCTTGCAGGTGCCGCAATACAGCGTCCAGATCAGAGACTGGAAAACCGGCAGTGAGGTCGCTGCCGGTGATTTTGGCTTTAAGAACGCGACCAGCGCCAAACAGGTCGACCATAAGGAACTCACTGATCTCGATGAACTTCCAAAACATATGATGATGGGAGCTGCCCAATGACCCTGTCCAAAAAACTGAGCATCGTGCTGGTGACCGGCATCGTCGGCCTTATGGGGCTGGAGGCTGGGGAACAACTTTCCGGGCCAGGATTATTCAGCTTTGTCTCGACTGCGGAGGCAAGAGTTGGTCGACCGCTGACCCCGGTAAGTGTCGCCGGTGTGGCGCGGCGCTCAGCGCGGCGCTGTGCGGCTGGCGTAACCTGTTAGGGTTGAAGTAAAGCCCGGATGAGTATCCTGCCGGGATGAACCGCGCGATAGCCCCGACGGCAATACTGAATAGTGCCCTTTTCGCCGCGCACAATTGCCGGAATGTCGGCAAGTGCGCCGATTGCCGCCGAGTGCCCCGTCTCCGACTTTCCGACCTCGGTCATGATCGCGGCGAATTAAAGATTTGATCAAACGCCAAGCCGGGTTCATGGCTTCGGTATTTGCCACCGGCTCGCTGGTTGGCGGATTACCGGGTCGGCTGGTTGAGCGGCGATATCGTCGCCGGAGTCACGCTGGCGGCCTATGCGATTCCGGTCTCCCTTGCCTACGCCGGGCTTGCGGGCCTGCCTCCTCAGGTCGGCGTCTATGGCTATTTGCTCGGCGGGCTCGGCTATGCGCTGCTCGGGTCGTCGCGCCAACTGGCGGTCGGACCCACCTCCGCCATCTCACTGATGATTGCCGGAACAGTGGGCGCGATGGCGGACGGAGACGCGCAGCGCTACGCACAGATCGCCAGCCTCACAGCCTTCACCGTGGCCGCGCTTTGCCTGATCGCCTGGCTGTTGCGGCTGAGCGCGCTCGTCAAGTTGATCAGCGACAGCATCCTTGTGGGCTTCAAGATCGGTGCCGGCTTGACCATCGCCATGACCCAGTTGCCAAGCCTCTTTGGCGTGGCTGGCGGCGGGCACAATTTCCTGGAACGTGTTGTGTTGTTTGCCGGCCAGTTAGGCCAGATCCACTACCTCGTGCTTGCCATTGGTGCCATTGCTGTCTGCTTGCTCGTATTCGGCGCGCGCTTGCTGCCGGGAAAACCGGTCGCGCTTGCTGTCGTTGCGCTGTCAATCGCTGCTGCATCCATGCTTGGGCTTCCCGCTCTTGGGGTGCCAACAACGGGAGAGATCCCGGCTGGCCTACCCAACCTGCAGGGCCCGGCACTGCGGCTGCGTGATGTAGAAGGCATTGTTCCGCTGGCCGCCGGATGCCTGCTGCTCGCCTATATCGAAGGCGTCTCTGCCGCCCGCACCTTCGCTGCAAAGCATGGATATGCTCTGGACCCGCGGCAGGAGTTCCTCGGCATCGGCGCGGCAAATCTGGCGGCGGCGCTGGGACAGGGCTATCCCGTGGCGGGGGGCTTGTCGCAATCGGCAGTCAACGACAAGGCCGGCGCACGCACCCCGCTTGCTCTTGTGTTCGCCTCGATTACGCTCGCGCTCTGCCTCCTCTTCCTCACGGGGCTGTTGGAAAACCTGCCGAAAGCAGTACTGGCTGCGGTGGTGCTGACCGCGATCCTGGGACTGTTCGATTTTCCGGCGCTCGTCCACATGTGGCGCGTGAGCCGGCTCGACTTCCTACGCCGCAACGATCGCCCTCGTCGCCGTGCTGCTTCTGGGGATCCTGCAGGGCATCCTGTTCGCTGCGCTGGCCTCCATCGTGCTGCTGCTGTACCGTGTGTCGCGTCCGCATGTGGCATTCCTCGGCCGGGTTCCGGGTACCAACAGCTACTCCGACCTTGCCCGGCATCCCGAAAACGAGCCGCTCCCCGGCGTGATTGCCTTCCGTCCCGAGGCGTCGCTGATCTATGTCAATGCCGACGCGGTCCTTGAAGCTGTATTGAGCCGCCTTCAGGCCGCCGGTCCGTCCAACATCCATCTGGTGGTCTGCGATCTTTCGGCATCGCCCTTTATCGATCTCGCCGGCTCGCGCATGCTGCATGAGCTGCACAGCGAACTTAGCGCCCGCGGCATTGCGCTGCGCATCGTCGGCGCCCATGGACGCTTGCGCGATCTCCTGCGAGCCGACGCTATAGGCGAGAAAGTCGAGGGCCTGGACCGGGTCGTGACACTCGACAGTCTGCTCGCCCGTGATGGCCGATCGTAATATGTTTTCTAGGACGACCTTGGCTGGGGAGACACAAAGCTGACTTTTCCGCGCCATCTCGAACCGGCCGAAACGCTGGGTGAGATCCTGTTTGGCATGATCATGGTGCTGACCTTTACGCTCGGCGCCGGCGTCGCTGTCCGGACGGGCGCAGGAGCGGGCGAGGCGCGAGAGCTGCTCTATGCGACGCTCGGATGCAACCTTGCCTGGGGCATCATCGATGCCGCGCTCTATGTCATGGGCAACATGTTCGTCCGCAGCCGGCGCGCCCGCCTGTTTGGCGCCATCAAGGCAGCTCCTGACGAGGCTGCGGCCCTGGCCGCAATCCGCACCGAGATGGAGCCAGGACTAGAGTCGGTCACACAGGAAGAGGACCGCAATCGACTGTACCGCAGCGTCCACGCATTGGTTGCTCGATCCGAGCCGCCTCGAACTCGGGTGACGCGCGACGATCTCGCGGGAGCCATCACCGTGTTCCTGCTGGTATTCGCCACGGCGCTGCCGGCGATCGCCCCGTTCCTCTTCATTGATGACCCCTGGCTCGCATTGCGTCTTTCCAATCTGCTTATGACCGGATTGCTCTTCATAGTCGGCTATCGCTGGGCGCGTCTATACCAACGCCAACCCGTGGCTGGTCGGCCTCGGCGTGATGGCGCTTTGTGTCGTGCTTGTGGCCATCGCGATCGCCCTGGGAGGTTGAAAGAACGGTCAGCCGTGTGAGCACGTTCTCTGGCCGTGATCTAATGCGCCGTCCAGCCCCCGTCGACCGGAAGCGCTATACCGGTAATCGACGCGGCAGCTTCCGAACACAGAAAAGCAACGGTCGCACCCATCTCCTCAACAGTAGCGAAGCGTTTGTTCGGCTGGTGAGAGAGCAGGACTTCGTCGATCACCCGCTCGCGGCTGATGCCGTGCGACTTGGCCTGGTCATCGATCTGCTTTTCAACCAGCGGCGTCCAGACATATCCGGGACAAACGGCGTTGCACGTGACGCCGGATCGCGCACCCTCCAGTGCCACGGTCTTGGTGAGGCCCAAGATGCCGTGCTTTGCAGCAACATAAGCGGACTTGAAGGGCGAGGCGATGAGGCCGTGGGCGGAGGCGATATTCACGATCCGGCCCCAGCCACGCTCTTTCATGCCGCCGAACACCAGGCGGGTGAGATGGAAGGCGGCCGACAGGTTGATGGCGATGATGGCATCCCATTTGGCGATGGGAAATTCCTCGATCGGCGAGACATGCTGGATACCCGCGTTGTTGACCAGGATATCAATCCGGCCGAAGCGCTTCGCAGCGCGCTCGACCAGCCGTGCGATCATGTCGGGCTTCGACATGTCGGCATTGTCGTAGGCGACCTCGACGTCGTGGTCCGCAGACAGCGAACAACGGGTGCTCTCAATCGCCTCGTCATTGCCGAAACCGTTGAGGACGATGGCCGAACCCTGCGAGGCGAGCGTCGTGGCGATGCCGAGACCGATACCGCTCGTCGACCCGGTCACGATGGTGGTACGGCCTTCCAGCGGGCGACGGCTAATGGCCGGCTTGATCTCGGCTGAGGAAAATGCGGTCATTCGATCTCCCTGCGGGTTGGTGCGCTAATGCCCACTTGGTGACATGTGGGCTCTGAGGTGTCGATCAAACGCTATCCGGAGATCGGGAGTTTAGCCTTGCGCTAGATCAATTTGCCCGCCGGTCTGGAATCCAAATATGCCGGCCGGGAGGCTATGGCGCGCCCGGGGCAACAAATGGGGGGCAAAATGCTCTGGAACCAGTGGTACAGTCTCAGGAGCTACGTGAGATCCTCACTTTGGATCGTTCCGTTCGTCGCTCTCCTGCTCTATCTCGTGGTCATACGTGTGTTGTATGCGATCGATGTCTCGATCGAATCGTTGCCTCTTTGGCCGTGGACCCAGTCGGGAACAAAGGCAGTACTCGAGACGATCATCACGGCGACGCTCACATTCATCGTATTCACTTTCGGTTTCATGCTCGTGGCGATCCAGGTCGCCAGCGCGCAGCTGACACCGCGCATCATCGCGACTACTCTGCTGCGCAACAACACCATCCGGTTCATCGTTGGCCTGTTCATTCTGTCGATGCTGATGGCGGCGGGCGCATTGCTCAGGTTGGAACCGAAGGTTCCCGTTCTAGCCACCGGGTTTGCAACTATCCTTGGTTTTGGCTCGATAGCGGCGTTCCTGTTTCTGATCGATTCCTCGGCGAGACGGTTGCGCCCGGGTAGCGTCGTGTGGGACGTTGGCGAGCAGGGGCGCGCGGTCATCGAGAGCGTCTACCCCCACCTGTTCGCGGAACTCGGCGCCTCCATAGGCCTGCGCGAGAAGCTTCCTCCGCCGGATCGGACTGTCGCTCATAACGGCAAGTCCGCGATCGTTTTGGCCGTGAATCTCCCTGCTATCGTCGCCGAGGCGCGCAAGGCGAACGCCATCATCGAGTACCTGCCCCGCGTGGGCGACTTCGTGGCCCGAGGCGCACCCCTCTTCAGGCTGTATGGCGACGCCGGCTCAGTCGACGAGCGCACGCTCCGGGGAATGGTTGCGTTCGGGCCCGAGCGCACCATCGAACAGGACTCCACGTTTGCATTTCGCATCATCGCCGACATCGCCCTCAAAGCCTTGTCGAAAGCCATCAATGATCCGACGACCGCCGTTTTGGCCATCGATCAGCTTCATCGCCTGCTTGGCATGGTCGGCAACCGGCATCTTCAGGGCGATGAAATACTGGATGGGTCCGGGCGCTTGCGCGTGATTTTTCCCACTCCGGACTGGGAGGACTTCGTTCATCTGACCTTCCGCGAAATACGCCTCTACGGAGCGGAGAACCTCCAGGTCGCGCGGCGCTTGCGTGCCATGATCGAGAATCTCGCGCAGACACTGCCGCAGCAACGCCGCCCCGCGTTGCTCGCCGAGCTGGGTTTGCTCGATCGTGCGCTTGAGAAGCTCTACCCGTTACCCGAGGACTTGGCGCTTGCCCGTGTCCCCGATCTGCAGGGGTTAGGAG
>CAWADI010000024.1:0-21380 GCA_963780765.1 uncultured Alphaproteobacteria bacterium | reverse complement strand
CTTTGACCGATGGTCAGCGATCGGCGGTTTTCACTTCACTTTGGCAGGCTAGCGTTGAAAAGCATGGCCAAAAGCCGTTAATGATGCTCTTGGTGAAAAAACGAGGAAAGCTCACGCTTTCAGTTCGGCCTTCAAATTCGCAAAAAGCGCCAATCTGTGCCGTCGGCTATCATTCTCTTCGGGCCCGACTTGATCATGCCTAGCTCCTGCATGCGCAGTGCATAGAACCTTAGCGAATCCTCGGGATCGTAATCTCGCCATCTGTCGTAACGGATGTCGTTCAGCGTTTGAAGCGCGTAGTCATAGCTGGGAACAAACCCGCGATTGACCATCCGCCGCGCTACCAATGTCGGATTGGTGGCGCAGAGGTCTGCTGACTTGAAGATGGCTCGTAGGATACGCTTAGTCGCCACTGGATACCTATTCACATAATCTGCCGTAGCTGAAATCATGCAGCAGAAATACTGCCACGACGGCGGATCGGTAGTCGTGTTAAGTATCGTATGGCCGATTTTTCGGGCATGCAGCTCCTGTGGACGCGGCGGCGAGCCGAGGAATGCATCGACCTTTCCCTCGACAAAGAGTTTGTCCGCCGAAGTGCCTTCAGCACTGACCCACTGGATATCCTTAGATGGGATCGAGCCCAACATAGGCTGCCATCAGAGTGAGCAACACCTGCGGAGAAGAGTTGAGCCCAGTCACACCGACTCGCTTGCCTCGGAGATCGGTAATGCTGTGGATGCTTTCGTTGGCGATCAGCCCAAGGCATCCCGAATGCAGGCCGGCGAGCACCTTAATCGGCACACCATTATCGATCGATGAGATTTGATTTGGAGGGAAGTTCAAGTCAAAATCCGTTTCGCCGCGTGCGATCCAGACCGACTGATCGACGCTTCGGTCTGCTTCCACAAACCTGACCCCGGTTAGTCCGTCAGCGCGCAGCAGTTCGCCAGCAATGTAGGCAGCTGCCCAGCAGTAAGAAGCACCGATCCACTGCGGCAGACGAACGCTTGTGGTTTCCGGGAGTGGTTCTTCAGCCGCATTAGATAAGCGGACCTTGAACAGGCCCGCGGCACCGGCCGCTGACAGGCCAGCTACGAAGTTGCGTGGACTTTGGATCTGCATCGGAAGGCTCCTTTTCCGAATTTGAGCAAAAAGCAAGCAAGAAACGGCTCTTGAGCAGACACCGACAATCTTACGAGCTTGCCTGGCATTGGGAGCGCCCTACGGAGACCTGCACTCTCAGTCGCAAGCACCTAGATGGTGACTGCCCGGCGATGAGTACTATACGCCTCATCTGCTCTGGTAGCGAGTATGAAGCTCTCACTTGTCGATAGCACACGATATGACCGGTTCTTGTAGCACACGATCTGTCCGGTTTTTGTATCGCCCCAAACGAGGGGGCGAAGATGCGACGGACAGAGGTGCTGCAAGGATTGAGGCTGATGAAGTTCGAGACGGTTCGGGCTCGCTGGGCGGGGGAGAGCTGAGCCAGGCGGAGGCTGGGGAGATCCTGGGGGTGAGCGAACGGACCTTCCGGCGCTGGTATCAGCGCCATGAGGAAGAGGGCTTCGAGGGGCTGAACGATCGGCGGCTGGGCAAGCCGTCGCCGAAGCGGGTTCCGGAGGGATGGGCACAGCGGGTCGAGCAGCTTTATTGCGATCGCTACCAGGACTTCAACGCCAAGCACTTCCACGAGCATCTGGTCAGGGACCACGGCTTTGCCTGGAGCTACACGTGGACGAAGACATTCCTGCAGCGACGCCGGCTGCTGCCGTCGGCGCGCCGCAAGGGGGCGCATCGCAAGAAGCGGCCGCGCCGGCCGCTGCCGGGAATGCTGCTGCATCAGGATGGCTCGCGCCATGCCTGGCTGCCCGGCTGCGACCAGCAGCTCGACCTGATCGCGACCATGGACGATGCGACGAGCGAGACTGTACTCAGCCTTTCTGGTCGAGGAGGAAGGCACCCAGAGCAGCTTCCGGGGCTTGCGCGAGGTGGTCGCCGGGCACGGCCTGTTCTGCGCGCTCTATACCGATCGCGGCGGCCACTACTTCCACACCCCGGAGAGCGGCGGCAAGGTCGACAAGGACAAGCCCACCCAGGTCGGCCGGGCCCTCGGCCAGCTCGGCATCGAGCACATCCCCGCCTATTCACCGGAGGCGCGGGGCCGCTCGGAGCGCCTGTTCGGCACGCTGCAGGATCGCCTGCCCAAGGAGCTCAGGCTGGCCGGCATCGCCGACCTCGAGGCCGCCAACCGCTTCCTCGCCGAGATCTATCTGCCCGCCCACAACGCCCGCTTCGCGGTCAAGGCCGAACAGCCCGGCTCGGCCTTCGTCGCCGATCGCCAGCGCGCCTTCGAGGACGTCCTCTGTATCCAGGAGGATCGGGTGGTCGGCAACGACAACACCGTGCGCTACCGCGGGCTCAGCCTGCAGCTGCCGGAGAGCCCGCTGCGCCCCCACTTCGTCAAGGCCAGGGTGCGGGTTCATGAGTATCCCGATGGCACGCTCGCCGTCTTCCATGGCCCGCGCTGCCTGGCCCGCTATGACGACCAGGGAGGGCTCATCGACCAAGTAAAATCTCTGGCCGCTTAACCCGCTCGGCGGCCGCAGGCCTGTGGATAAGGCTCCGCCTTACCCACAGGGCAACAACATCAGAAGCGGTCAATTGATGTGCTACGAAAACCGGACAAGTTAATTAGCTATCGACAGTATGAAGCTCTCACTCAGGGCTAAATGAACGGCCCAAACCCATCGCCCAGATTTAGTCCGCTTTACCCCAATCTGCTGACATCGGTCAGCGTGGCCGGTTGGTCTCTTCCGTGCCACAAGCCGACAAGCGAACGATTAGAATGGCAGAGTGGATCGTTAACTTCGTTGAGTATTCGCTACCGGAATGTGAAAGAACGACCCCATTCATCTCGCTGGTTGCGCCTCCGGGAAATTCCAGCAGCCGTCAAGGATCTTCCGAGACGATAGCGTCTCAAAGTGTAGTTCCATCCCGACACGATTGATCGTGTGTGGCCAGAGGACGTGCCCGGCTCGATCCAGGAACGCGCCTACACCATCGCCGATCTGATACACGCCGCAGGGGTGACAAGTCTTCGCCGGTCACTTGGCATCGGCCTCAGGACTTCTCGTCTTTTGAACCTGCGCCAAACATCATTGCCGTATCGGATCGGGAAACCTGTAGGTGCCGTTTAGAATGACTGGGGCGCCCCTCTGGTCGTTTTCTGGCAATGCCATGGCGAGGGCGGCTCTTTGCGAATCAGATGTGCGCGGATACGGTACCGTTCATGATAAATCTCAGGTATTCCTGTTTCGCAAAGATGCCCCAAGCAAGAATAGCGGCAGTTTCCATGCTTGGCGTGGTGATTGGGCTCTGTGCGATGGTTTCCGGGCGACCGGCGAACACCGAGGCCGCGCACAACCCCGATGACGGGTACAAGAGGATCATTGCCATAGAGGACTGGAAGCCAGAACCCCAAACGGTGGCGACAGAGGGGCGGACTGATCACCTTGAGCGTCACAAACCGCTCACCGAAAGGAAAACCGATCGCCTGCCTGAAAGAACGGTGATCGTCCAAGTTACCCTGTCGAGAGTGACCGACATGCTTCCAGCCCTCGATCCCGAGTGGCCGGCAAGGGACTGCTCGGCGAGCCGCGGCAACTCGTTCCTTGGCTCCGTAGGGAGCTGTAACCCGGATACCGTCGGCTGTATCGTCGGGCCCCATCAATTTGCTAGTGCACGGGGAAATTTACCGCGGCGGTCGGCAACCCATCAACGGGCCTCAAAGGCGCGGCTGGCGTGGCGACAAGCGCTCGCGCGGGCGTGAATGCCGCGGACAGGGCTGGCGGCGGTGTCTCCGGTGCGGCGGGCAGGGCCGGCGGCAGTGTCGCCGGTGCTGCGGGCAGGGCAACAGGCGGTCTCGGACTTTAAATTTCAGGGACATTACTGGTACTTCGGCACTCGCCATCAACACCGACAAGTTTTGAGCCACAACCTGCGCAATGCCCCCGGCGGTTCCGGGCACCGGGGGCTACTCACACAAGCACGATCGCCGCGGGTCGCGATCGGGTTGAGTTCTATCAGGCGCGAAACTTCCGCATTGGGTCATGAACGGCCCAAAACGCATCGTGCTAGCGAGTCCGCTTTACCCCAACTGCTGACATCGGTCAGCCTAGCGGGCGGGTCTCTTGCGTGCCAATTCCGGACCAAGCCTACGATGCTCGAACCTTTCCTAGTATCCTCGCTCAAGGTCCACGAGATTGGTAATCGCACTGCCTGACCTGACCTGCTCGCACAGCTCGGCCACTTGCCCTATGCCCGAATCAACCCAATAGCTTGCGACATGCGGTGTAATTGTCACTCCAGGGTGGCTCCAGAGCGGGCTGGAACTTGCGAGGGGTTCTGTCGAAAACACATCGAGGCAGGCACCCGATAGCTGCCCATCATCAATGGCTCTGATGAGCGCCACTTCATCGACATGCGCGCCGCGGCCCACGTTGATAAGATAGGCGCCGCGCTTCATCCAACTGAGTGTTTCAGCATTCAGAATACTACGTGTCTCGCGAGTGAGCGGCAGCGCACAGACGACGTAATCGCGCCCTGCCAGAGCGTCCTTGAGCGTCGACGGACCTGAAAAGGAGGCGACATTGGCGATCTCCTTTGGGTGGCGAGACCATACCGCTGTACGATAACCAAGCTCAGAGAAAAGCCGCGCAGCCCAACCGCCGATCCGCCCGGCACCAAGGAGCACGATGCCCGTCTCGCTGATCTTCGCGGGTGCGATCGGGCGCCAGGTCTTGTTGATCTGCTGGGCGGCATAGTCGGCGACGTGACGCTGCCGACATAACATCCGCAGCAAGATGTACTGCACCACCTCGGAGGCGAGCTCGCGGGTCGCCAGGCGCACGACGCCGACCCCCGCCGGTAGGTCGCCGAGCAGCAGGCCGTCGATGCCCGCGCTGAGATAAGCCACCGCCCGCAACCGCGTCATTCCCTCGAAGAAGCCTGGCGAAGTGCCCTTGTCGATCATCACGATGTCGATGTCTGCGGGATCGCCGCGCTCGGCCACAGGCGAAAGTCAAGACTGGGAACCCGAATCCCGAGGGCAGTTCTCCATTCGCGTGGGTCGATGTAGTCGGGGTAATCGTTGACCATCAGCAGAGTGATGTTTTTCTTATTCACAGACTGGCCTCCCACTCGGACCCGTGTACGGCCCGAGACTGCTTAAGGTAGTGTAGAATCGCTATCCTGGCACACCGGCCTTGCGCATTCCCTCAGCGAAGTGATCGCGGTCCTCTTGGCGCCTGAACGGGTTATTGTCCAGGAGGAGCTCGATGCAACCTCTGGCTACGCGTTCTGGTCCTCCCGGTCTGGCACGAAGCCTGGCGACCGCCCTTTCTGCCCATTGCCGCGCTTCCGGCAGCCGATCCATGTGCGCCAGAACGGCTGCGCCAATAAACGTCGAATCAATAAAGTATTCGGGCACCTTCTTTCTTACGACCAAAGCCTCTGAATACCGATGAGCGGCCATCAAAGCCATTCCCTGGAACGCAAGATACCAGTCGGGATGACGAGGATTGAGCCGCATAGCCGCTTCGCCGCAGGCAACAGCGAGGTCAGCCTCGCCATACATCGCGAGCAGATACGTTGCGTTCGCGAGAGTATCGGCATCGTTGGGGTTGAGCTGAATGGCCCGGTCGACGTGCTTCTTCATTCGTTCGTAGTCATGGCGAACGAGGAGAGGCCAGGCAAGCGAGATATGTGCCTGGTAATCGGCTTCATCCAGTGTCAGGGCCTTCTGGGCTGCGGCGTAGGCGCTCTCGTAAGCGATGGTTGCCTCAGCCGCGATCGGAAAATCGTCCGCCTCCATCAGGAAAGTCACCGCAAGGCCGGAATAGGCGCGAGAGAAATCAGGATCGGCTTTTGCCGCGTTCTCAAAATGCCGGCGCGCTTCGAGATTGTTCTGGCCTACAGTCCATAGAAGGCGTTTGCCGCGCAACCAGTGTTCATAGGCGATCAGGTTTTCCGGCTGCTTGCGCTTGGCGCGCTCAAGTGCATCCTCCTCGAGCCCAACCGCGAGCATCCCTACGATTTTCTGTGTAATCTCGTCCTGGACCGCAAACATGTCGGTGATCTCACGATCATAGCGCTCGGCCCAGATATGGCTTCCGGTTTGCGCATCGATGAGCTGCGCGGTGATACGCACGCGGTTACCCGACCGCCTGACGCTTCCTTCCAGGATGTAGGTGACGCCAAGTTCGCGGGCGACTTTGGCGATGCTGACCGGGGCGCCCTTATAGGTGAAGGACGAGTTTCGCGCGATCACCATGAGATTTCGGAAGCGCGAAATGTCCGTAATGATGTCTTCGGTGATTCCGTCCGAGAAGTACTCCTGTTCCGGGATCGCCGCTCATGTTTGTGAAGGGTAGCACAGCTATCGAGGGGCCTTGATGATGCGTTCCGCGCGGTCGGGTAGTTCCTGTATCGCTCCGCTCTCAACATCATTGGTGAGGCGCGACCACTGCCCTTTTCGAGTTATCATGGCCTTGGCGATGATGGGTAAGATCGCGGAGTCGTGCGCTAGCGGTCGAGACACAGGGGCATCTCCTCAACTTTGATAGCGCCCTTGCGCTCTTGAATGTGGGTTTTGTTTTCATGTCCCCCTAGCTTGATGCTCGGACAAAGTTGACATTGGTGCCGGCGATGGAATCGCGCGTCCTGTGTTGTCCGTCCCCGGGGTTTCGAGCCGGAGCGCTGGTGGAGTTCAGATCTTACGTGAGGGATTTGAGGTTACGCGATGCATGCGACCCTCCTATTACTTCTCGGCTTCGCGCTCTAGGGCGTGAGCCTAATGAGCCTTATTCCTGATGATGTCGATTATCGACACTCGCAGCTCAACGCAAATGTCGATCCGATCACTACTGCCGAGATCGAAGCCGCAGGAGGGATGCCGACCGCACCTCCGGGACAGCCGCTTGCATCCCGGCGATGGGCGAGCGCGTCTGACCCGCTTATTCCGGACTGGCCGCGAGCTAAACTCGGGGTGCAATGTGTGGCTCCACGTCACTGAGCGGAACCACGTTCTGCTCTATAGGGTCCGCAGGCTTCCACAGTTTTTTTCACCCTCGTGTCGATATTGCGGCCGCCCGTTCGACCATGCAGCGGAAGGAAAATCCAGAAATGCCCAACGTACCCGTGGAAACAAGATGTTGCACCAAATCCCACCGCGCCCAGTGCTCTTTGGCCTCAGCGCTGCGTGGCGCTGCTCCAGCAACAAACAGGCTGCGCGCCTCGCTATGAACGCCTGGCCCGTAATTCGTCGAAAGCAAGGGGAGATGGCGGAACCGAAATCGGCTGCGGCGGTTGAGCGATCGAGGCATTAACCATCAACCAGAAAGGAGACACTCATGACCTACGTCGATGGATTTGTTGCGGCGGTACCGACCGCCAATCGCGAAAAATACAGGAAACATGCGGAGGCAGCAGCCGTCGTGTTCAAGGAGCACGGCGCGCTGAAACTGGTCGAGTGCTGGGGAGACGATGTGCCGGAAGGCAAGGTGACGTCATTCCCGATGGCGGTGAAGCGCAAGGACGACGAAACGGTCGTCTTTTCCTGGATCACGTGGCCGTCGCGCAAGGCTCGCGACGAGGGCATGAAGAAGGTCATGGCCGACCCGCGCCTGCAGCCGGAAAGCAATCCGATGCCGTTCGACGGCAAGCGCCTTGTCTACGGCGGCTTCGAGGTGATTGTCGAGGCGTAGGGCACTCCTATGGGCAACGACAGAACTCTCGCGCCGGCCGAGGAGCTCGCAAGGAAGAACCGGGTTCGCCTTCCAAATGAGGACCGCGAATACCGCCGGGCGCGCGACGCGCTGCTGGTGGAAGAGATCGAGCTCAGGCGGCACATGGAACGCGTGGCAGCGCTGAGGCGCGCGCTGCCTGCGGGCGGCCTCGTGCCCGAGGACTATGTGTTCGAGGGCTCAGGCCCTGACGGCAAGCCAGCCAAGGTCAAGCTTTCGGAGCTGTTCGCCCCGGGCAAGGATACGCTCGTGACCTACAGCTTCATGTTCCCCCGCTATCCGCAAGATGACCGCCCCGGCCCTACCAGGGGTGTAACCGCGCGGCTCAAGCGGGAGGAGAGCCCATGCCCCTCGTGTACGGCCTTCCTCGACTCGCTCGACGGCGCCGCGGAGCACGTTGAAGCGGCGGGGTTTAATTTCGTGGTCATCGCCGAGGCAACGCTCGACCGGCTAACTGCCTTCGCCAGGGACCGGCAATGGAAAAGCCTCCGCCTGCTCTCGTCGGCCGGAAACAGCTTCAAGCGCGACTATCACGCCGAGACGCCCGAAGGATTTCAGATGCCCATGATCACTGTCTTCCACCGCTTGCCCGGCGGGATCCGGCATTTTTGGAGTTCTGAGCTGTTCTACCTCGATCCCGACCCCGGGCAGGATCCGCGCCACACCGGCACTATCGAGCCGCTGTGGAACATCTTTGACCTCACTCCCGAGGGCCGGCCATCGGACTGGCAGGAACAGCTGCAATACGACTGAGGCCTTGGGCCGATCTCACGCGGTTGGCTGGTCGAGGCGGCGCCGGAGCGTCTGTCTGGCTTGCAGACAATATTTTGAATCTGGCAACGAAAGGAGAATGACTATGAAGCTATATGGATTTGGTCCGACGCGTTCGCTTCGCGCCCTCTGGGGCCTCAGGGAACTGGACGCAGATTTCGAGTTCGTGCCCGTCAACCTGTAGGCCGGAGAGCACCGCCGCCCCGAATTCCTTGCGCTCAATCCCGCTGGAAAGCTACCGGTTCTCGTTGATGGCGACAGCGCTATCACGGAATTGGCGGCCATCGTTCTTTATCTGGCCGAGAAGTATCCGGAAAGGGGCTGCTGCCCACTGACCTCAAGGAGCGGGCGCAGGTCTATCGCTGGATCATGTTTGCGATGACCGAGCTCGAGCAGCCCTTATGGCGCATCGCCAAGCACACATTCCTGCTTCCCGAGGACAAGCGCCTGCCGCAGGACGTCGCGCTTGCCAGCGAGGACTTTGCCGCCATGGCGCGCGTGCTCGAACGTCACATGGAAGGCCGCCGGTTCATCGTCGGCGACCGGATCAGTGCCGCCGACTGCGTAACTGCCTATCTCATGGACTGGGCCAATGAGAATCATCTGATCGACGGCTTTCCAAACCTGCGCGCCTATCTCGATCGAATGTACGCGCGCTCTGCGGCGCCGCCACGAATTGCCGAGGCCTTCGCAAGCATTCAATCGGCGGCGTGACGCTGGCCGATCCTCTCTCTTCGGTCAACCTTGAGAAGACCCGACATCTCGTTGCCGTGTCGGGTTGTCTTCAACAGCGGACGTGTTTGCTGACAGCCGTCATCGCCGGTTAGGTAAAGCCCACATCGAGCCGCAGGTGGGAACCGTTGGGCAGGCTGCTTTCTACCGCCAGATCGCACAGATGGACCAGTTGTACACGGACGAAATTCACTCGTACCGTGGCCTTCGGTGCCGTTGCCTCCTCCTGTGGGGTGTCAACGACCAATGGATACCCATCGAGAAGGGCGGTGAATTGGCTGGATGTGAGTTGATCGAGATCCCCGACTGCGGCACCTCATGCAAGAGGACGCGCCCGAGGCCATTATCTCGGCGGCCCTGAGGTTTTCCATTGAGCGATCCGGCGGTCCTCGCGAGCGCGTGGCCGCTGGCAATTGAACGTCCGGATCGGGTTATGAACGGCCCCAAACCATCGCCCAGATCCAGATAGAGTTCGCCTTACCCAAATCTGCTGACATCGATCAGCGTGGCCGGTTGGTTTCTCGGTGCCAAAGTCGGCTGTGCATGGAGCGGCGGCACAGCCTGCTTTCCACCTAGACCTAGAAGCAGCCGCGATCGGCGCCGCTCGTCACTTCGCATTCGGTATAGGAGTTGCCATTCGGCCGTAGTCATGAACGGCCGCCCGGGTACGTGCTCTTTGGCATCCTCGCTCCGATCGCGCGCTGGCGCGGCTATCGTGCAACATACCCTCAGCTCTCTCGGACCGTGCTGGCGCGGCGAACGTAGCCATCCCGGAGCCGTCCACACATGACGCGACTCTGGACCCTAACATCTTCGTCGGCAAACTCTCCGCTTACTAGGCTGAAGCGAGCGGCGTCCCGCCGCTTGTTCTGTTCTCCCTCGGGGGTATCGCCGGAACCACAGGCAAGCTTGCTTTCCTGGTGTGGATCGTTTCGATGGTCATGGGCTTCGTTCAATCCTTCACCTACGCTGAAATCGCCGGCATGTTCGGCAATAAGTCCGGCGGTGCTTCTGTCTATGGCGCCACCGCTTGGCTCAGATATTCGAAGTTCATTGCGCCCTTGTCTGTCTGGTGCAACTGGTTTGCATGGTCGCCAGTCCTGTCGCTCGGCAGTGCCATTGCGGCGGGCTACATCATCAACATGTTGGCCCCCATGCCTGCTATTCACCGAACAATCGGCGGAGGTAGCGGCCTGGTTGGCCGATCCTGCCAATGCCGGAAAAACATCAGCTGATGCCATCACAGCAGTGACGGCGGCGGTGAGCCCCGCGCTTAGAACGTGGTCCCTTGTGTCATTTCCCATCCCGGGGTTTGCCCAAGCCAATATCAATGCAACATTTTTCATCGGGCTTCTTCTTCTGCTGATCGTGTTTGCCATCCAGCACCGCGGCATTCTCGGCACCGCCAATGTGCAGAAAGTGTTTGCGGTGGTTGTGCTTCTGCCGCTCTTGGTGATCGGCCTATGGCCCATTCTCGCGGGCAAGATCGACTATGCAATTTCAGCCCGCCTTGTTCCTCCTGCCGCCGCCTATTCACCCGAGCCCGGGCAATGGAATATTGGCGGCTGGACGCTGTTCCTGGGCGGCCTCTACATCGCGGCGTGGTCGACTTATGCCTTTGAAACGGCGGTCTGCTATACGAGTGAACTAAAGAACCCGGCGCGAGACACGCTTCAAAGCAATTACGACACTGGTCTTCTCTGTATGCCTGTTTTATTTCCTTATCCCCATCACCTTTCAGGGCGTGCTTGGCGTTGAAGGGATGCTCGCCCGGGCATCGTCGATGGAACGGGCATCGGTCATGCGCTTTCTGCCATGGTGGGCGGCGGCCCCTTCATCACGCAAATCCTAGTCAATCCTGATGATCTTTGCTCTGGTGCAGGCCATCATGACGGCAATGGCGGGATCGTCGCGAACGCTCTATCAGGGCTCGGTCGATGGCTGGCTGCCGAAATATCTGAAGTCACGTCAATTCGCATGGCGCTCCGACCTATGCGATGTTCACCGATCTGGTGTTCAACATATTCCTTCTCGCCATAGCCTCCGATCTCGCCGGCTATTTCTTTGTGCTGGCGGTATCAAACGCCGGCTACATGATTTTCAATTTCCTCAATCTCAATGCCGGATGGATCCATCGCATCGATTTCGGTCACGTGAAGAGGCCGTGGAGGGCGCCGAATTGGCTCATCGGTCTCAACACCGTCCTCGCCTTCGTGAATGCTTTGTTCCTGGGAGCGGGTGCGAAGGTGTGGGGTTATCAGAATGCGCTATGGGTCGGATTCGCCTTTGCCGCGCTCATTATTCCGGTCTTTGCATATCGGCACTACGTCCGCGATGGCGGCAAGTTCCCTCCCAATGCATTGGCCGAACTGGGCTTAAAAGACAATGAACTCGGTGAGCGCAAGGCGGGCATCTGGCCGTACGCGACGCTGGCAGCCGGCCTACTCGTCGTGCTGATAGCCAATTTGATTTTCACATTGCCTGGATAGAGAAAACTCGTCTTTTTCGGTTTGTGCGTCCCTCTGAGCGCGTCGGCAACATCGTTCTTGTGCCGCTTGACGTAGGGCTTCACATCGGCCGGCGGCATCAGGCGCACCGTATGTCCAAGAGCCTGCAGTTCGCGCGACCAATGATGCGACGATACACAGGCCTCGATACCGACCAGGCATTGTGGCAGCTTCTCGAAGAACGCCAGCACATAGCGACGCTTTAACTGACGCCGGATCATTACATTGCCTTGCGCGCCGATGCCGTGGACCTGAAAGACCGACTTCGCAATATCGAGACCGATTGTCGTGACCGTCTGCATGATTAGCTCCTCCGAATCGTGGGAGCCTTAACAGCACCCACATCTATGGCACTCTCGTGCCGGTGGAGGAGCCGTCCACAGCATCAGAAGCGGATATCGAGCTTTGCCGTATGGCGAATCCTCGCAACCGGCAGTCAGCGCTAACGGTAGTCGCTCAACTCTGCATGCCGGCCGCCCTCCCTGACTTCAGCGATATAGCGCCAAATGTCTGGTCGGGAGCCATCGATATCGGTAAAGCCGTAATGCCGTGCCAGCTCGCCTGAGCTGAGTGATCGCTTGTTCCATCGTTGCCGATCTGGATCGGAAGCACGCGGTTTTCTTTCTCGATCCAGATGGTATCAAACTTGAGCTCGCGCACACGCCGTCGCAAGACTGGACGTAGCGAAAAACGATACTGGGATGCGCGATAACCTAATGGAAAGGTACCGGTTCTCGTTGATGCCGACAGGGTGATCCCGGAATCGGCGGCCATCGTTCTTTAATCTGGCCGAGAAGTATCCCGAAAAGGTGCTGCCCACTGACCTCAAGGAGCGGGCGCAGGTCTGTCGCTGGGTTATGTTTGCGATGACCGAGCTCGAGCAGCCTTTAATGGCGCATCACCAAGCTGGATCCCACCGGAAGGAGGCGATCATGCCGACTTGGGCCTACATCTTCGAGCACCCCGACACCGATCCGGACGAAGACCGGTGCATCCTTGACCGGCAGGGACAACGCACCCTGCTCGTTCCCGTCTCTGACCCCGGAGACGTAGCCGACGTGGCACGCCGGCTGGTGCTCGACAACGGTGGCGAGCTCATCGAGCTGCGCGGCGGCTTCGCACCGGCGGTCGGAAACCGGGTGCCGGTTGGTCACGTCACCTTCGCCTTCGACTCGATACAGGCAGCCGCCGCTTACGCCGCACGCTTCTCGACGGACAAGAAATAGCGCTTCTGTTACCCGGAACCTGTTTCCGAAGCAGTCGTTCATTAACGTACCGGCAGAATTGCACGGCATGTCTCTCGCCGCCTCATCGGGCCTGCACCACGGATAAGGCAGGCTGGTGATCCAGCTCATGATCCGATCAAGCTCACTTGCAGGACGATCTGCATTACATCGATGGTGATGATCAGCTTCTTGACCAGGCAACGTGCGTCGGGGGGAAAAAACCAATCGGCTTCGGTCTTTAACGAACATTTCTAGCTGGACATCTTCAGCAAAGGCGCGCCGCATCAGGACGCGGTTTTCCATCCCTCGCATAGAAATACGCGCTGACGGCCTCACGGGGGCTCGGCATATGTGTTTTCCCTCAATGGCGTTTTTTCCAGAGCCTCGACAGGAGTAGCCGGATTGACGTCAACGTCTCGTGGCTCTCGACCTCGAGTGACGGATGCCGTCGAGGATGTCCCTGGGCGTCGTCGTGTGCATGGTTCTCTTCAGCTAATTAGTCGGATTGCGCTACGCAATTGAGAATTGATCCATGACCCATAGCCATGTGCCGTCGCCTTGCCGGCGGGCGACCTCAGCGGTTACGCTACCATCGGGAAGGCGCGTCGAGGTAAGCGCCAAGTCCCCACTAAGAACAAGAGAGGATTCTGATTTCCGGCACCATCAGAATTTTCGACCCCGTTGCGGTGATGTCCGCGAAGAACGCTCGGATTGCTTCCCTGCCAACCGTCAATCCCCCTCACCGCTATCGAGGACGGCATGCGGCTCAAAAAGGGCCGCCATTCCGTTGACGTCTCCCACCCATTGTCGCGAAATCAGCAGGCGCTCCAAATCCTGAGGATCACGCGCCGGTTCAAGGCTTACTTCATCGGTCACGGCGACATTCCTCTGAAGGCCAAACCAATCAAACTGTGAGGCTACCCGAAGCCGAGCCCGGCTTCGACAGGTTCGATTTCAACTTAGACAAACCGCAACGCACCGAGGCCGGCTTGGGCCTCGCTAACTTGCACCTACGCTGTCTCCGCATCTGCTCGACCTGCTGCGTGCCTGGTGGCGGGCGGGACGACCCCAGGGCTGGTTGTTTCCCAGCCGCGATCCTGGACAGCCGATAGATGCTGGTTAGGCAGCTTCTGTCATTTCCATCGATTGGAACGCGTTGAACTTGCCCTCTACATTAAGGCGATCGAGGAAATGACGATGACTCGGAAGCCTCCAATATCGTGAGCCATTAAGTTGCCTGATGCGGCACGCATCCCCTTTGTATGTTCGTCGGGAAGTACGGCTGCGAACCAGGTGGCGAAAACGCGAACACTCCTTAAGGAGTATGTTCGCTTTCCCACCGCCCGTGGCTTGACTACACTTCGAGCCGCAAGGTCTTGTGCCCAATTCGGCTTTCGAGGTGCCGATGAGAGTTTCCGGAAAAGTTCCGGTACATGGGCAGGCTCCGCGGCGCTTTGCCATATTGGCGTTCCCGCGCTTCCCCATGATGGCGTTCAGCGCAATAATCGAGCCGCTGCGGGCGGCCAACACGCTGGCTGGGCGATGGCTCTACGAATGGAACGTCGTCTCACCCGGCGCGGCCGAAATCGTCGCCTCGAATGGAATTGCCATCCGGCCGCATTACTCAGCCAAAGACGCGCCGGCTGCCGATTACATCGTGGTCTGTTCCGGCGGCGACGCGGATCGGCTGACGGCCCGTCAACCTCTGACATGGATCCGACGGAACCTGCGCAGGGGAGCCCATATCGGCAGCGTCGCCGACGGCGCGTTCTACCTCGCCAGGGCCGGCCTGCTCGACGGTCATGAGTGCACTCTGCATTGGCAGAGCCAGCCGGCCTTCGTCGAAGCCTTTCCCGCATCTGTCGCTGGTCGCGCAAGATCTATGTCATCGACCGAACCCGCTTCACCTCGGCCGGTGGCATCGGTGCTTTCGACATGATGCTCGACCTCATCGGCCGTCATCATGGCGAGGCCCTGTCGCGTCAGGTGGCGGAATGGTTCGTGCACGACCGGATCCGCGCCACGGCGGACCGCGAGAAGCTGCAGCTGCGGCTGCGCACCGGCATTCGCAATGATCTCGTGCTCGAGTGCGTATCGCTGATGGAACGCTCCTGGAGCAGGGCGAGTTGATCGCCGTCATCGCTGGCCGGCTCGGCGTCTCAGTGGGCCGGCTGGAGCGGGCATTTAATGCCGAACTCGGGCAAGGGGCCTTCCGAATACTACGCCTCATGCGCATGGAGCGGGCGCGCGATCTGCTCGAACATTCCTCGATGCCGGTGCGCGAGATCGGACTGGTTTGCGGCTATGCAAGCTTTTCGGCCTTCGTCCGGGCGTTTCGCCAGACCTATCTTAAGACGCCGAGGAAACTCCGCGTCTCCTGAGACGGCTGTTCGGCACATTGCGGCCGCATTTCTGCACATCGCGGCCGCACCATTCGGCGCAGCATCAGGCCGCCGAAGCAGCCGGCAGGTGTCGCATGAGCATCGTCGTTTTCGATCCCGACAACGTCGACGATGTCGATTTCAGGGCCGGATGCGCCATCCGCTGGCCGAGGATCCTCGAATGCGATGTGGCTGTCGGACACCGAGCCGCCGGCCGTCGACGCCAAGAAGCTGCGGGCCGAGCGGCTCGCACCGGCTGCGCGCATGGATGGCGAAGGCGGAATATGGCGCCGTCCTGCTGTTCGACCCCTACAACCAGCGCTACGCCACCGGCTCGCGCAACATGTTCGGCTATTTCCTGCGCAATTCGACGCGCTATTTCTTCGTGCCGGCGGAAGGCCCGATCATGCTTTTCGAGTATCCGCAGAGCTATCATGTCAGCACTGCAGCTCGAGACGGTCGACGAAGCCCGGCCGAGCAAGCTCGTATGGTCGTCGGTCTCGGGCAAGGACGATGAGACCGCAGAACCTTTCGCCGCCGAAATCGCCGATCTCATGCGCCAGCATGGCGGCGGGTCGAAGAAGATCGGCCTTGACCGCTGCGGCCATCTGCAGGCGCTGGCGCTTGAGAAACACGGCCTCGAGGTCCGCGACTGCCAGGGCGAAATCCTCGCCGTCCGCGTCGATCAAGTCGCCCGAGGAGATCAAATGCCTGCAGGTCAGCATGGCCGGAGCCGAAGCGGCCGTCGCCGCGGTCCGCGAGGCGATCACGCCCGGGCGTCAGCGAAAACGATCTCTTCGCCGTCATGTATCATGAGGTGATCCGCCAGGGCGGCGAGTTCATCGAGACCCGGCTTCTGACCTCGGGCCAGCGGACCAATCCGTGGTTCAGCGAGGCGAGCGGCCGGCGGGTGCGGCCGGGCGAGCTTGTGGCGCTCGATACCGACACGATCGGCTGCTACGGCTACTATTCCGATTTCTCGCGCACGTTCCGCTGCGGCCCGGGCAAGCCGACCGGCTACCAGAAGATCGCTCTACCGCATGTCCTATGATCAGGTTCAGCACAATATCGGCATCATCAAGCCGGGCATGAGCTTCCGCGAAATCGCCGAGAAGGCCTGGAAGATCCCCGAACGTTTCGTCGATCAGCGCTATACCTCGGTCATGCATGGCGTCGGCATGCATGGCGAGACGCCGTTCATCGCCCATGCCATGGATTTCGAGACCTATGGCCGCGAAGGGATCTGGTGCCGGGCATGGTGGTGAGCGTCGAGAGCTATATCGGCGAGAAGGGCGGCGCGCGAGGGCGTCAAGCTCGAGGAGGAAGTGCTGGTCACCGACACCGGCACCGAGCTGATCTCCCGCTTTCCCGTTCGAGGACGAGCTGCTGGGCACAGCGATCTAGATGCGGACATCCACGGCCATCGACCGCGGTGCACCGCGCTGCTGCTGATCGACCTTCAGGAAGAGCAGCGGCAGGACCGCGCATTACGCGGTCGCGGGCTTCGACGCCGTGCTCGCCAACGCCCGGCGCCTGCCTCGTTGCGGCGCGCGAGCGCAGGGTGCCGGTCTTCCACGCGGCCTATCGGCGCGATTTCAAGGCGCGCCCGCCGCGCCGTTCGAGCCCTGGGCGGATAGCGGGGCGCCGGCCTTCAGCGACACGGCGAGCCCGCTCACCGCCATCTGCAAGGAAGTCGAACCGTCGCCGGCGAACCCGTCATCCACAAGAACGATGCCAGCGCCTTTTGCGAGGGCAATCTGCAGCCGCTGCTTGCCGAAAGGGCGATCGAGTGGCTGATCGTCGCCGGCGTCTGGACGGAAGCCTGCGTCGCAGCATCGGTGCGCGACGCAATGGCCCATGGCCTGCGCGTCCTGTTGGTCAAGGATGCCTGCGGCAGCGGAACCGAGGCCATGCACCAGACCGCCGTTCTCAATCTGGCCAACCGGCTCTATGGCGGAGCGGTGGCGGACACCGCGAGGATCCTGCAGTTGTTCACCGGCGGGCGCGCCAGCGTCTGGATCCCTGAACGGCCGGTGCCGATCCTCTTCAGCTATGCGGACGCGACCGAACATTTCGATCGTCTGTGAGCGGTGCCGGTGGCGCCGAGAATCAGCCGGCTTGCGCGTTTACACGATCCGGCCAGCGCCTGCGCCAGAAGATGAAAGGTGATGTAATGGGTCACCAGCAGCGCGGGCACCCAGAAAGCCGGGATCCAGTATGTGGCGCCCATGAAGGGTGGGGCGTTAAACGCGGTGGCAAGTACGATGGCGGCAATGAGATCCAGGGAGCCTTCGATGTTGAACACCCTGCCATTGGCGCCCTTCACGGGTGGTTCCTCGGCGACGATGAGCGTCGGATCGGCGGTAGACAATGGCGCGCGGAAGCTGAAGGAGAAGCTGGTGCAAGCCGGCGCTGATGCGCCCGCCGAATATGGAAAGCGTTGGCGAGGCTCGGCATCGATCGACTCTCGGCTGAAGGCGAATGGTCACCCGGCGAAGCCACAGCGGTCGCTCTACAGCTTCGGGGCCGTATTCGCCGAGGTCAGGGTCGATGAGGATATCCCGATCCCTCGGGTCCGCCGGGTCGTCGCCGTCTACAGCGCCGGAAGGATCATCAACCCCACGACCGCGCCCATCAGATGACCGGCGGGATCATCTGGGGCATTGGCCAGGCGCTGCTTGAGCGCTCGGAGATGGATCATCGCCTCGGGCGATTTCTGTCCAAGAATCTTGCCGGCTACCTCGTGCCGGTGAACGCCGACGTTCCCGACATCGACGCCTCCTTCGTCGAGGAGTTCGACGCTCTGGTCGAGCCCGCTCGGCGCCCGCGGCATCGGTGAGCTCGGAGCCATCGGGATCGGGCCGGCGATCGCCAACGCGGTCTTCCATGCGACCGGCGTTCGCGTCAGGGAAGTGCCGATCCGCCCCGAGCATCTGCTGCAATGATCGCACCTATGTGGTGGTGCCCGACATCGACGCACATTATGCGCGCGCCAAGGCCGCCGGTGCGAAAATCGAGCGCCCGCCCGCGGACACTGAGTACAGCTCGCGCGAATACTCCGCGCGCGATTGTGACGGCCATCTGTGGAGCTTCGGCACCTATGACCCGTACGCGGAATCCTGATCCATGCAGGTCAAACGCATCGTCGCCAACATCGCGACCGAGGATGTCGCGGCGGCCAGGCGCTTCTACCAAGACCTCCTCGGCCTCGACCTCCTGATGGATTGGCTGGATCGCGACCTACGGCTCATCCCAGAAGATGAGCGTGCAGGTCAGCATCGCGTCCGAAGGCGGCTCAGGTACGCCGGTGCCCGATCTCTCGATCGAAGTCGATGATCTCGACACCGCCTTGCGGCGCATAAAGAAAGCCAAGGTCGCGATCGAATATGGCCCCGCCGATGAACCATGGGGGGTGCGCCGCATCTATGTGCGCGACCCGTTTGGGCGGCTCATCAACATCCTGATGCACAGCTAACGTGTACGCAGCGCCTGTTGCACGGCCGCGGCGTCGGGCGCTGCAACGCTTTGCCGCCAATCGCGGCATGGTGATGCTCGTCGTATAGGTGGAAGTTACGATACCTTGCATCCGACAACACCTGATCGGCACCTTTGGCACCGACCATAATCGTAGGGGCGTTGATGTTGCCTGATGGAATGGTGGGAAAGTTCGAGGTGTCGATGACCAGGAGTCGCGAATTCCGTGCACCCTTAGCCTCGGGTTGACAACCGCATCGCGAGGGTCGGATCCTATTCGGCACGTACCGCACGGGTGGTATACCGAGTAGCTGCGCTGGCGAATGTTTTCGGCCAGTGCCACATCGCAGACGGATTTTCTCCGGCTACGGAACATATCGTAATCGATTGTCAGCGCATTGCGGTCCTGGCACTTCAGCTCCATCCCGCGACAGGTGAAAGATGGCTGCTTTCGGCCCGATAGCGGAAGCTGCCATCAGCCCCAACTTATGAAGTTCACCGCCAAAATGGGAAACACAAGTGGCGCGATGTTGTTATATTGACCACAGCGCTCCGTCGATGCGCTCCGCTGCCGGCTGTGACCGCTTGGGATTTGCCCTAACCACGTGCTAGGGCAGGAGCGAACAGGAGCAAATAAAGGCAGTTGCGTGCCCCCGCAACCATCGTTTCCTGCACCCCCGCTGCCCGTCGGCGGAGGTTCTTGATTTCCACTGCGCTGCTCGCACAAGGATAGGATCGCTGCCAGGTCGCCGACCAGCTCGATTTCAAGTTTCCCCTTTCTTTGGCGCAAGCCAAACACACTCGATCCAACTGATGCCGCAGTTGCGGAAACTGGGTACGACGGCATAGGGAGCGCCTTCCACCTCTGGGCCGAAAATCGACTAGACGATCTTTTTCTTCCTTCGATCATGTCCTATAATCTCTGGCAATCTCCTTTGACGCAGGTCAAGGAATTCTTTTCCCGTTTGGTACATCAGTGGTCAAGGCGATCTATCGCCAGTGATGAATGGAGTGAGTGATGCGAAATCTCAAATATCTGCTGCTTGCCGCTGCGCTAGGCGGCCTTGCGGCCCTATCGCAAGGTAGTTCGGCCAGCCCACTGGCCGCCGGGCTGATCAAAACAGGCTCAGCGGCATCGGAGGTCACCCCCGGTCTGGTCGAAAAAATCAGTTACAGAAGGTATTATCGTAGGGGATATTACCGTCACCTCGTGGTTATGGTTATGGTTATCCTAATCGCCGTTACTACAACCGTTACCGCTATCGTCGCTATTACGATGATGACTATTACTATGGCGGCTACCCCTCGTACGGCTACTATCCCCATTATTACCCGTACCGTCGCCAGTATGCCTATCCATACGTTGGCGGGCCTTTTATCGGGGTGCCGTTTATTACCTTCGGCTTCGGAGGCTTCCGCGGCGGCTGGGACGACTAGAAGTCAGTGATCCTGTGAGTTTTGTGGGGGCGAGGTGATTTTTGACTTTTGCCTCGCCCCTCTTGGCTGCATCAACGCATCAACTCCGGGTGCTCGGCTGGGTTCGGAGCGCCGAGCCGTAGTGTGACCCTTCAGTCCTGGGCAAGGTTTGTGAAATTCGAGGGCGAAAGGGGCTTGAGTCTGTCGCGCCATTAGGCTGAATTCGCGGGCCGGTATAAACATCCCGGCGCTAACGAAGAATTAAACTCAATGCATTCCCAAGAGGGCAAGATCCAGCCGGCAACAATATTGACCTCTGCGACCTTGCGTGCGCCGCGTGCCGCCGCGATCGCCGGCATCTTGTTCTCCGTGCTGCTGATCACAAGCTTCGTACTCCTGCGGCGTGCCGTTCCGGACGATCCGCTGGAGGCGGGCGCCTGGCTTCATACGCGCGCGGGCACGGTGGCGCTGGCCTTGTACCTGGTGCCGTTCGCAGGCATCGCCTTCCTGTGGTTCATCGGCGTGCTGCGCGATCGCCTGGGTGCGCGCGAAGACCGCTTCTTCGCCACCGTTTTCCTCGGCAGCGGGCTGCTGTTTCTCGCGATGCTGTTCTTCTCCGCGGCGGTGGCGGGCGGCATCATCATCGCTTTTACGGCGGCGCCCGACCGTCTGCTCGGCTCGGCGACGTTCACCCTGGCCCGCGCCATTACCTACGAGATCATGAACATCTATGCGATCAAGATGGCAGGGGTGTTCATGATCGCGACGTCCACGCTGGCGCTGCGCACCGGGTTCATCGCGCGCTGGATCGCATTCACCGGTTATGCGCTGGCGCTGCTGCTCCTGTTGAGCGGCCGCAATATCGAAGGAATTCTGATGGTTTTCCCACTGTGGGTGCTGCTGGTCAGCCTGTACATACTGTTCCGCAATCTACGCGGAGAATCTCAAGCGACCGCGCCGGCTTTGGAGAAGAAGGCATGAATGATGGCAATGCATTTGCCATCTTCTCGTAGACCTTCAAGGTCGTTGGTTCGAACGAGTGTCACGGACGGACCCGGCGGTCCC